>DASYCZ010000044.1:0-160080 GCA_036499825.1 Devosiaceae bacterium
TACAGCGCTGATGGTACTAAGTCTCAAGGCTTGGGAGAGTAAGTCGCCGCCAGGTCTGCTAAAAACATCTGATCTCTCTCTACGATATCGAAACACTCAAAACCCCTCCGCCGAAAGGCCGAGGGGTTTTTGCGTTCCAACTCACAACAAACACAAGCCGAAGACAGACACCGACCGGGCTCGCCGAAAAAGACAGCCAGAAACCAAGACCCGGCTAACACCACCCGCGGCGCCCAAGGACCGCCCCTGCAAACACGCGCCATGATCGAAGCCCCTGCAAGCCAGGACCGCCGAGGACCGTCGGACTCCCTCAGTGCACGCGAACAAGTGACGGCAGGCAGCCAAACGCCATTATGCCCGCGTTAAGCCGAATCTCCGACGCTCTCCCCATGAGCATCGCAAGCGCATTGACGGTTTCAGGCTACCCCACCGCAGCGCGGCCAGGCCCGGACCTGCTGGCACTCCTCGCCCAGGGACAGGTTGTCGACGCGAAAGTGCTGGGACAGGCGGCGAATGGCGCGACGCTGGTGGCCATCGCGCGCCAGACAATGGCGCTGATGCTGGCGGAGACATTGCCCAAGGGCACGACCTTACAATTGCAGATGCAGGGTGAGGGGGCGGCGCGACAGCTGGTTGTCGTCAGCCAGACGCCGCCGGAGTTGCCGCTACCGGTTCCAACGCCGACGCCGCAACAGGTGGCGATACCCATGTTGCTCAGTGCTGCCGACGAGGCGCAGCCGATACAGGTGGCGCCGGCATCAACCGAAGTTCTGGCGCGGCTGCAATTGCCGAACGGCGCCAACATCGATGCCAAAGTGCTCGGACAGACTGCAAGCGGAACGACACGGATCGTCATCGGTGCGCAGGTTCTGGAGGTCAGTCTCCCAGAAGCGATGCCGGCTGGTACGACCATGCGCCTGCAAGTGCAGACAGATGGCGACGACACCAGGCTCGCATTACTGCCCAGAGTTGCGGCGGGGCAGGCGAGCAGCCCATCGGCGGTGCTGAAGCCGGTGATCGTGATGCCGGCTTCGACCCCGGTCGTGGCGCGGATGCAGTTGCCGACCGGGCAGGTGCTTGCCGCGAGAGTGCTCACCAACCTCCCGATCGGCGAGAGCGACATCAGTATCGGGGGCGAGACGGTGCGCGTGACGCTGCCGACGCGGGTCGCCGAAGGCGCGCCGTTGCGGCTGGTCGTCCAGACGGGTGGCGCGGCACCGCGGCTGGCGATGGCAACGAGCGATACAGCGCCGGCGATGCGGGCGACGCTCGGCGAACTGGGCCGCACCGCAATCGGACGGCAGGATAGTTTCGCGCCGGTGGTGGAGCGGCTAGTCGGCATGAATGCGGTAGCGTCGGCGCTGTCGGCGCCCGTGCTGAAGGCCGGACAGCAGGTGCTGTCTATGCCGTTGGTTCTCAACGATGAGGCCATCGGCGGGGAGACACTGCAGCGGGCGATCGCCGCTTCCGGCGTATTTTCAGAGAGCCGGCAGGCGCAGATGCCGGCGTCGAGCGATATCAAGAGTTCTTTGCTGCAATTGCGTTCGGCGCTGATGGCGTGGCTGGGCGCCGATGCCGGGCCGCCGGTGCCGTCGCCACGGCGATCGACGCCGCCGCTGAAGGGCGGCGTGCCGCGATCGGAGGGCTTCGTGATGCCGGCCGGGCCGGATGACGTGGCCTCGGTGCGCGACGCCGGCAGGGCGCTCCTGGGAGAGACGGATGCAGCGCTGCATCGCATGCACCTGCTGCAGCAGACGGCGCTGCCCGATATGGCGCCCGTGAGTAACAGCGCCGGCACAAATGCCGCGCAGCGGACGCCATTGTGGACGGTGGAAGTGCCGTTGCAACTGGGGCAGGAACTCAGCATGGCGCAGTTCCAGGTGTCGAAAGACGGTGGCTCGGGCGGCCAGGAAGCGAGCGGCGAGCGCGGCTGGCAGATGCGATTTTCAGTAAACTATGCGGTGATCGGCGAGGTCGGGGCGCAGATCGCGCTGCGTGGGCGCAAGGTCAGCGTGGCTATCTGGGCCGAACGCGATGAAACGGCCGAGGTGCTGGCCCGCATGCTGCCGGAGCTGGGGCCAGACCTGGCCGCCAGGGGCATCGAGGCGGTGTCACTGCATTGCCGGTCCGGTGTACCCAAGGATGCGATGCCGTTGCCGGCCGGACAATATGTGGACGCGGTGAAATGAGCGAGAAGCTGGATCGGTTGCTGGCGGTAGCGCTGCACTATGAGGAAGGCTCGCGCGAGGCGCCCCGGGTCATGGCCAAGGGCCAGGGGCTGTTGGCGGAGCGGATCATCGCGCTGGCGGAAGACAATGACGTGACCGTCGAGGCCAATCCGGTGCTAGCGCAGGCCTTGGCGGGGATCGAACTCGATGACAAGATTCCGATGGAGCTGTTCGAGGCGACGGCGGAGGTGATCGGGTTCGTGTTGAGGGCAAGAAAGAGGCTCTAGGGCAGTCCGGCTTTTGAGGGCGGTGCGTGTGGTTCGGCTCACCGCTGGCCCGCTCGAAAAGCTGCGGCTGTCGGGAAGATGACACCTTGATGGCAGTGACGGATGCGATTGGCGGCCAAGCTGTCGCAGTTGTCATTCGGGTAGCAGGGGGCTAGGGTTTTGGCTCCGCAGTTCTTTTCGCCGGAGTTCCCCGCATGCGATATACCCGTCTCGGCCGGACAGGCCTGGAAGTTTCACGTATTTGCATCGGCTGCATGTCGTTTGGCGATACCAGCCGGGGTGGACATGGCTGGGTGCTGGGCGAGGCCGAAAGCCGACCCATCATCACCAGGGCATGGGAAGCCGGCGTCAATTTCTACGATACCGCCAATGTCTATTCGGGCGGCAGTAGCGAGGAAATCACCGGCAGGATCCTGAAGGAGCTGGCGCCGCGCGAGGAATGGGTGCTGGCCACCAAGGTGCATGGCGTGATGCGCAAGGGCCCGAACGGGCACGGGCTGAGCCGCAAGGCGATCCTCAATGAAGTCGATGCGTCGCTGAAGCGCCTGGGGACCGACTATATCGATCTCTACCAGATTCACCGCTGGGACTATGACACGCCGATCGAGGAAACCATGGAGGCGCTGCATGATGTCGTGCGGGCCGGCAAGGTGCGCTATATCGGCGCCTCATCGATGTATGCGTGGCAGTTCTCCAAGGCGCAATACACCGCCGAGCTGATGGGGCTGACGCGGTTCGTCTCGATGCAGAACCATCTCAACCTGCTCTATCGCGAGGAAGAGCGCGAGATGCTGCCGCTTTGCGTCGACCAGGGCATCGGGGTGATCCCCTGGAGCCCGCTGGCACGCGGCCGCCTCACACGGCCATGGGGCACCGAGACCAACCGGCTCGACACGGACGCCTTCGGCAAGACGCTTTATGGCGAAGAGGCCGACAAGGCAGTGGTCGAGGCGGTGCAGGCCGTGGCGACGGCGCGCGGTGTGAAGCCGGCTCAGGTGGCCCTGGCCTGGGTGATGCAGAAGGAGCCGGTGACCGCTCCCATCGTGGGCGCCACCAAGGTCGGGCATCTGGAAGATGCGATCGGCGCGGTGGAAGTAGAGTTGACCGACGACGAAATCAGCCAGATCGAGGCGCCGTATCAGCCGCGCGCAGTGGCGGGTTTTCGCTAAAGCGTTACCGCCGAGAGGCGCTAAAGCCACAAATTATTCAGCATCCTGGGGCACAAGGAACCATTCCGGCGCCCCAGGATTGCCCACACGATGATTGCTTCTCGTTTCGCTCGCGCCATCGGCGCTGCTTTGGTGCTGATGGTCTTGATGGCGAGCCATGCGATGGCGCTCGGCATCATGGATCCGTTCAATGTGCCGGCGGCCATGGATGGCGGCACTTCCAAGGTCGGCGACAATATCGCCTATGCGGACGGTCCAAGGCACAAGCTCGATATCTACGCGCCGGAACAGCGCGGCGCACCGGCTCCGGTGATCTTCTTCATTTATGGAGGCGGCTGGAACCGGGGCGAGAAGGCGGATTACCAGTTCGTTGGACGGGCCTTTGCGGCGCGCGGTTTCATTACGGTGATCGCGGATTACCGGCTGGTGCCGGAAGTGCATTTCCCGGAATTTCTCGAGGACAATGCCAGCGCGCTCAAATGGGTGCAGGACCATATCGCCGAGTATGGTGGCGACACCAAGCGACTGTTCCTCGCCGGGCATTCGGCCGGCGCCTATAATGCGGTGATGCTGGCGCTCGACCCGTCATACTTCAAGGAATACGGGGTAACGATGGCCATCCGCGGCGTGGCGGCGCTGTCGGGTCCGTATGACTTTTATCCGTTCGAATACAACGAGGTGCGCGATGCCTTCGGCAATGCGGCAAGCCCGGAAGGCACGCAGCCCGTGAACCTCGTGACCAATGACGTGCCCCCCATGCTGCTGACCAGCGGCACTTATGATCCCATCGTGCGCATGCAAAACAGCGAAAACCTCGCCAAGTTGCTGAAGGCACAGGGCGACTGGGTCACGACGAAATATTACGATGGCTTCGGGCATATGGAGCCGGTGATCGCGCTGGGCGCATTGTGGCGCTGGCGCATGCCGATCCTCAATGATGTGGTGGAATTCTTCTCGACCTTCGGGGCGTTTCCGAGTGGCGTGCCGCGGGTTGCGGTGGCGCCGGCGGCGCCGGAGGGCGTGCTGGCGGATGGCCAGCCGATCCAGCCGATGGCCAAGATCGTCGACCAGCTCGACCAGCAATTCGCGCCGATCTCCAACCAGCCTTGAGCGGTTGACGCGGGTGGATAGCGGCGCCTACGGTACCGCTGTCTTCATTCAATCCAAAATCGCTGGAAGCGCGAGCGCCATCAGGAGGCTGCGGCCATGGAATATACTCGTCTGGGATCTACAGGACTGGAAGTGTCGCGGCTGTGCCTGGGGTGCATGTCGTTCGGCACGCCGGACGATGAGCGGCCGTGGGTACTGGAGACGGACGCGGCGCGGCCGATCTTTCGCAAGGCCTGGGAAGCCGGCATCAATTTCTATGACACCGCCAACGTCTATGCGAAGGGCAGCAGCGAGGAAGTTACCGGCAAGGTTCTGAAAGAACTTGGGCGGCGCGATGAGATTGTCATTGCCACCAAGGTCTTCGGCCGCATGCGCCCGGGCCCCAACGGGCAGGGGCTGAGCCGGGCCTCGATCATGATGGAAATCGACAATTCGCTGCGCCGGCTGGGCGTCGACTATGTCGATCTCTACCAGATCCATCGTTGGGACAAGATCACGCCGATCGAGGAGACGATGGAAGCGCTGCACGATGTCGTGCAGGCCGGCAAGGCGCGCTATATCGGCGCCTCCTCCATGTATGCCTGGCAATTTAGCGAGGCGCTGCGCGCGTCCGATCTCAATGGCTGGACGCGGTTCGTATCGATGCAGGATGAGGTGAACCTCAACTATCGCGAGGAAGAGCGCGAGATGCTGCCGCTCTGCGACTATGAGGGAATCGGCGTGTTGCCATGGAGCCCGCTGGGCGGCGGCAAGCTGACCCGGCCGTGGGGCGAGGCGACCAAGCGCGGCACTACCGATCGCTACAACAAGACGATGTATGAAGAGACCGATGGCAATGCCCGGGGCGTGGTCGAGGCGATCGAGACGGTCGCCAAGGCGCGCGGCGTGCCGATGGCGCAGGTGGCGCTGGCCTGGGTCATGCAGAAGGATGTGGTGACCGCACCGATCGTCGGGGCGAGCAAGGTCAGCCATGTCGAGGACGCGCTGGCGGCAATGGAAATCGAGTTGACCGATGCGGAAGTCGCCGCGCTCGAGGCGCCATATACGCCGCGCAAGATCCGCGGTTTCTGAAGCTCGATCCGGCCGGAGAATCGCATAGGCTCGCCGCATGAGCGACCATTTGAGATTTTCCGGCCTTTCGGCTTCTGCCCAGCGGGCAGAGTTGGAGACAATCGTCCTGGCCGAGCCGGTGCTGGTAACAGTGCTGGAAGGCCTGCGCGACCTCTCGCTCCCCGATGGCTGGCTGGTTTCCGGCGCCATCTACAATTCGGTATGGAATGCGCTGACCGGGCAGCCCTCGATGACAGGCGTCAAGGATGCCGACCTTTTCTATTTCGATGCGGAAGACCTCAGCTATGAGGCCGAGGATGCGGTGATCAAAAGGGCAGAGCCGATATTTGCCGGCCTGCCGGTGCCGGTCGAGATCCGCAACCAGGCGCGCGTGCACCTCTGGTATGAGGGACATTTCGGGCAGCCCTATCCGCCGCTGCACTCATCGCGCGAGGCCATCGACCGGTTCGCCTGCACGACCCATGCGGTGGGGATGCGGCTGGGTGATGGGGGATTGCTCGAAACCTATGCGCCCTATGGGCTCGACGAAATCTTTTCGTTCCGGCTGGTGCCCAACCGGATGCTGGACAATCGCAAGACGCATGAGGCGAAAGCCGCCCGGCAGATGCAAATCTGGCCGGAGCTGACCATGGTGCCGTGGTGAGGTCTATAGCGGGTCGAGGGTGATCGAGGCGGCCGAGCGTGTCGCCGCGCCATGGTAGACGGCTTCGATATTGTTGCCATCCGGATCGAGAACGAAGGCGGCGTAATAGCCCGGATGATAATGGCGCTCGCCCGGCGCGCCATTGTCGGTGCCGCCTGCCGCAAGGGCGGCTGCGTGGAAGCGATCCACGGTGGCGCGATCCGCGGCCTGGAAAGCCAGATGCACATGGGTCGGGGGCGTGTCGGCATCGCGGGTTGAAACAAACAGCTCGTCGGCCTGGAACCAGCCGTCGCCGGTGCGGGCGATTTCAAGGCCGACTGCCGCCAGGGCCGCCGTGTAGAAGCGCTGCGAGGCGGCGAGATCCGCCGCCCGCAGATGTACGTGATCGATCAGGCGACCGATATGGAAGCTCACCGAACTACTCGGCCTTGTCGGCGGATTCGGCGTTGAGCTGACCGTAGCGTTCGACGCCGATGGTGTTGAGCAGCTGCAGCTGGGTTTCGAGGAAGTCGATATGACCTTCCTCGTCCTTGAGCAGTTCGTCGAAGAGTTCCTTGGAGACATAGTCGCCGAGATCGGCGCAGAGCTCGCGGGATTTCTTGTAGGCAGTGCGGGCGTCGTATTCACCGGCGAGATCGGCTTCCAGGACTTCCTTGATGTTCTGGCCGATGCGGAGCGGCGCGACGCGCTGCAGGTTGGGATGGCCTTCAAGGAAGATGATGCGCTTGATCAGCCGATCCGCATGATGCATTTCCTCGATGGATTCGGCGCGTTCCTTGGCGGCGAGCTTGAGGAAACCCCAATCGTCCAACAGACGGTAGTGCACCCAGTATTGATTGACGGCGCCGAGTTCGAGGAACAATGCCTCGTTAAGCCGCTCGATGACCTGTGCTTCGCCCTTCACGACGACCTCCATTACGCGTTTGCCTGAGGGCGGCAAGGCGTTGCTGAACGTCGATCAGTTCGGCCGAATTGCTCACCCTTTGAAGGTGATAGTCTTCGGTCACGCGCGCGATGATGTCCACCACATTTGGAAAACAACCACAGCAACGTCCGCGCTTGCCCAGTTCGCGATAGACCTTGGCGGGCACGACAAGCTGCCACGGGTCCTCGCGGAGAAAGGACACGATGATGCCCTCGATCTCCTGGTCGGTAATGACGTTGCAGTGGCAGATGAGCATGAAGGACGGGGTCGAGGGGTTGCGCCGGATGTGCGGCGATAAAATGCCCCTCAAACCTGATTGTCAATGTCAGATAATAACTGCGGTAAACGCTCAAGCGGTTGTGAACGGCGTCCTCAGGGTGCGGGCAAACCATTTCTCGAAGGCAGGGGCCGGCATGGGACGCGCCATGAGATAGCCCTGGCCCTCGTCGCACTGCATGGCGGCCAGGGCATTATAGGTATTGGCCGTCTCGATGCCTTCGGCACAGATGCGCAGGCCAAAGCCCTTGGCCAGCGTGATGATCTGGCGCACCAGAAAATCGTTCTGGGGCGTGCCCATGGCCTTGATGAAGGACTGGTCGATCTTGAGCACGTCGGCCGGAATACGCATCAGATAGCTGAGGTTGGAATAGCCTGAGCCGAAGTCGTCGATGGAGACTTCCATGCCGGCGGCGCGCAGGCGCTCCAGATGCCCTGTGGTGCGGGCGCTGTCGCTGGCGAGCACACCCTCGGTGAATTCCAGCTCCATCTGTTCGGGGCCGACCCCGTGCAGGAGGCACAGGTCGAGCAGACGTTCGTCGAAGCCGTGTTCTGACAGGTTGAGCGGCGAAGCATTCACCGACATGCGCAGGGGATGGCCGATATCGGAGAAGCGGCGCGCATGGGTGAGGGCGGTGTCGAAGACCCAATCGGTCAGCGGCGTGATGAAGCTCGTCTGTTCGGCCAGTGGCACGAATTCGCCGGGCGAGATGGGGCCGAGTTGCGGGTGATTCCAACGCAGCAACGCCTCGGCGCCAAGGCAACGGCCGGTGGCCAGCTCGACACGCGGCTGGAAGTGGAGGCTTAGCTGGTCGCTGGCGGAAAGGGCGGCCGGCAGGTCGGTCAGCAAGCGGAAGGCGCGGATCTGGGCGGCGTCGGTGCGGTGATTGTAGAAGGCGAAGCCGGCGGCGACATTGTGGCTGTCGAGCGCCGCGGCGAGCGTTGCCCGCAAGGCCTCGGCGCCATCGGTCACGTCATCGCGCAGCGGCAGGAGACCGGTGCCGACGCGGGTGCGGATGGGGATGTCGTCGCAGTAGAGCGGCTGCGAGAAAGTGGTGGCAATATCCTCGACGATCGCCGGGATGGTTTCGCCTGGATCGACGGCGATGACGAAGGCAACGCTCAGCGCATTGACGTGGTAGAGCGTGACGTCGGGGGGCAGCAGCTTGCCGATCGTGCCGGCACCGGCGCGGATGAAGTCATCGGCGAAAGTGTGCCCAAGCGCGCGCTGGATTTCGGAATAGTGCCGGGAATCCGCAAGCGTGACGAGGACGAGGATGCGGTCCTCGCCGCGGCGGCCGCGCAGTTCGGCGAAATGTTCGAGGAATTCCACTCGGTTGGGCAGGCGCGTGACATGGTCATAGCGGCCGATGAGTTGCATGGCCTCGGCGCCCAGCCGCGCCAGTTGCGCGATATCGGGTACGTCCAAGCCAGGCTTGGCCACCGGCTCGTCCGGATAGGCGGCGATCTCACGCAACACTGACAAAGCGCACCCTCCGCGGCAGACGTGCTTGCCGGCCATCTTCAGCCGTGGAGGATTAAATCCGTATTAATGTTTGTGGCGCGAAACGCCGGCAGGCTACTGCGGACGAATGATTGTGCGATTGTTCTTAAAGCACAGTTGTCACAATAGTTGCAGGTCTTGCAGACTAGGCTCGCCGGTATGTGAAAAGCCAAGCCAATACCGGTGCTTGCTTGTCGCGGTGGCGAGCAGTTATGCATTGAGGCAGCGCTCATGAACCCGGGAGAATTTCGATGGTAACGAACGGCAAGCTGGCTGGGTCGCGAGCATTGTGGTTGCTGCAAAACCGGGCCGGAATAGGGCTTCTGGCCCTGACGGCATCGCTGCTGCTGGGATCGACAGCAGCCATGGCAACGCCGTTCGACGATTGCGCCGCCGAAGTCGCCAGCCCCTACGAAAAGGGCTTCGAGTCGGTGGGCAAAGACGCCAAGGAGGTCGATGTCGATGCGGCGATCACGGCCTGCAAGGCGGCGCTGAAAGCGGATTCGAATTCCACCCAGGTCCGGGCCTGGCTGGGCCGGGCCTATTATCTCGACAGCAACGACAAGGAGGGCGTGCCGCTATTGGAGCGCGCCGCCGACGATGGCAACGCCCTGGCCCAGTGGCTCTATGGCGACATGCTGATCACTGGCGATGCCATCGACGCCGATATGTCCAAGGGCAACGAGTACCTGCAGAAATCCGCCGATCAGGGATTTGCGCCGGGGCAGAATAGCCTGGCGCTTTCCTATGACTACGGCCAGGGCCTGGAGCAGGACTACACCCAGGCGCAGAAATACTACCGCATGGCCGCGGTGCAGGGCCTGCCGCTGGCCCAATCCAATATCGGGCTGATGTATGAAGACGGGCTCGGGGTCGATCAGGACTATATCGCGGCCGGCGCCTGGTTCCAGCGTGCCGCCGACCAGGGCGATGCCTCCGGCCAGGTCAATCTTGGCAAGCTCTACCAGGATGGGCTGGGGGTCGAGGTCGATAACGACAAGGCAGCGAAATACTACAAGCTGGCATCCGACCAGGGCGACAAGTATGGCGAGAACAATCTCGGCTTCCTGATGGACAATGGCCTGGGGGTCGAAGAGGACGCCAAGGGCGCGGCCGAACTTTACCAGAAGGCCGCCGACCAGAAACTGCCGCTGGCCGAGCATAATCTGGCGCTGCTCTATGAAGACGGCCGCGGCGTCAAACAGGATTACGACAAGGCCATCGAACTCTATACGGCGGCGGCCGATGGCGGCGAGATGCGCGCGGCGGTCAATCTCGGCCTGCTCTATCTCAACGGCACCGGCACCGACGTCGATTACGAGGCCGGCATGAAGTACACCAAGATGGCGGCCGATGCCGGCCAGCCGATCGGCCAGAACAATATGGGCCACATCTATGAGAACGGATTGGGCGTGCCGGTCGATCGCGACGAAGCGCTGCATTGGTACCAGCTGTCATCCGACCAGGGCTATGACCTTGGCGTCGAGAATTACAATCGGCTGCAGGCTGAAATAGCCGGCAAGGCTTCGACCCCGACCGATGACGCCAAAAGCGCGCCGGCGGAAACGGATGTCGTCAAGAGCAAGAACAAGGACAAGATCAGCAACTAGAGCGCTTCACGTTTTGATTGCATCAAAACGAACGCCCTAAGACTTTGTTTCGGCGCGTTTCGAGTTGGAAAAGTGGCATCCACTTTTCCCGAAAACGCTCTAGCTGCGGGTCTCGAATATCGGCCGCCAGCGGGAAACCACTGGCGGCCTCGCTTTGTCCAGAGCGCTATTTCGGGCCCAGAGAGGCGACGAGGGTGCAGGCCGGCGAAAAGAATTCGCGATAGACCAGTGCCACGATGATGGCGACGACCGAGACGATGGCGAGCCAGGGGGCGGCGAACCAGGCGAGCGAGGCCATGGCGAAGTAGTAGGCCCGCAGTCCCTGGTTGAAATTGCGGGCGCCCATGGTGTTGAGGCCGGCGATAACGTCGAGTTCGGTTTCGCTGGCGCTGCCATCGCGGCGCAGGGCACCCAGCATGATGCAGAAATGGTTGAAATTGCGCAGCGACATGGTGAAGGCCAGGAAGGCGATGACGAAAATCGCCAGAATAACCGCCAGGTGTAGTTCAAGCGCGAAAGGGTCGAGGTTAGGCTGCCATTGACCGATGGCGGCACGCAGCGCCGGCAACTGCCCGAAGACGGCGAACAGCGCCAGGATCAGCAGCACGGTGGTGGAGGCGAAGAACGACACCGACCCCATCAGATTGCCGGACAGGATTGCGTCGAGCGGGTTGTCGCGGTTCGAGGCGTTGGCAACCCAGTGGCGCCGCTGCAGGCTGACCAGCGAGGAAAGGGTAGGGTGCCTTATCTCGATACGGTCGACGATGAGCGGATAGAGCAGGAAACAGATCAGCGGCAACAGGGTGGCGAAAATGGACATGGGGACAGCCAGCATCGAAAACGATGCAACTGTCATAGTGGGGGACTGGTCAAAAAAGCGTCACAAGGAGAGCGATTTGGCCTTGCGGCCCGTGAAGGTAACCCCTATATCAGCGTCACACCGGCGCGACTGAGGCTCTGCCTTCGCTGGTGATACCGAAAAGGTTCGGTCTGGCGCGGGGTGGAGCAGCCCGGTAGCTCGTCAGGCTCATAACCTGAAGGTCACAGGTTCAAATCCTGTCCCCGCAACCAACCTTTTCAGTTTCAATGACCCCGCTTCGTGCGGGGTTTTTGCTTTTCTGGGACGTTGCGTCACTGACGCCCCCAGCCTTGCTCCGCGCGCCGAACCAGCGCCTCCCGCCCCGCCGCCAACATCTGATGCGAGAGTGGCGATTTGCAGTTGGCGGATCGGCGGCGTTGGGTGAATATCAGCCAAATCGCCGACGGCTTGACGCGTTCGGCGACCGGGCAAAGCCCGGACAGCTATCACCAAGGGCAGGATCATGGACAGGGTTGGAATCGGTATTGTCGGGCTCGGCAATATTTCGGGTGCGTACCTCAAGGCGGCGAAGGACTTCTCCATTCTGGATATCCGCGCGGTAGCGGATATGAATCCGGCGGCCGCCAAGGCGCGCGCCGACGAATTCGGATTGAAGGCGGTGGGGCTCGATGAAATCTTTGCCGACCCTGGCGTCGAGATCATCCTGAACCTTACGATTCCCAAGGCGCATGTGGAGGTCGGCCTGCGTGCCATCGCGGCGGGCAAGCACGTCTATTCCGAAAAGCCGCTGGGCGTGGAATTCGTCGAGGGACAAAAGCTTATCGCGGCCGCAAAGGCCAGGGGGCTGCGGGTGGGGTCGGCGCCCGATACGTTCCTCGGTGGGGCGCACCAGACGTCGCGACGGATCGTCGATGAGGGCACGCTCGGGCTGCCGGTGGGTGGCACGGCGTATTTCATGTGCCCGGGCCATGAGCGCTGGCACCCCAATCCGGCGTTCTACTATGAGGCCGGCGGTGGGCCGATGCTGGACATGGGCCCCTATTACATCACCGATCTGGTGAATCTGTTGGGCCCCGTGGCCAAGGTGTTGGGGTTCGGCACGATGGTGCGCAAGACGCGCACGATCACCGCCAAGGAACGCGCCGGTGAGGTGATCCCGGTGCATGTGCCGACGCATGTGGCGGGGACGCTGATGTTCAAGAATGGTGCGGTCGTGCAGGTGACGATGAGCTTCGATGTCGCCGGCCACAGGCATGTGCCGATCGAGATCTACGGTACTGAGGGAACGCTTGTCGTGCCCGATCCCAATCGGTTCGGCGGCCAGATCGAGATGCTCCGGAAGGGCGGCGAATGGGCCAAGGTCGAAACCGACATGCCTTATGCGGACGAGGGGAATTACCGCTCTATCGGGCTTGCCGACATGGCGCATGCGATCCGGCAGAACCGGCCGCACCGCGCGAGTGGCGAGCTCGCACTGCATGTGCTGGAAGTGATGGAAGCATTCGAGATATCTTCGAAGAGCGGCAGTGTTGTCGAGATCACGACGCCGGTGGAGCGGCCGGCACCGCTATCGACATCGCTGGTCGACGGACGTCTGGGCTGACGGGCAGCCACGAGGCCGTCAGTTAGTTGCGGGGTCTGGCGGGCGCGCTGGAAGCGCGCTCGATCAGGGTCGGAACCATGAAGAGACGCTGCGCGGATTCGATGTTGCGCGGGCCGAAACGCAGGCGATCGAGCAGCAGACGGAGGGCGGCGATGCCCATGTCGCGGCCGGGCAGGCGAACCGTGGTGAGCTGTGGCGTGATCTGGCGCGCGGCGGTGAAATCGCCATAGCCGATGACCGTGGCGTCTTCCGGGATTTTGTAGCCGAGGCCGAGGAGCTCGGAGACGACGGTCACGGCGAGCCCGTCATGGGCGCAGAAGAAGGCGCTGATCTCGGCGCCGCTGTCGCGCAAGGTGGCGAAGCTGGCGACGAAGTCCCTGCTCTCCATGAATTTCAACTCATGCACGACGGCGTCGGGCTGCTGCGCGAAGACCTCGCGCAGGCCATAGAGGCGCTCCATGCGGCCGCGGAAGCCGGGCGCGCCATGCACATAGGCGATGTGCCTGTGGCCGAGCTTCAGGAGATAGTGGCCGACGGCGGCGCCGGCCTCGTGATCGGCACCCATGACCTGGTCGATCTGCTCGAGCGGGTCGAGCCAGCCGACGCGCACCAGGGGCCTGCCGGTCTGGCGCACCGCTTCCAGGGCCTCGGGCGCATGGGGGCCGAAGAGGATGACGCCTGCGCTCTCAAGGGCGAGCTTGGTGACCTGGGCCGGCTCATGCGTCCAGCCCATGCGCAGAGGCACGCC
Organism: Devosiaceae bacterium; assembly: GCA_036499825.1. Lineage (GTDB taxonomy): Bacteria > Pseudomonadota > Alphaproteobacteria > Rhizobiales > Devosiaceae > Paradevosia. The sequence continues at coordinate 13,935 of DASYCZ010000044.1, forward strand.
CGAATTGGCGGCCTCATACTGCACGCCGGACTGAATCTGCATGGCCAGCTCGCTATTGACCGGGTCGTGGTCGTGAAAAATGAGCTGGATTTCGTTATGTTGCGTGGTGACGGGGGTACGATCATAGCCCAGCCGGGTGGCGGCGGCCTCGACCGCGGCACGCGTTGCAGGGCTGACGCCGCCCTTGCCGGCAAGGGCGCGCGACACGGCGAATTTCGACAGGCCGACATCGTCAGCAATATTCTGCAATGTTATCCGCGCCATGGATGTCCCCCATCGAAAGGCCGCCGGCACTCTGTGTAACTTGGTTATGCGTTGTTTTCGTTGGTAAATTTCATGACGGGCCTAGCGTTATCCAGAGCGTTGGAATTTACACAACATAACGCTTTACCTAACGAAAAATAATTCGCAACATTTTCCTAGCTAACACGTACCAAAAAAATTTGGACTGTTAGCCTAAATTTTCCGGGAGGAGATGTTATGATCAAAATCAGTCGTCGTGCCTTTCTCGCCGCCAGCAGCGCTGGCCTCGCCGTCACCGCATTTCCCGTGATCCCGGCGTTTGCCGCCGATTACAAGGAAGCCGAATCCCTCAAGGCAGATGTTGCCTCCGGCAAGCTGCCCAAGCTCAATGACCGGCTGCCGGAGAATCCGCTGGTCGTGACGCCGGTCGAAAAGGTCGGCACCTATGGGCAGGATTGGAATATGGCGCTGGTCGGCGGCGGCGGCCTCTCGATGCTGTTCCGCTACCAGGCGTACGAGCCGCTGGTGCGCTACACGCCCGATTGGTCGGGCGTCGTCCCCAACGTTGCCGAATCCTTCGAGGGCAATGAAGATTCCACGGTCTGGACCGTGAAGCTGCGCAAGGGTCTCAAGTGGTCCGATGGCGAGCCGTGCACCACAGAGGACGTGAAATTCTGGTATGACGCCTGCCTCACCGACGAGCGCGTCGTCTTCACGGGCGACGGCCACTGGCGCCAGGACGGCAAGCCTGGCAAGCTCGAAGTCATCGACGAGACGACGTTCAAGGTGACCTTCGCCAAGCCGAACGGCTTTTTTGCGCTCAATACCGCCTGGGCCAACAACGACCGCACGGTGCGCACGCCCAAGCATTATCTCAGCCAGTTCCACATCGACTACAATCCCAAGGCCGATGAGCTGGCCAAGGCGAAGGGCCTCGGCGGCTGGGTGGCGCTGTTCCAGCAGGAAGTCGGCTTCCAGGACGACAACATCTTCTTCCAGAACGGCAACCGGCCGTCGGTCTTCGCCTGGCAGTTCACCTCGGCGCCCAGCGCCAGCAACGCGCAATCGATCGCGGTGCGCAATCCCTACTATTTCAAGGTCGATACGGAGGGCAACCAGCTGCCCTACATGGATCGCATCGTCTACCAGATGGTGGCCGATCCGCAGGTGCTGCTGCTCAAGTGCATGCAGGGCCAGATCGACATGATGGACCAGTATATCGGCACGCCGAGCAACAAGTCGGTGCTCTATGACAACCGCCAGCAGGGCAATTACGACTTCTACACGTTGAATTCGACGGAAGCCAACCAGATGGTCTTCTGCTTCAACCTCAACCACAACGACCCGGTCCGCAACGAACTCTTCAATACCATCGAGTTCCGCCAGGCCCTGTCGCTGGCGCTCGACCGGCAGTCGCTGATCGATACGGTTCTGGTCGGGCAGGGCGCTCCGGCGCAACCATCGATCCTCAAGACGGATCCGCTCTACAACGAGCAGTTGGCGACCCAGTTCACCGAGTACGATCCGGACAATGCCAATGCGATGCTGGACAAGATCATCCCCAACAAGGATGGCGACGGCATAAGGCTCGACAAGAACGGCAAGCGGCTGACGATCACCTTCGAGATCGACAATGCGCGCGCCATCTTCATCGACATGCTGCAACTGGTGGTGCCGATGTTCCAGGCCGTGGGCATCGATGCCCAGGTCCGGACCATGGACAGGTCGCTGTGGGAAACCCGCGTCCGCCAGGGCCGCGATTTCGATGCCACCTGCCACCAGTTCGGCGCCAATGGCGGCATCGCGGCGATGCTCGATCCGCGCTACTACGTGCCGACCAACAACAATGCCGTCTACGCCCCCGGCTGGCAGCTCTGGTACCATGATCGTGACAACAAGGATTCGATCGAGCCGCCTGAGCTGACCAAGAAGTCGATGGATCTGTATGACCAGTTGCAGGGCACCTCGGACGGCGCCAAACAGCAGGCGATCATGAAAGAGATCCTGCAGAACGCGGCGGATTCCTTCTACACGTTCGGCGTGTCGCAGATCCCGCCTGGCTACGGCATCGTCAAGAACACCATCAAGAACTTCACCATGACCATGCCGAACTCGTTCGGCTGGCCGACCCCGGCGCCGACCATGCCGGAGCAGTTCTACAAGGTACAAGCCTAACCTCCAACCGCTCCTCCTGCGGCACTTGCCATCGGCCCCTCGTGGCCGATGGCGTCTCTCATCACATTCCGGGATCGGATCATGCTCGACACCAAGCAACTCACCGCCAGCACCCTGCGCACCCCAGACTGGTACAAGACCGCCACCCGCTGGACGCAGCTGACCCTGGCCGAGGACGATCCCGTCAAGTTCGATCCCGCACAGTGGATCGATGTCTTCAAGCGCACCCAGTCCAATGCGACCTGCCTCAGCGCCGGCGGCTACATCGCCTATTATCCGAGCGAGGTGCCGCTGCACTATGTGAGCAAGTTCATCGGCGACACCGATCCGTTCGGGGTGCTGGTCAATGGCGCGCGGTCGCTGGGTATGCATGTGATGGCGCGCGTCGATCCGCACGCCATCCACCAGGACGCCGCCGATGCGCATCCGGAATGGATCGCGGTCGACAAGGACGGCAACAAGCGCCGGCACTGGGCTTTCCCGGAGGTCTGGGTGACCTGCGCCTATGGCGACTACAACCAGAAGTTCATGCCCAAGGTGGTCGAGGAGATCACCCGCAAATACGATATCGACGCCATCTTCGCCAATCGCTGGCAAGGCCATGGCGTGTGCTATTGCGACAGCTGCCAGACCCGGTTCAAGGAATTCTCGGGCAAGGCCCTGCCGATGACCACCAATGCGGATGATCCGGCATGGCAGGCCTGGGTGTTGTGGCGGCGCAAGGTTCTCACCGACCTCATCGTCGATTGGGACGAGGTGGTGAAGCGCGTGCGGCCGCATGCCAGCTTCATTCCCAATATGGGCAGCGCCTCGCTGCAGGAATTCGACCTTTCCATCATCGAAAAGCATTGCCCTTTCCTGGTGGTCGACCATCAGGCCCGGCAGGGCGTCGAAGTCGCCTGGTCGGCCGGCCGGGCCGGCAAGCGCATGCGCGCCGGCTTCCCGGAGCGGCCGGCGGTGCTGATCACCTCCGTCGGGCTCGAAGAGAACCGCTGGAAGGATTCGGTGCAGACAGGTGACGAGATCCAGTTGTGGATCGACGACGGCACCGTGCAGGGCATGTCGCCCTGGTTCACCAAGTTCAACGGCGTCATTCCGGATACCCGCTGGATCGATCCGGTGTCGGAGGCCTTCGGCCGGCATGTCGATGTCTCGGAGTTGTTCGAGGCGACGCAGCCGGAAGCCGAAATCGCGCTGATCGACCCGGCAACCACGCATCGGCTCTGGCCACGCGAGGAACATACGCGGGCCGAAGTGCATGACCTCGGCTTCTATCATGCGCTCGTCGAGGCAAGGCTGCCGTTCGAAATGATCACCGACCAGCGGCTGAGCGCCCAGGCGCTCAAGCGCTTCAAGCTGGTGGTGCTGGCCAATGCGGCCTGCCTGTCGGACGCACAATGCGCGGCATTGCGTGAATATGTGGCGCAGGGCGGCAGTCTCGTGGCGTCGTTCGAGACTTCGCTGCGGGACGAAACCGGCAAGACGCGTTCCGATTTCGCGCTGGCCGATGTGTTCGGCGTGCATCTCAAGAGCCCGGCGCGCGGGCCGGTGAAGAACACCTATGTGGCGATCAACGGCAAACACATGGTCAATCGCGGCTATGAGGGCGCCAATCGCATCATCGGCGGCACCTATCTGATCGATGTCGAGACCGTGGCGGGAACGGAGACGCCGTTCCTCTACGTGCCGGATTTCCCGGACCTGCCGATGGAAGAAGTCTATCCGCGCGAGAATCCACGCGGTGCGGCGGCGGTAACGCGGGAAACCGGCAAGGGCGGCCGGGTGGTCTACATCCCGTGGAACATCGGCGAAGTGTTCTGGCAGTCGCTTGCCAAGGATCACGGACAGCTGCTCGGAAATGCCATAGACTGGGCCCTTGGCGGGCGTCCCGCGGTGCGGGTCATGGGGCCGGGCGTTGTCGATATCGCGGTGCGCAGCGGTGAGAAGAAGGCGGCACTGGCGCTGCTCAACCTCACCAATCCGATGATGATGAAGGGACCGCTCCGCGACGTGCTGCCGATCGGGGCGCAGACGATATCGTACAAGGCCCCGGCCGGCGCCAAGTCCGCGACCGCTCGCCTGGTGATCGCCGGAACCAGCGTTCCCGTAGCGATCAAGGATGGCTGGTTCGAGATCGTGGTGCCCGGATTGGAGCGGATGGAGGTGGTCCAGCTCGACTGGGCATGAGGAGAAACACGATGCCGATGACGAGACTGGCGGCAGAGGAGGTGCGTGAATGCTCGGCTATATCCTGAGGCGTATTCTCTACATGATCCCGACACTGTTCGGGATCTCGCTGATCGCCTTTCTCATCATCCAGTTGCCGCCGGGCGACTATCTGACCTCGATGGTCGCCAATATGGAGTCGGCGGGGCAGACGGTCGATCCCAACCAGATCGCGCAGTTGCGCGAGCAGTACGGGTTCGACCAGCCGATCTATGTGCAGTACGGCAAGTGGATCTACGGCATCGTCGTGCACGGCGATTTCGGCCAGTCCTTCCAGTGGCGGCAACCGGTTTCGGCGCTGATCTGGGGCCAGCTCGGCACGACGCTGATGATCACGCTGGCGAGCCTGTTGTTCGTGTGGGCGGTGGCGCTGCCGATCGGCATCTATTCGGCGGTACGACGATATTCCATCGGCGATCACGTCTTCACATTCCTGGGGTTCATCGGGCTGGCGGTGCCGAATTTCATCCTGGCGCTGGTGCTGATGTACGGCGCCTACCGGCTGTTCGGCCAAAGCGTGGGGGGCTTATATTCACCGGAGTTCTCCGAGGCGCCCTGGAGCTGGGCCAAGGTGCTCGACCTTTTGGCGCATCTGTGGATTCCCGTGATCGTCATCGGGCTGTCGGGTACGGCGGCGCTGATCCGTATCCTGCGCGCCAACCTTACCGACGAATTGCACCGGCCCTATGTGCTGACGGCGCGGGCCAAGGGCCTGCCGGAATACAAGGTGGTGCTGAAATATCCGGTGCGGATTGCGCTCAACCCGTTCGTTTCGGCGCTGGGCTGGGTGCTGCCGCACCTGATCTCGGGCGCTACGATCATCTCCATCGTGCTCAACCTGCCGACGGCCGGGCCGTTGCTGCTGAGCTCGCTGGTCAGCCAGGACATGTATCTGGCCGGCACCTTCATTCTGTTGCTGGGCGTATTGACGCTGGTGGGCATGCTGATCTCGGATCTGCTGCTGGCCCTGCTCGATCCGCGCATCCGCTTTACCTGAGGAGGCGAGCATGAGTTTGAATGATGCTCTCATCATCGCCGATGACGAAACCGAACCGGCCATCAGCCCGCTGAAGGGTGGCGTGGTCAAAGGCAGGAATGCTTCCGCCGGGCAATGGCGGCTGATCTGGCAGAAGCTGGTGCGCCAGCGTGTCGCCATGGCGGCCGGCGTCATTATCCTGATCCTTTATCTCATCGGCATCTTTTGCGAATTTCTGGCGCCGGGCCTGCCCGATACGTCCAAGGCGCAATATACCTACGCGCCGCCGCAGCCGATCCAGCTGTTCGTCACCGATGCCGATGGCTCGACCAAGTTCCTGCCGCACGTGCCGGGCTACACGATCGCGGTCGATCCGGTGGCGCTGCGCCGGACGTTCGTGGTCGACGACACCAAGGTGGTGCCTATCGGGCTGTTCGTTCATGGCCCCGCCTACAAGATGTGGGGCCTGTTCCCGAGCGACATCCATTTGATCGGGCCCCTGAAAAAGACCGATACGGTGTATTTCCTGGGCGCCGACCGGCTGGGCCGGGATCTGTTGAGCCGGCTGATCTACGGAACGCGGGTGTCGATGTCGATCGGCCTGGTGGGCGTCGCCATTTCGCTGGTGCTCGGGGTGATCCTTGGCTCGCTGTCGGGCTTTTACGGCGGCTGGGTGGATACGCTGGTGCAGCGCATCATCGAGGTGATCAGCGCCATGCCCACCATCCCCTTATGGCTCGGGCTGGCGGCGGCCATCCCGCTGACCTGGCCACCGTTACAGGTCTATTTCATCATCACGCTGATCGTATCGCTGCTGGGCTGGACGAGCCTGGCGCGTGAGGTGCGCGGAAGGTTCCTGTCGTTGCGCGACGATGATTTCGTCACCGCGGCGCGGCTCGACGGCTCGACCGAATGGCGACTGATCTTTCGGCACATCCTGCCCTCGCTCACCAGCCATATCCTTGCGGTGGTGACGCTGGCGGTGCCCACCATGATCGTGGCCGAAACCTCGCTGTCGTTTCTCGGCATCGGGCTGAAGGCGCCGGTGGTGAGCTGGGGCGTGCTGTTGCAGGACGCGCAAAACATCCGCACCGTGGCGACGGCGCCGTGGCTGCTGATCTGGCCGAGCCTGGCGGTGGTGCTGGCGGTGCTGGCCTATAATTTCTTCGGCGACGGCCTGCGCGATGCGGCCGATCCTTACGAATAGCGGGAGGATGCGATGACAGAACTCAGCCCGCTGGCGCCCACCAGCTCCGATCCGGGTGCGCCTGATGATGTGATCCTCAGGGTCGAACATCTCAGCATCGATTTCACGCTGCGCACGCATGTGCTGCATGCGGTGCGCGATGTGAGCTTCGAGCTCAGGCGCGGCCGGACGCTTTGTCTCGTGGGAGAAAGCGGCAGCGGCAAGAGCGTTACGGCGCGCTCGCTGCTGCGGCTGGTGGAAAAGCCGGGGCATATCGTCGATGGCAAGATCACGCTCTATCTCGACGGGCGTTCCATCGACATCACCGCGCTCAGGGAGAGCGGGCGGCAGATGCTGGCGCTGCGCGGGCGGCGCATCGGCCTGATTTTCCAGGAGCCGATGAGCTCGCTGTCGCCGGTGCACACCATCGGTTCGCAGATCGTGGAAGCGCTGCGGCTGCATCGGCCGCTGACCAAGAAAGAAGCGCGAGCGGAAACCATCGAACTGCTGCGGCAGGTCGAAATACCTAATCCGGACAAGATGATCGACCGCTACACGTTCGAATTCTCGGGCGGCATGCGGCAGCGGGCGATGATCGCCATGGCGCTGGCCTGCAATCCGGACATCCTGATCGCCGACGAGCCGACGACGGCGCTCGACGTGACGACGCAGGCGGAAATCCTCGACCTCATCAAGCGGCTGCAGGTCAGCCGCGGCATGGCCATGCTGCTGATCACCCACGACATGGGCGTGGTGGCGGAAGTCGCCGACGACGTGGCGGTGATGCGTTTCGGACGTATCGTCGAGCGCGGGCCGGTGGACGATATCTTCCACAAGGCCCAGCATCCCTACACCAAGCGGCTCTTGGCCTCGACGGTGAAGCTCGAGGCTGGCGCCGCAACCGTGAGGCATCCGACGGCGGCCAATGACGACAAGAAGCCCATCCTGTCGGTGCGGGGCCTCAGCAAGGGGTTCGGCGCGCGCGGCGGCTGGTTCGGCGGCAAGAAGGGGCATGTGCTCAAGGCGGTCGATGATGTCAATCTCGACCTGTTTCCGGGCGAGAATCTTGGAATCGTGGGCGAAAGCGGCTCGGGCAAGACGACGCTGGGGCGGTTGATCCTCAGGGTGATCGAGCCGACGGGCGGCACCATCACCTATCGGGAGGCCGATGGCCGCGAGGTCGAGGTCACGGGACTGAGCAAAGCGCAATTGCGCACCTATCATTCCGAGGTGCGACTGGTGTTCCAGGACCCGTTCGCCTCGCTCAATCCGCGCATGACCATTCGCGACATCGTGGGTGATCCGCTGGTCGTCAACGGCCTTGCCAAGGGCAAGGCGCTGGAGGACCGGGTCGCCGAACTCCTCACCATGGTGGGGCTCGATCCGGCATCGATGGAGCGTTATCCGCACGCCTTTTCGGGCGGACAAAGGCAGCGCATCGGCATCGCCAGGGCGCTGGCGCTCGACCCGCGGGTGATCGTGGCGGACGAGGCGACCTCGGCGCTCGACGTCTCCATCCGCAGCCAGGTGCTGGACCTGATGCTGGAGCTGCGCGAAAGGCTGGGACTCAGCTTTATCTTCATTTCGCACGATATCTCCGTGGTCCGATATTTCTGCGACCGGGTGGCGGTGATGCATCGCGGCAAATTGGTGGAGATCGGCGATGCGGAACAGGTTTGCCTTCACCCCCGCGAGCGGTATACGCAGACCTTGATCTCGGCGGTGCCCAATCCCGATCCGCGCCACAAGCGCATGCTGCATCGCCTGCGCTTTTCAGACGACCAGCGATAGGACAATCATGCCGAAGTTTTCCGCCAATCTCTCCATGCTGTATGTGGAGCTGCCGTTTCTCGACCGCTTCGAAGCTGCCGCCAAGGACGGCTTCAAGGCGGTCGAATATCTGGGGCCTTACGACCAGGAGCCGCGCGAGATCGCGGCGCTGCTCGATTCCTACAAGCTGAAACAGGTGCTGTTCAACCTGCCGAGCGGCAACTGGGCCGGCGGCGAGCGCGGTATCGGCTGCCTGCCGGACCGGCGCGAAGACTTCAAGGCCGGCGTCGATGCGGCCTTGCGCTATGCCAAGGTCTTGAGCTGCCCGATGATCAACTGCCTCGCGGGCATCGCGCCAGCCGGCGTCGACCGTTCGACGCTGGAAGATACGCTGGTCGAGAACCTCAAATATGCGGCGCCGCGTTTGGCCGATGCCGGGGTGAAGCTATTGGTTGAGCCGATCAATCCCGTCGACATTCCGGGATTCTTCGTCGGCAGCAGCGATCACTATGAGCGCATCGCCGAGCGGGTCGGGTCGGACAATCTCTATCTGCAATATGATTTCTACCACATGCAGAAGGTACGCGGCGAATTGCTGGCCAATTTCGAGCGGCTGCAAAAGCGCATCGCGCATGTGCAGATTGCCGACAATCCGGGCCGGCACGAGCCGGGCACGGGCGAGATCAACTACCCGTTTATTTTCGAAGCTCTCGACCGGCTGGGCTATGAGGGCTGGGTCGGGGCCGAATACAAGCCGGCGGCTGGAACCAGCGCCGGACTTGGCTGGATGCGCGCAGTCAGCGGCAAATAAAGGACTTCGGACAAATGAATATCGGATTTATCGGCCTGGGCGTCATGGGGCGCCCGATGGCCGAGAACCTCATCAAGGCCGGGCATAGCCTGTTCCTCAATCGGGTGAAGGCGAGTTCGCAGCATCTGGTCGAGCTCGGCGGCAAGGCGGTGGATACCGCCAGGGCCGTGAGCGAGGCCTCGGATGTGGTCATACTGATGCTGCCGGATACACCGGACGTGGAGCAGGTACTATTCGGCGCCGGTGGCGTGGCCGAGGGGCTAACGCCGGGCAAGCTCGTCATCGACATGAGCTCGATCGCGCCGGTGGCCACCAAGGCATTCGCCAAAAAGATTGCCGAGAAGGGCGCTGGTTATCTCGATGCGCCGGTATCGGGCGGTGAAGTGGGCGCCAAGAACGCGGCGCTCACCATCATGGTGGGTGGCAGCGAGAGCGATTTCGCCCGCGCCAGGCCGCTGTTCGAGGCGATGGGCAAGAACATCACGCTGGTGGGTGGTGTCGGCGATGGGCAGACCGCCAAGGTCGCCAATCAGATCATCGTCGGCCTCACCATCGAGGCGGTGAGCGAGGCACTGCTGTTCGCCGAGAAGGCGGGCGCCGATCCGGCCAAGGTGCGGGCAGCGCTGATGGGCGGGTTCGCGGCGTCGCGCATTCTGGAAGTGCATGGCGAGCGGATGATCAAACAAACCTTCGATCCCGGTTTCCGCATCAGGCTGCACCGCAAGGACATGACACTGGCGGTGGACGCGGCGCGGGAACTCAATCTGTCGTTGCCCAATGCTGCGGCGACGCAGCAGTTGATGAACGCCGCCGTCGGCAGGGGTGATGGCGATCTCGATCATTCGGCACTGATCCGTACGCTGGAAGCGCTGTCGTCGGGAAAGTAGGCCTCCCACCGCCATCATAGCCGTCGTAATTGCGAGCCGCCCGTTTTCGACGGGCGGCTCTTCTGTTTGTATCAGCCGAGCTGCAGGATCAGGGCGTCGCGGGCGGGGACGGTGATGCTGTCGCCTGTGGGGGCGTCGGCTTTTTCGGGCCAGAGAGAGGCGACCGGCTTGCCCTTGTGGTCGGCGGCAAGGGTGAAGCTGGTCTTTTGCGGCTGGCGCGTGGGATTGACCAGCCACAGGAAGCTGCCGGTATCGCTCTTGTGGATGCGCGCCTGCAAAGCCGGGTTGGACAGGGAGACGTGCTGGGCCTTGCCGGTCCAGGCGAAGATATCCTGGAAGTAGCGGCGATTGGCGTCGCTGCTCTTGCGATAGTAGGCGACCGACGGATGCGTGCCCACCAGCAGGGTCTTGCCCTTGCCATGGGTGTGGGAAACCACGGCGAGGCGTCCGTCCTCGAAGTCGCCATGGGCCTTGCCGCCCACGAGCGTATAGGACTGCAGATAGCCACCGCCATCGACCGGCTTGCCATCGAGCTTGAGATGGATGCGGTCACCGATGTCGGGCATGAACTCGACTTCGTCTTCGCGCACGCCAAAAACCTTGTCGAGGCCGTAGTTCGGCTGCACGACGCCCACATGGCCACGATCGCCAAAATAGGCGGGGCAGGCTTCGCTCACCAGCGTGCCGCCATTCTTGACCCAGGCGGCGAGGCGCTGGGCCTGGTCTTCGGTCAGCATGATCGGGTAGGCGAAATACAGGGTATCGTAGGTGTCGATGTCGTCGATATGCACCCAATCGGCCTGGATGCCATTATCGAAGAAGCCGCGATAAGCGCCCCACATGGCGGCGGCGTAGGTGTCGAACTTGCTCTCGTGGTTAAGGGCGTAGTCGAACATCTGCAACTCCGGTGCGACGACGATGCCGATCTCACCGCGGACGGGCTTGGACTGCATCAGCGCCTTGGTGTCGGGCGTGTTGCCCCACTTGGCCATCTTGCTGGCCATGTCGGAGCGCGGGGTGCGCGAGCCATCCATGGCGTAAGAACCGAAGGCGCCGAAGAGCGGGCCATCGAGCAGCGGGCGCCAGCGCAGGTTGAGAATGCCGCGGGCGCCGCCGGCGAGCGAGGTGAGGCTCCACAGGCGAATATCCTCCGGGGTCGGAACGCGGCCATCGTCCTTGTCGCGGCCCAGCACCTGCGGCTGCAACCAGAGCGGGCCACCCTGACGTTCGGCATGCCAGAACGGCTTGCCGCGCGAGGCGGCGCGGGTCAGATCGACGCCATACCAGTTGCGCCAGGGCTGATCGCCCTTGCGCGCCGCAATCCAGGTCATGCCGTAGACTTCGACCTTGGAAGCGGCCAGCCAGTCGTCCGAGCCGTGTGCGGCCAGATTAGGGATGGCGCCGGAGACACCGTGGGCGATGATACGGTTCTTCGCATCGACCTTGCGGATGGTGTCGATACGCCACTGCATCAGGCCGTAGAAGTTCTCGCGCTTGAACATGAGCCAGTCGAGGCTCTGCGGATAGGGGCCGATCTCGGTGGGGGGCTCGACATAGTCGCATTTGAAGTAGCTGTAACGATACCAGGCGTCGGCCAGGGCATCGAGTGTGCCGTATTTGGCTTTCAGCCAATCGCGGAAGGCGCGCTTGGAATGCTCGGAATAGTCGACATCGGCGCCGTAGTTGACCTCGTTCCACACATCATAGCCGAGCATGGCCGGATGGTCCTTGTAGCGTGTGGCGAGCGCGGTGAGGAACTTGCCGGCCTGCTCGCGGACCTTGGGCGCATTGAGCGTGAGGGCGCCGGCCCCGCTGGAGAAGCCGCCGGTGGCGCTCGATACGCCCATATTGGCGCTGGCGATGGTGCCGTCCGCATGGATGGTGCGGGCATCGGCGAACTCATGCATGGCCCAATCGGGTACCGTATGGGTCAGTTCGGCGATGACGGTCTTGATGTTGTTCTTGGCCGCGAGATCCATCTGCCGGTCGTAGTCGGCCCAGTCATATTTGCCGGGCTCGCGCTCGATCGAGGCCCACATGAACCAGTGGCGGAAAATGTTGAGGCCGTCTTCGCCGGCGACGCCGTAGTCCCGGTCCCAATCGGCACGGGGCGGATTGGATTTTCGAAAATAGACAGCGCCATAGGGCAGTTGCATCGGCAGATCGGCCATTAGGTTTCCTCCGGAAATGGACGTAATTTGGTCATCCCCGGACGGCGTGCGCCGGGGTGGCGGGGCGTGGCGGTATGGTTCAGACCGGGCGCAGGGACTGGCGCTCGATGATCTGGGGGCAGATGAGCAGGCGTTTGTAGGCGTTGGATTGCTGGCGCGGCCGATGCATGTTTTCCATCAGCATCTGCAGGGCGGCGATACCCATTTCCTCGCCTGGAACACGGATGGTGGTGAGTTGCGGGGTGATCTGGGTGGCGGCGGCATAGTCGCCATAGCCGACGACCGAAATGTCTTCGGGGACACGCAGGCCGATGCGCAGCAGATCGGAGATGATGCTGACCGCGATCCAGTCATTGCCGGCGACCAGCACCGTAGGCTTGCGGCCGCGTGCGCGCAGGTCCTCGAAGGCACTGAGAAAGCCGCCGTCCTCCTTGAAATGAAGTTCGTCCAGGGTAACGCCCGGATGGGAGCCGATGGCGGCCACCATGGCGTGGTAGCGTTCGGTGCGGCCGCGCAGGCCGCCATTGCCCTGGAGGTAAGCGATATTGCGGTGGCCACGCTGGACGAGACGAACGCCGAGGGCCGCCGTCGCCTCGTTGGAGGCCGATGACACCTGGTCCACCGGCTCGAGCAGGTCGACCGAGGCCACCTTCACGATCGGTGGCAGGGGACCGCGCACCGTATCGGGATCGATGGCCGGGTGCGGGCCGACCAGGATCATGCCCATGCCGGCGCTGGTGCGGATGATCTCGCTCAGGCGGTTGGCTTCGTGCGCCCATTGCATCTGGATGGGATGGCCGGCGCGATTGGCCTCCCGCTGGATGCCGCGCTGGATTCGCAACTGCACTTCGCTGTTGACCGGATCATGGTCGTGCAGGACCAGCTGGATGCTGCGGGCGCTATGCATATGCACCGGGCCGATATAGCCGAGTTCGACGGCGGCACGCTCCACAGTCTTGCGGGTGCGCTCACTGACGCCGTCCTTGCCGGACAGCGAGCGGGAGACGGCATATTTCGAGACGCCGACATGTTCGGCGATGTGCTGCAACGTAACGCGGGTCACGACGGGGCGGTCTCCCTAACAAATTACCTAACGAAACCGCGCAAACGCAGCAGTCGCATCGATAAAGGATGCAATGCCTGTCCCATTTGATTTCAGGACTTGAAATATTGGCTTATGAGCACCCAAAATGATTGGTGCATGTTAGGTTTTGTTAGGTCAACGGGGTTTTTGGAAAATCGGCATGTGATGATTGTTGCCGGAACACGCAACGGTGGGTTGCAGACCGTTCGACTTATCGGGTGGGCTGGATCGTCTTATCTGGGGAACAACGATCCAGTGAGGAGCAAGCCATGGCCGACTACACCTATCGCGAGCAGGCTGGCGCTACGCCGATATCGCCGCTGCTATTCGTGTTTCACGGCACAGGCGGGGACGAAAATCAGTTTTTTGCGCTGGGCCAGCAATTGCTGCCGGGGGCGCGGCTGATCGCGCCGCGGGGCGACGTTTCCGAACACGGCGCGGCGCGCTTCTTTCGCCGGACCGGGGAGGGTGTCTACGACATGGATGACCTCCGGCGTGCTACCGGCAAGCTGGCGGAATTCGTCGCGACGCGGGCGGCGGAGAGCCAACCATCAGCCGTCTACGGGCTTGGCTATTCCAACGGCGCCAATATCCTGGCCGCGGTCCTGTTCGGGCAGCCGCAGCTTTTCGACGGTGCGGTGCTGATGCATCCGCTGATTCCTTTCGAGCCGGCGGCTCAACCGGGGCTTGCGGGACGCAAGGTGCTGATCACGGGTGGAGCGCGCGACCCGATCGCTCCCGCCAGTACGACGCAGCAACTCGCCGACTATTTCGAACGGCAGGGCAGTGCGGTGAGCGTCAGATGGCATGAGGGTGGCCATGAACTGCGGCAGGAGGAACTGCTGGCAGCGCAGGCATTGCTGAATGGTGATGCCGGCTGAAGATCGGCACGGACAAGGTTGCGGTGACGATTGGTATGATGGGATGCGCTCGCGGGCTATCTGGCACAGAGGCAGCTGATCGGTGAGGTGGTCTGAGAGCAACGCCGCCAGGGTTGCGGGTTAGGATTGGCATGTTAGGTTGCGTCCCGTTGATTATAGGGAATTCGGCATGCTGATCCGGTTGGTTTTGACATTGATTTTCATGATGTTGGCGGCGGCGGCGCTGCCCGCATCCGCACAGGCGGCGAGCTTCGACTGCAGCAAGGCGGCGACCCCGTTCGAGAAAGCCATTTGCGCCGATCCGGAGCTGTCGGCACAGGACCAGGTGCTCTCCGTGGCCTACAAGACGGCAGTCGGCGGGTTGTCACAGGCGGCTGCCGACCAGATGCTGGCCGGGCAGCGGTCTTGGCTGAAATCCAATGACCTGGTGTGTTCGGATGCCATGCTGCCGGGCGACAAAGAGGCTGCGGATCCGGGTGCCGATGTAGCCCAGACCGAGCGCATCGCCTGCCTCAAGACCGCCTATCAGGACCGGATCAAGGTCCTTGAAAACAGCCGCATGCTCGGGGGCCTGAGGTTCTTCAATATCGACAAATACCAGGCTGCCCCTGATCCGGAGGGGGAGAGCTATTACAAGGTTTCCAACAACAGCACCTCCTTGACCCATATCGACGGGCAGGACGCCATGGCCAAGGCTTTCAACGGTTTCGCCGACAAGGCCGTGGCCGAGGGAACGTCGGACGAAATCGAGACCAGCAGCGACTATACCTATGGGGTTGCGGTCAAGGCCGTCACTGCCAATCGGATAGACCTCGAAGTCGACACCTACTGGTATGGGCATGGCGCCGCCCATGGTGAGTATACGGTCACCTACCGGCATTTCCTCAAGGATGACCAGCGTGGCCTCGAGGCTTCGGACATCTTCAAGGGCAAGGACTGGGTCAAGCATCTTGCGGCCATCGTCCTCAAGCAGCTTAAAACCGAGCAGGGCGACGCGCTTTTCGATATCGATGAGGATGAGCTGGAAAAGTCCGTCGCCGATCCCTCGGACTGGGATCTATCACCGGATGGGCTGAAAATGCAGTTTCAGCCCTATGAGGTAGCGTCTTACGCGGATGGCGCCGTGACGACGCTGGTCAAATGGGACGCGCTGAAGGACGATCTGGCCGATACCGCCGATGCGCTGGTGCGCTACGATTACTGAGCCGATTTCGGCTCAGTGACCTTTCGGCGGCGCGTCATTCTTGTTGGTCGTCGCAGCGGGCGGCGCCGGCTGGGGCTTGGGCGCCGGCTTTTGCGGCAGGGCGTTCCTGACGTAGGTATAAGCGAAGCTGCTGTTCGACATCGCCGCGCTCCTTGATTGCGTGCTCACGAGTCTAAGTGCACAAGAAGCGACGAGGTTGCGCCCAAGCCGCTGAAAAGTGCGGCTTTTTCACAGTTATGTTTAAAAATTGGCTAAAATTGTCGGCTTTATGACGCCCGCAAGTCTTCCCATTCGGGGTGGCGGCGGAACTGGGCGGTGACATAGGAGCAGTAGGGCTTGATCTTGAAGCCTTGCTCGCGGGCATCGGCGATGCCGGCGTTGACGAGGCGCTCGGCGATGCCCTGGCCGCGATATTCGGGAGGAACGCCCGTGTGGTCGATGGCGATGGTGTTCGCATCGAGACGGCGATAGGTCATCTCGGCTTCGAAACCGGGCGCGAGATAGATCACGTAGCGGCCGGCATTGTGGGCTTCCTCGCGTTTGACGGGCGGGAGGGTGTCGTTCATCTCAGGCCTTTCGGGTGCCGCGCTCAAACGTGCGTGACTTCATGCATGAGTTCGGGGAATAGGGATTTTTCCGACAGGAATGGGTGCAGCGCCAGGGCAGCGGTGATGTCCTTGAGGGCCAGGGCGCGTTTGTGCTGCTGCAGATAGATGACGGCGCGGCCGGACAGGGCGCCGAAATGACGGGGCTCATATTGCAGCACCTTGTCGATATCGGCGAGGGACCGGTCGTAGTCGTCGAGCATGTAGAACAACGTCGCGCGCTCGTTCCACCCCTCCGCATAGGTCGGGAAATCGACGACGATCTTATTGAGCAGGGTGATGGCGTCGGCGATGTTCATGGCCTCGCGGTCCGTCGCGACCTGCTGCATGCGCCTGGCGAGATCGGGATCGGACGGCGAACTCCAGACTCCCCAGATCTGCTGGTCGATGCGTCTGGCGGCTTCGGCGTCCGGCGCCACCTTCAACTGCGCGAAGAGCTTGTCGAGCAAGGCGTTATCGACGAAATCACCCGCCCTGGCGCCGCCCATTAGCGCGAAGCCAAGGAGCAGCCCGAAGAAAACCATCAGCAGTGGACGCGGCAAAGCGAAGCTGGCTTTCATGATCGGGCAGTCTTGTCCGTTGGGAGCGCGGAGGCAAGACAGTAAATCGTGAAAGAGGCGGTCAGTGCGAGGCGTCGGGCTTTTGCCAGCGCACCTGCAGGGAACGGCCGAAACTGCCCAGCCAGGGCGAGAAGAACAGCAGGATCCTGCGATGGTAGTGCACAAGCAGGAACAGCACGATCAGGATCAGGGTGCCGTAGACGATCACCTGCTCGATGGAAAGCCCGATGGATTTCAGCCAGGCGCTGAGCAGCATGGCGGGGATGATGTGGGCGGCGGCCCAGACGAAGGCCGAGGTGACGTTGATGATGGAAAACCAGCGATAGGACATGCCCAGCATGCCGGCGATGCCGGGCACCACGGCTTTGACGCCGGGAATGAAGCGTCCGATGAACACCGACTTGCCGCCGTGCTTGGCAAAGAAAACCTCGCCGCTGGCCAGCAGCGGCAGGTAGTTGCGGAACGGCCAGATGGTCTTGATGCGCTCCTTGAGGGCATGACCCACCAGATAGGAGATGGCGTCACCAATGACGGCGCCGACGACGGCGGCAAGATAGATGGGCCAGAATTCCAGTTTGCCCGCGGCGATCAGGCCGCCGACCAGCAAAAGTACCGGCGTCGAGGGCACGAACAGGCCAAGAATGAAAACTGCTTCGCCGATGCAGACGAGGAAAATGAAGGCGATCGATCCCCAGTAATTGCCGGAAATGTTGTTGAGGAACATCTCCAGATAGACCGAGATCGAGTGAAAAAATTCCATCATGCGCCCGGTTCGCCCCTTGTCACGGCCTGCTGATTATCCGGCCGGACCGCGGCGTGGATCGCCTGCCGGTGTCCCACCGTCGTCACTTCGTGCAATGCAGCATCCTTAAGACGAAATCGTGATGCCGCAAAGCGGAAGATGGTCACAGTGTATTGCGTGAGCCGGAGCGCGTCGTTGATAAGCATCAGGCGCGTGCACATTTGTAAGCTCACCACAACCAGAGAGGTTGCCGATGTCGTTGCCCATCCATCATATGATCGCCGGCGGCCCGCGGCCCGTGGCGCCTTTTTCTCATGCGGTGGAGGCGGACGGCTGGGTGTTCGTAACCGGCCAGATGCCGACCGATCCCGCCTCGCCCGACGCAGCGTTGCCGCATGGTATCGAAGCGCAGACGCGGCGCGTCATGGACAATCTCAAGCTGGTGCTGGCAGGGATCGGGCTCGGTTTCGAGCATGTAACGTTCGCGCGGATCTATCTCACACGCTTTCAGCGCGACTATAGGGCAATGAACAAGACTTATGAGGAATATTTCGAGCCCGGAAAGCTGCCCGGGCGCACGACGATCGGCGTGACGGCGCTGGCCGTGGAGGCGCTGGTCGAGATCGACATGGTGGCGCGGCGGCCCTAGCCGGCTGCGCCGGAGCCGGCCGCATCCGAGCCGGAATCATGCGTCGGGGCGGATGATGCCCTTCTTGAGCAGCACATTGCCGTAAAGCCGCCGTTCGCCGGTCTGCACGATGGCATAGGCATGGTGCACGCGCTCGTAGAAGGCGTAGCGCTCGAGGAAGGACAGCGCCATTTCGGGCTCGTGCCGCTTGATGATGAGGTCGAATTCTTCCATCACCGGCATGCGTTTTTGCGAATCGCCGACGACTTCCATGCCGATGGCCTGCTGCTCGACGAAATCGTCGAGCGGCATCAGGGTGAGAATGGCGTCGAGCGCATCGGTGGCCGTGTGGCCGTCGAGACGCACCAGCTCGGGGCCGGCGCTTTCGGCCGGGTAGTTGGCATCCACGATGGCGATTTCGTCGCCGTGACCCATGGCCCGCAATATGTGCAACAGATCCGGTCCGAGGATCGGCGGAATTCCCTTCAGCATCTCAGCCCTCCCAAGGCTCTGGTCTACCCGAACGGAAATGTATCCCTCAGCGAGAGCGCGAGGCTATCGCCATCGGCGAACAGATCCGGTTTCTCGCCCGCGAAGGTAAACAGTTCGGCCATGACGGAATCGATGTGGGCGCGCATGGCGGCGGCGGCCGCATCGGCGTCGCCTCCGGCGATGGCGTCGTAGATGGCGCGGTGCTCGGAGATGGTATCGGCGAGGCGCCGGGGCGTGATGATCAGACGGCGCGCGCGATCGAGGTTGGCGCGGGCATTCTCGATGACCGTCTTGATGCGGGCGAAGCGGAGGGCCTCGAACAGCACGTCGTGGAATTGAAGGTCGTGGGCGTGGAAAGCGGTGCGATCGCCGATGGCGGCGGCCGCTTCCTGGCGCGCCATGACCTGTCGCAGTTCGCCCAGCACCTCGGGATTGGCGGCGGCGACGAGGGCGCGGACGGCCTCGCTCTCCAGCGCCTTGCGGATGATCATGTATTCCCGGACATCGGCGATGCGCACCAGCGACACGATGGAGCCGCGCTGCGGCTGGATATCGACAAGGCCCTCGGCCTGCAGGCGCGCCAGGGCTTCCGAAACCGGAAACCGGGAAATGCCCAGCCGGTCGCAGACGGCGCCCTTGTCGATGACTTCGCCGGGCCGCAATTCCAGCGTGACGATGGCCTGGCGCAGGGCGTTGGTCACATAGGCGGTGACGCCGCCCCGGCCGGCGGGTGGCGGTGGTGGCAGAAATTGATAGGGACTTGCCGCGCTTTTCATGCTAACATGTTAGTTGCAAGTCGCGGTTCGAGCAATCGCGGCATTGATATTTCCCGCCCAGCAGCAAGACGCAGAGTTCCATGTCCGACACCATGATCCGCCCCGAGGCCCGCACCCTGGTTTTGAACGCCACCGACAATGTCGGCGTGGCGCTCAGCAATCTCGAAGTGGGGGCAATGACGCCGCAGGGCGTCGCGATCATCAAGCGCGTGCCCAAGGGCCACAAGTTCGCGACGAGGACCATCGCGACCGGCGCGCCGGTGATCAAGTTCGGGCAAATCATCGGCTTCGCCAGCAAGGACATTCCGCCGGGCGACTGGGTGCATGAGCACAATTGCGGTATCGGCGTGGAGCATGGGGCGTTCGAGCGGGACTATGCGTTTTCGGAAGGCGTGGTGCCGACGGATTTCGTGCCCGAAGGCCAGCAGGCAACGTTCGAGGGTTTCCGCCGCGCCAACGGCAAGGTGGGGACGCGCAACTATGTGGGCATCCTCACCTCGGTGAACTGCTCGACCACCGTGGCGGGTTTCATCGCCAAGGAGATCGAGCGTTCGGGCATTCTCGATGACTACCCGAACATCGATGGCATCGTGGCGCTGAAGCAGGCCAATGGCTGCGTCATCGATTATCGCGGCGTCATCTTCGACACGCTGAAGCGCACGACCTGGGGCTATGCCACCAATCCCAATATGGGCGGCGTGATCATGGTCGGCCTCGGCTGCGAGGGCTTCCAGATCCCGCGCTTCAAGGAGGCCTATAACGTCACCGAGAGCGACACCTTCCGGACCATGACCATCCAGGAAATCGGCGGCACGAAAAAGACCGTCGAGGCCGGGGTCGAGGCGGTAAAGGCCATGCTGCCGGTGGTCAATGCGGTGAAGCGCGAGACGGTGCCGGCTTCCGAGTTGATGCTGGCGCTGCAATGCGGCGGCTCGGACGGCTATTCGGGTATCACCGCCAATCCGGCGCTGGGCGTGGCAGCCGATATCCTGGTGCGCAATGGCGGTACGGCGATCCTGTCGGAGACACCGGAAATCTACGGCGCCGAACATTTGCTGACGCGGCGGGCGATCAACAAGCAGGTGGGCGAAAAGCTCATCGACATCATCCACTGGTGGGAAGACTACGCCGAGCGCAACCGCATGGAGATGAACAACAACCCTTCGCCGGGCAACAAGCTGGGCGGGTTGACGACCATTTTGGAAAAATCGCTGGGCGCTGCCGCCAAGGGTGGCACGACGCCGCTGACCGCGGTCTACGGCTATGCCGAACCGGTGACCGAGAAGGGTTTCGTGTTCATGGACACGCCCGGTTACGATCCGGTTTCGGCGACCGGGCAGGTCGCGGGCGGCGCCAATATCCTTGCCTTCACCACGGGGCGCGGTTCGGCCTATGGCTGCAAGCCGACGCCATCGATCAAGATCGCCACCAATTCCGACATCTACGCCAAGATGATCGACGACATGGACATCAATGGCGGCGACGTGCTGGACGGCAAGTCGCTGGAGACCAAGGGCCAGGAAATCTTCGACGAGCTGCTGCGCGTGGCGTCGGGCAAGAAGACCAAGTCCGAGGAGCTCGGCTATGGCGACAACGAGTTCGTGCCGTGGCAGATCGGGGCGACCTTCTAGGATGCGGACGGTCCACGTCATCATCACCGGCCGTGTGCAGGGCGTCGGCTATCGCGATTGGTGCGAGCGCGCGGCGCTGGTGCGCGCGCTGAACGGCTGGGTGCGCAACCGCGACGACGGCTCGGTGGAAGCGCTGTTCTGCGGCGACGATGAGGAAGTCGAAGACATGATCGCTGCCTGCCAGCGCGGGCCGGCGGCGGCGGCCGTCGCCAATGTGGTGGTGACGCCGAGCGCGGAACTGCCGCGCCGCTTCACGATCTTGCCGACCGCCTGAAGTCAGGGCCGCTGTACGCCTGTCGTGGCGACGAAGAGCGAATAGACGGCGTCTGTGGCGGTAATGAAGAGGCGGTTGCGACGAGGGCCGCCGAAGGTGAGGTTGGAGACGGTCTTGCCGACCTTGACGCGGCCGAGTTGCGCACCGTCCTTGTTGTAGCAGTTCACCCCGGCGCCGGCGCTGGTCCAGATATTGCCGGCGTCATCGACCCGGAAGCCATCGGGCAGGCCGCCCTCGACCGAGGTGAAGGTGCGGCAATTGCGCAGGGTGTTGCTGCCGGTGACGTCGAACTGGCGGATGACCTTGGGGCAATCGGGATCGTGGCTGAAGCCGGATTCGGCGACGTAGAGGATGGATTCGTCGGGTGAGAAGGCGAGCCCGTTGGGCTTGACGAAATCATCGGAGACGAGCGTCAGGGCGCCCGATTGTGGATCGAAGCGGTAGACGTAGCAGCCGTCCTGCTCGGGATCGGCCTTGTAGCCTTCGTAATCGGACAGAATTCCGTAAGTCGGATCGGTGAACCAGATGGTGCCGTCGGATTTCACGACGACATCGTTGGGGGAGTTGAGGCGCTTGCCCTTGTGGCTGTCCACCAGGGTGGTGATGGTGCCGTCGGCTTCGGTGCGCAGCAAAGCGCGCGCGCCGTGCGAACAGGAGAGCAGACGGCCGTCGCGATCTCGGGTGTTGCCGTTGATGTAGTTGGACGGGGTGCGGAACACCGACACGCCAAGATCCGGGACCCAGCGCAGCAGGCGGTTGTTGGGAATGTCGGACCAGACCAGGTAGCCGCCATCATTGAACCAGGCCGGACCCTCGGTCCAGCGGCAGCCCGCATAAAGCAGTTCGAGATCGGCGATGGGGACCGTCAGGTCGTAGAATTTCTTGTCGATATAGTCATAGGCGTCGCCGACGATGGCCATGCGTTTCCTGCTCCCTGATGGCCTTCGCGGCCATTTGGCGGTGATCCAACAGGATTTGCGGCAAGCCGTCTAGAGCCGGATCAGGCCCGCTGCGGTAGGACGGAAGCCGCAGCCGCGATAGAAGTTTTCGAGATGCGGTTCATAGTCGACATGCAGCCAGCGCCCCCCGCGCGCACGGGCCGCCTCGGTGGCTTGCCGGACCAGCTCGGTGGCGATGCCGCGGCGCTGAAAATCCGGATGAACGGTGGTGTCGAGCAGGAAGGCATGGACGCCGCCATCGGTTGCGACATTGACAAAGCCGATGAGACGAGGGCCCGCATAGGCGCAGACATGGACCAGACTGCGCGAGAGGACGGGGGCGAAGCTCGGCCGCGGTTGGGCCCGCCAGGCCGCGCGCCAGAGGGCGCCGATCTCGGCGTCCGGAGGGTTTGGATCGAGGCGATAGACGATGGCATCGGGCATGAGGGCATGTCATAGCACGGGGGCCCTTGACCTTACCACGATGGGAAGGCCCATCTAGTTGGTCGGATTCATCCCTACGGCAGATTTCTCCCATGAACGAACATCTCAGCCACGACCACGTAACCACGCGCGATGCCGTCTGCGGCATGCTGGTCGACATGGAGAAGACACTCCACAAACATGAGCATGAGGGACGGGCGTTCGGGTTCTGCGGAGCGGGCTGCAAGACGAAATTCGTCGCCGAACCTGAGAAATACCTGACGGTGACCGATCCGGTCTGCGGCATGAGCGTCGACCGCGCGACGGCGCGTTTCATGAGCAAGCATGAGGGCACGCGCCATTATTTCTGCTCGGCCGGATGCCAGCAGAAATTCGAGGCGGCACCAGAGATGTTCTTGGGGCCGAAGGCCGAGCCGGCGCCCATGCCCGCCGGGACCCAATGGACCTGCCCGATGCATCCGGAAGTGATTTCGGAGCATCCGGGGGATTGCCCGAAATGCGGCATGGCGCTGGAGCCGACGGGCGTGCCGCAGGACGATGCGCCCAATCCGGAACTGGTCGATTTCACGCGGCGGCTCTGGGTGAGCGCCGCGCTGTCGGTACCGCTGCTGGTGCTCGCCATGGCGCCGATGGTTGGCCTGCCGCTGCGTGACTGGATGGGCGAGCGCGTGGCCGGATGGGCCGAATTGGTGCTGGCCTCGCCGGTCGTGCTGTGGGCGGCGCAGCCGTTCTTCCGGCGCTTCTGGAATTCGCTGGTCAACCGGTCGCCGAACATGTGGACGCTGATCGGCCTCGGCACCGGCGTCGCCTATCTCTTCTCGGTAGTGGCCCTGTTGTTTCCGGGATTGTTCCCGATGGCGATGACGCAGATGGGCGGCACCGTGCCAGTGTATTTCGAGGCGGCGGCGGTGATCATCACGCTGGTCTTTGTCGGACAGGTGCTGGAATTGAAGGCGCGCGAACAGACCGGCAAGGCGTTGCGGGCCCTGTTCGACCTGGCGCCGAAGACGGCGCGGCGCCTGGAGCTTGGGCATGAGCACGACGTGCCGCTCAGCGCGGTGCGCAAGGGCGACCTGCTGCGCGTACGGCCAGGAGAAGCGGTGCCGGTGGATGGTGTCCTCACCGAGGGCTCGTCCCATGTCGATGAAGCGATGCTGACCGGGGAGCCGGTGCCGGTGGAGAAGCTCGTGGGGGCCGAAGTCACCGGCGGCACGCTCAATGGCGAGGGGAGCTTCGTGATGCGGGCCGAGCGCGTGGGTGCGGAAACGCGGTTGAGCCAGATCGTGGCGCTGGTGGGCAAGGCACAGCGCAGCCGGGCGCCGATCCAGGCACTGGCCGACCGTGTGGCCGCGTGGTTCGTGCCGGTGGTGGTGGCGATCGCGGTGGCGGCCTTCGCAGCGTGGTGGCTGTGGGGACCGGAGCCGAAAATTGCCTATGCGCTGGTGGCGGCGGTGTCGGTGCTGATCATCGCTTGTCCCTGCGCATTGGGTCTTGCGACGCCGATGTCGGTGATGGTGGCGACCGGACGGGGCGCGCATACGGGTGTGCTGGTGAAGGACGCCAAGGCGCTGGAAGGCTTTGCGCGGATCGATACGCTCGTCGTCGACAAAACCGGCACGCTCACCGAGGGGCGGCCGGTGCTGGCTGATGTGATTGCCGACAAGGGATTCGATGAGGGCTGGGTGCTGGCGGTGGCGGCGGCGCTGGAGCGCTCCTCGGCACATCCGATCGCCTCGGCGATCACCAAGGGCGCGGAGACGCGGGGCGCCAGGACGCTGGAGGTGACGGCATTCAAATCGGTCACCGGCAAGGGCGTTACGGGCATGATCGGTGGTCAGCGGGTGGCGCTGGGCAACAGGGCCCTGCTGGCGGAACTCGGTGTGGCGCTGCCTGAAAGGTTTGAGCGGCTGATGAGCAATCCGCTGCACGCGGCGCGCACCGCGATGCTGCTGGTAGAGGACGACCAGCCGATCGGGCTGATCACGGTCAGCGATCCGGTGAAGGTGAATGCCAAAGCGGCGATCGCCGAACTGGCGCGCTCGGGCATCAGGGTCATCATGGCGACGGGCGATGCGCAGGGGCCGGCGAACGTGGTCGGCTCGGCGCTCGGCATTGCGGATGTCCGCGCGGGGCTAACGCCGGAGGACAAGCACAGGCTGGTGCAGGATCTCAGGACACAAGGTCGCAGGGTCGCGATGGCGGGGGACGGCGTGAACGACAGTCCGGCACTGGCGGCGGCGGATGTCGGCATCGCCATGGGCACCGGCGCCGATGTGGCCATCGAGGCGGCGGGCATTACGCTGATGCAGGGCGACCTTGCCGCCATCGTCCGGGCCCGGCACCTGGCGCAGGCGACTTTGAGCAATATCAAGCAGAACCTCTGGTTCGCCTTCGGCTACAATGCGCTGGGCATTCCGCTGGCGGCGGGGGTGCTCTATCCGGTCTTCGGCTGGCTGTTGTCGCCGATGATCGCGGCGGCGGCCATGAGCTTGTCGTCGGTGAGCGTCATCGCCAATGCGCTGCGACTGCGCGGGGTCAAACTTTAGGGGTGACGGGCGCGCGAAAGGCTGCATTGACGGCGCTTGTTTGGCGCTGATAGACCAGCACGATTGTGTGACGGGGAACGATTTCATGAGCGGTTTGCAGTCGGCTTTGACGATCGACGATCTGATGAAGATCGCCAAGCGACGCGTGCCGAAGATGTTCTTCGACTATGCCGATTCCGGCGCCTGGACCGAGAGCACCTATCGGGCCAACACCACCGACTTCGAGAAGATCACCTTCCGCCAGCGGGTGGCGCGGAATATGGAAAACCGCAGCCTAAAGACCACCATGCTCGGGCAGGAAGTGTCGATGCCGGTGGCCATCG
The DNA here is from genome assembly GCA_036499825.1 of Devosiaceae bacterium. GTDB lineage: Bacteria > Pseudomonadota > Alphaproteobacteria > Rhizobiales > Devosiaceae > Paradevosia. The sequence goes on from DASYCZ010000044.1 coordinate 39,508, forward strand.
CGCCGGTCGGTTCGACGGGCATGCAGCAGGCCGACGGCGAGATCAAGGCGGCGCGCGCCGCAGAGAAAGCCGGCATTCCGTTTACACTGTCGACCATGGCGATCTGCTCGATCGAGGACATCGCCGAGAACACCAGCAAGCCGTTCTGGTTCCAGCTCTATGTGATGCGGGATCGTGGCTATATCGAACGGCTGATCGACCGCGCCAAGGCGGCCAAATGTTCGGCGCTGGTGCTGACGATGGACCTGCAAATCCTGGGGCAGCGGCACAAGGACCATCGTAACGGGTTACTGGTGCCGCCCAAGTTCACGCCGCGCTTCGTCTTCGAAATGGCGCGCAAGCCGGCCTGGGCGCTGGGCATGCTCGGCACCAAGCGCCGGACTTTCCGCAATATCGCCGGCCATGTGCCGGATGCCACCAATCTCCGCTCGCTCACCAAATGGTCATCGACCCAGTTCGACCAGACGCTGTCCTGGCCGGAAGTGCGCTGGGTCAAGGAACGCTTCGGCGGTCCGGTGATCGTCAAGGGCGTGCTGGATCCGGAGGATGCGCGGCTGGCCGTCGAGAATGGCGCCGATGCCATCATCGTCTCCAATCATGGCGGCCGCCAGCTCGATGGGGCGCCCTCGACCATTCGGGTGTTGCCGGAAATCATCGACGCGGTGGGCGATCGCACAGAGGTCTATCTCGATAGCGGCATCCGCTCCGGCCAGGACGTGCTGAAGGCGCTGGCGCTGGGCGCCAAGGGCACGTTTGTCGGCCGCGCCATGGTCTATGGGCTTGGCGCCGGCGGCGAGGCCGGGGTCACCCGGGCCCTCGACATCATTCGCGCCGAGATGGATACCACCATGGCGCTGCTGGGCGAGCGGGACATCAAGAATGTCGGGGCGCACAATATCTACTCCAACGATCTGGCGCGCCGGCAGGGCTATTGAGGCGCATACGTCGTTCACGGATTTGTGAAGTGGTATTTTGAAGTCAGGTTTTTGTCCGTTCGGTGACGGGGCAAACCCCGGCAATTCCAGCAAAAAAGCTGATTTCTATCTTCATGTTTAGGCGGCGGGATGACCCACTGCCTTAGAATGCTTCTAAATCATTGGTGTTGAAGCCAAAATCCTTGCCCGCTATGTGGCGGATCGGGGACATGTCGTCCCGTTTCATGCAGGATCTTGACATGGTCTCCACCAATTTGCCCGCCCGCAATTCGGCTTCCAGCTATGATGGCGTGACCATCTTTTTCCACTGGTTGACCGCCGTGCTGGTGGTGGCGCTGTTCGGTTCTTCCTATTGGTGGAACGCGCTGCCGGGCGGCACGCCGATGCGCAAATGGCTGCAGGCGTTCCACGTCTCGCTCGGTATCCTGATCGTGGTGGTGTTCCTGGCACGCGTGCTGTGGCGTGCGATCAAGGGACGAAAGCTGCCGGCCGCCAACAAAGGCCACGCGCACCTGGCCACCCGTACGGTCCATGTGCTGCTTTATGCGTTGCTGACAGTGCAGATCGTACTGGGCTTCCTGCTGCGCTGGGCGCAGGCGGAAGAGTTCGAATTCTTCGGCCTGTTCGCCGTGCCAAGCCTTTTCGCGCAGGACAAGCCGCTCGCCAAGATCTACGAGGCGTTGCACAACTATACCGGCTGGGCCATCGTCATTCTCGCCGGAGGCCATGCCATTGCGGCGCTCGTCCACCACTACGTGCTGCGCGACGGCGTGCTGCGCCGCATGCTGCCGGGCGGTACCGAGGTAACGGCTGCGGAGTAGTCCTGAACGCTGCAATTCTTTGCTTGATGGCGTTTTCGAACCGGAAAAGTGGCATCCACTTTTCCTGAAACGCCCTAGCCGCGCTGGCCCGGGTCGACCCGCCAGGTAAGCTGCTGATTGATGAGCCGCGCCAGCGGCTCCATCTGCGGCTTGGGCAGGTCTCCCACCACCGTGCAGGTGATGGCGTCATTGGCCCAGTAATAGGCCTCACGCCCATCGACGGTTTCGAAGGCGAATGGGCGATCCTTGGTGGGGAGGGCTGCCGTCACATAGACGGTGACGCGATCGGCCGTGGCATTTTCGTACATCAGCTGAGCGGCGGGGCCCGAGGTCTGGTAAGCGCCGGGTGGCAGCAGGCGACCGCCGACCAATTGGAAGCCCTGGCTGGAGAGATCGGGCGCTTCGATCTGGTGGCGCAACCGGTTGGACAGCCAGGTGACGAGATGTCCCTTGTCGCTGGCGGCCACCTCCACGGCGTGGCTGCTTTCCTTGACGTAGAGATTGTGCGCATTGACGGCACTGGCGATCAGCATGTCGCTGGCGCTTTCTTCCGGTTGCAGCAGCGTATGGCCGTACCAGCCGGCACCGAGGCCAAGCCCGACCAGCACCACGGCGGCCACGGCCATGCGGGTCCAGGCCCGCTGCCGGCCGCGTTGCCGCAGCGCCAGGCGGTGCGGGTCGAGCCGGTTGGGCACGGGCTCGGCGGCGACGGGGGCGTAAAGCGTCGAAATGGCGTCGCGTTGCCGCTGCCACAAAGCGAGAGCGGCGGCGGCTTCGGGATTGGCGTCGAGATAGGTTTGCACGGCGGCGCGCTCGGCGGGGCTCAGCCGGCCATCGACAAAGCCGTGCAGCATCGCCTCGGTGATGGGCTGCGGGCGGGTCATTTCACGGTCCTCAAGCGCGGCTCCAATGCGCCGCCGGTCAGCGTGCGCAGCGCGGCGCGGGCGCGACCAAGACGGGACATGAGTGTGCCGAGCGGCACCTGCAGGATGGTGGCGGCTTCGGCGTAAGGCATGTCTTCGAGCACGACCAGCAGCAGGGCTTCGCGCTGGTCGGCGGGCAGCGTGTCGATGGCGCGCGCCATTTCGGCCAGGGCGATATGGCCGGGCTGCGGCGCCGGTGTGGACAGTTCGGGCAGGAGCGTGTCGATCGGAACGGACTCTCCGCGCCGGCGTTCGGAGCGGGCGCTGTTGCGGTAAATGTTGAGGAGCATGGTGAAAAGCCAGGCCTGCAGCGGTCCGCGCGGGCGGAACAACGCCTGTTTGCGGATGGCGCGCTCAAGGCAATCCTGCACCAGGTCGTCGGCACGATCGACGTCATGGGTCAACGCCCGGGCATAACGCCTGAGGGCGGGCACGCAGGACTGGACCTCATCGAGGAAAGCTTGCAAGCCGGTTTATCCCAGAAACCGTCCGGACCCCGAAGGGGGCCCGGACCAGCTGTTTGGTCTTATTCGGTGGCGGTGTGCCAGCTGCCGCCAACGCCGTCGCCGGTGGTGTCGCCCGGCTTGGCGTCCTTGACCCATGTGTAGAGCGGCTTGCCCTTGTAGGCCCAGATCTTGGTGCCGTCGGTACGGTCGACAATGGTGAAGTCGCCTTCGGCCTTGGCGCTGGCGTCTGCAGCGGCTGGCGGCCAGTTGGCGGCGCACTTGTCGTAGCAGTTGGAGACGCCAGCGGCGTCCTTGTCATAGGTATAAAGAGTCATGCCCTTGGCGTTGGTCAGAATTTCCTTGCCGCCGGCGCTCATGCTTTTCACGGCGCCGCCGGCATAGTCGTCGGCGAAGCTGACGGTGGTGCCCAGGGCAACGAGCGCGGCTGCGCCCAGGAGCAGCGAACGAATGTTCATGAGGTTCCCTCCTTTTGGGATGCGGGTTGGCCAGAATAGCCTCCCACACCGGATTAAACACCCGGAGGGGCAGTTTAATCCAACGCGCCTGAAGTTTTTTTATGGGCGTGACGGCGTCAGCCGCATCGGCTAGACGAAACACGTATGACGATGGGGGACGGCATGTTCGTTGTGGGCGGCGAAAGCCTGATCGACCTGGTTTCGGAAGTGCGCGGTTCGGACGGCATCATTCACATGCATGCCCACCAGGGCGGCTCACCGTATAATTGCGCCATCGCGCTCGCCAAGCTGGGTAACGACACGGGGTATCTCTGTCCGATCTCGCGGGACGGGTTCGGCCGCTACCTGATGGAGCCGCTGGATGCGGCGGGGGTCAAGACCCTCCTTGTCGAGAAGGTTGCGGCTCCGACGACGCTGGCGGTGGTGACGCTCAACGAGAAGCGCCAGGCGAGCTACGAATTTTATCGCGGCGCCGATCGTGCCTTTACGCGCGATGGGCTGGTGGCGGCGCTGCCGAACGATCTCAGGCTCTACCAGATCGGCGGGTTCTGTCCGATCGAGCCCGATGATGCCAAAGTCTGGATTGAAGTCGTCAAGGCCGCCATGCGGAAGGGCGCGACGATCTCCATCGATCCCAATGTGCGGCCATCGCTGGTCGAGGATTTCGACGGCTACAAGCAGCGGCTGGGCGCCTTTCTGGATCTCGCGCATGTCATCAAGATGTCCGAGGAAGATCTGGTGGCGCTGCAGCCGGAATTGTCGATCGAGGCGCATAGCGCGGCGCTGCTGGCACGGCCGAACTGCGAACTCGTCATCGTGACGCTCGGCGACAAGGGATCGCTGGCTTTCACCGTCAATGGCCGCGGCAAGGCCGGCATCTGGTCGCCACCGGTCTTCGGCGACACCGTCGGCGCCGGTGACAGCCTGATGGCGGGCATCCTTTCGATTTTGGCCGAGCGCGGCGAGCTGCAACCCGGCCGGCTCGGCGGGCTCGACAGCATGGCGCTCGACGAAGTGCTGCGTTTCGGCGCCGTCGTCGCCGGCCTCAACTGCGGGCAGGTGGGCTGCAAACCACCGACGCGTGCCGAAGTGGATGCCGTGCTGGCCGCAGTCTAGAGCGCTTCACGTTTTGATTGCATCAAAACGAACGCTCTACGTCTTTGTTTTGGCGCGTTTTCGAGTTGGAAAAGTGGCATCCACTTTTCCTGAAAACGCTCTAGCCGATCAGGATTCTTCCCTTATCCGCAAGGCCTCGTCGAGCGTCATGGCGGTATGGTTGAGCCAGGCCGGGTCTTCGGCCGGATAGTCGGTACGGAAGTGACCGCCGCGGCTTTCGGTGCGCTTGAGGGCGGCAGCGGCGACCAGGGTCGCCGAGGTGGTCATGTTGAGGTAGGAGCGCGTGACGCGTTCCGACGTCGCCTCCAGATGGGCGATACGGCGCAGGGCCTCGCGCAAACCGTCGGCCTCGCGTTCGACGCCCACAAGATCCGTCATGACGTGGCGAAGATCCTGAACGGCCTTGAGGTCACGGAGCACGGCCTCGAATTCCTGACCCTGTTGTTCGTCCCAGGCAATGCCTTCGAAGGGCAGGAGCTTGGTGTGGGCCGGCTCGAGCCCGCCGACATCCTCGGCGATGCGGGCCGCATAGACGGTGGCTTCCAGCAGTGAATTGGAGGCCAGGCGATTGGCGCCATGCAGGCCCGTGCAGGAAGCCTCGCCGCACACCCACAGGCCCGCAAGGCTGGAGCGGCCGCGCGCATCCACCTTGACGCCGCCCATATGGTAGTGGGCCGCCGGCGTCACCGGAATGGGATCGCGGACGGGGTCGATGCCGGCATCGAGGCAATAGCGGGCAACGGTGGGGAAGGCGCTGAGAATACGGTCGCCCAGCGCGGCGCGCGTATCGAGATAGACTTTGTGGCCGGCCTTGATCTGGCGGAAGTTGGCGCGAGCCACGACGTCGCGGGGCGCCAGTTCGGCATCCGGATGGATGGCGGGCATGAAGCGCTCGCCGCGATCGTTAATGAGGATGGCGCCCTCGCCGCGCAGGGCTTCGGTGGCCAGCGGGGCCGGGTCGGCGCCGGTGGCGATGGCGGTGGGATGGAACTGCACGAATTCGGGGTCGCCGATCACGGCGCCGGCGCGGGCCGCCATGCCCATGGCGTGGCCGCGCACGCCGGATGGATTGGTGGTCACCGCATAAAGGCCGCCGAGACCGCCGGCGGCGAGCACCGTGGCGCGGGCGCGGATGAAGATGGGCTCGATATATTTGTCGCCCAGCTTGCGGCAATAGACGCCCACGACGCGGCCATCGGCGCGGGCGAGATCGACGGCCGTGATGCCTTCGACGATGCGGATCGATGGCGTGCGGCGCACTTCATCGATAATGGCCGCCATGATGGCGGCGCCGGCGCGATCGCCCTGCACCTTGACGATGCGGTTGGTGGAATGGGCGGCCTCGCGGCCGAGCATGTAGTGGCCGAGCGCGTCGCGGTCGAAAGGCGTGCCCCAGCGGGCCAGATCCTCGATGCGGGCGGCGGCCTCGGCGGCCACGGATTCGGCGATGCGCTCGTCGACGATGCCGGCGCCGGCCTTTTCTGTATCGAGCGCATGGGCATGCGGGCTATCGTCCGGTCCCATGGCGGCGGCGACGCCACCCTGCGCCCAGGCCGACGATGCGCCGCTGCCGAGCGGCTTGGGCGAGAGCACGGTGACGGGCAGGGGCGCCAGCTTCAGGGCGCAGAACAGGCCGGCAAGACCGGCTCCAACGATGAGCACGCCATCGGCGTTGAGCGTATTGTCGTAAATGGACATGACGTGTCTTCCGACCTTGCTTTGGGTGCCTCGAGCCTTGAACAGCTAGCAAGAGAACATCAAAGCGGACAGAAGAAACTTGGCTCTGCCGTCCAGCAGGGCAGAGCCGTTTCGAGTTTGCCTCTCAGTCGCCCTTTTTGGAGAAGGCGATCATGCGTTCCACCGCAAGGCGTGCGGGCTCGATGATCGCGGGATCGACCGTGACTTCCTCGGTGCCGGTGTGGAGCGACCACAGGATGTTTTCGAGGTTGATGCGCTTCATGTGCGGGCAGATGTTGCAGCCGCGCAGGAAATCGACGCCCGAGGTTTCGGCGGCGACATTATCGGACATGGAGCATTCGGTGACCATGACGACGCGGGCCGGCCGCTCGGTCTTGACCCAGTTGATCATGCCGGCGGTGGAGCCCGCATAGTCGACCGCTTCGATGACTTCGGGCGGGCATTCGGGATGCGCGATGATCTTGGCGGTCGGATAAGCGGCACGCAGCTCGGCGATGTCGTCGGCGGTGAAGGTCTCGTGGACCTCGCAGGAGCCGGCCCAGGTGATGATCTTCTTGTGGGTCTTGCGTGCGGTGTTCTGGGCCAGGAACTGGTCCGGAATCATGATGACGGTGTCGCCCTCGACCTTGTTGACGATGTCGAGCGCGTTGGAAGACGTGCAGCACACATCGGTCACCGCCTTCACATCGGCGGAGGTGTTCACATAGGTGACGACCGGCACGCCCGGATATTGCGCGCGCATGGCGAGGACGTCAGCGGCGGTGATGGAAGAGGCCAGCGAGCAGCCGGCGCGGCTGTCGGGAATCAGCACGCGCTTGTCGGGATTGAGGATCTTGGAGGTCTCGGCCATGAAGTGCACGCCGCATTGCAGGATGGTCGACTGATCGACGCGACCGGCTTCGACGGCAAGCTGCAGGCTGTCGCCCACGATATCGGCGACGCCATAATAGATCTGCGGCGTCTGGTAGTTATGGGCGAGGATGACGGCATCCTTCTCCTTCTTCAGCCGGTTGATCTGCACGATCAGCGGCGCGAAGAACGGCCATTCGATTTCAGGGATGCGATCCTTGACGCGATCGAAGACCGGAGCGGTCTCGCGTTCCACGGCTTTGGAGAACTTCAGATCGAAGCTATCCGCCAGGATGGCGCGCGCCTCTTCGAGCGGCGTTATCGCATTGATCTGCTGAGCCATCCGGGATTTCCTCCGCCGGTTCCGTCGCGGCGGAACGTAGGTATATTTTGCCTTCAGTTCAATGAACGCTATGCTAGTGATTGTCGATTTCCCGACGCTATTCCGGCCCCCCTCGCAAGGAAGCTTTCGATGCCCCAAGACGCCCCGGCGCTCCGCTCCGTTCTCTCGCTGGCGCCGGTCATCCCGGTGATCATTCTCGATGACGTGGAGGCAGCGCGGCCACTGGCTGAGGCCTTGGTGGCCGGCGGTTTGCCGGTGCTGGAGGTGACGCTGCGTACGCCCAACGCGCTGCGGGTGATCGCCGAAATGGCCAAGGTTCCGGGCGCGATCGTTGGTTCGGGCACGGTGCGCAGCCCGTTGCAGATGGAACAGTCGGTCAATGCCGGCTGCCAGTTCATGGTGTCGCCGGGCGCCTCGCCGCGACTGTTGGACGCGGCCGACGAGATCGGCATTCCGCTGCTGCCGGGTATCGGCACGCCGACCGAGGCGATGACGGCGTCGGAGCGCGGCTATACGTTCCTGAAATTCTTTCCGGCCGAAGCGCTGGGCGGCGCCCCTGTGCTGAAGGCATTCGCCTCGCCGCTGCCTGACATCACATTCTGTCCGACCGGTGGCATCGATATCGAGAAGGCCAAGACCTATCTGGCGCTCTCCAACGTCATCTGCGTGGGTGGATCGTGGATCCTGCCGCCGGACGCCATCGCGGCCAGGGATTTCGCCCGTGTCGAGAATCTGGCGCGGGAAGCGGCGGCGCTGAAGCGGTAGCGTCGCCATGGCCGTGCCCAAGCATATGACGCCGGGCCTGTCGCACCTGCGTGTCACGTTCAGCGAGCAGGCTTATGTCGGTCCCGGACGGGCCGACCTGCTCGAGCTGATCGCCGAAACCGGCTCGATTTCAGCCGCCGGCCGGCAGATGGGCATGAGTTACAGGCGCGCCTGGATGCTGGTGCAGGCGCTCAATGACGGTTTCGGCGTTATGGTCGAGACCACGCGCGGCGGCAGCGAACAAGGTGGGGCGCGGCTCACCGAGACCGGCGTCGAAGTGCTGAGGCGCTATCGGCATATGCAGGCGGTGACGCGGGAGGCCATTGCGGAAGATGTGAGGGCCCTGCAGGCCATTGCCGATATGCATCCTAAGAAATAACGCTTGTCTCACTGCTGCCGATTTGCGACGACAACGGTATGTTTTGAACGACATATCGGAGGAACGATTGGTCATGAAACGGCAAGCAGTAGCGTTCGGACTTGGACTGTTGTTGGCGGGCCTCGCCCTGCCGGCGCTGGCCGCAACCGTCCCGGTGGCGGTAGCGGCCAACTTCACCGATGTCGCCAAGGAACTGGCCACCGGCTTCAAGGCCAAGACCGGCGACGACCTGCAGTTGAGCTTTGGCGCCAGCGGCGCGCTCTATACGCAGATTTCGCAGGGCGCCCCCTTCGAGGTGTTCCTGTCGGCCGACACGGCCCGCACCAAGAAGGCCATCGCTGATGGCTACGGTGTCGCCGGTTCCGACTTTACCTATGCGGTCGGCAAGCTGGTGTTCTACAGCACCTCCGTCGACGTGACGCAGGGCGATGCCGTGCTCAAGGCCGGCAAGTTCAACAAGCTCTCCATCGCCGACCCCAAGGCGGCGCCCTATGGCGCGGCGGCGCTGGAAGTCATCGACAAGCTCGGCCTCAAGGACGCGCTGACCCCCAAGATCGTCACGGGCGAAAGCATCACCCAGGCTTTGCAGTTCGTCGAGAGCGGCAGCGCCGAAGTCGGCTTCGTGGCCCTGAGCCAGGTGATCAATTCGAAGAATTCGCAATGGCTGGTGCCGGCCGATCTCTATACGCCGATCGCCCAGGGCGCGGTGCTGCTGAAGACCGGCGCGAACGATACGGCGGCCAAGGCCTTCCTCGACTACCTCAAGAGCGATGAGGCAGTGGCGGTGATCAAGAAGGCGGGGTATGCGGTAGAATAGGCTCTACCCGTCATACAGATCTTCTCTCACCCATGCGGGAGAAGTTTGCCGAAGACCGGATGAGGCTTGTCCTGTCCGGCCTTCGGATTCTTGCCGAGAGAGGCGCGGACCGCTAGATCGGAGTTGCCATGCTCTCGCTTTCCGAACTCTGGCCCCCCATCGCCCTGACGCTGACACTGGCGTCGATCGTTACGGTCATCCTGATGATCGTCGGCACACCCATTGCGTGGTGGCTGGTGCGCTCCCGCTGGCGCTGGAAGGATGCGGTGGCGGCCGTGGTGGCGCTGCCCCTGGTGCTGCCCCCGACCGTCCTCGGCTTTTATCTCCTGCTGCTTTTAGGGCCTTATGGACCGGGCGGACTCATCGCCGGCCTCTGGGGCGGGCGTACGCTGGCCTTCAGTTTCTGGGGCCTGGTGTTCGGATCGGTGGTTTATTCCCTGCCGTTCGTGGTGCAGCCCATCCGCAATGCCTTCGAGGCAATGGGGCCGCGGCCGCTGGAAGTGGCCGCCAGCCTCGGGGCCAGCCCGCTCGATCAATTCGTCACCGTGGCGCTGCCGCTGGGGCGCGCCGGGTTCCTGTCCGGCGCCGTCCTGGGCTTCGCCCATACGGTGGGTGAATTCGGCGTGGTGCTGATGATCGGTGGTAATATTCCCGGGCAGACGCGGGTGCTGTCGATCGCCATTTACGGCTATGTCGAGCAGCTGCAATGGCTCAATGCACATGTGCTGTCGCTGGGGCTCGTCATCTTCGCGTTCCTCGTCATCTTCCTCACCATGAGCATCGACCGGCGCGTGGGGCGCCTCAGGCCGTGACCGTGCTGTCAGCTGCCTTCAAGGGTACGCTCGGCGCTTTTGACCTCGATGCGCGCTTCGAAGCGCCACTTGGGGGCGTGACGGCGCTGTTCGGGGCGTCGGGCTCGGGCAAGACCACGGTTCTGCGGGCGATTGCCGGCCTGGAAAGGCTTGAGGGGCGATGCATGCTGGGTAAGCTGACCTGGCAGGATGCGACGCATTTCGTGCCCACGCACAAGCGCGGCGTCGGTTATGTGTTCCAGGAAGCGAGCCTGTTTTCGCACCTGTCGGTGCGCGGCAATCTCAACTACGGGTTGCGGCGGGCGCCGGGCAGGAAAGCCATCGGCTTCGATGCCGTCGTGCAATTGCTCGATATCTGGAAACTGCTGGATCGCGCGCCGGACCGGCTATCGGGCGGCGAGCGCCAACGGGTGTCGCTGGGGCGGGCGCTGTTGAGCCAGCCACAACTGCTGCTGCTGGATGAACCGCTATCGGCGCTCGACCGTGGCGCCAAGGACGAAATCCTGCCCTATTTCGAGGCGCTGCATCAGGCGCTGAAACTTCCCATCATGCTGGTGAGCCACGATATTTCCGAGGTGGAACGGCTCGCCGACCACATGCTGGTGATGGCGGGCGGACGCGTGACGGCGAGCGGGCCGCTGAACGAACTACTGGTCAGCGGCAAGCTGCCTTTCCGGCAACATCGCGATGCGGCTTCGGTGCTGGTGGCGAAGGTTGTCGGCCATGACGGGGCCGATGCGTTGACCGAACTCGATATCGGCGGGCAGCGCCTGCTGGTGGCCGGCGGCAAGATGGCGGCGGGCGAGGCGGTGCGGGTGCGTATCGCGGCGCGCGATGTCAGCCTTGCGGTCGAAGAGCCGAGCCGGACGACGATCCTCAATATCCTGAACGTCGAGATTACGGCTATCGAAGACCTTGCGGGGGCCGATGTCAGCGTGACGCTGCGGCTCGCCGGCCAGGCGTTGCTCGCCCGGGTGACGCGGCGTTCGCTGCGGCTATTGGGGCTGAGGGTCGGCCAGCCGGTTTTCGCCCAGGTGAAGGGCGTGTCCTTGCTGACGGCGCCGGCAGGCTAAAGCGTTTTCAGGAAAAGTGGATGCCACTTTTCTAGCTCGAAAACGCGATCAACCAAAGACTAGAGCCGCAGCAGGTCGACGAAGCGCTTGAGGGTCTTGCCCAGGCGCTTGCGGTGCTTTTCCTCGAGTTCGCCCAGCAGGGCCTCTTCCAGTTCCTGCCAATTGTCGGCGAGCAGGGATTTGATGCGTTCGCCCCGCTCGGTCAGGGCGAGGCCGGGCTGCAGTTCCGGGCCAACGGCCTGGCGCGTCACCAGGTCGCGCTCGCTGAGGCGGGCGATGCGGCGCTGCAGGGCCTCGGTTTCGGAGCCCAGTTCCTCGGAAAGCTGCTGCTCGGTGGTACCGGCGCGGCCAAGAATGAACAGCACGGCATCGTCGCCGGGTTCGAGCCCGCGCTCGACCAGCGGCACCAGCAGTGCGTGGTGCGCGAGCTGGCCCGCCTGGATCAGCCGATAAAGGGTTGAACTGGCATTAGGTTTGGACATAGGCGGGAAAATAGTCCGAACTCCGCAAGGCTGTCGAATGGTCTGGCCTCATACCGTTAACCGGCGATGCGGCGGCTTTAGGTCGCTCCTCCCATAAGGCTACGCGCGGAGGGGCTTTTTGCTCAAGGGCCGTTGTTGTTCGCTGGGTGCGAATAAGCTATGCGTTCGGATGCAGCCTGCATAACGGAGCGGCGCGTGGCCACCTGCTTTGCCGAGGAATTGACCTCGCCCGAATTCGCCGGCTTCGTCACCAGCAGGACGGTGGGCGTGTTGCCGGTCGCGGCCATCGAGCCGCATGGGCCGCATCTGCCGTTGTCGACGGATTGCGACATCGCTCGCGGTCATTTGGGTGCATTGCCGGGCCATATCGACGACGAGATCGACGTTTTGGTGCTGCCGATGCAGACCATCGGGCTATCTGTCGAACATACTGGTTTTGCGGGGGCCTTCAGCCACGAGCCGGACCTGCTGCTGCGGGCCTGGACCAACATGGCGCGGGTGTTTCATGCCGCGGGCGGGCGCCGTCTGATCGTGGTGTCGAGCCATGGCGGCAATTCCGAGGTCGTTGGCCTGTTGATCACGCGCCTGCGGATTGAGCTGGGCATGCTGGCGGTCTCGGCCGCCTGGCAGCGGTTCGGCTATCCGGACAAGCTCTTCGACGCCAATGAGGTGGCCTATGGCATTCATGGCGGCGAGATCGAAACCTCGCTGATGCTGCACTACTGGCCGGAGGCGGTGCGCAGCGAGGAATTGGCGGATTTCGTTTCCTTCGCCGAGGATTGGGACAAGGAAAACACCGAACTCAAGGTGCATGGCCGCATCCGGCCGGGCTGGCTCAGTGCCGATCTCAACCCGCATGGGGTGACGGGCAATGCGCTGGCGGCAAGCGCCGAAAAGGGCGCCGCCGCGGCGGCTCATGCGCTCAACGGGTTTGCGGAACTGGTGGTCGACGTCGCAAGCTTCGATCTGGGACGGTTGGGAGCGCGGCGATGACACAGGATCTGGCGCGCATAAGGGCATTCGTGCAGGTGTTCGATGCCGGAGGGTTTTCGGCAGCGGCGCGCCAGCATGGACGCTCCAAGGCGCTATTGTCGAAATATGTGACCGATCTTGAGGATTATCTCGGCGTCCGGCTCATGAACCGGACGACGCGCAAGCTGTCGCTGACGGAGGCCGGCGAGAGCTACTATCGCGAGGCCAGTCAGCTGCTGCAGCAGCTGGACGATCTTGACGCTTCCATCACCGACCAGACGACAGAGCCGCGAGGGCTGCTGCGGGTCTCGGCGCCGCGCAATTTCGGCGAATCGACGCTGGCGCCGGCGATCTTCGCCTTCATCGCCGAGCATCCGGCGGTGACGCTCGATCTGAGGCTCGAGGATCGTTATGTCGATCTGGTCGAAGAGAGCGTCGATGTGGCGCTGCGCATTTCGACCATGACCGATTCGTCGCTGATCGCCCGCAAGATCGCCGACATGCATGTGGTGGTGGTGGGCGCGCCCAGCCTCATCAAGCAGGTGGGGCTGCCGAAATCGCCTGATGATTTGCGGTCCATGCCATGCATCGTCGATATCAACCTGCAAGGGCAGGCGAACTGGCGCTTCATCGAGGACGACAAGACGGTGTCGGTGCATGTGACCGGTCCGGTGCGCTGCAATTCGCCGCTGGCGGCGCAGAAGGCGGCGCTTGTCGGCCTTGGCTTTGCCATGTTGCCGTCCTACCTCGTCGACCAGGCGGTCGCCGAGGGAAAGCTGGTGGCAGTGCTTGCCGACAAGGTCCCGAGCGGGCAGACGCTGCAGGCGGTCTATCCGCATCGCCGGCACCTGGCCGGCAAGGTGCGTGCCTTGATCGATCACCTGGTGAAGTGGTTCGAGATTCATCCGGTGCACTAGCACCCAAGCGGGGGCAATCCTGTCAGTATTCCGCCTTGCGATCGCAGCCGTGGGGGCGCTGGCGATGCTCGCCGCTACCGCGCTGCCGGCTCTCGCGCATCCGCATATCTTTATCGACGCCAAGACGCGCATCGTCTTCGACAATAGCGGCGCCGTCAGCGAAATCCACAATACCTGGACGTTCGACGAGGCCTATTCGGCCTGGGCGGTGCAGGGGCTCGACGCCAACAATGACGGCAAGCTCAGCCCGGACGAATTCCAGGATCTGGCGGACGACAACCTCAAGGGGCTGTCGGAATACGAGTTCTATACCTTCGCGGGCGAGGGCGACTTCAACCTGAAATTCTTCGGGCTGCCGGGGCCGCACATCACCTATGACGGCAAGCAGGCGACGCTCGATTTCGGCGTCAAGCCGGAAACCCCTTACCACATCAAGAAAACGCTGGAACTGGCGATCAACGACCCGGAATATTACGTGTCGATCACCTTCGCGGATGCCAGCACGGTAACGCTGGAGAACGCGCCGCCTGGTTGCTCGGCGCGCCTGGATCCGCCCAAGGAAATGCCTGACGCCATCGCCGACGAGCTTTACGCCCTGCCGGCCGACGTGACGCAATTGCCGCCGGACCTTGAAAAAGCAGTACGCGGCGTGCAGGGGGCTATCCTGGTCGATTGCCCCTCGGATGGTGCTGCGGTGGTCACGCCGCAACCGGCAGCTCCGGCGACGGCGCTGGATGCAGTCAACCAGATCGCCGCCGTCAAGGCGGCGCCGTTTGACGGGCCGCCGCCGGAGCAGAGTTTCCTGCCCACCACCGGGCCGTTCAAATGGATCGCCGACGGGCAGCGGGAGTTCTATGCCATGCTGACGGCATCGATGGCGCGGCTCAAGACCGACTACACGGCGTTCTGGGTTCTGGGCCTGTTGAGCTTTGCCTATGGGGTCGTGCATGCGGCCGGGCCCGGGCACGGCAAGGTGGTGATCGGCTCGTACCTTCTGGCCAACGAGTCGAAGGTGCGCCGCGGCATCCTGCTGAGCTTTGCTTCCGCCATGGTGCAATCGACGGTCGCCGTGGCCTTCGTGCTGGTGGCGGCGAGCGTTCTCAACATGACCGCGATGTCGATGAGCAATGCGGCCAACTGGGTGGTGATCGTCTCTTACGCGCTGATCGCGCTTTTGGGGCTTTACCTGATCGTGCGGCGGCTGTTCGGCTGGGGACATCACCATCATCATGCCAAGCCGGCGCGGGGTAAGCCGAAGCGCGATAGGCTGCGGCGCAAGGCGCATGCACATCTGCATGGTGAGGACGTAAAGCTCGACGAACTCGAACATCTCGCGGCGGCGCATGAAGCGTTCAAGACCACGCATGTGCATGACCATCATGGGCACGAGGACCATGACCATCACGATCATGATCACCATGGGGACGATCATCACGACCATGCCCATCACGTGGTGACGGCGGACCAGATCCGGGGTGGCTGGCGGGAGCAATTGGGCGTGGTGCTGGCGATCGGCATGCGGCCCTGTTCGGGGGCGCTCGTCGTGCTGGTCTTTGCCCTCAGCCAGGGATTGCTGGCTGCCGGCATCGTGTCGGTCTTCCTGATGGGTGTGGGAACGGCGCTCACTGTGGCGGTGCTGGCGACGCTGGCGGTGGTGGCGCGGGACATGGCGCGCCGCCTGCTGGGAGCGGGCGGCGGCATGGCGGGAAAGATCATGTGGTGGCTGGAGCTGGTGGGCGGGATCGTGGTCTTCGCGTTCGGCGCGACGTTCCTGATCGCCAGCTTCGTCTGATCAGCGACAGATATCGCCCGCCTCGAACACCTGACGGATTTCGGCCTCGCCATTATAGTCGGGTCCCAGGACGTTGGCGTGGATCTGCATCCAGCGCCTCGCAATATCCATTGCCTCTTCCTTGCTGTCGACCTCTACGATGGCGAAGCCGCCAATGACTTCCTTGCTCTCGGCAAAAGGGCCGTCGGTGACGACGAGCTTGCCGCCGCCGACCCGGACGCGGGCGCCCGCCGCGCTGGGCAAGAGGCCCTGGGTGTCGACGAGCTTTCCGGCGCCGGTGATTTCGTCCATGAGGCCGCCAAGCGCCTCCATCAGTCCCGCCGGGGGCGGGCCGAAGGATTCGGTGTTGGTATCGGCCTTGTGGATCAGCATGAAGCGCATTTCAGGGTTCCTCGCTCGGCCCGGACGATTCCGGGCTCCTATCCTCACGACGAATGGGCGCCTGGCGGATCGACATCCCCAAGACGGATTTCCGGCGACTATTTCAACCTGTCCAGCAGCGCCATGGCGGAGGCTGGATTGCGTTCCTTGAAGCCGGAGATGACATAGAAGAACACGTCGCGGCCGGCCTTTTCGGCCTTCGGCTGGGTGACGGTCTCCAAGCCTTCAGGCGTATTGCCAGCGGCCCAGGTGTCGATGTGCCTGGCCCATTGATCGAGCGCGGCGTCGGAATAGCCGAGCGGTTCGGTTTCGGTCGTGCCCATGGCGCGAACATAGATGAAGGGCGCCGTCGGGTCGGCGATCTGCGTGTAGTCGGCATCGGCCGATATGATGACGGCCGCCCCATAGGCTTTGGCGAGAGCGATGAATTCGGGCGTCTTGAAGCTGTCGTTGCGGACTTCCAGAGCATGCTGGAGCTTGCGGCCTTCGATGCTCTTGGGCAGCAGCTTCAGGAAAGCTTCGAAATCCTCGGGGTCGAATTTCTTGGTCGGTGCGAATTGCCAGTTGAGGGGGCCAAGCTTGTCCTTGAGCTCGACGATGCCGCTGGTGAGGAATTTCTCCAGGGACTCGCCGGCCTCGGCGAGAACGCGCCGGTTGGTGATGAAGCGGGTGCCCTTGAGGGCGAAGACGAAATCGTCCGGCGTCTCATCATGCCATTTGGCAAAAGTGTCGGGCTTCAGCGTGCCGTAATAGGTGCCGTTGACCTCGATGGAAGTGAGCTTGCTCGCCGCGTATTCGAGCTCGCGTTTCTGGGTGAGGCCCTTGGGGAAGAAGGTGCCGCGCCAGGGCTCGTAGGTCCAGCCGCCGATGCCGACGCGGATTTTGCCTTTGGGGGTTTCGGGCATGATCGAACCTCTCTTGGTGGTGACGACAGGTTACCCAGTTTCGCCGTCTGGTGCAGCCCGGTTTCGGCACGACGAAGGTTAGTCTTGCGGTAACTTTCTTTGAAGGCCGGCGTTTCCCTTCTTGCAAATCGTTTGCAACAACACGATAGTGCAAATGATTTGCAAAAGCGGCATCCGCCCGGCCGCGTCAGGATCAATCCCCTTATGCCCACCGACAGCGTCGACACCGCCGAAATCGCCCCCGTGCACAAGGGACCCGCCTGGCTGCGGCAGAGCAACCAGCCGCCGCTGGCGGATGTCTTCCGCTCGGTGCCGGTGGTGGCCAATGCTTCCAACTGGCGGCGGTTCATGGCCTTTGTGGGCCCCGGCTATCTGGTGGCGGTGGGCTATATGGACCCGGGCAACTGGGCCACTTCGCTCGCCGGAGGCAGCAAGTTCGGCTACGCGCTGCTGACGGTGGCGCTCTTGTCCAACATCATGGCGATCATCCTGCAGTCGCTGTGCGCGCGACTGGCCATCGGCACCGGCAAGGACCTGGCGCAGGCCTGCCGCGATGCGTTCCCGCGCTGGGCGGCGTGGCCGCTTTGGGCGCTGGCGGAGTTGGCGATCATCGCCACCGATCTCGCCGAAGTCATCGGCACGGCCATCGGTCTCAACCTCATCTTCGGCATTCCGCTTGAAATCGGCATCCTGATCACGGCGCTCGATGTGTTCCTGATCCTGTGGCTGCAGACCAAGGGCTTCCGCTGGATCGAGGCCTTCATCATCACGCTGCTGGGCGTCATCGCACTATGCTTCCTGGTGCAGATCGCGCTCGCCAACCCCGATTGGGGGCAGGTGATCCGAGGCTTCGCGCCGACGACCGAAATCGTCACCAATCCCGATATGCTGTACCTGGCGCTCGGCATCATCGGGGCGACGGTAATGCCGCATAATCTTTATCTGCATTCGGGCATCGTGCAGACCCGTGCCTATGGCGCCAGCGTGCCTGAAAAGCGCGAGGCGCTACGCTTCGCCACCATCGATTCCACCGTGGCGCTGATGCTGGCGCTGGGCATCAATGCCTCGATCCTGATCCTGGCGGCTGCGACCTTCCATACCAGCGGCACCTATGTGGACGATCTGGGCGCCGCGCATGAATTGCTGATGCCGCTTCTTGGGCATTCCATCGCCCCCATGCTGTTCGGCATCGCGCTGTTGTGCTGCGGGCTCAATTCGACGGTCACGGCCACCATGGCGGGGCAGATCGTCATGGAAGGCTTCATCGACATCAAGCTGGTGGCATGGGCGCGGCGGCTGATCACCCGGCTCTTCGCCATCGTGCCGGCGATCGTGGTCACGCTGTGGTTCGGTGAGGGCATGACCGGCAAGCTGCTGATTCTCAGCCAGGTCGGTCTCAGCCTGCAATTGCCGTTTGCCGTGGTGCCGCTGGTGATGTTCACGGCGCAGAAGTCAAAGCTGGGAGCGCTGGTGGCGCCGCGCTGGCTCACCGTCGTGGCCTCGGTGGTGGCGGGGCTGATCGTCGTGCTCAACATCAAGCTGATCTACGACTTCGTTTCGACATTATGAGACGCGACAGATAGCGCCTTGCGCTCACTCCGGTGGTGAGTAAGGTGCGCGCCGAAACAACAGTTTGAAATCCTGACCTTCATGCCGGATCAGCTTCCCGCGGGCCATCCGCCCGTACAGCCCCCGAAAATCGGTGTGCTGCTTCTCAATCTCGGAACCCCAGACGCCACCGATTACTGGTCGGTGCGCCGCTATCTGAAGGAGTTCCTGTCCGATCGACGCGTGATCGAAGTCAATCCGCTGCTGTGGTGGCCGATCCTCAATCTCGCCATCCTGAGCTTCAGGCCGCAAAAGAGCGGCGCCAATTACGAGCGCATCTGGGACAAGCGGACCAATGAGAGCCCGCTGATGGTGATCACCCGCGGCCAGGCCAAGAAGCTGTCCGAACGGCTGGCGCCCGATGGCAATGTGGTGGTCGATTTCGCCATGCGCTACGGCAATCCGTCGACGCAATCACGGCTCGAAGCGCTGCAGAAGGCGGGGTGCCAGAAGATCCTCCTGGTGCCGCTCTATCCGCAATATTCGGCGACCACCACCGCGACCGCCAATGACAAGGCATTCGAGAGTCTGGGCAAGATGCGCTGGCAGCCGGCCGTGCGCACGGCGCCGGCCTATTTCGACGACCCGTTCTATATCGAGACGCTGGCTCGCAGCATTCAGCAGGGCGTCGCGGCGCTGGATTTCACGCCCGATCTCATCATCACCTCCTATCACGGCATGCCCGAGGAGTACCTGCTCAAGGGCGATCCCTACCACTGCCAGTGCCTGAAGACGACGCGGCTGGTGCGTGAGCACCTGGGCTGGTCGGACGACAAGATCATGGTGACGTTCCAGAGCCGGTTCGGCAACGCCAAATGGCTGGAACCCTACACGGACAAGACCCTGGAAGCGCTGCCGGGCAAGGGGATCAAGAAGGTCGCGATCCTGGCGCCGGCGTTCTCGTCCGATTGCATCGAGACGCTGGAGGAGATCGCCATCACCGGCCAGGAACAGTTCATGCATGCCGGTGGGGAGCGCTATGCCTATATCCCGTGCCTCAATGATACGCCGGCGGGCATGGACATGATCGAGCGGATGGTCCGGCGGGAATTGCAGGGCTGGATTTGAGGGATCCGAGTTCAGGCTCCCCCTCTCAATCCCTCCCCTTGTGAGGAGGGTTAAGGGTAGGGTGAGGTTGTCCTCAGACCGCTCCGACCTTCTTCAGCATCGCCTTGGTGATGGGTTTCCTCGCTGTTTCGTAGCCCTTCCACGGATCCGGACCGCTGGCGCGCGCGGCGGCTTCGGCGAGTGAAAATACATTGGCGCCCGCGATGGTTTCGATCTCCTCCCAGGTGACGGGTGTCGCCACCGGTGCACCGTCACGGGAGCGGGTGGAATAGGGCGCTATGGCGGTCGAGCCGCGCTCGTTGCGCAAATAGTCGATGAACATGCGTCCCTTGCGCTTGACCTTGGCCATGGTGGCGACAAAGCGCTCGGGTTCGGCGTCGGAGAGTTGCTGAGCGAAACCCTTGCAGAAGGCCTTGACGTCCGGCCATTCCGCCTGCCGCTTCAGCGGCGCGATGACGTGGATGCCCTTGCCGCCGGTGACCATGGGGAAGGTTTGAAGACCCAGATCGGCGAGCCCGTCGCGCATGAAGAGCGCGGCTTGCCGGACCATGTCGAAATCCAGCCCCTCATCGGGATCGATGTCGAAGATGATGCGCTCCGGCTGTTCGATCCTGTCCCGGCGCGCGCCCCAGATATGGAATTCGAGCGCATTCATCTGCACGGCGGCGATGATGCCGGCGAGATCGTCGACGTAGAGATAGTCCTCCTTGCTGCCGTCTTTTTCGGTTATGGGCACTTTCTTCACCTGCTCGGGGAAGCCGCCGCTGTCATGCTTTTGGAAGAAACAATATTTGCTGCGTCCCTGGGGGCAGCGTACGAGGCTGAGCGGGCGGTCGGCGGTGTAGGGCAGCATGGCGCCGATGACGGCGTCATAATAGGCGACGAGTTCGCCCTTGGTGATGCCCTGTTCCGGATAGGCGACGCGTTCCGGGCTGGTGAGATGCACGCCCTCGCGCTCGGCCACTTCGGCGCCATGGTGCCAATCCATCTGGATGCGCGCGGCTGGCGGCGCGGATTTGGCAGGCTTCGGCGGTGCGACAGGCTTTTCAAGCGACACGGATCTGGCCGGTTTGTCTTCACGCAACCCAACAAAGGAGGGGTGCCGAAGCACATTATCGGGCGTCACCTCGGTGAAAGCAACTTCGCCCAGAAGGTCGGGTTCGACCCAGTTGGCGACGCGGGCGATGTCGCGCGGCACGCTGTCGAAGGCCGGGGTCTGGCGGGCGCGAGCGTCGAGCAATTTCTGTAGCGCCGCCCCGTTCTTCTCGTTGAAGCCGGTGCCGACGCGGCCGCGATAGATCAGCTTGCCATCCTCCCAGGTGCCCAGCAGCAGGGAGGCGAAGCGGTTGCGCTTGGTCGAGGGACGCCAGCCGCCAATGACGAATTCCTGGCGTTGGAGGCATTTGATCTTGAGCCAGGAGCGGCTTCGATCGCTGCGGTAAGGCTCCCCGGCCTGCTTGGCGATGGTGCCTTCGTAGCCGCTTTCGCACAGCGCCTTGAAGACCTTTTCGCCATTGCCTTGCACGTGCTCGGAAAACTGGATAGGCGCGTCTTTCCTGACCTTGCCAAGGAGCTTGGCAAGGTGCTGCTTGCGTTCGACCAGCGGCAGGTCTTCGAGGCTCTCGCCATCCTGCTCCAGCAGATCGAAGACGAAATAGACCAGGGGACTGCCGTCGGAAAGGGCGTCCTTAAGGGCGGAAAAATCAGTCCGGCCCTGATCGTTGAAGGCACAGATTTCACCGTCCAGCAGGGCGCTGCCAGGGGTGAGCCGGCTCAACGGCTCGCGCATGGTGCCGAACTGCGTCGTCCAGTCATTGCCGTTGCGGGTATAAAGCCGCACTTCCTCGCCGGCGATGGCGGCCAGGCACCGGTAGCCATCGTATTTCATTTCGAACAGCCAGTTCGAGCCCTGCGGAACTTCATCCACCAGCGTCGCCAGTTGCGGGGGCCGGAAGGCCGGCAGCGCCACCGCCTTGCCATGTGTCCATACCTTCGGCTTGGCGGCTGTCTTCCTGGATTTCAGGCCCTTGGCAATGTCGTCGAGATTGCGCCCGGTTTCGACGCTGGTGGTGTGCTTTTCCACCAGGGTCTTTTCGTCGTCGGTGGCGTATTCGTCGTGATGCTTGATCAGCAACCAGTTCTCGCGCTTGCCGCTGTCGCGGCCCTTCATGTGCACGAGCACCCATTCGCCCTTCATGCGGGAGCCATTGAGGCGGAACTTGAGATCGCCATCGGCGAGCCCCTTGTGTGGGTCGCCGACCGGCTCCCACGTGCCCTCATCCCAGAGCATGACGGTGCCGCCGCCGTACTGGCCCTCGGGAATGGTGCCCTCGAAGGTGGCATAGTCGAAGGGATGGTCTTCGACGCGGACGGCAAGGCGCTTGTCCTTGGGATTGTCGCTCGGGCCCTTGGTCACCGCCCAGCTTTTCAGGACGCCGTCGAGTTCAAGCCGGAAGTCCCAGTGGAGACGCGTCGCGGCGTGCTGCTGGACGACGAAAAGTCCAGCCGGGGCCTTGTCGCCCTTGCGGGCGCTGGCGCCCGAGGGCTCCCGGGTTTTGGAGAAATCACGCTTGGCGCGGTAGTCCTTGAGCAGGGGTTCGGCCTTGACGGGCATTGCGGCTTGCCTCCACGGCGACAACACGGGTGCAAAAATTAACGTCATGAACAGGCAAGCGTTCCGGCTGGCAGTTGCGCCGCCCGGCGACGCCCCTTACATCTCTGCCATAGCCAAGTGGGAGGCATTGATGGATACTTTTGGCCTGGACGGACTAAGCATAACCCTGATCGTTCTCGGCATCTTGCTGATCCTGGTGCTTTTCTCGAGCGTCAAGACGGTGCCGCAAGGCTTCAATTATACGATCGAACGTTTCGGCAAGTACACGCGGACCCTGCAGCCGGGCCTCAACCTCATCGTGCCCTTCATTGACGGCATCGGCAAGCGCATCAATATGATGGAGCAGGTGCTGGACGTGCCCCACCAGGAGGTGATCACCAAGGACAACGCCTCGGTGACAGCCAATGGCGTGGCCTTCTACCAGATCCTCGATGCGGCCGCTTCGGCCTATGAGGTTTCCAACCTGCAGAACGCCATCCTCAATCTCACCATGACCAATATCCGTACGGTGATGGGTTCGATGGACCTCGACCAACTGCTCTCCAACCGCGACGAGATCAACCATCGCCTGCTGAAGGTGGTGGATGCGGCGGTGTCGCCCTGGGGTCTGAAGATCACCCGTATCGAGATCAAGGACATCGATCCGCCCAAGGACCTGGTGGAATCGATGGGCCGGCAGATGAAGGCCGAGCGTGAGAAACGCGCCGTCATCCTCGAAGCCGAGGGCCGCCGGCAGAGCGCGATCCTCCAGGCAGAAGGCGCCAAGCAGGCGCAGGTGCTGGAGGCCGAAGGCCGGCGCGAGGCGGCGTTCCGGGACGCCGAGGCGCGGGAGCGTTCGGCCGAAGCCGAAGCACAGGCGACCAAGGTGGTGTCCGAGGCAATTGCCGCCGGCAGCGTGCAGGCCATCAATTACTTCGTTGCCAACAACTACATCAAGGCGCTTGAGGGACTGGCCAAGTCCCCGAACCAGAAGGTGCTGATGCTGCCGGTGGAAGCATCGAGCGTCATCGGGGCGATCGGCGGCATCGCCGAGATCGCCAAGGAAACCTTCGGTGGCGGCGCGCCGACACGGGGCAGCACCGGCCGCCCGCCTTCAACCGGTCAATGAGCGGGTACATCCGATGGGTATTCTAGCGCTGATCATGACATACGGCGCCTGGAGCTGGCTGGTCTCCGGCCTGGTGCTGCTGGGCCTGGAGCTGGTCCTGCCGGGCGGCGTGTTCGTGTGGCTGGGGGTGGCGGCGATCATCACCGGCCTGTTGGCCTTCGTCTATCCGCTGGACTGGGCGGTCGAGTTCGCCATTTTCGGCGTTTTGGGCGTGCTGACCATCTTCCTGTGGCTGCGGGTCTTTCGCGGGCGCGGCAGCAAGAGCGACCGGCCCTATCTCAACCGGCGGGCCGAGCGTTTCATCGGCCATGAGGCCGTGCTGGACGAGCCGATCGTGGATGGCTTCGGGCGCCTGGCGCTGGGCGATTCCGTGTGGCGGATCACCGGCCCCGACCTGCCTGCCGGCAGGCGGGTCAGGATCGTCGGGGCGGATGCGGCGCTGTTGCGGGTGGAAGCGGTCTAGGGCTTGAGATCGAGCGGCACCGGCGGCTTCTCGTACATCACCAGGATGGAGATGCGCTGGTTGGCGGCGAGGTAGGGATCGTTCGGAAACAGCGGTTCGGCATCGCCTTTGCCAACGACGCTGAAGATGCGGTCGTCGGAAAGGCCGAATTCTTCAAGGATCTGCCGGCTGACATTGGCGCGATCGAACGACAGGTCCCACTTGCCGTAATGCGCATCCGGAAACTTGGCGCCCGCGGCGGTGTGGCCGGTGATGCGGATCTGGTTGGGCAGCTTCTGCAGGATCGGCGCCATGGCGGCGATGGCCTTGCGCGTGATCTCATAGGGGTATTTCGATCCCTCCGGGAACATGGCGCGTCCGGCCTGGTCGGCGATGACGATATCGATGCCGTCCTCCGTCCGCTGGACGATGAGGTTGTCGGAGATCGCCGTGATGTCGGGCAGGTCCTGCCAGGCCTGCTTGAGGCTGGCGGCCGCGAGGGCAAAGCTCTCGGCGCGCTCGGCGTCGGTAGGCTCCCTGGTGTGGGTGTCGGCCTCGGGGCCTTGCGCGGCATTCCGGCGATTGTCGACGGTGGCGAATTCGGACTGGTTGGTCTCGGCGTCGGTCGCCAAATGCTTGGCAAAGGGGCGCTCGGGGTTGCCATCGCGCTCGATCATGCCGGCCTTGTCGTCGAGGATGTTGATGCCGAAGGCGTCCTTGACCGAGCCGGCCGCCTGGTTGAGTTTTTCCTGATCCTGCACCGAGAAGGACAGCAGCATCACGAAGAAGGCCATCAAGAGGCTCATCAGGTCGGCGAAAGATACCACCCACGAGCCGCCGTGCGCGCCGCCATCGGCTTTTTTCCTTATGCTCATCGCGATATTCCTGTCAGGCCGCTTCGAGCAGCTTTTCGCGGGTATGCAGCGGCAGGAAGCTGGCCAGTTCATCGCGAATGGTGGCGGGGTTGCGGCCTTCGCGGATCATCACCAGCGCCTCGATGACGAGGGTGCGGTTGGTGCCTTCCTCGGCGGCGCGATTGGCGAGCTTATCGGCGAGGGGCAGCGAGATGACGTTGGAGATGGCAGCGCCGTAGAACGTCGCCAGCAGCGCCACGGCCATGCCGGGGCCGATCTTCTTTGGGTCATCCATATGGCCGAACATCGAGACGAGGCCGATCAGCGTGCCCACCATGCCCATGCCGGGAGCGGCGTCGCCGAGTGCCTTGAAGATCTTGTGGCTTTCCTCGGTGCGCTCGTAATCGAGATCGCGTTCGCGCTCCAGCGACGAGCGGATCGCCTCGGCCGTAAAGCCATCGGCGATCATGCGTACACCGCGCTGGAAGAAGGGATCGGACAGCTGCACCTGTTCGAGGGCGATGGGGCCCTGTTTCCGCATCCTGTCGGCGATGTCGGCGATCTGATCGATAAGGTTCGTGGTCGAAACGTGCTTGTAGAGCAGCGCGCTCTTGAGGCCGAGGACGATGGCCGCGCCAAAGCTGGAGAGGGTATAGCGCACCAGCACCGCCATGGTGGCGCCCCCGACGACCACGAGGCCGGGCAACAAGGCGATGAACGAGAGAGGATTGGAGCCTTCGAGTAGAATTGCGCCCAGCAGGACGCCCAGGCCTCCGACGAGGCCTATGAGTGTAGCAATATCCATTGTGCGCTATTCCCTTGCGCGAAAACCGGTCCTTCTGACCTTGCCGCGATGATGGGCGGGATTGAATAATTTGCGTTTAAGCGCAAAGGTTAACATGCGTTAAAATCACATCGCGCAAACACCTATCGAAAGGGTTCGTTAACCAAAAACAGTGACGATCGCTTAACTTTTCCTGCCCGCTGGAGCGGCTGATTTGCGCAGGGCGATCGCTGTTGGAATTTTGGCTACGAGCGCTGCCCTTACGGGGACGGCGTGCCTTGTGTCGCCTGCTTTCGCCAACCCACTGGCGATCAATACGGACAGCTCGGACGCCACCAATCCGGACATGCTGCGCGACAGTTCGGGGGCGAACTGGGTGCCGGCGGGGAACGACTTCGTCGCCAACGCGCCCGTCGAGGATAACGCACTGCCGTCGCAGATCGACTGGAGCGTGGGGCTGCGCGGTGCCTACCAGCACGACCAGGATGGCGATCACTATGAGGCGCTGCTGGTGCCCAGCGTCAGCCTGATCCAGGAATGGGCCAGCGGACGCCTGGTCGAAACGCTCGATGGCACTGTGCGTAAACTGGATGACGATAAGCTGCGCATCCAGGCGCTACGGCTGGCAGTGGCTGGCGACTACCGGATCAACCAGGCGACGCAAGTGTCGGGCAATGCGGAACTGTCGACGAGCCAGGACGATCCACTGGCGTCGACATCGAACCTTTCCGAGCCGGAGAATGTGGTCGCCGGCACCGTCGATACCAAGCTCACGCGGCAGTTCGGGCGCTTCACCGTGGACCTACGCGGCAATATCGGTCGCGAGGTGCATGGCGATTCCACCTATGACGACGGCTCGGTGGTGAGCAATAGCGGCGATAACTTCAGTTATGCGGGGACCGGACTACGGCTCGGCATGAAGCTGACGCCGATCCTTACCATCTTCGGCGACGGCAACCTGCAGCGCGACGTCTACGACACCGTTGCCCCAGGCTCGCTGGTAAAGTCGGACGCTACCGAATATGCGCTGCGCACCGGCATTTCGGGCGTGTGGGGTCATGGCCGGCTGGAGGCGGAAACCTCGATCGGTGTCGGCCTGCGCGACTATAAGGACACGAGCCTCGAAGACGTGGCGACCACGCTTTACGATGCGAGCCTTACCTATCATCCCGACGAGACGTGGACGCTGCGGGCCGGATTTTCGACCGAAATCGTGCCGCCAGGCACCGATACGAGCGATACGCAGGTGGCCTATACGGCGACCGGCGATATCGCCTACGAGATCAATTCATGGCTGGCGCTCAGGGCCAGCGCCAGCTGGACCCGCGCCAAGCAGACCAATACGGGTATCGTGGATACGAGTTATGGATACGGCGTTGGCGCCGACTACCTTCTCAATGCACGGACGACACTCAGCGCGGACTACAATTTCGATCATATCGAAAGTGCGCCCGATCCGGTCAGGGACGCCCACCGCGTGACGGTGGGCGTGACCTTCAAGCGTTAGACGCCGATGGCGAGCAAGCGTTAGACGCCGATAGCGAGGTTGCGGATTTCCGCCATGAATTCGGCGGCGATATCGGGCCGGTCGAGGGCGAAGACCACATTGGCTGTCAGGAAACCGATCTTGGAGCCGCAGTCGAAGACCTTGCCATCGTACTGGACGCCGGTGAAACGCTGGCTGCGCATCAGGGTCTGCATGGCATCGGTGATCTGGATTTCGCCGCCGGCACCCTTCTTCTGCTCGCTGAGCAACGGGAAAATCTCGGGCTGCAAGATGTAGCGGCCGGAAATGAAGAGGTTGGAGGGGGCTTCGCCGACCTTGGGCTTTTCCACCATGCCGGTGATCTCGAAACCTTTGTCGGGGCCCTCGCCGCGGACGACGATGCCATAGGAGGAGACATCGGCCGGATCGACTTCCTCGACGCCGATGATGTTGCCGCCGGTGACCTCGTAGGCTTCCATCATCTGCTTGAGGACGCCGGGCTTGGCCTTGAAGATCATATCCGGCAAGAGCAGGGCGAAAGGATTGTTGCCAACCAGTTCGCGGGCGCACCAGACGGCATGGCCCAGGCCCAGCGGTTCCTGCTGGCGGGTGAAGCTGGTGCGGCCGGCCGAGGGCAGGTCCTGCTGCAGTTCGGCCAGGGCCTCGAGCTTGCCACGCGTCTCGAGCGTATGCTCGAGTTCGAACTGGCGATCGAAGTGGTCCTCGATGACGCCCTTGTTGCGGCCGGTGACGAAGACGAAATGCTCGATGCCGGCTTCCCGGGCTTCATCGACGGCATACTGGATCAGCGGACGGTCGACGACCGTGAGCATTTCCTTGGGCATGGCCTTGGTGGCGGGTAGGAAACGGGTGCCAAGGCCGGCTACTGGGAATACGGCCGTGCGGACGCGGTTGGGCAAATCGAAGCTCCGTGCATTGCTGGCTCGGATAATGCTATCTCAATAGTTGAAAATTAGCATTGTAGCCAAATCATTCAGTGCGAGGTTTTTTATGGCAGTCTTGGTGACTGGAGGGGCTGGTTACATCGGCAGCCACATGGTGTTGGCGTTGTGCGACGCCGGCGAAGACGTAGTCGTTCTGGACAATCTAGTGACCGGGTTCGATTGGGCGGTGGACCATCGGGCCACCCTGGTGGAAGGCAATGTCGGCGACATGGCCTTTGTGGGCGATCTCATAGGCCGGCACAAAATCACGGAAATCGTGCACTTCGCAGGATCGATCGTGGTGCCGGAATCGGTTGCCGATCCTCTCAAATATTACGCCAACAATACGGCAGCCTCGCGCAATCTCATCGAGGCGGCCGTAAAGGGCGGGGTGAAGCACATCATCTTTTCGTCGACCGCGGCGGTCTATGGCATGACCGGGCTGGAGCCGGTACGCGAGGAAACGCCGCTCAACCCGATGTCGCCCTATGGCCGCTCCAAGCTGATGACGGAGTGGATGCTGGCGGACGTCGCAGCGGCGCATCCGGTGACCTATGGGGTGCTGCGCTATTTCAACGTGGCGGGCGCCGATCCCGCAAAGCGGTCGGGGCAATCGACGCCGCTGGCCACGCATCTGATCAAGGTCGCCTGCCAGACGGCGCTCGGGCAGCGCCAGAAGATGGATATTTTCGGCACCGACTATCCGACGCCCGACGGCACAGGCGTGCGTGACTATATCCATGTCACGGACCTGGTTTCCGCGCATGTGCTACTCCTCAGGCATCTGCGGGCCGGCGGGGCAAGCACGACACTGAATTGCGGCTATGGGCGCGGCTATTCGGTGCGGCAGGTGGTGGATACGGTGAAGGCGGTCTCGGGGGTGGATTTCCGCGTCGACGAGGGCCCGCGCCGTGCCGGCGATCCGCCCGCAATCGTGGCGGGCGCCGCCAAGGTGCGCAAGGTGCTCGGCTGGCAGCCGGCGCATGACGATCTCACCGAGATCGTGCGGACGGCGCTGGATTGGGAAAAATATCTGGTGACGCGGAATAGTTGAAAGGGCAGGGCGGATGCCCTGTCCTGCCTAGTCCACCCACTTCACCTTGGCGCCGAGAGCAGTGAGCTTTTCGACGAAATGCGGGTGCGCCCGCCGGATCGGGTCGGCGTTCTTGATGCGGGATTCGCCCTCGATCTGGATCGCCGACAGGAACAGCGCCAGGACGACGCGAATGATGTAGGGCGCCTCGACGACGGCCGGACGCAGCTTGTTGCCGCCAAAGACGATGAGGCGGTGCGGGTCCGACAGATGAACGCGCGCGCCGAATTTCAGCAGTTCCGAGGTCCAGCCGAGCGCCCCCTCATAGACCTTGTTCCAGAACAGGATGTCGCCGGTGCAACCGACGGCGACGCCGATGGCCTGGGGCAGCAGGTCCGCCGGATAGTAGGGCCAGGGGGCGGCCTCGATCTTGGGCAGCATTTCGGTGGTGAAGGGCTCGACGATCCGCCGGCTCCAGCCGGTGACGGTGATCTCGTCTTCGCCGATGGCGAATTCGAGGCCGAGCTTGCCGAGCTGGCGCAGGATCAGCGTCATATGGGGGATAGCGTCGGTCTTGACGGTGAGATTGCCGCCGGTCACGCCGCCGATGGCGAGGAAGGTGGCCACTTCATGGTGATCGTCCGGCACGCGGGCGGTGGTGCCGCCCAGGCGGTCGACGCCCGTGAAGGTCAGGCGCGAGGTCCCGAGCCCTTCGATGTCGGCGCCCATGGCCTCAAGCATGAAGCAAAGCGCCTGCACATGTGGCTCGGACGCGGCATTCATCAGCGTCGAACGGCCCTGGGCGGTGGCGGCGATCATCGCAAAGGTTTCGCTGGCGGTGACGGAGGCATAGTCGGCCCAGATTTCCTGTGCCTGGAGACGGCCATCGAGCACGATATTGTAGGGGCTGCGGCCGGTGACGGTGCTGCCAAACTGCTGCAGGATCTCGAGGTGCGGATCGATCTCGCGGACGCCCAGGGCGCAGCCCTTGGCCTCGGTGTCGAAGTTCAGGCGGCCCGTGCGAACGATAACGGGCGCCAGCAACAGCACCGCGGCGCGGATGCCGACGGGGAGCTCGGCGTCGGAGGCGGCGAATTTTTCGAAATCATGCTGGATGGTCAGCGTCTGGGCTTCGAGGTCGCGCGCGACGCGTGACCCCATGCTCTCGAAATAGGCGAGAAGCTTGTCGATATCGCTGATTTCGGGGACGTTCTCGAGCGTCACCGGCTCATCGGTCAAAAGCGTGGCGCAGAGCATGGGCAGCACGGCATTCTTGTTGCCCGACGGACGGACGACGCCGTTGATCGGATGTCCGCCGTCGACGATGAGATCGGCCATGAAAACTCCTGGGGGGACGAGGGGCCAGCAGATGGAGGCCCCGAGGCGGGTCTAGGTGAAGCTGAAAATGTCGGAGTGGACTAATCGCATATTGTGAAGACGATGCGAACCGCCTGACCGTTCAAATCAGATCTGCGCCGAGACGTTGCAACTTGTCCATAATTGTCCTTCACACTGTGATTCTTCGTGGTTTCTCAAAAGGATTTCGGCGTGATGCGCAAAATTCTGGTTTGGAGCCTTATGGCGCTGGCATTGCTGACCGGGCCGGCGCCGGCACAGCCGGCCGAATCCTTTGCGAGTTTCATCAAGAATTTCGAGCCCAAGGCGCTGGCCGCCGGCGTGAGCCGGGAGGTCTACGAGCGCTCGATGTTCGGGCTGACCGCCGATCCCAAGATTCCGGATCTCGTCGAGGGCCAACCGGAATTCACCACCACGGTCTGGGATTATATCGATACGCGCGTGTCGGCCTCGCGGATCAGCAATGGCATCGCGGCCATGGGAGCCGAGCGGGCGTTGTTCACGGCGGTGGGGAAACGCTATGGCGTCGATCCCTATCTGCTCGGCGCCATCTGGGGCATCGAAACCAATTACGGGACGGTGCTTTCCAACCCGGCCTATATCACGCCGGTGATCCGGTCGCTGGCGACGGTGGTGCATCAGCGGCGCAGCCGCCTCAAGGAAGACGAGCAGGATCTGATTGCGGCGCTTTTGCTGGTGCAGCGGGGGCCGCTTGATGCCGGGCACCTGCTGGGGTCGTGGGCGGGAGCCATCGGGCATCTGCAGGTGAATGCCACCAATGTGCTGAAATACGGCACGGATGGAGACGGCGACAACCAGGTCGACCTGCAGGATTCGCTGGCGGATGCGCTGGCCACGAGCGCGGTGTATCTGCTCGGCCTGGGCTATCAGCCCGGTATGGAATGGGGTTTCGAGGTGCAACTGCCGCAAGGCTTCGACTATGCGCTGGCCGGGCGGGAGACCTATCGCGATATCGGGTTTTTCGCCGATCGCGGCGTGACGCGCGCCGAGGGCCGGCCGTTCGCCAGCCGCAGCACGCCGGTATTCCTCTATGTGCCAGCGGGCAAGGACGGCCCAAAATTCCTCATGACACCGAACTATCTGGTGCTGAAGGGCTATAACTTTTCCGACAGCTACGCGCTGGCGGTGGCCCATCTTTCCGACAGGCTGCGCGGTTCGGGCAATTTCGTGCAGGACTGGCCGCGGCAAACGCGGTTTCCCAATCTCGCGCAACGCCAGGCCATTCAGCAGGCCTTAGGTAAACTCGGCTATTACGAGGGCAAGCCGGATGGGCGTATCGGACCGGTGAGCCAGGCGGCCTATGCCCGGTTCCAGGCCGCCAAAGGCGAAGTGGCGGATGGGTTCATCACGCTGCAAAGCTATGAGGAATTGATGGCGGCAACGCGCTGAATGGCGGCGGGCCGCCGGATTTGCTAGGATCGCGGTCATGAAGAACAAGTCCTGGCGCCTCTGGATCATCGCAGTCGCCATTGCGGCCCTGGTGCTGGCTGACCTGCTGCCGATGCTGGTGTCGGCGCAGGAGGCCTCGGCGCCACTGCTGGTGGCGCAACAACAGGCGCCGCAAAAACGGCATCGCACCCTGTTCGACCTGCTGTTCGGCGACAAGCAGCGCCAGCAACAGCAGCAACTACAGCAGCAGCAACGCACGCCCGCCAAGCAGCAACCCAAGCGCGCGACGCAGAAGGCGGCTCCCGCGCCGCAACTGGCGCCGCCCAAGCCGACGGTGACCAAGGCGGCTGCCGCCACGCGGATCGCGGTGTTCGGAGATTCCCTTGCTGTCGACCTCGCCGAGGCACTGGACCGGTTCTATGCCGACGATCCCAACCTGACTGTGCTGGAACAGGGCGTTGGCTCATCCGGCCTCGTCCGGCAGGATTATTTCGACTGGGCGCAGGCGGTGCACGACCAGATCGCCGCCAACAGTTTCGATCTCGCGATCTTCATCATCGGCGTCAATGACAGGCAGCCGATCACGGTCAATGGCGAGAGCCTCAAGCCGCAGACGGATGGCTGGAACGACGCCTATACGGCGCGGGTGAATGCGCTGCTGACGGAATTGCGCGCCGCCAACAAGCCGGTCATCTGGGTCGGATTGCCGCCCATGCAGAGCCCCAGCTATTCGGCGGCGATGACCCAGATCACCTCCGTGCAAAAGCTTGCCAGCTTTTCGGGCGGGGCGGAGTTCCTCGATATTTATGAGAAGTTCGCCGACGAGAATGGCAAGTACACGTCCTTTGGCCCCGACGTGAATGGCCAGCAGGTGCGCATGCGCAAGGATGACGGCATCCATTTCTCCACCGCCGGCTCCGATAAGCTGGCCTTCTATCTCAGCCAGTCGATCAAGACCTATTACCACGGGGGCAGCATCACTGCCGAGGTGACCGATCCATTGCTCGGCACCGAGGCGCAGCAGATGCTGCGGCCCCCCTATCAGGGGCTGGGACAGGTGCGGCTGCTGGAAGTGGCAGGGGCGGTGGTGCCGCTCTCCAACACGGCGCCGCGCGCCAACGACCTGGTGACGGCCCAGACCGCCGACAATGGCGCGGGCTTCGATCTCGATCAGCTCATGCATGCGCCGGTCGGGCGGGTCGATGCCTTCGGGGTGGGCGTTGCGGCGGGGAATTCCGAGGACGTGGCGACGCCCTAGCATTTTTTCGACGACCGATCGGGGAGGTATCAATGTTGCGATTGGCCGCAGTTCTCGCCACCTGGTTGCTCCTCCTGCCCTGGAACGCGTTTGCCGTAGATGACATGACACTGCTGCAGGCTGCGGCGATCAATGATGTTGCCGCCGTCCAGTCCCTCATCGCCCAAGACGCCGACCTTGAAGCGCGGGACAGCGATGGCCGCACGGCGCTGTTGCTGGCGACGCGCGCCAACGCCATCGTGGCCGCGAAGGCCCTTATCGACGCCGGTGCGGATGTGAACGCCAAGGACGACATCAAGGATACGCCGTATCTTTTCGCAGGGGCCGAAGGACGGCTGGAGATCCTGCGCATGACGCTGGCCGCCGGGGCCGATCTCAAGGATACCAACCGCTATGGCGGCACGGCGCTGATCCCGGCCGCGGAAAAAGGCTATCCGGACAATGTCCGTGCCTTGCTCAAAGCGGGCGTGGCGGTCGACCACGTCAACGATCTCGGCTGGACGGCGCTGCTGGAGGCGATCGTCCTCAGCGATGGCGGGACGGTGCACCAAGAGATCGTGCGGGATCTGATCGCCGGGGGCGCAAACGTCAATATCGCGGATAGTGACGGCGTATCGCCTCTGACGCATGCCAAGGCCAGGGGCTATGGCGAAATCGCGGCGCTGCTGGAAGCGGCCGGGGCGCATTAGAGCGTTCGTTTGATTGCATCAAAACGAACGCTCTAAGACTTTGTTTTGGCGCGTTTTCGAGTTGGAAAAGTGGCATCCACTTTTCCTGAAAACGCTCTAGCCCCGGCGCCTTGGATCAAGCGGGCAGGTCGGTCTTGCCCATCAGGTCGAGGTCGATGGCCCGGGCGGCCTGGCGGCCTTCGCGTATGGCCCAGACCACCAGGGACTGGCCGCGGCGCATGTCGCCGGCGGCGTAAACGCTCCTCACCGAAGTCTGGTAGCTGAAGGTATCGGCGAAGAGATTGCCACGCTTGTCGAGCTCGGCGCCGAGTTCGGTCAGCATGCCTTCATGCACGGGGTGCGAGAAGCCGATGGCCATCAGCACCAGATCGGCCTTGATGAGGAACTCGGCCCCGGCGATGGGCTGGCGCTTGCGGTCGACGCGGGCGACCTTGACGCCCATCACCTGGCCGCGGCTGTCTCCCACGATTTCCATGGTGCCGGCCGAGAATTCACGAATGGCGCCTTCGGCCTGGCTGGAAGAGGTGCGCATCTTCACGGCCCAGTTGGGCCAGGTCGTGAGCTTGTCTTCCAGTTCGGGCGGCTGGGGGCGCACATCGAGCTGGGTGACGGCGATGGCGCCCTGGCGGAAAGCGGTGCCGATGCAGTCGCTGGCGGTATCGCCGCCGCCGACCACCACCACATGCTTGCCTGCCGCAATCAGCACCGGTTCGTTGCCGATGTCTTCCCCACCGAGACGGCGGTTCTGCTGCACCAGGTAGGGCATGGCATAATGCACGCCCGAAAGCCCGGTGCCCTTGGCATCGACATCGCGCGGGTGCTCGGAACCGCCGGCCAGCAACACGGCGTCGTGAGCCGCCTGCAGGTCGGAGAGCGGGCGGGTGACGCCGATATTTTCGCCATAGTGGAAAGTGACGCCCTCGGCCTGCATCTGTTCGACGCGGAAGTCGATGTGGTCCTTTTCCATCTTGAAGTCGGGAATGCCGTAGCGCATCAGGCCGCCGGCCTTGGGTTCGCGCTCATAGACATGCACGTCGTGTCCGGCGCGGGCCAGTTGCTGGGCCGCCGCCATGCCGGCGGGGCCGGAGCCCACGATGGCGACGGACTTGCCGGTCTTGGTGCCTGGCGGCTGCGGCTTGATCCAGCCATTGCGAATGGCGCGGTCGGCGATCGCCTGTTCCACGGTCTTGATGGCGACCGGGGTGTCCTCGAGGTTCAGCGTGCAGGCTTCCTCGCAGGGGGCGGGGCAGATGCGGCCGGTGAATTCGGGGAAGTTGTTGGTCGAATGCAGGTTGCGCGCCGCCTCTTCCCAGTCGTTCTGGTAGACGAGGTCGTTCCAGTCCGGAATCTGGTTATGCACCGGGCAGCCAGTATCGCCGTGGCAATAGGGGATGCCGCAATCCATGCAGCGCGCCGCCTGATCGACGATGCGGCCCTCCGACAGGGGGATGGAGAACTCACCATAATGGCGCACGCGATCGGAAGCCGGCTCATAGCGCGGTTCTTCACGTTCGATCTCGAGAAAGCCCGTTACCTTAGCCATTGCTCTCTCCTTACTCGGCAGCCACGCCGAGGCCGGCGC
Organism: Devosiaceae bacterium; assembly: GCA_036499825.1. Classification (GTDB taxonomy): domain Bacteria; phylum Pseudomonadota; class Alphaproteobacteria; order Rhizobiales; family Devosiaceae; genus Paradevosia. The sequence continues at coordinate 74,646 of DASYCZ010000044.1, forward strand.
GCTTCTTTTCCATTTCGCGCATGGCGCGGCGATACTCGACGGGCATGACCTTGACGAATTTGGGGCGCATGGCGACCCAGTTGTCGAGGATCATCTTGGCGCGGGCCGAGCCCGTATAATGCAGGTGGTTCGAGATCAGCTGATGCAGGCGTTCATCGTCATGGCGGGTCATGTCGCCGGAAATGTCGACGCGTCCATGCCATTCGAGATCGCCGCCGTGATGATGGATCTGCTGCATGAGGTTTTCCTCCTCCGGCACGGGTTCGAGATCGACCATTGCGAGATTGCAGCGCGAGCGGAAGGTTTCATCTTCGTCCAGCACATAGGCGACGCCGCCCGACATGCCGGCAGCGAAGTTGCGGCCGGTCTCGCCGATGACGACGACAATGCCGCCGGTCATGTATTCGCAGCCATGATCGCCGGTGCCTTCGACGACCGCGACGGCGCCGGAGTTGCGGACGGCAAAGCGTTCGCCGGCGACGCCGCGGAAGTAGCATTCGCCCGCGATGGCGCCGTAGAGCACGGTATTGCCCACGATGATGGAATCCTCGGGGACCACGATGGCCTTGTCGGAGGGGCGCACCACCAGGCGGCCGCCCGATAGGCCTTTGCCTACATAGTCGTTGGCATCGCCGACCAGATCGAAGGTGATGCCGCGGGCGAGGAAGGCGCCAAAACTCTGGCCGGCCGTGCCGGTTAGCTTGACCGAGATGGTGTCGTCGGGCAGGCCGTCATGGCCGAAGGCCTTGGCGACGGCGCCGGAGAGCATGGCGCCGGCCGAGCGGTCGCGCGAGCGGATCGGGATTTCGATCTGCACGGGCGTGCGGTCGGTGAGCGTCGGCTGGGCCTGTTCCACCAACTGGCGGTCGAGCACGGATTCCAGATGATGGTTCTGTGCCTCGGTGTGGAAGATCGAGTCCCCGCCAAGCGGCTCGGGCTTATAGAACAGCTTACCGAAATCGAGGCCCTTGGCCTTCCAGTGCGTGAGCAGCCGGCGCTGGTCGAGCAGGTCCGAGCGGCCGATGAGGTCATCGAGCTTACGTGCGCCGAGTGCGGCCATCAGGCCACGCAGTTCCTCGGCGACGAAGAAGAAGTAGTTGATGACGTGTTCGGGCGTGCCCTTGAAGCGCTTGCGCAGCACGGGATCCTGAGTGGCGATGCCGACCGGGCAGGTGTTGAGGTGGCACTTGCGCATCATCACGCAACCGGCCGCGATCAGCGGCGCGGTGGAGAAGCCGAACTCGTCGGCGCCGAGCAGGGCGCCGATCAGCACGTCGCGGCCGGTCTTGAGACCGCCATCGACCTGCAGGCGAACGCGGCTGCGCAGGCGGTTGAGCACAAGGGTCTGGTGGGTTTCGGCGAGGCCGATTTCCCACGGACCGCCGGCATGCTTGAGCGAGGTCAGCGGCGAGGCGCCGGTGCCGCCGTCATAGCCCGAGATGGTGATGTGATCGGCACGCGCCTTGGCGACGCCGGCAGCAACCGTGCCGACGCCGACTTCGGAGACGAGCTTGACCGAGACCGCGGCCTGCTCATTGACGTTCTTGAGGTCGTAGATGAGCTGGGCGAGATCTTCGATCGAATAGATGTCGTGATGCGGCGGCGGCGAGATGAGGCCGACGCCGGGCGTCGAATGGCGGGTCTTGGCGATGACCCAGTCGACCTTGTGGCCGGGCAACTGACCGCCTTCGCCGGGCTTGGCACCCTGCGCGACCTTGATCTGCAGCATGTCGGCGTTGACCAGGTATTCGGTAGTGACGCCGAAACGGCCCGAGGCGACCTGCTTGATGGCCGAGCGCAGCGGGTTGCTGGAGCCGTCGGCCAGCGGCTTGTAGCGGTCCGCTTCCTCACCGCCTTCGCCGGTGTTGGACTTGCCGCCGATCTGGTTCATGGCGACGGCCAGGGTCGAATGCGCCTCGCGCGAGATGGAGCCGAAGCTCATGGCGCCGGTGACGAAACGCTTGACGAGGTCGGAGGCGGATTCGACTTCCTCCAGCGGGACGGCCTCGCCCAGCGGGCGGATGTCGAACAGCGTGCGGATGGAGAGAAAGCCGTTGCCGCCGTCGTTGACGGCCTTGGCGAAGGTATCGTAGCGCGCCTGGGCGCCTTCCCTGCTCTCGTCGGCGGTGCGCACGGCATGCTGCAGGTCGGCAACGATATTGGGCGACCAGGCGTGGGATTCGCCACGCATGCGGTACATATATTCGCCGCCGATATCGAGGGTCCGGCGCAGCACCGCGTCATTGCCGAAGGCCATGCGGTGACGGCGGACGTTTTCCTCGGCGATTTCCGGCAGGCCCACACCCTCGATGGTGGTGGCGGTGCCGAAGAAATAGCGGGCGACGAAATCGGAACGGAGGCCGACGGCGTCGAAGATCTGGGCGCCGCAATAGGACTGGTAGGTCGAAATGCCCATCTTGGACATGACCTTGAGCAGGCCCTTACCCACCGACTTGATGTAGCGGTAGACGACTTCCTCGGCGTCGACCTCGGGCGGATATTCGCCCTCGGCCTGCAAGGACGCCAGGGTCTCGAAGGCGAGATAGGGGTTGATGGCTTCGGCGCCATAGCCCGCCAGCATGGCGAAATGGTGCATCTCGCGGGCTTCGCCGGTTTCGACGACGAGACCCGAAGACGTGCGCAGGCCCTTGCGGATCAGGTGGTGGTGGACTGCGGCCGTCGCCAGCAATGCGGGTATCGCAATGCGGTCGGCCGAGACCAGCCGGTCCGACAGGATGATGATGTTGAATTCGCCGCGCACGGCGACTTCGGCCGCCTCGCAGATGGCGTTGAGGGCGGCTTCCATGCCGATGGCGCCCATATCGGCCGGATAGGTGATATCGAGCGTTTCGGTCTTGAACGGGTTGTCGACGATGTCGCCGATGCCGCGGATCTTTTCCAGATCCTCATTGGTAAGGATGGGCTGGCGAACTTCCAGGCGCTTGACGCTCGAAAGGCCTTCGAGATCGAACAGGTTCGGCCGCGGCCCGATGAAGGAGACCAGGCTCATCACCGATTCTTCGCGGATCGGATCGATGGGCGGGTTGGTGACCTGGGCGAAGTTCTGCTTGAAATAGGTGTAGAGCAGCTTCGACTTGTCGGACAAAGCGGAGATGGGCGTATCGGTGCCCATGGAGCCAACGGCTTCCTGGCCGGTGGTCGCCATCGGCGCCATCAGCAGCTTCAGATCCTCGGTGGTGTAGCCGAAGGCCTGCTGGCGATCGAGGAGGCTGCCGGACGACAGCGCAGCCCTCGGCTCCACCGGCGGCAGGTCTTCCAGGACGATCTGGGTGCGCGCCAGCCACTGGGCATAGGGGTGGGTGGTGGCGAGGTCGGTCTTGATCTCCTCATCGGAGACAATGCGGCCCTCTTCCAAATCGACGACGAGCATGCGGCCCGGCTGCAGGCGCCACTTCTCGACGATGTCCTCGTCGGGAATGTCGAGAACGCCGGCTTCGGAAGCCAGAACGACGTGACCCTCGCGGGTGACGAGGTAACGGGCCGGACGGAGACCGTTGCGGTCGAGCGTGGCGACGACATAGCGGCCGTCGGAGAGCGACATGGCGGCGGGGCCATCCCACGGCTCCATCAGCGCGGCGTGATATTCGTAGAAGGCGCGGCGCTTTTCATCCATCAGCGGGTTGCCGGCCCAGGCTTCGGGGATCAGCATCATCGCCGCATGCGGCAGGGAATAGCCACCGCGCACCAGGAATTCGAGTGCGTTGTCGAAGCAGGCGGTATCGGACTGGCCCTCATAGGAGATCGGCCAGATCTTGGAGATGTCTTCGCCAAACAGCGGGGAGGACACCGAGGCCTGCCGCGCCGCCATCCAGTTGACGTTGCCGCGGATGGTGTTGATTTCCCCGTTATGAGTGGTCATCCGATAGGGATGCGCCAGCTTCCAGGACGGGAAGGTGTTGGTCGAAAAGCGTTGATGCACCAAAGCCAGGGCGGATTCGAAATCCTCATCGGCAAGATCGGGATAGAAGGCGCCGAGCTGGTAGGCGAGGAACATGCCCTTGTAGACGACGGTGCGTACCGACATCGAGACGACATAGAAGCCGTTGTCGCTCTGCGCTTCCGGGATGGCATTGTAGACGGTGTTGGAAATCACCTTGCGGGTGATGAACAGGCGACGCTCGAACTCGTCGGCGCTGAGGCCTTCGGGCCTTGCGATGAACATCTGCTCGATCAGCGGCTGGGTGGCGATAACACCCTCCGAGAGTCTCGAATTGTCGGTCGGCACGATACGCTCGCCGAGCAGCGTGAGGCCTTCCTGAACCAGCGAGGCCCGGATAGCCGCGGCGCAACGATCACGCAGCACGACGTCGTTGGGGTAGAACACCATCGCGGCGCAATACTCGCCCTCGCCGGGCAGCTCGAAATCGACGACCTTCTTGAAGAAGCGATGCGGGGTCTGCACCAGGATGCCGGCGCCGTCACCCATCAGCGGATCGGCGCCAACGGCGCCGCGGTGTTCGAGGTTCTCGAGGATTTCGAGACCCTTCTCCACCACTTCGTGGGACTTCTTGTTCTTGATGTTGGCGATCATGCCGATGCCGCAGGCATCGTGCTCATGCATCGGATCATAAAGACCCTGGGCCGCGGGACGGCCATTGGCAAAGGATGCAACAGGGTTTTTGCGAGCGGCGAAAGCCTCCGGAGCGGGCTCTGCGGTGAAGCCGGTCGGGGTGTGTGCCATGAATTTCATCCTCGCTGTCATGTCCGGATTTGCCGCGCGACGATTAAGTCCGCTTGCTTGTCCGGTCCCGGATCATTCCGGGCTTGTCTGTGCCTTTGCCCGATTTCCAGGGAAATCGTGCCTTAGTCCTTTCCTGGATCCGCTGTCAGCCCCAAGGGCGCATGGCCTTGGCCGAAAAGTGTCACCACTTTCCGGGACCATGCCAGCCGGGTCGTACCATGTACGGCTCGGGCGGGCAGCGCAATCCTATGCGATGAAGAGTGGCTCTGCATCCAAATGGCCACTCGGTCGGGCACTGATGGCCCCGCCGCTCCGTTTCCGCTATCGACTAGCGGGTCCAGCCGGAACTGCGTGCGGCCGGATCCGGGGAGACCGGGCGGCCACGAACGGGAGCTACCGTTTAAGAGGTTCCATCGGTTAGCGCTCCCTTTCCTATTCCGGTGCGGCGAAAACGCTCGGCGCCGGTCGTTAATGGACAGTAGCACTGTCCTATCTGCATCAGATTGTCATAAATCATTGCGTCGGGCAAGCGGCCTTGGCCACTTTTTTGCCGCGAAACCGCAAATGGAATAGGACAAGCCCAACTGCCTATAGGAAAACTATAGGCAAAAGGGTGCGTCATGTATGGCGCACCCTTATTTTACGAAGGTTTTGGGGCGTTGTCGCGCTATTCGAGATGCGACTTGATGAACCACAGGTTCTTGTCGACCTCGCGGGAATAGGCGGTGAGGATATCTGCGGAATCGGCGTCGCCGGCCTCGTCGGCCGTATCGATGCCGTCGCGGGCCGAGGTGGAGACGGCGGCGAAGCGTTCTGCGAGATTGCGCAGGTGATCCTCGACCTTGCGTATATCGGTGGGATAGGGCGGAAGGGTCGTGGCCTTGCCGACTTCCTGCACCGTGCCGAGCGCTATGCCATCCAGTTGGGCGACGCGTTCGGCAATGATATCGACATGTTCGTCGACGGCTTCTCGGACTTCGTCGAGAAATTCGTGCACGGCGATGAACTGCGGTCCCTTGAGGTTCCAGTGCGCCTGCTTGGTGATGAGGGCCAGGTCGATGGCGCCGGCCAGTTGAGCGTTAAGCAGCTTGATCATGGCTGTCTTGGTGTTGGACTTGAGATCGATCGAGGGAGCTTTCATGGGCGTTTCCTTGGACGCTGGTGGCCCAGACAAACCCATAGGGAGCATGGCGGTTCCCATGCGGATGGAGCGGGCATGACAAAAGGGCGCGGACCTTACGGCCCACGCCCCGTTCATGACCGGTAGACGACCGGAGGTTTAGTTGACCTTGGTCTGATCCTCGATGGTCTTAGCGGCGCCATTGATGGCGATCTGCCGCGGCTTCTTGCTCTCGGGAAGCTCGCGCTTCAGCTCGATATGGAGCAGGCCGTTCTCGAGATTGGCACCGGAAACCTCGACATATTCGGCAAGCTGGAAGCGCAACTCGAAAGCGCGCTCGGCAATGCCGCGATGGAGGAATTCACGGGCCTTGTCTTCGGTTTCGACAGCCTTGGCACCTTTGATGGTGAGGCTGTTTTCCTTGCTCTCGATCGAAATGTCGCCCTGCGAGAAGCCGGCTACGGCAATCGAAACGCGGTAGGCATTATCGCCCAGGCGCTCGATATTGTAGGGAGGGTAAGTCTTGGCTTCCTGGCCGACAAGATTGTCCAGGCGAGAAAAGACGCGGTCGAAACCGACGGTCGAACGGTAAAACGGCGTGAAATCAAGGGTCTGCATGTCACATTCTCCTGTGAGCAACGTGGATGTTCAGCACGTCCCGCTGGTGGTCCCCTCTCGGAGGCGAACGTTTTTGGCGGGGTGCCGGTCCCCGGTTACCCGGCGGACCAAGCAGATGTATGCACTGCGCGTCTGTGTTCAAGAGGTCTTGGGCGCGGGAAGAATTGTCCCAGATGAACGCAATATGAACGAACGACTCCGGATGCGTTCAGGCAGGGGGCGCTAAACCTCACGACATGCAGACGCCACTGCATATCGATACGAACCATCGTCAACCGCCCCCCGCCGATGGTTCGCTTTAAGGAAAGCCAGCGTTTCCGTTCAGGAACGCTGGTTTTTCTTTATCACCGGCCCTAAACCAGCACGGCAGCCGAGAGCGGGGAGTTCGCATCAAGGATGAACGCCGTCGTCGATCCCGAAGGTCCGTCGCTGGCCGTGGTCAGCTCCAATCCGGTGCCGGAAGGGGCGCGGATCGGCTATTTCCGGACGGGTGACAATATTAGGCTGCGCTACGGCCTGTGGCCCAAGACCGCCGGCGCGGCACGCGGCACCATTTGCCTCGTGCAGGGGCGCTCGGAATTCATCGAGAAATATTTCGAGACTATCGCCGATTTCCAGAGCCGTGGCTTTGCGGTCGCGACATTCGACTGGCGCGGGCAGGGTGGTTCGGAACGCCTGATCGGCAACCAACGGCTCGGTCATGTCGACCGCTTCGAGGACTATTGGGCCGACCTCAAGAGTTTTCACGGCGAAATCCTGCTGCCGGATTGCCCGCCGCCGTTCTACCTCGTGGGGCACTCGATGGGCGGGCTGGTGGCGCTCCAGGCTGGGGTACGCGACCGGCTGATGTTCGACCGCATTTTCCTCAGCGCGCCGATGCTGGCGCTCGATAATTTGCCGCTCAGCATGAATGGCATGGCGCGCGCCGGCGATGTCCTCAGCTTTCTGGGCCTCGGCAGTCTGCCGATATCGCGGGGACGCGGCCGCCCGCTGTCGGAAGCGACCTATCCGGACAATCCGCTGACCTCGGATTTGATGCGCTATATGCGGATGGTCGACATAATGCAGGCGCGGCCGGACCTTCGGCTTGGATCTCCGACCATCCGCTGGCTGGCAGCGGCGTCGCACGCCATGGCGGAAGCCGGCGGCGACAGATTTCCCGGCACGGTGAAAATTCCCCTGCTGATGCTGGCCGCGGCGCGGGATACTGTGGTGTCGACAAGCGCCATCGAGCAATTGGGCCTGCGGCTGCGGACCGGAAGCCATCTGGTGATACCCGGCGCGCGACACGAGCTGTTCATGGAAAGCGATAGCATCCGGGCGCAGGTATTCGCGGCGTTCGACGCGTTCATCACCGAGCAGAGCGCCTAGAGCGCTTCACGTTTTGATTGCATCAAAACGAACGTTCTAAGTCTTTGTTTTGGCGCGCTTTCGAGTTGGAAAAGTGGCATCCACTTTTCCTGAAACGCTCTAGCTCAGCGCGCCGCCAGGGACTGCAGCACCGCGATCAGGCGGGGCGCGAGGTCACGGATTTCCTTGAGATGGACCTGGCTCAGTTCGGCGAGCAGGGTTTCGGCGCGTACGGTGAGCTGCAGCGTATGCCGGCGCCTGTCGTCGGGATCTGTCGCGCGCACGATAAGGCCCGCATCGGCCAGCCGGTCGACCAGTTCGGTCGCCGTATGGGGGGCGATGAGCAGGGTTTCGGCGAGGGCGCCGACCGTCGTCACCTGGCCGGCGGCAGCACCCTTGATGGCAAGAAGCGCCTGATGCTGCTGGGGCGGCAGGCCCGCGGTCTTGGCGGCGCCTTCGCTGAAAGCGGTGAAGCGCCGCAACGCCTGGCGCAGGCTGGCAAGGGCCTCGTAATCGGCCTGGGTCAAAACATTCTTGGCCGGTTTAGCGTCGCGCAATCGGCTGCTCCATTTGTGACGTTGATTTATATCGTACTACGATATATCTGGCGCTCGGCAAATGCCGAACGTGCAGTCGACTCTCCCCGCCGCCAAGGAAAGGTGCAACCCGTGTTATCGTCCAAATCCCGGCCGCAAGGCATCAACAGCAAGGCCATAAGGCGGCCGCTCGGCGATTTCACCACTGACCGCCGCGTGCTCATGCTGCTGGTGATGGCGCTGGTGGTAGGCACTGGCGGTGCCTTTGCGGCATGGTTCCTGGTCAATCTCATAGCGCTGGTTTCCAATATCGTCTGGCATGGGCAGTTCAGCTTCAAGACGCTGGCGATGGCCGATATCGCGCGCTCACCCTGGATGGTGCTGGCGCCGGCGGTCGGCGGTCTCGTCATCGGCTTGATGGCGCGCTACGGCTCGGAGAAAATTCGCGGACACGGCATTCCCGAAGCCATCGAGGCGATCCTCATCGGGGGCAGCCGCATGTCGCCCAAGGTCGCGATCCTGAAGCCGCTGTCGTCGGCGATTTCGATCGGCACGGGCGGACCGTTCGGCGCCGAGGGGCCGATCATCATGACGGGTGGGGCCATCGGTTCGCTGTTCGCGCAGCTCTTTCACCTGAGCGCCGCCGAGCGCAAGACGCTGCTGGTGGCGGGCGCCGCAGCCGGCATGACGGCGATTTTCGGCACGCCTCTCGCCGCCGTAATGCTCGCCGTGGAACTGCTGCTGTTCGAATGGAAGCCGCGCAGCTTCATTCCGGTGGCGGCAGCGGCGGCGGTCTCCATCGCCTGGCGGCCGTGGCTGTTTGGAACAGGGCCATTGTTCGCCGCCAACCTCCATTTCGACCTGCCCTGGTGGGGCCTGCTGCTCTGCGTGCTGATGGGGGTGATTTCCGGCCTGCAGTCGGGGCTGTTCACGACATTGCTCTATGCCATCGAGGATGGCTTCGAACGCCTGCCCATCCATTGGATGTGGTGGCCGGCGCTTGGCGGGCTGGTGGTGGGCCTTGGCGGACTGATCGAGCCACGGGCGCTGGGTGTCGGCTACGACATCATCACGGATCTTCTGAGCGGCAATTTGGTGGCCGGCGCGGTGGTGGCGATCCTGGTGGTGAAGGCGGTCATCTGGCTGGTGGCGCTGTCGTCGGGAACTTCCGGCGGCGTTTTGGCGCCGTTGCTGATCCTTGGTGGAGCGCTCGGCTGGCTGGTCGGCCTGGTATTGCCGGGGGGACCGGAGGTCTGGGCCCTGATGGGGATGGCGGCGATGATGGGCGGCACCATGCGGGCGCCGCTGACCGGCACGCTGTTCGCCGTGGAGCTGACTGGCGATTTCAACCTGCTGCTGCCGCTGTTCGTGGCGACGGTCAGTGCCTATGCGGTCACGGTGCTGCTGCTCAAGCGCTCGATTTTGACCGAGAAGATCGCGCGGCGCGGGCAGCACATCACCCGCGAATACGGCACCGATCCGTTCGAATTGACGCGGGCGTCGGACATCATGGTGAAGCAGGTGGCGACGCTGCCGGCGGGCATGCCGATCGAAGCGGCGGTGACCTTCTTCGGCGATGCCGGGCATCCGCACAGGACCTATCCGGTGGTGGATGAAGCCGGGGTGCTGGTGGGGCTGGTGGAGCGCGCCGATGCGCTGCGCTGGCAGGGCGATGTGCGCGAGGCGGGACAGACGCTCTATGATGTGGTGTCGGACGCCGCCGTCACGGTGGCGCATCCCAACGACACGGTCGGGCAGGTCACGGATCTGATGATCGCCGAGGATGTGGGCCGGGTGCCGATCGTGGAGCCGGGCAGCGGCAGACTGGTGGGGCTGATCGCGCGCAAGGACCTGCTGCGATTGCGCAGCTCGCTGTCGGCGAGCGAGGTCAAGCGCGAGGCGTTTTTCGGGCGGACGGAAAGCACCGCCGTTGGCGGGCTGGAGGGCGGCAGGCCGTAGCCTGCCGTCGAAGCGTCAGTCGGCGGCGGGCGTGCCGGCGAATTTGACGGAGTCGAGCAGCGACTGGATGGTGCCGTCGGCTGTAAGCGAGGCGATGGCATCATCGATCTGCGAGCGCAGGAAGCTGTCGCGGCTGGAGACGAGCGCCGCGACGTCGACGCCTGATGCCGGGACCGGGTCGGTAGGGACGATGCGCACGCCGGCGGCCGCGGGATCGCCGTTGGTGACCTTGAGGAGCGAGGGCTGCCAGAGGATGATGCCGCCGAGATGTCCGTCCTTGAGGCGGGTCAGCATCAGGTTGGGATCGGCATAGGGCAGGCGCTTCCAGCGCTGGTCCTCGGGCTGTTGCAGCGAATAGGTGATGAAAGTGTATTCGCCGATGCTGCCAAGGGCGGTGCCCAGCATCTTGTCGCGCGGGATATCGGCCAGCGACTTGTAATTCGGATCGGTCACGGCCAGCACGAAGGGAACGGTGGCATAGGGCCGGGTGGGCGTCGCCCAATCGGGATAGGGGAAGTTCGGTTGCAGCGAGATGCCGAGCAACACGTCGCATTTGTTGGCCATGACGATCTTGAGCTCGGCGAGATAGCCGCCGGCATCGATCGGAAAGCCCGATGGAGAATCGGTGAAAGCGGCCTTGACCAGAAGGGCGTCGGCGATGGCCTGGCCCACCTTCATGTCGAAGGCGGCGCCAGGGGCGCCGCGATCAAGGCAAAAGGTAATCTGGTCGCCCTGCAGGCGCGTGCCCTGGTTTTCGAGGCTTTCGGGCAGATCCTGCGCCATGGCGGGCAGCGCCGCGAGCCCAAATAGGGCGGTCAGGGCCAGGCGGCGGGCGCCCCTGGTGAACATATTCAACAACATGGAAACCTCGTATCGCGGGCTTGCCCGCCGTGGCCTTGGAACGCGTCGGGGGGCCGCAGCCCCCCGAGCAAATCAGTGCTGAGGCCTCGGCTCAGTTGCTGGCGGTCTTGTTGTCACGCAGCTTATAGACGAAGATCGAGTTACCCGAGCCGCTGGGCACTGCGATTTCCGGGAACTCGCCGGCAGAGCTCGCCGCCTGGGCGCTGAAGCCCGTGGGGATAGCGAGATACTGTACGCCGTCGACCTCATAGGTCATCGGATAGCCGCCGATCGGCGCATTGAGACGTGTCTTCCACACGACCTTGCCGCTCTGCTGGTCAACGGCCAGCAGGTAACGGCCGGCGTCGCCGCCGATAACCAGGCCGCCCGCGGTGGTCAGCAGGGAGCTGGTGAACGTCGGACGCTGGTCATAGCGCCAAAGCGGGCTGCCATCCGCGACGTTGAAGGCATCGATGACGCCGGCGTTCTTGACGCCTTCAGGCAGGGTGCGGGGGCCAAACGTGGTGGCGCCAACGGCGTTGCCGGGGGTGAACTCTGTGACCGTGGGGGTGACGGAGTTGCAGCTCTCGGCCACCGGCACGTAGAAAGCCTTGGTGAGCGGGCTATAGGCGCCTGCCTGCCACAGCTTGCCGCCGGAAACCGTCGGGCAGGTGTAGACCTGCTGGCCGATGGCCTTCGGGATCAGGTCCGGATTGAGAGTGACCTTGCCGTTCTCATCAATGCTCTTGACGACGTTCTGGTAGACTGTGTCCTTGGACCAGAGGTACTTGCCGGTGTCGCGGTTGAGACCGAAAGCGATGCCGTCCTTGCCGGCCACGGTAACCAGCAGGTGCTGGGAGCCGTCGGCGCCGCCATCGACGAGCACGCGCTCGAACGGGCTATCCAAGTCCCAGTTATCGCCGGGCAGGTGGCTGTAGTTCCAGACGCGCTTGCCGGTGGTGGCGTTGAGGGCGAGGGTGTTGTTGGTATAGAGCACGTCGCCCTCGCCCGAGCCGCGGATCAGCTGGGAATAGGGGCCAGGCATGCCGATACCCCAGAAGGTGGTGTCGGTCTTGGGATCGTAGGAGCCCGTGGTCCAGGGCGTGCCGCCCCAGCGGTTTTCCGGCGGCACGTCGCCCCAGGAAGCCTGCTGCTCCGGATTGTCCGGATCGTTGATGGTGTTGAAGCGCCACAGTTCCTTGCCGGTATTGGCGTCATGGGCGGTGATGTAGCAACCACCGGCGGTGCCGGCGATGGAACAGCCGGAGATGGCGGTGATGATCTTGTCGTTCACGACCAGCGGGCCGACCGTATAGCTGTAGCCTTTGGACGAGTCATAGACCTGGACCTGCCAGACGACCTTGCCGGTCTTGGCGTCGAGCGCCACGAGCTTGGCGTCAGCCGTGGTCAGGATGACCTTGTCCTGATAGAGGGCGATGCTTTCCTTCTGGCGGCGGGCCTGATTGAGCTGATAGCCCCAGGAAGCCGGCAGTTCCGGATGCGGATTGCGGTATTCCCAGATCAGGTCACCGGTCTTGGCGTCCAGCGCCTGCACGATATTGTCATTGGTGGACAGGAACATGATGCCGTCATGCACGATCGGCGCGGCTTCCTGTTCGCCGTCTGAGGCCATCGGCCAGGCCCAGGCGAGTTCGAGATCGCCGATATTGTCCTTGGTGATCTGGTCGAGCGGGCTATAGCCCTGGTTGTCGACGGTGCGGCGGGCAGTCAGCCAGTCACCCGGGGGCGGGTTCAGCATCATGTCGTTGGTGACGGGCGTGTATTTGTCCATTGCGGTCGTGGCGTCCTGCGCCAGGGCCGGAATGGTGAGTGCCGAGAGGGCGGTGAACGCCAGCAAGGTCCTCGAGAATTTGGAAATCATCGATGTCTCCGTAAGATCAGGTGGTGCGGCGGTCCGAGCGATGGCCGTCAATCATGGGTTGGCCTGGGCCGCAGGCGCCGCCGGGGTCGCTGGTGCTGCAGGCGTGGCGGGCGCCGCGGGCGCTGCCGGATTGGCCGGAGCCGCAGGGGTAGCGGGTGCCGCAGGCGTTGCTGCCGGAGCCGGCGCGGGTGCGGCGGCGGGAGCGGAAGCAGGGGCCGTGGGCAGATCCTTGCCGAAGGTGAAGGCCTGCGGAACGGCGGGCGCGGCATTGCCGGAAGCCGGCGCGCCGCCGGCCTGAGCGTCCTTGATGGTGCCGTCGGGCTGCACCGTGGGCAATGACTTGCCGAAAGTGAAGGCCTGGGGCATGGCGGCCGCCGCAGGGGCGGCGGTGTCGGGCGCCGCGGCGGGCGTGGCGGAGGCACCGGCGCTGGTGGCCGCTACCAGATTGATGGAGGCGCGAACAGTCGCGTCGTCCGGCAGTTCCTTGGAGCCGGGCTGGGCGCCGTTGGCGCTCAGGATATAGGCCAGAATATCGGTATAGACGTCCGAACCAAGTTTGCCGGGCGCCGTCGGTGGCATCGCCGCCGAGAAGTAATCGTAAATACCCGCAGCCGTACCCCATGTGCCCATGACATCGACGCCCTTCAGGGACGGACCGACGCCGCCCTCGAGTTGGGAGCCGTGGCAACCGGAACAATTGGAGCTGAAGTCGGCCATTCCGCGGGCGGCCTGGTCGGCTGTGAAATAGCCGTCTCCGTCTGCGGCCAACGCCATGCCCGACGCAGAAGCGAAGAGCATGCCGAGCGCGAAGACGGAGATTCCCCTGCTTGGGAATGTCAAAGTAACCTCCTGATATCGTACTAATTCGCGGCGTATTGCCGCTCACGACTGCGTCAGACTCTGCCTATCTGGCGGCTCCGTCAACAACGGTTTTAGCAAAAACTGACATTGAAAAAGCGGAAATTGGCAATGAAAACAGCGGACGCCTCAGGAAATCAGGGTGATCAACCAAGAGGATAGGAGGGCATAGGGAACTCCCAGAATTTTTTCCGGGAGGTCGAATGCGCCGAGCACGATGAGCCCCAGCATGCAGGGCAAGGCATAGCGGCGGATGGAGCCGGTGGCGGCCGGAACGAGGGCCTGAAGCCACAATGCGCCGGTGAGGCCCGGGATGGGCAGGACGTTGACGAGGACATACCAGATGCCTTGTTGCTGGATTTCCTGAACGACGCCGAGGGCGGTGAGCGAAGCCGTGCCGGTGAGGGTGGCGCTGATGAGGATACGAAGCGGGTTGCACAGCACGACGAGCACCAGCAGCAGCACCAGGCTCGACAGCGCCACGAGCACGAGGCCCCCGCGCCCGAAGCGAAGCTTTGTCGGATCGAGAACGAACGGCTTCAGCCAGCCCATGTGGAAGAACAGGGCCGAGATCAACCCCGGTACGGAAAGCTGTACGAAGGGATTGGCGGTCAGGCGGCCGATGAAGGCGGGTTCGCGATCGCCGAGCCGGTCGGCGAGGAGGGCCAGGACCAACCCATGGATGGCGACGAGGACCAAATAGGCGGCGAGCCGCGTCAGCAATTGCGTCAGTGACAGGTCATTGAGGAAAGTCATGGCCTCTCCGGGGAAGCGTCACGGCGCAAAGGCGGCGGTCTGGTCGATGGGCAGGATAGCGTAGCGTGCCTCGAGGTCGCGGACAAAGCCCTCGGATTCGAGGGCGCTCAGCGCGTCGACGACCTTGTGCTTAAGCGTCAGGTCGCCCTTCCAAAGGCCCAGCGCGAAGGACGTGTGGCCGGCATCCTCGGGAAGCCAGCCCACGAACCAGCCGGGATTGGCATCGGCGATGGAGCGGACGCTGAGACTTTCGCTGACGCCTGCATCATAGGCGCCGCTCTTGAGCCCGGCGGCGAGGGCATCGGGCGAGGCGGCGAGGCTGACGACCATGCCGTGCTTGCGCAGGAGCCCGGAGAGCTGCACGCGGTCGAGGCCGCCATAGCCCGGATAGACCCCGATCTTCATGCCCTTTTGCAAGGGCGCATCGGTTTGGGCCACGACTGCCCAGCCGGTGGCGATTCCGGTCGGGATGATTTCGAGAAATGACCGCGTAGTTGGTGCATCGACGATGCCACCGGCGACGATCTGGCAGCCCGCACGGGTGATGCCCCAGTTGCGCGGGTTGAAGTCGCGGCCGATGCTGGGGATGACGTTGAGGGTGAGGCCGATGCCGATGCGCCGGGTGATGGCCTCGAGCAAGGCGATGTCGAAGCCCGGATCGGTGGCGCCCGGCATGGCGAGCGGCGGGCGCGACGAGGGCACGCAGGCGGTGATGCTGCCGGCACGCTGCACTTCCTCGAAGGAGGTGTCGGGGGGCAGCAGATAGACCAGCGCGATCGGCGCCAGCACGAGGCAAAGGATGATGAGGTCCCGCAGGCGGCGGGATTGCCCCCTGGGAGGTTTCGGATTTGTCGGGTTGGCGTCGGGCGAGGTCACTGCCGGTCAGCTTCTCTGGAATTCCCAGAGCGCGATGAGGAAGAAACCCACGGCCATGGCGAGGATGACGATGGGGCCGGCCACCGGACTGAACTGGTTGAAGTTGAGAAAGACCCCGCGCAGCGCATCGACCGCATAGGTGACGGGGTTCCATTCGACGATGGTGACCAGCCATTCGGGATAGATGACGCGGGTCTGGGCGCGCGAGAGCGCCGGATCGAGCGGAAAGATCGAGCTCGAAGTGAAATACAGCGGCAGGATGACGGCGTTGGAGAAAACGCCGAAGCCCTCAAAGCTTCGGATGCGGTTGGCGATGACGACGCCAAGCGAAGTCAGGCCGAAGGACAGCAGGATCATGAGACCGAGGCCGCGGAACACGTCGCCCCAGGTCATCGAGACGTCGGCGAAGCGGGCCAGCGCCAGCACCAGGCAGCCATGCAGGACCGCGACGGTGGTGCCGCCGAGAATTTTGCCGAAGAGGATGAGGCCGCGCGGCATGGGGGAAACGAGAATTTCGCGCAGGAAGCCGAATTCACGGTCCCAGATCACCGACACCGCCGATTGCACGGAGGTATACATGATGTTGAGGACGATGACGGCCGGGAAGATGAACTGCAGATAGGTGAAGGGCACGACGAAGCGGACTTCGCCATAGATCTCGCCGCGGAAGAACGGGTTGAGGCCGATGCCCAGGATCAGCACCCAGAGCAGCGGCCGGCTGACGCCGCCGATGAGCTGGCCGCGGTCACGGATGGCGCGTTTCACTTCGCGCAGCCAGATGGCGTAGACGCCTTCCAACAATGCCAGCATGGTTGGCCCTCCGATTACCGGGTATGCTCGCCGCCGCGGCGGCCGAAGGCAAGGGTCTGTTCACGGCCGGTGGCGGCCGCATCGCGCAGGCCCCGGCCGGTCAGCGACAGGAAGACGCCTTCGAGGCTGGGGCTCTCGAGGGTGAACTGGCTGACGCGCGTGCCGAACTGGCCGAGGAATTGGTCGATGAAGCGTTCCTCATCGACGGGCAGGATGATGGCATCGCCCTCCACCCTGGCGCTGGGGTGGCGGGCCAGGATGGCGGCGGAAGTCTCCGCATCGCGAGCGATGACACGCAGGGTCTGGTGACCGTATTGCTGCTTCAGCGCCCCAGGCGTGCCCTCCACCATGATCTTGCCGTGATCGATGATGCAGACGCGGTCGCAGTTCTCGACTTCCTCGATATAGTGCGTGGTGATGACCAGGGTGATGTCGCGACGCTTCCGCAACTCGTGCAGATAGCCCCAGATTCGGGCGCGTGACTGCACGTCGAGGCCGACGGTAGGCTCATCGAGAAACACGATCTTGGAATCGTGCACCAGCGCCCGGGCGATTTCGAGCCGGCGCTTCATGCCCGAAGACAGCGTTCGTACCAGCCGGTCGCGCCAATCGGAAAGTTCGACCAGCTCCAGCATTTCGGCGATGCGCTGTTTCCTCAGCCGCTGGGGCACCTGGTAGATCAGGCAATGGAAGTTGAGGTTTTCATAAACGGTCAGGCGGTCATCGAGGCTCGGTTCCTGGAAGACGACGCCGAGACGCTTGCGGGCCTTCAGCGGTTGCCTCGCCACATCATAGCCAGCCACGATGGCGGTGCCGGAGTCGGGTTTGAGGATCGAGCAAAGTATGTGCAGCAACGTGGTCTTGCCGGCGCCGTTAGGGCCAAGCAGGGCGAACGCTTCGTTGTCGTTGACGGTGAGCGAGATATCATCGAGCGCGACGGTGTTGCCGTACTGCTTGCGCAGGTTGGTGAGCTCGATGACGGGACGACTGGACAATTGAACGCTTTCCGACGCAGGCGATATCGTCGCCATGGTTGCCCAATTTGTCGCAGGTGGCGAGGGATTTTGTCAGGGGCGCGGAAATAATGGGGAGTATTGGGATTTGCAGGAGGAGTGCTGACTTGGTGATTGGTGCCCACCGCACTTTGATCTTTTGAGGAGGGGATTTTTGGCATGGCGAGGATCGTTTTCAGGTTAAACCAATCCCTGGATGGTTATGTGGACCACCAGAAATTTGAGCGGGATCCCGGGCTCTTTCGTCACTTCACCGAGCAGGTGCGCGGCGTGGCTGGAAGCATCTACGGTCGCAAGATGTATGAGGCGATGCGGTATTGGGATGAAGACCGCTCCGATTGGGGCGCAGAGGAACGTGAGTATGCCGCGGTGTGGCGACGCCAACCGAAATGGGTCGTGTCGCGTTCGTTGACCTCGGTCGGCCCCAACGCCACACTCGTGGCGACTGATGTCGAGGCGGTGATAGGCGAGCTGAAGGCTCGGGTCGCCGGGGAACTGCAGATCGGAGGACCAGAGGTGACGGAAAGCCTGGCTGGTCTGGTCGACGAATATCAGTTCTACATCCATCCCCTTATCCTTGGGGGCGGCAAGCCGATCTTTGCCAGCCCTCTGCCGGTGCTGCGTTTTGTAGCGAGCGATCGTGTGGGAGAGAATACGATCAGGCTGACATACGTTCGGGCGTGAGCGTCAGGCGAAAGCCGCGATGGCGGACTTCACGGCCTGGGTGATACCGGGGTCGGTGAGGGAGTGACCGGCGACCGCGACGGTGACGATGCGAGCCGTGGGCCAGAGTGCGACGAGGGTATGGGCGGTCTGCGGTGGGCAGAGCAGATCGTACTGGCCCTGGATGATGATGCCCGGGATGCCGGCGAGGCGGTGCGTATTGGCCATGAGCTGGCTGGGGGCGAGGAAGCTGTCATTGGCGAAATAATGCGCTTCCATCAGGGCGGTGGGCGGCAGGCGGGTCGCATTGTGGCGGATGGCATCGAGGTCGAGACGCGTCGCGGCGGGGCGAATCTCGGAAAGGATAGCTTCGGTGTTGCCCCAGGCGCGGGCGAAGGGGCCGTGCACGGCCGGATCGGGATCCAAAATGCGGCGCCAGTAGGCAGGCACCGGATCGTCGCGTTCATCGGGTGGCAGCAGGCTCAGGAAATCGGCGTGCAGCGCCGGGTAAAATCTCGGCAGGCTGACGCCAAAGGCTTGGTCGAGTTCGGCGCGGGTACCCAAAAAGGTGGCGCGCAGCACGATGCCGCTGACGCGGTCGGGATGAGCCTGGCTGTAAGCAAGGGCGAGAGTGGCTCCCCAGGAGCCGCCGACCACCAGCCATTTGTCGATGCCGAGGGACTCGCGGATAGCCTCCATGTCGGCGATGAGGTGGGTGGTGGTATTGGCGCGGCGCTCGCCGGCCGGCCGGCTGCGACCGGCGCCGCGCTGATCGAAGAGCACGGCATAGAAGCGTGCCGGATCGAAAAGCTGACGATGGGCTGGCTGGCAGCCGCTGCCGGGCCCGCCATGCAGGTAGACCGCCGGCATGCCGGCTCGGGTACCGATGGTTTCGAGATAGACCTCGTGACCATCGCCTACCGGCAGCATGCGGGTTTCGAGAGGTTGGAAGGACGCTATGGAAGTGACGGCGCCATCAGGCGTCATGGTGTCCCTCAGGTTCGGGCTCCAGCGTGCCGCCGGCGAAGTTGCGATAGATGTAGCGATTAGTGCCCTCGGCCGCTTCGGTCTCGGCAGTCTTGAAGATCTCTGCGTGCAGCGGCGAAAAGCTGCAGGCAGGATCGGTGTTGCCGGCGCTGCCGGTCAAGGCGAAGGCCTGGCAGCGGCAGCCGCCATAGTCCTGTTCCTTGAAGGCGCAGGACCGACAGGGTTCGGGCATCCAGCCGGTACCGCGATAACGGTTGAAGGCTTCCGAGTTCTGCCAGATCCAGGCGATGGAATGATTGGAGCGCACCGATTCGAAATCGAGATCGGTAATGGTTTCAGCAGCGTGGCAGGGCAAGATCTTGCCCGAGGGGGTGATGTTGAAGAACTGCCGGCCCCAGCCGCCCATGCATTTTTTGGGACGCAGCGCATAATAGTCCGGCACCACGAAATCGATGTCCAAAATGCCCTTGAGGCGGATTTCGGCCGCTTCAACGACTTTGGTCATCTCGTCGATCTGTTCGATGCTAGGCATCAGCGCAGCGCGGTTCTTCAGGGCCCAACCATAATATTGGACATTGGCCACCTCGATGCGGTCGGCGTCAAGCGCGACGGCCATATCGATGATGTCGGCGAGCTGGTGCAGGTTCTGCCGGTGCATGACGGCATTGACGGTGAGCGGCAGGCCGAGTTCGCGAGACCACTCCGCCACTTCGAGTTTCTTGGCATGGCCGTTCCGGAAGCCGCCGATGCGGTTGGCAAGCACCGGTTCGTTGCCCTGGAAGCTGATCTGGATATGGGCGAGGCCGGCATCCGCCATGGCGGTGAGCTTTTCGCGCGTCAGCAGCACAGCGGACGTGATGAGGTTGGAATAGAGTCCGACATCGCTGGCATGCTGGATGAGCTGGACGAGATCCTTGCGCACCGTCGGTTCGCCGCCGGAGAAATGCACCTGCAGGACGCCGATCTCGGCAAGCTCGGTCAGCACCTGTTTCCACTCATCGGTGGTCAATTCGTTGCCGGCGCGCTCCATCTCGACGGGGTTGGAGCAATAGGGGCATTGCAGCGGGCAGCGATGGGTGAGCTCGAGCAATACGGCCAGCGGAATGCCGTAAGTTTCGGCGATTGAGCGACCGGGGTGTTCGAGAATGGCGACGCCATCCTGCGGATCGGCGAAGACCGGGCTTTGATCGGTTAGGGTCGGGCTCATGGTTTGCTTTCCCGGGCTTCGACAAGGAAGCCCGAATTGGCCAAATCCTGCAGCATGGCAATGACGTCGCCGCCGATTTCATCGCGGGGGGCGGCGTATTTTTCCGCAAGATCATCGATGATGGCGGCGACGCTGCTGGCGCCATCGCAGAGCTGCAGAATTTCAACGGCGGTGTCGTCGGGGGCGAGGACGCGCTCAGGCACAAGCAGCACCCAGCGCTGCCGGGTTTCGTCGAAGCGCAGCTTGGCGGAGCGCGCCAGCGCCGGCATGCTCGCCTCCGCTACGGTAAGGCGGCGGCGGGCGGCGGGCGCCAGTTGGGGTTGGGTGGTCATAGGACCGCCGGCACGAAAGCGCCGGGCGGAATATGGCCATCCACATAGGCGTGCTGCAGGGCGTCGAGCTGTACCCACAGCACATTGGTCTTGAAGATCAGAGCGTTGCAGACCAGACGGCGTTCCTCCGGCGTTTTCGCATTGGTCCTGACCCAGTCGAGGGCATAGTCGGCGTCGCGCGGGGCCTGTTCGAGGCGGCGCCTGAAGTAGGCCATGACGGTAGGGTTGATGAAATCGTAGTGCTCCAGCATGCCGGAGATGCGCTCTTCGTGCAGGTTCGGCGCGAACAGCTCGGTGAGGCAGGAGGCGATGGCTTCGAGGGGCGAGCGGTCGCGGCAGAAATGCACATAGGCTTCGACGGCGAAACGCGTCGCCGGCAGGATGCCTTCGGTGGATTCCACATAGGCAGGATCGAGGCCAAGGCCGGTGGTCAGCTGCAGCCAGCGCTCGATGCCGCCTTCGGTATTCTCGTGGCCATCGTGATCTTCCAGGCGGTGGCGCCATTCGATTCGGGTGGCGCGATCGCGGAAACGCGAGATCACGACGGCATCCTTGATGGGGATGGTGCTCTGGTAGAAATAGCGGTTGAGGGCCCAGGCTTGCACCTGGCCCTTGTTCAGCTTGCCGCCATGCAGCAGGTGATGGAACGGGTGCAGGTTGTGGTAGCGGGTGGCGCCGATATGGCGCAGTGCCGCTTCCAGATCAGCCGGTGAATTGAGGGGCGTGCTGGTATCCACCGAGAACGCGGTCAGTGCAGTCATAACAAGATCTCCATCCCATCGGCCGGTATGCGCCAGCCTGCTGCTTCAGCCGCGCGACGCTCCGGCGAGCCGGGCCGCAGGGCCGGGTTAGAATTGTTGATGTGCAGGAATACCCTGCGGTCGATAGCGAGGGCCGCTAGAGCCGGAATGGCTTCCTGCATGGCGATATGGCCCATGCGCTGGCCGGTCTTTTTCGACAGGCCCATGGCGATCATCTCGTCGTCTCGCCACAGGGTGCCGTCGAAGAAGACGAGCGCCGCGCCGGCAAGATGTGCGGCCACTGACGGGGTGACCGCGGCGCAGGCGGCGAGGAAGACGAGGCGCTGGCCGGTGGCCTTGTCGGTGATGACGAGGCCGACAGTATCGCCTTCGGCATCGGCGCTCCGACCCTCAAGGAAGAGCGCGGTCTTGCCGGGCGCCGCGAAGGCGGTGACGGCGAGGCCGGAGGGCGCGCCGTCGGGCAGGCTGGGCTCGAGGGGCTGATCGAGCGCGATCGGCAAGCGCTCGACAAGGGCCGGGTTGAGCACGTTGAAGATGGGGTTGTCGGCGAGGATCGAGAGCACGCGCTCATGGGCATAAAGCTTGAACGGCCAGCCTTCGCGCAAGGACAACAGGCCGGCGACGGCATCGACTTCGCCATTGGTCAGGATGACGCCCGCGATGGGGCTGTGGCGCAATTCCCCCGCCTTCGGATGGAGCTGCGGCGTCGCGGTGATCTGCTGGCGCAGATCGGGCGAAGCGTTGACCAGGAACCAATGGGCGCCATCGGCGGATATGGCGATGGAGGCCTGGGTGGCGCGCAGTTCGGGATGATGGCTTCGGGCCGAATTGCAATTGGCGCAACCGCAATTCCACTGCGGCACGCCTCCACCTGCCGCGGCTCCGAGCACTACAATGCTGAGCATGAGACCAGTATCCGCGGCAGGTTCACCGTACTTACTTGCGGGTAGCGCAAGCGTACATGTTGATTTCCATGCTCACGGGCACTTCGATAATCTTGGGCTTGTTCCAGGCCATAGTATTCTCCTCACAAATGGCGGCACGATTGCCGCGGAGGAGAAGCTGATGCAGACGCGGACGGTTCGCACTCTATGGGTGCGATAGAATATGCCTATCGTTCAAAGTTCAGTGTTGGAGGGGTAGTCGAGGAAAGCCGGCGTGGGCAGGATGGCGGGGAGGGCAAAACCGACGCTCAGGTCCTGCAGGGTTTCGAGCAGCGTCGCATAGGGCTCGAGCCGGCGGTATTGCGAGGGAACCAGCGCCACGATGCGGCGGGCCGGGGCGTGGACGCGATAGAGGCGGATGCCCTCGGGCGCCTGGCCGCCCATGATGGTGGAGAGGGCGGGAGCAAGGCAGACGCCGGAGCCGGCCCGTACCAGGTTGATGGCGACCTCGAAGCTGCGGCACTGGGCGAGCACCCGGTGCTCGGGCAGCATCTGGTCGTACCAGTCCTCGACGCGTTTGGCGTGCTGGGTGCCGAAGATGAACTGGATAGCGCGGTTGAGAATGGTCTGGTCGTCCGGATGGAGGTCACGGGACGGATCCTGGACGTGGTCGAGATTCAGCGTTTCCGGCACGACCAGCACGTAAGGATCTTCCACAAGCGGCACCTGCACGAAACTGACGCCGGCCTGGGCAACCGTGTTGGAGGCCAAGAGGCCGATATTGATGCGACGGCCGTAGAGGAGTTCGAGGATATCGGCGGGGGCGCTTTCCTGGATGTCGAAATCGGTATCCGGAAACGGCTCGCGCATGCGGCTGATAGCCGGCGGCAACAGCACGCGGAGCACCGAGTTGATGCCGGCAAGCCGCACGGTGACGCGCTTGCCCAACGAGAACTGGCCAAGGCCATCGTCGAGCTCGCGCATGGAGCGCAGCACGTGCTCGGCCTTCGGCAGCAGGTATGCGCCGGCTTCAGTGAGCGGCATCTCGTTGGAGCGGCGATTGAACAGCCGCGTGCCGACGGTGGATTCGAGCTTGGAGAGCTGTTGCGACAATGATGGCTGGGCGAGGCCGAGTTGTTTGGCGGCCTTGGTCAGCGTGTCGGAATGGGCCACGGCCCAGAAAATGCGCAATTGATGCAGCGTGATTTCGCTGCGCCTGGGGAGCGCATCGATGCGGGTCGGGTTCGGGAGCGTTGCGGCGAGCTCTGGCTCGGCACCGCGGTCGAGGCGGCTGGGGTCTTCGTCTTCCATCAGCGATCACGCGTTTGTCGTGCCGTCCGGCTTAGCGTGCCGCGTCGTTCGACTTTCCAATGCATAAGATTAATTTCCGCCGGACAAGACTGTCATGCCGGAAGTGCGGACGCAATGAAGGGGTGAAACCCTTGATCAGTGACGCTTGAAATATTGCACCTCGCGTTCGTGTTTTTCGGCGGCTTCGCGTGTATCGAACGTGCCAAGATTGCGGCGCTTGCCGGTGTCGGGATCGGTCTTGCGCGAATAGAGGCGGTATTGACCGGATTTGAGTTTGCGAATCATTGCGTCTCTCCTTTGGGGAGAAACGCCGGCGGTGGTCCGGTGTTCCGGCCTCATGAAGTTCGCAGGAGTCGCAGGGCCTCGGCGTGCAATTCGGGCGTGGCGGCGGCGACGCAATGGCCACCGGCTTCGGGCGCGTCGCCATCCCAGGTGGTGATCACGCCACCCGCATTGGTGATGATGGGTACGAGCGGGGCGATGTCGACGTTCTTGAGATCAGCTTCGACCACAAGGTCGAGATGGCCGGCGGCGAGCAGGCAGTAGGCGTAGCAATCGAGCCCGTAACGCGTCAGCCGCACGGCGGAGCGCAGGCGATCCCATTTAGGCTGGATGTGGGGCGCCACGAACAGATCAGGCGAGGTGGCAGAGAGCTTGGCTTCGGCGAGGCTGGTGACGTTGCTGGTTTCAAGGTCGCGCTGTTCGCCGCGATGGCGCAGGACTGCGCTGCCGGGCATGCCGATGAAGGTTTCGCCGGTAAACGGCTGGGCCATCATGCCGGCCCGGGCGCGACCCTCGACCAGGAAGCCGATTAACGTACCCCAGACGGGTACACCCGAGATGAAAGCACGGGTGCCATCGATTGGATCGATGATCCACTGGCAGGGATCGTCGGTTTGTTTGGGCTCCCACTCTTCGCCGATCAGTCCGTGTTCGGGAAACCGCGCGGCAATGAGATGGCGGATGGCGGTCTCGGCGGATTTGTCGGCTTCCGTCACCGGATCGAAACCGGTTGACCATTTGTTTTCCACCGCAAGGCTGGTGCGGAAGCGTGGCATGGTTTCGGCGGCGGCGACAGCGGCGGCGTCGAGCAGCGTCTGCAGCACCGATTCCGCCGGAATGCCGCCCAAACCCTGGGGATCGGCCAGGCTAGTTGCTTGTAGTTCGGTCATAGTTCTCGTTCCGGATCGGAAGGGTTCAGGGGAAATCGACAATAGTTGAGGTACAGTTGCGGTGAATCATTTTTGCAACAAAGTTGTGCAACAGCGTCCCGGACACTTGGGTTTCTCTTGATCAAGCGGTCAAATGGGTCCACGCCAGAGTGGCATGATGGGTGGGTGGCTTGCGGACTACGGAATGCCCTCTTGTGCAATCCGCGCCAGCCGCCCTCGTTTCCTCCCTTGACTTCGGGCCGCTGCGGCGGCCCGTTTCTTTTCGGGAATGGGAAGTGCCCTTCGCTTTCCAGCCAGGCGTTATTCGGCCGCTGCCTGTTCGTCGTCGACGCGTGGGGGCGCCAGCGTCGTGACGTCGAGACCGATGAGCGAAAAGATCAGGCGGTCGATCAACTGGCGAACCACTTCGAAATTGTCGTTCTTGGTCAGCGTGACCTCGTTCATGTAGAGGTGCCGGCTGATCTCGATCTGCAGGGCGTGGACGCCATATTGCGGCCGGCCATAGGTGCGGACGGCGTAGCCGCCCGCATAGGGCCGGTTGCGGGCGACCTTGAGCCCGGCGCTGGCGAAGACGATCTCCACCAGATCGATGATGGCCGGCGCGCAGGTGGTACCGTAGCGGTCGCCCAGAACGATATCGGGCGCGGTGCGGTCGCCGGCGCGCGACAGGCGGGGCATGGAATGGCAATCAACCAATAGGGCGACGCCGAACTGGGAGGCCGTGTCGCTGAGGAGGCGCTGCAGGGTGGCGTGATAGGGCTGGTAGATGCCCTCGATGCGGGTGCAGGCATCGTCAAGCGTCAGGCGCTCGCGATAAATCGGCTTATTCTCGGCGACGACGCGAGCCAGCGTGCCGAGGCCGGCGGCGACTCGCGGCGAGGTGGTGTTGAAGCGCTCGGACAGGAGCGGTTCGTCGAACATCTGGGGATCGAGTTCCCAGGGCTCGCGGTTGACGTCGAGATAGGCGCGGGGGAAATGCGCCCGCAGCAGGGGGCAGCCGAGATGTGGCGCCCGCCCGAACAGTTCATCGACAAAGGCGTCCTCGGACTGGCGAATCGACATGTGATCGAGCCGGGTCATGTCGAGGAAGCGCTTTGGATATTCCCGGCCGGAATGCCCCGAATTGAAGACCAGAGGCGCCATGGCGCGGCGCGGACGGATGGTTTCGAAGGCTGGCTTGTCCCAGTAGTCGGACTGCACCGATAGTTCCTCCCACACGCGAAGCCAGAGGTTGTTGTTCACGACAGTTTGCGCCCGGTGCGACGCAATGTCTAGCAATCACAATTTCCGTGAGTGGCGCGCGCCGGCGATTTCCGAAATGGAAAACTTGCTTTAAACATCACGCAATAGAGTGCAGCCGATGTGGGGCACTGGTCCAGGACGGGCCGGGAGAGAGGTGCGATGAAGCGGATATTGCTCGCGGAAGACGATAACGACATGCGGCAGTTCCTCACCCGCGCGCTGAAGAACGCCGGTTACGAGGTAGTGTCGTTCGATAATGGCCGCTCGGCCTATGAGCGCCTGCGCGAGGAACCGTTCTCGCTCCTGTTGTCGGATATCGTCATGCCTGAGATGGACGGGATTGAACTGGCTCGGCGCGCCACCGAGCTCGATCCTGACCTCAAGGTGATGTTCATCACCGGTTTTGCGGCAGTGGCGCTGAACCCCGACAGCGATGCACCAAAGGACGCTTCGGTGCTCAGCAAGCCGTTCCACCTGCGCGATCTGGTCAACGAAGTCGAACGTTTGTTGGCGGCCTGACGCAAAAGCGTTATCAAGGCGCAGTTGGCCTCTTGACCCGCAAACGCGTTTTATGATCTATCGCGCCACTGCGGACGGGCAACGCCGGTTCGCACCGAGAGATGGGTGTATAGCTCAGCGGGAGAGCACTACCTTGACATGGTAGGGGTCACAGGTTCAATCCCTGTTACACCCACCATCTCTCTGATTTTCCTCGCCTTTTGGCAGAGGGTGCGTAGCTCAGCGGGAGAGCACTGCCTTCACACGGCAGGGGTCACAGGTTCAATCCCTGTCGCACCCACCAGGAAATCCGGGGCTTCGCCCATCGGTATGATTTCGTCCAGGAAAAAGTAATCACCGGGTAATCAGGCATGAGCTCGTCGACGACGGGCGCGGGTTGAGCAGCGTCCATTGACGCCGGCGATTAGGCGCGCGTCGTCGTGTGCCTACCCAAACGCCCGCGCCCCTCACAACTCCACGGCTCCGTCATGCGAATGGGTCGCTTTTGTTGGGCGCCTTCGAGGGTGGGCCAAATGGGTCTTTGGAGGGTGGGGTCACTCCGGCTCCGCCTTTGTTGACCATTTCCTGGCAGGCGAGAAGCGCGTCAACGGCCGCGTAGGTGCCCTTCAGATTGTAGGTGTCCAGTGCGACGTTGTTGTAATACCAGGTAACGTGCTGCTTTCTCGCCAATTGATCGAAGAAATTAGAGTCCGCGGCGCTGACGATGAGGCCCGGGAAATCACCCATGTGAATGCCGGTGGCGGTCGCATTCCAGGGCGGTGATCGATCGAATTGCAGTGTGACGTCATAGTCTTTGCCGTCTTCGATCGAGGCCCAATCGTGTTTGATGATGGAAATGTATAAGGGTGCCTGCTGGTTGAAATTGAAACCAAACCTCAGTCCCGATCCATCTTCAAAGATGGACGTTGCAAAGCAGCCATTTCCGAGGCTCGGATCTACCGAAATAGACCAACCGTCGACATCGGCCATTTTCGGCAACTGTTCCGAATAGGCGGAATTGGAAAGTGTCATCACCGCCAGAGCTGCAGCCACGGCAAGCGGCTTGAAAGTTTGTTTCACGACCGTCCCCCAGTAATACCGCCCAATAATAAATGGGTAGATACGCCCAGCACAAGCGTGCTTTTCAGATGGCCATCCGGGCATTGATGGGGGAGATTGTCCTGCGCTAGGCCCCGCGTGGCATTGTGGCACGCTATCGAGAGCGGCAGTTACGGTGCGGCCCTGTCATGCGCGTCTGCCGGGTTTCTGCGGACCACAGCTTTAGCAAGCTCGCGCTTCACCTTAGGATAATGTATGATCCTTGGTGATTTTCCGTATTTACCTTGACATGGCGGTAGGCGCTGCGCATTCTACATTTTATCGGAAGGGTTAGCTCCGTCGGGAGATACAGGGACGAATAAGGGCCGTAAGCTGCAATCGAATTCCAGCAGACAGGGAATAAGGTAGCCGGAAAGCAAAGCGCCGTTGGGAGATAAAACGGCGTGACTTATCCAGGCGACCGGATGTTGCTTCAATAGATTTCGCCATTGTTCGGTGCTGCTTCCTGGGGTGAGGGGAAGTGATGACAACGATTGTCAATCTTGAGGAACTCATCGCAACGACATCCGACAAGGATGGCGTGAAGCGGCGGGTGCTGGCGGATGATGGGCTGACCATGCAGGCGGAACTGCTGGCCCTGGCGCCGCAAGCCCTGTGCACCGAAACGGTGCCGGGGACGGCGGATCGCTATTGGTTCGTGCTTTCGGGGCTGGGCAAGATCGGCGATGGCGCGCATGCGCATGCGCTGGTGTCGCGCACCTTCGCGATCGCTCCGCAGGGTGCGACGGTGAGCATCACCAATACCGGCGAGACGCCTCTCGTACTGGTTGCCATCGTGTCGCCGCTTCCCGGCAGCGGCGTGGAGATCGAAGGATATACGGGCCCCCTGCATACTGTGCGGGCGGCGGACGTGACGCTGGCCGACGAGCCTCAGAACAAGAAGCAACGCGCGCATTTCGTAGGACGCAAGGCCATAAGGTCGGGGCGTGCCGACGGCATGATCGTCCACTATGTGAGCGAAACCGTCACCAATCCGCACCGGCATCCGGACGCCGACAGCATCTTCGTGGTGCTGGAAGGGGCGCTGACTTTCGTCAACGGCCGTGAAGAGACGGAGCTGCGGCCCGGTCAGGCCGCCTTCATCAATGCCGGACACCGGCATGGCACGCGTGTGCCGCAAGGTCATGCCGGTGCGGCCTTCCTCGAATTTCACGTGCCTGCCAGGTTCGAGACCATCCAGGATCCGTGAGAGAATCCGGAACATCGTCAAACAACAAGACACATCAGGGGAGAACGGTATGTCGGGAATGAAGGGGAAGGGGCCGATACGGGGCCTGAGGCGCCAGGTGATCGGTGCGGGGATCGCGGCGCTGGCGCTGGGCGTGACGCTGCCGGTGCTGGCACAGGACGTGCAGATCGGCATGAGCAGCCGCAATTTCCAGGCGGGCATCGCCAATATGTGGATCGGCATTCCGCTCGGCCTTTATGGGCCGCTGAATGCCGAGACGGTCGGCACGCAGGGCGCCACCGAGAATTTGCAACTCATGCTGGCCGGAAGGCTGACGATGAGCACGGGCACGCAGGACGTGGTGCTCAACGCCATGGCGGAGGGCCGCCAGATGCCGGCGGTGGCGCCCTGCGTCTATCTCGATGGCCTGATCCAGCGGCTGACGGTGCTGCCGGACAGCACGGCGCAGAGCTATAATGATCTCACCGGCAAGAAGGTAGGCGTGCCGGCGCTGGCTTCGGGCGACGTGCAGGTGCTGAACTTCCTGCTCACGCATGCGGGGATCGATCCGCAGACCGTCGACGTCATCGCGGTGGGCGACAAGCAGCAGGCGGCAGCAGCGCTGCAGTCGGGCGCGGTGGATGCGCTGGTTTTGACGGATACGGGTCTTTCCGATCTGCAGGCGGCCGGCGTGAAGATGCGCGAGCTGCCGGTGCCGGATGCGGTCAAGGACGTGGCGGTGGGCTATACGTTCGCGTTCGAGCGCGGCTGGTATGATGGCCACAAGGATGCCGCCGCGCAGATGTTGCAGGGCATGATCAAGGCGATCATCGTGGCGACGGAGAACCCCGAAGCGGCGGCGCGCATCAGCTTCCACATGCATCCCGAAGCACTGCCGGCGAGCGTGTCGCTTGACCAGGCGGTCAAGGACGCCGTGCGCTCGTTGAGCGTTCGGGCACCGCTGATCACGCGCGACCGCTCCAAGGGCGAGAAGTGGTGTGATTTTTCGCCCGACCAGTGGGCGACCTACGTGGACATGCTCGGGCTCAAGGGCAAAGTCGATCCGATGAAGTTTTATACCAATGAACTGGTCGATAAGATCAACGATTTTGACGAGGATGCCCTGAGGGCCTGGGCTCGGTCGCTCGTGGTTCCGGACGATGCGGCGGAGTATGACAAATGGATCGCGGGGTTGAAGGCGCCGGCATGACCCGCAACGATGCAGCGGGGGCCGAGCGCCCCCACTCTTCCGGTGTGGCGGACGCGGATCGCCCGGCGATCCAGGTCCGCCATCTGGACAAGGTTTATCACTCGCATCGCGAGGGGCCGGTCGAGGCCCTTACCGACATCTCGTTCGAGGCCGGCCAGGGCGAGTTCATCTGCGTGGTGGGGCCGTCGGGCTGCGGCAAGTCGACCTTGCTGAAGATCATCGCCGGTATCAGCGGCGCGACCGCGGGCGAGATGCTGATCAACGGGCAGAAGCCGGATTCGGCAAGCAGCCGCATCGGACTGGTGTTCCAGGCACCGGTGCTGCTGCCCTGGCGCACGGTGATGGAGAATACGCTGCTGCCGGCGCAGGTCTTCGGGCTCGATATGAAAGCCTCGCAAATGCGGGCGCAGATGCTGCTCGACATGGTGGGGCTGACAGGCTTCGAGCGTTCCTATCCCTCGGAGTTGAGTGGCGGCATGCAGCAGCGGTGCTCGATCACCAGGGCCCTGCTGCCGGATCCGGCAATCCTGTTGATGGACGAGCCGTTCGGTGCTCTGGACGCGATGACGCGCGACACCATGAACATCGAGCTGCAGCGTATCTGGATGGAGAGTCACAAGACGGTTTTCCTGATCACGCATTCCATTCCCGAGGCGGTATTCCTGGGCGACCGCGTGCTGGTGATGAGCCCGCGGCCGGGACGGATCATCGACGACATCCGCATCGACCTGCCGCGGCCGCGCGATCTCGACATCACCACGACGCCGGAATTCGGCGCGGCAGTGCGGCGCATCCGCGCCGGTCTCGGCCTCGACAGCAAGGAGCGACCCTATGCCGACTGAAAGCATGGCGCGGGACCGCGTAGCGCTGGCAGAACCCGTCCGGCGGGTTGGCGTGGTGACGATGCTGGGGCGCTTCGCCAACCGGCACATCGCGCCGATCTCGCTCGTTATCCTGCTCGTCGTCCTCGAATTCGTCTGCGACTGGATGAAAGTGCCGGAATACATCCTGCCGGCGCCGAGCCGGATCATCCAGTCGCTGATCGCCGGCTTCTGGACACCGCTGGGATCGCGCAACGGCTTCTACATTCACCTGGCGGCGACGTCGGTTTCGGCGGCCGCCTCATTCGTGGGCGGAAGCCTGTTCGGCATCGTCATGGGGTTCCTGGTGGTGCGCTCGGCCTTCGCCAAACGGCTGATCTACCCCTATGTGGTGTCGCTGCAGAGCGTGCCGAAGGTGGCGCTGGCGCCGTTGTTCACGGTGTGGTTCGGGCTGGGCTACGAATCGAAAGTGGTGCTCGGCATCCTCCTGTGCTTCTTCCCCGTGCTGATCAATACAGCGGCGGGGTTGGGAAGCGTCGATCGCGACCGGCTCGACCTGATGGCGGCGATGAAGGCCAGCGCCTGGCATACGTTCCGTTTCGTGCAACTGCCGAGCGCCTTGCCCTATATCTTTGCCGGGCTGGAACTGGCGGCGATATCAGCGGTGCTCGGGACGGTCGTGGGTGAATTCGTCGGCGGTGACAGGGGGCTGGGCGTTCTCATCCTCAATCGCAATGCCGCGCTCGACATTCCGGGCGCCATGGCGGCGCTGGTGGTCCTGGCCGTCATGGGGATCGTCGTGCAGACCGCGGTCAGCACGCTCCGGCGGAAGATGTTGTTCTGGGCACCATCGGAACGCGTGGCGGACAAGGCCGCCCACTAAGGTGTGGCTGGCGCGCGGTCAGTAGCCGAGCGCCATGCCGTCCTTGCGGTGGTCGGAGCTACCCATGAGGAAGCCAAGCTCATGATCGATCCAGATCGACTGACAGCCGCCGAGCGGATCGATCGCCCATTCGGTGCGATGGCCGCGTGCGGCGAGATCGGCGCGAGTCGCCTCATCGATGGTTGGCTCGAGGTTCAACACGCCGTTGAAGCTGAAACTGCGGGGCGCCTCGTTGGCCATCTGGGGGTCGAAATCACGATCCAGCATTGCGGAGAGGATATGGGCGTGTCCGACGGCCTGGTACTGGCCGCCCATGACGCCGAAGGGCATAACGGTGCGGCCGTCGCGGCGCAGCATGGCGGGAATGATGGTGTGCAGCGGGCGCTTGCGCGGGCCGATGGCATTGGGATGGCCGGGTTCGACGCTGAAGCCGCTGCCGCGGTTCTGCAGCAGCACGCCGGCCTTGGGCGCATAGATGCCGCTGCCGAAGGCGGAGAAGATGGAATTGATCAGCGAAATGGCGTTGCGGTCCTTGTCGACGACGGTCACATAGACCGTGTCCTTGTGGACGGGCAGATCCCAGGCGGTGGCGGCGGAAGCGGTGTCCATGCGGATAAGGGCGCGCATCGCGGCGATCGAGGGTTCGCTCAGCAGCGCATCGATATCGGTGGTAAAGGCAGCGGGATCGGCGACCAGTGCGTCACGCTGCGCATAGGCGGCCTTGGTGGCTTCCGCGAGCAAATGGATGCGGTCGGCATCGCTGAGCGCCGACGAGCGGAGATCGAAGCCATCGAGAATGCGGGTGATGATCAGCGCTGCGAGGCCCTGGCCGTTGGGCGGGCATTCCAGCAGGTCGTAGCCGCGATAGGCGGCGGAGATCGGCGTAGTGTCGAGTGCGGTGTAGGCGGCGAAGTCGTCGAGTGCATGGAGACCGCCGCGCGCCCGAAGGAGGGCAACGAGTTCTTCCGCCACGATGCCCTCGTAAAACGCGGCGCGGCCCCGGCTGGCAATCTCCCGCAAGGTTCTGCCCAGCGCCGGATTGGACTGGCGGTCACCGATGCGCGGCGGCTTGCCGCCAGGCAGGTACTGCGCGGCGCCCGCTGGCGTGCTGCCGGCGCGACGCTGAAACTTGTCCCAATCGAGCCAGGCACGCGGCGTAACGCGGAAGCCGTTTTCGGCGGCCGCAATGGCGGGGGCCAGCACTTGGGGCATCGAAAGCTGTCCGTGGCTGGCGATGAGCCGGCACCAGGCGTCGACGGCCCCCGGGATGGTGACGGCGTCGGCAGTGTCTTCGGCAATGCTGGTGGCGCCGCGTTCGAGATAATGATCGAGCGTTGCCGCAGCGGGCGCGAAGCCGGAGCCGTTCAGCGACACGGGCTGCTTGCCATCGGCAGCATAGATGGCGAAGCAATCGCCGCCGATGCCGGTCATGTGAGGATCGACTACGCCCTGGACGGCAACGGCGGCAACGGCCGCGTCAACGGCGTTACCGCCGGCCCTGAGGATATCGAGCGCCGCGAGAGAGGCGGCCGGGTGCGAGGTTGCCACCATGCCGTTTTCGGCGATCGTGGCCGAGCGGCCGGGTCGCATGAAGTCGCGATGCAGCATGGAAAGCTCCTTGTCGCCGGTGGTTCAGGCGCGAATGATCTGCTCGATGATGCCGAGCGTGCGCGTGTAGTGGGCGACAAGCAGCGCACAGGCCATCTCGATCCTGCCATCGAGCGCGGCGTCGGCGATTTCCTTGTGCTCTTCGGTGGCGTGCTGGCGCGAATAGCCGGTGCCCGCCGCCACGAATATATAGCGCTGGGCGTGGTCCATCAGCACCTCGCAGAACTGCAGCATCCAAGACGAGCCGCAATTGGCGATCAGCGCCATGTGAAAATCGCGATGATGGCCCTCGTGCAAAGCGCGCTTGCTCATGTCGGTGTCGCGCTCGGTCCAGGGCGAACGCGACATGCGGTGCAGCGTCAAGACGATCTGTTCTTCCCAGGCGGTGGTACGGTTGCGGATGGATTCCTCCAGCGCCTTGGTCTCCAGCCAGCAGCGGGTCTTGACCAGCTCGCGCCAGCCTTCGAGATCGATGGATGGAACGAAGAAGCCCCGCTGGTCATGGCGGTCGACAAGGCGTTCGGAAGAGAGGCGGTTGAGGGCCTCGCGCACCGGATTGGTGCCGACGCCGTAGCGTTGGGCAATGGCGTCGATGGCGAGTTTTTGTCCGGGCTCGAGGGTGCCCCGCAGGATGTCCTGCCGCAACTGGTCGCTGACCACCGTCGCCGTCGTCGCCTTATCCAGCTTTTCCGCCATGTCACCACATCCCGCATCAGACCTTCTATGTCGCACAGAGGTGAGCGATCTTCAATCGTCGCCTCGTGATCGTATAAAGTATTATTCTGGATTATATGCATAATAATCTTTTCAATAGGGGTGAGCTGCGCTATGTCAAGGCGTGCCTGCGGGAAGCCCGCTGACGGTTGCCAAGGATAAGACGAGGAACGGTAGATGACGCTGAACGGACGCTATGTTGTGGACGCAGGCACGCCCGTGAGCCTGCCGGTCGCAGGAAGCGACGCGCGGTTCCCGGTGCGCCGAATCTATTGCATCGGCAAGAATTATGTTGCTCATGTCAAGGAAATGGGTGGCGATCCGAAACTGGATTTTCCCATCATCTTCCAGAAGCCGACGGACAGCATCGTCCAGGATGGCGCCACCGCGGCGTATCCGCCCATGACCAGCAATTATCACTATGAGCTGGAGTTGGTGGTGGCGATGCAGTCGGGTGGCTACAACATCGCTGCGGAGGATGCGCTTGGCCATATCTACGGTTATGGCATCGGCCTCGACATGACGCGGCGCAGCGTCGACGGACAGTCGACGCGCCCGAACCAGCCCTGGGAATTGGGCAAGGCCTTCGACCAGTCCTGCCCGGTGGGCGCGATCCATCCGGTGGCGGCGGTCGGCCACAAGGAGAAGGGCGCCATACGCCTCGCCGTTGATGGGGTTACCAAGCAGGACGCCGATCTCGACATGATGATCTGGAAGGTGCCGGAGATCATCGCCAATCTGTCGCGCTATTTCGCGCTGGAGGCCGGCGACATCATCCTCACGGGTACGCCGAGCGGCGTCGGCGCGGTGCTGCCCGGCAACGTGATCGTCGGCAGCATCGAGGGGCTTGGCAGCCTGACGATTACCGTCGGGCAGAAGCTGGCGTAAACTCCACCTAAGACCGTCTGGATTCGGCGCGGCGCTGCACCGCGGGGTGCGGCGCCGCGCATAGTTTTATCGCGAGCGATTGGCGGGAACGCGTTTCGGGCGATACAACTAAGACGAACCCAGACGTCTGCATGGAGAGAAGATGATGGTCGACTACCGCTACCTGGGGCGCAGCGCCCTCAAGGTTTCGCCGCTATGCCTTGGCACCATGATGTTCGGCGGTGAGACGCCCGACCTCGAAGCAGGGCGCATCATCGACAAGGCGCGCGAGCAGGGGATCAATTTCATCGATACTGCCGACGTCTACAATGGCGGCCGTTCCGAGGAAGTGGTGGGCGCGGCCATCAAACCCAAACGCGATCATTGGGTGCTGGCGACGAAATTCGTCAATGCCCGCGAGAAGGGCCCCAATATCGGCGGGCATTCGCGGAAGTGGCTGATCGAAGCCGTCGACAGCAGCCTCAAGCGCCTGGGAACCGACTATATCGACATTCTTTATTTCCACCGTGCCGTGTTCGATGCGCCGCTGGAAGAGCCGGTGCGGGCGATCGCCGACCTGATCCGTGCCGGCAAGCTACGCTATTTCGGCGTGTCGAATTTCCGCGGCTGGCGTATTGCCGAGGTCGCCCATATCGCCGACCAGTTGGGCATCGACCGGCCGGTGGCCAGCCAGCCGCTCTACAATATCGTGACGCGGTCGGCGGAGGCGGAGCAGTTGCCGGCGGCGCAGTATTATGGCCTCGGCGTCGTGTCCTATTCGCCGCTGGCGCGTGGTATTCTCACCGGCAAATATCAGCCCGGACAGCAGCCCGATGCTGAAAGCCGCGTGGGCCGTGGTGACAAGCGCGTGCTCGAGACCGAGTGGCGTCCGGAATCACTGGATGTCGCCAAGCAGATCTCTGACCATGCAGGGGCCAAAGGCATCGATCCGGCCGATTTCGCTTTGGCCTGGGTACTGAACAACCAGTTGGTCACTGCAGCCATCGCGGGACCGCGGACCGAGGCGCATTGGGACAACTATGCCCGCGCCCTGCAGGTCAAGCTCGATGCCGATGATGAAGCGCTGGTCGACCGGCTGGTGGCGCCCGGTCATCCGTCGACGCCGGGCTTCAACGATCCGGCACATCCCGTCGAAGGCCGGGTGCCGCGCCAGAGCGGCGGCATAGCGCGGCCGGCCCTGCGGGCCATCGCCTGATCCTGCGAGCAGGTTCATGGAAATCATTCCTGGGCGCTTTTCTGCGCCCGGGACACCTGGCGGACATGCTGACGGGGAGGTGTTGTGGCTGGACTGCGGCAGCAGGCCCATCTCCCCCGTAAATCTCCATTAACGCCGGAGTGCTAGTCGTCCGTTATGGCCTTGTGGCGGAGTGTTGACGCGGAGGATTGCAAATCCTCACACCCTCGGTTCGAATCCGAGGCAAGGCCTCCAGAATTTCAAGCGCTCAGTTCCTCCGGCACCGCCGGTGCGGTGACACGCCGGCGCTCCCGCGCCGTCCGGATGGTGTGACGGACGCGGTCGGCGAGCGATGCCAGCGAGCCTTGCGGCGTGCGCACGCCCATCACGGTGTCGAGGGTCACCGAACTCGTGGCGAAGCGAAGCTTGAAGGGTTCGGCGCCACAGAGGAAATCCACCATGTCGAGGCCGTTGTCGATCGACCACTGGATATAGTCCATCATCAACAGAACGCCGGGCGAGGCCCGTTCAAAATCGGGATCGTAAGTGGTGACGAACGCCATCATGGTGTCGCGTTGCACGAAATTGATCGACACGGCGATCAATACGCCGTCGCATTCGAGCACGAAGACCCGCAGGATACCGAGGCGCGCCAGCACGTCGACAAGCGCGGCGAGGGCGGGGGCGCCTTCGTCGAAGAGTTCGGATTCGTGGTCTCGGGCAGCAAGCCATTTGCGCTTCAGCGCCGAGAGCCGCTCGAGCACGGGGGCCATCGGCTCGTCAGGCCCTAACAGGCGGAACTCCAGCCGGCCGGCTTCTTCCAGAGTCTTGCGGCCGCGCCGGTAGTTCTGGCGGGTCTTTTTGGACTGGGATTCGTACCAGGCCGTACCGCTCGTCCAGTCGCCGGTGACGCGATAGCTGGCCTCGCTGCGATGATTGGGGCGCAGCCTGACACCGGTCGGGGGCTGCGCGAGCAAGCGACGGAAAGTGGCGTCGGGCAGCAGGCGGTTGAGGAATGCGATATCGAAGCCGCCGCCGGCCGATAGCTGGGTCCACAGGCGCTGCAGCGCGGCGGGCGGGCATTCGGGCGCCATGAGAATATCGCCGTAATCGCAATAGCTGCTGGCAGCCCATTCGAGCATGCGCAGGCCCTTGCGCCTGGCCGTGGCAAGAGGCACCACGGCGATGAGGGTGTTGCCGCTCCAGCCAAGGCCGATGCGCAGTTCGCGCTGGCTTTGGTCGGGGGCGGTTTCCCACCAGGCTGTGATCCAGTCGTGGCTCTGGAAGGCGAGGCCGTCGACGCGGCGCCACAAATCGGTCCAGGCCGGTCCGATTTCGGCCAGGCGGTGGCCGGTGCGGACGATTTCGAAACGTTCGGTGCCCACGAGATCGAGCGCGGCGTGGGCGTTCATGGCTGGGAGCTTTCCGAAGGCTGCGCGGTGATGTCGGCCGGACGCCGGCCAAAGCGACGCGCGATGTGACCCCACATCTTTTGCAGGGGCAGGATGTAGAGCCCGAACAATGACTGATATTGGTCGGCCTCGCGGTTCATCAGGCCGAACGTGAAGTCCTCGTCGGGATCGGGAACGAACTGCGTGCCGAAGATGCGATCCCAGAAGGAGAACAGCAGGCCGAAGTTCTTGTCGTAGTGCCGCGGATCGACGCTGTGATGCAGTTGATGCCAGTGCGGGCAGAGCACGATGTTGTTGAGCGGGCCGAACGAAATCTTGAAATGGGTATGACGGACGAAATCCATCATCAGGATATTGCGCATCACGTAGACGTTGACGCCGAAGATGGCGACTTCGACGGGATCGAGGGCGATCAGCGACCACAGGCCGAAGCAGATGCCCGGGATGACCCCATCCCAGGCGCGGTTCATCACGTCATCCAAGGGATGCACCCGATCCTTGGTGATGCCGACCATCACCGAGGCCGAATGGTGCACCTTGTGCAACTCCCACAGGAACGGAACGCGGTGCTGGGCCACGTGATAGAGGTAATAGGAGATATCGTAGGCGATCAGCATCGTGATGGTGAAGATGATGACGGTCAGCGGGCTGGCAGGACCGGCGATGAGCGGGCCGTTGAGATGGAACAGGCCGCCGACCAGCTGGTTGGTGAGATAGCCGACCAGCGCAACGAAAGAGATGCCGAAGGGGATCAGCACGACCGGCATGACGAACCGCTTGGTGATCCAGAACAGCGCATCGGCCCGTGCCGACGGATGCATGATGACTTCCTTGGGCAAGGCGAACTCGAAGAAATCCAGGAAGGATTTATGTTCGGCGGTACGCCAATAGGCCACGAGAGCGCTGCCCAGGGCAGTGAGTAGCAGCAGGCCGGCGGCGAGGCCGTTCGGGCTCGAAACTTTTTCCAATATCTTGCTGATAAAGTCAGAAATCATCATCATTGCAATAGCTCCTGCTATTCGGCGCCGAGAGCGCGGAATTGCCTGTCGCGTCGTGACTGTTTCGAGTCGGGTGCCCGCCTGGCATGGATGGGGCAAAAGCGCGCCGGACGCCGTTAAATTGGCAGATCGGCGGGGCTGAGGCTTGTGAATTGTTAGAACATTATTAACGCTCGGGCCGGCGCCGGCGGCGTTCGATTTCCGGGCGTTCAGGCCGGCGAGACAGGTGAAAGCAGCGTGGTCACACCCGCGGCGTCGATGGTTCCTCGCCAGGTCACACGATCGGCCGCAAGCTTCAGGCCGAAGTGCGGGGAGACGAAGCCACCCTCGCCCGGCGCATCGCCACCCCTCGAGATGTGGATCGCCGAATCGGGGAGGCGCATGGTGAGAACCGGCTCGCCCTCGTAGAGGATCGTGACTGTCCTGCCATCCAGGCTGGCGCGATGGTCGGGGGAGAGCTGGAAGACGATTTCGGCCTCAATTTCGGCCTCATGGGCAGTGCCGATGAGCTGGTCGGAGATGGCTATCCCCTCGGATGTCCGCTCGACGGTGCGTTGGTGCAGGCAGCCGAAGCGGCGCCGGTAGCCGTCATGGGTGGCGCGGAGCAGCCAGTCCGGTGCATCGCGGCTTTCGACCAGGGTGGCGACGGCTTTGTGTGACCAGTTGAAGGCACCCGAAATGGTGCTCTGGCTGACGCCGTCGATGTTGAGGGTGTTGTGAGCCGGCGTCGATCGGAACCAGTCACGCCAGCTGCGCCCGGAGCCATAGAGGAAGGTGCCGGGATCGACCAGGATTGGGATGCCATCGATGCCGAGCGTCAGCGACAATGCGTCGGCGTGCCCATGGGCGGCGATGGAGAGGTAGCCCAAGGGGCCGTGATCGAGGGTCAGGTCGAGATGGCGGCCTTGCATTTCACCATGCCAGGCGGAGAGACCGCCTTGCGGAAACGTGCGGAGGCCCGCGGGCGTGGGTATGGCCGCCGCTGGAGAGCCGAAGACCATTGTGCGGAAGTCAGCTGGTGCCGGGGTGATGCCGGGCCTTGCGAGGAAGCCGCTGATGGCGCTGGAAACGGAGCGGGAATAGTCCGGTTCGTGGCCGAGGGTCAGAACCCGACCTTCATCGTCATCGCCGAGCGGGGCGGTGGATGGTCCGAGCCAGGCGATGAAATCGGCGAAGGCCGCAAGGCGATCGGTGAATTCGGCGGGGAAGGGCTCGCCGCCTTGTCGGGCGGCAAGGGCGCAAAGGAGCGCCAGCTCAGCCGTAAAGGCCGCATAGGTGGGGGTCTGTTCGGCCCCGGCGCCGTCGGGGAGAATCTGCCTGTCGATCTCGGCAATGAGGTCGGCTCGGGCGACAGGATCGTTTTGACCAAGAGCGAGGCCGATGAGATAGCGGCCCGCCAATTCGGCGACGAGGTGGTTGTTGGCCGAGGAATATCTGGAGGGGAAGCGCGGCAGCCAGTAAGCGCTGGCGGCGAGGATTTCAGCGGTGCGGTTCCGGGTCTCGGTGTCGAGCTGGTCGCCCGCGATCTCCAGGGTGACGATCAGGCTGATGGCCCGCAAGGCGACTTCGATCCCCGACGACCAGCCGACACCGCGGAAGGGCGGGTTGGCGGCATGCCAGCTGGCGATGATGGCCGCGATGGTGGAGGGGGCGCGGGTATCACCTTCGAGCAGGGCATGCGTCGCGAGGGCGGGCAGCATCTGCAGGCGATTTATTTCCCAGACATATTTGATGTCACCACGGCTGCCATCGTGCCGGAAGTCGATATCGAAGGCATAGGTTTCGGCACCGGGCCAGAAGCTGCCGCTGACGGGGTCGAGGCGCCAGAGGTCGGCGGGAAACAGGGCCGCCGGGTCACGCGGCGGCCACTGACGGCCGAGGGCGGCGAAGTGGCCCGAAAGGGTGCCGTCAGTCGCAAGGCGGATGGCCTGGCGCTGTTCCGGGGTTGCGGTTTCCAGCTGCTGGCGCAGGCCCGGCAGCACCGGGTGCAGGGCGGCGGCGGGGTAAAGCGACCAGCCTTCGTGGCGATGGCGCGAGGCCAGTTGCCGCCGCTTCTCCAGCAGCCTGTGCAGCACCTCGGCCGGCTCCATGCTGCGCAGGCGATTGATGTACCAGCCGAGCCGCATCCGGCCTCCCTTCGTTTCAATCCTGATACACCATGCCGGGCGAAAACCGCGTGGGGGGAGCGCGGCTTTCGATTCATGGGGTTAATATCGCCGACACCTGATGGAGGCCGCGATGAAGAGAGCGCTCGGTGCATTGGCGATGGTTCTGGCGCTGACCCACGGGGCAGGCGCCATGGTGCTCGAACTGCGGCACGGCGTCGGGCTGCACGAATGGCTCAACTGGGCACCGCTGGCGCAGGACGGATCGTATCGCTGGCCGCCTTATCACACCGAAGAGGAATGGCTATCGGGCTATCGCCCGCTCAGCGACTGGCCTGCCGGCGATGAATTCAAGCGCATCCGGGCAATGGGCTTCGATTTCATCC
Source organism: Devosiaceae bacterium (assembly GCA_036499825.1). Lineage (GTDB taxonomy): Bacteria > Pseudomonadota > Alphaproteobacteria > Rhizobiales > Devosiaceae > Paradevosia. The sequence goes on from DASYCZ010000044.1 coordinate 115,509, forward strand.
GGCTCACCGTCGATCCCGGTCCGCTCCTCGACAGTACGGGCGGCCGGCGCCAGGAAGCGCTGGATGTGCTGTCCAAGGCACTGCGGCGCGTCACCGCGGCGGGGCTGCGGGTGGTGTTTGACCTGCATGGGGTGACACAAGTGCCGGCCTATAGCATGGACCTGGTGAATGGCGGGGCCGATAGCGCCGGGATCAGGGGCTATGAGCGGATGGTGGCGGATGTGGCCGGGATGCTGGTCACGATCGGCACGGACAAGGTGGCGATCGAACCATACAACGAGCCGGCCTATTATCCGTGCGATGCCGGTGGCAGCGACGACTGGCAGCGGATCATGGCGACGACGGTCGCGGCGGTGCGCAAGGTCAGTGCCGATCTCACGATCGTGGCGACCGGCGCCTGTGGTGGCGACGTCACCGGGCTCGTCGATATCGATCCGAGTTTCGATGATCCCAATATCTACTACAGCTTCCATATGTATGAGCCGCACAGTTTCACGCATCAGCGGCTGGATGATCCCAAGGCCTTCGCATCGGGGCTGCCGTGGCCGGCCGACAAAGGCTCACGCGAGACGGTGCTGGACAATCTCAGGGGGCATATGAGGGCCGCTGGTCTCACCCAGGCGCAACAGGCAGCCGATATCGCTGCGGTCAGCGACGCGATCGACGACTATTTTGGCAAAGGCTGGGGCCCGGCAGAGGTGGAAAGGCGGTTAGGCGAGGCGGTGGCGTGGGCTCAAAAGCACAACATTCCGAGCAAACGCCTGTTCATGGGGGAGTTCGGCGCCATGCTGATGTCTGCGGATGGGCGAAGCGGGGCGTTCGATGCCGATCGCTTACGCTATCTCGCGGCAGTCCGCGAGGAAGCCGAGCACTATGGTATCCCCTGGTCGATCTGGGAATATTCCAATCCGTTCGGGATGAGCGTCATCGAGCCCAAAGGCCCGGCCGTGCCGGACATGAAGCTCTTGGAAGCGCTGGGGCTCGAGCCGCAAGTTCAGTAGCGGGAGAGATCGAGGCGCTGGTCGATGAAGGCGCGTTTGCCGCCGCGGCCGGCAGCAATGCGTTCGACCCGCCGGGTGGAAAAGTCGAGGCGGCCATGGGCCCGGGTCTGGAGGTGCGTGGCCAGCCGTTCCGCATCGGCGGCGCTGCCGTCCGGAGACGGGATGTAGCGGATCAGCACCTGGCCGGGCGTATCCTGGTAGAACTGGAATTCATCGATGCCGTTGAACAGAACCGGGTTTTCCGGTGTGAGGTCAACGGTCACGACGCGATTGCCATCGGCAGCGACGAGGTAATCGGGCTTCCGGCGGGGACTTAGCGCCTTGACCCGCAGCCGCTGGCCGTTTTCGGCGCTGGGGCGTTCCACCAGTTGGGCATAGTCGCCAGTATCATAGCGGATGAAGGGCATGCCCGTGGTCAGGAGGCTGGTGCCGACGAGGCGCCCTTCGCGACCCGGCTCGGTTATCGGCTGGTCGTTTTCGTCGAGGAGTTCGGCCAGGCTATAGAGCGGGTTGAAGTCGTAGACGCCTGGGCTGCCCGCGACTTCGGCGCCGAACAGGGCTTTTTCGCTAAGACCGTAGAAGCAGGCGATTGGAACATCGCCGAGCACTTCGGCGATGGCGCGGCGCTGGTGGTCGTAAAGCGGTTCGGAGATCAGCAGCAGGCCCCTGATGGGCAGTTTCGGCCTGCGCCCGAGGGCGCGCATGTGCCGGCACATCAGTTCAACCGATGAGGGATAGCCATAGATGTAACGGATGCGGCGCGCGTCGATCAGATCGAGATAGAGGGCGACGTCCGCACGGGTCAGCGGGAAGGCGGAGAGCCTCAGTTCGCGAAGCGCCGGATCCCATTCATGGAGACGCTCGCTGTGGGCACCCACGCCGAAACCCCGCAGGCAGGCCCGGGCGTCGCCCTCGGCATAGCCGGTACGGGACCAGACGTCGTAGACGAAGGCCATTTCGCGGGCACTGCGGTCCTTGTCGAGGTAGAAGCTGAAGGGTGCTTCGCCGTTGGAACCGCTGGTGGTGCCCACGTCGACCTGCCAACGCGGCACGGCCAGGGCGCGGTCACCGGCTTTCGTCAACTGGTCCTTGCCAAGGACGGGCAGGCGGCTGAGGTCCGAGAGCTCGATGGCATCGGGGTCGAAGCAGGGACCAAAAGCCTTGTCGATGAGGCAGCGGTAGAATGGGCTGCCTTCGTGTGCCTTGGCCAGCAGTGATCGAAAGGCGGCAAGCTGCTGGGCGCCGGCATAGGCCGGATCGGTGGCGGCGAGCGCGATCCGCTCCCGCCACACCCTATAGCTGGAGCCGAACTTGAGGCGCGTCGGAATCATGGCGAGCAGGGGGCCAGCCGTTCGACGCAGGAAGCGCGGGCTGCGTGTGTAGGCCCCGCGGGCGGTATCCATCAAACTCATGCCGCCCCCAGCCGGTTCAGAAACTCATCCATTCGCCGGCGAGTTGGAACTCGGCCGGATGCATGGTGCGCTTGAAGCGCGTATAGCCGTCGCCGGGACGCATTCCGCCGACGTCGAAATCGGTGGTGCCGCGGCGCCTCAACTCCTTCAGGATTTCCCACATCAGGAAATTGCCGGCGTTGAGTTTGCGCCCTTCGGGACCGAACCAGCCGATATGATACTCCGCCTTGGAGCCAAAGCGAACCACCGACATGCCGGCGACGGGTTCGCCGTCATGGACAAGCTGGAAGATCAGTACGTCCTGGGGCGCCGCGGCGCGCATGGCGCGCAACAACGTGGCGTCGACGGCGCTGAAATGCTTGTCACGCATATTGTCGGCGTGACGCGCCAGCATCCACTCGTAGGTTTCGGCATCGCTGCCGATCCTGAGGGTGGCGCCGGCCTTTTCGGAGTTGCGGACACGGTTGCGAAAGGTCGAGGCTAGCCCCGCCCAGAGTTTTTGTTCGTCGGGGCGGAGATCGATGCGGCCGGAAAGCCAGCCCTGCTCCTGGCGGAGACGGAAGCCCGCCGCACGCAACTGGGCGCTGCTGGCCTCGCCGGCTTCGAGGGCCGGGCCGATGAGCAGCGGGCCGCGCCAGCGCCGGCGCAGGGCTTTGTAGACCGCGATGATGCGCTCGGGCGATGGTGTCGCGTCGAGGAAGATGGGGCCGCGATTGATGCGGGTGACGATCCGGATACCCGCGATACGGCGCTCCAGCACGGTGGCGAAAGCAATGACCCGGTCATCCTCACGGAAGACGGCACGCCGGACGGTCCAGCCTTTGGCGCGCTTACCCTCGCCATAAGCGAAGCTCTGCGGCAGGTGCGGGAAGGGCGCGCGCCCGATCAGGTCGGCCCAGATTGCAGCGTCGGTGACAAAACCGACGGCGATGGCCGCGTGGCTGGGCGTCGCCGCAACGCTGGCGGCGTTTTCGGAGATGCCGACGCTCATCTTGTCCTCCGACCGGCCGCCAGCTTCCAGACATTGCGAATGGAATTGGCGAAGGGGGCGAGTTCGAGACGTTCGCGATGCACCGCCATGGCGGCCTGGCCCAGGCGCGTGCGGAGCGCTGGGTCTTCAACGAGCCGCGTCAGCGCCGTGGTTAGTGCGGCGACGTCGCCGGGCGGGACCAGGAGGCCGGTTTCTTCATTGGTGATGATGTCCTCGACGGCGCCGACGGGCGTGGTGACGATGGCGAGGCCCGAAGCCATGCCCTCGATGACGGACAGAGGCAGATTTTCGATGAATGATGGCAGGACGAGAATATCGGCTTCGGCGAGGAGGGTTGCGACCTGGTCAGGGCCGACCCAGCCGGGGATATCGACGCGGTCGTGGAGGCCGAGTTCGACGGCCTTACGGCGCGCCGCTTCGACTTCGCCGTCGCCCGCAATGGTGGCGCGCCAGCCTGGCAGCTGCTCCATGTTCTTGAGCGCAGCGCCGAGCTGGGGCACGCCCTTGCCGTCGCTGAGGCGGCCGAGGAACAGGATGTGGACGCGCTCGCCGCCACCCACATGGGCACGCGACGGCACTTCGGTGGCATTGGGAATGATGACGATGCTGCTAGCCGTGCGGGGCGCCCTGGCGGCGACGAGATCGCGCCAGACACGGCCGAGGACCACAACCTGCGCGGCGGCTTCGAACATGTCGCGGATCAGGCGGTTGAGCAGGGTATCCCGATCGCTCCAGAAGGCGTGATAGTAGCCGCTGTGCAGATGCAGCACGTAGGGAATGCGAAGCAGTCGCGCCCACCAGGCGATAACCATCTTGCGGTAGGTGCTGCCATTGCTCGAGACGTTGATATGGACGACATCGACGCGGCCGAAGAGGCGCCCGAACAGCATCTTGAAGCAGAACCGGAGCGTATGAAAGAGCGACAGCGCCACGTAACCGGTGCCCCGGGTCGAGGCAAAGCTGGCCTCGACGTCGCATGGCCCCTGCCGTTCCAGTTCGGCTTTCAGCGATCCCATCACACGGTCGATGCCACCGCGACCGGTGACACCCGACGGGGTGGTGATCAGCACATGAATGTTTCGATCGAGGTCAAGACGCTGCAACATGATGGGAGTTTGATAGCCCGGACTTGGCGGACCCCAAAGCGGAGCCTTAAGGGACGGTTAACCGCTAAAATTGCGGCTATTTACCTTGGACAGCCATTTCACTAGGTGGGGCGATGGCGAAGGGTTAATCAAATGCAAACGGCCCAGAGCGGGCCTGAAAGCCGGTCCCTTGCTGCTGCGTTCTACCCTTATCTATGCGCCCGCGATCTTGTTGACGCGCATCTCGTCGCTGCTCCTGCTGGTCATTGCGACGAGGCTGATCAACCAGACCGAATATGGCCTCTTGACGCTGGTGGTAACCGTCGGGGAGCTGACCGACGTCGCCGTCACCAACTGGCTGCGCATCGCGCTGCTGCGGCTTGGCGGCAAGGGCGACATCAGCCGCGGCAGCCTGCTGCTGGCGGGACGGGTGCTGCTGGCGACGACGACGCTGGGGCTGGTGATCTCCGTCATTGCGTCAGCCGTGGTGGTGCCGGAGCGGTGGCTGGAATTCGCCATCGCGGTATGCACCTATCTGGTGGTCGGCTCGATCGGCCGTTTCGCCCTGACGGTCTTGCAGATGCAGCAGCGGCACTCGGCCTATTCGATGCTGGAATTCCTGCGCGCCCTGCTGCAACTGGTGCTGCCGATCGGCGCGATCCTTATCTTCCACGATTCGTTCCTGATGGTGTCGCTGGGATCGAGCCTGGCGGTGCTGATCGCGGGCATCGCGGCCTGCGCCCTGGCCTTCGGTCGGGTGGTGCCGGGGCCGCCGCGCTTCACGCATCGCGAGTTTTTCGTGCTCGGCGTACCGCTGATCATCATGGCGCTGGTGGGCTTCGGGCTGAACAATGCCGAGCGGGTATTCCTGAAAGTCTATTATGATGCGGGTGCGGTGGCGGTGTTCGCCGCTGCCTATGCGCTGGCGCGCCAGCCGATCGACATGGTGGCCAACGCCATCAACATGGGGGCCTTCCCCGAAGCGGTGAACCGGTTCGATGAGGAGGGGCCGGCGGCGGCCGGACGGTATCTCTCGCATCTGCTGGCATTGATGATGCGGCTCAGCCTGCCAGTGGCGGCGCTGCTCGTGGCGCTGAGCGGCGACATCACCAATCTGGTGCTGCCGGCCGACTATCATGGCCATGCCACGCAATTGTTTCCGATCATCGCCTTCGGCGTCTTATGCGCCAATCTCACCAGTTTCGTCTACGGCACGGTGGCGCATGCGCATAAACGGCCCTGGCTGCTGATCATTCCCAATGCGCTGGGCTCGGTCGGCACGATCGCGCTGTCATTGCTGCTGATACCGCGTCTGGCGGAGGTCGGTGCAGCAACGGCACTGGCGGGCGGTTCGCTCATGAGCCTCATTGCCTGCATCATCATCAGTGAGCGGCTGACGCCGGTGCCGGTGCCGTGGCGGGATATCGGGCTGTCGGTGATCATCGCGGCCTCGACCGGCGTGGTGGCCAATCTTACGAGCGCGGCGCTGGGCGACAGCTGGGTCATACTCAAGCTGGCCGCAGGCGGGTGTGCGGGCGGGCTGGTGTTCCTGGCGCTGACCTCGCTGGTCAGTCCGGAAGCGACGCTGGCTTTGATCGGGAAACTGCGCCGTCGGGTGCGGACGGCTTGAAACAAAAATCCCCGCCGAAGCGGGGCCGCGGTGCTGTGGTGGTTGCCCACCCCCACCCTCAATCCCTCCCCACAAGGGGGAGGGAAGCTCTAGAGACGCCGGATTTTCAGTCGGGATTTCCCTCCCCTGGATGGGGAGGGATTAAGGGTGGGGTGGAGCAAGGAGCACTTGCCCAAGGCGGAGCGTGGCTCAGCGCCGGATCTGCCGGCCCCAGAATTCCTGCCAGAGCAGGGCCGCGTAGGCGGTGTTGGTTTCGTAGTAGCGGCGCCACAGACGACCGGGTTCCTGGGCGATGCGGAACAGCCATTCACAGCCCATCATCTGGACCAGGCGTGGAGCGCGGGCGACCTTGCCGCCATAGACGTCGAAGCTCCCGCCGACACCCATGACGAAACTGGGCGTGAGCACGTCGCGGTACTGCTTGAGGAAGCGTTCCTTGCGCGGCGTGGGCATGGCGACGAACAGGCAGTCGGCGCCCGAAGCATTGATGGCCGCGACGACACGGGCCTCGTCTTCCGGCTTGAAATAGCCGTCCTGCATGCCGGCGACCACAAGACGCGGGTGGTCCTTGCCGAGTTGGCGGTGGACGGCTTCCAGCACGTGCTGCTCGGCGCCCAGGAGATAGGGGCGGTAGCCCCGGGCTTCGCAGACCGAGAAGAGCTTGACCATGATGTCGACACCGGCGACGCGTTCCGGCAGCTTCACGCCGAACAGGCGCGCGCCCCAGAGCACGCCGGCGCCATCGACATTGATCAGGTCGGCGGTGGCGACGTCATCGCGAAGTTCGGCGTTCTTGCGCATGTTCACGAGCTTGGCGACGTTGACCACCGTGTGGTGCAGCGGCTTATGCTCGGCCATCGCGGTATCGGCGAGGGCCAGTGTTTCGTCCATGGTGAGGGCGTGCATGGGGGCGCCGAGAAATTCCCGGCGCCGCGCCGTCAGCAGCGCATGCTCCGACCAGTTGGATTGCGTCATGCCGCCCTCCCGGTAATGTGGACGATCTGGGCCTCGGCAGCGGATTTCTTGCCCTCGATACGGGCGTCGGGCTTGCGCGCCTTGCGCCAGGTCCACAAGCCGCGGGTATCGACCAGCTTCTTGTCCTTGAGGGCTTCCGGATCGATGAGGTTGAACTGCCGGTGATCGACCAGCAACACCACGATATCGGCCTGGTCGATGGCGGAGAGTGCGTCGGTGAAGACGATGCCCTTGCCTTCGAGTTCGGCCGGCAGTCCTTTGGTGTTGGGCTCGGCGGCGACGATCTTGACGTTGGGAAGACCGGCGAGCAGCTTCACCACATCGACGGCCGGGCTTTCGCGCAGGTCATCGATATTGGGCTTGAAGCTGAGGCCGAGGCAGGCAACCGTCTGCTTGCGCGTGGGATCGAGCAGGGCCTGGATGTCCCTGACCACCGCGTGCGGGCGATCGGAATTGATGCGCCGGGCCGAGCTCATCAGGCGGGTGTTGTTGGGCGCCGCGTCGATGATGAAATAGGGATCGACCGCGATGCAATGGCCGCCCACGCCCGGGCCGGGCTGCAGGATGTTCACCCGCGGATGGCGGTTGGCGAGGTCGATGACTTCCCAGACGTTGAGGGACAGGTCCTGGCAGACGGCCGCCAGTTCGTTGGCGAAGGCGATGTTGACGTCGCGGAAGGCGTTTTCGGTCAGCTTCACCAGCTCGGCGCTTTCCGCAGAGGTGATGAACAGGTCGCCGGCGACGAAGCTGGCATAGAGCGCGGCGGTGCGTTCGGAAGACTTGCGCGACAGGCCGCCGATGGAGCGGTCATTGTTGATGAGCTCGGTCAGAACCTTGCCGGGCAGGACGCGCTCGGGAGAATAGGCCACCAGCACGTCGGCATCTTCCCCATGGGCGATGGGGAATTTGAGGTCGGGGCGCAAGTCGGCGAGCAGCTCAGTCATCTTGCGGGTGGTGCCGACGGGCGAGGTCGATTCCAGGACGACGAGGTCGCCGCTTTTCAGGACGGTCGCGACACTCCGCGCGGCAGCCAGCACATAGCTGATGTCCGGCTTGTGGTCGTCGGTGATGGGCGTCGGCACCGCGATCACATAGGCATCGGCGGGCTGCGGCGTGGTGAACGCCTTGAGCTTTCCATTGGCCACGACTTTCTGGATCAGGCCATCGAGATCGGGCTCGACGATGTGGATCTCGCCGCGGTTGACCTTTTCGACCACCGACTGGTTGACGTCGATGCCGATGACATCGAGCCCGCGGCTCGCGAAAATGGCGCAGGTTGGCAGGCCGATATAGCCCATGCCGATGACGGATACGGTCTTGATCTCAGACATGACGAAGCAACTCCTCGACGATCCGGGCGCTGGCCCGGCCGTCGCCATAGGGATTGTGCCGCTCGGCCATGCCGCGATAGGCGGCAGGGTCGTCGAGCAGGCGGTTAGCGTTCAAAAGAATCTTGTCGACATCGGTGCCGACGAGGCGAGCCGTACCGGCGGCGACGCCTTCGGGGCGTTCGGTGTTTTCCCGCATCACCAGCACGGGTTTGCCGAGGGAGGGCGCTTCCTCCTGTACGCCGCCGCTGTCGGTGAGGACGAGGTGGCTGCGCTTCTGCAGATAAAGGAAAGGCAGATAATCCTGCGGATCGACGAGATGGATATTGGGCACCCCGCCGAGCTGCGCATTGACGACGTCACGCACATTGGGGTTGGGGTGCACGGGATAGATGATCTGTACGTCGCCACGGGTCGCCAGCACCTTGAGCGCGGTGCAGATGCGGTCGATGCCGCCATCGAAGTTCTCGCGGCGGTGGCCGGTAACGAGGATCAGCTTCTTGCTGGCATCGAGGAAGGGAAAGCGCGCCGCGAGGTCGTCGCGCATCAACTGGTCGCCGTCCATGGCGCCCGAAAAATGCAGCAGCGTATCGATCACGGTGTTGCCGGTGACGAAAATAGTGTCCGGGTTCTTGCCCTCGGCGAGGAGATTGTCCCGCGCCTCGGTGGTCGGGGCGAAATGCCAGGTGGCGATGTCGCCGGCGATCTTGCGGTTCAGTTCCTCGGGGAAGGGCGAATTGATGTTGTGGCTGCGCAGCCCCGCCTCGATATGGGCGACGGGGATGCGCTTGTAGAAGGCCGCGAGGGCGGCCGTCATCGCCGTGGTCGTGTCGCCCTGCACCATGACGATATCGGGCTTGGACTGCTCCAGAACCTCGGCCATGCGGGTGAGGACACGGGACGTGACGTCGAACAGGGTCTGTCCCGGCTGCATGATGTCGAGGTCGTAGTCGACCGGCATGCCGGTCAATTCGATCACCTGATCGACCATTTCGCGGTGCTGGGCGGTGACACAGATCTCGGTGACGAAGCCGGGATGCGCCAGCGCGGCACGGGCGACGGGGAAACATTTGAGGGCTTCAGGGCGGGTGCCGAATACGATGAGCAGCCGCTGCTTGCGAATGGGCGGCGTTAGAGAGATGTAGTTCATGGGTCGGTCCTGCCGCTCAGACGTGGTTAATGGGGAGTCAACCAACTCACCACGGATCTGATATTATCGGCAGTGCCTCTGAGGTTCTCGTTAAGTCTTAATATATGATTAACAGCGGGGGGGCATTTACCGTCTTGTGGCTAGGCGTTTGTAAAATCTGCGAATACTGCCATTTTTGCATGCCGGCAAATTGAATTGGATAAAATTTGATTAATATTGAGATTATCGGCTATCGGAATCAGTCGAGGCTTTGGGAAGGCGCGCTTATTGCTCGCCTGCGCTCGGCTGGCCATCAGGTTTCGATACGGCACGCGGCGGACATCGGAAAACGGATGGGGCTCGACAGGGTCCTGGCGCTGGAGAGCCGACGGTTTGGAGCGTCTCTGGCCAATGTGGCCGAACCCCTGACGGTCGAGGCGGGTGGCCCGGCGCAGCTCATAGTCGATCTTACCGGTACGATGACGAAGGCAGAGGTGCCGGTGCTCAGGCTGCAATTTTCCGGGCAGCGCCAGTTTCCGGCAGGGCTGAGACAGATGTTGCGCACCGGGCAATCGCCCGAAATCGTGGCGTATCTCGATGATGTGGCAGTGGGGCGGGCGCGGCCGATGGTGAGCGACCGCCTGTGGCTGTCGCGAAGCAGCAACGAAGTGTTGTCAGGCGCCATTGCGCTGATCGAGCAAACCGTGGCGCGTTTCGCGGCAGGACGGATCACGGCACTTGCCGAGATAGTGGAAGAGACTGCCCAGGATGACGGGTTCCTCAGGCATTACCTGCCGTTCGTCGCCAGGGGTATCGCGGGGCGGCTGTCGCACAAGCTCCGAATGGGACGCCGACCGTTCTACTGGCAGGTGGCCTATAGGCTGATCGATGGCCCGGGCGTCGCCGAGACCGGCCGGCTGGACGGCGAAAAATTCACTGTGCTGCCCGACGACGGGGCGCGCTTTTACGCCGATCCCTTCGTGATCGCGCAGGATGGCCGCCACTATCTGTTCGTCGAGGAATTTCCCTATGCCACCCGCAAGGGGGTGATTTCGGTGGCGGAGCTGGGTGCCGATGGGCGGTTTGGCGTACCGAGACTGGTGCTGGAGGAAGCGCACCATCTCTCCTATCCGCAGGTTTTTGCGCATGAGGGCGCCGTCTATATGATCCCTGAAAGCAGCGGCGGGCACGAGGTCGTGCTGTACCGGGCCGAGCAGTTTCCGGACCGCTGGGTGCGGGATACGGTGCTGCTCGAGGGTTTGGATTTCAACGATGCAACGCTGCTGGAGACAGGAGGTCGCTTCTGGCTGGTGGGCACGCAGCGTTACGGGCAGGGCAGCGCCTCGGATACGATGGCGGTCTACGCGGCGCCATCGCTGCGCGGGCCGTGGTCGGCGCATGCGCTCAATCCCGTCGCCATCGACCATTCGGCTACGCGGCCGGGCGGCGCTTTGATTTCTCGCAATGGCAGGTTGGTGTTGCCCGTGCAGAACGGGTCGGAGAGCTATGGCGGTGGGCTCGGGCTGATGGAGCTGGCGTTGCTGGATGACGGCGCGGTCGTGTTCACGACGCCGGAGCCCGTCAGGGCCGGTCCGGCCTGGGACCGGGCCGGCATTCACACCCTGAACCGGGTTGGACGGCTGGAAGTGGTCGACAGCGCAGGATGATCAGGCGACGGCTTCCGGCTCGGTTTGCGGGCGTGGTGCCCCATAGGCGACGAGCAGCACCACGATGATGGCGATCACCGAGGTCTTGGATGACAGCGTGTTGTTGGACAGCGCCGCCAGGATGAAGGCGGTCGTGCCGATCCAGGCCGGCAGCGGGGCCTTCCGCAACAGGCGCAGCAGGATCCAGAACACCAGGATGATGAACAGGATCGCCAGGGGCAGGCCGAGCAGCATGATGAGCACCACCGGGGCGCTTTCGATGGTGGGCAGCTTCAGCCTTTCGTTGACGATGGCGATCAGGTCATCGGCCCGCATGCCGAACATGATCTGCTTCCAGTCCACGTAGTCGAAGACCTGGTAGATGGTGACGCGGGCCATGAAGTTCTCGTCGAAGATGGTGTGGCTGAAGCGGTTCAGCAGCCCACCGGCGAACAGGCCGGCCACGAGCACGACGCCGCCGGCGAGCGTCAGCATGAGCACCACGAACTTGGCCTTGCGCTCGTTGGCGGGCGTCAGGCGCGGCCAGCGCACGAACAGCAGGAGAGCAAGGATCTCGCCGACGCTGACCAGCAGCGAGAAGCGGGCGCCCGAGGCGGCGCAGCCGATGAACAGCACGAAGATGGCGGCGACCCGGACCCAGGCCCGCCAGCGCGTCAGGACGACGAAACCGATGGCGGTGGCGCACAGGGCCCCGAGAGACAACGGATGGTCGGTGAGGCCGATGGGCCGGAACTGCAGTTCCACCAGCCCATAGGGCAGGAAGCGGTGATGGGTGATCTCCTCGACAATGCCCATGACGGCGCTGAGGATCAAAAGGCAGAGGGTCACATCGCCCAAAGCGCGCCGCAGATCGGCGTGGAGCCCATACATCAGGAGGCCGGCGGCGGCGGCGACGATATAGGTATCGATGATGAAGCCGGACGAGCCGGCGCGCCCGGTCGCGAACAGGTAGATGACGAGCGCCAGCATGAGGCCTGAGAAGCGCACCAGGGCCTTGAACTTGCCGATCTCGTCACCGCGCAGCACGAAGGGGCGGGTAAAGAGCACGAAGGGCAGCAGCAGGTAGATGGCATAGGTGCCGAAATGCAGCTTCTCGTAGAAGGCGCCGCTGGCAGCCGTGTAGTCCATCACCATGTCCATCAACTGCGACGACACGGCGAATCGCAGCACGAAGGCGAAAGCCGCGCACAGGAAGAACAGCAGCGACAGCGCGTTCTGGCGACGGGCTTCGCCGGACAGCGATCGTTGGGGATCAGCGGCCGAATAGCTCACGTTTCACCTGGTGATGGATGCGGTCGGACTGCAGTTTAACCAAGAAAGTTCATTCCGGGAGCGGCCGGAGCGGCTTGGTATATAAAGCCCTAACAATAGCCCAGCTTGGAAAATGAGGCGTTAACGCCATGTCCGTGTCCGATATGTTCAATTTCTCCGCCAACAAGTCTGGCGCCCGTGCTTTCGCGCGTCTGGACACAGATGCAGCGGCACGGAAAAACGGACCGGCGACGGCGCGCATGCCCGTGGAGGCGGAGCCCGTCACCACGGTGACGCTCAACAAGATCGGCGATTTCCTCGAGCTCGATTTTAGCCGGCTGTTCGCCTGGCTGCGCGCCGGACTGGCCGTCGCCGTGGTGCTGGCGGCCGTCGGCGCTGTGGCGGGTGGTGCCTATGGCATCTTCAGCAAGCCGAAATACACGGTCGAGGCCGATGTGTTGATCGATCCGAGCAATTTGCAGGTGGTGGCCAACGATCTTTATTCCTCGCCCGGGCAGGTGGATGGCCAGGTGCTCAATGCCGGCAGCATGCTGCGCGTCATGACCTCCGGCAGCGTGCTGTCGCGCGTCGTGGATGAACTCGACCTCGTCGATGACAAGGAATTCTACGATCCGACCCCGAGTTTCAGCATTTCCAAGCTGTTCGGCGGTGGCAACGCCAGCACGGCGAAGCCGGATCCGAAGCTGGCGGCACTGGGCAGTCTGGCGCAGCGCGTCAGCACCAGGGCGGACGAGAAATCGTTCGTCGCCACTCTTACCGTGTCGGCGGAAACGCCCGACAAGGCCGTTCATATCTCCGATGCCATCGTCCAGGCTTTCCAGGACGAATTGGCCAAGGCCGAGGCGGATGGCGCGGCACGCGCCGCAGCGACGCTGAATGATCGCCTCGACACGCTCAAGAGCGGCGTCAAGGACGCCGAGGAAAAGGTCGAAGCCTATAAGCGCGCCAATAATCTCGTCTCGGCCGACGGGCAATTGGTGAGCACGCAGTCGATGACGCAGCTCAACGGCCAGGTGGGCGACGCACAGTCGCGCGTCATCGCCGCCCAGAGCAATTATGACTCGATCGTTGCCGCGGGCCGCAACGCGACCACCTCGGACACGGTGGCGTCCGCGGCGCTTGCAGCATTGCGCGACAAGGCAAGCGGCTTGCAGCAGCAGCTCGATTCACAGTCGATGGTGCTGGGGCCGAGGCACCCCACCATCGTGCAGCTGCAGGCCGAACTGGCGACGGTCAACGGACAGTTGAAGACCGAGGTCGGTCGGATCGTCGCGACCGCCAAGGCGTCGCTTGATGAAGCCAAGGCGACGCTTGCGGCGCTGCACGCCAAGACCGACAGCCTCAAGAGCAGCGTCTTCACCGACAACGAATCCCAGGTGGCGCTGCGCGAACTGGAGCGGGATGCCACATCCAAGACGGCGATCTACGAGACGTTCCTGCAAAGGGCGCAGCAGATCACCGAGCAGGAGCGGATCGACACCACCAATGTTCGGGTCATCTCCACTGCGGTGCCGCCGGCCGACAGGTCGTGGCCGCCCCGTACGGTGCTGGTGGTGATCATCGGGGCGTTTGCCGGCTTCGCATTCGGCCTGGTGCTGGCCATCGGCATGGGCATCATCCGCGACCTGCGCCAGCCCAAGCGCTCCAGAATTACGATCTAGGCGACGATGCCGAAACGCATCGTCTTCCACACCGCCAGCCTTGGGGGCGGCGGCGCCGAGCGGGTGTTCGTCCTTATGGCGAACGAGATGGCGGCGCGCGGGCATGAGGTGACGCTCTTCACCTGGAACGCCACAGGGCCGAACGCTGCGCTGCGTTCCGAGGCGGTGCGACTGGTGGATATCGGCCTGCCGATCCGCGGCGAGGGTTTTGGCAAGCCGGCGACGCTCAAGGGCCTGTGGCAGAGCCTGTGGCTGCTGCGCAAACTGCAGCCCGATGCCGTCTACAGCGCGCCGGAATTCGCCAATCTCATCATCGCGCTGGCCTTGATCCTGGGTTGGAACAAGGCAAAGTTCTTTCCAAGTTTCCATGCGGCTGCCTCATTGCCCTCCAACGATCTGGGCGCGCGCATCGCCATCGTGCTATCGGCGCTCGTCGCCGGCCGCGCCACCAAGGCGGTGGCCGTGTCGGCAGGGGTCGGACGGGACCTGGTCGGTCGGGGTTTTCCCAAGGCCAAAGTGGCGGTGATCAACAACCCCCTGCCGGCGATGAAAATTCCGGAAGGCAAGGGCTATCCGTGGCAGGCCGACCTGGCGGCGCTCGGCGACGGTCCGGTCATCGCGGCGGCCGGGCGGCTGGTGCCGGTCAAGGATCATCACACATTGCTACGGGCTTTCGCCGCATTGCCGGCGAGCCTGCGGGCGCGCCTCGTCATCTTCGGCGAGGGGCCGCTGGAGAGTGAACTGCGCGCCGAAGCCACGGCGCTTGGGATTGCGGATCGCGTACTGCTGCCGGGCTATGTCAATGACCCGGCGGCTTGTTATGCGGCAGCCGATGTCTTCGTGCTCACCTCGACGAGCGAGGGCTTCGGGAACGTGCTGATCGAGGCGATGGCGGCCGGAGTGCCGGTGGTGTCGACCGATGCGCCGCACGGGCCGCGCGAAATTCTGAGCGATGGCGCGTTGGGCAGCCTGGTGCCGGTGGGAGATGCCGAGGCGCTGGCCGTGGCAATCGCCGAGACCCTGCGGCACCCGCTTGGGGCGGATGTGTTGAAGCGCCGGGCGGTGGATTTCACGGTCGAAAAGATCGGCGACAGATACGAGGCGCTGCTCGGGTAGTCAGCGCGGCGTCCGGCCCTCACCGAAGAGCGGGATCACGTTGCCGGTGCGGTGTGGCTGCGCCTTACGGGCGATCGAGGGCTGGATCGGGCGTCTGTAGTGCACGACCTGGCTGCGCCGCTGCGGATAAAATTTCTGCACTTCGGCGAGCAATTGACCTGGAGCCACGGGCTTTTGCAGGACCGAGTCCGCACCGGCCTCGAGCAACGCCTGAGGTGGAACGGCATCGGCGCGGGTCAGCGCGATGATCGAAAAGACCGGACTGGCCAGTTTCGGATGCAGCCGCAATGCCCGGATGGTGG
Source organism: Devosiaceae bacterium (assembly GCA_036499825.1). GTDB lineage: Bacteria > Pseudomonadota > Alphaproteobacteria > Rhizobiales > Devosiaceae > Paradevosia. Next base: position 131,078 of record DASYCZ010000044.1, read on the forward strand.
CGACGACGGAGCCGCCCGGCAGTTCGGAATCGAGGACAACCACATCGACCGGCGAAATGCGCAGGAACGTGGTCAGGGCGCCGATGCTGGAGAAGGTCGCAACGTTATAGCCCCCGTGATCCTCGAGGGTACGGCCGGAAAGTTCGACAAAAGCAGGGTTCGTGGCCAGCAGGGCCACCAAACGGGTACGGAACATCAAGACTCTCGCGCCACTCAGGCTGGGTTAACAAAGTCCTAACATGCTGCGGCCGGCGCAGAGCCGGTAAAGCGTCGGTATCCTTAATGGGGACATGTTGTCCCCAGGCTGGCTTGCGAGGCAATCATCGTTAACCGCGTTTTAACCCTGTTCTTGGGCTGAACAGTCGCGCGTGGTACTCGCATTGCAGTTGAATAAAGCAATATTGCCAACAATTTGAGGCAAATTCGCGTGGCCCAGGAACAGCTTGGATTTGAACAGCGGGTCGAGAGACGTCGGGCGCCGCGCGTTGTCGTGGACAACGCCGCACTGTGCTGGGGGTTCGGGTTGCTGGAAGGCGCACTGGCCAGCCTGCTGATGCTGCTGCCGGCTATCGTCTATCATGTTGCGTTCGGGCATGTGTTGCTGAGCGCAGTGCCGCTCGAACTCTATGCGGCCTATTCGACCATCGTGGGTGTCGTCTATGGCGCGTGTTCGGCCATCGCGGCCTCCAAGTTCCTGGAAGATGGCGAGTATCAGCATGTCATCCTCACCAATAGCGCATTGGCCTGGACCGGTGCTTTCGCGGTGGCGCTGCTGGGCGCTTTTCTCGCGGGGAAAACCGGCGACCTGTCGCGCGTGTCGCTGACCTCGGCCTATGTCATCGGTTTGCCCGTGCTGGTGGGCGTGCGGGGCGTTGCCCATACGGCCGTGGGAACCCGCATTCGCGCCGGAAGGCTGCAATACCGAAAGTTCGCGATCATCGGCAATGCCGCCGATGTGACGCGTTTTCTGCTCAATGGCAGCCTGTGGCGCTGGGGCTATCAGCTGGCCGGGCGGCTGCACCTCGAAAACGTGCGCGACGACACGGGCGCGTTGCAGGAACAGGTCATCGTCGACAATGCCAAGGAATGGGTCGCCAAGGGTGCCGGCTATATCGTCGTGGTGGGCGAGCTCGAGGATGTGGACGGGCTCGAACGCCTCACCAACCAGCTCAAACGTTTCGCGGTGAATGTCGCCTGCGCGCCGGCTACAGACAATACCAGCTTCAAGTTCCTCGACGTCGTGCCGATGGGCGCCAACAATGCGCTGCGCTTCCTGCGCAAGCCGATGGGCGACCGTGCGGTGCTGTTGAAGCGTTCTCTCGATGTGTGCGGGGCGCTGTTCGGGCTAGTCTTGCTGGCGCCGCTGTTCGCGCTGGTCGCCGTGATCATCGCCCTGGACAGCCCCGGCCCGGTATTTTATCGGCAGGAGCGGCGCGGCTTCAATGGCGAGACCTTCTACATCTGGAAGTTCCGCTCCATGCGCGTCACCGAAAGCGGTCGCCAGATGACGCAGGTGCGCGCCGGAGACGACCGGATCACGCGGGTAGGGCGGTTCATCCGCGCCAAGTCGATCGATGAATTGCCACAGCTCATCAATGTGCTGCGTGGCGAGATGAGCCTGGTGGGGCCACGTCCGCATGCGCTGGTGCACGATGATGCGCTGGGGCATGAGCTTGCCAGCTACGCGCATCGGCAGCGCATCAAGCCGGGCATTACCGGCTGGGCGCAGATCAACGGCTATCGCGGGGAAACCTCGACCTTCGAGCAGATCGAGGGCCGTACGCTGCACGATCTTTATTACATCGATAACTGGTCGATCTTCCTCGACTGCTGGATTATTGTGCTCACGGTATTCTCGCGGAAGATGCGGCTCAACGCCGTATGACCCGGAGCTGAATTTGCGCATAGATCCAAGAGCCGCCAGGGTCATCGCCTGGCTGTTGCTCGCCGCCGTCGTGTTCGTGACACTGTCGCCCATCGGGCTGCGGCCGATGACTTCCGCGCCGCCCAATGTCGAGCGCTTCGTGGCATTTGCCGTCGTCGGCTTCGGCTTCGCGCTGTCCTATCCGCGGCACCTGGTCTGGGTATTGGTGCTGATCGCCGGCGCGGCCGTCGGGCTTGAACTGCTGCAAATGCTGGCCGCGACACGCCACGCACGGGCACTGGATGTGGGTTTCAAGATCCTGGGCGGGGTGATCGGCGTCGGGATCGGCGCGGCCGTGACGTCGTCATGGGTCAGGCGAGGCTGACAGGCGGTGGCAAGGGGGTGAACGTGACGCGGTCCTTCCTGATTGGTCTTGTGGCGCTACTGATGTTTATGGGAGCGGCGAGAGCGCAAACCGCCTTCTACGACGCCGCGCCATCGCAACTGGCGGGCACGCCGGGCACGGTGATCGCCAGCGAGAAGATGGGAACAGCTCCTGGCGGCGGGGTGCAGTACCGCGTGCTCTACCGTTCACGGGGACTTAAAGACGAGGCCATTGCGGTTTCCGGCATGGTGTTCGTGCCTGCGGGGGCCATGCCTGAGGGTGGCTGGCCAGTTATCGCCTGGGCGCATCCGACTTCCGGGCTGGTGTCAAAATGCGCGCCGTCTCTGGCTCGCAACGGGATGAGCCAGGTGCAGGGGCTGGAGGCGATGCTGGCCCATGGATATGTGGTGACCGCCACCGATTATCCTGGCCTCGGCACGCCCGGACCGCATCCGTTCCTGGTCGGAGACAGCGAAGGGCGCGCCGTACTCGATTCCATCCGGGCGGCGCGTGCGCTGGTGAGCGATCCAGGCGAAAAGGTCTTTCTCTGGGGCCATTCGCAGGGCGGACAGGCGGTGCTGTTCGCGGCGGATATGGCCGGGCACTATGCACCCGAGCTTCATATCCTTGGAGTGGCGGCGGCGGCGCCGGCGACTGAACTCGGCGTGTTGATGGATGCCGATATCGGCACCTCCGGTGGCAAGAACCTGCTTGCCATGACGTTGTGGGCGTGGAGCCAGGTGTTCGATGCGCCCCTGGCCCAGGTGGTTACACCGGCGGCCGAGGCCACGATCAACGGGCTGGCGGACCAGTGCCTGGAATCGATCTGGGACGTGATGCCGCGCCTGATGGCGGGCAATGCCTTGCAAAAGAGCTTCCTGTCGGTGGATGACATCAACGCCCTCGAGCCCTGGAAGGATTTGATGAACGAGAACACCATCGGCGCCTTGCCCCCGGCGATTCCGGTCCTGCTGGTGCAGGGCGAAACCGACACCACAGTCGATCCGAGCGTTACCCAAAGTTATCTCGCGACCCTGTGCAAGGGCGGCTCGAGGGCGGCGCTGATGATGCTTCCCGGCGTGGGGCATCTGGAAGTGGCGGCAAAGGGCGCTCCGGCAGCGCTCGACTGGATGTCGGCGCTGCTCGCCGGCACGCCGCCCAGCAGCGACTGTTCGTAGATGAAGCGGTCGAGTCGCGGGCCGACGATCGGGGCGGTCGCGGCGGAGGTCGGGGTGGCGCGGTCGACGGTGTCGCGGGCCTTCAGCCAGCCTGAGCGGCTGACAGAGGAAACCGTGCGGCGGGTACTCACCGCGGCGGCGAAGTTGGGCTATGCGCCTGATCCTGTGGCGCAGGCCCTCAGTACCGGGCGCTCGAAGAATATCGCTTTGATCGTGCCGGATATCGCCAATCCGTTCTTTCCGCCGCTGATCCGGGCGGCGCAACGCATGGCTGAGGCTTCGGGCTATTGCGTGTTTCTGGGCGATTCCGATGAACGACCGGAGCGCGAGGTGGACCTGGTCGAGCGGTTCGTGCCGCAGGTCGAGGGACTGGTGCTGGTGTCGTCGCGGCTCACGGCCGCAGAGATCGAGCGACTGGCGCTGCGGCGGCCATTGGTGTTGATCAACCAGGAGGCGCAGGTGCCGCGGGTGCTGATCGACAGCGGCACCGGGATCGCCGAAGGCGTCGCGCATCTGGCCGCACTGGGTCACCGGCATGTGGTCTATGTCGGCGGGCCAGCGAATTCCTGGGCGAACCGGCAACGGCAGGCGGCGCTGGAAAGAGCGGCCAGGGCGCATGGGCTACGGGTGGAGGTGATCGCCGCAACGCAGCCGGACCATGAGGCCGCGCGGCGCCTGGCGCCGGGTCTGACGGCGCGTGGGGCAACGGCGGCGTTCGCCTTCGATGACCTGCTGGCGCAGGGGTTGCTGTTCGGCTTGCTGGAGGCGGGTATCCGGGTGCCGGAAGCCTTCAGCGTCATCGGTTGCGACGACGTCCTGGGCGCGATGACCTATCCGGCACTGACGACGGTATCGGGCGGCAGCACGGAGGCAGCGGAAATCGCCATCGGGCTGTTGACGACCTCCCCGCCCCCGGCCGAGGCGTGTCGCGTGGTCGCGACGCAACTGGTGCTGCGAGGGACGACGGCGCCGCCGCTCAGGCGCTGAACTGCGCCGGCGCGGAATTGGCGTCGATATAGAGAGTGCAGTTGGCCTGCTGCCGCAGGATGCTCGAGGGGCAGGCGGTCACGATGGGACCGTAGAGCGTGCCGGTGACGGCGTCGCGCTTGGCGGGGCCAGGGACGATGCAGAAGAGCTTGTCGGCCCGCAGCAGGCGCGGAATGGTGAGGCTCAGGGCGTAGTGCGGCACGTCATCGAGGCTCGGGAAGCATTTGTCGTCCACCTGCTGCTGACGGCAGACGGCATCGAGTTCCACCACCTTGACGTCGAGAGGGTCGTTGAAATCGGCGACTGGCGGATCATTGAAGGCGATGTGCGCATTGACGCCGATACCGAGGCACACGATGTCGATGGGGGCCGCTGAAAGCAAGGCCGCATAGCGGGTTGCCTCGGCTTCGGCGCCGCTGTCGGGCTGCAGCTTGTGAACGGCGGCGAAGGGCAGGCGACTGAACAGGCACGCATCCAGCCATTCGGCGAAGCGCTCGGGCGCGCCGGGCGGCAGGCCGACATATTCATCCATATGAAAGGCGGTAACACGCTGCCAGTCGATGCCGGGAGCCTCGATCAGGGCAGCCAGCATTTCGGACTGGCTGGGGGCCGCTGCGAAAATCATGCGGACGCCTGGTTGATTGGCGAGGCGGGTGCGGAGTTCGGCGGCAATATCGGTCGCGGCGCGCGCGCCCATCTGGGGCCGTGTCGGCGAGACGATGACCTCGAGGGCATCAAACCGACGGTGATATTCAGCGGGCGCCATGTTTTGCTCCTTTACCAATGCTGCAGATTTCCAAGCATGCAACCGGTTGCACAGTCAAGGGTACTAGCCATTTTGCCAATGACGATGTGATATATTGCGCGGGAGCGTTGCCACACCCGGGAGAGTGGGCAACCGAGTATGCCGCAGGGCGTTGTAAGCGCATCGGGAGGTGGAATTGACAGCGCATCATTACGTCGTTTCGCAGAACAAGGGGTGCTGGCACGTGAGTTTTCACGGGATCAATCAGGGCCCGTTTTCAACCAAGCAGGACGCCGTCGACACGGCGATCGCCGAAGCCAGGCAATCGGCACGGCCCAATGTCGAGGTCGAGGTTCTGGTGCAGGACATCGAGTCCAATTTCCGCTCGGCCTGGAAATCCGGCGATGACGGAGAAGACGTTCCGGACATGAGCAACAGGGCCTGAATGCGCCCATAACGGGCGCCATCATTGCCCGGAGCGGCAGATTATTGTAGTGAGCGGGCACGGCGCCGGCGGCGAGAGCTGCCAGTCGCGGGCTTCGGCCCTGGGCTTGGCGCTTCGACCCGATCCACATCCGTTCCAGGCGCCGCCCGTTCATGACCGCTGCTACCGCGTCAGCCATTGCCCCTTCCCATGCCCCCGTCCCCGTGGGCTATAAGTCGCGGCGCACCTTCGCCATCATTTCGCATCCTGACGCCGGCAAGACCACGCTGACGGAAAAGCTGCTGGCGGCCTCGGGCGCCATCCAGCAGGCGGGTGCGGTGCGCGGCCGGGCCGGGGCGCGCGCGACGCGGTCGGACTGGATGGAGATCGAGCAGAAGCGCGGTATTTCCATCACCTCGTCGGTGATGACGTTCGAATATGACGACCTGACCTTCAACCTTCTCGATACGCCCGGCCACTCGGACTTTTCCGAGGACACCTACCGCACGCTGACGGCGGTGGATGCGGCCGTGATGGTGATCGATGCCGCCAAGGGCATCGAAAGCCAGACGCTGAAGCTGTTCGAGGTTTGCCGCCTGCGCGACATTCCCATCGTTACCTTCATCAACAAGGTCGACCGCGAAGGGCTGGAGCCGCTGGCGCTGCTCGATACGATCGCCGATACGCTGGCGTTGGACGTGACGCCGGTGATCTGGCCGGTGGGACAGGGCGTCGACTTCAAGGGCACCATCGATCTGGTGGCCGGACAATTGCTGGCGCCCAACGGCGACATCAAGCGCGAATTCGACAATCTCGACGACCTGCTGCTCGATGAGGAACTGCGCGCTGACGCGGTCTACGCCAATGCCTTCGACATGCTGGACCTGGCGCGATCCGGCTATCCTGCCTTCGACAAGCCAACGTTTCTTGCCGGACACCTGACGCCGGTGCTGTTCGGGTCGGCGCTGAAGGGGATCAGCGTTGCCGAGCTTCTGGATGGGCTGGCCGCCTGGGCGCCCGAGCCTCGGCCGCAGCCCGCGGTGCCGGAGCCGATCCAGCCTGACGAGAACAAAGTGTCCGGCTTCGTGTTCAAGGTGCAGGCGAACATGAATGCCAATCATCGCGACCGCATCGCCTTCGTGCGGCTGTGCTCAGGCACGTTCAAGCGTGGCATGAAGCTGAGGAACGTGCGCTCGGGCAAGGACCTGGCAGTCACCAACCCGATGTTTTTCTTCGGTCAGAACCGCGAGATCGCCGACGAGGCGGTGGCGGGCGACATCGTGGGCATTCCCAACCATGGCACGCTCAGTGTCGGCGATACGCTGACCGAGGGCGCAACGATCAAGGTCACGGGCATTCCCAACTTCGCGCCGGAAATCATCCGTCGCGTGCGCCTTACCGATGCCATCAAAGCCAAGCAATTGAGCAAGGCACTGAGCGATCTCGCCGAGGAAGGCGTGGCGCAGGTGTTCCGCCGCATGCTTGGAGCGGACTGGCTGGTGGGCGTCGTGGGACAATTGCAGCTGGAAGTGCTGCAGTCGCGCATCGAGAAGGAATATGGCGTGCCGATCGCCTTTGAGAGTGTCGGCTACGAGGTGGCGCGCTGGGTCGCCGCCGACGACAAGGAAGAGTTGAAGCGCTTCGTCACCGCCAATCGCTCGGTGCTGGCCGAGGACAAAGATGGCGATCCGATCTATCTGGCGCAGAGCGCCTGGTGGTTGGCGCGCATGCAGCAGGACTGGCCGAAGATCAAGTTCTTCGCGACGCGCGAGCGGGCATAGGAGACAAACATGCAGAACCGTCGTTTGGGCAAGACCGGCTATGAAGTTTCGGAGATCGGTCTCGGCTGTTGGCAGCTGGGTGGTGATTTCGGCCCCCTGGCTGACGATACGGCGACGGGGGTCCTGGCCGCGGCAAAGGCGCAAGGCGTCAATTTCTGGGATACGGCGGATGTCTATGGCGGGGGCGTCAGCGAAAGCCGGATCGGCAGCTTTCCCTCCAAGGACGGCGTCAGGGTGGCGACCAAGGTCGGCCGCAACGGCAATCTGTTTCCGGACAAATATACGCGGGCCGGCGTCAAGGAGAGCCTTCAGGGGTCGGCGCGGCGGCTGGGAGTCGAAACGCTCGACCTGGCGCAGTTGCATTGTGTTCCGACCCAGGTGCTGCGCGACGGAGAAATCTTCGGCTGGATGGACGAGCTGCAGCGCGAGGGGCTGGTGCGGTTCTGGGGCGCCAGCGTCGAGACCATCGAGGAAGGGCTGATCTGTCTCCAGCATGAGGGCGTTGCGACGCTGCAGATCATCTTCAACCTGTTCCGGCAGGATGCCGCCGAAAAACTGCTGCCGCTGGCGCAGGAGCAGAATGTCGGCATTATCGTGCGGCTGCCGCTGGCGAGCGGGCTTTTGTCGGGTAAGTTCGGCCGGGATACGCATTTTGCGGTGCAGGATCACCGCAACTACAATCGTGACGGCCAGGCGTTTTCGGTCGGCGAGACGTTTTCCGGCCTGCCGTTCGAGACCGGTGTCGCGTTGGTGGATGAACTCAAGGGCATGGTGCCGGCGGGCTGGCCGATGACGCATCTGGCGCTGCGCTGGATCCTCGATCATACGGCGGTTTCGACCGTCATCGCGGGTGTCAGCCGGCCTGAGCAACTGGCGGAAAACGTCGCCACCACCCAGCGTCCGCCCCTGCCGGCGGGGCTCAGCGCGCAGCTTGGCGCCTGGTACAAGGAACAGGTGCGCGGCAAGATTCGCGACGCCATCTGAAGCCCATCAAAAATCTCCGGTCGCTGCCATAGTTTGGTAACGCTACGCCGCATTTCTGACAAAAGCTGCGTCCCCGCAGTATGAGCTTGTTTACATTTTGCGGGCCTCAATGAGCCTGTCGCATGGCCAGAACTTCCCGTGCGACCGTTGTGGGAAACGCGAGCTTTAAAAATGGTCGACGACCATGTGGCCATGGATGCAGAAAGCATCCTGAGAGCCGCTCTCGAGCCGGCGCCAGACGCCGCCGTCATCTTCGATTCGAGCGGCACGGTCCGTTTCGTCAACGGCGCAGCCACCAGCCTGTGGGGGCGTCCGCGTACCGTTCTCGAAGGCAGCAATATTCGTGATCTCATCGGCCGTCCCATCGGTCCCGAGCAGATGCCGCTGCGCATCGGGGTGCCGCTGAACGATGACCTGACGGTGCGCTGCCGGTTGACCGTGGGATTGGTTGGCAGCGTCGCGGACGGCTTGCGCGTGGCACATCTGGCGGTCGAAGGCGGAGACCGGCAATCGGCGGTGCTGGCCCGCCTGGTGGCCGACACCGATCGGGGCATTCTGGTCACCGACGGCGAAGGCAAGACCATCTATGGCAATCGCGCCTTCTTCACCATGCTGGGCTACAGCCCCGAGGAAGTGCTGGGGCGCAAGCCGGCGGATATCCTTGGCAGCCCCAGTTATGACGAGGAAGCCATCGCGGTGTTGCGGGACAAGGTACGCGCCGGGGAGAGCTTCCAGGAAGAACTGGTCGGCACGACCAAGGCCGGGATGAGGATGTGGCTGGCCGCCTCGATCATTCCGGTGATCGATGGCAATGGCCGGCTGGAAAATCTCTACATCGCCCTGGCGGACATCACCGAGAGCAAGCAGTTGCAGGCGCTGCAGCGCGACGTGCTGGAAGCTGTCGCCCACGACATGCCCCTCACCGAGGTGATGCATCTTTTATGCGATCGGGTCGAAACCATCGCGCCGGATGTCGTTTGCACCATCGTCAGCGTCGATGCGGACAGGAAGTTGCGGCCGCTGGCGGCACCGAGCATGCCCCGGGCCTATGACGAGGCCATCGATGGCCTCGTCATCGGGCCCAAATGCGGTTCGTGCGGCACGGCCGCCTATTATGGCCGGTCCGTCGTCGTCCGCGATATCGCCAACGATCCGCTGTGGGAAGACTATAGACAACTGCCGCTGCCGCTGGGGCTTCGGGCCTGCTGGTCCAGTCCTCTGAAACTTCGGGATGGCCGGGTCGCCGGCACGTTCGCCTTCTATTATCGGGAAGTGCGGGGGCCCTCCGCCTGGCACGAACACATCGTCAGCGCCTGCATCCATCTTTGCGTCTTGGCGCTGGAGCGGCACGAGGCCAAGGCCCATATCGCCAAGCTTGCCTATTTCGACATGCTGACGGGCCTGCCCAACCGCGCCATGCTGCGCGAACAGATCGGCACGCAGTTCATCGCTACCGCCGAGCAGCGGCAGGCGGCGTTCCTGTTCCTCGACATCGATCATTTCAAGGACGTCAACGATACGCTTGGCCATTCGGTCGGCGATCAATTGCTCGTGGATATCGCGCACCGGCTGCAGCGGCAGTTGCGCGCCGACGACACGGTGAGCCGGCTGGGTGGCGACGAGTTCGTCATCGTCCTCGCCGATAGCGACGCGGCCCGGGCGGAGCAGGTCGCCGGACAAATTCTCGAATGCCTCAGGGAACCGGTGGCGGTGGGCGGCGTCGCCTTGCCGGTGTCGGCGAGCATCGGCATTTCGCTCTATCCGGCGGACGGGTGCGATGAGGATACACTGCTGCGCCACGCCGATACCGCCATGTATCAGGCCAAGAGCGATGGCCGCGGCCGCTTCCGGTTCTTTGCAACGCAGATGAACCAGCTGGTGCAGGACCGGCTGGTGTTGGGTGCCGCACTCCGGCAGGCCATCGAGCAGGACGAGCTGATGCTCTACTATCAGCCGCAGATCTGCACCGAGAGCGGCGGACTCCATGGCGTCGAGGCGCTGGCGCGCTGGACGCATCCGCGCTTCGGCATCATTTCGCCCGACCGGTTCGTCGCCTTGGCGGAGGAGTGCGGCCTGATCGACGCATTGGGCGAATGGGCGCTCAATAAAGCGTGCCGGCAGGTGCGGGAGTGGACCGATCGCGGTTTCTTCATCCCCAATATCGCCGTCAACCTCTCACCACTGCATTTCCGTAACCCGGCGCTGGGCGAGGTGGTGCGCAGGGCGCTCGCCGACAACAACCTCCCGGCTACCGCGCTGACCGTGGAGATTACCGAGAGCGTCATGGTCGACGATGCGCCCGAGGCGCGCCGCAACGCCGAGGCCATCCATGCCGATGGCGTGCGGCTGTCGATCGACGATTTCGGCACGGGCTATTCCAGCCTCAGCCATCTGTCCCGATTGCCGGTGAGCGAACTCAAGATCGACCGCAGCTTCATGCATGACCTGGAAGGCGACGAGCATGCGCAGGCCCTGGTGACGGCAGTGATCCGCATCGGCCAGAGCCTCGGGCTGACCGTGGTGGCCGAAGGCGTCGAGTGCGAAGCGCAGCGCCGTTTCCTCGAAGCACTGGACTGCGACGTGATGCAGGGGTTCCTGTTCGCACGGCCGATGCCGGTCACGGAACTGGAACGCTGGGTCATCGCCCACAACCGTCGCCTCGATCCTACGCCCTCACGAGACGTTGCCTGAGTATTGGTTCGGGCAGGGGTGGCGCATCGCGGGTTGCAGGCCTACATGTGGAACCCTGATCCCGCCCTGATGAGCCAATAAATGCTGCAAAATCATGCCTTCGAGCTGCTCAGCGAGCAGACCGTGTCCGAGGTCAATTCCACGGCACGCCTCTACCGACACCGGAAAACCGGCGCCGAGGTGCTGTCGCTGATCAACGACGACGAGAACAAGGTTTTCGGCATTACTTTCAAGACGCCGCCGGCGGATTCGACCGGCGTTGCCCATATCCTCGAACATTCGGTGCTGTGCGGGTCGCGCAAATATCCGGTGAAGAAGCCGTTCGTCGAAATGTTGAAGGGGTCGCTGCACACCTTCCTCAACGCCATGACGTTTCCCGACAAGACGGCCTATCCGGTCGCCAGCCAGAACCTCAGGGATTTTTACAACCTGGTCGACGTCTATCTCGACGCCGTGTTCTTCCCGCTGATCACGCCTGAGACGTTCAAGCAGGAAGGCTGGCACTACGAACTGGAAGGTGGCAATGCGCCGCTGACCTATAAGGGCGTGGTGTTCAACGAGATGAAGGGCGTCTATTCGTCGCCCGACGCGGTACTGCGCGAAACCTCGCAGCGCTCGCTCTATCCCGACATCACCTATGGACAGAATTCGGGTGGCGATCCCAAGGTCATCCCGGACCTGACCTACGAGGAATTCAAGGCGTTTCACGCCAAGTACTACCATCCCTCCAATACGCGGGCGTTCTTTTACGGCGACGATGACCCGGAAGAGCGGCTGGCGATACTCGATGCCTATCTGAGCGAGTTCGACCGGGTGCCAGTGACGTCCCAGGTGCCGCTGCAGCAGCGGTTCACGGAGCCGCGACGCATCGAGCGCACCTATGCGTCCGGTGAGCTGGAGGCCGGCAAGCGTACCGGCATGGTGACGGTCAACTGGATGCTTGACGAAATCGAGGATCCGCGGATGCGGCTGGCGCTCGACGTGCTGGAGCACGCGCTGGTTGGCGGTTCGGCAGCGCCGTTGCGTAAGGCCATGAACGATTCCGGGTTGGGCGAGAGCTTTGCGGGGGGCGGCTTCGCCGACGACTATCGCCAGCCGATGGCGACGTTCGGGTTGAAAGGCATTGCGGACGCGGACCTGGACAAGGTCGAGCCGATGATCATCGGCACGCTGGAGCGGCTCAGCCGCGATGGCATCGACAAGGCGACGGTCGAGGCCTCGCTCAACACCATCGAATTCGCCATCCGCGAGAACAATACCGGCAGCCTGCCGCGCGGTATCGCGCTGATGTTGCGCTCGATGCGGACCTGGCTGCACGGGCAGGATCCGCTGGCCATCGTGGCGTTCGAAAATGCATTGAGCGCGCTCAAGTCGGATATCGCCGCCGGCAAGCCGGTGTTCGAGGACATGATCCGCACGCTGCTGCTGGAGAACCGGCACCGGACGACGGTGATCCTCACCGCCGACCCCGAGCAGGGGGCGCGTGACGTCGCCGAGGAAAAGGCGCGGCTCGAAGCCTACCGCGAGACGCTCGACGCCGACGAACTGGCGGCGGTGGCCGAGGATACGCGCAAGCTCAAGCAATTGCAGGAAGCGATCGATCCGCCCGAGCAGTTGGCGAAGATCCCGACACTGCATCTCGGCGATCTGCCGCGCGAGGGCAAGACTGTGCTGTCGGCGGAAGAGGCTGTCGGCGGCGTGCCGGTTTTGACGCACGACCTGCCGACGAGCGGTATCGTCTATCTCGATTTCGCCTTCGACATGAAGACGCTGCCGGCCGAGCTGCTGCCCTATGTGCCGCTGTTCAGCCGGGCGCTGTTCCAGACGGGCACCAGGCACCAGGATTTCGTGGAGCTGTCGCAGCGAATAGGGCGCTCGACCGGCGGCATCGGGCCAAGCCGGGTGACCTCCAACACCCTGGCGGGCGAGACGTTGTCCAAGCTGTTGTTGCGCGGCAAGGCGGTGCCCGAACAGGTGCCTGAAATGTTGTCGATCATGAACGACGTCATCTCGACGGCGCGGCTCGACAACAAGGAACGCATCCAGCAGATGGTGCTGGAAGACAAGGCCGGCTTCGAGAGCCGGGTCGCCGGCATGGGTAACGGGCTGGCGGTGTCGCGGCTCAACAGCGCGCTCAGGGAATCGGATTGGGCGTCCGAACAGATGGGCGGCATCAGCCAGCTCTATTTTCTCAGGCAGTTGGTCAAGGACGTGGCCGAGGATTGGCCGTCGGTGGTCGAAAAGCTGGAGCGTATCCGCAGCCTCGTGTTCCAGCGCGGCGCCATGCTGGCCAATGTGACGGCGGATGCGGCGCTGTGGGACAAGGCAAGGCCCGAACTGGCGGCGTTCTTCGCCGGGCTTCCGGACGTTGGCGCCGGCCAGGCCGACTGGGCGCCGACGCTGCGGCCGCGCAACGAGGGGCTGACCTTTCCGGGAAAGGTCAACTATGTCGCCAAGGGCGCCAACCTCTTCGATCTGGGCTACGAGCATTCGGGTTCGATCACCGTGGCGCTCCGCCACCTGCAAACGACCTGGCTATGGGACAAGGTTCGCGTGCAGGGCGGTGCGTATGGCAGCTCGGCAAGCTATGATTTCCTCACCGGCAGTTTTGCCTTCAGTTCGTACCGCGATCCGAATCTGTTGGAGACGCTGAGCGTTTATGACGGAGCCGGTGCGTTTTTGCGCAAGGATATCGCCCAGGAAGAGATGACGCGCTCGATCATCGGCGCCATCGGCGCCATCGACCGGTATCTCCTGCCAGACGCCAAGGGGTTCAATGCGCTGATGCGGAAGCTGGCAGGCGATACCGATGTGGAGCGGCAGCGCCGGCGCGAGCAGGTGCTGGGCACGACGGTGAAGGACTTCCGGGCGCTGGCGGATGTGCTGGACCAGGTGGCGGCCAAGGGGCATGTGGCGGTGGTGGGATCGGAAGCCGCCATCACCCAGGCCAACGCCGAGCACGGGGGATTCCTGGAGGTGACGCGGGTGCTCTGACGGCACGGACTGAACGTGCCGCCGAGTTTCGCGTTATAGTCGGTCATGGCTCAGCCCCAGATCCTCGATCGTCACCTGCACATAAGGGCGATCGACAGCTACATCGACCCGACGAGCCCGAAGGACCGGGCGATCATCACGCATGGGCATGGAGACCATGCCCGGTCCGGACATGGCACGGTGCTGGCGACGCCCGATACCATCGCCATCATGAAGGTGCGCTATGGCGAGGACTGCGCCGGCAGCTTCCAGGCGCTGGAGTTCGGCGAGACGCTGACGATCGACGGGGTGCGGATCACGCTCTATCCAGCCGGCCACATTCTGGGCAGCGCCCAGGTGCTGATCGAGCAAGGCGGGCAACGGGTGGTGGTCACCGGCGACTACAAGCGCCTGCCTGACCTGACGGCACAGCCGTTCGAGCTGGTGAAATGCGACCTGCTGGTGACGGAGGCGACGTTCGGGTTGCCGGTATTCCAGCATCCCGATCCGCAGGCGGAAATCCGGCGGCTGCTGGCATCGGTCGCGGCCTTTGCCGACCGGGCGCATCTCGTCGGCTGCTACGCGCTGGGCAAGGCGCAACGGGTGATCGCGTTGTTGCGGCAGGCCGGATACGAGGCACCGATCTACCTGCATGGCGCCATGGTGCGGCTGTGTGAACTCTATGAGGAGCGCGGCATTCCGCTCGGGGATCTGCGTCTGGCGCTCGACGCCGGTAAGGCGGAGCTGGCGGGCCAGATCGTCATCGCGCCCCCGGGGGCGCTGAAGGATCGGTGGAGCCGGCGGCTGCCCGATCCGGTGCTGGCGGTGGCTTCGGGCTGGATGAGCGTCAAGCAGCGAGCGCGGCAGAGTCTGGTCGAGCTGCCGCTGGTGATCTCCGATCATGCCGACTGGAATGAATTGGGGCAGACCATCGCCGATACGGGCGCCGGGACCGTTTGGGTGACGCATGGGCGCGAGGACGCGCTGGTGTATTATTGCCGGCAGCAGGGGCTGGTGGCCGAACCGCTCAATATCCAGGGTTATGACGATGACGGAGCGGAGGAATGAAGCGCTTCGCCCAGTTGTTGGAACTGCTGGCGCTGACGCCGTCGCGCAATCGCAAGATCGAAGCGCTAGCCGAATATTTCCGCATCACGCCCGACCCTGATCGCGGCTTCGCACTGGCGGTGCTGACCGGGGCGCTGACGTTCAAGAACGTCAAACCCGCAATCCTCAAGGACACGGTGTTGCAGGAGGTGGATCCTTATCTTTTCGGCCTGTCCTATGACTATGTGGGCGATCTCGGCGAAACCATCGCGCTGATCTGGCCGCATCATGGGGGCACTGAGCCGCTTCCGTCGCTGACCGGCCTGATCGAGCTATTCAACACCACCTCGAAAAGCGCGTTGCCGGCACTGATCTCGTCGCTGTTGACGCGAGCCGAGATCAACGAGCGCTGGGCTTTGGTGAAGCTGGCGACGGGCGCCCTGCGCATTGGCCTGTCAGCACGACTCGCCAAGACTGCGCTGGCGGCAATGAGCGGCAAGGAATTGCAGGACATCGAGGAGGTCTGGCACGGCATCACCGTGCCCTACACCGAACTCTTCGCCTGGCTCGACGGCAAGGCAGAGAGGCCCGATATCGACCATGCGGCTCGTTTCCATCCGCTGATGCTGTCCAACCCGATCGACGAGGAAAAGGATATCGGCAAGCTCGATCCGGGTGATTTCTCGGCAGAGTGGAAGTGGGACGGTATCCGCGTGCAGCTGATCATGGGCAAGGGGCAGGCGTCGCTGTTCTCACGCACGGGCGACGATATCGCGCCGGCGTTTCCCGATGTCGTCGATAATGTCTTCGGCGAGGCAGTGCTCGACGGCGAGTTACTGGTCGGTGCCGATTTCGAGGCGGCGTCCTTCAACGATTTGCAACAGCGCCTCAACCGCAAGGTGGCTTCGGCCAAACACCTGGCGGACCACCCGGCATTTATCCGCATCTACGACATGCTGTTCGACGGGCGTGAGGACATCAGGGCCTTGCCGTGGACCGAGAGGCGGGCACGCCTTGAGACGTGGTTCCAGCGCAATCCGCAGACGCGCCTCGATCTCTCGGAGGTGCTGCCATTCGGCAGTTGGGACGAACTCGGCGAGAAGCGGCGACGTGGCGCCGACGAGCACGGCCATGAAGGCGTCATGGTGAAGCTCAGGAGCTCCCCCTATGTGCCGGGCCGGCCGAAGGGCTACTGGTACAAGTGGAAGCGTGATCCGAACGTCGTCGATGCGGTGCTGATGTATGCACAGCGCGGGCATGGCAAGCGCTCGTCGTTTTATTCGGACTACACGTTCGGGGTGTGGAAGGGCAACGAGATCGTTCCCATCGGCAAGGCATATTTCGGCTTCACCGATGAGGAGCTGAAGCAGCTCGACAAATGGGTGCGCAACAACACCGTGCAATCGTTCGGGCCGGTGCGCGAGGTGAAGAAGGAACTAGTGCTGGAGATCGCCTTCGACAGCGCCCAGCAGTCCACTCGCCACAAGTCGGGGGTGGCGTTACGCTTTCCGCGGATCAACCGTATCCGCTGGGACAAGCCCATGGCGGAGGCGGCGACACTGGATGACATGCTGGTGTTTGTCGCGGCGAGCTAGGAGGCAGGGATGTCGCTGCAATCGGTGCACAAGAAGGTGGTGGCGCTGGAAAAGCGGATGGCGGAAGCGGCCGCCAATCTGGATTTCGAACTGGCGGCGCGGCTCAGGAATGAGATCGATGTGTTGCGTGGGCAGGCGCCGCGAACGGTCAACGAAGCTGACATACCGGTCGTGGCGACGGTGAGCCAGCCGAAGCCGGGGGCCATGGGTCTCGGAACGCACATTCCCGTGGCCGCGCCGCCCAAAGGCTGGCGCAAGCCACACAAGCCCGATCCCCTGACCAGCAATGTCAGGGGGCGGAAGCGGTAGGTGTTTCAGGCCGCCTTGCCGAAGGGCGACTTGCGCTTGCGGGGCTTCCTGGTAGCGACCGGTGCAAGCTGGGCTTCGGCGAGTTCCGAGACCGCCTGGAACCAGAAGCTCTGCTCCTGCCCGAGAGGCTGTCCGGCTTGTTCCCATAACTGGTAGGCACGCAGGCGAATTTGTTCGTCCATCGGCATGAGGTCATCCTTCGCTGGGTGGTACGAGGAAGCCTGCCGGAGGATGGTTAAGGGCAGGTTGCCGATAAAGCGATGTGATCGGCCTATCGGTGCTTTTCGGCATGGTGGAGGCGGCACTGGCCGGCCCTGAGCATAACGGCCTCAGGCTTTGCCCACATGCTCGTCCGCGAGCTTCTTGATTTCGCGCAGTTCGGCGATGGTGGTCTTGAGGTCGGTCAGTTGCTGTTCGAGCGAGGCGAGGCGCTGGGCGACCCGTTCGCCGAGCAGGGTGACCTGCTGGTTGCGGTCGGCGTCATAGAGGCCGAGATAGTCGGCGATGTCGCGCAGCGAAAAGCCGAGGCGCTTGCCGCGCAGGATCAGGATCAGACGGGCACGATCGCGACGGCGGAAGACGCGGGTAGCGCCGACGCGCTCGGGCGCGATCAGGCCCTTGGCTTCGTAAAAGCGGATGGCGCGGGTCGAGATGCCGAACTCGCGGGCGAGATCGGCGATGGCGAAGAGGTCGCGGCTGTCGGGCTCAAGCCGGTTCACTGCTCTTGGCTTTCATCTGTTCGTATTCGACGCGCAGTTCTTTCTTGGAAAGCTTGCCGACAAGCGTCTTGGGCAGGGCGTCCTTGAAGATGATCTCGCGCGGCATCTCGATCTTGGAGAGCTTGTCGGCAAGAAACGACTTGAGTTCGGGGACAGTGACGTTCTGACCCTGCTTGAGCTTGATGAAGGCGACGGGGGCTTCGCCGCGATACTCGTCCTTGACGCCGATGACGTTCACTTCATCGACGGCGGGATGATGGCACAGCGCTTCCTCGATATTACGGGGGTAGACGTTGAAGCCGGAGCAGATGATCAGGTCCTTCACGCGATCGACGAGGAAGACGTAACCGTCCTCATCCATGTAGCCGACATCGCCGGTCTTCAGCCAACCGTCATCAAAGGCGCCCTTGGTGCCCTCGGGGTCGTTGTAATAGCCGATCATGACCTGGGGGCCCTTGATCTGCAGTTCGCCGCGCTCGCCCTGGGCGACCGGCTTGCCGCTATCGATATCGACGAAGCGGAGGTCGGTGGCCGGAATGGGCTGGCCGATGGAGAGCGGCTTGCTCGGAACCCTGAGGGCGGCGCAGCAGACGACCGGCGAGGCCTCGGTCAAGCCATAGCCCTCGGCGAGAAGTGCCGTGGAATTCTTGGCGGCGAAAAGCTTGCGGGTTTCGTCCGAAAGGGCGGCGCCGCCGGAGACGGCGATCTCGATGCTGGCGAGATGCTGGGCGGTGACGGCGTCGCTCTTGGCCATGGCATGCAGCAGGGTCGGCACCGCCGGCAGGATATTGGGCTTGGCGCGAACCAGCAGGTCGAGCAGCGCCTTCAGCTCGAAGCGGGGCAGCATATAGGTGGGAATGCCCTTGCAGAGCGGCACGTTCATGCACACCGTCATCGCGAAGATGTGGAAGAACGGCAGCACCGCGACGATTTTCGACGGCGGGTTGAAAACGCTGCCGCCCCATTTGTCGATCTGGCTCATATTG
The DNA here is from genome assembly GCA_036499825.1 of Devosiaceae bacterium. Taxonomy (GTDB): domain Bacteria; phylum Pseudomonadota; class Alphaproteobacteria; order Rhizobiales; family Devosiaceae; genus Paradevosia. The sequence continues at coordinate 149,746 of DASYCZ010000044.1, forward strand.
GCGGCGATGTTGGCATGGGTGAGCATTGCGGCTTTGGGAAGGCCGGTCGTGCCGCCGGTATATTGCTGGACGGCGATGTCGTGGAATGGGTCGATGATGACGGGGTCCGGCGTCGCCTTGCGGCTGATCATCTCGGCGAACCAGGTGACGCGGTTGGCGATGGGCGAGCGTCTTACCTTGGCGAGGTCGCGGCGCTTGACGAGCGAATACAGCACGCGTTTGGTAAGGGGCAGCGCCTCGGGGAAATGGCAGACGACCAGCGACTTGACGTGGCCTGCCACAACCAGCGCTTCGGCCTTGTCGAAGATCTGCTTGAGATCGAGCGTGACCATGACCTCGGCGTCGGAATTGCCGGCAATATGGGAGAGTTCGGACACGGTATAGAGCGGGTTGCAGTTGACGACCGTGCCGCCGGCCCGCAGCACGCCATAGTAGGCAATGACGTAGAACGGCGTGTTGGGCAGCATCAGCGCGACGCGCGTGCCCTTCTTGACGCCGAACTGCTGCTGCAATGCGCCCGCGAAGGCGATGATGGATTTGGCAAGGTCGCCGAAGCTGGTAGTGCCGCCGAGGAAATCCAGGGCCATGGCCATCGGCCGGCTGGCGCAGGCGGCGAGCACCTGCTCATGCACGGGCCGCGTATCGATGGGAGTATCCCAGACGATGCCATCCGGATAGTGGCTGACCCAGGGGCGCGGATGGTCCTGCGCGGCGGCCGCCTTATCCATCGATATCCTCCACGATTTACCCGGTTCGGGTTTGCGCAAACTATCCCATGGCTTGACGTTAGCGTCAAATAACTCACGCGAAATGTGGTCAGGAAAAGCCCTCGGCGGAAGGCCTGACTTTAAATGCCGTTGGTTGACGTATACGTAAAGAGGTGCAATCCTGCTGGTGTTCGAGGCGACGCCACAGCCGCGCCGCCCGGAGAGGAGGCCCAATGACCCTGGCGCTCGTCATAGTCGGCATCGTCGCCTTCTGCGTGCTGGCGATGCGGGAATCCCCGCTCTGGCAATGGGCGCTGGCAGCGCTGGTCATCGGGCTGCTGGGGCGTGCTGCAGGCGGTCTCGCTATCGACTGGCTGCTCTTCGTCGCGCTGCTTCCCGCCATCGTTCTTGGCCTCCTGGCCATTCCGCAACTCCGCCGCATGGTATTGACCGGCCCCGGCTACCGGATGGTCAAATCCATCCTGCCGCGGGTCAGCCGCACCGAGCAGGAAGCGCTCGATGCCGGCACGGTCGGTTGGGATGCGGAGCTGTTTTCGGGGCGACCTGACTGGAGCAAGCTCAGGGGCATCCGCAAGCTGACGCTGAGCGCCGAAGAACAGGCTTTCCTCGACGGGCCGGTGAATACGGTATGCGCCATGATCGATGATTGGGATATCCGCCACAACCGGGCCGACCTGCCGCCCGACGTCTGGCAGTATGTCAAGGACAAGGGCTTCCTCGGCATGCTGATTGGCAAGGACTATGGGGGGCTCGGGTTCTCGGCGCAGGCGCAGTCGATGGTGGTCTCCAAGATCGCCAGCCGCTCGGTGGCGGCGGCGATCACCGTGATGGTGCCCAATTCACTCGGGCCTGGCGAGCTTTTGGAAAAATACGGCACGGCCAAGCAGAAGCAGAAATATCTGCGGCGGCTGGCCATGGGGCAGGAAGTACCATGCTTTGCGCTGACGGGGCCGCATGCTGGATCGGACGCCGCGGGCATGCGCGATGTGGGCGTGGTCGGCTATGGCGATTATCAGGGCGAGAAGGTGCTGGGCATCACGCTCAGCTGGGACAAGCGCTATATCACGCTGGCTCCCGTGGCGACGCTGCTCGGCCTCGCCTTCAACCTCCATGATCCGGAAAATCATCTCGGCAAGGGTGAGCATATCGGCATCACGCTGGCCCTGGTGCCGGCGGATTATCCTGGCGTCGAGATCGGGCGGCGGCACTATCCGGCGCGCTCGGCCTTCATGAACGGGCCGACCAAAGGCCGGAATGTCTTCATTCCGATGGAATTCCTGATCGGTGGCACCGACTATGCCGGCCAAGGCTGGCGCATGCTGATGGAGTGCCTTTCCACCGGCCGCGCCATCTCGCTGCCGGCGATCGGCACCATGTCGATCAAGCAGAGCCTCAGGGTAACGAGCGCCTATGCGCGCATCCGGAGGCAGTTCGGTATCCCCGTGGGTATCATGGAAGGCGTGGCCGATCCGATTTCGCGGATGGTGAAGTCGTCCTATACATTCGAGGCGGCGCGGGCTTTGACGGCCTCGATGGTCGATGAAGGGCAACGCCCGTCGGTGCTGTCGGCACTGCTCAAATATCGCAGCACGGAGACGATGCGGGACCGCATCAACGACGCCATGGATATTCACGGCGGGCGCGCGGTGCAGGACGGGCCGAGCAATTATCTGTTCTCGGGTTATTCGAATACGCCCGTGGCCATCACGGTCGAGGGCGCCAATATCCTGACCCGGACGCTGATCACCTTCGCGCAGGGCGCGTTGCGGGCGCATCCATTCCTTTATCGCGAGATCGCGGCCGTGCAGAATCCGGACAGGCGTCAGGGCGTCACGGCGTTTGACGAAGCCTTCGCCGGACATGCGGCGTTCATGTTGCGCAATATGGTGGGCAGCCTGCTGCACGGTCTCACGCTGGGGCGCTTCGCGTCATCTCCGGTGAGCGACGAGATGGCGGGTTGGTACCGGCAGTTGCACCGCTACGCGCAGAGCTTTGCGCTGGTGGGGGACTGGACGGTGGCGTTCCTGGGCGGGGATCTGAAGCGCAAGCAGCGGCTGTCCGGCCGCATGGCCGATATCCTGTCCGATCTCTATCTGATGTCGGCGGTGCTGAAGCGGTACGAGGATGAGGGCCGGATCGCCGAGGACAGGCCGGTGGTCGATGCCGTCATGGCTGACCTGATGTTTGCCATGGAGCAGAGTTTTGGCGCAGTCTTCGCCAATTTCCCGAACGGCTTTCTGGCCTTTGCCATGCGCATCCTGACTTTCCCGCTGGGACGGCATGCGCGGCCGGCGTCCGATCGCGTCAATTACCGCTTCGTGCGGCAGGTCCTGCGTCCTGGCGCTTTTCGCGATCGCCTGACGCAGGGAACCTACGTGAATTTCGATCCCAATGATCCGACCGGCCGGCTGGAGGATGCGTTGGTCAAGGTGACGGCGGCGGAGGATGCAGAGGCCAAATTCGTCAAGGCCTTGAAAAAGCATGTCATCGATCGTCGGCTGGACCACGATGCGATCGCTGACGCGGTGGCGGGCGGGGTGCTGACCGAGGAAGAGGCGCGCCTGCTGCGCGTTGCCGACGAGGCGACCGATCGCGTGATCAAGGTGGACGATTTCGATCCAGACGAACTGGCGCCGCGACAGCTCGCGCGCGCCGCCGAATAGGAGCTGCGCCTTGCTCGGACCCCAAACCCCGCAGACGCGGCACTGGCATTTCACGGTCGACGTCGAAAAGCTCGGCTGGCTGGTGATCGACACGCCCAAGGCCAGCGTCAATACGCTGAGCCGCGAAGCCATTGCGGAACTCGAAGCGCTGGTGGCGCATATCGAAGATCTCGCCGCCGGCGACGAACTCGTCGGGGTGATCCTGCTGTCGGGGAAGGACAGCGGCTTTATCGCCGGGGCCGATATTTCCGAGTTCGACGCCATGTCGGATTTCTCGATTCTACCGGAAGCGCTGCGGCGTACGCATGCGGTGTTCCAGAAGATCGAAAATCTCGCAGTCCCGGTGGTGGCCGGCATTCACGGCTTCGCACTGGGCGGCGGGCTGGAGCTGGCGCTGGCGTGCCATTATCGCATTGCCGTCAACGACGAGAACACCCGGCTGGGATTCCCAGAGGTCAATCTCGGGATTTTCCCGGGCTTTGGGGGCACCGGCCGGTCGATCCGACAGGCCGGACCGGTAGAGGCCATGCAGATGATGCTGACTGGCCGCCCGTTGCGGGCAAGTGCGGCGCGGCGCGCCGGGATTGTCGACAAGCTGGTGCGGCATCGCGACAATCTCAGGTGGGAAGCGCGCCGGGCGGTGTTCAAGAAGCGGCGGTCAAAGCAGGCAGGCTGGTTGAAGCGCGTGATGGCGCTCGGTCCAGTGCGCGGCTACGTGGCCAGCAAGATGCGGGCCGAGGCGGAAAAGAAGGCGCGGCCAGAACACTATCCGGCGCCTTTCGCCTTGATCGACCTGTTCGAAAAACATGGCGATGACTGGCCGGCCATGAGCAGCGGCGAGATCGAGCAGTTCGTTCCGCTGATGGGTTCGGAGACTGCCGCCAATCTGCGGCGGGTTTTCTTCCTCTCCGAGGGGTTGAAGAGGCAGGGGCTGCGCGGCAAGGCCAAACCGGTCTTCACCCGCGTGCATGTCATCGGCGCGGGCGTAATGGGCGGTGATATCGCTGCCTGGTGCGCGCTACGCGGCATGGGGGTGACGCTGCAGGACCTCGACATGGAGCGGATCAAACCGGCGCTGGGGCGAGCCAAGAGCCTGTTCGGGAAGCGGTTGAAAAAGCCGGTGGAGATCGCCGCCGCGATCGCCCGGCTGGAAGCGGATCCGCAGGGCAAGGGCGTGGCGCGGGCCGATGTGATCATCGAGGCGGTGGTCGAAAATCTCGAGATCAAACGCAAGATCTTTGCGGGCGTGGAGGAAAAGCTGAAAGCCGGGGCGATCCTTGCGACGAACACCTCCTCGATCGAGCTGGAGCGCATCGCCGAAGGGTTGCGGGATCCTTCGCGGCTGATCGGGCTGCATTTCTTCAATCCGGTGGCGCAACTGCCATTGGTCGAGGTGATCCGGAGCACCTTCAATTCCGACGAAACGATCGCGCTCGGCGCCTCGTTCGCGCTGGCGATCGGGAAAAGCCCGGTGGTGGTAAAATCGGCGCCGGGGTTCCTGGTGAACCGGGTGCTGATGCCCTACATGCTGGCCGCGATCGAGCGGGTCGAAAACGGCATGGACAAGGAAGTGATCGATGCTGCCGCGGTGGCCTTCGGCATGCCGATGGGGCCGATCGAACTGATGGATACGGTCGGGCTCGATGTCGGCCAGTCGGTGGCGCGGGAGCTGGGGCACCAGGTGCCGGAAAACAGCAAGTTCGCGCGGCTCGTGAAAGAAGGCAAGCTCGGGCGCAAGACCGGCTCGGGGTTCTATACCTGGACGAAGGGCAAGGCCCAAAAGGGTGCTCCCCCCGAGCAGAAGGATCTCGCCGGCCTCGGACGAGAGCTGGTCAAGCCGCTGGTCGATGCGACTGAGATCGTCGTGGCGGAGGGCGTGGTCAGCAGTGCGGACCTCGCCGATATCGGCGTCATTTTCGGCACGGGTTTCGCGCCTTTTCTGGGCGGGCCGATGAAAGCCCGTCGCGACGGCAGAGCATAGGACAGGCCAATGGCTGAGTTGCGCAGGGTCGCTATCGTGGGGTCCGCCCGCATCCCATTCTGCCGGGGGAACACCGGCTATGCGGAGGAAACCAACCGTTCGATGCTGGCGACGACGCTGGCGGGGCTGGCCGACAAGTATGGACTCAAGGGCGAAAAGATCGATGAGGTGATGGCCGGCGCCGTCATCGGGCACAGCCGCGATTTCAATCTGGCGCGTGAAAGCGCGCTCGATGCGGGCCTGTCGCCCCGAACGCCGGGGACGACGCTGCAGATCGCCTGCGGCACCTCGCTGCAGGCGGCGCTGGCGCTGGGCGGCAAGATCGCCTCGGGCGAGATCGAGAGCGGCATCGCGGCGGGATCGGACAGCGTCAGCGACAGCCCGATCGTGTTCGGCGACAAATTCCAGCACCGCATGATCGATCTCAACAAGGCCAGGGGCCTTGGCCAGAAGCTCGGTGCCTTCAAGGGGTTCTCGTTGGGGGAGTTCATGCCGGTGGCGCCCTCGACGCAAGAGCCGCGCACCGGCTTGTCGATGGGACAGCATTGCGAATTGATGGCGCGCCAATGGGGCATTTCGCGCGCCGACCAGGACGCGCTGGCGCTGCGCAGTCATCTCGACGCCGCCAAGGCCTATGACGAGGGTTTTCACGACGACCTGCTGGTCGGCTGCGCCGGCGTCCTGCGCGACAACAATGTGCGGGCCGATACCTCACTCGAAAAAATGGCGGTCATGAAGCCGGCCTTCGACCGGACGTCCGGCCACGGCACCCTGACGGCGGCGAATTCGACGCCGCTCACCGATGGCGCGGCATCGGTATTGCTGGCGAGCGAGGATTGGGCGCGGGCACGTGGCCTGCCGGTTCTGGCCTATCTCAGCATGGGGCGCGTGGCGGCCAATAATTTCGCCGCCGGCGAAGGGTTGTTGATGGCACCCACGATCGCGGTTTCGGAACTGCTGGCGCGGGCTGGCCTGAGCTTTGCCGATATCGACCTGTTCGAGCTGCATGAGGCGTTCGCCGCGCAGGTGCTATGCACGCTGAAGGCCTGGAACGACCCGGACTACAACCGGACCGTGCTCGGCCGCCAGGAAGCAATGGGGCGGATCGATCCAGACAAGATCAACGTCAAGGGCTCAAGCCTCGCCTATGGGCACCCATTCGCCGCAACGGGCGCGCGCATTCTCGGGCTTACAGCCAAATTGCTGGGAACCGAAGGCAAGCAAAGGGCACTGATTTCTATCTGCACCGCAGGCGGCATGGGGGTGGCAGCGCTGCTGGAGCAGGCCTAGTCGCGGCCACGGCGATCGCCGCCCGAAAAGCCGTTGGGGCGACGGCGACGGTCGGGGCCCTTATAGCCTTCGGCGGTGATGAAATCGCGCGGCGTCTGCGTCATCGAGAGCAGCCGGGTGGCGATGTGCTCGGCCGAAAAAGGTTTGCGCAGGAATTCGGTGATGCCGGCGTCGCGTGCCGCAACGATGCGGCCGGCGTCAGGCAAGGCCGACATCATGATGACGGCGATTTCTCGGTTCGGGTTATTCTCCGCGGCGCGCAGGCGGCGCGTCAATTCGATGCCACCGAGGCCGGACAGATCGTCCTCCACCATCAGCAGATCGAAGTTTTGTACGCGCAAGAGGGTCAGGGCCGCGGCGGTATCTGAGACCGCCTGCATCTTGCGCATGCCCAGGCCACGCAGCATGGTCTGCACCAACTCGGCCATATGCGGGCTGTTATCGGCGACAAGGACGGAGAGGTTCTGGTATGGGGCTTGCAGCATGATCGGCCCGGCCGGTTGCGGAGGAGGGGACGATAACGGATGAAACTCACGGCTCGGTTAACACCGCTGGCGCAATCCGGATTTTCCCAAGGAGTCGGAGTCTTGGCGCGTTGACACCGTTGGTCAAAGCCCCTATGTATCCGGCCAATTCAGATGGCGCTTGGCGCCTCTTTTTGTTTAACCGAGGTAGAAGATGAAAGTCCGCAATTCGCTCAAGGCGCTGATGACGCGTCACCGCGCCAACAAGCTCGTCCGCCGGCGTGGTCGCGTGTACATCATCAACAAGGTCGACAAGCGCTACAAGGCCCGCCAGGGCTGAGCGCAGTCGCACTTGACTGAAATCAAAAGGCCCGCTTCAGCGGGCCTTTTCTTTGTGCGCTGCATGATTGTCAGGGTGAACTGTCCTGCTATGTTCTTCAAGGAGGAGTAGATCATGTTGGATCATCGGATCATTTCGACGGCGATCGCAGCCCCATACGAGGTCGTCTATGGCTTCCTGAGCCGGCCCGAAAACATGCCGAAATGGGCGGAAGGATTGGGGCATTCGTTCGATCGGGTCGAGGATAGCCTCTGGCGGGTGGCAACGCCCATGGGCTCGATGCTGGTGCGGTTCACGCCGCGCAACGCTTTCGGCATCGTCGACCACTGGGTGATCCCCGATGGTGGCGAGGCGATGTACAACCCGATGCGGGTCGTGGCCCATGGCGAGGGCACGGTCGTGGCCTTCACGCTGTTCCGTCGGGCCGACATGGACGATGAAAAGTTCGCAGCCGACGCGGCCTGGGTGACAAAGGATCTGGCGAAGCTGAAGGCGCTGCTGGAGGCGTAAGGTTTTGGCGTTGGGTGCTTGATCCGACGAGTTGAGTTTCAACTCCAACGAGCCTATCCCGGCGAGCCATCTGGCGACCGGAAGTACCATTCGCCCCCCGGGTTCCCCCAAAGAAAAAGGGCTCCCGCTGGGGAGCCCCCTCATTCACTGGTTGATCGATCAGGACGAGCCGGTGCCGTCCTGGCGGACGAAGGCGATGCGCAGCATGTTGGTGGCACCGGGGGTGCCGAGGGGGATGCCGGCGGTGATGGCGATGCGGTCGCCGGGGCGGGCAAGGCCCTCCTGGTAGGCGATGACGCAGGCGCGGTCGACCATGTCCTCGAGATTGACGGCGTCATGGGTTTCCACACAATGAATGCCCCAGACCAGCGACAGCCGGCGAACGGTTCGTGGATTGGGCGACAAAGCCAGGATCGGCTTGCTCGGTCGTTCACGCGCGGCGCGAATGGCGGTGGAGCCGGACGAGGTGTAGGTGACGATCGAGGCGAGATCGAGTGTCTCTGCCACCTGGCGCGTTGCGGCCGAAATCGCGTCGGCGGCGGTGGCCTCCGGCTCGGTCGCCTGGGCGCGGATGATGCTGCGGTAGTTGATGTCGTTTTCGACGGCGACGGCGACGCGGTTCATGGTGGCGACGGCTTCGACCGGATACTGGCCGGAAGCGCTTTCGGCCGAGAGCATGATGGCGTCGGCGCCCTCGAAGACGGCGATCGACACATCCGAGACTTCGGCGCGCGTGGGCACCGGCGCCGAAATCATCGATTCCAGCATCTGGGTCGCAACCACCACCGGCTTGCCGAAGCGGCGGGCGATGCGGATCATGCGCTTTTGCAGGCCCGGAACGGTTTCGAGCGGCAGCTCGACGCCGAGGTCGCCGCGGGCGATCATGAACGCGTCGCAGAGCTTGATGATTTCCTCGAGCCGCTCGACGGCCTGGGGTTTTTCGATCTTGGCCATGACGCCGGCGCGACCCTGGACGATCTTGCGGACATCGATGATGTCTTCGGGGCGCTGCACGAAGGACAAGGCGATCCAGTCGGCGTCGTTGGCGAGCGCAGCGACGAGGTCGGCGCTGTCCTTCTCGGTCAGCGCGCCGACGGAAAGCAGGGTATCGGGCAGGCTGACGCCCTTCTTGTCGGACAGACGCCCGCCATGAATGACGGTGGTTTCGATGGCGCCGCCGCCGACGCGCGTGGCGCGCAGTTCGATCTTGCCGTCATCGAGCAACAGGCGATCGCCGACGCTCACCGCTTCGAGGATTTCCGGATGCGGCAGGTGAACGCGCTGCGCCGTTCCCGGCTCCTTGGAGTTGTCGAGAACGAAAGTGGCCCCGGACGACAGCATGGTGGCGCCGCCCGTGAAGGTGCCGACGCGGAGCTTGGGCCCCTGCAGATCGACCAAAATGCCGATCGGATGTTTGATGATCTTTTCGACGTTGCGGATGCGCGACACGGTCTGGGCCAGCAGATCGTGGCTGGCGTGGCTCATATTGATGCGGAACAGGTCGGCACCGGCGCGCGCCAGAGCCTCGATGACCTTCTCGGAATTGGAGGCCGGGCCAAGGGTGGCGACGATCTTTACGCGCCTCAATCGTCTCATCTGCTTTCGCCCCCGCGACTAAAGTCTACGCTCTATCAGTCCGTACCGCCCATGTCGCCACCCCCGTCATCGGTGCCGCCTGCACCGGTGTCGTCGGGGCCGGAGGCGCCGGTATCGTTCTGGGTGGTGTCGCCGGCTTCGGAGCTCGCCTGAGCCATGACCTTGGGGTTGGGCGTCAGCTGCATCGTCCATTCCGGCTTGTTCTGGGTGTCGACCTCGTAGAAGCCGGTCTTTTCGTAGCCGCGCGCGAGGCAGTCATTGGTGCCCAGGATGGTGAAGTTCTCGTCGCGGATGCACATGGAGTTGGAGCCCTGCCAGGAGCCGCCGCCGATGTCGTCGGCGATATAGACGTAATAAAAGCGCTGCTTCAGGCTGCCCTGATAGACTACGGCGCACTTGCCGGCGGGCGCGACCCACCAGCCTTCGGACTCCCAGCCCTTCGGGGAGAGATAGCCGAGGGCGATAGAGACCTGGTCGCTGGTCTGGTTGCAGACGCGGAAATCGGCGCGCGCGGGCGCTGCCGATACCACGAGCGCCGTGAGCGCAAATCCGAGCAAAGCGAGCGCGAGGCGCAGGTGTTTGGTGAGCAAGGCAGTGACCACAGAGCTGAGCAACTGTGCGAGCAGACTCGCACATGTCAATGACCATACCATTGTCTTGGCGAAATTGCGGACCTGCAGCCGCTGCAGGGCTCACGCGAATGTGGATGGCGAGCGATTGGCCTTGAGTTGAGCGCGCCGATTGGGTTGAACGGGCGGAAGTC
>DASYCZ010000045.1:0-138859 GCA_036499825.1 Devosiaceae bacterium
TGACGCCGAGCAGAAAGACTGGCTGCAGCGGCGCATCGAGGGCCAGGTCCAGCAGGCCACCCGCGATTCGATCCGCGCGATCATGATGATCCGCGCCTACCGCGCGCGCGGTCACCTCTATGCCAACCTCGACCCGCTCGGCCTGTCTGAGCCGCGGAGCGAGGCGGAGCTCGACCCCGCAACCTACGGCTTCACCGAGGCCGACTACGGCCGCAAAATCTTCATCGACCGCGTCCTTGGGCTCGATTTCGCGACCGTCCCGGAGATGCTGGAGATTCTGCGGCGCACGTACTGCCAGACGCTGGGCGTCGAGTTCCTGCACATCTCGGACGCTGCCGAGAAGAGCTGGATCCAGGAGCGCATCGAGGGCCCGGACAAGGCGATCAGCTTCACGCCCGAGGGCAAGAAGGCGATCCTCAACAAGCTGATCGAGGCCGAGGGCTTCGAGAAGTTCCTCGACGTCAAGTATACCGGCACCAAGCGTTTCGGCCTCGATGGCTCGGAATCGCTGATCCCGGCGCTCGAGCAGATCATCAAGCGTGGCGGTGCGCTGGGCGTCAAGGATATCGTGGTCGGCATGCCGCATCGCGGCCGCCTCAACGTTTTGACCCAGGTGATGCACAAGCCGCATCGCGCCCTGTTCCATGAATTCAAGGGCGGCGCCTTCTACCCCGACGATGTCGAGGGTTCGGGTGACGTGAAGTACCACCTCGGCGCCTCGTCGGACCGCGAGTTCGATGGCAACAAGGTGCATCTGTCACTGACCGCCAACCCCAGCCATCTCGAAATCGTCGATCCGGTGGTGCTGGGCAAGGCTCGCGCCAAGCAGGACCAGCACCTGTCGCCCGATGGCAAGCTGCTGCATCTGCCGCCGCAGGGCGCCAAGATCGACCGCACCATGGTGCTGCCGCTGCTGATGCATGGCGACGCGGCTTTCGCGGGCCAGGGCGTGGTGGCCGAAAGCCTGGGGCTTTCCGGCCTCAAGGGGCACCGCACCGGCGGCTCCATCCATTTCGTGGTGAACAACCAGATCGGCTTCACCACCTCGCCGATCTATTCGCGCTCCTCGCCCTATCCCACCGATGTCGCCAAGATGATCGAGGCGCCGGTGTTCCACGTGAACGGCGACGATCCGGAGGCGGTGGTGTTCGCCTGCAAGGTGGCCATCGAATACCGCCAGCGCTTTGGCCGTCCGGTGGTCATCGACATGTTCTGCTACCGCCGCTTCGGGCACAACGAAGGCGACGAGCCGAGCTTCACCCAGCCCCTGATGTATTCCAAGATCAGGGCGCACAAGACGACGCTCGAACTCTATGCCGACAAGCTGGTCGGCGAAGGCCTGCTGACGGCCGACGACGTCGAGACCATGAAGGCGGCCTGGCGCGCGCATCTGGAAGCCGAATTCGAGAGCGGCCAGAACTATCGCCCCAACAAGGCCGACTGGCTCGACGGGCAGTGGAAGAATTTCAAGGCAGCCGAGATCGACGGTCCGCGCCGCGGCCATACGGGCGTCGACATGGCGACGCTCACGGCGGTGGGCACCAAGCTCGCCACCGTGCCGGCCGGGTTCAATGCCCACCGCACCGTCAAGCGCTTCATGGACAACCGCCTGTCGGCGATCGAAACCGGCGAGGGTATCGATTGGGCCACTGCCGAGGCGCTGGCCTTCGGCACCCTGGTCGATGAAGGCTATCCGGTCCGGCTGTCCGGCCAGGACGTCGAGCGCGGCACCTTCACGCAGCGTCATTCGGTGCTCTACGACCAGGAAACCGACGAGACCTATACGCCGCTCAACAATCTGTCGGCGGACCAGTCGCGCTACGAAGTCATCAACTCGATGCTTTCGGAAGAAGCGGTGCTGGGCTTCGAATACGGCTACTCGCTGGCCGAACCGAGCACGCTGACGCTGTGGGAAGCGCAGTTCGGCGATTTCGCCAACGGCGCGCAGGTGGTGATCGACCAGTTCATCTCCTCGGGCGAGCGCAAGTGGTTCCGCATGTCGGGCCTCGTGATGCTGCTGCCGCATGGCTATGAGGGCCAGGGTCCCGAGCATTCCTCGGCCCGGCTCGAGCGCTATCTGCAGCTGTGCGCTGAAGACAATCTGCAGGTCGCCAACTGCACGACGCCGGCCAATTACTTCCACATCCTGCGGCGGCAGATGACCCGCGACTTCCGCAAGCCGCTGATCCTGATGACGCCGAAATCGCTGCTGCGTCACAAGCGGGCGATTTCGAGCCTGGTGGAACTGGGGCCGGAAAGCTGCTTCCACCGCCTGTTGTGGGATGATGCGGAATCGCCCGGCGCCCCCAAGACAACCATCAAGCTGGCGCCCGATGACAAGATCCGCCGCGTCGTCCTCAGCACCGGCAAGGTCTATTACGACCTCCTGGAGGATCGCGAGAAGCGCGGCATCGACGATGTCTACCTGCTGCGCATCGAGCAGCTCTATCCGTTCCCCGCCAAGGCCGTGCTCGACGAGCTCAACCGCTTCAAGAACGCCGAGATCGTCTGGTGCCAGGAAGAGCCCAAGAACATGGGCGCCTGGGCGTTCGTTCAGCCCTATCTCGACTGGGTGATGGACCAGATGGGCCGTAACGGCATGCGTCCGCGCTATGTGGGCCGCCCGGCTTCCGCGTCCACCGCCACCGGCCTGATGCGGCTGCATCTCGAGCAATTGCAGAGCTTCCTCGAAGAAGCCTTCGCCAAATAAAGGAATACATCATGTCGGTTGATATCCGCGTGCCCGCTTTGGGTGAGAGCGTCACCGAAGCCACCATCGGCCAGTGGTTCAAGAAGGTCGGAGACACCGTCTCTGCCGACGAGCCGGTGGTCGAACTGGAAACCGACAAGGTGACCATCGAGGTGCCGTCGCCCGTCGCCGGCGTGCTCGAGGCGATCGCCGCCAATCCGGGCGATACCGTGAATGTGGGCGCCCTGATCGGCGCCATCAGCGGCAACGGCGCCGGTGCACGGCCCGTCGTGACGGAAACCGAGAAGCCGGCTGCGCCTGCCGCCGTGGCCGCCACTGCCGGCCAGCAATCGGTGTCGCTGCCGTTGACGGGCCAGCCGGGCGTTCCGGCGAGCCCGTCGGCGCAAAAGCTGATGGCAGAGAGCGGCATCGATGCCGCAACGCTCGAAGGTTCGGGCAAGCGCGGGCAGATCCTCAAGGAAGACGTGCTGGCCGTGAAGCCGGCCGCCATGCCGGCGCCGGTCGCCGAGCCCGAGCCGCGCCCCGCCGCCAAGGCCGAAAGCAAGCCGGCGCCCACCCCGGCTCCGGCGACGCCGCGCGCTCCGGTTGCAGTCGCCGATGACGCACGCGAAGAGCGCGTGAAGATGACGCGCCTGCGCCAGACCATCGCGCGCCGCCTCAAGGACGCCCAGAACACGGCCGCCATGCTCACCACCTTCAACGAGGTGGACATGAAGCCGGTGATGGATCTGAGGGCCCAGTACAAGGAACTGTTCGAGAAAAAGCACGGCGTGAAGCTCGGTTTCATGGGCTTTTTCACCAAGGCCGTGGTGCATGCGCTCAAGGAAATCCCGGCGGTCAATGCCGAGATCGATGGCGACGAACTGATCTACAAGAACTTCGCCCATGTGGGGGTGGCGGTGGGTACCGACAAGGGCCTGGTGGTTCCGGTCGTGCGCGATGCCGACCAGATGTCGATCGCCGGCATCGAGAAGGAAATCGGCCGTCTGGGCAAGCTCGCCCGCGATGGCGGCCTGTCCATGGCCGATATGCAGGGCGGCACCTTTACCATCACCAATGGTGGCGTCTATGGCTCGCTGATGTCGACGCCGATCCTCAATGCGCCGCAGTCGGGCATCTTGGGCATGCACAAGATCCAGGAACGGCCCGTGGCCGTGAACGGGCAGGTCGTCATCCGCCCGATGATGTATCTGGCGCTCTCCTATGATCACCGTATCGTGGACGGCAAGGAAGCCGTGACGTTCCTCGTGCGCGTCAAGGAAAGCCTCGAAGCGCCGGAACGCCTGGTGCTCGACCTCTAGGACGGAGCCCGGCCGATGTCGGAGAAGGTTCTGGTCGTAACGGGCGGCGGGCGCGGTATCGGCGCCGCCGTTTGCCGCCTCGCCGCCGAACGCGGCTATGCGCTGGTCATCAACTACGCCAGCAATGCCGAAGCGGCCGAGGCACTCGTCGCCTCCATCAAGGATGCGGGTGGTGAGGCTGTCGCCGTCAAGGGCGATGTCAGCCAGCCGGCGGATGTGGACCGGATCTTCGCCGCCGCCGACAAGCTGGGGCGCCTCGTTGGCCTCGTCAACAATGCGGGCGTCGTCGGCCCGACGCAGCGCGTCGAGGATATGCCGGTCGAGCGCATCGTGCGCATGCTCGCCGTCAATGTCACCGGCTCGTTCCTGTGCGCCCAGGCGGCCATCCGCCGCCTCTCCACCCGCCATGGCGGCAAGGGAGGGTCGATCGTCAATCTCTCCTCGGCGGCCGCCAAGCTCGGCGCCCCCGGCGTCTATGTCGACTATGCGGCGGCCAAGGGCGCCATCGATACCTTCACCGTCGGGCTGGCGCTGGAAGTGGCCGGCGACGGCATTCGCGTCAATGCGGTGAGGCCCGGCATGATCGATACCGAAATCCATGCCAGCGGCGGCGAGCCGGGCCGAGCCCAGAGCGTCGGGCCGAGCCTGCCCATGCATCGTGCCGGCACCGCCGGGGAAGTCGCGAACGCCGTTATCTGGCTGCTGTCTGACGAAGCCTCCTATTGCGCCGGCACCATTTTGTCGGTCACCGGCGGCAGGGCCATCCTGCCGTGAACGCATCGCGCTTCTGCATTGTGGGCGGTGGTCTAATCACCGGCTCGACACTACATTGAGACCATAGCGCCAGGGCGTGATCGCGTCGGCGCTCGATAACACTGGGGCATTTCATGGCGGATCAATTCGACTTCACGGTCATCGGCAGCGGTCCAGGCGGCTATGTGGCGGCCATTCGGGCGGCGCAGCTCGGCATGAAGGTGGCTGTCGTCGAGAAGTGGTCGACGTTCGGCGGCACCTGCCTCAATATCGGCTGCATCCCCTCCAAGGCGCTGCTGCATGCTTCCGAGCTGTTCGAGGAAGCGGGCCACAGCTTCGCCAAGCTCGGCATCGACATTCCGGCGCCCCAGCTCAACCTCAAGCAGATGCTGACGCATAAGGACGAGACAGTCGCCTCCAATGTGGGCGGCGTCGATTACCTGTTCAAGAAAAACAAGATCACCACCTTCCGCGGCATCGGCTCGATCGCGGCGCCCGGCCGGGTGCTGGTGACGCCGCAGAGCGGCCCGACCCAGACCATCGACACCAAGACCATCGTCATCGCCTCAGGATCGGTCTCGGCCAATCTGCCGGGCATCGATATCGACGAGAGGCAGATCGTGACCTCGACCGGCGCCCTCACCCTCGACAAGGTGCCGCAGCGTCTCCTCGTCATCGGCGCCGGCGTCATCGGGCTGGAGCTCGGCTCGGTCTGGGCGCGGCTTGGCGCCCAGGTGACGGTGGTGGAATTCCTCGACCGCATCCTGCCCGGCATGGATAGCGAAGTGGCCCGGCAGTTCCAGCGCATGCTGCAAAAGCAGGGTTTCGAGTTCAAGCTGTCGAGCAAGGTCTCGGGCATCGAAAAGACCGAAGAGGGCGCCCTCAAGGTGCGCATCGAGCCGGCCAAGGGCGGCGACGTCGAGTTCCTCGATGCCGATGTGGCGCTCGTCGCCATCGGCCGCAAGCCCTATACGGAAGGCCTTGGCCTCGAAATCGTCGGCGTGGCGCTCGATGAGCGCGGCCGGGTTCGCGTCGACCGCGGCTACAAGACCAGCGTCGAGGGCATCTATGCGATCGGCGACGTCATCGCTGGTCCGATGCTGGCCCACAAGGCCGAAGACGAGGGCATCGCGGTCGCCGAGATCGTGGCCGGGCAGGCCGGCCATGTGAACTATGGCGCCATTCCTTCGGTGGTCTACACCAATCCGGAAATCGCCTCGGTGGGCAAGAGCGAGGACGAGCTCAAGGCCGAAGGGATCGACTACAAGATCGGCAAGTTCCCCTTCACCGCCAATGGGCGCGCCAAGGCCATGCTGGCGACGCAGGGTTTTGTGAAGATCCTCGCCGATGTCGAGACCGACCGCGTGCTGGGCGCCCACATCATCGGCAAGAATGCCGGCGAGATGATCCATGAGCTGACCGTGCTGATGGAATTCTCAGGCGCCGCCGAGGATCTGGCCCGCACCACCCACGCCCATCCAACGCTGTCCGAGGCAATTCGCGAAGCGGCTTTGATGTGCGGCGACGGCGCCATTCACATCTAGGGCCCCCGGGGTAGGCAGGCGAGCCTGCTCAATGCGTCGGCGTCAGGATGACCAGCTTGATATCCTGGTGCCGCGCGGCCAGGAACGTCACCTGCTCATAGCGCAAAAAGCCATCCGCCGGGTGGTTGAACGTGCGCTCGCCGCCCTCCCGATCGACCACCGCATGCGCTTGCCAGGCGTCGTCGAAGAACGGGCTGCGCTGCCGTAACGCCTCCACCAGCGCCCGTGGTTCGGGTGCCGCGAGACTGCGGCTGTAATCGGCGCGGAACTCGGCTGCCAGCCGGAAGGCCCGCGCCTGCCAGTCGGCGATCAATTGCTGCGCCAGGGGATTGAGAAACACATAGCGCAGCAGGTTGCGATCGGCCTCGCCATCGAGCCAGCCGACGAACAGGCGCCCGGCCGGCTCATTCCAGGCCAGTGCATTCCAGGCGCGGTCGAGCAGATAGGCCGGCGTGCCGATGGCCATCACCGCCGCCACGATGCCGTCCGGCAAATGGTCGAGCCCCGAATCGGGCTGGGCCTGCGGGTCGCGCTTGCCGGCCAGATCGAAGAGATAGGCGCGCTCGGGCGCGGTCAGCCGCATGATGCGGGCCAGCCGCGACAGCGCCATGGGCGACATCGAGACGTCGCGGCCCTGTTCGATCCAGGTGAACCAGGTGGTGCTGACCCCGGCGAGCTGGGCAAGTTCCTCGCGCCTCAGCCCCGGTGTGCGGCGGCGCACGCCACTTGCGAGCCCGAACATTTCGGGCTGCAATTTCTCGCGATGCGAGCGGATAAATTCCCCCAATTCGATGCGGCGGGTGTCATGGTTGGGGGCGATCATGGCAGCAATTCATACCGGGATAAGATTGGTTCTGGTACGGGTTTAATTGCCCGTCTAATGCATTGCCACTCCTAACGCCCACAAGAGCATCGCAATGACCAACACATCCCCAGAGGCCAGAACGCAAGAAGCGTTGAACGCCAGGCAATTCGGCACAACCGCCGCCAACTATGTCGCCAGCGCCGTCCATGCCGGCGGCGCCGACCTGCGGCAACTGGTCGAGATCGCCCGTGATTTCGGCGGGGCCACCGTCATCGATCTCGGCTGCGGCGGCGGTCATGTGAGCTATGCGCTGGCGCCGATCGTCGGCTCGGTGACGGCCTACGACCTGTCCGCCGACATGGTGGCGGCGGTCGCCGCCGAGGCCAGGAAGCGCGGCCTCACCAATCTGTCGACCCGCCAGGGATCGGCCGAGGCACTGCCTTTCGAGGATGGCGCCTTCGACGCCGTGTTCTGCCGCTATACCACCCATCACTGGCCGGATGTGCGCAAGGGCCTGCGCGAGGCGCGCCGGGTGCTCAAGGCCGGGGGCAAGGCGGTGTTCTCGGATGTCGTGGCGCCGGAAGTCGCGGTCTATGACACGTTCCTGCAGACCTTCGAGATGCTGCGCGACCCCTCGCATGTCCGGGACTATTCGACGGCCGAGTGGGTTGCGATCGCCGCCCAGGCGGGCTTTGCGGTCGTCGGCGTCACCCGGCGCCGACTGCCGCTCAATTTCAACGATTGGGTAGGCCGCATGCGGACGCCGCCGGTGCAGGTCGAGGCCATCAGGGCGTTGTTCGCGGCGGTTTCCGAGCCGGTGCGCCAGCATTTCGAGATACAGCCCAATGGTGATTTCGTCATCGACCAGGCGGTGTTCGAACTCGCGCCCGTCTAAGCCCGCGGATGCGCCTTGTGATAGCTCTCCAGCAACCGGTCGGTATCGACGGCGGTATAGATCTGGGTGGTGGAGAGCGAGGCGTGCCCGAGCAATTCCTGGATGGCGCGGAGATCGCCGCCGCGTCCGAGCAGATGGGTGGCGAAGGAGTGGCGGAGTGCATGCGGGGTTGCCGAAGGCGGCAATCCCAGCGCGCCCCGCAATTGCGCCACCCGTAGCTGGATCAGCCGTGGCGACAGCACGCCGCCCTTGACGCCCCGGAACAGCGGCTGCGCCGGGTTGAGGCCAAACGGGCAAAGTTTCAGATAGGTCTCGATCGCGGTGCGGACGGCGGCGATGAGGGGCACCAGCCGGGTCTTGCCGCCCTTGCCGGTGACGCGCAGCGCACCGCCATCGAGATCGGCGCGGGTCAGCGCCAGCGCTTCGGCGATACGCAGGCCCGCTCCATAGCACAGCGACAGCACCGCCATGTCGCGCGCCGCGACCCAGGGGCGCTCTTCCATCTCGGCGGTCGTCGTGATCGTGCTGCGGGCCTCCGTCACGGTCAGTGCCTTGGGCAGCGATCGCGGTTGCCTTGGCGTGCGAATGACGTTGAGCGCTTCGGTCGTCATCACGCCTTCGCGTTCCAGAAACCGAAAGAACGACTTCAGCGCCGACAGGGCCCGCGCCAGCGAGCGTGAGCTCAAATCGTCGGCGCGCCGCGTCGCCATGAAGGCGCGGATGTCGGCGGAGCGGATATCCTTGAGGGTCGCCAGCGTCACCGTGCCGCCCGCATGGCCAGAAAGGAAACCCAGGAACTGGCCGAGGTCGCGGCCATAGGCTTCCAGCGTATTGGGCGCCAGCCGCCGCACCGCCCCCAGATCGCGCTCCCAGCGCTTGATCTGGGTCTTGAGGAAATCATCGATCGCAAAGGCGGTGTCGGTCATCGGGGGAGTTTGGCAGATGGCGGTTAGCAAACGGTGGAGGGTGGCGCCTGTGGCGGAACGTTCGAAGTCTCCAGAGGGGCGAGGTGGCGGAGAGACAGGTGTTCGCTTCTGCGCGTCTCGCCATTCGAGCTTAGCTCCCATGGGCAGACACTCCCTCTATTTTCCCGGAGTCATCCCGGCGAAGGCCGGGATCCATGCGGGGAACGCCCCACACGCTGGATGCATCGGCCCGCCACGGACATGGATTCCGGCCTCCGCCGGAATGACCCGGTGGGGAGGAGAGGGCCAAGGTAGATATTGGCGGCTCCATAGCCCTTGCCCCTCCGGGAAGAGGGGCCCGACAGGGGGTGAGGGGTTGCGCTGAAGCATCGGTAATGGCGTGAACCGCGATATCAGGGATGCTGAGAACTCCGCACCCCTCACCCGCCGCTACGCGTCTCGCCATTCGAGCGTAGCTCTCATGGCCTTCTCGCCTCCAATCGCTCCACCGGAGCGATTGCTCCGCCTCTGGCGGAACGGCTCGAAGTCCCCAAAGGGGCGAGGTGGCCGAGGGGGCCTGTGGAGGGCAACAGAGGAACCGACAGCCCAGCGCCGCACCGAATCCCACGTACCATCCTTCCCCCATAACCGGGTCATTCCGGCGAAGGCCGGAATCCATTTCCGTGGTGAGCCGATACATCCAGCTCGCGGGGCGCTCCTCACATGGATTCCGGCCTCTGCCGGAATGACCCGGTGGGTGGGAGGGACGGGGAGCCGCATCGGGTGAGATTCCGCGATAACACCCCAATCGCAGAATCAGCTTGCAATCCCTATCCTTACCGTGAACAAAACGGGCACCAATGGAACACTTCCCCGACATTGTCGCGGTCATGGTCGGCGTCGCCGTCGAAGGCCCTTACTCCTACCGGGTGCCGCCCGACATGCGGGTGACGCGCGGCTCGATCGTTGCCGTGCCGCTCGGGCCCCGGCTGACGCTGGGCGTCGTCTGGGGCCCGCCCAAGGATATGGTGGCGCATAACAGGCTCAAGGATATCGCCCATGCGTATGCGGTGCCGCCCCTCAGCGAGGAATTGCTGAAGCTGGTGGACTGGGTGTCGCGCTATACGCTGGCGGCGCCGGGGCAGGTGCTGCGCGCGGTGTTGCGCTCGACCGAAGCGCTGGAGCCGGAGCGCTCGGTGACGGCTTTCCGCCGCACCGGACATGAGCCGGAGCGGATGACCGATGCGCGGCTGCGCGTCCTCGATTGCGTCGCCGACGGCCAGGTCTGGTCCAAGACCGCCATCGTGGGCACGTCGGGCGTATCGCCGTCGGTGATCGAGGGGCTGGAGCGGGCAGGGGCGCTGCAGCGTCTCGAAATACCGCCGTCACCGGTGGCGCTGCGGCCCGACACCGAGGCGGCGCGCCCCAAGCTCAGCCTCGCCCAGCAGGCGGCGCTGGATCAGATCCGGGCGCTGGACGTTTCGAGGTTCGGCGTGGCCCTGCTCGATGGCGTCACCGGCGGCGGCAAGACCGAGGTGTTCTTCGAAGCCGTCGCCGATACGCTGGAGGCCGGACGCCAGGCGCTGGTCCTGCTGCCCGAAATCGCCCTCACCCATACGTTCCTCGATCGCTTTACCCGGCGCTTCGGCACGCGGCCGGCCGAATGGCATTCGGACATGACACCGGCGCAGCGGGCACGCACCTGGCGCAGCGTGCTCAAGGGCGAGGTGCGGGCGGTGGTGGGGGCGCGCTCGGCGCTGTTCCTGCCGTTCCACGAACTCGGCCTCATCGTTCTCGACGAGGAACATGACGGGGCCTTCAAGCAGTCGGATGGCGTCAATTACCACGCCCGCGACATGGCGGTGGTGCGGGCTTCGCTGGCGGGCGCGCGGGTCATCCTGTCATCGGCGACGCCCTCGGTGGAATCCCGGCACAATGCCGATCTGGGCCGCTATGCCCATGTGCGGCTCGACAGCCGGTTCTCGGCGGCGCAGATGCCGGATGTGACGGCGCTCGACATGCGCGAGGAAGGGCCGGAAAAGGGGAGCTGGATCGCGCCGCGCCTCGCGCGTGAAATCTTCACCACGCTCGATCGCGGCGAGCAGGCGCTGCTGTTTCTCAATCGGCGCGGCTATGCGCCACTGACGCTGTGTCGGGCCTGCGGGCATCAATATCAATGCCCCGACTGTTCGGCGTGGCTGGTCGAGCATCGCTTCCGCGGCGTCCTGATGTGCCATCATTGCGGACATGAGCAGAGGGTGCCGAAATCCTGCGGCGCCTGTGGGGCGGTGGATAGCCTGGTGCCTATCGGCCCCGGCATCGAGCGGGTGGCGGAAGAGGCGGCGGCGCGCTTCCCCGATGCGCGAAGGGTCATCCTGTCCTCGGACATGGGCAGCCACGCGCAATTGCGCGATCGCTTCTCCGAGATCGAGAAGGGCGAATATGATCTCATCATCGGCACCCAGCTCGTCGCCAAGGGCCATCATTTCGAGAAGCTGACGCTGGTCGGAGTGCTCGACGCCGATCTCGGCCTCGCGCATGGCGATCCGCGCGCGGCGGAAAAAACCTTCCAGATCCTGACCCAGGTGACCGGCCGGGCGGGGCGCGCCGCCAAGGCCGGGCGAGCGTTCCTGCAGACCTATCACCCCAACCATGCGGTGCTGCAGGCCATGGTCAAGGGCGATCGCGAGGCCTTCTACCAGCACGAGATGCAGGTGCGGCAGGAAGGCGGCCTGCCGCCTTTCGGACGCCTGGCGGCGCTGATCGTTTCAGCCAATGACCACGACCCGGCCTTCGATTTCGCCAGGCGCCTGCTGTCGGCGGCGCCGATGGCCGAGGGGCTGAAGCTCTTCGGGCCGGCGGATGCGCCGCTGGCGATGATCCGGGGCCGGCACCGCGTGCGCCTTCTGGTGCAAAGCCCGAAGGATTTCGATCTTTCCGGCTATGTGCGCTTCTGGCTCACCAATGCGGAGCGTCCCACGGGCAATCTCCGCATCCAGATCGATATCGACCCGCAGAGCTTCTTCTAGCGTGGCGCGCAAGGGCGATGTTCACGGCGAGTTGTTGGTGGA
Source organism: Devosiaceae bacterium (assembly GCA_036499825.1). GTDB lineage: Bacteria > Pseudomonadota > Alphaproteobacteria > Rhizobiales > Devosiaceae > Paradevosia. The sequence goes on from DASYCZ010000045.1 coordinate 11,985, forward strand.
AACAAAACGGTAACCACGGCGTTTGAGGCGGGTTTAACCGAACGGCCGGTAGTGAAGGCAGGTTGTTTCAGCAGGTTGTTCCAGAAGGAATGCCGCCCATGCCGTCGCCGCGCCGGAAGCCCGCCCCCCATGTCCTGGTGGCCATCGCCGTTCTCGGCATGATCGTCTTGGGCAGTTCCGTCTATTTCGGGCTCAACTACGCGGTCGAGCAGGCCGTCATCCAGGATGGCGACGACAAGGCCAACCACTGGTCGGATTATTTCCTCGAAAACATGCCCGACCTCGACCGCCTGCTGGTGAGCGGGCAGTTGGATCCCCAGCAGATCGAGGTGATCAAGGCGGCCGAAAAGCTCGGCGACGTCTTCAGGTTCAAGCTCTACGACCTCAAGGGCGGCGTCGTCCTGACCTCGGACGAGGCGCGTTACGAGCAGGAGCCCGCCGCCTCACGCGCGCATTCCGAAAACGCCGAGGCGGTGCTGAAATCCCGGACCAGCAAGATCGAGGTCAATGACGGGCGAGGCCAGCTCAACCGGCCGGCGCTCTATGTCGAGGCCTATGTGCCTATCGCCGAGGCCGACGGCACGGTGCATGGCGTGGTCGAGGTCTATATCGACCAGACGCAGACGGCCGACATTTTCCGCAACACTTTCGCCGCCCTGGCGCTGGGGCTCGCCATCGTGGCGGCGCTCGCCTTCGGGCTGCCGACGCTGGCCTTCCTGTTCAGCACCCGCCAGGCGAGCGAAGCCAAAAGGCGCGTGGAGTTCCTGGCCCATCACGACCCCATGACGGGCCTTATCAACCGCAGCACCTTCAATGAGCGGCTCGAGGCCGGGCTGCGGCTGCATAAGGGTGCGCGTGCGCCGACGCTGGTCTTTCTCGACGTGGATGCCTTCAAGGCCGTCAACGACACCTATGGGCACGAAGCCGGTGATGAATTCCTCAAGCATGTGGCGCGCTGTCTATCGGGACTCGCCGACCCGCGCGATCTTGTGGCCCGGCCGGGCGGCGACGAATTCACCGTGGCCCTGTTCGAGCGCAGTCCCGAAGAGGCGGTAGGATTTGTGGAGGCGGCCATGCAGGCCGTGCGGCAGCCCATCACCATCAGGGGCAAGGCCATCGCCGGCCGCCTCAGCGCCGGCATTTCCATATGGGAGCCCGAGGCGACGCTGGCCGACGCCATGCACAAGGCCGACATCGCGCTCTACCAGGCCAAGATCGAGGGCCGAAACACCTATCGCCAGTTCTCGCCCACGATGGAAGCCGGCATGCTGGCGCGCCGGGCGCTGGAGCAATTGGTGCGCGAGGCCGCGGTCACCAAGAATTTCGAATTGCATTTCCAGCCGTTGCTGCGCGCCGATACCAAGCAGTGCGCCGGCTTCGAGGCCTTGCTGCGGTTGCCCGACGGCAAGGGCGGGCTGGTGTCGCCGGTTGAATTCATTCCCGTGGCCGAGCAGATCGGCCTCATCACCGAGATCGGCGCCTGGGTCATCGGGGAAGCGACGCGTATCGCCGCCACCTGGCCGGAAGATATCTTCATTGCGGTCAACCTGTCGGTCAGGCAGTTCGCCGACGGGAAATTGGTCGAGCATGTGCAGGCGGCGCTGGCCGAAAGCGGGCTCAAGGCGCAGCGCCTCGAACTCGAGGTGACGGAATCGATGCTCATCGACGATCCCGAATGCGTCGGCAGCCAGCTCAAGCAATTGCGGGACCTCGGCATTTCCATCGCCATGGACGATTTCGGCACCGGCTACTCCAGCCTCGGCTATCTCTGGCAGTTCGGTTTCGACAAGCTGAAGATCGACCGTTCGTTCATCGCCGCGCTCGATGCGCGTGACCCTCGGGCGCTCGAAATCGTCGATACCATCATCATGCTGGGCCATAAGCTCGACATGACGGTGACGGCCGAGGGCATCGAGACGGATTACCATGCCTCGATCCTCGCCGGGCTCGCCTGTGACCACTTCCAGGGTTACCTTTACGGCCGTCCCGCACCGGCGCGGGACCTCGCCGCGTATCTGCTTGCGGGGCGTCACCAAGCCCCGCCGATGACCCCGCCGCCGCAGGCGCTTTCGGCCTGATCGCATCCATCTGCGAATCTCTCAAAGAGTCGGCGGAGCGAGCCTTGCGCCCGCTCCTTTCATTGTGTTAGAGGGGGCGCGACTTGAAGGGGCTGGCCGGCAGCCCTGCCCAACGACAATAACGATCGTTAGCGACCGCCCGGGATTGCTCGATTTTCCGCGGTCCTTTGGGATGCAAACAAGAGGGTGATGCGAGTTTGAGCGCGCAGAATTCAGTGCTTGTGCATATCGCGAGGCCTTACGCCTCGGCGCTTTTCGATCTCGCCAGTGGCGAGGGCAACGTTGCCACGGTCGAATCGGGTCTGCAGTCCATCACCCGCCTGATTGGAGAAAGCGCTGATTTCGCCCGCTTCCTCAATTCGCCGGTGATCGCCTCGGACGACAAGGCCACCGCGATGGAGGCCATCCTCACCAAGGCCAGCGCCGACAAGACGGTCGCCAACTTCGTGCGCGTCGTGGCCCGCCAGGGCCGGCTGTTCGCACTGCCGGTGATCATCACGCAGTTCCGCGAGCTGGCCGCCAAGGCGCGCGGCGAGACGGCGGCCGAGGTGACATCGGCAGCGCCGCTCAGCAAGGAACAGCTCGCCAGCCTCGCCGAGACCCTCAAGGGCAAGCTCGGCAAGACCGTCACGCTCACTGAACATGTCGATCCGTCGCTGATCGGCGGCCTTGTGGTCAAGGTCGGCTCGCAGATGATCGATTCTTCTCTCAAAACCAAATTGACCGCGATGAAGATCGCCATGAAAGAGGTCGGGTAATGGATATCAAAGCCGCGGAAATTTCTGCCATCCTCAAGGACCAGATCAAGAATTTCGGCCAGGAAGCCGAGGTTTCCGAGGTCGGTCAGGTGTTGTCGGTCGGTGACGGCATTGCGCGCGTCTATGGTCTCGACAACTGCCAGGCCGGTGAGCTCGTCGAGTTCCCGGGCGGCATCAAGGGCATGGCGCTCAACCTCGAAGCCGACAATGTCGGCGTCGTGATCTTCGGCAACGACCGTTCCATCAAGGAAGGCGACGTCGTCAAGCGGACCGGCTCGATCGTGGACACCCCGGTCGGCAAGGGCCTGCTCGGGCGTGTCGTCGACGGCCTGGGCAATCCCATCGATGGCAAGGGCCCGATCGAATTCACCGAACGCCGCCGCGTTGACGTCAAGGCCCCGGGCATCCTGCCGCGCAAATCCGTGCATGAGCCGATGTCGACCGGCCTCAAGGCAATCGACGCGCTGATCCCGATCGGCCGCGGCCAGCGCGAGCTGATCATCGGTGATCGCCAGACCGGCAAGACCGCCGTCATTCTCGACACCTTCCTCAACCAGAAGCCGGCGCATGTCGCCAATGCTTCCGAGACCGAGAAGCTCTACTGCATCTACGTGGCTATCGGGCAGAAGCGCTCGACCGTGGCGCAGTTCGTGCGGGCCCTCGAGGAAGCCGGCGCCATGGAATATTCAGTGGTCGTGGCCGCTACCGCTTCCGATCCGGCGCCGCTGCAGTACATCGCGCCCTTCACCGGCTGCGCCATCGGCGAATATTTCCGCGACAATGGCATGCATGCCGTTATCGCCTATGACGATCTGACCAAGCAGGCCGTGGCCTACCGCCAGATGTCGCTGCTGCTGCGGCGTCCGCCCGGCCGCGAAGCCTATCCGGGCGACGTGTTCTACCTGCACTCCCGCCTGCTGGAACGCGCCGCCAAGCTGAACGAAGACCATGGTCTGGGCTCGCTCACCGCCCTGCCGGTGATCGAGACGCAGGCCAACGACATCTCGGCCTACATCCCCACGAACGTGATTTCGATCACTGACGGGCAGATCTTCCTCGAGACCAACCTGTTCTTCCAGGGTATTCGCCCGGCCGTGAACGTTGGCCTGTCGGTTTCCCGCGTGGGCTCGTCCGCGCAGGTCAAGGCGATGAAGCAGGTGGCCGGCTCGATCAAGGGCGAGCTCGCCCAGTATCGTGAAATGGCCGCGTTCGCCCAGTTCGGCTCCGATCTCGACGCCACCACGCAGCGTCTCTTGAACCGTGGCGCGCGCCTGACCGAGCTCCTCAAGCAGCCGCAGTTCTCGCCGCTCAAGACCGAGGAAGAAGTCGCGGTGATCTTCGCCGGCGTGAACGGCTATCTGGACGATCTGCCGGTGGGCAAGGTTGGTGATTTCGAAAAGACGCTGCTGTCGGCCCTGCGCGGCAAGCATGCCGATCTCCTGGCGGCGATCGCCAAGGAAAAGGCGCTCAGCGACGATCTGCGCGCCCAGCTCAAGGCCGCCCTCGACGGCATCAAGAAGACCTACGCCGCCTAAGACCGGCTTGGCCCAACAGGAGAGCCTTGGCTTATGCCTTCGCTAAAGGACCTTAAGAACCGGATCACCTCGGTCAAGTCGACCCAGAAGATCACCAAGGCCATGCAGATGGTGGCGGCGGCCAAGCTCCGCCGCTCGCAGGAAACTGCCGAGGCCGCGCGTCCCTATGCGGAACGCATGGACCAGGTGCTGGCAGGGCTCGGCGCGGCCTATGAGGGTCGCGAAGGCGCCCCCGTGCTGCTGGCCGGTACCGGCAAGGACCAGGTGCATCTGCTGGTCGTGGCGACCGGCGAGCGTGGCCTGGCCGGCGGCTTCAACTCCTCGATCGCGCGCCTTGCGCGTGATCACGCCAACCAGCTCATCGCCCAGGGCAAGACGGTCAAGTTCCTGACCGTCGGCCGCAAGGGCAACGACATCCTGAAGCGCCAGTATGCGTCGCAGATCGTCGACTACATCACGCTGCGCGAGGTCAAGCAGGTCGGCTTCGCCAATGCCGAGACGATCGCCAACAAGGTGCTCGGCATGTTCGCCGCCGGCGAATTCGACGTGGCGACGCTGTTCTTCTCGCGTTTCCAGTCGGTGATCGCCCAGGTGCCGACGGCCCTGCAACTCATTCCCGCCAAGGTCGGCGGCAATGGCGAGGCGGCCAGCGCTTCGGTGCAATATGACTACGAGCCCAGCGAGGAAGCCATCCTCGAAGACCTGTTGCCGCGCAACATCGCGGTGCAGATCTTCCGCGCCCTGCTCGAGAACGGCGCTTCTTTCTACGGCGCGCAGATGAGCGCCATGGACAACGCCACCCGCAACGCGGGCGAGATGATCGGCAAGCTGCAGCTCAGCTACAACCGTCAGCGCCAGGCGCAGATCACCAAAGAACTCATCGAAATCATTTCGGGCGCGGAAGCGCTCTAACTCTCAAGCGAGGACGAACAAATGGCAGACAAAAAGGCCGGTCGCGTTTCGCAGGTCATTGGCGCCGTCGTTGACGTAACGTTCGACGATCACCTGCCGGCGATCCTGAACGCGCTCGAAACCACCAATAATGGCAGCCGGCTGGTGCTCGAAGTCGCCCAGCATCTTGGCGAAAACACCGTGCGCACCATCGCCATGGACACGACCGAGGGTCTGGTCCGCGGCGCCGAAGTGATCGATACCGGCAGCGCCATCGCGGTTCCGGTCGGCGACCAGACGCTCGGCCGCATCATGAACGTCATCGGCGAGCCGATCGACGAAGCCGGCCCGATCGGTGAGACGGCGAAGCGCGAAATCCACCAGGAAGCGCCCTCGTTCGTCGAGCAGAGCCCGGAAAGCCAGGTGCTGGTCACCGGCATCAAGGTCGTGGACCTGATCGCTCCTTATGCGCGCGGCGGCAAGATCGGCCTGTTCGGCGGCGCCGGCGTGGGCAAGACGGTGCTCATCCAGGAACTCATCAACAACGTCGCCAAGGCCCATGGCGGTTATTCGGTGTTCGCCGGCGTCGGCGAGCGCACCCGTGAGGGCAACGACCTCTATCACGAAATGATCGAGTCCGGCGTGAACAAGGACCCGCATGAGAACAACGGCTCCGCGGCCGGTTCGAAGTGCGCCCTGGTGTTCGGCCAGATGAACGAGCCCCCGGGGGCGCGTGCCCGCGTGGCGCTGACGGGCCTCACCGTCGCCGAGCATTTCCGTGACCAGGGCCAGGACGTGCTGTTCTTCGTGGACAACATCTTCCGCTTCACCCAGGCGGGCGCCGAGATGTCGGCTCTCCTGGGCCGTATTCCTTCCGCCGTGGGTTATCAGCCGACGCTGGCCACCGACATGGGCCAGATGCAGGAACGCATCACCACCACCACCAAGGGTTCGATCACCTCGGTGCAGGCCGTTTACGTGCCGGCCGACGATCTGACCGATCCGGCGCCGGCTTCGTCTTTCGCCCACCTCGATGCGACGACGGTTTTGAACCGCGCCATTTCGGAAAAGGGCATCTACCCGGCCGTGGATCCGCTGGATTCGACCTCGCGTATTCTCGACCCGCAGGTCGTGGGTGAGGAGCACTACCAGACGGCTCGCCGCGTGCAGGAAATCCTGCAGCGCTACAAGGCGCTCCAGGACATCATCGCGATCCTGGGCATGGATGAGTTGTCCGAAGAGGACAAGCTGACCGTGGCCCGCGCCCGCAAGATCGAGCGCTTCATGAGCCAGCCGTTCGACGTGGCCGAAGTGTTCACCGGCTCGCCGGGCGTGTTCGTGCAGCTCGAAGACACCATCAAGGGCTTCAAGGGCCTGGTGGACGGCGCCTACGATCACCTGCCGGAAGCGGCGTTCCTGATGGTCGGCACCATCGAGGATGCCGTCAAGAAGGCGCAGAAGCTGGCCGCGCAGGCCGCCTAAGTCATAGACCCTCGCGGGAAGGCCGACCGGTCTTCCCGCCTCTCGCCGCGCAAGGATCATGAGCATGGCCGAAGGCATTCAGATCGAGATCGTCTCGCCCGAAAAGCTGGTCCTGTCGGAACTGGCCCGTTCGGTCACCATCCCGGGCACCGAAGGCTATTTCACCGTCATGGGCGACCATGCGCCGCTGCTGAGCACGCTGAAGCCCGGCTTCATCACCGTGACCGGCCAGGACGGCACGGCGCGCACCTATTACGTGCGTGGCGGTTTCGCCGACGTGTCGCCGGAGCGGCTGACCATTCTTGCCGACGAAGCCTCGACGCTGGCGGATTTCGACCGCGCCGACATCGAGCGCCGGCTGAGCGAGGCGCAGGAGCGCCTGGCCAAGGCCGAAACCCATGAGGACCGTTCCTTTGCGCAGGAGCTGGTCAGCGGCTGGATGAACCTGATGATGGAAGCCGGCCAGCTCAACCAGGCCCATATCCACTAAGGCCCTCCGCCCAGGCATTTTACCCGGCATTAACGCAGTTCGCGTATTTCCATTCTCTTAGGAAAGTACGCGATTGCCTTGGGCTGCCCGCAAGTGGCAGTGCCGGTTCGGCGGCGAGAATTTTCGCCCTACCTCCGGGTCATCGCCGTGCCGTCCCGCCGCAGAAGCGGCGTCAAACGGGCTCGGAGACTCTTCATGGACATGACTGTGCCGGCGTCGTCCGGCGTTGGGATCGAGCGGCCGAAGGGCTTCTCGGTGCGGTTCGGTGTGATTGCGCTGGCCTTGTCGGCGGCCGTGCTGGTCGTCGGCCTGGGTGTCGCGGGCAGCAGCCTGTGGGTTTCCTCCGGCTTCAAGCAATCCAGTGCCCGTTCGGCGACGCTGATGCAGTCGATGCGCGATCACATGACGGCGGACATGCTGCATGACGGCCTGCGCGGCGTGGTGTTCCGCGCCATGTATGCGGCGCTCAACAGCGATCCGATGATGCTGGTCGATGCGCGCAAGGAAATCGACGAATATGGCGGACAGTTCCACGACGCCATCACGGCGCAGGACAGTCTCGACCTGCCGCCGGATGTCAGGCAGGCGCTGAGCGGCATCAGCGATCCGCTCAACGCCTATGTGGCTGCCGCCAAGGCCCTGGTCGATGAGGCCGTCAGTGGCAATGTCTCGCAGGCCAAGGCGGATCTGGTCGGCTTCGACAAGACCTTCAAGGCATTGGAAGGCAAGATGGCCGACGTCTCGGATGCCATCGAGGCCGAGAACCAGCAATTATCCGAAAACTCCGTCGCCATCGCCCGCTCCGCCGATATCGCCAACTGGGGCGGTGTGCTGCTGACGCTGCTGCTGGTGGGCGCCATCGCGGTCCTCAGTCGCGCCTATATCACGCGGCCATTGGCCGAAACCGTCTCCAATCTTGGCAAGCTCGCCGATGGCGATCTCGACGTGGCGTCCGGCAAGCATCGGGCCGTCACCGAAATCGGCGAGATGGATCGCGCCGTCGAAGTGTTCCGCGAGGCGCTGCACAACCGGGTGGAACTCACCCGCGTCGCCGATGCGGCGGCCATCGACAGCCGCACCCGTATCGAGGAAACCTCGGCGCTCAATGCCGATCTCGGCGAGGTGGTGGGCGCCGCCATCCTGGGCGATTTCTCGCGCCGCATGGCCGGAAACTTCGCCGATCCCAAGCTCAACGCGCTGGCCGACAGCGTCAACCAACTGGTGGCGACGGTCGAGCGTGGCGTCGACGATACCGGCGAGGTGCTGGCGGCGCTGGCCGAAGCCAATCTCACCAAGCGCATGACCGGCGAGCACAAGGGCGCCTTCGCAAGGCTGCAGAACGACACCAATGCGGTGGCCGACAAGCTGGCCGATATCGTTGGCCAGCTCAAGTCCACATCGATGGCGCTGAAGACGGCGACCGGCGAGATTCTCTCGGGCGCCAACGATCTCTCCGAGCGCACCACCAAGCAGGCGGCGACCATCGAGGAAACCTCGGCCGCCATGGAACAGCTGGCCTCGACCGTGGCGCAGAATGCCGAGCGCGCCAGTGAAGCCAGTGTCGTCGCCAGCACCGTCACCAAGACCGCCGAGGAAGGTGGACTGGTGATGGGCGAGGCGACCTCAGCCATGGAGAAGATCACCTCCTCGTCGGTGAAGATCTCCAACATCATCGGCATGATCGACGATATTGCCTTCCAGACCAATCTGCTGGCCCTCAACGCCTCGGTGGAGGCGGCGCGCGCCGGCGAGGCCGGCAAGGGCTTCGCGGTGGTGGCGGTGGAAGTCAGGCGCCTGGCGCAGTCGGCCGCGCAGGCCTCCAGCGAGGTCAAGGCACTCATCGAGCAGAGCGCCAAGGAGGTTCGGGGCGGCTCCAAGCTCGTGGCCGATGCCGCCGGCAAGCTGCAGGTCATGCTGACCTCGGCGCGCTCGTCCAGCGCGCTCATGGATGGCATCGCCCGCGAAAGCCGCGAACAGGCCTCGGCCATCGATGAGGTCAATGTGGCGGTGCGCACCATGGATGAGATGACGCAACACAACGCGGCGCTCGTCGAGCAGACCAATGCGGCCATCGAGCAGACGGAAGGCCAGGCCCGCGAACTCGACCGCATCGTCGATGTCTTCACAGTCACCGATGCGCCGCGGCAGTTCGCGGCCTCAAGGCCAGCTGCAGCAGCTGTCCGCCCCACCGGCATCAAGGGCTTGCAGCGCAAGGTCGCCAATGCGGCGCGCTCCTATCTCAGCCAGGGCAATGCGGCCGTTGACAAGGACTGGGAAGAGTTCTGACCGAACAGTCAGTCAGGCGAACAGAAGGCGCCCCGTGGGCGCCTTTTTCTTTGTCCGGTATCGTACCCAACCCCACCAGGAAGGGCCCGTTTCACACTGCGCTAACCATCGAGGGCTAAATTTTTTTAGCACTTCGGGGCTTGCCGATCAGGGGGAGACGGCCATGGGATTCAATCCATTCTCGCGTACTGGACATTCTGAGGAGAGCAGCAAGGTCGACGCCATCATGCGCTCGCAGGCGGTGATCGAGTTTGGGCTCGATGGCGTCATTTTGACCGCCAATGAGAATTTCCTCAAAACCGTCGGGTATGGGCTGAACGAAATCGTCGGCCAGCACCACCGGATCTTCGTCGATCCGGTCGAGGCCGCGAGCCCTGCCTATGCGGCTTTCTGGAAGGCGCTCGCCACGGGACAATTCCAGACGTCCGAATATCGCCGCATCGCCAAGGGCGGGCGTGAGATCTGGCTGCAGGCGAGCTATAATCCGGTGCTCAACCGCCATGGCAAGCCCGTCAAGGTCATCAAGTTCGCCACCGATATCTCGGCGCAAAAGAACCGCGCCGCCGACCATGCCGGCCAGGTCGCCGCCATTTCGCGCGCGCAGGCGGTGATCGAGTTCGGGCTCGATGGCACCATTCTGGACGCCAACGAGAATTTCCTCGGCGCGATGGGCTACCGGCTGGATGAAATCAAAGGCCGCCACCATCGCATGTTCGTCGAGCCGTCCTACGCTTCCGGCCGCGAGTACGAGGAGTTCTGGAGCAAGCTCAGGACCGGTGATTTCATCGCCGCCGAGTTCCGCCGCATCGGCAAGGGCGGCAAGGAAGTCTGGATCCAGGCCTCCTACAATCCGGTGCTCGACGCCAATGGCAAGCCCATGAAAGTGGTGAAGTTCGCCAACGACATCAGCGAGCGCAAGCGCGCCGAGGCGATCATCGGCCAACTGAGGAGCAGCCTGGCGCGGATGGCCGAGGGCGATCTCTCCTGCGGTATCGATACCCAGTTCACCGGGCAATATGAGGAACTGCGCCAGGCCTTCAACCAGTCGCTGGCCCGCATCACCGATATCGTGGGCCAGTTACGCAACACCTCGAAGGCCCTGAAGACGGCGACGGGCGAGATACTGTCCGGCGCCAATGACCTGTCGGAGCGCACCAGCAAGCAGGCGGCAACGATCGAGGAAACCTCGGCCGCCATGGAGCAGCTCGCGGCGACCGTGGTGGACAATGCGCAGCGGGCGGAAGCCGCCAGCACCCAGGCGCATGCGGTCAGCAAGACCGCCACCGATGGGGGCGCCATGATGCACCAGGCCAATGACGCCATGGAAAAGATCACCGCCTCGTCAGCCAAGATTTCCAACATCATCGGCATGATCGACGACATTGCCTTCCAGACCAATCTTCTGGCGCTCAACGCCTCGGTGGAGGCGGCGCGGGCAGGCGATGCCGGCAAGGGTTTTGCGGTGGTGGCCGTGGAAGTGCGGCGGCTGGCCCAGTCGGCAGCCGGCGCTTCCTCGGAGGTCAAGGCGCTGATCGAGCAGAGCGCCGGTGAAGTCAATTCCGGCTCGCGGCTAGTCGCCGATGCGGCCGGCAAGCTGGTGGCCATGCTCGATGCGGTCAAGGAAAACTCCTCGCTGATCGATGGCATCGCCCGGGCCAGCCGGGAGCAGGCGTCCTCCATCGAGGAAGTGTCGACCGCCGTCCGTCAGATGGACGAGATGACCCAGCACAATGCCGCGCTGGTCGAGCAAACCCATGCGGCCCTGGAGCAGACGGAAGCACAGGCGGGCGAACTCGATCGGATCGTCGATGTGTTCCACCTCGATGCGGGCGCCACCAAGGGCGACGCACGCGCCATGCAGGGGCGGTTGCGCTCGGTGGCCAGCACCATCGGCAAACGCTCCAGCGGCAATGTCGCCGTAGGCCAGGATTGGGCCGAGTTCTGAGACGCCCGTTTCGAGCGTTTTCGGGGGAGTGGACGTCACTTTTCCTGAAAACGCGGTCACACAAAACTTAGAGCGAGAAGCCCGTATCGGACAGCTTCAGGGTGCGAATGTCGAAGCCGAAGGTATTTTGAGCGCCGGCCGCGGCGGCCGCCTTGACCTTGTCCAACAGTTCGGGATGCGCTTTGACGGCTCCCAGATACTGGCTGACGATGAGCGCCTGGATGATCATGGCTTCCGCCAGTTGCTGCCTTTGCGCGTCTGTGGCGTCGGTGACGGCCGGCGTGTTGATGGCAGCAGCGGCAACCTGGTTGCGAACCGCCTGCAGCGAGGCCTTGCTGGGGGCAGCATCGCTACCCTGCGTGGCAAGCCAGGCGCCTACCCAATAGAGCGCGACGGCGTCGGCCAAGTTGGTGGCACGCAGGCCATTCGGCGTCATCCAGCCGCTGGCCTGATCGATCAGGTCATGATCGCTGAATGCCGCTGCAAGCTGCGTAGCGCCTTGCGGATCGACCGCCTTGAGCCGCTCGACGAACTGGGCGACATCCGCTTTCCGGGTGTCCGGAGATGGCTTGTAGTTGAGCTTGGCGAGCGTCGCCGCATCCATCGCGGGTGGCGTCCGCATCAGGCCGCCGGAAAGTTGTTTGCCCAGATCCCCAAGGGCGATGGGCGCAGTATCGGCGCCACCGCTTTTCCTGGCGTCGTCATAAGTCACTGCGGCGTTGGGGGCCAGGCCCACCATCAGACCGGGATCGAGCGCCGGACCGGCATCCTGCGCGAAGGCGGTCGTGGAGCTTGCCGCTATCGCCACCAGGGCGAGTACGCGCAGGAGCATCATTGTGGGCATCAGGCATTCCTTGGTGAGTCGAAGGGCGGCTAGAGCGCTTCACGTTTTGATTGCATCAAAACGAACGCTCTAAGTCTTTGTTTTGGCGCGCTTTCGAGTTGGAAAAGTGGCATCCACTTTTCCTGAAAACGCTCTAGACGCGGCGTGCAGCCGTGTTCATGGCCCGCTCCATTGTCGAATTTGCGGCAGAGCCGGACTTCCTTGCCAATCGGGCCGGGCAATTTCCGGTCCCTTAGAGAGGCGCGCCGTCAGCTCAGCGCCGCCTCGACCAGCGCCACGGCATGGAGGTCGGTGGTATCGTAGGTGGGAAGCGGCGAGACCGTATCGTCGATCAGCATGTTGATCTCGGTACAACCCAGGATCACAGCCTCGGCGCCACGCGCCGCCAGCGCCGCGATGGCATCCACATAGATGCGGCGGCTCTCCTCGCGCACGACGCCAAGGCATAGTTCCTCATAGATGATGCCGTTGAGATTGGTGCGCCCGATTTCGGGGACCAGCACCTCGAGGCCCCGCGCTTCCAGCCGTTCGCGATAGAACGGCATTTCCATGGTGAAGCGGGTGCCGAGCAGGCCGACGGTGCCGTAGCCGTCCGCGAGCAGCGCCGCAGCGGTGGGGTCGGCAATGTGGATGAATTGCATCGGAGTGGCGGCCGCTATGGCGTCGGCGACGATATGCATGGTGTTGGTGGCAAGCCCCAGCACCTCAGCGCCACCGGCGGCGAGGTTTCGCGCCACATCGGCGAGGATGTCACCGGCGGCGGCCCAGTCGCCGGCGCGCTGCAATGCCTCGATCGGCGCGAAATCCACGGAATTGAGGATCACCGGCGCCGAATGCAGGCCGCCCAGCCGCCGGGCGGTTTCCCGGTTGAGGGTGGCATAGTAATGGGCGCTCGATTCCCAGCTCATGCCGCCGATAAGGCCAATGGTTTTCACGGGTCGAGCCTCCGGCGAAATATGATCTGCCGCTCGGTCACGGCGAACCCCCATTGGGCATGGCGCTGGATCGAGACGGTGTTGTCCAGGGTGGTATCGGAGCCGAGTTCCGCATAGCCGCGGGAGCGGGCCCAGTCGTGGACGGTTTCCACGAGCGCGGCGGCGACGCCTTTGCGGCGATACGCCGGCGACACGTAGATGCCCTCCAGCCAGCCGACCGGCGCCGTGTCGAAGCCGTCACCCCACGGGCGCTCTCCCGCCTCGGCGAAGGCGATCAGTTCCTCGCCCTCGAAGGCGCCGAAGGCCACGGTCTTGTCGTCGGCCAGCATGTCGCGGATATCGGCACGAAACTCGTCGGCAGTGTGCTTGGGCCAGAGCGCCAGCCGCAGGCGCAGCCAGGCGGCGGTGTCGCCCGCGCCGAGCCGCCTGATGTCAGCCATTGGCCAATTGCTGAGGCAGGCCCGCGAAGGCGGCGACGACCTTGACATAGGCGTCGTGCTTGAAGGCCACGATCAGCTCCGGGGTGCGGCTGAGTTCTTCCCAGCGCCAGGCGTCGAATTCGGCCGGCATGGCGCCATTGCCCGGCTCCAGCACATTGATCTCGCTCTCCTCGCCGGTGAACGAGAAGGCGAACCAGCGCTGACGCTGGCCGCGATACTTGCCCTTGAGGGCGATGCCCAATGCCTCATCGGGCAGGTCGTAGTAAATCCATTCCGGCGCTTCGGCGATGAGCCGCGCGGAGGTGACGTTGGTCTCCTCCTCGAGTTCGCGCCGCGCTGCCGCCAATGGCTCCTCGCCCTTGTCGATGCCGCCCTGCGGCATCTGCCAGGGTGCGCCGTTCTCGGAACTGTCTTCCGGATCGTCCTCGGGCATGCGGCGGCCGATGAACACCTGGCCCTTGTGGTTGAACAGCGCGATGCCGACGCAATCGCGATAGGGCATGGATTCCCGGTTGGGCTTGGTGACAGGCATGACGGCCTCTATTGCATCAGGGCGCTGGCAGGCACCAGCACGACGCCGGAATTGTCGAGATCCTTGGCCCATTCAGCCACGGTGTCGATTGAAACCGGCAAGGCGGAGATGACGCCGATGGCCGAGCCATCGGAGATGGCCTTGGCCTTGAGGGCTGCAAGCGCGGCGAGGATTGAGCCACGGGACGGATCGTTGTCGAGCACCATGTCGGCGCGGCCGAACGGCACCTTGTTGGCGCTGGCCAGTTGCGGGGCCAGCGAACGGTTGGAGGTGCCATCATCGAGATAGCCGAGGCCGCGCGTGCCCAATTCTTCCATGACCGGGGCGAAGTCGCCGCCGGAGGCGGTGAAGCGGGCGCCCATATAGTTGACGACGCCCACATAGCCGCCCAGCCGCGCCATCAGCCAGTAGAGCTTTTCGATATTGGCGCGCGGCTGCTGGTTGGCCAGAAGCGTCTGCGGGCCCGGATCGTTGTCGGGGTAATCGAAGGGCTCAAGCGGAATCTGCAGCAGCAGTTCGTGGCCGGCATTGCGGGCGGCGGCCGTCGTCACCTGCAGGGTCTTGCCATAAGGCGCGAAGGCGAGGGTAATGTCGCCGGGCAGTTTGTCGATAGCGGTCAGCGTGCCGGCCTGGTCGAGTCCGAGGCCAGTGACGACGATGGCCACCAGCGGCTTGCCGGCTGCGGTGACGGGTGTCACCGAGGCGCGTGCATAGGCGGTGAACGGCGTCTCGCCGCTGGCGCTGACGCGCGGAATGGGGCCGTTCTGGGTGTCCTCGCGCAGTGCCGGCAAGACGCCGAAGGCGTCCGGTTGCGGCTGCGTCGGATCATCGCCGATAGGCAGGCTGGGATCGACGGCGGTGATCGAGGCGCCGGCGGGCACCGGGATTTCATCGGGATCGGGCGTGATCGACACCGGCTTGCCGTCGGTCGTCGGGGCCGCAACGCTGGCGGCGAGCGTATTGGTGTTGTGGCCGGAACTGATGTCGGCGACTGCCTGCGGCTGGCCGCCCGTCGGATCATCGACCAGCAACACGCGCAGTTCCAGCCCGCCGAGCACCACGATGATGGCCGCAACCGCGAGCCGCGCGATGGGCAGGCGCCATGGGCGCCCGGTCAGAAGCTTGCGGCTCCTGTCGGTGCGGCGGCGAAGAGGAGCGCTGAGTTCGTCCGCCATTGAGCAGTCCCGTAACCGATCCAAGCTCGGGCAGGCGCCGAATCAGCGTCTGCCCGAAAACTTTTCTAGCACAAATCAGCCGGCCTGATCCGTCTTGGGCGGGAAGGACGGATCGGTTTCCTGGCCGTCGATCAGCTTGATGGCGTATTGCAGCTGGGTGTCGGCGGCCTTGTCGGCGGGCACATAGACGGAGGAGCCGGTCGAGGTGGCTTCCGGCTCGGTGCCGCCGCCGATCTGGCCGGGAAGCGAGGCTTCACCGACGGTCTCGGCTTCGAGGCGGCTTTTCAGCTCATCCGGGATGTTCTCGGTGACGGTGATGTCGGGCTGGATGCCGGCCGCCTGGATGGAACGGTTGTTGGGCGTGTAGTAACGCGCCGTGGTCAGGCGCATGGCGCCATCGGCGCCCAGCGAGATGATCGACTGCACGGTGCCCTTGCCGAAGGAGCGGGTGCCGATCAGCGTGGCGCGTTTGTGATCCTGCAGGGCGCCGGCGACGATTTCGGCCGCCGAGGCCGAGCCGCCATTGATCAGCACCACCATGGGGACACTGGCGATCTTGGCGTCCAGATCGTCAGGCTTGGCGTCGTAGCGGGCGCTTTCGTCATCGGCGCGGCCGCGGGTCAAGACGACCGCACCTTGCTTGAGGAACGCGTCGGCCACATAGACGGCCTGGTCGACCAGACCGCCGGGATTGTTGCGCAGGTCGAGGATGATGCCCTTGGGGGCCTCGCCATTGCGCTGCTTGTAGACATCCGCAATGGCCTTCTGGATGCCGACGAAAGCCTGCTCCGAGAAGCGCGACAGGCGCAGCACGGCGACGTCGCCTTCCATGGTCATGCGCACCGCCTGCTCGGCGATGATGTCGCGCGTCAGATCGAAATCGATGGGCGCGTCGGAGCCCTTGCGCATCACGGTGATCTTGATTTTGGTGCCCACGGCGCCGCGCATCTTGGCGACCGCATCGTCCAGCGCCATGCCGGTGATGTCCTGGCCGTCGATCTTGACGATGAAGTCGTTGGGCAAAACGCCCGCCTTGGCGGCCGGAGTGTCGTCGATCGGGGAGACGACCTTCAGCACGCCGTCTTCCATGGTGACTTCGATGCCGAGACCGCCGAACTGGCCGGAGGTGTCCTCCTGCATGTCCGAATAACCCTTGGGATCAAGGTAGGACGAGTGCGGATCGAGCGAGGTCAGCATGCCGTTGATGGCGGCGCGAATGAGCTTTTTCTCATCCGGCACGTCGACATATTCGGCGCGGATGCGGTCGAAGACTTCGCCAAACAGGTTGAGGTCCGAATAGACCTCCGACGGGTCGCGCGTCTGCGCGGCTTCCGCGGCATCGGCCCCGGCGGTCACACCGGCGGGAGCCGGAGGCGCATCCTGGGCCAGGCTCAGCGCCGGCAGGGAGGGGAGCGCCAGCGCCAGCGCGATGGCGGCGGTGCGGAGGGACGACAAGGTCATTAGCGGTTATCCACTTTGCGTCGGGTTGCTCGGGTTCGCCCACCATCCGGTTGGATCGACAGGCTCGTTGTTTTTTCTAAGCTCAATATAAAGAGTTGGCTTGGAGTTGCCAGCACTGGTGCTGACCGCCTGGCCAATTGTACGTGATCCCATGGCGCCCAGGGGCTCACCCATCAGCACGAACTGGCCAATATTGACAGTGGTGGTGTCAAGGCCGGCCAATAGAATCGTATAGTCGTCACCGGGATTGATCACGACGATTTGGCCATAATTGAGGTAGGGGCCCTTGTACATCACCCAGCCATCGGCCGGCGCCACCACTTCGGCGTCGGCGCGGGTGACGATGGAGGTGCCGTGGGCAATACCCCCAAAGCCGTCGCTGCTGCCGAAATCGCTGACGCTGGTGCCCCCGGCCGGCAGGGTCAGATAGCCATGAGCCTGTGGAAACGGCACGGCCGGCTGGACGCGGGCCGTATTGGCCAGCGCCAGCTTCACCGCCTCGGGCGTCATGGCGGTATCGGGTGAAGGGCTATCGGTCTTGGCATCGGCCTTGGCGACGGTGTCGGCGCGCGATTGCAAACTCGCCACCAGATCCTTGAGGGTCTTGGCCTTGGCGGCAAGCGCCTCGGCATCCTGCTCTTCCTTGGTAAGGTCGGCCGTCATGCGGTCGACGCCCTGCTTGCGCGCGACGATGAGGGTCGCGATGCGCAACTGCTCTTCCTCGAGCACCTGGTAGTTGGCCTTGAGCTTTGCTTCCTCGTCCTGTGCCTCGGCCTTGATCTCGGTCAGCTTCTTGAGATCGGCCGTCACCGCATCGGCCTTGGTGCGCAACTGCGGCAGGATGGCGGCGATGAGGATGGCGCTGCGGGCCGACCCCAGGGCATTGTTGGGATCGACGATCAGCGCCGGCGGCGGATTGCGCGAGATGCGTTCCAGCGCCGCCAGCACGTTGGAGATATTGGTATCGGCGCCATCGAGGCGGCCACGGACGTCGAGTTCGGAGGCAATGAGCTCGCCGAGGCGCTCCTCCATGGACTGTACTTCGATCTCGGCCATCTTGACGCGCTGGCCGGCAGCGATGAGCGCGGCGGTCTGCTTGGTGCGGTCGCCGTTCATCTCCTCGATTTCCCGGCGCAGCTCGGCTGAGCGGTCCTTGGAAAGCGAGATGGATTTCTCGATCTCGTCGAGAGCCTGCTGGCCGGTTGCCTCGGGCGGCGTTTCCTCGGTCTTGGGTGTGCCGGGCGGGGCCGTGACGGCCAGCGGATCGATGGTGGCGGGCAGGCCGGCATCGGGCGTAACGGGCCGGGTCTGGGTATCCGCCGGTGGCGTGGCAGGGGCGGACTGGGCGCGCAAAGCCGGGGCCAGCAGCGCCGCCGCCAGCAACACCAGGCTCGCAGCCGCAGCTTTCACCCTCTTGCCGGATGGCACCGACATTCCTTCTCCCGCTCCCGAATCAGCGCCGGCACCATAGCAAACGAAGAGTAAACGTACCGCTTACGAGTTGGTAACGTTCTTGGCGAAACGGCCGGATGGTGCAACCATCCAACACCAGCACATCAGCGTGGCCGAACTTGGCTCGGGGAGGAACGGATGGCCAGAATCGTCGGTTATATCGCGGCCAGTCTCGATGGCTTCATCGCCACCAGCGAGGATTCGCTGGAATGGCTGTTTGGGCGCGGCGACCTGGAACTGGGCGACTATGATTATCGCCTGTTCATCAAGCGCATCCGCACCGTGGTCATGGGGCGCAGTACCTATGACTGGCTCGCCCATGAGGGCAGTCCCTGGGCTTATGGCGAGCAGCGTGTGCTGGTGGTGACCTCCCATCCCATCGCCGATCCGAAAGGGCCGTTGGAGACGCGCTCGGACATCGATGCCCTGATCGCCGAACTACGGGCGCTCGATGATGGCGATGTGTGGATGCTGGGCGGCGGACGCCTGCAGATGGCCTTCGTGGAGCGCGGCGCGCTGGACGAGATCGAGATCTACGTCATCTCGTCGCTCATCGGTGGCGGCGTGCCGCTGTTCCCCGCGACAGGCTTCACGGCCTCCCCGACATTGATCTCCGCCACGGCGCTGGGTGCCGGCGGAGCGAGGCTGCATTATCGGTTCGATTGAGGGGGGCGATGGCGCCGAGGAATCCGCGCACTTTGAGAGACCCCTCACCCCCCTGTCGGGGTCCCTCTCCCCGGAGGGGCGAGGGGGCAAGAATCGGCGGGCTCCAGCGATTTTCTTGCCCTTCAAAGACCTCTCCGTCACCTCGCCCCTCGGGGGAGAGGTCGACGCGCAGCGGCGGGTGAGGGGGGCGGAGCCAGAGTTTCAGCAGGCGCCGGCTCTTCCCACACCACCCTAATCCCCGCGGTGATAAGGGTGCCCAGACAGGATGGTGGTGGCCCTGTACAACTGCTCGGCCAGCATGATGCGGACCAGTTGGTGCGGCCAGGTCAGGGGTGAAAAACTCAGCACCAGGTCGGCGCGCTTGACGAAATCGGGGTCGAGCCCGTCGGCGCCGCCGATGACGAAGCTTGCGGCGGCCTTGCCGTCGTCGCGCCAGCGGCCGATCTGGGTGGCGAGCGCTTCGGAGGCGATGGCCTTGCCGCGCTCGTCGAGCGCGACCACCAGGCTCGCCGTGGGGAAAACCCCCGTCAGTGCCCTGGCTTCATCGGTCTTGCGCGCGGCGGAACTGCCGGCGCGGGATTCGGGGAGTTCGGCGATATCGAAGCCGGTGAGGCCAAGCGCCCGGCCACCGGCGGTGGCGCGGTCGAGATAGCGCGCCACGAGTTCACGCTCCGGCCCGGCCTTCATGCGGCCGACGGCGGCAATCTGGATACGCAACGGCTAGCGGCCGTCAGTGAGCGTCGGCAGCAAAGTCCGCCTGCCACATCTTCTCGATATTGTAGAATTCCCGGACTTCCGGGCGGAAGATATGGACGATGACGTCGCCGGCATCCACCAGCACCCAGTCGCAATGCGGCAATCCCTCGATGCGCGGCTTGCCGAAGCCGTTTTCGCGCAGCGCATTGGCGACCTGGTCGGCCATGGCGCCGACATGGCGATGCGAGCGGCCGGAGGTTACCACCATATGGTCGCTGAGCGAGGACTTGCCGGTAATGTCGATGGAGACTGTCTGTTCCGCCTTGGCGTCGTCGAGAGTTTCAAGAATGACGTCGATCATCGGGCGTTCGCGGACGGGGACAGATTCGAGGGATGGTCTTTGAGGGGACAGGGTCATCAGCAAATGGCCTTTGCCCCTGCTTCATGAGCATGGGTCATGCGTGGTTGATCATTCCTTGGTTGTTGTTTCGAAAGGGTCGTCGAGCAGTCGTAATCGCGCTTCATCCCATTCCGGTGACAGTTAAGCCACACTCCTTCAATATGCGCTCAGGCTCGGTTCTGCGCAAGGGGCGGCGCTAAATCGCTGTCGCGCCGGTATGGCGGCCGGCACGGATGTCGGAAGACGACAGGCCGGACATCAGGCCGTGCAGATATACCCAGGCCGGCGGCTCGCAGTCGGCGAGGCGGGGCGCATCGCTTTCTTCCAGACGATAGCGGTTGAGCGCCAGCGCGGCGCGTGACGATGGCGCGATGCGCGACGAACCGGGGCGCACATAGACGGCGATCGGCATCAGGCCGGCGATATCCTGCCAGCGGTCCCAGCGATGGAAGCCCAGCATGTTGTCGGCGCCCATGATCCAGACGAAGCGCCGGCCGGGCAGGGTGTCGTTGAGAAAGCGCAGGGTGTCGTAAGTGTAGCGGAAGCCGTGTTCGGCCTCAAAGCCGGTCACTCGGATGCGGGGATGGGCCACGATCTGGCGCGCCTGGCGCACGCGTTCGGAGAGCGGCGCCAGATCGCCCAGGGGTTTGAGGGGATTGCCGGGCGAAACCAGCAGCCAGAGCGCATCGAGCTCCAGCCGCCTGAGGCATTGCAGCGCCACGAGGCGATGGCCCTCATGGGCGGGATTGAAGCTGCCGCCGAACAGGCCGATGCGCATGCCGGCCGCCGAGGGCGGCAGGCCGGTGACGCCGGTGATGGTCTCGATCGGAAAGCGCGGCTTGATCAGGGTCGCACCTGACCATTGCCATGCACCAGATATTTGAAGCTGGTCAGCTGTTCGACACCCACGGGGCCCCGCGCATGCATCTTGCCGGTGGCGATGCCGATCTCGCCGCCGAAACCGAATTCGCCGCCATCGGCGAACTGGGTCGAGGCGTTGTGCAGGAGGATGGCGCTGTCGATGCGGTTGAAGAACTTTTCGACCGATGCCGGATCCTCGGTGATGATGGCCTCGGTGTGGTGGCTCGAATAGGTGTTGATATGGTCGATGGCGCCGTCGACGTCATCGACGACGCGCACCGAGATGATGGCATCCTCATATTCGGTGTGCCAGTCGGCTTCGGTTGCGGCGATCGCCTGGGGGATCAGGCTCTGCACCGTGGCGTCGCCGCGAATCTCGCAGCCCTTGGCGATCAGGGCGTCGATCACCGGTTTCAGATGGGTCGAAACCACATCCTTGTGCACCAGCAGCGTTTCGGTGGCGCCGCACACGCCCGTGCGGCGCATCTTGGCGTTCAGCGTGACGGTAACCGCCATGTCGAGCTGCGCGGATTTGTCGATGAAGGTGTGGCAAAGCCCTTCCAGATGGGCGAAGACCGGCACCCGGGCTTCGGCCTGCACCCGCGCCACCAGCGTCTTGCCGCCGCGCGGCACGATGACGTCGATATTGCCGTCGAGACCCTTCAGCATCTCGCCGACCGCGGCCCGATCGGTGGTGGGCACATACTGGATGGCGTCGGCCGGCAGGTTCGCCGAGCGCAGCCCCTCGACGAGGCAGGCATGGATGGCGCGCGCCGAATGCACGCTGTCCGAGCCGCCGCGCAGGATCACGGCATTGCCCGATTTCAGCGTCAGCGCGCCGGCATCGGCGGTAACGTTGGGGCGGCTTTCGAAGATGACGCCGATGACGCCGAGCGGCGTGCGGATGCGCTGGATATGAAGCCCGTTGGGTCTGTCCCATTCGGCGATGACGGTGCCGACCGGATCGGGGAATTCGGCGATGGCGCGCAGGGCGTCGATGATGGCGTCGATGCGCTTGTCGGTCAGCAGCAGCCGGTCGAGAAAGGCCGCGCTCATGCCTCCAGCGCGCGCCGCATCCATGTCGCGCGCGTTCTCGTTCAGAATGGCGCCGCGATGAACCTTCAGCGCGTGGGCCGCCCCCAGCAATGCCGCATACTTGCGCTCGGCGCTGGCGGTGGCCAGAACGGCGGCTGCCTTACGTGCACGGCGGCCGATATCGGCCATGACGGCGGCGATATCTGCGGTCTCGACATCGGCGGTTTCGAGCTGGGCGGTCACGGCGCTCATTTCTCCACGGACTCCATTCCGGCCAGCAATACCATATTGTCGCGATGCACCAACTCGGTCCGTGTGTCGGGGCCCAGGAGTTCGAGGATCGCGGGGCTTTTCTTGCCCTTGACCATATTGGCCTCATGGCTGCCGAGCCCGGCGAGGCCGCGGGCAATCTCGTGCCCGTCCGGGTCCACAATGCCCACCGTATCGCCACGACCGAAGGTGCCCGTGACCCTGGTCACGCCGATCGGCAACAGGCTCTTGCCCGTCATCAGCGCCCTGACGGCGCCGGCATCGAGCTGCAGCGTTCCGGCTACATCCAGTGTCCCCATGATCCAGCGCTTGCGCGCCTGCGCCCTGGTTTGCGTGGCATGGAACAGCGTATGCCGGCCGCCCTCGGTCAGCGCCCGGAGCGGATGATCTTCGGTGCCTTTGGCGATGATCATGGCAGTGCCGGCCAGCGTTGCGATCTTGCCGGCCTCGATCTTGGTGGTCATGCCGCCGCGCGACAGATGGCTGGCGGCGCCGCCCGCCATGGCCTCGATCGCGGGCGTGATGGCCATGACTTCCGGCAGGTGCTGCGCCGCGGGATCCTTGCTGGGCGGCGCGGTGTAAAGCCCGTCGATGTCGGAGAGCAGGATCAGGCAATCGCCCTCGATCATGGTGGCGACGCGAGCCGAGAGCCGGTCGTTGTCGCCATAGCGGATCTCGGCGGTGGCGACGCTGTCGTTCTCATTGATGATCGGCACGGCGCCAAGGCTCACCAGCGTCGCGATCGTGGTGCGGGCGTTGAGGTAGTAGCGCCGCTCCTCGGTGATGTTGGGCGTAATGAGAATCTGCCCGGTGACGATGTCGTGCTCGCCCAGCGTTTCGGCCCAGGCCTGGCTCAGGGCGATCTGGCCGGCGCTGGCGGCAGCCTGGCTCTGCTCCAGCGGCAGGCTGAGCCCCACCAGGCCGAGCAGGCGACGGCCCAGGGCGATGGCGCCCGAGGAGACGATGATCACGTCCCGGCCTTCGGCCCTCAGCATAGCGATGTCGGTGGCGAGCGAGCGCAGCCATTGCCGGCGCAGCGTGCCGGTCTTGCCATCGACCAGCAGCGCCGAACCGATCTTGATGGTCAGGCGCTTATAGGGCGCCAGCGCATTGCTCATCTCATGGCGCCCAGTTGGGTTCGGTCTTGCGGCGTTCGGTTTCGGCGCGGTCGGCATTGTCGGCATCGATGGTGGCCAGCACGGCATAAAGCACCTTGTCCATGCCCTCGCCGGTGACGCCGGATACCGTCAGCACGTTGGCCTTGCTGAGGCGCTTCAGTATCTTGACCTTCTCCTTGACGTCGGCCTCGTCCATGGCGTCGATCTTGTTGAGCACGACGAGTTCGGGCTTTTCGGCCAGCATCTCGCTATAGGCTCCCAATTCGCCACGGATGGTCTTGTAGGCGGTCTTGATGTCTTCCTGCGTGCCATCGATCAGGTGGATCAGGACGGCGCAGCGCTCGACATGGCCGAGGAAGCGGTCACCGATCCCGGCGCCTTCGCTGGCGCCCTCGATGAGGCCCGGAATGTCGGCGAGGACGAATTCGCGCTCACCGACGCGGACGACGCCCAGATTGGGGTGGAGCGTGGTGAACGGATAGTCGGCGATCTTGGGCTTGGCGGCGGAGACGGCGGCAAGGAAGGTCGACTTGCCGGCATTGGGCAGGCCGACGAGCCCGGCATCGGCGATCAGCTTCAAGCGCAGCCAGATCCATTTTTCGACACCCATCTGGCCCGGATTGGCATGGCGCGGGGCCTGGTTGGACGAGGTCTTGAAATGGGCGTTGCCGAAGCCCCCATTGCCGCCCGACAGCAGCACGACGCGCTGGCCGACCGCCGTGAGATCGGCGATCAGCGTCTCGTTGTCATCCTCCAGCACCTGGGTGCCGACCGGAACGCGCAGCACGATGTCGGGCGCGTTGGCGCCATGACGATCCTTGCCCATGCCGTGCGTGCCGGTCTGGGCCTTGAAGTGCTGCTGGTAGCGATAATCGATGAGGGTATTGAGCCCATCGACGCATTCGACCACGACGTCGCCACCGCGGCCGCCATTGCCGCCATTGGGGCCGCCGAACTCGACGAATTTTTCGCGCAGGAACGAAACCGACCCGCCGCCGCCATCGCCGGACCGGATATAGACCTTGGCCTGATCGAGAAACTTCATTTTCGAGAGCTTTCCATCCACGCTTTGCGCGTGAGCAAGGTGTCGATATGGCTCACCTCGGCGTTACGCGCAAGGCAATGGAGGCTAGATGTGCCGATCTCGGTAAAGCCGAGCTTCTTTTGAACGGCCAGCGAAGCCTGATTGAAGGCAAAAACCCCCGAATTGACGGTTTCGGCCAGGGTCACGGAGAAATACCAGTCGATGGCCATGGCCGCCGCTTCCGTCATGATGCCCCGGTTCCAGAAAGGCTCACCCAGCCAGTAGCCCAAAATGGTATTTCCGTCCTGTCCGGGATGATAGCCCACATGACCGACCAGGCCTTCGCCCGCCAGATCGATGGCAAAATTGGTCTCCTCCGGCTCCAGGTCGTCGCGGCGTGTATGTAGCCAAGCCTCGGCGTCGCTGAGATAATACGGAAACGGCACGCGGGCGAGATTGCCCGCCACGGCAAAATCGTTGAGATAGCGCGCTATGCGCTCGGCATCGTCCTGCTGTGGCAGGCGCAGCGTCAGGCGGTCGGACTTGAGTTCGATACTCATCGTCGACGCTCCCCGTAGGCTTCACGCGTCAGCACGGTGTCGATGCGCTCAGCGTGACTTTGCAGGGCGTTGACATAGACGGTGCGGCGATTGCCGGATTCGACGAAACCAAGCTTCTTCTGCACCGCCAGCGAACGATCATTTCCTGCTACGGCGCCGCTGCCGAGTTGTTCCGATCCGGACGAGAAATGCCAGTCCAGCAGCAGTTCCGCCGCCTCGGTCATAAGACCCCGGCCCCAGAACGGTTGTGCCAGCCAGAAACCGAGTTCTCTCTCGATGCCGATGCAACCGACCAGGCCTTCACCGACAAGGTCGATGGCAAAGGTTGCCTGCCCGGGCGTCGATTCGGGCGTGATTTTGTCCAACCACTCATGGGCGAATGGCAGCGCATAAGGAAACGGTATGGCGGGCAGCCAGCGGATGACCTCGAAATCGCTGAGGCCCGTGACGATGCGTTCGGCGTCTTCGGCACGGGGCAGGCGCAGCGTCAGGCGGCTGGATTTGAGTTCGATGCTCATCGGCCCTTCTCCAGCATGAAATGCAGTTTGGTCTTGCCCTGGCTGTGGCCCTGGGTTTCGAGGCTCTCGGCGGTTTTGACGAAGCCGACCTTTTCCAGAACATGGATGGACGGCTGGTTGGTGGCAAGCGCGATAGCGCCGATCACCGGAAACTGCTGCGTTTCGTGCGCCGCCGCCAGCAGGGCCCGTGCCGCTTCTGTGCCATAGCCCTGGCCCCAGAAGTGCTCGCCCAGCCAATAGCCCAGTTCGGGAGGCTGGCCGGCGAAGAAATGCAGGCCTATGCAGCCGATGAAGGCGCCATCGGCCAGGGTGATGGCATAGACGCGTTCATCGGATCGCTGCGCCACGATCTCGACGAAGGCGATGGCGTCGGCGCGCGTATAGGGATGCGGCAGCCGCGCCAGGACCTCGAAGATGCGGCGGTTGTCGGCCAGCGCCGCCAGCGCCGGGACGTCGCCGCGCATCGGGGCACGCAGCACCAGCCGCTCGGTCTCGATCTTGCCGGGCAGGACGTTACGGGGATCAGGCCGCATCATAGGCGTGCCCCTTCAACACCACCTCGACACCGTCGCGGATGAACACCTCGCCATCGTGCAGGGTGCGGAAGGGCAGGCCGCGGGCGGTGAGGTAGGTGGCGGCGCGTTCGGCCAGCGCGGCCTCCGGATGCTCGGAGCGGAAATGCGGCACGATGGCGTGTTCGACGAGCCCGAGACCGTCCCAGACGATATCGGTTTCGTAGCCGGCCGGAACCTCCAGCGGATCGTCCATCAACTCGATGCCCGCAAGGCTGGGGGCGGCGACGACGGCCCCGGCGCTGAAGCCGCCATAGACCACTTCATCGCGATCCAGCAGGGTGGCGATGACCCGGTCGAAGCCGCTCTGGCGCATGGCGCGCCTGAGGATGAAGCTGTTGCCACCCATCAGCCAGACGAGATCGACACGGGCCAGGCGCTCGCGCAGGATGCCGGGTTCGCCGAAATAGTCGCGCAGGTCGAGATTTTCGGCGGTGATGCCCAGGCGCAGGAAATCGACGAAGGGGTCGTAGACGGTGGTGCGGTAGAGCGCGCGTGCATCGGCGCTGATGTGATCGAGCGCGTTGGAGATGATGGCGGCCCGCCGGCCGCCCCGCATCAGGGCCAGCAATTCGTCCGGGCCGCAGCCCAGCCGATAGGAAGACAGGTACAGTCTCATGGTCAGCATCCAAAACAAAAGGGGAACCGGATGACCGATTCCCCTTTTTGGGTGCCTGGGCGCTGTGGTTTCAGACGCCTTGCCGGGGATCGATCTCCGGCAGGGTCCAAAACGTCCTCACCGGGTTATTCTGCTGCTTCCGCTGCCGGTTCTACCGACACGAAAACTTTGGCATTGGCGCGGGTTCGGAAGGCGACTTTACCCTCGATCAGGGCGAAGATCGTGTGATCCTTGCCCAGACCCACGCCGGTGCCCGGATGCCATTTGGTGCCGCGTTGGCGAATGATGATGTTGCCGGCGAGCACGGCTTCGCCGCCGAACTTCTTGACGCCGAGACGACGACCAGCGGTATCACGACCGTTGCGGGACGAGCCGCCTGCTTTCTTATGTGCCATCGTTCAGCTCCTTACTTGTTCTTGTCGCCAGCTTTTTCAGCGGCGGCTTCCTGGTCGACCTTGGCGCGCGGCGGCTTGCCTGCGATCAGATCCTTGGCCTGCTCGATCCATTCTTCGCGGGTGATACGACCCTTGAAGTTCAGTTCGCCGTCGATGCGCTCGACATCGGCTTCGGTGAAGTCGGCGATCTGCTGCAGCGAGGTAACGCCGAGCGCCGCCAGCTTCTTTTCAAGCGCGGGGCCGACGCCGCCGATCATCTTGACGTCGTCCTTGTAGCCGGCGGCGGCAGGGGCTGCAGCCTTGGCCGGAGCGGGAGCCTTGTCGGCGGACTTGGCAGCGGCGGGCGCGGCCTCAGTCTTGGCCTTGGCGGCAGCGGCCGGCTTGGCGCCGCCGGTCAGGATCTCGGTGATCCGGACGGTCGACAGCAGCTGGCGATGGCCGTTGCGGCGGCGATAATTGTGCCGACGGTTCTTCTTGAAGATGATGACCGTCTTCTGCTTCTTGGTCTCGACGAACTCGGCAGCGACCAGGGCGCCTTCCACGAGTGGCGAGCCCACGGTGTCGCCCACCATCAGCACCTGGTCGAAGGTGATGATGTCGCCGACTTCGGCTTCGAGCTTTTCGATCTTCAATACGTCATTGGCGGCAACTTTATATTGCTTGCCGCCAGTCTTGATGACTGCGAACGTCATATGCTTCGCCGGCAGCGTTTATCGCTCCGGTCCCTTGTGCGCGCTTTGCGGCGCCGCAGGCATTTGCCTATCCTGCGGACTTGCGGGTCATGGCCGGAAACATCCGGCCGGCGGCCTCAAGCAGCGGTTGATCAACAATAGACTGCGCACCGGCAAGCCGGCACGCAATTCAAGCGGCGCTTATCGTGGGAAAGCGGCCTGGAGTCAAGCCAATCCTTGACGGAAAGCCCGCTCAGTCCTTGGCATACCAGTCGCGCTGGCGCACTTCGATGCCGACCTCGCCCTTGAGCGCTTCGGCGAAAACCTTCTCTTCGCCGCCGTCGAGATAATGAAAGGGATAAACGATCCTGGGCCGGAAAATCCTGGTGGCATCCGCCGCCTGCTTGCCCGTCATGGTGTAGGGCAGGTTCATGGGCAGGAAGGCGACGTCGATATCCTTGAGCGCCAGCATTTCGGGCACGTCCTCGGTATCGCCCGAAACATAGAGGCGCTTGCCGCCGAGGCTCAAGATATAGCCGTTGCCGACACCCTTGGGGTGGAACTTCTGCCGCTCCTCGGCAAGGTTGTGAGCAGGGATGGCTTCGATACGAAGGCCCTTGAAAGTCTGGGTTTCCCCCTGGGCGATAACGGTCGAGCGGGCCGCAAGATCGCCCTGCAGCTGGCTGAGCGCAAGCTTGGCGCCGATGATCGCCGTATCGGCAGCGACGAGCGCCGCCAGGGTTTCGGCATTGAGGTGATCGCCATGCTCGTGGGTGATGAGGATGAGGTCGGGCCGAGGTAGCGCCTTGTAGAGGTCGGGGTTGCCGACCGGGTCGCAATAGACCGTCAGCGTGCCGAAACGCAGCACCAGGCTGGCGTGGTTGATCGGCTGGATGACGATATCGCCATCCGGCGTCTTCACAGTATCGCTTTGAATCATAAACTTCGTTCCTGAACGATGCCGTCTCTAGTGGACGGCCTGGTGGATTGCAGCCGGTTCATACACCTCAGGCGTACCAGTCGACCAGCCGCACTTCCGCCGCATCTCCAACGAGATCGGCGAATTTTTTCGGATCGCTGCCCATGTAGTGGTAGGGGTAGACGATCTTGGGTTTGAAGGCCTTCACGGCGTCGGCGGCCTGCGCTTCCGTCATGGTGTAGGGCAGGTTCATGGGTAGGAAGGCAACGTCGATGCCGGTCAGCGCGCGCATTTCCGGCGTATCCTCGGTGTCGCCCGCCACATAGACATGCTTGTCGCCCAAAGTCAGCACATAGCCATTGCCGACGCCCTGCGGATGGAATTTCAAGCGGTCGGGGGTGATGTTATAGGCCGCCACCGCAGTCACTGGGAGGCCATTGACCGCGCCGCTCTGGCCATTGGCCATGAGGGTGGCTTTAGCCTTCATTTCGGCCGGGAGCCCATCGATCACGGCTTGCGGCGCGATGAGGGACACGCCATCGGCGACCAGCGCGGTGAGCGTGGGCACGTCGAAATGATCGCCATGCGGATGGGTGATGAGGATGGCAGTCGGCTTGGGGAGGCCCGCATAGAGCGCCGGGCCGCCCACCGGGTCGAAATACAGCACCTGGTCGCCGAAGCCGACATAAAGGCTCGCATGGTTGACCGGATGGATGGTGGCATCGCCGCCGGAGGTGGCGAGCGTGTCGCCCTTGGCCTGGGCGAACGCGATGGGCATGGGAAGCAAAGTGAGGATGGGCAGAGCGGCAAGGCCGCTGACGACGAGACGACGTGTCGGCATGGCAGTCTCCTCTTGCAATGGAGGGGCACGGTCCGTCATCGAGGGGGATGGATCAACCCGCCTCGCGGGCATTTGAACGGCGGGGCAGGGCGCGGTTTTCGGAACGCTCTAGGCGAGCGCGTCGCGCCGCCATGCGATGGCTAGAACGAGCTGCCCTTGCCACTGGAAAGAAAAGGCTGCTGCGTCACCGGTTTGGGTGTTGCAGGCCGCCTGCGGCTATGCCATAAGCCCGGCCTTGTCGACCGTCCGCATTTATGCGGCTCAACACCTCGCGGAGAGATGGCTGAGCGGTTGAAAGCACCGCACTCGAAATGCGGCATAGGGGCAACTCTATCGGGGGTTCGAATCCCTCTCTCTCCGCCACTATTCTTTTTAAGCTGCCGGATTCACAGTATTTATCTCTACTGTGATCGCAGTGCCCCACAGACCGACCGCGGAGAACGCAGACTTTAAGGCGTTTTCTTAGCCAGACAGCCCCTGTGCTCCAGGTCGAGACGGCGATGCAGTTTCCGTGTCCAACGTGCGCATGGTGATCCACTCTTCCTTGCACGCACATCCACCGGCGGGCTCAGAACTCCAATCATTTAGAGTGGGGCGGTATCGAAGGTCTGAGCCTCTACTTCGGTAGCGTGCGAGGTTCGATCAGATGACGGCCCAGCGAGATCAGCTCTTTGGGTCGACGATATGAACGAGCATAGCCAGCTCCCGCTTGGTGCGCTGGTTTCGCGGTTGGTTCGCGCCGCGCTTTGCAGACAACTCTTCACCCGTCGAGGGGCCCGCTGGCGAGGCCCCTGTACCGGAGTTCCTTACGCTCCACGCGGATGCCGCCCTATTCAGAAGCGAGGATCAAGCCGGAAATGTTCGGGCGGCCTCCAGTCAGGATCGAGCAGCGGATCGGCGGTCTGCTGCATCCAGGCGGTGAGGCGCCCATCTAGCGCCGCGACGATTTCGGCAAAGACCGGATCGTCAATCAGGTTGATGCGCTCATCGGGATCGAGAACGACATTATAGAGGGCGCGGGCCGCTGGCGGCTTTTCGTTCCAGCCCTCGGCGACAAACAGGCTCTTGGCAGGGCTGGCATCGACATTGGCAAGGACGCGCCCCTCGGCACCATCGAAGCGCCGGACATAGCGCCATTCCGGCGTGCGCAGGGCGCGCATCGGTTCGGCCGCCGCATGGAGCGTCACTTCGGCGAAGACCTCGTCGCGGATGCTGTCAACCGCACCGTTGAGCAAGGGCATGAGGCTGACGCCGCTGAGCCAGGCCGGCCTCGGCAGCCCGGCCAGCTCCATGATGGTGGGGTAGACATCCAGCTGGGAGACCAGGGCATCGACGACCTTGCCGCCCGCGATGCCGTCAGGCCCGCGCAGCAGCAAGGCGACGCCAGTGCCGGCATCGGTGACATTGCACTTCATGTCGGGCCAGGGCAGGCCATGGTCGGTAGTGTAGATAACCAGGGTGTTTTCGGTACCGCCGGTTTCGTCCAGTGCCTCCAGGATGCGGCCGATGGCGTCGTCGGCGGCCCTGAGGCTGGCATGCAGCATCGCCGTATCGGCGCGGATTTCGGGGGTATCCGGAAACCCGGGCGGTACGGCGAGATAGCGCGGATCGTCTTGCGGGCCGGCCTCGGGATAGGCGCGGTGCGTCTCGAAAAAGCCGACGGACATGAAGAAGGGCTTGCCGCGATCACGATCGCGCAACCATTGCGCCGCGACCGGGGCAACATCGGCCGCCTGGTGCGAAGCGACATGCGGCACCTCCCTGTAGCCCAGTTCGGCCAGCTCCTCGTAAGGCGCGACGTGCTGCAGGCCGACCTGCACGCCGATCCAGCCGGCATCGGCAAGCACATGGGCGAGATGTTGGCTGGGATCGTTGAGGCGGCTGCCGCGATGGACGAGGCCGATCATGCCGTTTTCATGCGGGTAATTGCCGGTGAGCAGCGCGGCGCGGCTCGGACTGCAGGTGGGTGCGGCCGAGAACGCCTGCCGGAACATGACGCCCTCACGCGCCAGGCGGTCGAGATTGGGAGTGGGAACGGCATGGCCGTAAGGCGAGATATAGCGGCCGGTGTCGTGGGTGTTGAGATAAAGGACGTTCAACGGCACGGATAGAAGCCTCCGAGACAGGGAAAGGAGGGCAGCCTGCCGCCCTCCGGAAGGAATCGTCAGCCGCGTCAGGCGGCGCGGCGCAGCACGTCGTTGGCCGAGGTGATGAACTTGCTCGCCGCATCCTCGGGTGAGCTGACGCCGAAGGCGGCTTCCTGAGCGGTGGCCGGCAGGATCGACTCGTTGATCTCGCCGCCACCCGCCGGCGAGGTCGGCGGCGGATTGACGAGCAAGGGGCCGAGCCCGGCGACATAATCGAGCGCCATGCGGCTCTGCTCGTCGAGCAGGGGCGCAAGGGCAGCGCGCACCTTGGCCGAACAGGGAATGCCGCGCTCGGCCAGCAGGATCTTGTTAGCCTCGACGTCATCGACGAAGTAGCTGATGAACTTCACGGCCTCTTCTTTGTTGGGGGAGGTGCCGCTGGCGGAAAAGAACATGGCTGCGCGACGGTATTGGCCGCCGGGCGCATCGGTTGAGATGCGGGGCAGATTGGTGAGGGCGAGCTTGGTATCGGTGAGCTTTTGCACGCCGACCAGTTCGTTTGAGAACTTGACCTGCATGGCCGCCTTGCCGGTGACGACGCCGCTGGTTTCAAGGGACGTATCGAGCGCCTGTTCGTCGGCCGAAAGGCAGATGCCGGCATCGCGCAGGCCCGCCCAGAGCGTCAGCCACTTGGTGAGGTCATCGACATCGAAGGCAAGCTTGCCGTCGGCGGTATAGAGCGCCTTGCCCCGCTGGATCAAAAAGTTTTCAAGCGCGGCCCAGTTGCCCGAAAAATCGCTGATGACGCGCATGCCGACATCCTTGCTCTTGAAAGCATCGGCCATCGCCTTGAGGTCATCGAAGGTCGTCGACTGGCCGGGCAGCTGAACGCCCGCCTTGGCCAGCGCCTCGGTGTTAACCACCATGCCGAGGGCATTGGCGCCCAGGCTGATTGCATAGAGCTTGCCATCGACCTTGCCGGCCTCGATCTGGTCTTTGTCAAAATCGGAAAGATCCAGGGCGTTGCCGATGAATTCGTCGAGCGAAGCGATCGAACCGCGATGGGCATATTCGGCGACATAGCGGCCGGCGCCATCCATGTTGATGACGTCAGGAGCGTTGCCGCCCGCCGTCTGCGTCGCCAACTTGGTCCAGTAGTCGCCGAAGGCGAGGGATTCGCCATCAATAGTGACGCCATTGGCCTTTTCGTAGGCGTCGGCGACGGCAAAGGTGCGATCAGCGCGGTCCTTGCTGCCCCAGAAGATCAGGCGCAGGCGATTCTCTTGCGCGAAGGCTGGACGCAGGCTCGCCGTTGCGGCCAAAGCCGTACCCGCCAAAAGAAGTTGGCGTCTGCCGATGATGAAGGTCACAAATCCTCTCCCTTGTTGTAACCGAATGGTTACTTATTCTGTAATCTGGTGGCCGGCGTGTCAATTTTGTTGCGATCATGGAGTGGCTTTTCGGCGCGAAACGCCCACCACTTCGGCGCCGGCATACGCCAAAATCGCTGCGATCGAATGTTGCCGTAAACGGGGCCACGCGACGCTCTGGTGTCACATCTCTCTCGCGTCCGTGCTAGCGACTCCCCCTGTATCGGTACCGATCAGGGAATCTCGGCCCGCCGGGGAGGCAACAGGCGTTGATTAGGTCCTCGATAAATGATGAGCTCTATACCCTGCACCACCGCGCCGCGCCCTATCGGGCCAGCGGCATCGTGAAGGTGAAACGTGTTGCCTCAAGGTCGGAGACCACGTCGATCCGGCCGCCATGGGCGCGGGCGATTTCCGATGCGATGTAAAGACCGAGACCCAAGCCCTGCAGGCTGGCGCGAACGTCACCCCGATAAAAGGGCTGGAACAAATGCGCCATCAGCTCGGGCGGAATCGGTTCACCGCCATTGGCGACGCTGAGGGTGAATACATCGCCACTGGTTTGGGCCGTCACGGAGATCGGGATCTCCTCGGCGCCGTGCGTTACGGCATTACCCAAAAGATTTGAAAACATCTGGGCGATGCGGGCATGATCCACGCCAACCGGAGTTTCCAGTTCCAGGCGGATTTCGAACTTCCGGTCGGGTACATTGGTTCGGATTTCATCGATCACCTGGATCAAGGTGGGCGCCAGCGGACGGGCGGCATCGATCTGCAGTTGAATGCCGCCGCCAAGCCTTGCGCGCGCCAGATCGAGAATGTTGTCGATCAGCCCCTGCATGCGTTGCGTGCTGTTTTTCATCAGCCGCAGGACGCGCGGCGTCCGCTCGGTCCAGCCTTCGCGCAGCAGCACATTGGCGCCACTGTCGATGGCCGCCAGCGGATTGCGCAGATCATGCCCCAGTACGGCGATGAATTGTTCCCGGACTTCGCCCATCTGCACGGCTTCGGCGATGCGGGTCTCAAGCGTGGCGTTGAGCTCCTGCACCTGTTTTTTGGCGTCGACGAGGTCACGCTCGTACTGGCGGCGCTGCGGCGCCTTGAACAGGGCAATGCGCGTGAACAGCAGGCGCCCATCTTCGTCGTGTTTCTCGGTGGCATTGGCGATCACCGGAAGCCGCCCGCCAGTCGGGATGACGAAATCCAGCGCAACTTCGTGAAAGAAGCCCTGCATGCGCAATAGTGGCGCGAAGTGGGTTTCGTAGAACATGCGGCCAGCGACGTTCAGCAGGTCCAGAAAGCGTTTGCCGAGCAGGTCTTCGGCGCGCATTCCCAGCCAGTCGCAGAGCGTCCGGTTGACCCTCACGATACGGCCGTCAGGCGCTAGCGAGAGGTGACCGCAGGGCGCGTTTTCATAAATGTCCTCGAGATCGAGGTCGCCCATTCAGATAAAGGCCCGCATTGCGGTAATGACCGCCTCCGGGGCGCTCAGATTAGGGCAGTGCCCGGTGGCATCGAGGGTCACCAACCTGCTCCCAGCAATATTGGCGTGCACATAATCGCCAACCTGCTCGGAAGCGATGATGTCTTCCCGGCATTGCAGAATGAGCGTGGGAAGCGCCACGCGCGCCAAATCTTCCCTGTTGTCCGAGGTGAAGGTCACGCGGGCGAAGGCCTTGGCGATTTCCGGATCCGTGCGGCAGAAGCTGTTCGTCAGCTCCTCACCGAGTTCGGGCCGTTCCGGATTGCCCATGATTGCGGGCGCCATGGCGGTGGACCAACCGAGATGGTTGTCGTCGAGGCCTGCCAGCAGTTCTTCGATCTGCTCCCGGCTGAAGCCGCCATGATAGTCGCCGTCATCTATATAGCGGGCAGATGGCCCGATCAGCACCAGCCGGCCAAACAGGTCCGGGTCCTTCAACGACGCCAGTATGCCGATCATGGCGCTGACGGAATGCCCGACGAAGACCGCATCCCGCAGGCCGAGTTCCCGACCGATTTCGACGATGTCGTCGGCGTAACCCGACAGGCTGGAATACTTGGCGAAGTCGTAGGCGGAAAGATCGGAGGCGCCGGCGCCGACGTGATCGAACAGCACCGTGCGGAAGTTCTTTTCGAAGGCGGGGGCGACGAACCGCCACATGTTTTGATCGCAGCCGAAACCATGGGCGAACATTATGGCCCGTTCACCCGATCCTCGATCGAGGACGTTATTACGCTGCAATACGGACATCGCGTTCGCCGAGGCGTGAAAAGTTCAGCACAGATATCACAGCGCGACCGCTCCGGGAACCGGTGAAGCCGGTAGGCCGGAGTGGGGCGCCATCGTGACTTTGCGCCGCCTTCCAGACCTGCCCATCTGGCGCGGTCTGTGCTAGGTGCATCTGATGCCCCCTGAAAACGACTTCGACTGCCAGTCCTGCGGCGCTTGCTGCTCCTATTCGGCGAGTTGGCCAAGATTTTCGACTGAAAGCGATGCCGAGCTCGATCTGCTGCCGGCGAAATTCGTGGCCAGCAATCTGAGCGGCATGCGCTGCGAGGGAGAGCGTTGCTCGGCGCTCGAGGGGAAAGTCGGGGTGAAAACCTCCTGTCAGATCTATGCGATCCGGCCGCAGGTCTGCCGTACCTGCGCCCCGGGCGACGACGACTGCCTCATGGCGCGTAAGGCTTTCGGGCTCGCGTAGAGATGCCCGAAGCCGTTGTTTTCCGCCCAGATCGGCCGCCGGCGCGGCTTTCCGTCCCCTTGCGTTAACTTGATATTTCGGCTTGTGCCCTAGCGTTCGCGCGGCATTTTCGGGATTCAGATGCGCGCGGCGATTTTCATCCTGGCGATCAACGTGTTCACGGCGGGCGTGTTCTCCGCCTGCTTCGTGATCGCCTATCGGCGGAAGTCCCTGCATCGCGGAGAGAACTGGCTGGCGCTGGGCTTCGGGCTGGTCGCCCTCTATGGCGTTTTGGAGTTCATCCAGCCGCTCCTTGCCGATTCCGAGCTTTTGAATTTCGTCGTCTTCATGACCTACCTGGCCGCCATGACGGCCATGGTGGCAGGCCTCGCGCGCCGTTTCGCGCTGGCGATTCCCCCAGGGGTGTTCGTGGGGATGATCGCGCTCGGGGTGCCGGTCTATCTGATCCTGCTTGGCCTGGGCCGCGGCGATCCGGTTCGGCCCTTGCTCTACCAGGCGCCTTTTGTGCTGGTGCAACTGGTCGGCTGCCTGATCATCTGGCGGGGTGCCCGGAACTGGATCAACGGCCTGTTGCTGATGGCGTTCGCGGTGAGCGCCGCCATATTCGCCGGCAAGCCCTTCCTTGCCGCTGCCCTCGGCATAGGCCACGATACAGTGGCGTTTCTGGGCAGCGACTACAGCACCTTTTCCCAAACCTTCGAGACCTTCTTCCTGATCTCGACCGGAGTGCTGCTGGCCATCGCCGTCGCCTGGGACATGCTGGTCGAAATCACCCTCCGGTCGGAGACGGACAAGCTTTCGGGTCTTTTGAACCGGCGTGGCTTCGAGATGCATTGCGATCGCATGATGGCCGGTGCCGGGCGTTCCGATGTGCCGCTGGTCCTGATCATGGCGGACCTCGACCACTTCAAGGATATCAATGACAGTTTTGGCCATGCCGTCGGCGACCAGGTGATCGCGGCATTTGCCCAGGTGCTCAAAAGCAGCGCGCCTTCCGCCAACCAGGCTCTCGTCGGCCGGCTGGGCGGCGAAGAGTTCGGGGTCTTGCTGTCGGGCACTGTCGTCGAGGGCCGGAACTATGGCGAGAGTGCGCGCAAGGCTTTCGCCAGCCTCAAGTTCGAAGATATTGCCCCGCATGGCGTGTTCACGGCGAGCTTTGGTATTGCCGAGTTCCAGCGCGGCGAGCCCTTGTCCAAATTCAT
Source organism: Devosiaceae bacterium (assembly GCA_036499825.1). Classification (GTDB taxonomy): domain Bacteria; phylum Pseudomonadota; class Alphaproteobacteria; order Rhizobiales; family Devosiaceae; genus Paradevosia. Next base: position 48,797 of record DASYCZ010000045.1, read on the forward strand.
GAGCCGCGCCGACTCGGCGCTTTACGAAGCCAAGCATAATGGGCGCAACCAGGTGCATGTCGCCCACACCCTGTCCGTCGTCCAGGAGGGTAGTGCGCACGTTTTGAAGCATGTGGGTGACGCCGGCTGAACCGTGCCCGCCGATCAGCGATCGTTCAAATGGCACGCCGAAAGATGGCCGTTGGCGACTGCCTTGAGGGCCGGACGTTCGAGCCTGCAACGATCGAAGGCATGGGGGCAACGCGGGTGGAAGTGGCAGCCCGTGGGCGGCGCGAGCGGTGAGGGAAGTTCGCCCTTGATGGCGGCGAAATGCTGCTTGCGGGCTTCTATCTTGGGCACTTCCGCCAGCAGCGCCTGCGTGTACGGATGGTTTGGCCTGGCAAAAAGGGCAGACGTGGGGGCTTCCTCGACGATACGGCCGAGATACATGACCAGCACCCGATCGCAGAAATGCTCGATCACACCCATATTGTGGCTGATGAACAGGAATGTCAGCCCCAGTTCCTGCCGCAGGTCTTCCATCAGGTTGAGAATTTGCGCCTGGATCGAAACGTCGAGCGAGGCGGTCGCCTCGTCGCAGATCAGCAGTTCCGGATTGACCGACAGGGCGCGCGCGATGGCGACGCGCTGGCGCTGGCCGCCCGAGAACTGGTGGGGATAACGATCCATCTGCTCGCGGCTGAGACCGACCTTGGCGAAAAGATCGGCAACGAAAGCATCGATATCGTTGCTGCGGCGGAGGCCATGGGTCAGCGGCGCCTCGGCGATCTGCGGGCCGACCTTCATGCGGGGGTTCAGCGAGGCGTTAGGGTCCTGGAACACCATCTGGTATTTGAGCGAGGAGGCGACCCAGGCCCTGCGGTCATTGCGCGCATAGGCATCGAGCCCGCTCCACAGCACCTGGCCCTCACTGGGCGGCATGATGCCGGCGACGATGCGCCCGATGGTCGATTTCCCGCAGCCCGATTCGCCGACCAGGCCGACCGCTTCTCCGTGCCGCACCGTGAGACTGACGTCATCGAGCGCATGCGCAACCGGCGGCCGCACCAGCTCGAAGCGCCCGCGGCGAAACTTCACCAGGGGCATGGAGGTGCCGCGGAAGCGCTTGGAAACCTGCCTGACATCGAGCAGCGCCGCTTCGGGTTTCGAGGCGGCGGCAAGGCTGGCAGCGGCATTCATGACGTCACCATCTGGCTGGTGGGGAAGCCGCGGTCGGCGGCGAGCGGATGTACGCAAAGGGCACGGTGGCCGGGTTGGCTCTCGACCCAGGCCAGATCCTGCCGGCAGGCCGTATCGGCACGCGGGCAGCGTGGAGCGAAAGTGCAGCCGGCCGGGCGATGCAGCAGGTCGGGCGCCATGCCGGGAATCTGTGCCAGGCGGCCGCCAACCAGCGGTCCGCCCGGAACCGAGGCAATGAGCCCACCCGTATAGTGGTGCAACGGGCGGTCGATGACGTCGGAGACCTGGCCCGCCTCGACGATGCTGCCCGCATACATCACCATGACGCGGTCGGCGAGACCGGCGACAACGGCGAGGTCGTGGGTGATCCAGATGGCTGCGGTGCCGTATTCGTGGCAAAGCTCCTGGGTTTGCGCCAGGATCTGTCCCTGGATGGTGACATCGAGAGCCGTTGTGGGCTCGTCCGCTATCAGCACCTTGGGGCGGTGCAGCATGGCGATCGCAATGGCGATGCGCTGCCGCATGCCGCCGGACATGTGGTGCGGATAGGCATGCATGCGCTCGCCCGGATCGGCGATGCCCACGGCCCGCAGCGCCGCGACGCCGCGATCGAAGGCGGCGCGCCTGCCGACGCGCTCATGAGCATGGATCGCCTCGGTCACCTGTGTGCCGATGGTCAGCACCGGATTGAGTGTCGTCATGGGGTCCTGGAACACCATGGCGATCTCACGGCCGCGCAGCGACTGCAATTCGCCGGGCGATTTCTGCAGGAGATCGCCATGCCCGGCCAGCTCGATCGTGCCGGAGGCGATGCGGCCGGGTGGATCGATCAGGCCCATCAGCGCAAAGCCGGTGACGGATTTGCCTGATCCGGATTCGCCCACAAGGCCGACGACCTCGCCGGGCGCAACCGAGAGGTTGATGTTGCGGACCGCCTCGATCCGGCCACGGCTGATATCGAAGACGACGCTCAAGTCACGAACGTCAAGGGAGGGGGCGGCTGGGCTGGGCAAGATCGCCATCCTAACGCTTCAGCCGCGGGTTCATCACATCGCGCAACCGGTCGCCCACCAGGTTGATGCTGAGGATAGCCAGGAACAGCGCCACGCCCGGAAAGAAGGTGATCCAGTATTGCCCGCTCATCAGATAGCCGAAACCGATCGAAATCAGCGAGCCGAGCGAGGGCTCGGTAAGCGGGACGCCGACACCCAGAAACGACAGGGTTGCCTCAAGGCCGATCACCGAGCCGATCTGCACGGAGGCCATCACCAGCAGTGGCGGCATGCAGTTGGGCAGGACGTGGCGGAAAAGGATGCGCCGCGTCGGCAGCACCAGGCATTGCGCCGATTGCACGTAGTCTTTCGCCAGTTCCACACCCGCGATGGCCCGGCAGGTGCGGGTATAGGAGGCGAAGGCGACCGCCACGACGGCAATGATGATCTTGTCGATACCGGCGCCGAGGATGGCAAGCAGCATCAGGCCGATCAGCATGGGCGGAAAGCTCAACTGGATGTCGACGATGCGCATCAGGATGGATTCGACCGGCCCGCGGACGAAGGCAGCGATGAGCCCGACCGTTACGCCGAGGACGAAAGCCAGGAAGGTCGCAAGGCAGGCAATGAAGAGGCTGGTGCGCAGGCCGTAGAGAATGGCGCTCAGCATGTCGCGACCCTGCGCGTCGGTGCCCAGGATATAGTATTGTCCGTCGGCGCCGGTGCTGCCGGGCGGCAGGTAGTTGTCCCACAGGCTAAGGGACATCAGGTCATAGGGGTTCTGGGGCGAAATCCAGGGCGCCAGGATCGCGGCGAGGCTGAGAGCGACGAACAGCACAAGCCCGAAGACCGCGAGGGGGCTTTCGGCGAATTCGAGCGCTGCGGCAATGACGGGCCGGCGGCGTCTTTCGACCGGCGCCACCATCTCGATTGCGGTTTCGTCGGCAACCGTCATGATGCTTCCTCGCCCAGCTTGACCCGCGGATCGATGATGGTGGCGACGATATCGACCACCATGTTGATGAAGATGACGATGCTGATGGTGGTCATCAGCACGCCGATGACAACGGGACGATCCAGCCGGAAAATGGCTTCGAGCAGCATTGAGCCGAGGCCAGGCCAGGCAAAGACGCGCTCGACCACGACCGTCAGGGCGATCATCTGGCCGAATTCCATGCCCAGCACGGTCACCACGGGGATCAGGGCGTTCTTGAGGATATGGGCGAGGATGATGCGATGGCGCGGCAGGCCCTTGGCGCGGGCGAAACGCACATGGTCGGCCAGGGCCACTTCCCGCACCGAGGCGCGCATGAGCCGCATGATGTAGGCGATCTGGAACAGCGCCAGCGTGGTCGCCGGCATCAGCAGATATTTCCAGCCATCGGGGGTGAATAGCGAGATATCCAGCCCCAGCACATCGATGGTGCCCTTGGCGCGGCCTCCCGATGGCAGCCAGTGCAGTTGCACGGCGAACAGCAGCACCAGTTGCAGGCCGATCCAGAAGGCCGGCAGGCTGAAGGCCACGATCGAGATGGCAACGACGATCTTGGCGCCGAGCGCCTTGGGCCTGAGGCCCGCATAGATGCCGAGCGGAATGGAGAAGACGACGGTGATGGCGAGCGCCACCACCGCCAGTTCGAGCGTCGCCGGGAGGCGTTGCGCGATGAGGTCGACGACCGGCCGTCCATAGACGAACGAATTGCCGAAATTCCCCCTGACGGCGTTGAGGAGGAAGAACACATATTGCATCCACAGCGGCTTATCGAGGCCGAGCCGGGCGATGGCGTCGGCGGTCTCCTGCTGGGTGGCGTCGGGGCTCAGCAGGACGTCGGCCGGGTTGCCGATGGCCTGCAGGCCGACAAACAGGACGAGCGCGATGACCATCAGCGTCACGATGGCCTGAAAGATGCGGCGCGCGATGAAGACGATCATGTCGCTCGTCCCGGCCGCGGCTATTCGGCCGCGACCCGTGACGCTCCCTGGCCGAGCCGCAGCGTGGTGCCGCCGTCGAGCGTGAAGCCAGCATGCAGCTTGCGGCTGGCCTTTTCGAAGTCGCCGAGAATTTCACGGCCGCCGGCCGAATCCCTGGCGAGCACCGCGATGTCGTTGTCGGCATCGCGCCGCACCGGCACCACTTCGATGGCGGTGATCTTCTTGCCGTCGATGGCGACCTTGAGGGCAATGCCGTCGAGATGCTTGCCGCGCATGATGTCCCAATCGAAGACGAAGTTGCCGACGCTGTAGAAGATGGGCTTGCCCTTATAGACTTCACTGCCCTGCACGACGTGCGGGTGATGGCCGAACACCATGTCGGCGCCGGTATCGAGCGCCGCATGGGCGATCTCGCGCTGATATTCCACCGGCTCGCCGCGGCCCGATACGCCCCAATGGCAGGAGAGGATCACCAGGTCGACCTTGGGCCGGAGCTTGCGCACATCTTCGCGCATGGCTTCCAGTTCGACCTGATCCGCGAAGGTGCGGGTGATGGGCTCGGCGCCCGGCATTTCGAGCGCGCGCGGACCCGGCTGGTAGGCGCTGTAGGCCTTGATGGTGGCGCAGCCCGGCTCCGTCGCGGAGGCAGCGTGGTCGGTCGGCCAGAACACCGAGGTATAGCTGAGGAAGCCGAGCTTCAGGCCGGCCTTCTCGATGATCACCGGTTCGCGCGCCGCGGCGAGGGTCCGGCCGACGCCGCAATGCTTGAGGCCGATTTCGTCGAGGACCTCGACGCTGCGGACGGCGGCGGGCGCCGGGAAGGAGACGTTGCTGGCGCAGCTCACGCCGTCATAGCCGGCCGCCTTGAGGGCGCCCGCCATGGCCTTGCCGGAATGCTTCCAGCCGGGCTTGTGCGGAATATCGGGCGCCAGCGGATCCCTGGAGGGCTCGGCCAGCGGTCCCTCGAGATGGGCGAAGATGATCTGGGCGGAAGCGAGCAGATCCTTGACCTTGGCAAAGGCGGAGTTCGGATCGGCACGCTCCTGGATATTGGTGTCTCCCACGATCAGGAGGGCTTTGGTGCCGTCATTGGCGCTGGTCATGTCAATTGCTCCTTGGCCGAGGCGGGCCTTATTTTGCGATAGAGACGAATTCTGCGTAGGTGTTGGCGTCGGAACGGCCGGCGAAGTCGATGTCCTTGCGGAAGGCCCAGTTCGCCGCCTGCCAGTAGAGTGGGGCGATGGCGTAGTCGCCCAGCACCATTTCGATATTTTGCTGCAGCAGCTTCTCGCGCGCCGCCGGATCGACGACGTTGAAGGACTGCGTCAGGAGGTCGACCGAGGCCTGGTTGCCGTAGCCGCCATAGTTGGACGTGCCCCAGCCCTTGTCCTTGTCGGGGATCGAGGTCAGCGCCCTGACGGCGGAACTGCCATCGGCTTCCGGCGAGATATAGCTCGACATGAAGAGGCTGTATTTGTGCTCGCGTGCCTCGGTGCCGAACACCGCATCGGGCACGATGTTGAGTTTCACCGTGATGCCGACGCGCTGCAGCATGGCGGCCATGGCCTGGCCCACATTGGCGGCGTTGGCGAGTTCGCCCGACGGCACCGTCAGCTGGGTGGTGAAGCCATTGGGATAGCCGGCCTCGGCGAGGAGCTTCTTGGCGCCTTCCGGATCGTAGGCTTCGACCTTGACGTTGTCGGCGTGGCCGAAATTGCCCGGCGGCAGCGGCTGCGACGCCGGCGCGCCGAGGCCGAGCAGCACGCGGTCGACGAGCAACTGCCGGTCGATGGCCTTGGAGATCGCCTGGCGCACCCGCTTGTCGAGCATGGGATTCCTGCCATTGGTGCCCTCTATGCCGGGCGAGGGCTCGTTGATCTGGTCATAGCCCACATAGATCACATAGCCGCTGATGGCCGTGACGACCTTGAGGTTCGGATCGCTCTTGAGATTGGCGATATTGGCCGGCGAAGGTTCTTCGATGAGATCGAGATCACCCGAGCGCAACGCCGCCTCGCGCGCCGCCGCGTCCGGGATGGTCTTCAGGAAGAGGTGTTCGAAATCGGGTTTTGTGCCCCAATAATCGTCGTTGCGGGCAAACTCGACGATGTCCTGCGGCGTGTAGCGCACGAACTTGTAGGGGCCTGTGCCGATGGCGGCCTCGCCATTGTCGAACTGTTCGCGCGTGGCGTTCTGCATTTCAGCAGGAATGATGCGGATGGCCGCCAGATCGCGCGGCAATAGCGGCCAGGGGCCCTTGGTGTGGAAACGCACCGTATAGGGATCGACGACCTCGACCTTGTCGATGGCGGCGACGCGGCGGAGATACGTCACCGGTCCCTGGCTGTGACTGGCGCGCTCGATGGAAGCGACGACGTCATCGGCGGTGAAGTCGCTGCCGTCGTGGAATTTCACGCCCTGGCGCAGTTTGAATTCCCACACCGTATCCGAGATGGGCTGCCATGAGACGGCGAGGCGCGGGGCCAGCTGGTTGCTGGCATCACCCGAGATCAGCGACTCGAAGATATTGAACGACACGATGCCGTCCGGGGAGCGCGAATAATAATGCGGATCGATGCTGGAGGTGGCCTCGCGCACACCGATGGTCAGATCGCGGGCCGCGACCGGCAGCGTCGTCATCGCCATGGCGAGCACACCCGCCAGCAGGAACTTCTTGAACATGCCTCTCCCTCTCCAGCGGTTCCGTTTTCCGGAATTGCGTCGCTGGTTTACGATCCGCTCATACTCGGCGTTTGTCCGGATGATACGACGTAAGGCGCGCATTACAATCCATTTGTTGAATGTACATCCAAATTTAAAATACATACTTAGTAGGGGTGGACAGGAGCGAAACCTAGGCAAAAAGTGCCGCGCCAAGGCGGTAATTTTGAGGGAACGGTCCAGACTTTTGTTATCGGGAAACAATGAATGCTGATTGTTTCCTGATAGTGTACCAAAAATCCAGATACATAAAAGGCGACTGATCACCCACAGATTGCCACTGCCCGCCGGAGCCCGAGTGCCTCCCCGGGTCAATGACGGCGTGCTCATTCCTGGGAGGGATTTGAATGAAACCAATCGCATTATTATGGGCCATGGTGATCGGGCTATTCTGCCTCGTCGCCCCGGCCTTTTCGCAGGACCTCAGGATTGCGGTTCGCGACACCACCACTACCATCGATCCGCACTATTATACGCGCGCCCCCAACCTGCAGATCTCGCGCCATATCTTCGAGACGCTGGTGGGCATCGGCACGGATGGCCAGATCGAGCCGGGTCTTGCCGAATCCTGGAAGACGCTGGACGACACGACCTGGGAGTTCAAGCTGCGCCAGGGCGTGAAATTCCACGACGGCAGCGATTTCAATGCCGATGACGTGGTGGCCTCGGTGGAGCGCGTGAAGCTCGCCACCGGCCCGGTGACGTTCCTGCGCCGGGTGGCGGCGATCGATTCCATCGAGGTGGTCGATCCCTATACCATCCATATCAAGACCAAGACGCCGTGGCCGCTGCTGACGCGCGATCTGTCGAACGTCTTCATCACGCCGGCGGAGGTCGTCAACGCCACGTTCGATGCCTTCGACAGCGGCAAGGCCGCCATAGGCACCGGCCCCTACAAGCTCGTCTCGTTCACGCCGCAGGAACAGGTCGTGCTGAAGCGCAATGACGACTATTGGGGCACCAAGCCCGATTACGACAATGTCACCATCCGCACCATCGCGGATGCCTCGGCCCGCGAGGCGGCCCTGAGGTCCGGCGACGTCGACCTGATCGAGGATCCGGCCGCGGTCAATATCGCGGCCATCAAGAACGATCCCAACCTGCAAGTGTCGAGCGCGCTCACCGGCTTCGTCATCTACATGGGCTACGACCAGATCAACCCAAAGACCGCCGATGTGACAGGCACCGACAAGAACCCGCTGCTCGACAAGCGCGTGCGCGAGGCCTTCTCCAAGGCGATCGACCGCAAGCTGGTGATCGATCGCGTGCTGCTAGGCCTTGGCGAACCTGCCTCGCAGCCGCTGCCTCCGGGCAATTTCGGCCATGCGGAGGATCTCAAGGTCGAGGCCTACGATCCCGAAGGTGCCAAGAAGCTGTTGGCCGAGGCCGGCTATCCTAACGGCTTTTCCATCGCCCTGACGGTGCCTACCGGTGAGATCAACAATGCCGAGAATGTCGGGCAGGCGGTCGTCGCCATGCTGCAGCGCGTCGGCATCAAGGCGACGTTGAACGTGGTGCCGGGCTCGGTGTTCGGCACGGCCGCCCGCGATCACAAATACAGCCTGTTCCTGTCGAGCTATATCTCGCCGGAATTCGACGGCAGTTCCGCGGTGCGGGCGCTCACGGCCATTCCCGACAAGGACAAGGGCTGGGGCACCTCCAACTATGGCGGCTATGCCAACCAGGCCTCGGTCGACCTCCTGACCCAGTCGTTCAACACCGTCGATCTCGACAAGCGTGACCAGCTGCTGCAGCAGAACATCAAGATGGTGATGGAGGACTATGCCGTCGCGCCGCTTTACTGGCAGATGGCCAACTGGGCCTCGACCCGTGCCGTGAACTATACGGCCCGGGCGGATGCCGAGACGCATGCCATGGATGCACATCTGGCAAAATAACAGCCAAGGGGGTCACACTTCGTTGAGTGTGGCCCTCAATCTGCTCCACATTTGCTTGCCTGAATGCACGTTCCGGCGTAGGTGGCAGAAGTATCGGGCGAGGCAGGGGCCGGTCCGAGCCAAAGCAATCACAGACGGACGAAACAGACGCTTATGAAGCAACTGAAGGACAACAGTTTCGAGGAACGACGCAAGGCCTCCCTGGAGGCCAAGAAGCAACTGCTCAAAAAGTTCGAGGCTGCGCCAAAGCCTGACGATCCGGAAATGCTGGCAAAGCGGGCCGAACGGGAGGCAATCGCCCGGGCGCGCGAAGAGCGGCAGGCCGAGCGTGCCCGTCTCAAGGCAGAAGTCGCCGCTGCCAAACAGGCAGAGATCGACGCCCAGGCCGCGGCGGAAGCCGCAAAGCGCCGGGTGCTTACGCCGGAAGAGCAGAAGGCCGAGCGCGATCGGCGCTATGCGGCCCGCAAGGCCCGCCAGCGCTAGAACGTTTTGCGTTTTGATCGCATCAAGACAAACGCCCCAATGGTGTCAGCCGTTAGTGGCGACCCAGATCAGGTGGCGGGCGCCGCCGCGTGAACCGCGCGCCCGCACCTTAACTTCCTCCACCGCGAAGCCGGCCCGGCCGAGGCGCCGGGTGAATTCGGCGTCCGGGCCGGACGACCAGACGGCAAGGATGCCGCCCGGCCGCAAGGCGGAGCGGGCCGCGCCGAGACCCCTGGCACCGTAGAGCCCGTCATTGGCCTGGCGCGTCAGGCCATCGGGGCCGTTGTCGACATCCAGCAGAATGGCATCGAAGCCGTCCCGTCCGGCGGCGATGGAGCGTGCCACATCTTCCTGGCGGAGATCGACGCGCGGATCATCGAGGCTGTCGCCGAAGATCGGCGCCAGGGGGCCGCGGGCCCAGGCGATCACGGCCGGAACGAGTTCCGCCACGACGATGCGCGCGTCGGCGGCGAGTTCAGCCTGGGCGGCGCGCAGCGTAAACCCCATCCCCAACCCACCGATGAGGATGCGGGCTCCGGGCCGGCTGCGGATCGGTGCGCAGGAGAGGCTGGCGAGCGCTTCTTCGGAGCCGCTCAGCCGGCTGTTCATCAGCTCGATCGTCCCGGCCATGATGGAGAACTCGGCGCCGCGCTGCATGAGGCGCAATTGCTCGCCATCCGGCGCCTTGGCGGTATCGAGCAACGACCAGCGGATCACGGAAACCTCGTCGAACAGGTGATGAGGCTGATTAGCCGGGAAAGCGCGCCGCGGCTACCCCGGGATCCTCGCGGCGGCGCGCATGTCGCCGGGCGTTGCGTGATAACGGCGCCTGAACATGTGGTTGAAGTGGGGCAGGTCGCCAAAGCCGGCGGCGCTCGCTATGGCCCCGATGGTGCGATCGCGCTGCGCCGGATCGGCAAGCGACTGGCAGACGCGTTCGAGGCGCTGCTCCAGCAGATAGGCCGAGAAGGTGGTGCCTTCCTGTTCGAACAGGCGCTGCACGGAACGCAGGGTTAGCCGATGGGCCTGCGCCACGGCATTGATCGACAGGCCGGGATCGGCGAGATGCCGCGCCACATAGGTCTTGATGGCGTTGAGGCGCGCCGCCTTGAGACCACGGGCGGTGGCGATTTCCCGTCCCTCTCCGGCGGCCCCCAGCACCATGGCGAGCAGGTCGTGAACATGGGTGACGACGGTGTGGGCGAGCGCCGGATTGAACTCGAGATCGGGCTGCGTCAGCGACAAGACGTAATTCTGCAGGAGTTGGAGGCCCAACGGCTCTCTGGGGAGAGGCATGCCGATCCGATCATCGATATCGGGAAGCAGCGCATCCATGGCCTTACGCGGCACGACCAGGCCCATGGCGCGGCTGTTCACATGCACGAACGACATCGGCTCGGCATTGGAGGCCAGGTGCACCAGGCCACCTTCCAGCGTCATCTGCTGGTGGCGCTGCTCAGCGACGAGGTTTCCCGCAAGGCTGATGGAAACAAAGAGGTCGTCATTGCCATCATGGAGTTCGGAGAGGCTACGCCCGGTGGTGAGGCCATGCACCCGGCTGGTGATCATCTTCAGGCCCGGCAGGGTGCGCAGCCGCAGTTCGGCCCGGAATTCCGTTTCCGGCACGGGTTCGATGCCGACATTGAGGATCTGCTGGCCGAACACCTCGCGCACAAGTTCGACGCGCTTTTGCGGCGGCCCGTGCTCGGTGGTCAGGTGCAGGGGGCTAAACGACAACGGCACCGTCACCTTTCAACCTCGGCGCGGATGTCGGAGGGTGTTGCCAGATAGCGGCGCCTGAACATGTGGTTGAAATGCGGGAGATCGCCAAAGCCGGCGGTGCCCGCAATCGCCCCGATGGTCATGTGCCGATAGCGCGGATCCCTCAGCATCTGATGGGCGCGTTGCAGCCGCTGATCCAGCACATAGGCTGAGAACGTGGTGCCCTCCTCCTCGAACAACCGCTGTACGGAGCGCTGCGTCAGCCGATGGGCCGCCGCCACGGCACCGACCGAAAGCCCCACATCGGCGAGATGCCTGCCGATATCGGCCTTGATGGCGCCGAGGCGCGCGGCCCTCAGGCCGCGGCCGGTGACGATTTCCCGCGCGTCCCCCTCGATGCCCAAAATCATGGCGATCAGGTCATGGACGTGGCTTGCCGCGATGGCCGCCGCGTCCGGCGCCAGCTCGAAGGATACCGATGACAGCGAGGTAACGTAGCTCTGCAGCAGCTTCAAAACCGAGGTCTCGCGCGGCAAAGGTCTGGCCAGCCGATCGTCCAGTCGCCACACCAGGGGCGCAAGCGAGCGACGGGGTATGGCAAGGCCGATGGCGGTGCTGTTCCGATGGGTCAGCGAAAACGGCTCGGAATTCCGCAAGATCCGAATAGTGCCGGCTTCGACTATTTCCTGGCGCCCGCCCTGTTCGGTGACGAGCTGGCCGGTCATGCCGATGGAGACCATCACGTCGTCATTGCCGTCGGCGAGCAGTTCGGGAGTTCGGGGCGTCGTGACGCCATCGGCCCAGCCGGTGATGAGTTTCAGGTCCGGCAGGTTGTGAAGGCCGAGGTCGACCTCGAAATCGATCTGCCGCAACGGTTCCACGTCCAGGCGCAATATCTGCCGGCCAAAGACCTCGCGGGCGAGTTCGGCGCGGCGATGCGGTTTCTCGGCGGCCGTGGTGAGACGCACGGCACCCGAATGGGCGGCGGCGGTCATTGCGAGCCGCCGATGCGGAAGAAGGTCATGTCATTGCCGGAGATAGGGGCGCCGCACCTGTGAGCGAGGTTGCAGCAAACGACGCTTTTGCGTTGGTTGCAAGAGAGCGCCGGCGGCCCAGCTATCACGCCACCGCGCATCGAATTGGCGGAAACACATTACAAAACAAAGCTATAGCAAGGTGGTCTAGCCATGATTGTCGTTTGGCGACAAGCATTTTGTCGCCCCGCGCCAAAGACGAGTGCACCCCGTCGCCACTATTATCCGGGCCGGCCTGCCGCCTCGACGAAATCGGGGCGCCGGGCCGTCGGGGGCGCCTTAACAGTTGCACGATCACCGGAATTCTTGTGCGCGGGAATTGACGCTTCAGGCTGCGCTGCGCGCCGGCCTGCGGCCTGGCACGCCTGTTCGATCCAGCATCGACGGCGCCGTCCACAGGGACGGCGCGAACTCAATCGAATCTCACTCCTTTGAAAGTCTTTGGCCATGAAGCTGCAAGCCCGGGTTATGCGCCACCCGTCCCGCGCCCTGTCGCACCTCGCCGTGCTGCTGCTCGCCGGCACCGCCATAACGGGATTGCCGGCAGCCGCCATGGCGGCGGACTGGACCGGCGGCGCCGGCACCGGCAACTGGTATACCGGCGGCAACTGGTCGACCAATGCCACGCCCACCAATGGCGTCAATACCGTCATCGACACGACGACGGCGTTGAACCCGGTTCAGATCGATGGCGGCGCCGCCTCCAGCACCAGCCTCGTGGTGGGGGCCGCGGGTACGGGCGGATTGTCCATTTCCGATGGCGCCGTCATGTCCCTGGTGGATTTCGTCATCATCGGCGACCAGGCGGGGGCATCGGGCACCATCACGGTTACGGGCGCCGGATCGAAATTGTCGACCACGGACGATCTTTATGCCGGCAATGTGGGCGATGGCGTGCTGATGGTCGAGCAGGGCGGCGAGGTCGATGTCAGCGAACTTTTCATCACCATCAAGGGCGATGCCGATGGGGCAGTGACGGTCGACGGCACCGATTCCTTGTTGACCACGCATCAATTCATGAGCGTGGGCGGCGGCACGGCCGGAAATGCCACGGGCAAGCTGACGATCTCCCATGGGGGAACGGTGCACAATATCGGCGATGTCAAAGTTGGCCTTGGCGGCAATACGGGCACGGTGCTGGTCGACGGGGCCGGCTCATCCTGGAACGTCGATAATCTGATGACGGTCGGTGACGTCGCCAGCACCGGCACGGTGACGATCAAGAACCAGGGGCAGGCCGAGGCGGACAGCATCATCGCCGGCAACATGGCGGACGCCACGGGCAAGATCACCGTGACGGGGGCTCATTCCAGCCTGACCGTCGACCACGAGCTGAAAGTGGGCTCCGACGGCTCGGGCACGCTTAATGTCGAGGATGGCGCGGTGGTCAATGTCGGTGACCTGATTGCCGCCTGGGATACGGATTCCGACGGCACGATCACCGTCACGGGGGCGGGCTCGAGCCTGACCGCCAGCCAATATGTGCTGATCGGCGAGAGCGGCGAGGGCAAGCTGTCCATCCTCGATGGCGGCAAGGTCGAGGATCAGGATGGCTTGATCGGCACCGACATGGGCAATGGCGACGTCAAGGTGGATGGCGCTGGCTCCCTCTGGAATAACCACGCCTCCCTCGATATCGGCGATCACGGCGCCGGCAAGCTGACCATTTCGAATGGGGGTGAAGTCGACAGTGGGGATACGCATCTGGGCAATGACAGCACGGTGACGGGCACCGGCTTCGTGACGGGTGCGGGCTCCAAGTGGACCGTCGCCGGCGAATTGAAGGTCGGCAATCTCGGCGGCGGTGCGCTGTCGATCACCGACGGTGCTGCGGTGACCAGCCATCTGACGGTGATTGGCGCGCAGGCGGGCTCAAACGGCACGGCTTCGGTGGCGGTGGGCGGCGCCAAATGGACTGCCGATCAGATGATCATCGGCGATGCGGGGATCGGTGCCCTGACTCTGTCTTCCGGCGGCTCGCTCGATGCGGCCGGGGGCATCGTCATCGCCAATGCGGCGGGCTCCACCGGCACGCTCAATATCTCTTCCAACCCCTCGGCGAGCGCCGCCGGCGCGTTGACGGCGCCGACGGTGACGTTCGGGGCCGGCACCGGCACGATCAATTTCAACCATACCGACACCAATTATGTGTTCTCGGCAGAAATCAGCGGCCATGGCGAGATCACCCAGCTGAGCGGCGTGACGCGTCTTACCGGGAATTCGAGCGGCTTTACGGGCCCCACCGTGATGTCGGGGGGCACGCTCCTGGTCGATGGCACACTTGGGGGCAATGTGGTGAATGTGTTGGGAGGCAAGCTCGGCGGTGCGGGCGCCATTGAGGCGCAGGTGAGCATCGGCCTTGCCGGCACGCTGATCGGACAGCAGGGCCAGAGGCTCGATATGCTCGATCTCACTTTGGCCGGCGGCTCCCATATCGATGTCGATCTCAGCGATGCGAACGCGACGGCGATGTTCAGCGTCACCAACGACCTGGTGCTGGACGGCACGCTTGATATCGCGACGGTCAATGGCTTTGGCGCCGGCGTCTATCGCCTCATCGACTATGGCGGCACGCTGGTTGATCATGGCCTCGATATCGGCACGACCCCGGTTGGCTCCGCGGCCGGTGATTTCACCATCGATACGACGCTGGCCGGTCAGGTCGACCTGATTGCCGCCAACGACGTTTCCGGCGTGCTGCAGTTCTGGGATGGTGACGCGGCCGGCAATGCCCAAAACGGTACGGTCGATGGCGGCGCCGGTGTGTGGAGCGCCAGCAGCGCCAACTGGACGACCGCCAATGGGGCCCACAATGGCGCCATGCTGCCAAAGCCCGGCTATGCGATCTTCGAAGGCGCCGCCGGGACCATTACGGTGGACGACAGCGCCGGCGCAGTCGGAGTCACCGGCATGCAGTTCGCCAGCGATGGTTTCGCGGTGAGCGGCAATGCGGTGGAACTGGCCAATGCGGATACGGTCATCCGCGTTGGTGACGGCAGCGCGGCGGGAGCGGACTATAACGCAACGATCAATTCGGCGCTGGTTGGCGCTGGAGGCCTCCACAAGACCGATCTCGGCAATCTGGTGCTCGCGGGTCTCAATACCTATACGGGCGGCACGACGATCACGGACGGCGCGGTCTTCGGTTCCGCCACCAGCTTCGGTACGGGTGACATTGACGACGACGGGACCCTCGTCATCGACCAGGCCGCCAATGCGGACTTTGCCAACAACATCGACGGCTTCGGCCGTCTGGTGAAGGATGGGGCCGGCTCGCTCAACCTCACGGGCACCAGCGGGTTCGGCGGCACGACGACGATCGCGGCTGGCCGGCTGGCCGTGAACGGTTCATTGGAGAATTCCGCCATCACGGTCATGGACGGCGGCACGCTTGGGGGCAATGGCACGGTTGGGGCAGTCGATGTGAAAAGCGGTGGCACCGTCGGCCCGGGTAACTCCATCGGCATGCTGACCGTCGATGGCGATTACGACCAGGCGGCGGGTTCGATCTATCAGGTCGAGCTGACCACCACCGGGCAGGCCGACCGCATCAATGCCTCCGGCATGGCGACGATCGCCGATGGGGCGGTGCTCGATGTCGTCAAGACCGATGCGGGTCCCTATGTGCTGGGAACGCACTATACCGTGCTCACGGCGACGGGCGGCGTCCATGGCACTTACGATCTGACCGGCGATCTCACGGCCTTTTATAGCCTCGTCGCCGATTACGATGCCAATGACGTCTATCTCGACGTCGTGCAGAAGCAAAGCTTTGCCGATGCCGGCACCACGCCCAACCAGATCGCCACCGGCGGCGGGCTCGACAGCCTGCCATCCGGCAATGCGATCGCCAATGTGGTTGCCAATTTGTCGAGCAATGACGCGGCCGACCGTGCCCTCGACCAGCTTTCGGGCGAAGTGCATGCCTCGGTAAAGACCGCCGAAATCGACGATAGCCGTTTCGTGCGCGAGGCAACGCTCGGGCGGCTCCAGACCGCCACCGAGGGCAGCGGCATCTGGGGCAGCAGCTTCGGCTCGTGGGGAGAGGTGAAGGGCGATGGTAACGCCGCGACGATCACGCGCAATATCAGCGGCTTCCTCGCCGGCGCGGATACGACCATCGGCGACAACTGGCGCGTCGGCGTCGAGGGTGGTTATAGCGGCTCGTCCTTGAACATCGGCGAGCGCAATTCTTCTGCCTCGAGCGATGACTACCACCTCGGGCTTTATGGCGGCACCAATTGGGGCAATGTGGCTTTCCGTTCCGGGCTTGCCTATAGCTGGCACGACCTGTCGATCACGCGTGCGCCCAGCCTTGCAGGGTTCTCCGAAAATCTCGCGGGTACCTATCATGCGGGCACCACGCAGGCCTTCGGCGAGCTGGGCTACGATCTGACGCTGGGCGATCTGGCGCTGGAGCCCTTCGCCAATCTCGCCCATGTCGATCTCGCGACCGATGGCTTTGCCGAAAAAGGCGGGGATGCGGCGCTCAGCGGCGCGGGTGGCGATACCAACGTCACCTTCACGACGCTGGGGCTGAGGGCCTCGACGCACTTCGTTCTCGGTACCGGGATAGAGGCTACGATCCGCGCTGCGGTCGGCTGGCAGCACGCGTTCGGCGATACCACGCCCATTTCGACGCTGGCTTTCTCGGGTGGCGCGCCTTTCACGATCGCCGGCGTGCCGATCACCAGGGATGCGGCGACGATCGATCTCAGTGCCGACCTGAACCTCACCACAATGGCGACGCTCGGTCTTTCCTATAGCGGCCAGTTCGGCTCCGGCCTCAACGATCAGAGCCTGCGCGGCACCTTGGCGGTGAAGTTCTGAAACGCGCCGAGGAGAGGCGATTTTCCTCGTGCCCCGCTACTACATTGCAATCATCGTTGAACGAGAGAATCTTGATGAAGATCGTGTTTGCCGTCGGAATGGCCGTGCTGGCGATGACGCCCATGGCCCGTGCAGCCCAGCCGGTCGCCTGCAACGTGACGATCGACATCACCGATACCGACCCCCTAGGCACCAATGTGCGGGCGGCGCCGGGCGGGGCGGTGGCGACGACGCTGAAGAATTCCAGCGAAGACGGCTGGATCGAGGTTCATGTCACCGGCCAGTCCGGTGACTGGTTCAGGATCGATGGGGCGACGCTCATCGCCCCCAATGCGGACGACAAGGCGATCTTCAGCGGCGCGGGCTATCTGCACAAAAGCGTCGTCGGGGTCAGCGGCTTCGAGAATGGCGCGCCCATCTATGCCGATCACGACACCAGGAGCCGCGCCGTCGATCCGGCGGCGGCCGGCGACCAGGCGGTGGATGTGCTCGGCTGCTGGGGCGATTTTCTCAAGGTGCATGTCGAGAAGGGGACGGGCTGGACCCAGCGCCCCTGCACCAACATGGTGACGACCTGCAGCTGACAGGCCTCGGACGGTGAGGCGGAAATTTACCCGGCACGCCGGTCAGGCGTGCCGGGTTTGCTTTGAGGCGGTGTCTCGATCAGAACGAGAAGGACACGCCCGCACCGAACGTCTTGATGGTCTCGTCGACGCCACCACCGGTGCGGTGCAGGATGTTGAAGCTGGCATCGACCGACACCTGGTCGGGGACGATGGCGTATTCGGCGAGGAGGCCCAGATTGGTTTCCTTCATGTCGGCGCCGCCATCCACATAGTGGTTGACCGCGACTTCGGCGCCCAGATGCAATTGCTCGGTGACTTCCTTGGAAATACCGACACCGACGGCCCAGCTGTCGCCACCGGCGAGAGAGTCGATCTCGTACTGGCCAGAAGTGCCGATCCGCCAGCCGTCGAATTCGACGGCGGCGCCGGCCTGCAGCATGGTGGGCAGGTCGTCGCCGGCCGGGAGGCCGTCCTTGACGCTCAAGGCCCGGTCGAGGCCGAGGCTGGCGCTGAAGGCAAGGTCATCGCCGGCATTGTGCTCATAGACGAGCGCGACGGAAGCGGAGCTGTCGACCGAACCGGAGTCGATGGCATTGGTCAGATCGCCCATCAGCGAGCCCTTGATCTTGAAGCCGTCGCCCAGGGTCGGGGTGGTGTAGGTGATCGCCTGCCCGCCGCTATAGCCCGAGCAGGTGTTGAAGGTCATGACGTCTTCGGCGTCGAAATGCGTGGTTTCGGGGGTCGGCAGCACGCAGGCGGAATAGAGCGCGTCGTCGGCATCGAAGAGCTCGATGCGGCCGAACGAATCCGACTCGCCATAGAGCAGCATGGTGGGGTTTTCGAGCTCGAAGCTGTCGTCGTCATCGGTGAAATCACCGGTGAAGCCAGCCCAACCCTCGGCGCCTACGGTCCAATCGCCTGTCTTGGCTTCGACGGTCACGTCGATCTCGTGGTTGGAGACGGTCTCGTGCGTGGAATCGGTGGTGAAGTAATTGTCGATCACCACCGTCCACGGCTTTTCGGGTGCGCTGGCGGCAGCGGCATCCACCTTTTCGGGGTTGTTGGTGGCCGTGTTGTCCTGGGCGAAGACCGGCGAGATCGAGGCGACAAGTGCGGAGGCTGCGAGCAGGGAAGCGAGGGTGCGCATGGGAATCCAGTGCAAGGAAGGGAGATGGGGTGGTGTCAAAGGCGCGACGACAATCGGCAGGAAAGACGTTGTCGGAAGGGGCGGCACGAATGCGTGTCCGCGTTTGTCGCGGCAGGCCGAAATTTCTTCACCAGATGGACCCTTGTCCGTTCAGAACACGGAACTGGTACAGCACGGGACTGTCACAACTCCACCACAATTCAGACACGATGAGATTTTCTCAGCACCCCATAACCCCGAGGCCATAAGCAACCTCTGGCTCGAATCACGTCTATCACATTTCATGAGTTTAACAATCAGGATTGTAGCGGAGAGGATCCTGCAATCGCAGCAGGCGTGCCTCCATGACGTCGGCGAGAGGTCCCTGAAAGTGGCCTTTCCGGAAGCCCGTGATGATCTCCCGGATCTCTGCCGTTCGTTGACGGTAGGCCGCTTCCGTCTCGTTTTCGAAGCGGGGGGAGTTGATGGGACGCCAGTTATCCATGCTGCAGTTTGTCTCGACGCCGTAAGTCACGATTGTTCCGTTACGGTATAACATATCAGTTCGCAAGTGTGGCGAACGGCCGCGCGGGCGGCTGGACTCAGGGCTCCTTGATGCTGTCGTCGAGACCGCGGAGCAGCGGGTAGAGGAAATAGGAGATGACGCTGCGACTGCCGACCTTGATCTCGGCGCTCACCGTCATGCCGGGCAACAGGTGCACCGTCTCACTCGATTGGCGGAGATCGGTATCGGCCAGCAGCACCCGCGCCTTGAAGAAGGGCAGGGCCGCCGCGCCCGTGGCCTTGGCATTGGGATCGGCCGGGAAGGCGTCGCGGCTGATGGTACGGATGCTGCCGGTGGCGGTGCCGAATTTCTGGAACGGATAGGCGTCGAACTTGATCCGTGCCGGCTCGTCGACGAGGACATGGCCGATATCGCCGCCATTGATCGACACCTCGGCCTCGAGCGGGACGTTGAGCGGCACCAGGGTAACGATCGGCTCGGCTTCGCGGACCACCGAGCCGATGGATTTCTGCGCCAGGTCGAGGACGACGGCGTCGGCTGGCGCCGTTAGGGTGACCATGTTGCGGCGCAATTCCATTTTCTTCAGCTCGTCTTCGGCCGCATCGCGATTGCTGCGGAAATCGACGAGCTGTTCCATGGTGGCGCGCCGGAAGTCCTCGATAAAGGCCTGCCGGTCGGCCTGCAGCTTGGCCATGGCGTGCTGGGCCTCGATGCCATTGCCATGCTGCTGGGCCAGCGTCGCATCGACGTCGAGCCGGGCATCACGCGAGTTCAGCAGATCGAGGAGCGAGCCTGTCTGGTGCTCATAGAGCGACTGCCGCACCGCCTCGACCTGCGCCAGCGTATCGGACTGGTTCTTTAGCACCGCCTCCTGGGCGACGCTGCTCTGCATGACCGCCTGCTGACCGGCGATCTGCTGGTCGTAGTTCTGTAGCTGCGCGATGTAGAAGGCGCGCCGCTGGCCGAAGAGCTGCACCTGCAATTTTTCATCGGGGCTGCTGCCGGCCGTGGCGGCGTAGTCGGTGCCGGCGAGTTCGGCCTCGCTGCGTTTCACCTGCGCATCGAGGGCGGCGAATTTGGAGCGCTGCTGGTCGACGTCGGACTGGGTGAAGGTTGCGTCCAGCGTCACCAGCGTCTGGCCGGCATGGACGATGTCGCCGTCGGCAACCTCGATGGTGCGGATGATCGAGGTTTCGAGCGGCTGCACCACGATGGTGGGCGTGGTGGTGATCAGCTTGCCGGGTGCCACCACGATCTCGTCGATCGAGGCCAGCGAGGCCCAGGCAATACCGCAAAGGATCAGCGCGGTGACGCCATAAAGCGTCAATCGCGCGACGCGTGGCGGCACGCGTTCCTCGAGCTCCACGGCGTCGGGCTGAAATTCCGAAATGATGGCCGGCACGGGCCGCGTCACCGCAGCGGCTCTTGGTGCGTCGATCACTGCCGGAGGTGTCGCAGCCGGCTTTTTCACCGCCCTGGCGCTCATGCCACCTGCCTCGTCTGCTGGTTCCACAGATGCCGGTAGGTGACGCAGCGCGACAACAGCTGGTCGTGCCGGCCGAGATCGGCGATGCGGCCGCGGTCGATGACCAGGATGGCGTCGGCATCGACCAGGGTCGACAGCCGGTGGGAGACGATGATGACGGTGCGGCCTTTCGAAATTCTCTGCAGATTGGACCGGATAATGGCCTCGCTGTCGGGATCCAGGGCGCTGGTCGCCTCATCGAAGATCAACAGGCGCGGATCGGTGATCAGGGCGCGGGCGATGGCGAGGCGCTGGCGCTGGCCGCCGGAGAGATTGACGGCATTCTCCTCCAGCATAGTGTCGAAGCCGCGCGGCAGGCGTTCGATGAATTCGTCGGCGCCGGCCATGCGGGCGGCTTCTGCCACTTCCTCGAAGGTTGCCTGCGGCTTGGCGGCGGCAATATTCTCGCGCACAGTGCCGTGGAAGAGAAAGCTGTCCTGCAGCACCACGCCGATGCTCTTGCGCAGATGGATGAGATCGATCTCCCGAATGTCGAAGCCATCCATGCGCACCAGCCCCTGCTGCACCGGATAGAGTCCCTGGATCAGGCGCGTGACCGTGGTCTTGCCGGAACCGCTCTTGCCCACGATACCGAAGACGCTGCCGGTGGGAATATCGAAGGAGACATCATCCAGCGCCGGGGCGCCGTCAGGGCCGTAGCGGAACGAGACGCCCTCGAACTCGATCTTGCCGGACAGGTCGGGACGAAGGCCCCGGCCGCGCCCGAACTGTTCGGGGCGCTGGTTCATGACCTCGCCCAGCATGCGGACCGAGAGCGCCACATCCTGGTATTCGTGAACCATGGTGACGATCTGCACCAGAGGTCCCGAGACGCGCCCCGCCAGCATGTTGAAGGCGACGAGGGCGCCGATGGTCAGCGAGCCGTTGAAGACGTCGAGCGCACCCAGGCTGATGATGGCGACGCTCATCAGCTTTTCGACCAGACCGGTGAGCGATTGGGCCGCCGTCGAGATCTTCTCCACCCGGAAGCGCACCGAGATCGAGCGGGCCGAGCAATCGTCCCAGACCTTGCGCTGGCGGGGTTCGAGCGCCAGCGACTTCACCGTCCGCATGCCATGGACGGTCTCGACCAAAAGGGCCTGGCGCTCGCCTTCGGCCTGGTAGAGCTCCTGCAGCCGGCGCCGGAACGGGCCGACCATCAGCAGCACCACGATGCCCACCAGCACCGCAAAGCCGATGACCACGAAGGTGAGCTTGACGCTGTAGAGCATCAGCACCGGCAGGAAGACGAACAGCGACAGGCCATCGAGCAGGGTCAGGAACATCCGTCCCGTGAGGAATTCGCGGATGCGGCCGGTCTGTTGCATATGCTTGACCAGCACGCCCGCCGAGGCCTGTTCGAACAGGGCGATGGGCAGGTTCAACAGATGCCCGAAGGTTCGCGTCGCCACGCGTATGTCGATGCGGTTGGTGGCATAGAGCAGCAGATAGCGCCGGAGGAAAGTGAAGGCGGCATCGAACAGCAGCGCCACCCCGATGCCGATGGTGAGGAAGGTGAGGGTGGCGTAGCTTTCGTGAACCAGCACCTTGTCGATGACGAGCTGGAAGAAGATCGGCGTCACCAGCCCGACGGCATAAAGGATGATCGCCGCGATCGCGACATCGCCGAACAGCCGGCGCTGGCGGATAAGGTCCGGCAGGAACCAGCGGAAGCCGAAGGGCTGGTCGCCATCGGCCAGTTTGTGGGCGCGCTTGAGCAGCACGGCCTTGCCGCTCCAGCTGGCGCAGAACTGGCTCTGCGACAGCAGCAACGGTTCGGGCCGCCTGGCCAGCGGATCGAGCACCCGGATCATGGGCTCGCTGCCATTGTCGGCGGGCCCCACACCGGCGATCACCACCCAGTTGCCGTTGTTGAGTTCGGCCAGTGCCGGATAGGCATCCTTGAGTTTCAACAGGCCTGCCCAGGACAGGTGCGTCGCCTTCGCCCGCATGCCGCCATCCTTGGCCATGCGCAGCAACTGGCGCACGGGGACGGGTTGCTCGCCAAGCGCATAATCATGCAGCAATCGCTCGGGCGCCAGATCGACGCCGTGATGGCGGGCAACGAAGGCCAGGCAATAAACACCGGTATGGACTATGGCGGGCATGGTGTATCCGAGCGAAGTGTCAGTCAGTTGAAGTTGGGTGAGGCGTTGGGCGCCGGTGGCGCGGCGACGACGGGCTCGGTGGCCGCCACGGGTTCGCCGGCGGGCTTGGGCATATCGCCGATGCGCCGGATGGCGCCGGCTTCCACCAGCCCGCTCAGTGCCTTCTGCATCAGCTCGACGGCGTTGGCGAAGGCGTCGATGGGCATGATGATGCGCTGGCGGAATACGGTCTGCGGATTGTTCTTGTCGTCCCGGGCCGTCGCCGAGAGCGACATCAGGTTGATCCTGACGATGGAGCCGGTGACGGTGATTTCGCCGATGCCGTCGGCATAAAGTTCATCCTGCATGGTGGTCTCCTTGGGATGTCGAGTGGATGTGCGGCGGCCGCAACTGCTGCCAGGGCGGGAACGGGTCGGCGAGGTTGCGCCAGGGATCGGGCCGGAAGCCGTTCTCGGCGTCGATGAGGCACGCATCGAGTGCTTCACGCATCGCGGCCTCATCCATGCCGGAGCCGATGAACACCAGTTCCTGGCGGCGATCGCCCCATTCCCTGGTCCAGTAGCGATCGAGGAACTGCCGGAACTGCGGGTAATGCGGCCAGCTGGCCTCAGGCACCGCCGCCCACCAGAAGCCCTTGGCTTCGCAGCGCCGCTGGGCTCCGGCGATCGAAAGGACGCCGGCCCATTGGGGACGGGTCGCGAGCCAGAAGTGGCCCTTGGCGCGGATCAGCCCCGGCCAGTCCCGCGCGATCGCGGCCTGGAACCTGGCGGGATGGAAGGGCTGGCGAGCGCGATAGACGAAGCTCGAAATGCCGTATTCCTCGGTCTCGGGCACATGGGTCTGGGGGCTGTAGAGTTCCTTGTGCCAGAGCGGGTGGGTGGCGGCCCTGGCCTCGTCAAAAAGGCCCGTATCGAGCACGGCGCCGAGTTCCACCTGCCCGTAATCGGTGGCGATGACGCGGGCATCGGGATTGAGGCCCGCAACGATGCGCCGCACTTCCATGAGGGTGGTGGGGCTGACGGCGGAGATCTTGTTGATGACGACGACGTCGGCGAATTCGATCTGCTCGACCAGCAGGTCGATCAGGCTGCGCCTGTCGTCATCGGCGCGGATTTCGCCGCGGTCGCTGAGCAGGTCCGTGCCGGAATAATCCGCCAACAGGTTGGCGGCATCCACGACCGTCACCATGGTGTCGAGCGTGGCGAAATCGGCGAGGGCGACGCCGCGTTCATCCCGGAACGAGAAGGTCGCGGCGATCGGCAGCGGTTCGGCGATGCCGGTGCCTTCGATCAGCAGGTAGTCGAAACGGTTCTCGCCGGCGAGGCTGCGGACGGTGCTGAGAAGATCCTCGCGCAGCGTGCAGCAGATGCAGCCATTGGTGAGTTCGACCAGCGTTTCGGTGGTGCGTGACAATTCGGCGCCGCCGTCGCGGATGAGGTCGGCGTCGATATTGACCTGGCTCATGTCGTTGACGATGACGGCGACGCGGCGGCCATCGCGGTTCATCAGCACATGGTTGAGAAGCGTCGTCTTGCCGGCGCCCAGAAAGCCGGTGAGCACGGTCACCGGCAGCTTGCTTCTGTTGACGACGGCCCCCATTTGCCGTCTCCCTAAGCCGCGGCCAGCGGCTTGAAGGCGACGTCGACGAAATAATTGGTCTTGCCGAAGGTTTCGTTGGGGAAGACGCCGGTCGAGCCATAGGCGTAGACGCCGTTACCGCCCGCCGCCGTATCGGATGGCGCATGCAGATGGCCGTTGTCGACCGCGGCGGTGAAGAAATTCTCGGTTGCGGCGTAGTCACCGTTGGAGCGGTAGGACACCACATATTCGGTATCGGCATCGATGGCGACGGGTTGCGACAGCGTCGCCGTCTGCCAGCCGCTGGCGGTCTCGTTGCTGAAGGTCACGGTGGCGAGCAGGTTGCCGCTGGCCGTCCACAGATGCGCCTCATGGGCGCCGTTCTCGTTGGCGGCCTTGTAGAAGCGGATACCCGTGATCGAGCCGGCGACGTCGGCTTCGAATTTGAGGCCGAGTTCGATCGGGATCGGTTCATGCACATCGGCATGGGTGGGGGTGAGGCTCGATGAAAACAGCGTCGCATCGGGTATGACGGCTTGCTGGACATTGAGGCTGACGGTAGCCGATGCGGCGCCGCCACGGCCGTCGCCGATGGTGTAGGAAAAGCTCGCGGCGCCCGTATAGCCGGCGGTCGGCGTGAAGGTCACGGTATTGTGGGTGCTGTCGAAGGACACCGCGCCGTGCGCAGCGCCGCTGACGGCCGAAATGGCAAGGCTGTCGCCATCCTGGTCGTTGTCGTTGGCGAGGAGGGCCGAGGCCGCGATGGTCAACGCGCCATTGCTCTCTGCCGTAAACCCGCTGTCGGCAGTGGCGACCGGATCGTGGTTGGGCCCGAGCTGCGCCGGATCGTAGAGCACATCCACCCAGTAGTTGGTGGCGTTGTAGCTTTCGTTCGGGAATTCGTTGCCCGAGCCGTAAGCGAACAGGCCGTTATTGCCGGAGGGGGCGGTGATGCCGCCATTGCTGTGGCTGGTCACGAAATAGTTGGGTGTGGCGGCGTAGTGGCCGTTCGACTGGTAGCTCGCCACGTAGGTGGTGCCGGCCGTAACCGTGACGGGGCTGTCGAAGGTAACCGTCTGCCAGCCGCTGGCGGTCTCGTTGGTGAAGGTCGCGGTCTTGAGCAACTGGCCGGATGCGGTCCAGAGCGAGCCCGTATGGGTGCCGGTATCGCCGGCGGTCTTGTAGTAGCGCAGGCCCGTAATGGTGCCGTTCGCCGATACGGCAAAGCGCATGCCCAGTTCGACCGGGTTGGGGTCGCCATCGGCACCGGTCGAGGGGCCTTCGGCAGGCAGGAACAGTGTCTTGTCAGTCGGCTCGGCCTGCACCTCAAGGCTGACCGTGGTCGATGAGGTCCCGCCGCGGCCGTCCGAAATGGCGTAGCTGAAGCCTGCCGCCCCCGTATAGTTGGCCGTGGGGGTGAATGTCACCGTGCCATTGCTGAAGCCCACCGTGCCGTGGCTGGCCGACGACACGCCCGTGATGGTGAGGGGATCGCCATCCGGGTCGTTGTCATTGGCCAGCAATGTGGCGGCGGCGATCGCCAGGGCCTGGTTGGCCATGGTCGTATAGCCCTGGTCGGCACTGGCCAGCGGCGCGTGGTTGGCGCCCAGGACCCGGTCGTAAGTGACATCGACCCAGTAGTTGGCGTCTCCAAAGCTCTCATTGGGGGCCAGCCCGCCCGCGCCGTAGCGATAAAGCCCATTGCCGCCGCTGTCCGCCGAGGATGGCGCCGTGAGGTTGCCGTTCGTATGCGCGGTGTCAAAATAGCCGCTGTCGGCCACATAGTGCCCGTTCGAATGGAAGCTCGCGATATAGGTGGTGCCCGCCGTGACCTGCACGGGGCTGTCGAAGGTGACGGTCTGCCAGCCGCTGGCGCTTTCATTGGTGAAGGTTGCGGTCTCGAGCAACTGCCCCGTCGCGCTCCAGAGCGAGCCGACATGCGTGCCGGTGTCCTCGGCGCTCTTGTAATAGCGGATGCCGGTGATGGTGCCCGAGGCGGAGACGATGAATTTGACGCCCAGTTCCACGGCCTGCGGATCGCTTTCCGGGCCGCCCGTGGGGGCGTCGGTGGGGTTGAACAGCGTCGCCCCGACGATCCCCTCCTTGATATCGAGCGAGACCGTGCCGGTATCGGTGCCGCCACGGCCATCGGAGACCGTGTAGGTGAACGTTGCGGTGCCCGAATAACCGGCGGTCGGGGTGAACGTCACGATGCCGGTCTGGGCGTTGAACGCCACCGTGCCGTGGCTCGCGCCGCCGACGCCCGTAATCGTCAGGGTGTCGTCATTGGCGTCGGTATCATTGCCCAGCAATTGTGCGGCATCGATCGTCAGCGGCTTGTTCCAGCCGCCCGAGAAGGTGCCGTCATCGCCCGCGACCGGGGCTGTGTTGGGCGCCGGGTTGAACACCACGTCGACCCAGTAATTGCCATTGGTATCGCTGGTCTGGCCGGGGAAGGTCTGGGGATCGCCATTCCCATAGCCGTAGACGCCGGCCCCCACGCCTGTCGACAGCAGCCCGTTCTGGTGCGGCGTGTCGAAATAGTTGTCGTCATAGGCGTAATAGCCATTGGTGCTGTACGAGGCCACATAGGTCTGGCCGGCATGCACGGTGATCGGCGTCGCAAGCATCAGCGTCTGCCAGCCATCGGCGCTCTCGCCCGTGAAGGTGCCGGTAGCCAGAAGCTGCCCGGTGCTCGTCCACAGATTGCCCACATGCGGGCCGCCGTTCAGGGGGCCCTTGTAGAAGCGGATGCCCGTGACGGTGCCGTCGGTCGAGGCGGAGAAGCGAACGCCCAGCTCCACGGGGTTACGCTCATATTCGGTCGGATTGACGGGCTTGTTGGCATAGGTCCACAGGCTCGATGTCGAGGGCAGCGAGACGGTGATGGAGGTTGCGGCGGAGGCGGCCCCGAGGTTGATGCTGTCGTCGGTGGCTCGGGCCTCGATCTGGTAGGTGCCGCTGGCCTGGGCGATCCAGGCATAGCTCCAGTTTGTGGTGCCGTTGGCCTTGTGCCAGGTATTGCCGCCATCCACCGAGACCTCGATACCGGCGACGAGACCGCCGCCGAAGTCCTGGGCCGTGCCGGTGATGGTGAACTTCTGGCCTTCGACGAAGGCGGCGCCGGCGGCCGGACTGGTGACGGTCGCGGTCGGGGCGATGAAATCGGTCGATTGGGTCGCCAGGATCAGGCTCGCATCGAGCGTCGTCGGTTGCACGCCCATGTCGGCGAACATGTTGACCATGGCCTGCTGCACGTTGGGATCGACCGGCGTTCCCTCGAGGTCGTGCTGGGCGTTGAGTCCCCATGACCACATGACGGTGCCGGCGCTGAAGACGAGCGCGCCGCTCTGCTGGTCCCGGTACATGGTGAGGCTGTGCTGGGCGTCTGCCGCACCCACCGTGTTGCCGTAGTCGAGCAGGTAGGTATCGACCGAGATGTTGGAAAGCGACAGATCGACAAGCCCGGCGGGGCGGAAACCGTTGTCGACGTCCGAATCCCATTCGTAGCCGAGCAGACCGTTGACCAGTTCGGCGGTGTCGCCCGGATGGGTTTCGGATACGGCGGTATTCCGCCACAGGCGGAACTGCGTCATGTCGTATGGAATGGTCATGGTGTCGGCGCGCCAGGAATCGACCTGGAAGAGCGTTCCGGTCAGCGAGTTCTCGGGTTCCTGGCCAGGATCGGCGAAACGCGGATCGCGCCAGGTGGCGGTGGAGCCATCGGCCGGGTTGATGTCGGCATTGGCCCAGGTTTCCTTGTAGCAGGTCATGGTGCGGTAGGGCGTGCCGTTACCGTCGATGCTGTCGTTCCACTGCACCTTCCAGTAGCATTCGTTGCCGCTCCAGAAGGCGAGGTTGACGCCGGCATCGCGCGCCGCCGTGACATTGGCGCGCTGGTCGCCGGACCAGTATTCGTCGTGGCCGACCGACATGTAGACGTCGTGGTTGAGCAGCAGCTGGCCGGACTTGGCGGCATCGACGCCGGAGATGTAGCTGACGTCGTAGCCGTTCTGCTCCAGCCATTCGATGGCGGGGAATTCCTCGCCGAAGACGAAATCCTGCGGGCCCGAATAGAGGAAATTGGGGTTGGTGGAGGTGATGAACGGCCGGTTGTAGCTCACCGCATAGGCGCGGCCGATCGCCATCAGGCCGCAATGGCAGTTCGGCGGCATGTAGGCGATCATGTCGTCCGGGTTGAGCGGAACGTCGCCGCCGTAGAGATTGGCGCCGCCCCATGGGTTGTAGGCTTCCCACGTCGTGTCGGAGGTCTGGAAGACGATGTCGCTGGTCGAGGCGTCATCGCGCACGACGAACGGAATGATGTTCTCGCCATCGACGCCGTCCTCGCGCACGAGCTTGGCGAAATAGACACCCGAGGTGGCATCGTCCGGAACGTCCCAATGCGTCGAGACCGACCAGTTGCCGGCATCAATCAGGCCGAGCTGCATGTCGACGATCGGATGCGGCTGGATCTGGGCTGTGTCGCGCTGCACCTCGACGGTGTCGACGAGGCGGGCGCCGTCGCCTCCATAATATCCCATCCGGTAGATTTCGAGCTTGTAGTGGGTGGAATCGGTGGCGATCTTGAAGTCGACCTGGCCGCCCACATTGGTGCTGATATCGGTGGCGAAGCCCTGGATGTTGGCATCGCCGATATCGGTCTTCAGCGCCCATACCTCACGGGGCGTACCTTCCTTGAGGTTTTCGAGCGCGATCTTGTTCAGCGGCAATACCGCCTGGGTGCCGCCATCGGCCGGGGGCCGGGAAACCGGGGGCGTCGATGGCTGTTCGTCGACGATGGGTGGCGGGGGTGTCTCGGTGCCGGTGCCGGAGCTGCCTTCGCTGCCACCGGGCAGGGTGCCCAGTTCCGAGGGCGCCGGCGCGATGGCGCTGTTGAGGCCCGAGGTTTCCGAGAAATGCAATGGCGCGCTGACGGCGAGGGGCGTCACGGCCTGGAGCGTAACGGGGTCGGTGCTGTCCGCCGGCGTTGCCGGCGCCGCGGGCGAGGCGGTTGTGGAGGCGGTATCGGCGAGCAGCGTCACCGGCCTGCCGCTGGGCGGAGGCGCCGATGCGGCCGCGGCCGAGCCCCCGGGGGACGGCGTGGCCGGTTGTGATGACGGGGTATCGGACGACAGGGCCGGCGCCGTGGCGGGCAGCAAGGAACTGCTCTGGCCCTGTTCCGCCTCGGCGGGCGCCGGGCTGGCAGCAGCGGGCTGGCCTGTCGTCACCATGCCGCCGGCATCGGTCAGCAGGTCTCGATCCTTGTTTTCTGTCCTGAGCATGATGCCCCCAAGTCGTATACGGCGCGCCGCAATTGACGCGTGTCACGAGGACATTCTGACAGAGCCGGATGCGGCGGAAAGTTCACCCTTCGACATGGGGGAGATCATCGAACGGAGTAGGGCACCCACTTCGGAGTGGGATGCGGCCGGCTACAATCGTCCCGAGGTGCGGCTGCCAAGGGCGGTGCGGATGTCGCGCTCGGCATCGTCGAGATGGCTGCGCATGGCCTCGGCGGCGCCTTTGCCATTGCCTTCCCGGATGAATTTCAGAATGGCCTGGTGTGCCGCGATGGTGAGGTCAGGGGTGTGGCCACTGAGCTCGTGCCCTCGTCGCGTCATGACAAAACTTTCCGTGAGCGGCGTCGCCATGGCCTCGAACAGATAGGTGAGGATGCGGTTGCCGCTGGCCAGCGCCAGGGCTTCGTGGAAGCCGACATCGGCCTGGTGGTAGCGCTGCTCCGCCCCTTCGGGGTCGCGGCCCGCCTCGATGTCGGCGGCGGCGGCGCGCATCGCCTCGATGGTGGTTTCGATGGCCGCGAGGCCGGCGCGGCTGGCCTTCTTGGCGGCGAGCGTCACCGATTGGATTTCGAGGGCGGCGCGTACCTCGACCAGGTCGAACAGGCCCTTGGGATCGTACTGGATGATGGAGGCGAGGAAGTCGCCGAAGGCCGAGCCGTCCGGCTCCCTGACCACGGCGCGCCGGCCGCGCGCCAGCTCCAGCAGCCCGCGCCCGGCGAGCATCTTGACCGCCTCGCGCACGGTCAGGCGGCTGACATCGTAGC
Organism: Devosiaceae bacterium; assembly: GCA_036499825.1. Classification (GTDB taxonomy): domain Bacteria; phylum Pseudomonadota; class Alphaproteobacteria; order Rhizobiales; family Devosiaceae; genus Paradevosia. Next base: position 79,084 of record DASYCZ010000045.1, read on the forward strand.
GTTCGGCAAGATCGGCCTCACTGGGCAGGCTAGCGCCCGGCGCCAACTGTCCCATGATCAGCGCCAGCAGCTCGTCGGCGACGCTCGATGCCGCCGTCACCGGCGCTTCGTCACGACGATCCTCTATCCCGTCCTTAGGCAATGTTCCTCCAACATATCTGATAAGTTTTGCCGCGGCCTGCAGGCGTAATTGCCCGCCGCAAATACTCTAGCCGCAAGCAGTACGGGGGTGCAATTGCGCCTTTCGGCATGCGCGGGACCTTGATGACGAGAAGTGTGGTTGGGTCGGCCATCGCGGCCGCCGAGCAGTCTTTACAAGGGTATCTGATTCCCCTAGCCTCCCTCGGATATGCGCTGGAGGGCGCATACAAGGGAGGAAAGCATGAACGCAAAGTTTGTGCGGCACGCGCTCGTCGGCGCGGCTGCTTTGGCTTTATCTATGGCTGCCGCTTCGTCGGCGCTGGCGCTCGACCCGACGGCCAAATGGTGCGACGGCGTCAAGATCGCCGCATTCCCCGGCGGCCCGCAAGGCGGCGTGTTCGCCAACAATGTCTATAACGGCTTCCGCCAGGCGGAACTCGATCTTGGTCCCAAGGTCACCTACTACTTCTCGAACTGGGATCCGAACACCATGCTGCAGCAGATCCAGCAGGCGATCGCCACCAAGGTCGACGGCATCGCCACCTACGGCATGGGCGGCGACGACGCCACCGATCCGCTGGTCGAGCAGGCGCTGAAACAGGGCACGGTCTTCACCAGCCTCAACACCTCGCTGCCCAAGGCGCAGGCCGCCCATGGTCCGGAAGGCTTCGGCTATGTGGGCGCGCCAAACTACGATGCAGGCTTCGCGCTCGGCAGCGAAGCGGTCAAGCGCGCCAAGCTGCAGTCGGGCGATGCGGTGTTCGTCTGGGGCCTCAAGGGTCAGGGCGGCGATCGCGGCCAGCGCACCGTCGGCGTCATCGACGCCTTCACCAAGGCCGGCGCCAAGGTCATCTACCAGGAGATCGATTCCGCCACCAATGCCGATCCCAATGCCGGCACCGCCACATTCGTGGGCGTGATGAAGGCCAATCCGGGCATCAAGGTGGTGGTCACCGATCATGGCGGGCTGACGTCCAATGTGGGCGTCTATGCCAAGGCCGCCTCGATCAAGCCGGGCCAGGTGTATTTCGCCGGCTTCGACATGTCCCCCAACACCGCGCAGGCGGTGAAGGACGGCTACCAGAACCTGGTCATCGACCAGCAGCCTTATCTCCAGGGTTACCTGCCGATCCTCAATATCTGCCTGACCAAGAAGTTCGGGTTCTCGGGTCTCGACATCAACACCGCCGGCGCCTTCGTCGACAGCACCAATGTGGACGCCGTGGCCCCGCTCGCCGCCAAGGAAATCCGCTGACTGCCCGTTTCACCAACGATCCGGCAGGGTTGAGGCCCTGCCGGTCATCAGGAGGCGCTGATGGCCGAGGCCGCTATGGCGATTGAGACGGAAGTGACGCCGGTTATCGAGTTGCGCAACGTCTCCAAGACTTTCGGGGAAGTGCGCTCGCTTTCCAATATCAACTTCAAGGTCTATCCGGGCGAGATCGTCGGGTTGTTGGGCGACAATGGCGCCGGCAAGTCGACACTGGTCAAGACCGTGATGGGCTTTTTGAAGCCCGATGCCGGCGGCGAGGTGTTCTTCAAGGGCCAGCGCATCGACGACTGGTCGGTGGCGCGGGCGCGCCGGCTCGGCATCGAGACCGTCTACCAGGAACGCGCGCTCTGCGAGAAGCAGCCGATCTGGCGCAATATGTTCATGGGGCGCGAACCGCGGACGCGCTGGGGCCTGCTGGACGTCAGGCGCATGAAGGCGGAATCGGCGCGGCTGATGAGCGAGCATATGGGCTTCACCTCGGCGGCCGTGCATCCCGACAATGTGGTCACCACCATGTCGGGCGGCGAAAAACAGGGCGTCGCCATTACGCGGGCGCTGCATTTCGATGCGCAGCTCGTCATCCTCGACGAGCCCACCATGGGTCTCAGCCTGACGGAGACCAAGAAGACGCTGGATTTCGTCAACAACATCAAGAAGGCCGGTAAATCGGCGATCTTCATCGACCACAACATCTTCCATGTCTATCCGGTGGTCGACCGGCTCTATGTGCTCGATCGCGGCAAGGTCGCGGGCGTCTACGACAAATCCGATATCTCGATGGATGATCTTATCGATCGGCTCTACCGCGTGGCGCGGTCGGGTTCGCTGGAGTAGCACCATGGCCACGGAAACCACGACCGCCAAGGCAGCCACCGGCAAGCCCGGCAACAACCGGGTGGCGCCGCCTTCGCTGCTCCGGCGCTATGGCAGCCAGCTCGGCATCATCGGCGTCGGCATCGTCATGTGGCTGGTCTTCGTCATCGCGGCGCCGGCGGTCTTCACCAATATCGATATCTATATGGCGTTCGCGGAGACGACGCCGCTCTTCGGCATCATCGCGCTGGCCCTGACCTTCGTGGTCATCACCGGCGAGATCGATCTGAGCTTTCCCTCGATCATGGCGCTCGGCACGGCGGTCTTCTGCCTCAGCGTCACGCAGTGGGGCCTGCCCTGGTATGTGGCGCTGCTCGCCGCGTTCCTCACCGGGGCCATCTGCGGCTGGATCAACGGCACGCTGGTGGCGCGGCTCAACATCCCCTCGCTGGTCATCACCATCGGCACGCAATTTTTGTTCCGGGGCCTCGAACTGGTGCTGATGAACGGCACCGGCGTGCCGCTGACGGCGGATGCCTACCCGCAACTGCACGCCATCTTTCGCGAGCCGCTGTTCGGCGTCCTGCCGATCCAGACGGTGTGGATGGTGGTGCTGGCCGCGCTGATGTGGATCTTGCTCAACCGCACGCGCTTCGGGGCGCATGTGTTCCTGGTCGGCGACAATCCGACCAGCGCGCGGCTGATGGGCGTCAACGTGGTATCGGTGAAGACGCGGGCTTTCGTGCTGGTCGGTGTCCTGGCGGTGCTCGCGGGTCTCATGACCTCGATCTATGGCTATTATTTCTGGCCGACGACCGGCGATGGCTATCTGCTCAACACCATCGCCTCGGTGTTTCTCGGCGGCACCTCGGTGTTCGGTGGCACCGGCTCGATCGTCGGATCGTTCGTCGCCTCCTACATCATCGGCGCCATCAATGCCGGTATCGTCTCGGCGGGCATCAACGCCTTCTATACGCAGCTCGCCTTCGGCCTCGTCATCGTGGTGTCGGTAGTGCTGCAGACCATCATCGAGCGCCGCATCCGCCGGCAGTCGATCACCGGACGGTAGGCCGGCATGGCTTTGGGACGTCTGCAGGGCGAGCATGTGCTGGTGACGGGCGGCAGCCGCGGCATCGGCGCGGCGACTGTCGCCAAGGCTCTCAGCGAAGGCGCGCGCGTTTCGATCCTCGATCTCGATGAAGAGGCAGGGCGTGCCTTCGCCCAGAGCCTGGGCGATCCCGCCACGTTGTTCCTGGCGCAGGGCGACGTACGCTCGGCCGACGACATCGCGCGCGTGCATGACGAGGCGGTCGCAAGACTCGGTCCCGTTACCGGGCTCGTCAACAATGCCGGGCGCAATTCCTATGCCGACCCCGTGGCCATGACCGAGCAACAGTGGGACGAGGTGTTCTCGGTCGACCTCAAATCGGCCTGGCTCTGCGCGCGCGTCGTGCTGCCGGGGATGATCGCGGCCCGCAAGGGGGCGATCGTCAACATCGCCTCGGTGCATGCCGATCATACCTTTATCGGCTACTTTCCTTATGCGGCGGCAAAATCAGGCCTGGTGGGATTGACGCGATCGCTGGCGCTGGAGGTCGGGCAGCATCAGATCCGCGTCAACGCCATATCGCCGGGTTGGACCGAAACGGCGCTGGTGGCGGAATATTTCTCCCGGCATCCGCCCGAAATGCGGCAGAAAGTCCTCGCCGCGCAGCCGATGGGTCGTATCGCAAGGCCCGAGGAAATCGCCAACTGCATCGTCTTCCTGCTGTCGCCGGAAGCCTCGTTCGTAACCGGCGCCAACTGGCGTGTCGATGGTGGTTTGGGCGCTCGTTTCGCCGGCTAGCCGATCCGCAACGGCGAGGCGATGCGCCGAATGGTGGCGATGGCGCTGAGCGCCGCCAGCCAGCTCGACTTGGGGTTGCTCTCGGATGGCTTGTTGGTCAACTCGACCGTGATGGTGCCGGACTTGGCGGCCACCTCGATCTGGTGGGTGGTGAACTGGGCTTCGGGGTCGGCCACGATCCGCACCTTCACGTGATCGAAGCCGCCCGCCGCGGTCGCCAGCGTCAACGCCACGTTGAGGTTGGAGGGAAATCCGGCTACCGCTTCGCGCGCATTGCCCTCAAAGACCGTGGTGGCGGTGGTGAGCTGGGTGACATCGAGCCCGGTCTGGTCGAAATAGGGCGCGCCGACCAGAGCCTGCGGGTGCTTGCGCGTGGTGACGCGGATTTCGACCCCACCGCTTTCCATGGCGGAGAGGATGCCGTCGATGCCGGCGATCGAGCCGGACGGCAGGTGCACGCGGCGCGAACAGGCGGCGGCGACGCGCCTCAGCTCGGCGACGAATTCGGCGTCGGCCAGGGCGCCCGTGCTCATGATGATGACGTCGCAGCCCGCCTCGAGCAGGGGGATGGCGTATTGCTTGGCGGCCACCGCGCCTGCCGCCTCGACCACGAGGTTGGCGCCGGTCCTGGGGAGCGTCATGGGGTCGGTCGTGGCCGCGCAATGCCACTGCGCCGCGAGCTTTTCGGCCCTGAGGCGCGCATGCGGCCGGCTGGCGATGCCGGTCAACTCGACGCCCGGGATAGGGGCGTCCGCAAGGCTGCTGGCGATGGCGTGGCCGATGGCGCCGGTTCCGATAACCCCAACCCGTATCATCGGTAAGCCTCTATGCCGCTGAGATAGTCGCAGATGTACTGGTTATAGGCGGCCGGCCGCTCGAAATAGGCCGAGTGCCCGGTCTGGGGCATGATGTGCAGCTCGACCCGCGGCAGCGCCGCCGCCATCGCCTGCACATTGGCGGGCGGGCAGATCAGGTCCTCGTCCCCCACGATGGCGAGGATCGGGCAATCCAGCGTGAAATCCGCGGGCTGCCGGATGCGCATGCGATCCAGCGCCTCCCTGACGGGGGCGCGGTCCCAGTCGCCGCTGGCGCGGTCGATATCGAGGAACATCTGATGCAGTTCCGGCTGCTCCCCGGCCATGCGCCGGCCGGCGGCGGGACTGATGCCATCGGCACGGCAGCGCAGCACGCGCGGGTCGGCGCCGGTTTCGGCCAGCGACAACAGACCCGGCAGGTCGAGCGAGCCGGTGGTGCCGGACAGCACCAGCGCAGCGACGCGGCCGGGCGCCAGCAGGGCAAATTCCAGGGCTGTCCAGCCGCCCATGGATTGGCCGACGATCGCGGCGCTGTCGATCCGCAAATGATCCAGCAACGCCCCGAGGTCCTGCCCGTAAAGCGCGGGTCGCGGCGTGCCCGTGATGTCGATCGAGGGGGCGAAGCCGCGATGGCTGAAGCTGATGCAGGTGTAGCGCCTCGACAGATCGCCCAACTGCTGCCACCACGACCTGAAATTGCCGCCGATGCCATGGGCGAAGACCAGCGGCGGCCCGTCGCCGGACATGACGTAGTGGACTTCGCCGCCCGCAACCGCAACGTGGCCGGTTGCCTGCTGTTCGGAAGCCATCACCGCACCAGATCCCCCTCCTCGGAGTGCCGCGCGGCGTAATGGGTGAGTTTTTCCATATCGACTTCGATGCCAAGACCCGGGCCGGCGGGAACCGTCATGGCGCCGTTTTCTATCTCAAATGGCTGGGTGACGATGTCGTCGGCCATCAGGTAGTAGACGGTATCCATGGCGTGGCGGAGTTCGGGCGTCGAGGCCGCAAGCTGCAGATGGCAGGCCGTCGAGATGCCGAGTTCGCCACCGCTGTGGAGGTTGAGGCCGATGCCGAAGGCATCGCACATGGCGGCGAGGCGCTTCACCGCATTGATGCCGCCCCATTTGTGGACGTCGCCATGGATGACGTCGACGGCGCCCAGCCGCATGGCCGGGGCGAATTCCTCCAGCCGCACGACGCACATATTGGTGCACAGCGGAATGCCGAGAGTTTCACGGACCTTCGCCATGCCTTCGAGGCCCTTGCAGGGATCCTCGAGATATTCGAGCCCGAGCGGCAGGATTTCGCGCCCGGCATTGATGGATTCCACTACCGACCAGGCCGCGTTGGGGTCGATGCGCAGCTTGACGTCCGGCAGGCGTTCGCGAATGGCGCGCAGGCGCCGCACATCGAGCTCGGGATCATGCGTGCCCTTGAGCTTGATGGCGCCAAAACCATGGTGGTCGCGGAACTCGACCGCCGCCTGGGCCAGGCGTTCGGGGCTGGGCTTGCCCTCGTCGGGCGGCACGAGGCCGGTGGTGACGACGCCCGCAACGGGGATCTTGTCCTTGAGAATGCCGCCGGTCAGCTCGGCTATCGACTTGCCGGTTTCCTTGCCGATCAGGTCGTAGCAGGCCATCTCGATGCCGGCGAGCGCCGCATAGCCCACATAGCCGTAAAAGAACGGCGTCATGTCGAGCTCGGCCCGCAGCCTTTCGATGTCATAGGGGTTCCAGCCGATCAGCAGGTCGCGCCAGCGCTCGATGATGTTGGTCGTCGGCGTGCCGCGAAATGTCTCGCCCCAGCCCACATGGCCGGTATCGGTGGTGAGGCGCAGCACGGTGCGCGTGGTGCCGGTGCGCCGGTCGAACGAGGTCTGGAAAGGGGATTCGTACGGGACGTTGATGGTCCAGAGGGTCACGTCGATGATCTTCATGTCAGTTTCCGGCCGTTTCCAGGGCAGGCGCGCCTGCGGTGAGGGGGGTGATGCGATTGTCATTGACGTCGAACAGGTGCAGCGCCTCCATGGCGGGACGCAGCCCCACCCGGTCGCCGACGGCGCCGCGATAATCGCTGCCGGTACGGACCAGGAGGATCTGTCCGCCGATATCGATGCTGACGAAGATATCGGGATGCAGCGGCTCGATCAGTACGACCGTGCCCTTCAGGGTGCCCTCTTCCGGCCCCGTGAGGGTGAAGGATTCGGGCCGGACGCCCAGCGTCGCCGGCTGCGGCGCGCCGTTTTGGGCAAACCGGCCGTCCAGCACCACGGTGCCATTGCGGTCGGCGACGTTGAAGACGGCATTCTGGCCATCCTGGGCAAGCGAGCCCTTGATGAAATTCATCGACGGGGTGCCCATGAACTCGGCAACGAAGCGGTTGGTCGGCCGGAAATAGATATCCTCCGGTGTGCCGAGCTGCTGCACCTGGCCGTTGGCCATGACGGCGATGCGGTCCGCCATGGTCATGGCCTCGGCCTGGTCGTGCGTCACATAGACGAAGGTCTGGCCGAGCTCGGAATGCAGCTTCTTGAGTTCGGAGCGCATGATGACGCGCAGCTTGGCGTCGAGATTGCTCAGCGGCTCGTCGAACAGGAACACCGCCGCATCGCGGACGATGGCCCGGCCCAGCGCCACGCGCTGGCGCTGGCCGCCAGAGAGTTCGCGCGGGCGCCGTTCGAGGAGCGCGGTGATGCCCAGCATATTGGCGGCGCGGTTGACGCGGGCCTCGATTTCAGCCGCCGGCAGCCGCATGTTCTGCAGGGGGAAGGCGATGTTGCGGCGCACGCTCATATGCGGATAGAGCGCGTAGCTCTGGAACACCATGGCGACGTCGCGCTGGTCGGCGGTCAGGCGCGTGACGTCCTGGTCGCCGAAGAGGATGCGGCCGGAGCTCGGCTGTTCGAGCCCGCTGAGCATGCGCAGGGTCGAACTCTTGCCGCAGCCGGAGGGGCCCACGATGGCAAGAAATTCGCGATCGGCGATATCGATGTCGATGCCGTTGACGGCGGCGACATTGCCGAAGCGTTTGACCAGCGACTGAATCTGAACTCGCGCCACGCCCTACTCCTGGTTTGCGTTCAGCGCCGCAGCGACTGTGTTGAAAAATCTCGGCCGGAACGGCTCGATCAGGTCGTTGTCCCGCGAAGGATGCACGCGGTTGCTGAGCAGTACGACCACCAGCTTTTCGGTGGGGACCAGCAACATGGCAGTGCCGCTGGTACCGGTGTGGCCGACCGCCTGCGGCGACAGCAGATCGCCGAAAGTCTTCACCGCCGCCGGCAGCCAGCAGATGCCGCGCCGGACGCCGCGCTCGTCGGTCCAGGTATTGGTCATCAGCCTGGCCGCGAAAGGGCTCATGACGCGGACGCCCGCATGGGTGCCGCCATTGAGCAGCATGCTGCCGAGCACGCAGAGATCGGCCGCCGAGGCAAACAGGCCCGCATGGCAGGAGACGCCGCCCATCATCTGGGCGGTCTTGTCGTTGACCACGCCCCAATCATAGGTGTTGCGCCAATCGACGAATTCGGTCGCCGGAATCCGTGGCAACAGGCTCTGGGGCGGGTTGTAGGTCAGCTCCAGCCCCAGTGGCTTGAAGAGCCGCTCGGTCAATAGCTGATCGAGTTTCTTGCCGCTGGCCCGCTCGATGATCAGCGCCAGAATGATGAAGTTGATGGAGGAATAGAGGAAGATGGCGCCGGGCTGGGCGATCAGCGGCAGGGCCAGATAGGCCGGCAGCAGCGTCTCCCAGGTCTGGTGCTCGTGATACAGCTTGGGGTTGGATTGGATGCCCGAGGTGTGGCTGACGATGTGGCGAATGCGGATCGCCGCCTTGTCGCCGGTGGCGAATTCGGGAACGAATTTGCCGATCGGATCGTCGAGCGTCAGCAGTCCGTCCTCGATCAACAGCAGCAGCGCCATGCCGGAGACCGGCTTGGTGACCGAGGCGAGATCGAACATGGCGTCGACCGGCATGGTGTCGCGTGCTTCCGGGCCATCCTGCTGGCGGCCGGCGGCATATTGGAAGATCTGCTTGCCGTTCCGCGCAATGGCGGCGACGGCGCCCGGAAAGACGCCGGCTTTGGCGCCCTGGTCCATGAAGGCCCGAACGCGATCGAGACGCTTGTCGTCGAGGCCGGAATGACGGTCAGTATCTGCGAGCATGTTATCCCTTTACCGCTCCGGAGGTGAAGCCGCTGACGATCCAGCGCTGGAACCAGAAGGCCAGCAGGAAGGGCGGGATCACCGCCAGCATGCCCGAGGTGGCGAGCAGGCCGTAGTCGGCGTTGATGTCGGTGGCGAAGTTGGAAATGATCACCGGCATGGTGGTGTTGCCCATGCCGGAGGTGAACAGCAGGGGATAGAGGAACGACCCCCAGGAGGACATGAAGCCGAAGACGCCCGTGGCCACGAGGCACGGCGTCGCCATGGGCAGGAAGACCTTGATCATGGCCTGCAGCCAGTTGCAGCGATCGATGCGGGCCGCTTCCTCGATATCGCGCGGAATGGTGCGGAAATAGCCGGCGAGCAGCCAGATGCTGAAGGGCAGCGTTTCGGTGGTTTCGACCAGGATCAGCGAGAAGATGTTGTTGAGGAGGCCCAATCGCTGCATCACCACATAGAGCGGGATCATGATGCCGACCGCCGGCACCATGCGCGACACCAGATAGGCCAGCATCAACGGGCCGCTGCCGCGGAACTTGAGGCGTGCGAACGAATAGGCGGCCATCGAGCCCAGGACGATATTGGCGATGGCGACCGACAGGCCGACGATGACGCTGTTGAGCATGGCGCGCGGCATCGAGGCGATGGCATCGGCGCCCATGGTGGCCTGCCGCTCATTGGGATTGAAGAACGCCATGTAGTTGTCGAGCGTGGGGGCGTGCGGTATCCAGTGCGGCGGCACCGACAGGGCTTCCGACTGCGTCATGATGGAGAGCAGGAACATCCACAGCACTGGCGCCAGCAGATAGAGCGCCGCCAGGATCATGAGGACGGCGATGAGTATGCCGCGAAGCTTCATTCGACATCTCCGCGCTTGTTGAGGCCACGCAGGTAGAACAGCGCGATGATCAGGGTCATGCCCATGATGATGTAGGAATAGGCGCTGCCGAGGCCGACATTGAGATAGACGAACGAGGTCTGGTAGGTGAGCCAGGCCAGTGCGGTGGTGGAGTTGCCGGGCCCGCCGCCGGTCAGGACGTAGAACAGGTCGAAGGCCTTGAGGGCGCCCATGGTCTGCAGGATCATGACGATCATGATGGGGCGCAGCAGCCAGGGCAGGGTGATGGCGTAGAGCACGCGCCAGCGGCTGGTGCGGTCGACGAGCGCCGCCTCATAGAGTTCCTTGGGAATGGCCTGCAGCGCCGCGAGGAGGATGATGGCGGCCAGCGGTACGTGGTTCCAGGCATGCGCCAAGACGACGATGAGCAGAGCCAGATTGGGATCGACCAGCCAGGCCTGGTAACGATCGATGAGGCCGAACTGCAGCAGCAGGCCGTTGAAGGCGCCCACATGGGGATCGAAGATCAGTTGCCAGAGCGTGGCGTTGACGATCGGCGGAATGGCCCATGGCACCAGGATCAAGGCTCGCAACAGCCCGCGTCCGCGCATGGGGACGTTGAGCAGCAGCGCCAGCGCCAGGCCGAGAATGATGATCAGCGCCACCGCGGCGACGCTGAACTTGAGAGTGACGAGGAAAGCGGCGGCGAACTCCGGAGAGGTCAGCGCGCTCACATAATTGTCGAGCCCCAGGAACGGAAATGCCTTGGGGCGGCGAAAACTCATGCCGTGCAGGCTGATCCAGAACGACAAGCCGACCGGATAGGCTACCAGGCCCAGAAGGACCAGGATCGAAGGCAGGTTCAGCCAGTAGGGAAACAGGCGTCGCCATATCGAAGGCCTGCCGGTGAAGCCGTCCGACAATGCGGACGGCTCGGCTTGCGTCATGGTCACGGTCAGGCGCTCTTCTTGAGGGCGACGGCCTTGTCGGCGGAAGCCTGGAGGGCATCCTTGGCGGACTTGCGGCCCAGCACCGCTTCCTGCAGCTGCTGCATGTGGAAGTCTTCCCACTCGGCAGCCCAGGAGAAGGTGATGTACTCACGGGCCTTGGCCAGCGCGCCCTGCTTGGCGAACATGCCCTGATCGCTCCACTTGCCGGTTTCGGCGGAGATATCGGGATCGCTGTCGAGGCTTTCGTAAGCGTAACCGACGCCGTTCTTGAGGTAGTAGCGCTTGGCGACGTCCGGGCTGGTCAGATATTGCAGCGCCTGCCAGGCCTGATCGGGATATTTGGTGTCGGCCGAGATGGAGAACATCTGCGTCCAGCCGACCGTGCCGTGCGGGCCATCGGCGGTGAGGCTGGGGAACAGCACCTGCTTGGCAAGGCCGGGGATTTTCGAGGTCTTGGGATCGTTGATGACCTTGAGGTCGTAGCGGGCGCTGGAGCCGAACGCCACCTGGCCGGCAGCGAGGGCGAGGCGGCCTTCGGCCGTGCCCATCTGCACCGAGGTCGGATCGAGAATGTCGAGTTCCTGCGCCGCCTTGACGAGGAATTCGAGGATCTGCAGCGACGTGGTGTCTTCGTCGGGGAATTTCGGCGTACCGTCGGCCGTAAAGAGGCTACCGCCGCTGGCATAGACCGCCGACCACCAATGCAGGCCCGCATTGGATTTCAGCGGGAACATCAACGGATGCTCCAACAGGCCCGCCTTCTTGATGGCGACGGCCTGGTCGGCCAGTTCCGACCATGTGGCGGGCGGCGCGGTGACGCCGGCCTTCTGCAGGATGTCGGAATTGTAGACATAGGCGATATGGTCGCCGTAATAGGGCAGGCCCCAGACCTTGTCCTTGTATTCAAGGCCGCTCAGGTGGAACGGGATCAGGCCCTTGGTGTGTTCTTCCCAGCCGGGGAAATTGTTGATCGGCTGGATATATTCGGCGTCGGCCCAATCGGCCAGCGTCTGATCGCGGACATAGAGCAGGTCCGGCGGGTTGCCGCCCACGAAGCGGGCGATGATCTTCTGGATGTATTGGGCGGCGGGCTCGGCCACGAAGTTGATGGCGATATCGGGGTTCTTGGCGGTGAACTCGCCCACCACCAGGTTCTGGAATTCAGGGTCGTAGTTCCAGCCCTCGAATTCGAGTTTTGCGGCTTCGGCGCCGAACGCCGCCTTGCCGAGCAGCGGCAGGGTGGCGCTGGCCGCGCCCATGGCCATGGTGCCGGTTAGAAATCTGCGCCGGTTGAGCGCGCCGTTGTTGAAGAGTTTCATAGGTCGTTTCCCTCACCTTCGATGAATTTATGGCCGTTGTGCCGCGACGCGCGCACCGGCTGCCCCTCGCCGTCGCTGCCGTTTTCCTGGCGCATCAGCTTGAGGTCGTTGTAGAGCGTGGCCCGCGACAGGCCGAGATGGTCGGCGATCTGCGGAATCGAACGCTGCAGCGAGAAGACGCCGCGGAAATCCAGGGCCTTGAGCAGCCGCAGCCGTTCGTGGCGCGACAGTTCGGATAGCGGGCGTCCGATGAGCTTGGTTTCTTCCCTCAGGACATCGGCGATGACGCCATCGATGTCGTCGACGAAGGTCACCGGCTTGGGGATTTCGGCACTGGCGCCCACCAGTGTCTGGATGCTCTGGCCCAGCATCCAGAATTCGGTGATATCGACATTGACGCACAGCGCCCCGAACACGTGTCCGTCCTCGTCGCGCAACGGCACCGTCACCGATTTCAGCACCAGGCCGTTGGGGGTGCTGGTGACGTAGGTATAGTTGTCCTTGGCGGCATCGCCTTCGCGCATGATCTGCATGCCGATCTGCGTCACCGATCCGCCCGCGCGGCGTCCGGTGACGTCGCCGGCCACGGCGATGATCGAGCGATCGGGCTGGCGGAAATCGTGCAGCACGAGCTCGCAGCGATTGCCCAGCGCGCTGGCCATCAGATCCATCACCGGTCGGATGGTGCGGAAATAATCGTCCGCGCTCAGCCCGGGATGCACGCCATTGGGCTGTGGCTGTTTGTTGGACTTCTTGCTGGGGCGCGGGCTCATGTTGCAAACGATAAAAGCAATTTAGGCAGACTGTCAATTGACTTGATAGTTTGTCTAATTATTGAGCAGATGTGAAATCCCGCAGGTTTTTCAATGCATTGTCCCGTCAAAAAATTGAGCGCCGCGCTACGACTTTGGAAGCACGTGAGGCAGAGAGCCGCTCGCGCACACTTGTCACGCCCTCAGCTGTTCTACCGATCCCGGCCCTGTTCGTCGGCTTTCAGCAGCTCGGCGGTGACATTGCGGATATGGCGGGCCATGGCGGCGTAGGCGGCTTCCGGATTGCGCATGCGCAGGGCCGCGACGATGGCGTGGTGATCCCCGATCCAGAAGCTGCGCACCTGCGGCGCGTGGATGTGCTCGTGCAGTTTACGCCACATCGGGGACTCGTCGCGCAATTCCCACAGGCGCTCGATCATCGATACGATGATGGCATTGCCGGTCATCTTGGCGATGTGCAGATGGAAGTCCCTGTCGCCCTTTTCATGCAGCAGCTGCACATTGGCCTCCGCCTCCATGTGGCGGATGCAGTCGTTGAGGACGACGAGGTCGTAGGGCGTGACCTTTTCGGCCGCAAGGCCGGCGGCGCTGGCCTCGATGGCAAGGCGTGCTTCCAGCAGCTCGAACGGGCCAGGGCCGGTATCCCGGATTGTCTCGAAGCTCGCCTGCGGGGCATCCGCGCTCAGCACCACGATGCCGGCGCGCCCTCGCACCTCGACGATGCCGCGCATCTCCAGGGCGATGATGGCCTCGCGGACCACCGGGCGGCTGATGCCGAGTTCGTCGGCAAGCTCGCGCTCGGACGGCACGTGCCAGCCGGGCTCGCCGGCATGTTCCTCGATCATCTGGGCGATCTGGCGCGCCACCAGCTGGTAGAGCCGTGCGTCGCCGGAGAGCTGAATCCGCTGGTCCTTGACCATCAGGGCGTGTCCTTCGATGCCGCGGGGCTCCACGAGGCAAAATAGGGGTGTGAGGCGGCGATGGGCAGCGTCACCGGCCTGTCCTGCTGCTGGGAATAGTAGGCGGCGGTGACGAGTTCCAGCGCCCGGCGTGCATCGGCCAGCGTCACCGGCAATTCGGCGCCATCGTGGAGCGCCGCGTGCAGCAATTCGAACTGCCGGCCATAGCCGTCGAGCGTGGGCTGTACTTCGGCCAGCGCGGCGTCGATCTCGGCCTGCTTGGCCGCATCGCCGGCACGGAAGGTCCAGGGGTCGCGATACATGGTGTAGGGCTCGGCAATGCTCTCGGCCACCACATCGCGGAAGCAGAAGCGCAGCCGCGAGATCTCCTCGCGCGATCCGAAGGTCATGGACAGCGAGGCGAGCGAGCCATTGGCCATGCGTAGCGACAGCGCCGCGGTATCCTCGACCTCGACGGCGTTGACGAGGGTCGCGCCCATCGAGAACACTTCGGCGATGTCGCCGTGAATGTAGGTCAGCATGTCGTGGGCGTGGATGGCGTGGCCCAACAGGCCACCGCCAAGTTCGGTCGCCCATTTGCCGCGCCAGTCGACGTCGTAATAATCGGCGCCGCGCCACCAATGCGTCTCGATGGCGGTGAGCACCGGCCTGCCGGTCAGTCCCTTTCTGACCAGGTGCCTGAGCTTTTGCAGACCCGTGCCGTAGCGGTACTGGAAGATGGGCATCAGCCGGCGATCGGTCGTGGCAAGCAGACGCTCCATGGCGTCGACTTCCGCGAGCGAGCCGAACAGGGGTTTTTCGCAGATGACGTGCTTGCCAGCCAAAATGGCGCGCCTCGCCATATCGTAGTGCAGATGCGGCGGCGTGGCGATGTCGACGATCTCGACATCGCTGCGCCCGATGACGGCATCGAAATCCTGCGAATAATCCGGCACGCCATACTGGTCGGCCAGGGCCTTGCCGCGCTCGGCATCGAGCGAACACAAGACCACCACTTCATAGAGTTCGGGGAGCTTGGCGTAGCCGGACAGATGCCGGGCCGCGATACCGGCGCCGATCATCGCCACACGAAAACGCTTCGCCATTTAAAACTCCCTGAAAGCGAATTGGTTATACCAACTTGACCGGTCGAACCAAGAAAATCCTGACCATCGTCCAGCATTTGGTGCAATCGTGGATCGATTTTCCATCGCATATCAGATGCCATTGACATTTTGGTCTTACCAAACTTATGAATCTGGCGTTACCGATAGGACGACCCTGGACGATGAAACAAACCTGGCGCTGGTTCGGCCCCAATGACGTTGCGACGATCGACGACATCATCCAGGCAGGCGCCGAGGGGGTTGTGTCGGCATTGCACCATGTCGAGCCAGGGCTGGTGTGGACGGCGGAGGCGATCGCCACACGCCAGAACGCCATCGGACGGCGGCGGGACGGCACGCCCTCTGGTCTGACCTGGGATGTGGTGGAAAGCCTGCCGGTATCGGAAGCCATCAAGACGCAGACCGGCGACTGGCGCGGCCATTTGGATGCCTATCGGCAGAGCCTGCGCCATCTGGCGGCGGCGGGTATCGGGACGATCTGCTACAATTTCATGCCGCTGCTCGACTGGACACGAACCGAGCTGCGCTGGCGCCTGCCTTCGGGCGGCACCACCATGCGCTTCGATGCGGTGGATTTTGCCGCCTATGACATCCACATCGTCGGGCGTCCTGGGGCGGCGGAAGATTTTCCCCCGGCGATCGTCGCGGCGGCAGGCGCGCGCTTTGCCGGCATGGACGACACGCGCCGCGCCGCCATCGCCAGTTCGGTGACCATGGGGCTTCCTGGTCAGACCACGATACCGTCTCTCGATGAGGTGCGTGCGCGCCTCGCCGAGTTCGGACAGGTATCGGCCGAGCGGCTGCGCGCCAATCTGATCGATTTTCTCTCCGAGGTCGTCCCGGTCGCCGAACAGCTCGGGCTGCGTCTCTGCTGTCATCCCGACGATCCGCCCTATGGGCTGCTGGGGCTCGCCCGCGTCATGTCGACGGCAAAGGATTATCGCGCGGTGCTAGGGGCGGTCGACAGCCCCGCCAACGGCATGACGCTGTGTACCGGCGCGCTCGGGGTGCGGCCGGACAATGACCTGCCCGCCATGGCGAGCGAATTCGGGCCGCGTGTCCATTTCGTGCATCTGCGCAATGTACGCCGCGACGCCGAAGGCTCGTTCTACGAATCCGAGCATCTGGACGGCGATGTCGACATGGTGGCAGTCATCGCGGCGCTTTTGCGCGAGGAAGCCCGCCGGCGCGCCGAGGGGCGCACCGACGCCATCATCCCGATGCGCCCCGATCATGGGCAGGACATCATCGATGATCTCGGCCGTAACGCCCAGCCGGGTTATCCGATCATCGGCCGGCTCAAGGGCCTGGCCGAACTGCGCGGCGTCATCCATGCCCTGCAGCATCCCCTATGGGGGCTTGGGGCATGAACGCGCTGCGCAAATTCGGCATCGGTATCGTCGGCGTCGGCAATGCGGCCGAGCCGCATGTGCTGGCGCTTCGCGATCTTGCCGATGAGGTCGAGGTGCGGGGCGTCGTCGGGCGCGATCCGCAGCGGCTTGGCACCTTCACGGCGCGTCACAACCTGCCGGCCACAGAGAGCCTTGATATGTTGCTCGCCGATCCGGCTGTCGATGCGGTGCTGATCGTGACGCCGCCCAATGCGCGCCTGCCGATCGTTGCGGCGGCGGCGGCGGCGGGCAAGCACATCTTCATGGAAAAGCCCGTGGAGCGGACGACCGAGGTTGCGCGCGAGATCGTGTCCTTGTGCGAGGCCGCCGGCGTACGCCTCGGCATCGTCTTCCAGCATCGCTTTCGCGAAAGCTCCATGAAGGCGCGCGAGCTGCTTGAAAGCGGCGCGCTGGGCGCGATCGCGGCAGTCTATCTGGTGCTGCCCTGGTGGCGCCCGCAGAGCTATTACGACCAGCCGGGACGCGGCACTTTCGCGCGCGATGGCGGCGGCGTGCTGATTTCGCAGGCCATCCATCCGCTCGACCTGATGCTGAGCCTGGCGGGGCCTGTCGCGGAAGTGCAGGCCATGGTGGGCACCACCATCCTGCATCGCATGGAAACCGAGGATTTCGCCACGGCGGGCCTGCATTTCGTCAACGGCGCCCTGGGATCGCTCATGGCGACGACGGCGAGCTTTCCGGGCGATGCCGAATACATGGTGTTCGATTGCGAAAAGGCCACGGCGCGTCTTGCGGGCGGCAAGCTCGATGTCCGCTGGCACGATGGCCGTATGGAAAGTTTCGGCAGCGAAGTCTCCACCGGGGGTGGCGCCGATCCCATGGCGTTCCCGCATGACTGGCACCTGGCGCAGTGGCGCGATTTCCTCGCCGCCATAAGCCGCGGTCGCGAACCGCAATCCAATGGCCGCACCGCGCTGCGCGTCCATTCCCTCATCGATGCGCTGCTCGCCTCTTCGGCCAATGGCGTCGTTACCAAAGTGGAGCAGAACTGATGGCTGAAAAGCCGCTCACCATCGCTGTCATCGGCATCGATCATCGCCATGCCTTCGGCATGCTGGAAGGCATGATCAATGCCGGTTGCGCCGTCAAGGGCTGGTGGACGGAGGGCTCGCCCATTCCGCTGGAAGGCTTCCTGAAGCGGTTCCCCGATCTCAAGCGCTTCGACGACCGGCGCGCCATCCTGGACGATCCTGCAGTCGACATGGTGATAATCGCCGCCATACCCAGCGACCGCGCCCGGCTTGCCATCGAGGCCATGGAGGCTGGCAAGGACGTGATGGTCGACAAGCCCGCCTGTGTCAGCCTCGATGAGCTCGAGCAGATCAAGGCGGCCATCAGGCGCACCGGCCGCATCTGGTCGGTCAACTATGGCGAGCGCTTCGAGGTGCCCTCGGTGGTTAGGGCCGGCGATCTCGTCCACCAGGGTGCCATCGGTCAGGTCATCCAGACGGTAGGCCTTGGGCCGCATCGCATCAATCCGCCGTCGCGCCTGCCGTGGTTCTATGAGCGCAGGCATTTCGGCGGCGTGCTCGCCGATATCGCCTCGCACCAGATCGACCAGTTCCTGTTCTTTACCGGGTCGAGCACCGCCGAAATCGTTTCGGCAACAGCCGCCAACTATGCCAATCCGGAACACAAAACCTTCGAGGATTTCGGCCAGCTGCTGTTGCGCAGCGACACCGCGCACGGCTTCATCCGCGTCGACTGGTATACGCCCGACGCGCTGCCGTCCTGGGGCGACGGGCGCCTCATCATCCTCGGCACCGAGGGCTATATCGAGGTCAGGAAGTACATCGACACTTTCGGCCGGCCGGGAGGGGACCATCTGTTCCTGACCAACAGGACGCGGCACGACTACATCGACTGCGTCAACGAACCGCTGACCTATTTCACCCGCATGGCCGCCGACATCCACAACCGTACCGAGACGGCCATGACGCAGGCGCACGCCCTCGAGGTCATGCGCCTGGCACTGACCGCGGAGGCGACGGCGCTCCGCCTGGGCCATATCGCCAACCAAAGCCGCCAAACCACATCAATGGGAGGATTATCATGAAGTCTTTACGGTCGACCCTGATCACCGCCGCCATCGCCATCGGCAGCCTGATGGCGGTCTCCATCGCTTCGGCGCAGGACCTGCCGGCGCCGCCCGCACCTGGCGTCTCCAAACGCGTCGATGCCATCAAGGCGTCCGGCGTCTTGCGCGTCGGCGTGCTCAACAACGAGCCGTGGCTGGTGCAGAACACGCTGGGCGGGGGTGAGCCGTGGAGCGGGCCGGCCTGGCTCCTGGCCGAGACCTACGCCAAGCTGCTCGGCGTCAAGGTCGAGGAAGTGCCGGTCTCGGGCGAGACCAAGGTGACACTGCTTGCCGCCAACCAGGCCGATATCTCGATCACGGCCCTGGGCGTCAGCGCCGAGCGCCAGAAGGTGGTGGATTTCGTCGTCTATTCCAACAACAGCACCTGCATGATCGGCCGCGCCGACAATGCCAAGTTCGCCGCCGCCAAGAGCCTCGACGATCTCAACAAGCCTGATTTCGACCTCGTCTACGGCATCGGGGCTCCCGACGACACCTATCTCAAGGCGCGTTTCGCCAATGCCAAGGTGCGCGGCGTCACCACCGCCATCGACGAAGTGCTGGCCGGCCACGCCGACTCCACGCCCTATAACCGCATCCAGGCCGTGCGCCTGATGAAGAAGGTACCAGGCCTGTTGTCGCTGCCCGCCGATTGCCAGCATTCGACCGAACAGAGCTCGGATGTCGGCATGGCCATCGACAAGAACCAGCCGGAATTCCTCGATTGGCTGCGCGCCGTGGCCACGGCCATGAAGCCGCAGGTCATGGCCGAGGAAGACCGCGCCATCGCCGCCCTCGACTGATCTTGGCCTCGCCCGCGGGCGGCTTGCCGTCCGCGGGACCATAGGGAACAGCGTCATGGGATTCGATTTTTCGGTCCTCAAATACTGGCAGTTCATCCTCAGCGGGTTCGAGTTGAACATCCTGCTGGCGATCACGACCGCCATCACGGCCTCGATCGTGGGGCTGCTGCTCGGCCTCATGCGGCTCTACGGGCCGCGCTGGCTGAGCATCATCGTGACGTTTTACATCGACACCATGCGCTCGATCCCCGAGCTGGTGGTGCTGATCTGGATCTTCTTTTCCATCCCTATCCTCACCGGCCTGTCGCTGCCGCCATTTTGGGCCGCGCTCCTGGCGCTGACCGTGCAGGTGGCGGCCTATGTGGCCGAAGTCGTGCGCGCCGGCCTTACCTCCATTCGCAACGGACAGACCTCGGCGGGCCTGGCGCTCGGCATGTCGCATGCGCAGATCCTGAGGAAGATCCTGTTGCCGCAGGCCTTCGTGCGCATGTTGCCGGCCTATGGCTCGCTCCTCACCATGATCATCAAGGACACCGCTATCGCCTCGATGGTGGCGGTGCCCGAGCTGATGCGCGCTTCCGAGACGCTGCAGCAGCGCACTTATCGGGGCATCGAAATCTACACCATCGCCATGGTGCTGTTCTTCCTGGTGCTGTTTCCGACCACGCGCGTGGTCGAGCTCATCTATCGGCGCGTCGCGCATCTGGGGCGGTCATGAGTTTCGATTGGGGCGCCATCTGGCAATATCGCTACGACCTGCTCGGCGGGGTGGGCGTCACCATCGCGCTCGCCGTCGTCACCATGATCATCGCGGTGCCGCTCGGCATCGTGGTGATGCTGATGCGGCAATCCGGCATCAAGCCGCTCCAATGGATCGCCACCGTCTTCGTCGAGATCTTCCGCAACACGCCGCTGCTGCTTTTGGTCTATTGGGCCTATTATGCCGTGCCCACGATCAGCCACGTGCCGGTTTCGGCGCTGGCGACCGGCATCGTGGCTCTGGTGCTCAACACCGCCGCCTATAATTCGGAAAACTTCCGTGCCGGGGTGAACTCCATCCGCAAGGGCCAGATGGAGGCCGGGCTGTCGCTCGGCATGAGCTGGAGCGAGACCATGCGCAAGATCATCCTGCCGCAGGCCATTCGCCGCATCGTGCCGGTTCTGGCTTCGAGCTGGGTGTCGCTGTTCAAGGCGACGTCGCTGGTTTCGGCCATCGGCGTTTATGAGCTCGCGCATGTGGCGCTGGAAATCCGCAGCGAAAACTACCGCGTGCTCGAAACACTGACGACGCTGGCGCTGATCTACTGGGTGCTGGGCTATCCGCAGGCCAAGCTGGTCGACTGGCTGAACCGCAAATATGGAACTCGGGAATGAGCGCATTTGACCAAGCCGCCATGCAGACCCGCAAGGGCGAGGGCGACACGCCGATCATCGCCTATGAGGAGGTGGTCAAGAGCTTCGGCTCCCTGCAGGTGCTCCACGGCATCACCGCCCATGTCAACAAGGGTGAGGTGGTGTGCCTGATCGGGCCTTCGGGCTCCGGCAAATCGACGTTGCTGCGCTGCACCAATGCGCTGGAGCCGCTGAGCGGCGGGCGCATCGTCTTCGAGGGCGAGCCCTTGCCGCCCGAGGACAAGGTGCGCTTCGTGCGCCGCCGCATGGGCATGGTGTTCCAGAGTTTCGAATTGTTCCCGCATATGACGGCGCTTGGCAACATCACCGTCGCGCCCATGACGGTGCTGGGCATGCCGGCCGCCGAGGCCCGGGCCAAGGGCGTGGAACTGCTGCGCAAGGTCGGCCTCAGCGACAAGGCCGACAGTTATCCGAGCCAGCTCTCCGGCGGTCAGCAGCAGCGCGTCGCCATAGCCCGGTCGCTGGCGATGGATCCGCAGGTGATGCTGTTCGACGAACCGACCTCGGCGCTCGACCCCGAGACCATCGGCGAGGTGCTCAACGTCATGAAGGCGCTGGCCGACGAGGGCATGACCATGCTGGTGGTCACCCACGAGATGAGCTTCGCGCGCCGCGTCGCCGATTGGGTCATGGTGTTCGACCAGGGCCGGATCGTCGAGGAAGGCCCGCCGTCACAGATCTTCGATAGCCCGCTTACCGATCGCTCGCGCGATTTCCTCAGCCATCTCGGCTGGGGCGGCTGACCTCTTGCAACAAGGACATTTCATGCCCGATCACGATAAAATCGGTTTCGGCGTCATCGGCGTCGGCTTCGGCAAGGGCCGTGCCGAACTGGCCAAGGCAGTGCCCGGCGCGCAGCTCGTCGCCGTCTCCAGCCGCGACGCCGCCAAGGCCGAAGCGGCCGCGGCGGAACTCGGCTGCCAAGGCTATGATGACTATCGCGAGATGCTCAAGCGCGACGACATCCACGTCATCGCCATCTATACGCCGTCGGCGCAGCACCGCGACATCGCCATCGAGGCCGCCAATGCGGGCAAGCACCTGATCGTCACCAAGCCGCTCGAGATCACGCTCGACCGCATCGACGCCATGATCGCGGCGACGGACGCCAACAAGGTGAAGATGGCGACCGAATATGTGGTGCGCTACGAGCCCTCCAATTATGCGCTCTACCGCGCCGTGCATGATGGCGCCCTGGGCAAGATGATCCTCGGCGAATTCGCCGAAAAGCTCTATCGCCCGCAATGGTATTACGAGCTCGATGGCGGCTGGCGCTCGCGCTGGAAGACGGGTGGCGGCGGCACCGTCATCAACCAGGGCATCCACACGCTCGACCAGATGGTGTGGCTGATGGGCGATGTCGCAAGCGTCACCGCCGAGGCCGGCGCCTTCGCGTCGAAAATCGAATCCGAGGATACGGCTGTGGTGCTGGTGAAGTTCAAATCCGGCGCTGTCGGCACCTTCATCGCCACCACCACCTTCCACAATCCCAAGCCGGGCGGGCGCTATGGCGGCGGCACGGTGCGGCGCATCGAGATCAATGGGGACAAGGGCAGCGGCCGTATCGACGATGAGGCGCTGACCATGCTGCATATCGATGGCGGGGCCGACCTGCCGCGCAGTGTCACACCGCCGGCCGCCAATGTCTTCGAGGACATGGTACGCTGGGTCAGGGATGACGCCTACGCGTCGCCCAGCCTCGTCAAGCCCGCAGCCTCTCGCGCCTCCATGGCGCTGGTGCTCGCCATCTACGAATCCGCCCGCGACGGCAAGACCGTCAAGCTTTAGGAAACCCAGCCATGCTGCAGAATTTCGAACATGTCGGCGTCACCGTCAGCGATCTCGACCGGAGCCTCAAATTCTATTGTGAGCTTATCGGCATGAAGTTCATCCTGCGCCGCGTCTCGCCCAATGGCGGCAGCCAAGTGGCCTTTATCGAATGCGCGGGGGCGCAACTGGAACTGATCCAGCCCGATGGCGCCATCGCGACGCCGGCGCGGCGGATCCCCGATACGGAAGCGGGCGTTCGCCACCTGACGTTCAATTTCGACGATATGGACGCAACCTTCGATCGTCTCGTCGCCGCCGGCGTGCCGGTCGTCGCCCAGCCGCGCGACGCCTATAACAGCGATATCCTGGCGCGTGTCGCCTTCGTGCTCGATCCGGACGGCATCGTCATCGAATTGGCGCAACGGCCCTGAGCCATTGGCGGGTCGGGCTGGAGCCGGACCCGCCGTGATGCCTAACCCCGCGTGGCGCCGGTCAGTTTCTCGCTCAACTGCCACAGGCGCTCCGAGGCTTGCGGGTCCACGGCCCAGGCTTTCACGCCAAGCCGCACCGCGCTATCGGCGGGGGTGAGGATGGAGACCTCGCAATCCTCGCAATAAAGGCCGCCCAGCCCGTCCAGCTGCGGGCTGGTGGCGCACCACACCGCCGTCGCGGCGCCCTGCTCGACGGTCTTGATGCCGCGTGCCGGATCGACGACACGGTTGCCGTTGTCATCATAGACGTTGAAAGCCTTGATCTCCTCGTCCGTCAGGTGCCGCGCCAGATCGCTCAGAATGCTGCCCGGATGCACCGAGAAGGCGCGGATGCCTGCCGTCGCGCCACGCGCATCGAGCCCCACCGCAAACAATGCGTTGGCGGTTTTGGACTGCCCATAGGCCTGCCACTTGTCGTAGGGGCGGCGCTCGAAGTCGATGTCGTCGAAATCGACCGGCGCGATGTGATGGCCGCGCGAGGACACCGAGACGACGCGGGCTCCCTTGGCGGCAACCAGCGCGGGCCACAGCCGGGCGGTGAGCTGGAAATGGCCGAGATGGTTGGTGGCGAATTGCGACTCATGCCCACGGGCATCGCGCTCAAGCGGCGTCGCCATGATGCCGGCACTGTTGACCAGAATATGAAGCGGCCGCCCCGAAGCGATGAAGCGCGCCGCAAAGGCATCGATCGAGGTGGGGTCGGTGAGATCGAGGCTATCCGTCTCGACGCCCGCAATGCCGGCCAGCGCCGCGCTGGCTTTTTCGGGCGTGCGAACGGGCACCACCACATGGGCGCCGGCGGCGGCCAGGACACGGGTCGTTTCAAGGCCGAGGCCCGAATAGCCGCCGGTGACGATAGCGATCTTGCCGGTGAGGTCGGTCTGGCCGATGGCCTCCTGGGCGGTGGTGGCCGGGCCAAAGCCCGAGCCGATGGGTTTTTGCGTGCTCATGTCATGTCCAGACGTCGTTGTGGTGAGCTGGACAATGAACCGCGCGTGTTGGATAATCCATGGAGAAAAGTCCGATATAGTTTCGTGAAAATCCTAAATCATGCTGGTTGACGCCCTTTCCGATGTCTTGTCGCGGCTCAATGCGCAGAGCCTCCTCTCCACCGGCCTGGTGACCGGCGGCGATTGGGCCATGAGCTTTGGAGCCTTCGAGGGTTTCAAGTTCAACGCCGTCGTCAGGGGCAGTTGCTGGCTTGAGGTCGAAGGCGCGGGATCGCCGCTGTATCTCGAGGCCGGCGATTGCTTCATGCTGACCAGGGGGCGGCGCTTCGTCATGGGCAGCGATCCGGGCCTCTTGCCGGTCGAGGCGGGGCCGGTGTTCGCCGCGGCCCAAAAGGGTATGGCCCACTATGGCGAGAGCACGGATTTCTTCGCAATCGGCGGGCGCATCACGCTCGATGCCGCCGATGCGGCGCTGCTTGTCGACGCACTGCCGGCCGTGATCCATGTCGGTGGCCGCCTCGAAGAGGCAGAGGTTCTGCGCTGGCTGCTGGAGCGGCTGATCGGCGAGGTCGGCATGGACCTGCCCGGCGGAGCGGCGATGTCGGCGCATCTTGTGCATATGATGTTTATCCAGACGCTGCGCGCGCATCTGGCCTCGGCGGAGCGGGTATCCACGGGCTGGCTCGCGGCCCTTGGCGACCGGCGGATCGGCGCCGCCATCCGCCTCCTGCATATGGAGCCGTCGCGGCATTGGACGCTCGGCGAACTGGCCGGGGCGGCGGGCATGTCCCGCTCCAACTTCGCGTTGCGTTTCAAGACCGTGGTGGGGGTCGCGCCCCTGGACTATCTGCTGCGCTGGCGCATGCGGCTGGCCGGGCAGGCGTTGCGCCGGGGCGGCTCGTCGGTATCGTCGATCGCCTTGTCGCTGGGCTATGATTCCGAGAGCGCCTTCAGCACCGCCTTCAAGCGGGTGACGGGCGTGGCGCCCATGCAGTACCGGCGCGACCACAGCCAAAGCGAGGTCGTATTGCCGTCCTGGCCCGGTGACGATGCTGCGGCGTTGGCGGCGTCCTCAGGGCCGGGTGCCGCCTGAAACGGCCGCTCAAGCCTTGGCTGGCAGGTCGCCCAGGCGTGTCATCGCGGCAAGCAGGTCGGTCTGCGTGACGAGGCCCAGGATCTTCCAGTTCTGATCGATGATGACGACGGCGTGGATGGTGCCGCTGGTAAGAGCCGGCAACAGGCTTGCGGCGGGGTCGGTGGGAGCGGCGGTCGTGGCGTGGGACAGCACCTGGGCGACCCGTTCGCCCGGCTGCGACAGCTCTCGCAGGCCGACGACGCCGACGAGCTTGTCGCTGGCATCGACCACCGGCAGGGTGCGGATATTGTGATCGAGCAGCAGGGCCCGCGCCGCTTCCAGGCTCGTGGCGTTGTCGACGCGGATGATATCGCGCGACATGATGTCCTGGCAGAGCAGGGCGCCATGCGTACGCGTGAGCGCCGCCATCTCGACGCGGCGGAGCAGCACGTCGAGATCGTTTCGGTCGATGTCGAAGGTCTCGTCGAGGGCGGCCAGCGCCGCGTCGACGTCCTCGCTGCGAAAGCCGACCCGCTGGGCGGGAGGCGTATCGAGGGTGTTGTGGAGGTTAGGCTGAGGCTTGGGTGCACGGTGCGGATAGGCGCGGCGCGACAGCCGGTGGAAAACAATGCCGAGCGCCACCAGCAGCGCCGAGTTCAGGGCCACGGGCACGAAGGGAAAGACATAGCCGGCGGCAAGCACGGCCGGGCCGCCGATAACGGCCGACAGGGCCGCGGCGCCGCCGGGCGGGTGGAGGCATCGCGCCAGTGACATCACCGCTATGGCGGCGCAGACGGCGAGACCCGGCGCCAGGATCGGATCATGGACGAACTGCACGACCAGGACGGCGACTAGGGCCGAAAGGGTGTTGCCGCCGATGATCGACCAGGGCTGCGCCAGGGGGCTCGCCGGGACCGCGAAGAGCAGGACCGAGGAAGAGCCCACGCAGGCGACGAGGAGCGGCAACTGCGGGCCGTTTCCCACGATCAGGCCGGAGAGCCAGCCGGTGAGGGCGATGCCGATCAAGGCGCCCAGACAGGCGATGGCCCTTTCGCGCAGCGTGGCGCCGGCCAGAATAGGGTTGAACAGGCGGAGCTGACGTCCTGCGGGCGGCTTGGAATCGACGGTCATGGACGGTGCGCAGTCCGCGAGGCTGAGGGAGCGGCGCCCAGGATTCAGGCGCCGCGCCCCACTAGCAGGCTATGACGGCAACTGGCAATGGCCTCAGGCCTTGAGGTTGGCCACATAGTCGCGCAGCCAGGCGACGTCGTCGCCCGACAGCGTGTCGATCAGGCCGTTGCGCAGCGCGGTGCCGAGGATCTCGTTCCAGGGCAGGCCCGACCGGATGGCGCGATCGAAATATTCGGGCTTGTAGGCGTGGCAGCGGATGGAGATGCCGGCGGCGTGCAGCTTTTCGGCATCCTCCAGCTCATAGACGGAAAGGTCGATGCACAGTTCATCGAGATCGGCCGAACGCGCGACGACGACCGGGTCGCCATAGCGTTCATGCACGATGCCGCCGGTCTTGAGGCCGGGAATGGCGGCCTTGGCCTGCTTGAGGCTCAGATGGTCGAAGGAGATCATCATGACCCGCTGCATGTCGGCGGGATCGGCGAGGGTGTCCTTCAGCACCTCGATGTAGCGCTCCAGACGAACCTTTTCCTTGATCTCGATTTCGAAGACGAGGTCGAGTTCGCGGGCGACGTCGAGCGCCTCGCGCAGGGTCGGGATGCGTTCGCCGGCAAACTTCTGATCGAACTTCGAGCCGGCATCGAGCGCCTGCACTTCGGCCAGGGTCATGTCCTTGACGACGCCGGTGCCGTTGGTGGTGCGATCGACCGTGAGATCGTGGAGAACGACGATGTGGTCGTCCTTGGTGAGAACGGTGTCGATCTCGACGCTGGTGCCGCCGAGCTCGCGATTGGCGCGGAAGGCCGCGATGGTGTTTTCGGGGGCGCCGACGCTGTGGCCGCGATGGCCGCAGATGTGGACGTGGCCGGCCTCTTTGGCGAGGAAGCTGATGGGCATGGATAGTCTCCGGGAGGGTTAAAGTTTGCCGAGGCCCGCCGCCATGACGTCTTCCCGCATCAGCCGTTCGGCGACGAGGAAGATGATCAGCATGGGGATGAGCAGGAGGAAGGTGACGACCGCGGCCGTTGGAAAGACCACAACCTGGCCGCCCAGATAGGCCCAGAGCCGTACCGACAGCGTCTGGATCTTGGGGGCGCCGACCATGAAGCTCTTCTCGAACTCCTCGAACGAGGCGATGAAGTTGAGGAGACCCCCGGCCAGGAACCCCGGCCAGGCCAATGGCAGGCCGATGCGGCGCACGGCCGTTCGGGGGCTGGCCCCCAGCGTGCGAGCGGCGAGCAGCAGTTCCTTGGGAATGCCCTCAAGGGTCGCCGTCAGGATGCGGATCATCAGCGGCAGGGTGCCGACTGTCTGCACCAGGATGACGCCGAGCACGGTGCCGGTAAGCCCGAACCTGAAGAAGATCTCACCGAGGCTAATGGCGATGACGATGCCCGGCACGATCATCGGAGCGAGGATAAAGACCTCGACGACGCGCTTGAAGCGGAATGGAAACTGCGCCAACGCCCAGGCGGTGGGGAAGGCGAGGATGCAGGTAAGGACCGTCACCACCGCCGAGATGAACAGGCTCAAAAGGGCGGAAGGCAGGATTTCGCGATCGGCCAGAACTTCGCTCCAGGCCGAAACCGAGAAGGAGCGCGGAATGATGTCCGGCGGGAACCAGCCGACCTTGGGGTCGTAGAAGGCCCAGAGGCCGACCACGATCATGGGCAGCAGCAGGGTCAGCGCCAGGTAGCCGTAAAGGCCCGTGCCGACCCAGAACTGCGAACGCTTGGCGTGGGAGGAGCGCTTGGCCATGGCTCAGGCTCCCCGGATCTTGGGCTCGGTGCGCCCGAGCGAGCCGATGATGGCGTAGTAGATCAGCAGCACGATGATGGCGAGGACGCTGAGCAGGGTGCCCATGGCGTAAACCAGCGGCCAGTTCCCCTGCTCGAACCCCTGGGTATACATGTGGACGCTGAGCGGGAGCGGGTAGCTGGGTCCCAACAGGCTGGGAATGACGTAGGAGCCGAGCGAGCCGATGAAGGTCAGGAGCACGGCGGCGGTGATGCCGGGCTGCGCCAGCGGCAATTGCACGCGCCACAGCATGGTGAGGCGGCCGGCGCCCAGGGTACGGGCGGCGGCGAGCACGTCCTTGCTGATGGCCGCCATGGCGCCCGAAATGATCAGCGTCATGAACGGGATGTTCTTCCAGCACGAGGCGATGATGGTGCCCAGGCTCCATGGATCGCGCACCAGCCGCGGAAAGCCGATGCCGAGTGGCACCAGGGCTCGCGCCACCATGCCGCCGCGGTCGAGCATGATCAGGACCAGGAAGGCGGCGATGATGCCCGGGACGACCAGCGGGATGCGATAAAGCGTGCCGAAGAAGCGCCGGCTGCTCTCATTGGCCTGCATCAAAGCCGACAGCGGCAGGCTGATGGCAAGGCTGGCGGCCGTGGGAGCGATACCCAGCCACAGCGAATACCACAGGCCATCGAGATAGACCGGGTTGCTGAGGAGTTCGACCCAGTTGGCCAGGGTGAAGGCCGGAGCGCCGGGACCGTGCCCCGAGAAACTGCCCAGCACGACGCGGACCAGCGGCAGGCCAAAGAACAGCAGCAGGTAGCCGGCGCCGGGCAACAGGCACAGCAGGAGCGTGGAGGTCTTGATCCTGTTCATGCGGCCGCCCCCATGGAGGGGTGGAAAGTCTTCAGCATGTGCAGGGCCGGCGGGGGCGTCAGTCTGACCTTCTGGCCGACCGCCAGGATCTCGGCCTGGCCGCCGCTGGCGATGACACGCAGGGTCTTGCCGGGCACGGCGACCCAGTAATGGGTGGCGGCGCCCATGAACATGGATTGTTCGATGACGCCGTGTTCGTCGCTCTCTACGGCGGCGATGCCGATATCTTCCGGCCGGATGGCGATGCCCTCGGCGTCGGTCTCGGCCGGATTTTCCACCGGCCGCGAATCACCCCAGGGCAGGCGGCATTGCGCGCCGGAAATCTCGGCCTCGATGACATTGGTCATGCCGAGGAACTCGGCGGTGAAGCGGTAGGCGGGGCGGCGGTAGAGATCGACGGGTGTGCCGCGCTCGACGATCTCGCCATCCTTCATCACCACGATCTCATCGGCCAGCGCCATCGCTTCCGACTGGTCGTGCGTCACGTAGATGGCGGTGATGCCGAGCTTCAGCTGCAGGGCGCGCAAATCCTCGCGCAGCGTATCGCGCAGCTTGGCGTCGAGATTGGAAAGCGGTTCGTCGAACAGCAGCACGTCGGGTTCGATGACGATGGCGCGGGCAAGGGCCACGCGCTGCTGCTGGCCGCCGGACAATTGCTTGGGCAGGCGCTTGGCATGCTTGCCCAGGCCCACCAGTTCGAGCGCGGCAGCCACGCGGCGCGCGATCTCGGGTTTGGAGACGCGGCGCATTTCGAGGCCGAAGGCGACGTTCTTCTCGACGCTCATATGGGGGAAGAGGGCATAGGTCTGGAAGACCATGCCGAAATTGCGCTTTTCCGGCGCAAGGCCATCGATGCGGCGGTCGGCCAGCCAGATTTCGCCCGAGCTCGGATCGGAGATGCCGGCGATGGACCGCAACAGCGTGGTCTTGCCGCAACCCGATGGGCCCAGCAGCGTCAGCAGGCGCCCGGCGGGAATTTCGAGGTCGATGCCCTTGAGGGCGCGCGTTCCGTCGAATTCCTTGGTCAGGCGGCGAATGGAAAGAGAGGTGTCCATGAAGAACTCCCGTGCGTGGAGGACGGCGCCGGATGAGCCGGCGCCGCCGCAAGGCAGATGGAAGCGATTACTTGCGCAGCAGGTTGGCGACGACGTAGGCGCTCATGGCGGAGTTGAGCGTTGCCGGCATGCTGGCGAGCGCACGGGTGGCGAACTGATCGGTCGGGATCAGGCGCGTCACCTGCTCGGGCGTGAAGCTGGCGGCCGGGTCGATGTCGGTACGGGCCGAACGCGAGCCGTTGAGCTGCAGCTTTTCGAGCTGGGCATCCTTGGAGATGAGGAAATCGAGCAGGAGCAGGCCGGCGGCCGGGTGTTCACCGCCGACGGGGAAGAAGATGCCGTCGCCGCCGCCCACTTCGCCTTCCTTGACGATTTCGAGGCGTTCGGTCGGGGGCAGCAGGCCACGGGTCATGAAGTCATAGGTCATGTCTTCCCAGGCGGTGCCGATGCTGCCGGCGCCGCTGGCGATGAGGTTCAGCGTATCGGAGTTGCCGTTGGTGACTTCGACGGCGGGGAGCAGGTCCTTGTAGTAGGCCCAGACCGGGGCGAGGCAATCGCCGGCCACATAGGCCTTGGCCTGGTCGGCGGTCATGGAATAATCAAGCAGGCTCTTGCGGCAATCGTCGCCGGTGACCTTGGCGAAAGCCACGGACTGCATGAAGCCGCTGCCCGAGCCGCCGCCGGCGGGGGAGGTCAGGACGAACTTGCCGGGATTGGCCTTGGCCCAGGCGAGAATGCCGTCGAGGTCGGTCGGAACGGCGTCGGCGCTGACGACGCGGGTGTCATAGACGATGGCGGTCTGGTTGCGGTGGAACGGCACATAGGCGCCGCCATGGTTGAAGCCGCCGGTGGAGGTGGCGATATCGGACTTGAGCGCGGCGCCATTGGGCAGCACGGCGTTGAGCGGAATATTGGACATGACGCCGCCGTCGAGCACGGCGCCGATATTGCCCGAGGAAATGAAGTAGGCGTCGGCCGGGGCCTTGGCGCTGGAATTGTGCGCCGCAATGAGCTGCTGGATGGCCGCAGCACCGTCACCACGGACGTAATCCACGTGCACGCCATACTTGGCTTCGAATTCGGGGATCAGGTGTTCGGAAAACAGCGGGCCGAAAGAATCGGTGAAATCAAAGAGGGTTACGCTGCCTTCCTGCTTTGCGAGCGGCACCACAACGTCGTAGAAGTTGTCGGGCGTCAAGGTGGTGAGATCGAAACCCGGGTCGGTGTTGAATTTGTCCGCACCCACCGGCGCCGCCGCGAAAGCGGTGGTGGTCAGCAGGGCAACGATGGACGCTGCAATGATGGTCTTCATCTAAGGTCGTCTCCACTTGGGGTTGAGGACGCGATCTTTGGTCGCGACTTATCCGGCACTCCGCTGGTCATTTTGCCGATGCGAGCGGAGTGCCGGAAAACGGCGCTGGCAACAGGTCCAGCAATTTCCTGGCGATAGCCGGCGAGGCCGCGAAGGCGGGGGCACCGCGTTCGAGGCCGCCGGCGGCGAAATAGTCGAGGGTCACGGCCCCGGCGCAGGCGGCGATATAGAGGCCGCCCACCGCATCCCAGGGGTTCATGTGCGGTTCCGCATAGGCGTCCAGGCGTCCCGCCGCCACATGGGCGAGGCAGAGGGCGCCCGCGCCCAGCCGGCGGAATTCGGCGCCGGCCGCGACGACATTGTGGGTGACGGCGGTAAAGAGGCTTTTGTCATGGCGGGTGGAAAAGCCGAGCCCCACCACCACGTCGGCGAATTCGCCGTGTTCGGCGCAACGGATCGGCTTGTCGCCGAGAAAGGCCTTGCCATCGGCATTGGCCCAGAACAGCTCGTCGAGCGCCGGATCGAGGATCCAGGCGGCAACAGGCCGGCCGGCCTGCAGCAATGCCAGCGAGATGCAGAAATAGCCGAGACGGCGGGCGAAATTGACCGTGCCGTCAATGGGGTCGATCAACCAGGTGTAGCCTTCGTGGGAGGCGGCGCCGCCCAGTTCCTCGCCGACGAAACGATCATCCGGGAATGCCGCGGTGACGGCCGTGCGCACGGCGCGTTCGATGGCGAAATCCGCCTCGGTGACGAGATCGCCAGGCCCCTTGCTTTCGATGGAAAGGCCCGGATCGCGGAAATAGGCGAGCGCTGCGCGTCCGGCGTCCTCGACGATGGCGCGGCCGGCGGCGATACGGGCTTCAAGCATTGGGCTCATTGGACAGCTCTTGTCGTTGACCGCAGGATGATCCTGGGGGTGCAGTAGATGACGCCGTCCTCGCCGATGCGGTGCGGTTCGGTGTCGGGAATGGGGCCGGTGTCGCCTTGCTGGTGGCGATCGATATGGTCGATGACCCGGCTGACCATTTCGTCGAGCGGCTGCTCGAACGTCGTCAGCCGATAAGGCGTCCATGATGAGGTGGGCAGATTGTCAAAGCCAACCAGCGACAGTTCGGATGGAATGCCGACGGTGCCGCGCAGGCCATCCATGAAGCCGAGGGCGAGGGCGTCGTTGGTCGAAAACACCGCGTCCGGACGCTGGGCCGGCGGCAGTTCGAGGAAGCGGGCGGCGCAGCTTGCGCCGGCCTCGACCGACATGGTGTCGTTGTGCCAGGTGGCGGCGCCGATGCCGCGCGCCGCCAGCGCGTCGACGAAGCCCTCGGTGCGGCGGGCGCTGGCCCAACTGCTGATCTCGCCGGCAAGAACGAGGAAGCGTTGCCGGCCTTCGGCAAGGAGCAGGTCGGCCGCCCTGGCGCCCCCAAGGGGATTGTCGGTGGCCACCGAAAAAGCGCCCGCATGATTGGCCGGGCGGTTGAGGGCGGCGAAGAACTGGCCGCGCGACAGGATGTCTTCGGCGCGCCGTTCGTGAATGACGCCGGCCGTGACGATGACGCCGCGGGTGCGCCAGCCGATGGTTTCCTCCAGCAGCCGGTCGACCTCTTCGTCGTGCTCGGCATAGAACAGCAGCGGCTTCAGGTGCCATTCCTGGATGGCCTTGAGCAGATGCGACAGCACCTGCGCGCGCCAATCGAAATGGAGGCGCGTGGTGATCACCGCCACCAGCGGCGCATCGCCCGTGACCATGCTGCGCGCCAGGGCGTTGGGCCGCCAGCCGATCTCGGCGGCGACCTTCAGGATGCGATCGCGGGTTTCCGAGGCGATGCGGCCATTGCCGGTGAAAGCCCGGCTGACCAGGGCCTGCGAGACGTTGGCAACCCTCGCCACATCACGCGAGGTAACCGAACCCGACCTGGTGCGCGCCATCTCAGGACGTCGCACAAGGTGCGATGGTGGTACGTATTACCATCGGCAGTCGAGGGAGCGGTTTGCGCAAGGTCGGAAGCCATTTCGATTTCGGAACGGCCACTTTCTAGCGGAGCTATGTGACAGCGAGATTGCACCGCGATGACGTTGGATTGTCTGTCGCCAATGCGGGGGATTCCGTCGACACGTGATGGGCACCCTTGTAGAGATTGAGGGTCGGCGCGTGATTCACCGGCAGGACAATTCGGCTCCGCAGCGACCCCCGTGTTTTCATTTCGAGTCATAATCATGATCAAGACGACCGTCGTTTTCACCGCGCTCGCACTGCTTTCCAGCGTCGTGCCGGCCCTCGCGCAGCAGGCGCAGGCACCGGCGCCTGCCTCCACGCTTCCGGGCGGCGCCAGCTCCCTGCAGGAGACCTATCAGGATTGGCAGGTCGCATGCGAACAGCAGGACACGGGCAAGCGCTGCGCCATGCTGCAGCAGCAGAGCCAGCAGAGCGGGCAGCGTATCCTCGCCATCCAGCTGGTCGCCGATGCGGGCGGCAAGGCGGCGACGGGCACGCTGGTGCTGCCGTTCGGCCTGGCGCTCGAAGCCGGCGTCACCCTGCAGATCGACGATGCCGCCGCCCAGCAGCCGCTGCGTTTCAACACATGCCTCCCGGCCGGCTGCGTCGTGCCGCTGACCTTCGCCGAGGGCACGCTCACGGCCCTGCGCGGCGGCACCGCCCTCAAGGTCAACGCCACCGCCAGCGGCACCAACCAGCCCGTGGCGCTCAGCGTTTCGCTCAAGGGATTCTCGGCCGCCCTCGATCGGACCATCGCGCTGGCCCATTAGGTAATTAATGTCGTAAAATTTATCATCGACGGTAATTTATGCCGTCTTGCAGGGGGATTGGGGGCAGCGTATTCTGGATCATCCAGTCAAAAACTGACTAGAAAAATCAAGTTTAACACCGCGGCACGCAACAATAGCCAGCGTGGAGAACAACGGATATGCGCAGACTAGGCCAGTTGGTCCTCGTCCTTCTTCTTCTCATCATCATCGGTGGAATCGGTTTCTTCGCCTATGCGTGGAAGCCCGGCATCGATCCTTTGCCGGCGAACCAGCAATCGGCGCAGGTGGCCGACGCCGGGCTCATTGCGCATGGCGCCGAGCTGGCCTCGGTCGGCTACTGCACGTCGTGCCATACCGCGCCGGGGGGCAAGGAACTGGCCGGCGGTCTCGCCGTGCAGACGCCCTTCGGCACCATCTACTCCACCAACATCACGCCCGATCCCCAATCGGGTATCGGTGCCTGGAGCGAGGCGGCCTTCCAGCGCGCCATGCGCGAGGGTGTGGACCGCGAGGGCAACCACCTCTATCCGGCCTTCCCGTTCGATCACTTCACGCATGTGACCGATGAGGACAACAAGGCCCTCTATGCCTACCTGATGAGCCGCCAGCCGGTCGCGGGCGACACGCCGGCGAACGAACTCGGGTTCCCCTTCAACATCCGCATGCTGATGGCGGGCTGGAAGCTGCTGTTCCTCAAGCAGGGCCCGTTGCCCGACGATACCGCGCAGAGCGCGGAATGGAACCGCGGCCGTTACCTGGTCGAAGGGCTGGCGCATTGTGCCGCCTGCCACACGCCCCGCAATGCGCTCGGCGCCGAGGACGGTGGCAAGGCCTTTAGCGGCACCAATATCGAGGGCTGGTACGCCTATCCGATCAACGTGTCGTCGCCGGCTCCTGTGGCCTGGACCGCCGACAGCCTCGCCAACTATCTGGGCAAGGGCTTCGACGTCCATCATGGCGCCGCCCGCGGGCCGATGGCGGAAGTCACTTCTTCGCTGAAAAATGTCAGCCAGGACGATCTGCATGCCATGGCTACCTACATCGTCTCGCAGATGCAGGGTGCCGCGGGTGCGGCGCAGCCGCCCGCCGGAGCGGTGATCGCCGAAACCGCGCCGCCGCAGACCAGTGACAGCATGACGATCCCGGCTGTCGCCAAGAGCGACGATATCGGGTCGGCGGTGTTCTCCGGCGCCTGTTCGGCCTGCCATGACAGCGGTCGCGAGCCTCCGTTCGGGGGCATCGACCTCACCCTCAGCACCGCCGTGCATTCGGATAGCCCGCAGAACATCGTCAACATGGTGCTGTTCGGGCTCCCGGCCAGCGAAGGCCAGCCGGCCGGCGTCATGCCGGGCTTTGCGGGCGCCATCGACGAGGACCATCTGGTGGCGCTCATCGATTATGTCCGCAAGGACTTTGGCGGCGGCAAGCCGGCCTGGTCCAATACCCGCCAGTTGGTGAAAGACACGCTGAGCGGCAAGACCCAACCTCTCATCTACAGTTCGGACGGCGTCCGGCGCCCACCCGCGCCCCTCGGCACGTCGACAGGAGCGACACAATGACCATCAACCTAACCGTCAACGGCCAATCGCATGCGGTCGAAGCCGATCCCGATACGCCGCTGCTCTATGTCCTGCGCAACGATCTCGAATTGAACGCCGCCAAGTTCGGCTGCGGCCTGGGCCAATGCGGTGCGTGCACCGTGATGGTGGACGGCAAGGCGATCTTTTCCTGCCTGACGCCGATCGTGGTGCTCGAAGGCAAGCAGATCAAGACCGTCGAGGGCCTCGGGACTATCGACAGCCCCGGCCCGATGCAGCAGGCCTTCATCGAAGAGCAATCGGCCCAATGCGGCTATTGTATCGCCGGCATGATGATGCGCGGGCAGGCTCTGCTCGAACGCAATCCGACCGCCAATGATGATGAAATCCGCGCCGCGCTCGAACCCAATCTCTGCCGTTGCGGTACGCATATGCGTATCCTCAAGGCCGTGAAGCGGGCCGGCGAACTGATGCAGCAAGAGGCGGCCAGGCCCGCCCAAGGTGGTGCAGCATGAACGAGATCCTCACTCCCAAAGGCATGACGCGCCGCAGTCTTCTGGCTGGTGCGGGCGCGCTGGTGGTCAGCTTCTCCCTGTTCTCCCAGAGCCTCGGTCAGGAAGCGGGCGCCGCCAAGCCGCCGCCGCTGCCCGGCGATCTGCCCGGCTCCCCCATGCTCGACAGCTGGCTCCGCATCGATGCGGACGGCAAGGTCACGGTGTTCACCGGCAAGGCCGAACTCGGCCAGGGCATGAAGACGGCGTTGCGCCAGGTGGCGGCCGAAGAACTGGAAGTCGATGCCGCCGCGATCGACCTGATCACGGCCGACACCCAGCTGACGCCGGACGAAGGCTTCACCGCCGGCTCGATGACGATGTCCAACAGCGGCACCGCCATCCGCAACGTCGCCGCCCAGGTCCGTGAAATCCTCATCGGCCAGGCCGCGATCAAGCTCAACGTGCCGGCCGAACAACTCCATGCGGAGAACGGCGCCGTCATCGGACCCGATGGCAAGCCGATCCCCTATGGCCAGCTGGTCGCCGACCAGTTGCTGCACGTCAATGCGCAGCCCACCTCCAAGCTCAAGGACCCCGGCAGTTTCCGCGTCATGGGCAAGTCGATGCAGCGCGTCGACATTCCGGGCAAGGTCACGGGCGGCCAGTCCTATGTGCAGGATATGCGCATGCCCAATATGGCGCATGCCCGCGTCATCCGGCAGCCGAGCTACAATGCGGTGCTGACCGATGTCGATACCTCCGCCGTCGAGAAGGCGCCGGGCGTCATCAAGGTGGTGCGCGACGGCAGTTTCCTGGCCGTCATCGCCGAGCAGGAATTCCAGGCCATCAAGGCGATGCGCATGCTTGCCTCGGCGGCCAAATGGTCGGAAAAGCCGAGCCTTTACGACGAGAACAACATCTCTGCCGGTCTCAAGGCCATGCCACTGCAGGATGGTGTGGTGGCGGACAGCAAGACGGCGCCGGTCGGCGTGGTCAAGACCTTCGAGGGCACGTTCAGCCGTGGCTACATGGCCCATGGCTCCATCGGTCCGTCCTGTGCGCTGGGCCTGATGGAGGACGGCAATTTGACGGTGTGGACCCATACCCAGGGCGTGGCTCCGGACCGCAAGGCCATCGCGCAGATGCTGGGCGTGGCCGACACCACCGTGCGCTGCATCCATGTCGAAGGCTCCGGCTGCTATGGCCACAACGGCGCCGACGATGCGGCCGGCGATGCGGCGCTGCTGGCGCGGGCCCTGCCGGGCCGGCCGGTGCGCGTGCAATGGACGCGCGAGCAGGAGCATTCCTGGGAGCCTTTCGGCCCCGCAATGGTCACGCATATGAAGGCCGGGCTCGACGCCAACAACAAGATCGCGTCGTGGGACTATGAGCTGTGGAGCAACAACCACGGCTCGCGTCCGGGTTCGGCCGGTGCGCTGATCGCCGCCCGCGCCCTGTCGACGCCGTTCCCGCCGGACGAGCAGAAGCTCTCGATCTCGCCCAACGGCAATGGCGACCGCAATGCCGACCCGCTCTACAGCGTGCCGAGCAAGAAGGTCATCTGGCACTTCATCAAGGACGATGTGGTGCGTGGTTCGGCCCTGCGCGCCCTGGGCGCCTATGCCAATGTGTTCTCGATCGAAAGCACCATGGACGAGCTGGCCATCATGGCCGGCGCCGATCCGGTGGCATTCCGTCTCGATCACATGCAGGACAAGCGGGCTCGCGACGTCATCACCAAGGCGGCCGAACAGTTCAACTGGACGAACGATCCGCTGCCGAAGGGCAAGGGGCGCGGTTTCTCCTTCGCCCGCTACAAGAACCATGCGGCCTATCTGGCCATGGCGATGGACATCGATGTCGATCTCGACACCGGCAAGGTGAAGATCGGCCGGGTGGTCGCCGCCATCGACAGCGGCGAGATCGTCAATCCGGACGGCATCCGCAACCAGACGGAAGGCGGCATCATCCAGTCCGCCAGCTGGACGTTGTATGAGCGCGTACGTTTCAACGATACGCGCATCACCAGCGTCGACTGGTCGACCTATCCGATCATGCGTTTCGGAGCGATCCCGGCCAGCATCGATATCAGCATCATGGATCGGCCGGGTGAGGCATTCCTGGGGACCGGCGAGGCGGCACAGGGGCCGACGCCGGCTTGTGTGGCCAACGCCATCCGCAGCGCCATCGGGGTTCGCCTCTACGAGATCCCGCTGACGGCGGAAAAGATCAAGGCCGCCATGGCGGCCTCTGCCGCCGCCGCCTAAATGTGGGAGCGCTGCGGGGAATGCTCCGCAGCGCTCATCCGTCTCTCAATTCAATCCGCGATATCGAAGGCGACGCGGAAGCCGGTGTGTCCCGTGGTGGAATCCGGCGTATTGCCCATGCGGGCCGCGATGCGGTAGCGGTGGCAATAGGAGGCGTGGCAGAGATGCGAGCCGCCCTTGAGCAGTTTCTGTCCGTCCCGCCGCGCCTGTTCGTCGCGCAGCTTGGCCTCGCGCCGCAGCGAGCGGACGCGGAAGGCATCGGCCGTCCACTCCCAGCAATTGCCGCTCATATTGTAGAGCCCGTAGCCATTGGGCGAAAAGCTCTGCGCGGGGGCGAGGCCGCGATAGCCGTCGCCGCCGCTGTCGAGATCGGGAAAGCGGCCCTGCCAGATATTGCAGGGAAAATTTTCCGTGTCGTCGGGATGCTGGTCGCCCCAGGGGTAGAGGGCGCCCGAAAGCCCGCCGCGTGCCGCATGTTCCCATTCGGCCTCGGTGGGCAGCCGGGCTCCAGCCCATTTGGCATAGGCCGCAGCATCGTTCCAGGAGACATGCACGACCGGATGACCGTCTCTGCCGACGAGCGATGAGGTCGGACCGTTCGGCCTGTTCCACAGGGCGCCATCGACGCGCCGCCACCATTCGATGCCCATGGCGGCGGCGGTCTCGGGGACGCCTTCCACATAGTGGTGGAATACGAACGACCAGCCGAACCGTTCGGCCTCGGTGACGAAGCGGGTGGCAGCGACGAAAGCGGCGAATTCGGCATTGGTGACGGCGGTGGCGCCCAGCCTATAGGACTTCACTTTGACGAAGCGGCGCGGCCCCTCGCCATCGAGCGGCAGGTAGGGCCGGTCGGTCCCGATCTCGGCCTGTCCGCCCGGAATCTCAACCGCCGCGTCGTAGAGCCGGCGCCGATGATCGGCGCCCGCCGCCCCCGTCATCGCGACGGCGGGTCGCGCCGGCGGCAGATTGAGCGGAGCGGGACTGCAGCAGGAAGAAACTTCGGTCTCGGTAGCCATGGATTTCGCACAAAGGTGCGCCCTGGGGAAAATGTCGAGACGTTTTTAGCCTCCTCGGTGAAGGACGCAACCGGTGTTTGGCATCCGGTCTATGGAGAGCGTTCACGATGGAGAGGTGTGTGGTGCGATTTCTCCCGGAAATCCGGACGCGCCGAAAATACCCGCCACCCGGACCTACTCGGCCGCGGGCCTTTGCAGTACATCCGGCCCGGCCGGATCGCCCGGCGCGGTTTCGGTTCCAAGATCGGGGAAGGCCGCAATGCGGCGGCCATGGAAATCGGTCCGCAGCACGACGAGGCCGCGTTCTTCGAAATAGGCCAGGAGCCGCCGGGCGCGGCCCACCGAATGGGTGCCATAGGCGCGGGCGATGGTGGCATCGGAGGGGCAGGGCGCCCGGCTGACGGCAGCCTGTGCGACGATGAGGAAAATTCCCTGCATATCATCCGCAAGCGACTCGGAAAGCTGCAGCGCCCTCGACCAGCTGTCGCCGCTCGCCGTCTCGGCATCGACACCGGCACGGGCGATAGCCAGCCGGCGGCGGAAGGCCGGCAAGGCCAGGGGCTCGCCGGGCACGCGTCGAATACGGCAGCGCACCAGGAAATCCTGGTAGAGCACGGCGCCGCTACGAAAGCCCGTGTCCGGGTCATCGAGCAGTTCGGCCATCACCCCGTCGATCAGCGCGTCGCGCTCGGCGGCATCGATCTCTGGAAAGAGCGATACGGGGGCCGGTTCCGGCTCGGGCCGCGCCCGGCTCAACTGCGTCAGGATATCGGCGGTCGGCACCGGTGCCGGGGGCGGACGCCGCACCATGGGGCGCACCAGCTCTTCGGGCGATGGCGTGAAGATCAGCTCGGCCGCGTCCTCGGGCGCGTCCGGCAGCGGTGTGAGCCTGGGGCTGGTGGAACGCGCCGAGGTTTCCACGCTGCCGATGGTGATCGGCAGCGGCCGTCGCGACAGAGCGGGGCCAAGCGCCACGAAATGCCCGCGTTGCAGCTCGCGAAACATCTCGGCTTGCTTCCGGTCCATGCCCAGAAGGTCGGCGGCACGGGCCATGTCGATATCCAGAAAGGTGCGGCCCATGAGGAAGTTGGAAGCCTCGGCGGCGACGTTCTTGGCCAGCTTGGCAAGGCGCTGCGTGGCGATGACGCCCGCAAGGCCGCGCTTGCGGCCACGCGACATCAAATTGGTCATGGCGCCGAGCGAGGCCTTCCGCGCTTCGTCGCTCACTTCACCGGCCGCGGCGGGCGCAAAGAGCTGCGCCTCGTCCACCACCACCAGCACCGGGTACCAATAGTCACGCTCGGCATCGAACATGCCGCCCAAAAAGGCGGCGGCGCAGCGCATCTGCTGCTCGATATCCAGCCCTTCGAGATTGAGCACCACGGAAACGCGATGCTGGCGGATGCGGCCCGCGATGCCGGTCAGTTCCGCCTCGGTGCGGGCGCCATCGACCACCACATGTCCGAACTTGTCGGCAAGGGTGACGAAATCGCCTTCCGGATCGATGATGCAGTGCTGCACCCAGGGCGCGCTCTGCTCCAGCAGCCGGCGCAGCAGATGCGATTTACCGGAACCGGAATTGCCCTGCACCAATAGGCGCGTGGCGAGCAGTTCCTCGAGATCGAGATGCGCCGGCTTGCCGCCTGCCGCCAGCCCCATGTCGATCGCAACCTGCATCACCACTCCCAGCCGATTCTCCGGCGCCATTGGTGGCTTAGCACCGCAGGCGCCCATGGTGCAGGTCTTGACAAGCAAAACTCACAGTCGATAGAGCCGCTCGGCGTTGCGATAGAGCAATTTGGCCTGCTCGTCGGCGCTGGCGCCCGCGATGATGGCCCTGGTGGCCTCGACCCAGCGGGCCAGCGTGCCGTTCTGGCTGAGAACCGGGCGGTCCGAACCCCAGACGACACGGTCCCAGCCGAAGCTTTCGATGACATGCTCGACGAAGGGCTGCAACGTCTCCGCCGTCCAGCCCGGCCGGGCATTGGTGGCGATGCCGGAGATTTTTGCCGCGATATTGGGGAGCGCGGCCAGATCTCGAATGGAGGCCAGCCACGGCTCCACGGCATTCGAGGCGATATCGGGATTGCCGCAATGGTCGAGTATGAACTGCACGTCAGGCGCCTTTTTCACCAGCGCGAGGCCGATCGGCAATTGATCGGCGCGCAGGCAAAGGTCGAACGGCAGGTTGTAACCGGCAAGCCGCCGGATGTTTTCGGCAAACAGCGGAGTTTCGGACACCGCGTCGGGCACTTCGTGCAGGATCCGCCTGATACCCCGCACATGCGGGATCGCCGAGACCTCTTCCAGATAGGCGGGGAAATCGGCATGTTCGGGCCGGGCGGCCGCAATGGCGCCGATGACCTGCTTATGCAGTTGCGTGACGAAGCGGGTTTCCTCCAGCATGTCGCTTTCGGCGACATCCACTTCCATATGCAGCGCCGCCTCGATACCGAGGGGAATGGCCTCGGCGAAATAGTCCTCTGCCGGCCATTGCCGGTCGAGCACAGGCTTTGTGGCAAGCCAGGGATAGGAAAAGCGATCCTTGTAGATCAGGTGCAGATGCGTATCCAGGATACGCATCAGGAAGCCTCTGCCACCGCATCGGCGACCAGCGGTCGCCGGGTGATTTCGGCGCCCGCGGCGATCAGCATGGTGAGCGTCGTCTCGCGGTCGGGCGCATCGCTCTTGTCGAGCCGCCGGGCATAGGGACAGGTCAGGACCGCCAGAACGCTGCCGCGCGGGCCGAGCACCGGAACCGACAGGTTGACGACGCTTTCGACCTGTACGCTTTCGAGCATTTCGTAGCCCTGCTCTCGGACCCGGGCCAGTCGTTCATCGAGGCCGGCCGGCAGCTTGCGCGTCGAGCTGTCGTCGCGCACGGCCAGCATCAACGCCCGCTCCTCGGGCGAGGCATAAGCGAGAAACACATGGCCCGAGCCGGTGTTGACCGTCGAGAGCCGCGAACCGACGCGGATGGAGACGTTCCAGTAGCCGGGCGAATCGACCTGGGCCACCACGACCAGAATATTGCGGTCGTGGACGACGAGGTGACAGGCCTGCTGCGCCTCGCGGGCGAAGCGCCTCAGCACCGGCATGGCCTGGCTCACCAGCCGCTGCAGGGGCGGGCTGGCATGGGCGAGTTCGAACACTTTCAGCGTCAGCTCATAGCGGTCGCCCGGCGTTCGCCGCACATAGTCGCGCCGCACCAGTCGATCGAGCATGCGGTAGATTTCGTTGGGCGATCGGTCGAGCGCCTTGGCAATCTCGGCCTGGCTCAGCCCTTCCTCGGTGCCTGCGAGGAGTTCGAGGATATCGAGGCCCTTGTCGAGCGCAGGCGCGCGATAGCGGTCAGCATCTTCCGTCGTAATCATGGTGGTCTCCCCCGGCGCATGCGGCGCGATGCTAACGGTTGACGCTCCCGCGTCAACGTGCTTGCTGACAAATGAACTGTTCATAGATGCAATCATGTGCCGCCGCTCGGCCGGCCAGCATTCCCTCGGAGCCTCCATGGCCGATCTCACCGGCAAAATCACCTTCATCACCGCCGCGGCGCAGGGTATCGGCAAGGCCTCGGTAGAGGCCTTCGCGCGAGCCGGAACGCGGGTCGTCGCCTCCGACATCAA
The DNA here is from genome assembly GCA_036499825.1 of Devosiaceae bacterium. Lineage (GTDB taxonomy): Bacteria > Pseudomonadota > Alphaproteobacteria > Rhizobiales > Devosiaceae > Paradevosia. The sequence goes on from DASYCZ010000045.1 coordinate 121,862, forward strand.
CGCCGAGCGCCTCCGTGATCTTGACGGCATCGCCAATGTCACGACGCGCGTGCTGAACGTCCTCGACGAGGCGGCGGTCAAGGCGGCGGTGGCGGAAATCGGCCGTATCGATATTCTCTTCAACTGTGCCGGCGTGGTGCATAACGGCGCAATCCTTGAGATGAGCGGCAAGGATCTCGACTTCGCGCTCGATCTCAACGTCAAGGCGCAGGTGCGCACCATCCGCGCCGTGCTGCCGCAGATGCTGGAGCGCGGCGAAGGCGCCATCATCAATATGAGCTCGGTGGCGGGCGCGCCCAAAGGCGTGCTCAACCGTGCCGCCTACGGGATCTCCAAGGCGGCGGTCGTGGGGCTCACCAAATCCGTTGCCGCCGACTATGTGGCACGCGGCATCCGCTGCAATGCCATCTGCCCGGGCACGGTCGATAGCCCGTCGCTGCATGAGCGCTGGACGGCGACCGGCGATTTCGAGGCCGCCAAGGCGGCCTTCATCGCACGCCAGCCCATCGGGCGCATCGGCCGGCCCGAGGAGATCGCCGATCTCGCCGTCTATCTCGCCGGCGCCACCTATACGACCGGGCAGGCCTACAATATCGATGGCGGCTGGACCGGCTGAGCTAGGGCGTTTGTTTTGATTGCATCAAAACGAACGCTCTAAGTCTTCGTTTTGGTGCGCTTTCGAGTTGGAAAAGTGGCATCCACTTTTCCTGAAAACGCTCTAGTTCTCCGAAATCACCATTTCGCGGATGCGGTCGCCTTCCAGGTGGAAGGTGAACTTGCTGTCGCCGGTGAAGAAGTTCGATTCCCAATGCGTCATCACCAGGATCTGGCTGGGGCTCGCCGAAATCAGGCTGGTGATGGTCAGGGTGCCCTTGGCGCCGATCATCTCCTTGGCGTTCCATTCGCCAATGGCCTTGCGACCCGCAAAGCGCCGGCCCCAGTCCACGACCGCGCCATCGGGCAGAAACAGGTCGAGAAAGGCCGCGCTATCGCCGCGGTTGACGACGCCGGTGAAGTTTTCGACGAAGGGCGGCAAGGCGGCGTTTGCGGTCATGTTTTGCTCCCAATTTCCCCTACAGTAGCGCCGGCGACGATCCGACGAAAGTTGCTGCCCGTGCCGGCGTTTTTCCCGTCGTGGACAAAACGCCGGCTTGCGTCATGGCGAGCGATCCCGCATCTTGGGGAGAAACGCCAAGGTTCCAACAGGTTAAGCCCCTCCGGAGGATGATCATATGCCCCACGACACGCCACTGATCACGACGATCGTTGCCGCGTTCGTGCTCGCATTCATCTTTGGAGCCATCGCCAACCGGTTCCGCCTGCCGCCGCTGGTGGGCTACCTCGTTGCGGGCGTCTTGTGCGGGCCGTTCACGCCGGGCTTCGTTGCGGACCAATCGCTGGCGACGCAGCTTTCGGAACTGGGCGTGATCCTCCTGATGTTCGGTGTGGGCCTGCACTTCTCGCTCAAGGACCTGATGAGTGTCAGGGCCCTCGCCATTCCGGGGGCGCTGGTGCAGATCGCCTTCGCCACCGCGCTGGGCGTTGGGCTGGCCCTGCTGCTCGGCTGGGGGTTGGGCGCAGGCCTGGTCTTCGGCCTCGCGCTGTCGGTCGCCTCCACTGTCGTGCTGCTGAAAGCCCTGCAGGATCGGCGTCTCATCGAGACGGAACGCGGCCGCATCGCCGTGGGCTGGCTGATCGTCGAAGATCTGGCGATGGTGCTGGCACTGGTGCTCATTCCGGCGCTGGCGCCGCTGCTTGGCGGCGACACCGTAACGGTGATGCACGATCCGTTCGTGTCGCTGCTCGAACGCCTTGCCGGCACCGATTTCGGCCTTTCGGGCGTCATCGGCATCACGCTCGTCAAGGTCGCGGCCTTTGTGGGCTTCATGCTGATCGTCGGCCGCCGCATCATCCCGTGGATGCTGCACGCCGTGGCCCATACGGGCAATCGCGAACTGTTCCGGCTGGCGGTGCTGGCCATCGCGCTCGGCGTCGCGCTCGGGGCGTCCTATCTCTTCGGCGTGTCGCTGGCGCTTGGCGCCTTCTTTGCCGGCATGATCCTGTCCGAAAGCGAGCTCAGCCATCGGGCGGCGCAGGAAACCCTGCCGCTGCGCGATGCCTTCGCGGTTTTGTTCTTCGTTTCGGCCGGCATGCTGTTCGATCCGCAGATCCTCATCACAAACCCGCTGCCGGTGCTGGCGACGCTGTTCATCATCATCGTGGGCAAGTCGGCGGCGGCCTTCGTCATCGTCGTGGTCTTCCGCCGCCCCGTGTCGACGGCGCTGACCATTGCGGCGAGCCTGGCGCAGATCGGCGAGTTCTCGTTCATCCTCGCCGCCATGGGCGTGGCGTTGCACATCTTGCCGCAGGCGGGCAGCGACCTGATCCTGGCGGGCGCCATTTTGTCCATCGTGCTCAATCCGCTGGTGTTCTTCATCGTCGAGCGCATGCGGCCGCGCATGGAAGCGCGCATCGCCGCGCGCCAGGGCGAGCCGGCGGTCGAGGCCACGGAGCCTCGGGTCGAGCCGACACTGGCCGATGCCGTGGCGGCGGCGCCCGAGGTTGTGGCGGCTGCCGTGCATGACAGCGAGGACGACACGCCAGTACCGACCACTCTGAGCGGTCACATCATCCTTGTGGGCTTCGGGCGTGTCGGTACGGTGGTGGGCGAAGGGCTGAAGGCGGCCGGCACGCCGTTTGTCCTGGTGGAGGATTCCGATCACCGGGTGGCGGCGGCGCGCGACATGGGGATCGAAATCGTCGTCGGCAATGCGGCGGCGAGCGATGTGCTGCATCTGGCCAATGTCGCAGGCGCGAAGACTTTGCTGATCGCCATTCCGAACGCCTTCGAGGCCGGGCAGGCGACCGAACAGGCGCGCCGGCTCAATCCCGGCATCGAGATCATCGCCCGCTCGCATTCCGACGAGGAAGAGGACTATCTCAAGAAGCTGGGCGCCAACACCGTGATCATGGGTGAGCGCGAGATCGGCCTCGGCATGCTGTCCTTCCTCAAGAGCGAGCGGGCCATGCCGCAGCCCATCGCGGAGGACATTCCGGCGCCTGGCCCTAAGCTGGCGCCGGGCGAGAACTTTATCGTGCAGGCAGTGAAACCCGAAGTTGCCATAGCGACTGCGGTCGTCGCGGCCAATGTCAACACGGTCGAGGCCGCGGAAACGGCGGAAGCCGTCGAGGAAGCGCAGTCGCTTGGCGATATCGAACCCACGACTCCGCCGGAACTGATCGTCACCCCGGAGCCCGAGCCTGGTGTGGCGCCCGAAGTCATTGTGCTGGCCGATCGCCGCGAGGAACTGGCGGCGGCGGTCGACGTTGCCGAGCCCGTGTCAGTCGAGCCTGCACCAGTTGAGCCGGAGCCGGCCGAGGCGGCGCCGGTGCTGGTCGAATCCGAGCCGGAACCCGAACCGGCAACGCCCGAACCTGTTCCTCAGGAAAATCCGCCGCCGGCCGAGCCTGTGACGCCGCCGGCACAGCCCGTCGAACTGCCGGGCAGCGAACCTGCCGAAGCGCCGGTGGAGGAGCCTGCGGAACTTCCTTCCGTAACGCCGCCGGTCGAACCCGAAATCCCGCCGGCCGCGCCTGAGGAAATGCCGGTGCCGGAATTGCCCAACGAGCATCCGGCGCCTGAGCCGACGCCGGTGGGCGAGCCGGAGCCGCAGGTGGAAATTCCGGTCGAGGCCCCATCGGAATTGCCCGATGAGCGCGTCGCCCCAGAAGTCGTCCCGGAACCCAAGGCCTCGTGAGCGGAAATGATTTCGCAAAAGGCCAAATATGCATTGCGGGCGCTGGTGGCGCTGGTGCGGGCCGGGCCCGGCTCGACGCGGATGATCTCGGAGATTTCGCGCGAGCAGTCGATTCCAAAGAAGTTCCTAGAACAGATCCTGCTTGAGCTGAAGCGCGCCGGCATCGTCACCAGCCACCGTGGCCGCACCGGCGGCTATGCGCTGTTGCGCGCCCCGCAGGAGATTACCTTCGGGGAAGTGCTGCGGCTGATCGATGGCCCGGTGGCGCTGTTGCCCTGCCTGTCCAAGATCGCCTATCGCCGCTGCGAGGATTGCCGAGACGAGGCGAGCTGCGAAATCCGCCATGTCTTTGCGAGGGTCGCGGAGGCAACCCGCGACGTGCTCGACAGCACGACGCTGGCCGATGCCGTGCGCGTCGACGTCGAAGCGCTGTAATTTGCCCTCGGCGCCGCAAAAAGTTTCGTCACTCTGTCGATTTCGGCCGCTATCGTTCGTCGTCTCGATATGAGCGGGAACTGATTCCGCCAGAACCAGGGAAACCACCATGCAAAAAATGATTTTCGTGAACCTGCCGGTGCGGGATCTTGCGGCCTCGATCCGCTTTTATGAAGCCATCGGATGCGTCAAGAACGAGCAGTTCAGCGACAACAACGCGGCCTCCATGGCCTGGTCGGATACCATCGTGTTCATGCTGCTCACGCATGAGTTCTTCTCGACCTTCACCTCCAAGCCGATCGCGGATTCGCATAAAAGCGTCGGCGCCCTGATCGCCCTGTCGCGCGACAGCCGAGAAGAGGTGGATGCCATCACCGAGGCTGCGGCTGCAGCCGGCGGCAAGGCCGATTTCCGGGCGCCCCAGGATATGGGCTTCATGTATGGCCGCGCCTTCGAGGATCTCGATGGCCATGGCTTCGAGCCGATGTGGATGGATCCGGCGGCCGTCGCCCCTCACTGATCGATAGATATTCCAAGCGTGCCGGCCCCGCCTCCAGGTTGCGGCGCCGGCACATGCTCGTCGTCGTCCCAGGCCTTGCCCTAAAGCAGATTTTCCGTTTCCCGGTCACAAGGCAGGGAACTTTTTCTGCGGCGCCCGGTTTCGACGCATGGCCTGCGCCTTGTAAATGCCGACTGAACTAGTAGTCTTTAATCAGCGCTTCACCAGGAGGTAATGATGAAGACAACGGCCAAAATCCTGGCCTATGGCGGCTTTTTCGCCGCTTTGGCTTTGGGCTTTTCCGTCACCGCACGCGGTGCCGAGCAATCGCTCCTCAATGTCTCCTACGATCCGACCCGCGAGCTCTACGAACAATTCAACGAGGCTTTTGCCAAGCATTGGCAGGAGACCACCGGCAATACCGTCACCATCGAGAACAGCCATGGCGGCTCGGGCTCGCAGGCTCAGGCGGTGATCGATGGGCTGGAAGCAGACGTCGTGACGCTCGCCGTGCAGAGCGACATCGATGCCATCGCCGCCAAGGCTGGCAGCATCAAGACGGATTGGCGCGGGCAGTTCGAAAACAACAACACGCCTTACACCTCGACCATCATCTTCCTGGTGCGCAAGGGCAATCCCAAGGGCATCAAGGACTGGGGCGATCTCGTCAAGGACGGCGTCCAGGTCGTAACGCCCAATCCCAAGACCTCGGGCGGGGCGCGCTGGGGGTATCTTGCCGCATGGGCCTGGGCCAATGGCCAGAATGGCGGCGATGAGGCCAAGGACAAGGATTACATCAAGCAGCTTTATGCCCACGTCCCGGTGCTCGACAGCGGTGCGCGCGGCGCCACGCTGACCTTCGCCCAAAAGCAGATCGGCGACGTGCTGCTGGCCTGGGAAAACGAGGCCTATCTGGTGCTCGATGAATTCGGCGCCGACAATTTCGATATCGTGGTTCCGCCGCAGTCGATCCTGGCGGAGCCGCCGGTGGCCATCGTCGATGCCAATGTCGACAAGCACGGCACCCGCGCGGTCGCCGAAGCCTATCTCAATTACCTCTATTCGCCGGAAGGCCAGACGATCGAGGCAAAGAACCACTACCGCCCGGCCAAGCCCGAATTGGTGCAGGACCAGTCGCTTATCGCCGCGTTCCCCAAGATCAAGCTCGTCACCATTGACGATCCGATGTTCGGTGGCTGGGCCGCCGTTCAACCCAAGCACTTCGGCGATGGCGGCATCTTTGACCAGATATACACCCCAGGCCAGTAGCCCCCATGCCCATCCCGCCGCGGCGGGATGGAGCTTTCGCAAGCCAAGCGTCATCCCGGGTTTCGGGGTAACGTTTGGCTATACGCTGGTCTATCTCTCGCTGATCGTCCTGATCCCGATCGCGGCGCTCTTCCTCAAGGCCTTCTCGCTGCCACCGGAGCGGATCGCCGAAATCGCGCTGGCGCCGCGAACGCTGGGTGCCTTGCGGGTCAGCTTCGGCTCGGCGCTGATCGCCGCACTGGTCAATGTCGTCTTCGGCCTCCTGGTCGCCTGGGTGCTGGTACGCTACCGCTTCCCGGGACGCCGCCTGCTCGACGCCATCGTGGACCTGCCGTTCGCATTACCGACGGCAGTCGCCGGCATTTCACTATCGAGCCTTTATGCGCCCAATGGCTGGGTGGGCTCGCTGTTTGCCGCCCATGGCATCAAGATCGCCTATACGCCCACCGGCATTGTCATCGCGCTGATCTTCGTCGGCCTGCCCTTCGTCGTGCGCACGGTGCAGCCGGTGCTGGAGGAATTCGAGCAGGAACTCGAGGAAGCCGCAGCAACGCTTGGGGCGCGGCGCTGGCAGACCATCTTTTTCGTCATCCTGCCACGCCTGGTGCCGGCGGTGCTGACCGGCTTCGCGCTGGCGTTCGCCCGGGCTGTGGGTGAATATGGCTCGGTCATCTTCATCGCCGGCAATCTGCCCAATGTTTCGGAGATCGCCCCGCTGCTGATCGTCATCAAGCTGCAGGAGTTCGACGTCCCCGGCGCTGCGGTCGTCGCCGTCGTCATGCTGATCGTCGCCTTCGTGATGTTGCTGGCGATCAATCTCATCCAGTCCTGGTCACGGCGGAGGTTCGGCGATGGTCTATGATAGTCGCCCGGCGCCGCTGTCGCCCGATGCCCATGCCGGCTCCACCACCGAGGCGGCGGGCATTCGCTGGCTGCTGATCGTCATCGCCGTAGTGTTCATGGTGCTGGTGCTGGTGTTGCCGCTGGTCCTGGTGTTCACGGAGGCCTTCCGGCCCGGCGTTGAGGCCTTCTACAAGGCCATCAGCGACCGCTATGCGCTGGCGGCCATACGGTTGACGCTGCTGGTTGCGGCGATCTCCGTGCCGCTCAACCTGATCTTCGGGGTCGCCGCCGCCTGGGCGGTGGCCAAATACGAGTTCAAGGGCAAGGCCTTCCTCACCACGCTGATCGATCTGCCGTTCTCTGTGTCGCCTGTCGTTTCCGGCATGGTCTATGTGCTGCTGTTCGGCGCGCAGGGTTATTTTGGCCCCTGGCTCAAGGCGCACGACATCGCCATCATCTTCGCGGTACCCGGCATCGTGCTGGCGACGGTCTTCGTCACCTTCCCGTTCGTTGCCCGCGAGCTCATTCCGCTGATGCAGGCGCAGGGCAATGTCGATGAGGAAGCTGCGTTGTCGCTGGGGGCCTCCGGCTGGCAGACCTTCTGGCGGGTCACGTTGCCCAACATCAAATGGGGGCTGCTCTACGGCGTCTTGTTGTGCAATGCCCGCGCCATGGGTGAGTTCGGCGCCGTATCGGTGCTTTCCGGCCACATCCGGGGCAAGACCAACACCATGCCGCTGCATATCGAAATCCTCTATAACGACTACAATGCCGGCGCCGCCTTCGCGGTCGCCTCGCTGCTGGCGCTGCTGGCACTCGTCACCTTGGTCATAAAGACCGGCCTCGAAATGCGCTTCGGCGACGAACTTGCCGCGACCCGCCGGCACTAAGAGACAGGCTTCATGGAAATCCGCGTCCAAAATATCCGCAAGGAATTCGCGCGCTACCCGGCATTGCGGGACGTCTCGCTCGACATCCGCTCGGGCGAGCTGATCGCGCTGCTCGGGCCCTCGGGCTCGGGCAAGACCACGCTGCTGCGTCTCATCGCAGGTCTTGAAACCCCGACGGCGGGGCAGATCTTCTTCGGCGACGAGGATGCCTCCAACAAGTCGGTGCAGGAACGCCATGTCGGCTTCGTGTTCCAGGCCTATGCATTGTTCCGCAACATGACGGTGCTCGACAATGTGGCGTTCGGCCTGCGCGTCCGGCCGCGCCGCAGCCGTCCGCCTGCGGCTGAAATCCGCCGCCGGGCGCTGGAGCTGCTCGATCTGGTGCAGCTTTCCGGACTCGAGAAACGCTATCCGCAACAATTGTCGGGCGGGCAACGCCAACGCGTGGCGCTGGCCCGGGCGCTCGCCATCGAGCCGGCGGTGCTATTGCTCGATGAGCCGTTCGGCGCCCTCGATGCGCAGGTGCGCAAGGAGCTGCGCCAATGGCTGCGCGACATCCATGACCGCACCGGCCACACCACGGTGTTCGTCACCCATGACCAGGAGGAGGCCCTGGAACTCGCCGACCGGCTGGTGGTGATGAGCCAGGGCGCCATCGAGCAGGTCGGTACGCCCGACGATGTCTACGACCGGCCGAATTCGCCGTTCGTATTCAGCTTCATCGGCGAATCCAGCGCGCTGCCGGTCAGCGTGGAGAACAATGAATTGTGGGTCGGCGGCCGCGCCATCGGCCTGCCGGCGCCGCAGGTTCCGGAGGGGGCGGGGCGGCTGTATTTCCGCCCGCATGATGTCGAACTGGTCGATGGCGATGCGTGCCTTGCGGGTGTGGTCACCTCCAGCCGCCGGGTCGGCGGCACGCGCCGCGTGGAACTCGAAATCGGCGGCGAGCAAGGGCCGGTCGAGATCGACCTGCCTTTCGATCACCCCGCCGGCGAGCGCACCCGCATCGCCTTCCGTCCCAAACGCTGGCGGTTGTTCCCGGTCAAGGGATAGGGCGTTCCACGGCGATCATGGGTCCGGGAAGTCGGGGCAAGGCTCAGCCCGCGACCGCCCGGCGCGCCGCTGCCGCCATGTCGCGGGCGAGGCCGGCGCTGAGACCCGTATAGATGGTGGGGTCGGCCGCATGGCGCAGCGCCGCCTCGGAAACGCCCGCTATTTCGTCGCCGGCGAGCAACGTCTCGACCAATCCCTCGCCGTTCGCGCTCGCCACCGTCACGGCGTGGTGCACGAGGTCATGGGCCGCCGTCCGCCCGATTTCCGGGGCCAGCAGCATCATGACGTTCTCGGAAGCGAGGAAGTCGCCGCCCAGTGCCAGGTTGGCCCGCATGCGCGGGCGATCGAGCCGCAGCGTTGCCAGGAACTTTTCCATCTCGTCGATCAGCTCATAGGCCAGCGGTGCGGTTTCCTCGACCAGCGCTGTGATCGTCGTGTTGCTGGAGGCGTCGCCCTCGAAGGCCGGTTGCATCGCCTCCAGCGCCAGCGGCGCCAGTGCCCTCAGGCGCGTCGACAGCGAGATGATCCGCACCGCCGTCTTCGGGTTGATCTTGTGGGGCATGGTGCTGGAGCCGATGACGTCGACCTCCAGGTCCTCCGCCACTTCCTCGATCTCGTTGGCCATCAGCGTATAGAGGTGCCTGGCGATCTTGCCGCAGGTGGCGGCGAACAGCGCCATCACCACCACATATTCGGCGAAGCCGTCGAGCGCGGCGCGGGATGGCACCGTGAAGCTGCCGAGGCCGAGCCGCTCCGCCAGCCTCTTGTTCACCTCCGGCCCGGCATCGCCCAGCACATGCATGGCGCCGACCGTGCCGCCCCATTGGGCGCGGAAGATGCGCGGGGCGGCCTCGGTGAGGCGCTCGCGATGGCGCAGCCATTCCTCGATCCAGCCTGCTACCTTGAAGCCGAAGGTGATGGGCAGCGCCTGGCGCATATTGGTGCGGGCGACCGTCACCGTCTGCGCCTCGCTCTCGGCGAGATCGGCCAGCCGCGCCAGAGCGTCGTCGAAGCGCTGCATGAAGGCCCCATGGGCCTCGTGCAACAGCCACGCATAGCCGGTCTGGATGACGTTCTGCGTCGTTGCGCCCCAATGCACATATTTGCCGGCATCGCCCGCGCAGGCCGCCGACAGGGCGCGCACCAGCGACACGATGGGCGCGCGGGTGCGTTTCACATCGGCCAACAGCGTTGCGTGGTCGATGCTGTCGAAATTGGCCCGGGCGCGGATTTCGATGGCGGCCGCCGCCGGAATGAGGCCGAGCCCGGCCTGCGTCTCGGCCAGCGCCGCTTCCACTTCGAGCCACGATTCCCACATCGAACGCTGGGAGAACAAGGCCCGGATTTCCGCTGTCGTCGCACGCGGCATTTCAGAATGAGCAGTCATTTGGGCGGCCTTCGTGGGGAGACGTCAAAGAACCTGACTAAGGAAGTGCTGCAGCCGCGGACTCTGCGGATGGTCGAACACCGCATCGGGCGCGCCCGCCTCGACGATCGTGCCCTTGTCCATGAAAACGACGCGGCCGGCGACTTCGCGGGCGAACCGCATCTCGTGGGTGACGACGATCATGGTCATGCCGGATTTGGCGAGGCCGGTCATGAGTTCGAGGATGCCCTTGACCAATTCAGGATCGAGCGCCGAGGTCGCCTCATCGAACAGCATGACCTCGGGCTCCATCGCCAGAGACCGGGCGATGGCAACACGCTGCTGCTGGCCGCCCGACAATTCCGAGGGGCGGCGGCGCTCGAAGCCCTTGAGGCCCACCGCTTCAAGTTGCTTCATGGCCAGCGCCTCCGCCTCGCCGGCGCCCATCCGGCGGACCTTGCGCAGCGCCAGCGTCACGTTTTCGAGGACGCTCAGATGGCTGAACAGGAAGAAGTGCTGGAAAACCATGCCGACGCGGCGGCGCAGCACGTCGATGTTCATGTCGGGGCCGGTGGCTTCCTCGTCGCCGATCATGACACGGCCGCTTTCCGGCCGCTCAAGCAGGTTGGTGCAGCGCAGCAGCGTCGACTTGCCGGAGCCGGACGGACCGATGATGCAGGTCGTCGTGGCCGCCGGAATATCGAGCGTAATGCCGCGCAAGACCTGCACGGTGCCGAAGGATTTATTGACGTCGATGAACCGGACGGCGGCGTTCTGGTCAGTTTTCACTTGCAGCCCTCCGCGTTGAAACGCCCATGCGCCGCTCCCAGGCATTGACGAGATGCGTCATGGGTACCGTCAGGACGAGATAGAAGATACCGGCGGCGGTGAGCGGTGAAAGATTGGCATCGTTGATCGCCGCATCCTGGGCGATCGAGAAGATCTCGCGCTGGCTGGATGTGAGGCCGAGCAGGAAGACCAGGGCCGTGCCCTTGATGACCAGGATGAACTGGCCGGTGAGCGGGGGCAGCACCCGGCGGATGCCTTGCGGCAGGATGACGTAGCGCATGGTCTGCGCCGCTGTCATGCCGAGGGAGCGCGAGGCTTCTATCTGCCCTTTTTCCACGCTCTGCAGGCCCGCCCGGAAGATCTCCGCCATATAGGCGCTTTCGATCAGCCCGATGGCGAGCGCCGCATACGCATAGGTGTTGTTGCCGAACAGGGCGACGCCGGCGAGCGGCAGGCCCTGTCCGATGATGTAGATGGTCAGGATGTGCGGCAGGCCGCGCAGGAGATCGACGAAGGCGCGGCAGGGAAACCGCAGCCAGTTGCGCTGTGATCGCAGTCCCATGGCGATGAGCAGGCCCAGCACCATGCCGATGAGGCTGGCAACGATGGCGAGCAGGATCGTGTTGGGCAGGCCCGTCAGCAGCAGCTGCGGCATTACCCGTGCGATCTCGCCCGGATCGAAGAAGGTCTGCTGGATTCTGGCGAGCCCTTGCAACATCCTGCCGGCCCGTCCTACTTCAGGTCTTCGGGATGCGGCATGCCGGGATAATCGGCATACAGCTGGTCCGGGATCTCGACGTCATCGGCGAACCATTTGACGTAGAGCCTCGTGTAGGTGCCATCCTTCATCAGCTTGTCGATCGAGGCGTTCAGCGCCTTGGTCAGCTCCGGATTGTCCTTGGACACCGGGAAGGCCGAGGTGCCGGTGGTGACGATCTGCGACGCCGTCAGTTCCTGGTGATCGTTGACCAGATGGCTGGCCGTGCTGAGGCCGGTGAACAGGCCATCGACCTGGCCGGCGAGCAGCGCGTTGAGGCTGGCGGCGATATTGGGGAACTCGCGGACGGTGACGCCCGGGGCGATCTGCTGCAGTTGCGGGATGAGGGCGCTGCCGCGGGTGATGGCGACGGATTTGCCGCTGGCACCATCGACCTTTTCGATCGGGGCTTCCTTGCGGGTGACGAGCCGGGCCTGCGAATAGGTCAGCGCCGTGGTGAAATCGACGACCGCACTGCGCTCGGGGGTCACCAGCGTCTGGAAGGCGGCGGTGTCATAGCGGTTGTTGCGGATCGAGGGCACCATGCTGGCGAAGTCGGTCGCGATGTATTCGATCTTGATGCCGAGATCGGCGCCGATGGCATTCTCGAAATCGACCAGGAAGCCGGCCGGCTTGCCGCTCTCATCGATGAAGGAAACCGGCTTGTCGTCGGTCCGGTAGGCCACGGTGAGCTGACCTGGATTGACCATCTTGAACGCGGGCGCTGCCTGGGCGAGAGCGCTCGTGGCGGGCAGCAGCGTAGCCATGGCCAGCATGGCGGCGGCGGCGAAAGGCTTCATCGGTAATTCCTCCCTGATTGGTGTTGCGGCGTCTGCGCGCCTGGCGTCGGCGGCGGGCCGGTCCCGCCATGGGGCTTGGGCGACCGCACTGATCTGCCGAAAATACTGACACTACCGCCCTGACCAAGAGGCGGAGGCGACTAATTTCATAAGCTGGACTTATGAATCCCGCGCGCCACGGCGAGTGCCTCGCGCAGCGCCGGCGCCGTGTCGCCGCGGCGGTAAAGAATGTTGAGATCGGTGAACACAGGTTCGCGCAACGGCCGCCAGGCGACGCCCGGCACGCCGAGCCGTCCTGCCGATTCCGGCACCAGCGCCACCCCCAGCCCGGCGCCGACCAGCGCCAGCATGGTGGCGATCTGCGGCACCGTCTGGGCGACACGCGGTGCAAAGCCGGCGCTCTCGCAGGCGCTGCGCACCAGCAGGTGCAGCCCACCGCTGCCCTGCAGTCCATATTGCAGGAACGCATCGTCGGCGAAGTCGGCAAGTGCACATGGTCCTTCGTTTCGGCCGCGCGCATCGCCCGAGGCGAAGGCCAGCACCATGGGCTCGCGGTCAAGCGCCAGCACGGTGACGGCGGGATCGAGCGCCGGCATGGGGGAGCGGGTGATGCCGATATCGAGATTGCGGTCCCTGACCTCGGCCACCTGCTGCACCAGCCCCACCTGATCGAGCCGCATCGCTATGGCGGGGCGGATGGCGCCGAGCATGCCGATGAGGCGGCTGAACAGGGGATGCAGCGCGGCCGATCCCACATAGCCGATGGCCAGCGTACGGCTGGCCCGGCGCCCGGCGACCAGCCCCAGGCGCTCGGCCCGGCGCGACTGGCCGAGCACAGCCTGCGCTTCCGGCAACAGGGCGCTGCCGGCCTCGGTGAGGCTGACGCGGCGCCGGGAACGATCGAAGAGCTTGACGCCCAGCGCCTCCTCGGTGGTCTTGACCAACTGGCTCAGCGCCGGCTGCGTCAATTCCAGCCGCTCGGCCGCAAGCCCGAAATGCAACGTCTCGGCGGCGGTGGCGAAGGCCCGCCAATGCCGCAGCTCCAACGCCATCGGCCCTAGGCCTTGGTTGCCGGGGCGGCGATATGGGGCGCGACCCAACTGGCGAACAGGCCCTGCCACAGATGGAAGCGGCTGTCGGGCGCGCCATGCGCATGGCCATGGCCGCCATTCTGGAACATGTGCATTTCGACCGGCACCCCAGCCGCCTGCAGCGCCTCGAACATCATCAGGCTGTGGCGCGGATCGGCGACGAGATCGTCGGAGGCATGGGCGATGAAGGTCGGCGGCGCCGTACCGGCGGCATGCAATGGCGGCGAGAACGCCTTGAGCCGTTCGGGGTCGTTGCCGTCCGCCATCAGCACGCGCCGCGTCGAAGTGGTATCGAAGGGCGGCAGCAGCGTCGTGATCGGAAAGATCAGCGCCGCAAAGTCGGGACGTGCCGGCAGGCTGTCCGCCGCGTCCACATCCGCATAGGTCGAGAAATCGAAGCGCGTGGCGCTCATCGCCGCCAGATGGCCGCCCGCCGAGAAGCCGAGCACGCCGACGCGGCCCGGATCGAGGCCGAGCTCTGCGGCCCGGGCGCGCAGCAGCCGCACCGTCCGCTGTACGTCCTGTACGGGCGCCTCGGCCGGCCAGCCGTCATTGGGCAGGCGGTAATGCAGCACCGCCACCGTTACCCCCAGCCCGAGCAGCAGGTCCGCCGCCAGATCGCTTTCCTTGAGCATCTGGATATGGCGGTAGCCGCCGCCGCCCAGCACAATGACGCTGGCGCCATTTGGGTGTTCTGGCCGCCTGAGCTCGACAAACGGCTTGTCGATGCCGGCCACTGCCCCCACCGGGACGACGCTATCGAGGAATTGCGGACCGCGCTGCCCCGGCGCCGCATCCGGCCATAGGTCGATGCGTATTGGCGTCGTGATCGTTTCGATATCGTGCATCAACCCGTCCTCATCCTTATGCGCCCGCTCCGGCCCGGCGCAAATCCGGGCGCCACTCTAGCGCGTCTTTGGCGGTTGCGAAGGGGACTCTTAGCGATTGGCGGCTGGTCCTACCCGAACACCACGGTCTTGCGCCCATTCAGCATGACCCGGTTCTCGAGATGCAGCTTCACGGCCCGCGCCAGCACGCGGCTTTCGATGTCGCGGCCCGCGGCAATCAGATCGTCAGGGCTCATGGCGTGGGTGACGCGCGCGGTTTCCTGCTCGATGATAGGGCCTTCATCGAGATCGGGCGTTACGTAATGCGCGGTGGCGCCGATGATCTTGACGCCCCGCTCATGGGCCTGGTGATAGGGCTTGGCGCCCTTGAAACTGGGCAGGAACGAGTGGTGGATATTGATGATCTGCCCATAAAGGCGCGTGGCGAACTTGTCGGAGAGCACCTGCATGTAACGGGCGAGCACCACAAGATCGGCGCCCGTCTCGTGCACTAGTTTCAGCACCTGTTCTTCCTGTTGGGCCTTGTTGTCCTTGCTCACGGGCAGCAAGTGATAGGGAATGCCCTCATAGTCGGCGGCGGTACGGGAATCCTCGTGATTGGAAACGATCGCCGCCACCTCGGCGTCGAGCCAGCCGACGCGGATCTGGTAGAGCAGGTGCAGCAGCGCATGATCGAATTTGGAGACCATCACCAGCACTTTCTTGCGGGTGCGCTGGTCGACCAGTTGCGTGCGCATGGAAAAGCGCTCGATCGCTGGATTGAGGGCCCTCTCCAGCACCTCACGGGTCACGCCTTCCGGCGCGGTGAACGCCAGCCGCATGAAGAACCGCCCGGTCTCGCGGTCCCAGAACTGGTTGGATTCGGCGATGTTGGCGTCGAGACCCGCCAGTTCCGTAGTCACCGCGGCGACGATACCCGGCCGATCCGCGCAGGAAAGGGTCAGAACGAAGTTCGAAGCCGGCATCGGCATATCTCCGGAAAACAGCTGCGCGAGCTACCGCGCTGCCGGGGCAGAGGTCAAGGGCGGGGAGTGGGACGGACGGGAGGTTTCGTGATCGCGGCTTACCCCCACGCGGGAAATCGAAAGAACCGCAAGTGTCGGATCGGGACGGCAGCGGACCCATCCGGGTACCACGCCCAAAAATCTCCATCACCATATCCGCTCTGGCATCCCCGCCCCGCCAATGCCATGTAACACTCACCACTACCCGGAAAGCTCGTGCTCATGATCTTCAGCCGTCCAATGCCCAGCACGTGGCGTCCCGGGGCCATCACCTTCGTGGTGCTGGGAGTGGTGTCGCTGCTGGCCCTGGCCTTTTGCGACAATCAGGGCATCTCGGTGCCGGCCTATACCAAGCCCGTGCTGTTCGTGCTCTCGGTCGCTGTCGGCATCGCGGTGGGCTTTGTCAATCACCGCCGGCAAAGCGCCAAAGACCTGGCCCAGGACCGCGACGCGCCCTGAGGCCGGCGCGTCAGTTGCGCAGCGCGCCTGGTCCCGGCACGGCGCCGTCCGGTACCTTGCCCAGAATGATCATGCCCAGCACTTCGTCCTTGGTGACGTCGCTGGTGGGGGCGGTGCCCACCACCTGGCCGTTCTTCATGACGCAGACGCGGTCGGCGAGATCGAACACGTCGTGGATATCGTGGCTGATCAGGAAAATGCCGATGCCGTCCGACTTGAGCTGCTTGATCAGGTCGCCGACCTGCGCCGTCTCCTGCGGACCGAGCGCCGCGGTCGGCTCGTCCATGATCAGGATGCGGGCATTGAAGAGGATGGCGCGGGCGATGGCGACCGATTGCCGCTGGCCGCCCGACAGTGCCTTTACCGGCTCCTTGAAGCGCTTGAAATTGGGGTTGAGCCGCCCCATCACCTGCCGCGCCTTCGATTCCATGGCGGCATCGTCGAGCGTGCCGAACGCCGTCACCAGCTCGCGGCCGAGGAAGAGATTGGCCGCGGCATCGACATTGTCCGCCACCGCCAGCTGCTGGTAGATCGTTTCGATGCCATAGCCCTTGGCATCGCGCGGATTGGCGATGCTGGCTTCCTTGCCATCGACCTTGATGGTGCCGGAATCGCGCTTGTAGGCGCCCGACAATACCTTGATCAGCGTCGACTTGCCCGCGCCGTTATGGCCAAGCAGCGCCACAACCTCGCCCGGGTAGAGCTCGACCGAGGCGTTATCGACGGCCTTGATGCCGCCGAACGACACGGAGATGTCGATCAGTTCAACGAGGGGGGTCTTCTTTTCCAGCATCATCGACACTTCCTAGTTGGCGCGACGGCGATAAAGCGTGTCGAGCCAGACCGCAAACACGAGCACGACGCCCACGACGATGGACTGCACCGGGGTGTCGAGACCCATCAGTTGCATGCCCGATTGCAGCGATTGCATCACCACGGCGCCCATCATGGCGCCGACCACGGTGCCCACGCCGCCCGACAGCGACGTGCCGCCCACCACCGCCGAAGCGATGACGTAGAGCTCGTCGAGCGTGCCGAGCGAATTGGCCGCCGAATTGAGGCGTGCGGTGGCGATGATCGCCGAGACGCCGCACAGCGCCCCCATCAGGATGAAGATCTTGACTGTCACCCAGCGGG
>DASYCZ010000046.1:0-2867 GCA_036499825.1 Devosiaceae bacterium
CGCCCGCTGGCGATCTTCACCGAGACCTTCGCCAAGCTGTCGGGGTTGGCCGGCCGGACATTGAGGCGGGAAGGCGACGAGATGATCCGGCTGATCGATGCCACGCCGGTCCCGCTCGGCAAGCTGATCGAGTGGGCCAAGTGGAATGGCCGTATCAGGGGCCTGAAGCTGCATGTCGTCTACGATCCGGTGTCGGACAATCCAACCGAGATCGCGATGACCGACGCCAACGTCAACGATATCGAGATCGGCCGGCAAATGGCGATCGCATCGGGCCATACCTATGTCTTCGACAAGGCCTATTGCCGATATGACTGGTGGGTGGGCATCCATCAGCTCGACGCCCTGTTCGTGACCCGCGCCAAGACCAGCTCGCGATACCGCGCAACCAGATGGCGGCCTGTCGAGGAAAGCACGGGCGACGGCTTCACCATCATCGACGATGCCGAGATCAAGCTGGTCAGCAAAGGCAATTCCAGGCTTGCCATCCCGATGCGCCGAGTGCGCATCAAGCGTGACGGCGGAGCACGGATCAGCCTCGTCACCAACGACCTCGAGCGTTCCGCCGTCGAGATCGCAAGCCTCTACAAAACCCGATGGCAGATCGAGCTGCTGTTCCGTTGGATCAAGCAGCATCTCAAGATCAGGACCTTCCTCGGCCGCAGCCCCAACGCCATCCGCCTGCAACTCGTCGCCGCCATGATCGCCTACGTGCTGCTACGCATCGCTGCCCGCGACAATCACATCAAAATGCCGATCCTCCGCTTCGTCGAGCTGATCGGCGCCCGGTTGTTCATGCGAAAAGCGATCGCTCACATCGACAAACCACCGGACGTTAACCCCGCAAAAGCTCAACCCAGACACTCCCCCAACCAGCTCGCCTTCAAATATGCTTGAACTTCCCCGGACAGCCCTGCGTCTTCGGGGGAGGTGGCAGCGTCTTACGCTGACGGAGGGGGCGGGACGCACCATCTCGCGTTGAGCAACCGGGATGATTGGTAACACTACAGACCGGGATGATGGGTAACAGATTTGGTTGAGTTTGGCGCTTCACGGCGCCCCGGCCGGGGCGCCGTGAAGCGTCGCAGTTTCATGGTCTTGTGCTCGATCACGCCGATGTCGAGGGTGGCAAAGCGGACGACCCAGCTGCCGTCGGCAACCTCTCGAATGCCGACGATCTCACCGACCAAGGTCTCGGTCAGGAAGACGAGCTCGCCGCGCCACCTGATCTCGCCGGTGGAGCGAACGCGGCGAACGGCGTGCCGGTCGTCGTAGGCCAGTTCCTCGATCCGCGAGGGATAGGGCCGCGAGCTGGGCCGCCATATCCTGGCCGGCGGGATCTGGCCGAGGGCTTCGTGCGGGCGCTCCTCGTTGTACACCGAGAGGAACCGGTCGAAGCGGGCTTGCTGGGCGACCGCGTCGGCGGCTGGCGGGTTGGCCGTCTCGGCCTTGAGCGTGCGATGCATCCGCTCGTGCCGGCCGTTCTGCTGCGGGCAGCCCGGCTCGATGCGTTCCAGACGGATGCCGAGCTTCAACCAGTGCACCGACAGCTGGCTCAGCCCGCCCGCGCCGGTGCTGCTGAACGGCACGCCATTGTCGGTCCGGATGGCCCAGGGCAAGCCATAGTCGCGCAACAGGCCCTCGATCACCGGGTCAACGCCGGCGCCGGTCGGCGGCACGATCCGGCAGGCCAGCAGAAAACGGCTATGGGCATCGCTCACCGTCAGGGGATCGCAGCGCTGCCCATCGTCGGTCCGGAACCAGCCCTTGAAGTCCATGCACCAGGTGTCGTTGGCCTCGCTCACCGACCCGAACGGCGCGCTCTGGGGCAGCGCCGAACGATGGCGGCGGCACGGCTCCACCAGACCTTCGCGGCTCAGAAGATCGCCGATCGTGCTCGCCGCAGGCCACACGGCCTGCCGCCGTCGCTCCGACAGCACGATCCGCAACTTGCGCGGTCCCCAGCTTGGATGCTCATGGCGCAAGGCCAGGATCGCCACCACCACTTCACCCGACAGACGGTGCGGCGCACTCAATGGAGCGTGCGAACGATCGGCCAGGCCGCTCGACGGATCCGCAGCATACCGCGCCGCCCACTTGTAGCCCGTCTTCCGGCTGATCCCGAACTCGCGACACTGCGCGCTCCTGCTGTCCTCGCCCGCGAGCCACGACGCCATGAACTTCATCCGCTCGTCCATCACACAGGTTTCCTTCCAACTCATCGGCGGTCCTCCCGCCGACAGTTTGAACCTGTCACCCATCATCCCGGTCTATTCTGTTACCTATCTACCCGGTCCGTACCATCTCTTGACCCCCTCCGTCGCGGAAGACCGCGACACCTCCCCCGAAGACGGCAGGGCTGTCCGGGGAAGATTCGATATGCCGCGGGTGCATGCCCGGTCATTGCTGGAAGAACCAGCTACTTTCTGGTTGTCGAGACTCAGAAAGCAGGACCGGGCATGCGCTACAGCGATAGCATTTTTGGCCATCTTCTCAAGGTGATCCCGCGTCGTTGGTTCGATGCGCTTGTCGATCGCCACGGTGGCAATGCCTACGACAAGTCGTTCGGCAGCTGGGCGCATCTGTTGGCGCTGATCCATGCCCAGCTGGGGGGAGCCGGGAGCCTGCGCGGGCTGGAGGCGTCGTGGAACGCCAACGCCCACCATCATTATCACCTGGGGGTCGGCAAGCTGGCGCGCTCGACGCTGGCCGACGCCAACGCCCGCCGCCCGCTGGCGATCTTCACCGAGACCTTCGCCAAGCTGTCGGGGTTGGCCGGCCGGACATTGAGGCGGGAAGGCGACGAGATGATCCGGCTGATCGATGCCACGCCGGTCCCGCTCGGCAAGCTGATCGAGTGGGCCAAG
>DASYCZ010000047.1:0-63157 GCA_036499825.1 Devosiaceae bacterium
CGACCGCCTCGTCGCCAGCGGCAAGCCCAAGCTCGTCGCCATCATCGCCGTCGCCAGGAAGCTTCTCATCATTCTCAACGCCATCATCAGGGACAACAAACCGTGGCAACCCACTTGACCCCCAAGACAGTCGCTCTCCCCCGAGGGGCGAGGGGGACAAGAACCGCGGGCTTTGTGCGTGAGGAAATAGCCTTCTCCACCACCAACTCGCCCCAATGGGGCGCTTGCTCCACCTGCGGCGGAACGGCATCGAGGGGCAGGAGTCGCCAGTACCAGGTCCCCATGTCGCCACGCCCTCCGGGTCATTCCGGCGGAGGCCGGAATCCATGTCCGTGGCGCACCGCTTGCATCCAGCGTATGGGATGCTCCCCGCATGGATCCCGGCCTGCGCCGGGATGACTCCGTGATGGGTAGGAGATAGCGCGGGATATGCGGGCGGTGGAGTTGCCATGTCGAGCGGCGAGGGGCAGGAGCCTCAGCACCTCAGCACCTCAGCACCTCAGCACCTCAGCACCTCAGCACCTCTGCCCCATTAATCCACTACCCCCCTCAGTTCATCGACACGCCATTAAGCGTCATCGTGCGGGCGTTGAGGGTCAGGGTGATGAAGCCGGAGCCGGAGCCGAGGGAGTGCGAGGCGGAGAATGCCGAGACGCGGGCGTCTTTGAGGGCGTAGACGAAAGCCGTGTCCAGCCCGCCGGTGGCCGGTACCGTCAGGGTGATGTCGCGCAGCGCATCGCGTCCGGTGTTGCGCTGGTTGATCCATTCGAGGAGGAAACTGTCCACCGGCCGGACGGTCGAAATGGTGACGCCGATATCGCTGACCGGCTCGCTCAGCGCGTCATAGCTGCTGCGCGCCAGGGACACCGAGATATCATCCACCGCATAGGTTTGCGTCGTGGCGCCATCGGGCGAGGGCAGCACCAGCGTCGCCGACGGGGTCGTCTGTGCGGCAGCCGGAAGTGCGGACATCAACAAGGCAAGGCCACAGGCCATCAAAAGACGCAATCGCATTCAAAACTCCAATTCGGTTCAAAAAAATCAGGCGAGGCTGTTGCGGCCCATAGGAGCGGGCGCCAACAGGGTTGCGGTGGTGGTTTCGGGCGGGGCTTCCTCGGTGGTGATGATGCGTGTGCCGAGCAATATGGCGAAGACCAGCATCGGCACCGCCCAATATTGAAAGGGCACGCGGCAGAAGGAATGCGCCGCCGGCTGCCCCTTTGGGCCGCTGCGGTTCAGCCCAAAGCCCATAATGAAGGTGATGATGGCCGCAAGGCCCATGGTGATGCCGACGCCATGATCGATGGCCGGACCATCGATCTGGCGCAGCGCCAGTATGGGGGCGAACAGGGCGATCGCCACGATGATGGGGACCCAAAACCCCTTGCCCTGCCATGCCACCAGAATCATCGAACCGCTCCCGCCACCCAAATATGAAACTAGGCCATGGACTTAATGGATTTATGAAGTTCGAAAAAGGGCGACGTCGGGGCGTGACGCCGAGGTAATCGCGCCAGTGGCGGATTGGCGGTTTACAGCCCATGGGCGTTGCGGCTAAATCGCCGCATGAGCACGCAGCTGCAAAACGCCATCAATAATAACGGCCCCTCCGGGGTCGTGGATTTGGTGCGCGCGCCCTAGCGTCGCTCATTGATCACCACAGCCCTGCCGGTTTCGGAGGGGCTGTGAGTTTGGCTTTTCCGTTCCGGTTTTGACCCATCGGAGAAAGTCATGTCCCATACCCCGCCTTTACCCCGCAGCCTCGTTTCAGCCCTGCCCCTGCACCTCGGGCAGCGCGTCACGCTCAAGGGTTTCGCCGAAACCATCCGCGATCAGAAGCGCATGCGCTTCGTCATCCTGCGCGATCCGACCGGCAAGGTTCAGCTGACCGAGAGCAAGGACGATGCCGCGCTGACCGCAGCCCTCGATGGCCTGACCCCCGAAAGCGCCGTCATCGTCACCGGCCGGGTCGTTGCCGCCCCCGGCGTGAAGCTGGGCGGGCTGGAGGTGATGATCGAAACCGTCGAGATCTGCGGCCGCGCCGAGGCGCCGCTGCCCATCACCGAGGCGTCGGGGCTCGACAAGTGGATCGACCACCGGCAGGTCAGCCTCAGATATCCGCAACAGCAGCTGGTCTTCGCCATCGAGACCACGCTGCAACAGGCCATGCGGGCGTTCTGGAAAGCCGAGGGTTTTGGGGAAATTCACTCGCCCAAGCTCATGGGCACCTTCAGCGAGTCCGGCGCGGAGGTTTTCGCCGTCCGCTATTTCGACACCACGGCGTTCCTCTCGCAATCGCCGCAGTTCTATAAGCAGATGGCGGTGGCGGGCGGCATGGAGAAGGTCTTCGAGATCGGCCCGGCCTTTCGCGCCGAACCCTCCTTCACGCCCCGACACGAAACCGAGTTCACCTCCATCGACATGGAGATGGCCTGGATAAAGGACCATCACGAGCTGATGGCACTGGAGGAGCGCTGGCTGGCCGATGCCATCGGGGCGGTGGCCGAGACCCACGGCGCCGAAATCGAGGCCCTGTTCGGCATCACGATCGCGCCGCCCACGCGCCCGTTTCCAAAACTCACATTCGATGCGGCCCGCGAAACGCTCAGGGCGCTCGGCCATGTGCCCCCAAAGCCCGACGACCTCAATACGGAAGGCGAGCGCCTTCTGGCCGGGGATATGGAGAAAACCACCGGCCACGAATTCCTGTTCATCACCGATTATCCCGCCAGCAGCCGGGCCTTCTACCATATGCGCCAGGAGGATCGGCCCGACCTGACCAGGGGCTTCGATCTTTTGTGGCGAGGCGTCGAGATCACCACCGGCGCGCAGCGCGAGCATCGCCATGAGCGGCTCGTGGCGCAGGCCATCGAGCGCGGGCTCGATCCCGCAACACTCTCCGATTATCTCGATTTCTTCCGCTATGGCTGCCCGCCCCATGGGGGCATGGGGGCGGGGCTGGCCCGGGTGCTGATGCAATTGCTGCGCATCGCCAGCATCAGGGAAGTGACCCTTGTCAGCCGCACCCCCAAACGGCTGCGGCCCTGATGGGTTGGGGCGTGGCGGTGCGACGGCGCTGCCATGCCCCGATTGACTTGCGGCGGCCTAGGCTCATAGTTTTTGGGGCAAACCGGGGGAGGGGCTCATGCTCAGGACCTATGCGGGAAGCTGCCATTGCGGCGCCGTTCGTTTCGAGATCGATGCCGATATTTCGGCCGGCACCGGCAAATGCAATTGCTCCATCTGCGCCAGGATGCGGCTGTGGTCGGTGGATGCCTGGCCCGAAACCTTTCGCCTCCTCGCCGGCGGCGACGACCTCATCGACTATATGGGCAAGGGCGATGTCGCCCACCACTTCTTCTGCCGCCATTGCGGCATCCACCCGTTCGATAGGGTCGACATGCCCAATATGACGGGCGGGGTCTATTACAATATCAGCATCGCCTGCCTCGATGGGGTGGATGTCGATGAGCTGATGGCGGCGCCGGTGACGTATTATGATGGGCTCAATGATGACTGGGCGCATGTGCCGGCGGAGGTGAGGCATTTGTGAGGGGGCTGAGTTCCGGGGCGCTCACTATCCCAAGGCACGGAGTAATCCATGCGCTGGATGTAGCGGGACGCCACGGACATGGATTCCGGCCTGCGCCGGAATGACCCGGTGGTTTGGGTTGAAATGCCGGTGGTGCGCCGAAGCATCGGTAATGGGGTGAACTGCAACATCAGGGATGCTGAGAACGCTGCACCCCTCACCCGCCGCTGCGCGTCTCGCCATTCGAGCATAGCTCTCATGGCCTTCTCGCCTCCAATCGCTCCACTGGAGCGATTGCTCCGCTTCTGGCGGAACGGCTCGAAGTCCCCAAAGGGGCGAGGTGGCCGAGAGATCGGTGATCGCTGCCACGCGTCTCGCCATGAGAGCTATGCTCGAATGGCGAGCCCGACAGGGGGTGGTGCAGCGCTCACTACACACAGGGAGTCCCCTCAACGTTGGTGACGCTCCCCGCCCATGGTCACGCCTTTGCGATCCCTCAAGCCGATGACCCCGTTATCACATTTGATTGAATCATCGCCCGATCCGCCCCAGCTGCGTCGCGCAATCGCGAGGGCTGTGGCGTCAATAAGGAAATTACGATGTTGTATATAGGTGGGACCGATCGTCGCGCGACGACTTGGCATGGTAGCACTCACCCCATGCGTGCACCTCCCGCACCACGCATGTCCATGCCCTGTGCGGGATCGGAATATTCGTTCCGACATGGGAGAAAATTGTAATGAATCGGATAGGAAGTGCGCTGACGGCGTCAGCGCTCGTTCTGGCGCTATGTGCGTCACCAGCCTGGGCCCAGCAGCAGCAGGCTGCGGACATCCAGGCGGCCGTTGATGCGGCCCTCGCCAAGGTTACGCCCGTCACCAACGACACGCTGAAGAACCCGGCTGACGGTGACTGGCTGATGGGTCGCCGGACCTACAATGGTTGGGGCTACAGCCCGCTCGACCAGATTACCTCGGACAACGTCAAGGACCTGCAGCTCGTCTGGTCGTGGGGCCTGTCGCCCGGCGGTACGGACCAGGAAACACCGCTGGCCCATGACGGCGTGATCTTCGTTCAGAACTCCAGCCACCTGATCCAGGCGCTCAACGGCGCTACCGGTCAGTTGCTCTGGCAGTACCAGTATTCGCTGCCGACCGGCGTCAGCCCCTCGAGCGAGCGCGCCAAGGTGCTCTATGGCGACAACCTGATCTTCGCAACGCGCGACGATCACCTGGTCGCCGTCAACACCAAGACCGGCAAGCTCGCCTGGGACCAGCAGGTCGCCGACTACAAGAAGGGCTTCGCCTTCTCGGGTGGCCCGATGGTCGCCGACGGCGTCATCGTTCAGGGCCAGACGAACTGCGACCGCACGCCTTCGAGCGGCTGCTTCATCGGCGGCTATGATGCGACGACCGGTAAGGAAATGTGGCGCGTCTACACGATCGCTCGTGGCGACAACCCGGAAGGCAACAGCTGGAACGGCCTGCCGCAGGATTCCCGCTTCGGCGCTTCGGCCTGGATCAGCGGTGCATACGATCCCGAGCAGGGCGTCGTGTTCGCCGGCGTTGGCCAGCCTTACCCCTGGCCGGCAGTGCTGAACGGCCTGCTGCCCAAGAACCCGGATCCGAAGTACACCAACAAGGCGCTGTACACCGACTCCACGCTCGCCATCGACCCCAAGACCGGCAAGCTGAAGTGGTACCACCAGTACCTGTCGACCGATACTCTCGACCTCGACTACGTGTATGACCGTCTGCTCGTCGACCTGCCCGTCAAGGGCCAGATGACCAAGCAGGTCGTCACGGCCGGTAAGCTCGCCATCATCGAATCGATCGACCGGACCAACGGCAACTGGCTGTGGGCCCACGAAACCGTGCCGCAGAACGTGGTGACGGCAATCGATCCGACGACCGGCGAAAAGACCATCAATCCTGATGTCATCCCGCAGGTTGGCAAGACCACCGTCAACTGCCCGGCCGATCCCGGCGGGCGTGCTTGGCAGGCTACGTCTTACAGCCCCAAGACCAAGATGATGTACATGCCGACGGCCGAGTTCTGCTCGAACACCGTCGTCAACCCGCTCGACCAGGGCCAGGTCTACACCGGTGGCGGTCTTGCGACCTACAACCGCGTGCCGCGTCCTGACAGCGACGGCAACATCGGCCAGGTTCGTGCTATCAGCCTGGAAGACCAGAAGGACGTCTGGATGTATCGCCAGCACGCTCCGGTCACCACCTCGACGCTCCCGACCGCCGGCAACATCGTGTTCGAGGGTACCCTCGACCGCAAGCTGCTCGCTCTCGATGCGACGACCGGCAAGGTGCTGTGGACCAGCCCGACGCTCGACAACTCGATCGAATCCTTCCCGATCACCTTCACCTCGAACGGCAAGCAGTATGTGGCAGTCGTCACCAACTGGTCGTCGGGCCTGGGCCGTCTGAAGCTGATCACCCCGGAAGTGCAGCTGCCGCAGGACAACCCGCACACGCTTTACGTGTTCGCGCTGCCTGACAACCTCACGACCGCGCAGAAGTAATTAGCCAAAGTCGTCCGGGCGGAACGGTTTTCGTTCCGCCCGGACTTTTCGTGAGGTAACCCGTCTTGGCTTTTGATTTTGTCTTCAGACGCCTGACCGGCCTGCTCGCAATGCTGGTCCTGGCGCTGGCGTTCATCGCCCCCTCGGCGTCCGCCCTGGCGCAGCAGGACCCCGATTTTTACGACGATCAGCCCTATGCGCCCGGCCAGTGGGATATTGGCCGCCCGCTCAACCCCTCGGAGTTGCGGTATTGCGTGGACCCGCGCGACCCCTCCTGGCAGGTGGATGGCGAGATCGCCGATGCCATTGCGCAGATTTTGCTGCTCGAGCCCAAGCGCTATGTGGTGCCCAGCGAATTCTCCAATGAGGATTTCACCAAGGTCTACGCCATCCTGTTGCAGAACTGCGACGTCTATATGGGCTTCAAGCTCATCCCCGATGGCTATCCGGATTGGGTGACGCTGACCCGCCCCTATGACACGATCGGCTATGAATTCGTCACCGCCAAGCCGGACCTGAAGGCCCTCAGCGACCTGCCGCCCGGCCGCCCCATCGCCGGCACCCTCGGCACCACGGCCACCATCCGCGTTTCGACCTATTCGGCCTCGCTGCCGCAGGACAAACGCTGGCAGATATTCCCCTTCAATTCCGACGATCTGGCGCTCGGCGCCCTCATCGACGGCACCGCCGATGTGGCGGTCGTCTGGGGCCCCAGCTTTTGGGATAAGCAGCAGCACGACCCGGCCTATGCGGGGCTCCACATCATCGACAGCGCCCCGATTCCCGCCACGACGCTGGGCGTCGGCGGCCTGCTGCTCAAGCAGAACGCCTTCATGCGCACCCAGATCGACCAGGCCATCACCCAGCTCGTCGGCGACGGCACCATCAAGGGCATTGTCGACAAATACAAATATCCCGCGACGGTAGCGCCCTGATGAGTGATGTTTCGGCCAAACTGCCTGCCATCCGCGTCGCCGCGCTGTCCAAGCGTTATGGCCGCACCCTGGCGCTCGATGGCGTGAGCTTCGATGTGCCCAAGAACCAGCTGTTCGCGCTGTTGGGCCCGAACGGCGCCGGCAAGACCACGCTGATGCATATCCTGTGCACCATCCTCGCGCCCGATTCCGGCACCGCCGAGATCTCCGGCTATGATGTGACGCGCCAGCCGCTCGAAGCCCGCAGCCGCCTCGGCATCGTGTTCCAGGAACCCAGCCTCGACGACCGGCTGACGGCGCGCGAAAACCTCGACCTGCACGGCCTGGTGTTCGGCGTGCCGCAGCCGCTGCGGCGCCAGCGCATCGCCGAAATGCTGGAACTGGTGGAGTTGACCGAATGGGCCGACAAGACCGCCAGGAGCTTTTCGTCGGGCATGAAGCGCCGGCTCGAAATCGCCCGCGCCCTCATCCATGATTCCGAGGTGATGCTGCTCGACGAGCCCACCGCCGGGCTCGACGCCCAGAGCCGCCAGCGCATGTGGGAATATGTGCGGCGCCTGCAGGCCGAGCGCGGGCTGACCGTGCTGGTCACCACCCACTATATCGAGGAAGTGGAGAACTGCGACCGGGTCTGCATCGTCGACAAGGGCAAGGTCCTGGCCATCGACAGCCCCGACGCGCTGCGCCACCAATTGGGCCAGCAATTGCTGCGCTTTACGCCCCGCACCCCGGCGGACCGCGCCGAAATCCTCAAGCGTTTCGGCGAGCGCCTGGCGCGGCAGGACGATACCGAAATCGTGCTCAATGCCGATGACGCGTTCATCGAGACCTTCCTCGACCAGTTCGGCAACCATGTGCGGGCGCTCTCCACCGAGGTGCCCAATCTCGAGGCGGCGTTCCTCAACCTCACCGGGCGGGAATTGCGGGACCGCGGCGCCGATGCGCGCGAGCGCACCCTCGCCTTCGGCAAGCGCGGCGGAGAACACACGCGATGAGCATGACCGAGGCCACTGCCGGCGCCATTCCCATCCAGCGCCGCCGCCGCCCCTGGCTGATGATCCAGCTCGGCGGGCTTTATGGGCTGTGGCTGCGCGAGGTGAAGCGGGCGACGCGCGATCGCGGCCAGCTGGTGGGCGGTTTCAGCCGCCCGATCCTGTGGGTGCTGATCCTGGGCATCGGCCTCAACCCCTATTTCCGCGGCGAGGTCTATGGCGAGGCGACCTTCGTCGTGCCCTTCACCTATCTGCAGTTCATCTTCCCGGCCGTGGTGGCGCTCAACATCATGTACACCTCCGTGCAATCGGCGGTGTCGGTGATCTGGGACCGCGAATTCGGCTTCCTGCGCGAAGTGCTGGTGTCGCCGCTGTCGCGCACCACGGTGCTGTTGGGCAAGGTTTTGGGCGGCGCCACGGTTGCGGTGCTGCATGGCAGCCTGGTGCTGGTGCTGGCCCGCTTCGCCGATGTGCCCCTGACTTTCATGGATGTGCTCAAGGCCCTGGGCCTGATGGCGATCCTGGCTTTCGCGCTGACCTCGCTCGGCGTCGTGATCGCCAACCGCATCCGCAGTTTCGAGGGCTTTGGCGTGTTCTCCAACGCCGTCATCCTGCCGCTCTATTTCACCTCCAGCTCGATCTTCCCGTTCGATCCGGCGCTGTCGCAGGCGCAGACGCGCATCACCTATCCGGATTGGCTGGTGACGATCGTGCGCTACAACCCGCTGACCTATGCGGTGGATGCGCTGCGCGGCGTCCTGATCCACTACAACCAGTTCACGCCCTGGATCGGCATCGCCGTCATGGTGAGCGCCGCCATCGTGCTGTTCGCCATCGCACTCTATGATTTCCACAAAGCCTGATGTGACGATGCGCGGATTAGGCGGCTGGGGAAAAAACTTCATATCGGTAGGCGTCGTGCTGGTGCTGCTGCTGGCCGTGAGCCTTTTGCCGCCCGACGATACCCTGCACGAGGCTGAGGCCAGCGGCTCGATCAGCGCCTGCGTTCCCACCAGCTATCCGCCGCTCGTCACCGGCGATCCGCAAAAGCCCGGCATCGATGTGGAACTCCTCAAGGCCATCACCCAGAGGATCGGCGTGGGCCTGGGGCTCAACACCAACGACGCCATCGGGCGCGACATCAACCCGCGCAACTGGGGCCTCAACCGGGCCCAGTGCCTGGTGGTGGCCGGCGGCGTCGTCGATTCCACCCAGACCCGCTCGTTCCTCGAAACCAGCCCCTCTTACGCCGAAACCGGCTGGGCCATCATCTCGCCGCAGCCGGTGGGCGACCTCAAGGGCCTCAATATCGGCATCCTGACCCTGGTCTCCGGCCTCGACCGCATCGGGCTCGCCACCTATCTGCGCGACAAGGGCGCCAAATACCAGGTGGTGCGCACGCCCGAAGAGCTGATCGCCGGCATCGCCGACCACAGCTTCGACGCCGGCATCACCGAGGCCCTTCTGGCCGGGCGCCTCGCCACCGACAACAAACTCACCGCCGCCTGGATGCCGCCCGAACTGCAGCGCTACAATCTGGTCTTCGGCCTGTGGAAGGGCGACTTGACCCTGAAACGGGCCATCGACGACGCCTTCGCGGCCCTCACCGCCGACGGCACCATCGCCAAGATCATCGCCAGCTACGCGGGCACGCCGCTGACGGATGGCGGGGCGTTGTAGGGGGGAGTCTGGGGGGGCTGTCCCTCCCCGATTGTAAGGCGCCATCCCTCCTCACCATGAGGCACCGTCTTTCCCCACCAGGAGGCACCATCTCCCCATCGCGGAGTCATCCCG
Organism: Devosiaceae bacterium; assembly: GCA_036499825.1. Taxonomy (GTDB): domain Bacteria; phylum Pseudomonadota; class Alphaproteobacteria; order Rhizobiales; family Devosiaceae; genus Paradevosia. Next base: position 9,790 of record DASYCZ010000047.1, read on the forward strand.
GCGAAGGCCGGGATCCATGCGGGGAATGCCCCACACGCTGGATGTACCGGCCCGCCACGGACATGGATTCCGGCCTCCGCCGGAATGACCCGGTGGGTGGGAGAAATTGGGGAAAGGGGGGCGGCACTCGCGGTGCAGTGCCTTCGCGACGGTGAGTGTGGTGGGCACTCTCCCACTCCGATCGTTAGGCGCCATCCCTCCTCACCACGGAGTCATCCCGGCGGAGGCCGGGATCCATGCGGGGAATGCTCCACACGCTGGATGTACCGGTGCGCCACGGACATGGATTCCGGCCTCCGCCGGAATGACCCGGTGGGTGGGAGAAATTGGGGAAAGAGAGGCGGCACTCCCGGTGTAGTGCCTGCGTGAGGGTGGGTGGTGTCCCACTCCGATTCTGAGGCGCCATCCCGCCCCATCACAAGGCACCACCCCTCCTGACCACGGAGTCATCCCGGCGAAGGCCGGGATCCATGCGGGGAAGTCCCCACACGCTGGATGTATCGGCCCGCCACGGACATGGATTCCGGCCTGCGCCGGAATGACCCAGTGGGTGGGGGGAAATTGGGGAATGAGGGGCGGGACTCACGGCCCATCACCCACCCGCTGGTGTTGAACTGCCTGCGCCCGCATGCTTGTCTCTACCCATGGGGAAGATTTTCATCGTCTACATGCTGGCGAGCATGAAGAACGGCACGCTCTATACGGGCGTGACCGGCAATCCGGCCGGCCGCATCTGGCAGCACAAGAGCCATGTCGACCCCAAGAGCTTCACCGCCCGCCATAGGGTCGAGCGCCTGGTCTGGTACGAGGTGCACGAGGACCCCACAGCCGCCATCGAGCGCGAAAAGCGCATCAAGCAATGGAAGCGGGACTGGAAGAAGCGGCTGATCGAGGAAAACAACCCGACCTGGCGGGATTTGTCCGACGAGGTGATGGAAGTGTGAGCCGGGGGGCGCCGCTGCGCCTGGCCGGTGGTCTGACACCCTAGATTCCCGAAGCACCATCCCTCCTCACCATGAGGCACCATCCCTCCCCAACACGGAGTCATCCCGGCGGAGGCCGGGATCCATGCGGGGCGTGATCCATACGCTGGATGTGGTGGTGCGCCACGGACATGGATTCCGGCCTCCGCCGGAATGACCCGGTGGGTGGGGGAAATTGGGGAAGAGGGCGGCACTCGCAGTGTAGTGCCCTCGCGCCGGTGGGTGTGGTGGGTGCTCCACTCCGATTCTGAAGCACCATCCCACCCCATCACGAAGCACCATCCCTCCTCATCGCGGAGTCATCCCGGCGCAGGCCGGGATCCATGCGGGGAATGCGCACACGCTGGATGTATCGGCTCGCCACGGACATGGATTCCGGCCTGCGCCGGAATGATCCGGTGGTTAGGGAGACATAGGGGAGGGACCGCACGCCGCCGCACCGCACCCCTGCCACCTACCCCAGCGCAATATCCGGGCCCAGGATCAGCGGCGCGACAACATTGAAAACCGGGCGGATCACCATGCGGGAGATGCCCAGGACAGTGACGACGAAGAGCGCCAGGCCCAGATAGGTCTCGGTGCGCTCGGGCACCCGGACGCCGAGGGCGGTGAGGAAGTGGGCGCCTGCGAGCGGCGGAATGGGGAGGAGGGAGAACAGCGCCACCCAGACGCAGAGCTGCGCCGTCAGGCGGATGAAGGCCGCGAGCGTGACGCCGGCCGTATAGTCCAGCCCCTTGAGGAGCGGCGGCACCAGAAGCGGCAGCAGGAAGCCCAGCAGCAGCAGCGCCACGCTGCCGGCCAGCACCACCAGCACCAGGCCCCAGCGGCCAAAGCGGAGCTTGCCGGCCTCGACGGCCACCGGCCGGCCCCAGCCGAGTCCGCTTAGTGCCAGCGCGCCCAGCCCCAACAGGGCCACATGACCCCAGGGCCAGACGGTGAGCCGCCCGTCATAGCGGGGCCCCTTGTCGCCCAGTACGCCCGCCATGGCGGCGATGCAGAGAGCCTGCACCACGGCCATGATGACGCCGGCGATGAGGCGCATCACCACCAGATCGACGGTAAGATCGGAAGGGATCATGCCAAAAGTGCCTTGCCGGCCCCGTCAGGGGGCCGGCAAACGACGCTTACGCTCACTTCTGAACGAGCAGGTGATCGAGCGCGTCCGGATCGGACGGCAGCGGTGCGCCGGCCTGGTAGCCGTTCTGCTGCAGGATATAGGCGGTCAGTTCCAGATAGGTGGTGGGCGACAGCTGGCCCGGCGAATCCGGCGGCATCTGCGAACTCATGAACTGGAACAGGCCCGAAACCGGGGCGCCATTGGCGAAAGCCTCGTCGAACGCGCTGCCGCGCAGCGGCGCGCCGCCGATGAGACCGCCGCGCAGGTCATCGCCATGGCAATCCACGCAGGCGCGCGTATAGGTGACCTTGCCGCGCTCGGCCTGGTCGGCGGAGTAGGATACCGGCTTGTCGCCGGCAGCCATCGGGGCCGGCGCCGCCGGAGCGGCCGCATCGGTCGGAGCCTGGCCTACCGGCGCCTGGCCGATAGCCGGCGCCTGGCCGATCACGGGAGCCTGGCCCACCACGGGCGCCTGGCCGATGACCGGCATGGTATCGGCAGAGGCCACAGCCACGAACGACGCCGACACACACGCGGCGATCGCCAAGACACGACCAGCCTGCACAATTCTATTGTTAACCCGCTTCATCACCGGACCTTACCTATACGTTAAAAACCGCGACGGCGCTCGTCGCCATGCGCCAAACCGCGCCACCATATCTCAGTCGATCCCTAAGCCAAAGACAATCAACATCACATGAAATTGGCCTTTTGTCGCGGAGCCGTGAACGGTCGGTGGGGGGTGAGGTGTGGGTTTGGGATGGACTTGTGTCCGTTGCCCCACCCCACCCTTTATCCCTCCCCATCGAGGGGAGGGAAATCGACTGAGGGTCTTGTGGTTGGGCGCCTGGAGCGAGCCGCCGCTCTCTCGGCCACCTCGCCCCTTTGGGGACTTCGAGCCGTACCGCCGGAGGCGGGGCAATCGCCCCACTGGGGCGATTGGAGGTGAGAAGGCCATGAGAGCTACGCTCGAATGGCGAGACGCGCGGCAGTGATCACCAATCTCACCGTCACCTCGCCCCTTTGGGGACTTCGAGCCGTACCGCCATAGGCGGGGCAATCGCTCCAGTGGAGCGATTGGAGGCGAGGAGGCCATGAGAGCTATGCTCGAATGGCAGACGCGTGGCAGCAATGACCGATCTCTCGGCCACCTCGCCCCTCTGGGGACTTCGAGCCGTTCCGCCTATAGGCGGAGCAATCGCTCCGGTGGAGCGATTGGAGGTGAGAAGGCCATGAGAGCTATGCTCGAATGGCGAGACGCGTGGCAGCGATCGCCAATCTCACCGTCACCTCGCCCCTCTGGGGAGAGGTCGACGCGGGAGCGTCGGGTGAGGGGTGCCGAGTTCTCAGCGTCCCTGGTGTTGCGGTTCGCCCATTACCGATGCTTCAGCGCAACCCCTCACCCGCCCTCCGGGCACCCCTCTCCCCAGAGGGGCGAGGGGTTGGGAAGGGGCACGCTCTCAGTTCCTCCAGCCACCGGCGTTTCGGGGGGGCACTGCCCATCCCACCTATTCACCCAGCCGGAATTCCACCGTCGCACCCGCCGCTTCAAGCTCACCCCGCAGGCGGCGCAGCTGGATGGCGTTGCCGCTGCCGGCGATGAATTCGCCCGCACCAGCGAGGGCCAAGCCCTGTTTGAGGGAGAGGCCCAGGGCCTGGTGGATGATTCTCACGACCTGGAGTTTGTTCGGTCCAACCCCGGTGACGACGAGCCTGCCGCTGAGATAATCGCTGGCCTCATACGCCACCGCGCCGGCTTGCGGTTCCTTGTCGGCTTCCAGCCGGGCCGTCGAGACCTCCTGCCAAAAGCTGCCAACGAGCTGGGTTTCGGCGGCCAGAACCCGAAGAAACGCCGCGCTGTCGTCGCGAACCGGGCGCAGCCTTGCGAGGATTTCGCCGAACCGCGCAAGGCTGGGGGCGATGAGCTCGGCCTCCCACACCCCCGCCCCATGGGGCGCATGATAGACCGGGTAGCCCTCGGGGCCTTCGCCCATGTCGATGACGAAGGGATCGTCGAGCGCGTTGAGGGCAAGCACATGCCAGCCGGGCTGCCAGGCGCCCCTTGCGTCTGAAACCAGGCTCTCCCCGGTGATGCCGTGGTAGCGGAACCCGGCCTGCAGGAGATCGAGCCGGTCGGGATCGGCATAGAGCGTTGGCAGCATGGGCTCGCCGACAACGATGCGCGCCACAAGGAAGGCGCGGATCGGCGCGGCGAGGCCGGACTGTGCCATCAATAAGGGTCGCTGCGTTCGAGGATTTCCTCGCCCATCAGCACGCAGTCCCCGGGCATCTGGGCATAGATCAGGTGCATGCGGTATTCGCCCTTGTAGATCGAGCCCTCGACTTCCAGCACGTCGAAATGGCCCTTGCCCATGAGGGCGCGAATGGGGGCCACAACCTTGACGCTCTTGGGGTCGACCGTGGCGCGGTCGTCATTATCGCTATGGAACTTCAACAGCTTTTCGGCCTGCGCCACCGCATCGGCGGCGCAGTGATGCGGCTGGGCCGCCTCAGCCGCAAGGGGCGTGGCAACCAAAATGAGGCTGATGAGCATGGGGGCAAGGCGCATGAATTTTCCTGACGGCAATTGTCCTGTCAAAACCACCTAGCGGCCGCCCCCGCCCGAGGCAAGGGCCGTGCCCCGGCGCACCCTTGCCCTCGCGCCGATGTGAGCGAGGCCTACACCACCTGCACGGGCTCGCGGCCGCGCAGCGCCTTCACGTCGCGCAAGGGCGGGGCGCCGAACAGGCGGCGGTATTCGCGGTTGAACTGGGTGACGCTCTCATAGCCCACCGCCAGGGCGGCGGCGCCCGCATCGGCGTTTTCGGCCAGCATCAGCCGGCGCGCTTCATGGAGCCGCAGGTGCTTTTGATATTGCAGCGGGCTCATGCCCGTCACCTCCTGGAAATGCCGGTGCAGCGTCGAAAGCCCCATGCCGGCCAGATCCGCCAGCTGCTCGATGGAAAGCCGCTGCGCATAATTGGCGCGCAGCCACCCGATGGCGCGGGCGATGCGCTGGCTGGGCGAGCCTGAAAGCACGATCTGCCGCAGCCGCTCGCCACTCGCCCCGCTCAGCAGCCTGAACAGCAATTCGCGCTGGATGAGGGCGCCCATGATGGCGATTTCACCGGGCCGCTCGATGAGCCTTACCAGCCGCAGCACGGCATCGAGCAGGTCGGCATCGAGCCGGCCATAGGCCATGCAGGTCCCGGCGCGCGGCGATGGGGCGAGGCGGCTGCTGTCGATCTCGGCCATCAGCTGGCGCGCCATATCGAGGTCGAGATGGATGAGAAGCGCCGTATAGGGCCGTTCGGGGCTGGCGTCGTCGATCGCGGCGATCGCCGGCATGTCGGCGGCGAACAGCAGGAAATGCTCCTGGTCATGGGCAAAATGGCGCTCCCCCACCGTCATGCGCTTCGAGCCGCGCACGCACAGGCAAAGGCTCGGTTCGTGCACGAGGCTGGTGGGCGGCACCGGCGCCGTGAGCCGGCCGACCCGAAGCCCCCGGACGGGCGTCTCGACGGGCCCGCCAGAAAGAGCGTATCGGGCAATGATGGCTTCGATTTCGTCGCGCGTTTCCGGGATAGCCATGGCGGGTTCCGGGGATACAGAGGGCTATCCTTCATAGCACGCGGTATTGGCACGTCACGTCAGAATCCATGCGCAGAGAGAAACGGGCAAGTTTTTGACAGGATCGGGCTCACCGTGGCAACGCGCCGGCCCTAGGCTGCGACTGTCCCGGATTGGACGATCACAGGCAGCAGGAGCACAACATGGCGGGCAGTATGGAGCGGATACCACAGGCGCGGCTGGGCAGTTTGGGCCCCATCGTGGGCGCACAGGGCCTTGGCTGCATGGCGATGGCGACGGGCTATTACGGCGCGCAGGACGATGCCGAAACCTATGCGACGCTCGACCGGGCGCTGGAGCTGGGCGTGACGCTCTTCGATACGGCCGATGCCTATGGGGATGGGCGGAACGAGGAATTCCTGTCGCCCTTCGTCAGGGCCAATCGCCAGCGCATCACCATCGCCACCAAGTTCGGCATCGTGCATCGTGGTGGCAGCGTCGGCATCGACAACAGCCCGGCCCATATCCGCGCCGCCGTCGAAGGCTCGCTGCGGCGCCTGGGCACCGATGTGATCGATCTCTACTACATGCACCGGCGCGATCCGGCAGTGCCGCTGGCGGAATCGATCGGCGCCATGGGCGATCTCGTCGCGGCGGGCAAGATCCGCCATATCGGGCTTTCGGAGGTCACGGCCGGCGAATTGCGCGAGGCGCATGCCATCCACACCATCACGGCGCTGCAGACCGAATGGTCGCTGTTCTCGCGCGAGGCCGAGGCCGAAATCGTGCCGGCCGCCGCCGAATTGGGCATCGGCTTCGTGCCCTATTCGCCGCTGGGGCGCGGCCAACTGACCGGGCGCCACGATGCCGGCGTATTGGCGGCCGGCGATGTCCGCCAGACCATGGCGCGTTTCGCCGCCGAAAACCACGCCGCCAACAGCGCGCTGCTGGCCACGATCACGATGCTGGCGGCAACGCGCAACGCCACCCCGGCCCAGGTCGCCCTGGCCTGGCTGCACCACCAGGCCACGGTATTCGGCCTCGCCGTCGTCCCCATCCCGGGCACGCGGCGGCCGGCCCGGTTGGAGGAAAACGCGGGCGGCGCAAGCCTGGCGCTTACGGGCGAGGAAATCGCGGTGTTGAGCGGGATTGGGGAGAAGGTGCAGGGCGGGCGGGATCGGAGGTTGTGACGGGGGGTGATACGAGGGGGGCTTGGCTCGAGAGGCGGGTCCGGAGGCTGGGAGTCAATGCCTCGACAATCAGGAGCGCCGATAGCCCGGCACCCCTCACCCGCCGCTATCGCGTCGACCTCTCCCCGGAGGGGCGAGGTGGTGGAGAGATTGGTGATCGCTGCTGAGCGTCTGGCCATTCGTGCGTAGCTGAAAGTTTCCGTATCTTGGCATAATCCCTTCCCAACCACGGAGTCATCCCGGCGAAGGCCGGGATCCATGTGAGGAACACCCCACACGCTGGATGTGGCGGTGCGCCACGGACATGGATTCCGGCCTTCGCCGGAAATGACACCGTGGGGTGGGAGAAATTGGGGAAAGAGGGGCGGCACTCGCGGTGTAGCGCCCTCGCGCCGGTGGGTGTGGTGGGGTGGTGTCCCATTCCGATTCTAAGGCACCATCCTTCCCAACCACTGAGTCATCCCGGCGGAGGCCGGGATCCAGGCGGGGAAGGACCCGCACGCTGGATGTGGCGGTGCGCCACGGACATGGATTCCGGCTTGCGCCAGAATGACCCCGTGGGGTGGGAGAGTGTGTGCCCCACCCTCACACCGCGAGATCGCGATGTCGCGAATGGATTTGTATAAAGCCGGCGGCTACAAGCGAGCGGTTTTCGCGAGAGGCAAATCATGAAATTTAATGTTTGCGGGGCCTTGGCCCTGTTGCTGTGTGCGTCACTGTCCGTTCCGGCTGAGGCGCAATCGTCGATCTCGTCGGCCAAGGGCGACCAGCTGATCGAGACCTACACAGCCTTTATCGGGCCCAAGGACATCGTCAACTCCAACGGCCAAAAGCTGACCCAGCCCTGGCAGGTGGTGCGCCAGGATCGGGCCAATTACCACCGCTACGGCATTCGCGACCGGCTGGACGAAAACGATACGTTCTTCTCGGACGCCAACAACCGCGCCGCGCTGGAAGACATGCTGCGCCACGGCTCGATCTCCAAGGACGCCGCCCGCGACCTCCTCAGCGGCCACGCCGTGATCCAGGTCGAGATCTACGGCCATGGCGATGTGGGCACATCGGTGGAGATTACCACCAGCCGGTAGGGTGGGGGGAGGGCCTCCCCAACCACGGAGTCATCCCGGCAGAGGCCGGGATCCAGGCGGGGGATGGCCCGCAGGCTGGATGTGGCGGTGCGCCACGGACATGGATTCCGGCCTCCGCCGGAATGACCCGGTGTGGGGGGAGAGCTTCCGGATCTTGGCATAATCCTTCCCCAACCACGGAGTCATCCCGGCGCAGGCCGGGATCCAGGCGGGGAGCGGCCCACAGGCTGGATGTGCGTGGTGAGCCACGGATATGGATTCCGGCCTGCGCCGGAATGACCCGTTGGGGGTGAGAGCTTCCGAATCTTGGCATAATCCCTCCACAACCACGGGGTCATCCCGGCGGAGGCCGGGATCCAGGCGGGGGGTGACCCACGCGCTGGATGCAAGCGGTGCGCCACGGACATGGATTCCGGCCTGCGCCGGAATGACCCGGTGTGGGGGAGAGCTTTCGAATCTTGGCATAACCCCTCCCCAACCACGGGGTCATCCCGACGGAGGCCGGGATCCAGGCGGGAGTGATCCACGCGCTGGATGTGGCGGGGCGCCACGGACATGGATTCCGGCCTCCGCCGGAATGACCCGGTGGGTGGGTGGAAGCTTCCGAATCTTGGCATAATCTCTCCACAACCACGGGGTCATCCCGGCGGAGGCCGGGATCCAGGCGGGGAGTGATTCACGCGCTGGATGTATCGGCTCCCCGGAATGACCCTGTGGGGAGGTTGGGGGATGAGCCGATGCTCGCCCCAAGCGCCGTGCCAAACCCCCTCATACACCCCGAAGGGTGGGAAGGAAGATGCGCATGGGGCCGTCGTCGCGGTTGTCCCATTGGAAGTAGGGCACCGCGGTGGCGGTTTGGCCGGTGGGGGCCTTGTGTGGGGGCGTGGGGGTGGGGGAGAAAGGGAGGCCCGAGGGGCGGGTTTGGATGAGGGCGGCGACGGCGACGCGCAGCGGCACCGTGTGGCCCAGTTGCGGCAGCGTCTGGGGGGCGCCCACGGTGATCGGGGCAGTGTCGCCCAGCATGACGGTTTCGATGTCGAGGCCTGCGGCCTGGTCGGTCTGCTCGAAGCAATAGACCAGCGGGCCGCGTTCGAGCGCCGCCGTGCCGCGCAGCGCATCGATGCGCGCATGCGGATAGACGAGGCGCGGCGCCATGTCGAAAATGAGCGTCACCGTGTCGCCCATGGCCCAGATACGCTCGATCTCCAGATAGGCGCCGGGGCGCGGGGCGAGCGCCGCGCCGTTGAGGGTTGCGGTTGTGGCCCGGCTCCAGGCCGGAATGCGCAGCCCCAATGTCGCCGCCGTCACGGGCGCGGCGGTGACGGTGAGCGTCACCCGGCCATCGAACGGATAATCCGTTGCCATCGTCACGGCCAGCGGGCCGGCGGCGAGGTCGGCGCCGATCCGCGCCGGCATGTATTGGTGGATGATCAGCGCCGTGTCGGTGCGCGTTGCGAGGTAATGTTCGAGCGAGGCGATGAGGCGCATGATGTTGGGCGGGCAGCACGCGCAGCTGAACCATCTGGAGCGCCGCCCGAGGCTTTCACCATCGAGGTGGTCGGCGCGCCGCTGCAACAGGTTGGCATAGAAGAATTCGCCGCCATCATGGGAAGTCGAGGCCGCGAAGGCATTGTGGAGCGTGCGCTCGATGAGATCGGCATAGCGCGCCTCGCCGGTGGCCAGCAGCAGCCGCCAGCTCCAGTGGATGCTGGCGATGGCGGCGCAGGTCTCGTTATAGGAGCGGTCGGGCGGCAGCTCGTAGCGGTCGCCGAACGCCTCCCAGGCATAGCGCGAGCCCTGGCCGCCCGAGATCGAGGTCTTGGTGGCCACCACATCGTCCCAATGCCGGATGGAGGCATCCAGCAGGGTCCGGTCGCCGGCCTCGGCATAGACATCCATGGCGCCGGCTTCGAGATAGAGCGCCCGCACCGCGTGGCCGACCAGGGTTTCGGTATCCCGATAGGGCAGATGGTCCTGGATATAGGACAGGCCGCCGTGATGGCCGATGCTGCCATGGCCGCGCCCATCGATGAAGTGCCGGGCCAGATCGAGATAGGCCGGCCTGCCGGTTTCGCGGTAGAGCTCGACCAGGCCCGTCTCGACTTCCGGATGCCCGTCTATGCCCCGATGGCCGCCGGTGAGGAACACATCGACGATGTGATCGGCGACTTTGGTGGCCACCGCCAGCAGCGTTTCGTCGCCAAAGCCGCGCCTTGCCGCCACGGCGGCCTGGAACAGATGGCCGGCGCAATAGAGCTCGTGGCTGAAGGTCATCTTCTCGAAATGCTGGGTGGGGGCGATGAGCTGGCCCCAGCTGTTGAGATAGCCCGATGGCTCCTGCGCCCGCCCGAGCAGCGCCACGGTTTGGGCGAAGAAGGCTTCCAGTTCTGCATCGGGGCCATGCGCCAGCTCCCAGCCGATGGCTTCCAGCACCTTGTAGACATCGGAATCCATGAACACCGGATCGATGAACTTGCCTTCGCGCTCGCCGGCGGCGATGCGGAGGTTATCGAGATTACCGGCCAGCTCCAGCCGCTCCATGGCGATGCGGAGCGACGCGCTGCGGTTGCGACGCTGCCAGTCGCCCCACAGGCCTCCCATGAGGGCGAGATCGGCGCCGGCCAGCGGGCGCTGCCGGGTGCGGGCCGAAGTGGTGGGAACGCAGGGTCCGAAATTGGTGCTCTGGGTGGACATGGGGCTCTCGGGAAACGAAGGGGTGAGGGGGCTCAGCGCCCCAGCCAGCCGCCATCCACCGGCAGGATGGCGCCATGCACGTAATCGGCGGCGGGGGAGGCGAGGAATACGGCGGCGCCCACGATGTCGGCGGCCTCGGCCCAGCGGCCGGCCGGAATGCGCATCAGGATATCGCGGCTGCGCCCCGCATCGGCGCGCAGCGCATCGGTATTGTGGGTCACCACATAGCCGGGCGCGATGGCGTTGACGTTGATGCCTTTTGGGGCCCACTCATTGGCCAGGAGCCGCGTCAGCCCCGCCAGCCCGCTCTTGCTCGCCGTATAGGCGGCGACGCGGATGCCGCCCTGGAAGGACAGGAGCGAGGCGATATTGACGATGCGGGCGCGGGCGCCGGCCTCCAATGTCGCCCGGGCCAGCGCGGTCGACAGGAAAAACACCGATTTGAGATTGGTGTCCATCACCCGGTCCCAATCGTCCTCCGTGACATCGACCGCATCGGCGCGGCTGATGGTGCCCGCATTGTTGACGAGGATGTCGGGCCGCCTGACCAGTTCGGTCGTGCGGGCGATCAGCACCCTGGCCGCCGCGATATCGGAAAGATCGACCGTAATGGGGGTGAAGCGCCCGCCCATGGCGGCGACGAGCGCCGCCGTTTCGGCCATCGAGGAGCGCCCGGCCCCCACGATTTCGGCCCCCGCTTGGGCGAGTCCGACGCAAATGGCCTGGCCGATGCCCGTATTGGCGCCGGTCACCAGCGCGCAGCGGCCGGAAAGATCGAATGGGCTCATCTGAGGGCATCCATGGGCACCATGTCCATGTCGGTGAACGAGATATTGTCGCCCGCCATGGCCCAGACGAAGGAATATCTGCCGGTGCCGGCGCCCGCATGGATCGACCAGGGCGGCGACAGCACCGCCTCGCGGTCCTTGATGACGATGTGGCGCGTCTCGCCGGGCTCGCCCATCAGGTGGAAGACGCGGGTATTGTCCGCCATGTCGAAATATAGGTACGCCTCCATGCGGCGGTCATGCACATGGGCCGGCATGGTGTTCCACACCGAGCCCAGCTCGAACATGGTGACCCCGAGCAGCACCTGGCAGCTCTCGCAGACATCGGGGTGGATATACTGGTTGATGGTGCGGGCATTGGCCTCGGCGGCGCTGCCGGCCTTGACCTTGCGGGCCTGGTCGAGGCCGACCTTGACGGTCTTGCACTTGCGGTGCGCCGGCGTGCTGACGAGATAGAAGGCGGCGCCCGGCGTGCTGCCGGAAGCCAGCGTTACCGGGCCCGACCCGCACCCCACATAAAGCGCCTCCAGCCGGCCAAGCTCATGGCGCGTTCCATCCACCTCGACGGTGCCGGGCTCGCCGATATTGAGCACCACCAGTTCGCGCCGCTCGAGAAAGCTCGCCGTGCCGGTTTCCCGGATGGCATCCAGCACCAGGGGCGTGCCGGCAGGCACGGCGCTGCCCACGATCATGCGGTCGAAATGGGAATAGACCAGTTCGATTGCGCCGGGGCCAAATAGCGTCTCGATCAGGAAATCCTGGCGCAGCCCGGTGGTATCGAGTTGGGCGGCCTCGCGCGGGCCGATCGCCTGGCGGACGGAAATACGCGTCGTCACTGTTCTTTACTCCAATAGTTAGAGCGTCTTCAGGAAAAGTGGTCGCCACTTTCCGCTTCGAAAACGCGGTCGAACAAATGCCCCGGTGCCTCAGCCCTTGACGGCCCCGCCCGTAAGGCCGGCGATGATCTGCCGCTGCATGATGAGAAACACGATGACCGCCGGAACGCTGGCGGCGACCGAGCTGGCCATCAGCTGGCCCCAGTCGATGCCGGCGCTCTGGTTGAGAAAGGCCGCCAGCCCCACCGGCAGGGTGCGGCGCTCGTCGCTGCTCGTCATGGTGAGGGCGATGAAATATTCGTTCCAGGATTCGATGAAGGTGTAGATGGCGACGGCCGCCACGGCGGGCCGGGCCATCGGCATGGCGATGCGCCAATAGACCCCGAACCAGGACGAGCCATCCATGCGGGCGCTCTCCTCGACCTCGCGCGGCATGTCGGCGAAATAGGCGCGGAACATGAAGATGGCGAAGGGCAGAAAGATTGCGAGGTAGGCAAGGATCAGCCCCGGCAGCGTGTTGACCAGGTGCAGCGCCGTCATGGTGATGAAGAACGGGATCAGCAGCACCTGGAAGGGGATCATGGTGGTGGCCAGAAGCCCCGCGATCACCACATTGCTGCCCCGATAGGGCAGGCGCGCCATCGCATAGCCCGCCATCGAGGCGGCCAGCACCGTCAGCACCGTGGTGACGGCGGCGATGATGAAGCTGTTGAGGTAATAGAGCCCGAACGGGGCGGCCTCGAACGCGGCGGTGAAATTGCCCAGGTAAAGCGAATTGGGCAGCCATTGCGGCGGGAAGTGGAAGATTTCCGGCTTGGTCTTGAGCGCCGTGCTCAGCATCCACAGGAACGGCAGGATCCAGACCAGCCCCACCACCACGGTCACCACGTTGATGAGGAGCCTGGTGCCCCAATGGCCTTTTTCATAGGGCGCGATGGTGCTCATCTGCGGCGGTCCTTCAACAGCACGGCCTGCGCGATGCTGAGCGTGGCGACGATGATGAAGAACACCACGCCCACGGCGCCCGCGAAGCCGAAATCGAAATATTCGAAACCCTGCCGGTAGAGGTAGATCAGCATGGTTTCGGTGGTGTAGAGCGGCCCGCCCCCGGTCATGATGAAGACCTGGTCGAACGTCTTGAACGAGCCGATGAACTTGATGATGACCACCACCAGAAGCGTCGGGCGGATGGCCGGAATGGTGATGTCGAGCAGCCGGTGCCAGGCATTGGCGCCATCGAGCGAAGCCGCCTCGTAAAGCTCGCGCGAGGTGTTCTGCATCGCCGCCAGCAGCAGCATGGAAGACAGGCCCGTGCCCAGCCAGATGTTGACCATGACGATCGACCATTTGGCGGTGGCGGGCGAATTGAGCCAGGGCACGCCCGTCTTGCTGATATGGGTCAGCTCCAGCAGCTGGTTGAGCAGGCCATTGTCGGCATTGAGCAGCCAGATCCACGAAATGGCCGAAACGGCGCTGGAGACGATCACCGGCAGGAAGACCGCGAGCCTCAGGAACCGGGCGAGCAGCGTCGGGCGGTTCATCAGCAGCGCCATGCCGATCGACAGCGCCGTGCCGAAGATGACGTTCCAGAACGTATAGAACAGCGTGTTGCCGACCCCCGTCCAGAAGATCGGGTCGGTGACGATGCGCATGTAGTTGTCCAGGCCCACGAAGCTCGAATGCTTGGGCTTCCACTGCACGAAGCTCAGCCACACCGCATAGCCGAGCGGATAAAGCATCAGCACCGCCATGATGATCAGCGCCGGCAGGCTGAGGATGAAGCCCATGGCCTTGTCGAGCCGCTGGGCCAGCACCGAGGTGCCGCTGATGCGCTCAGCGGGCAATTTGTTCGACGTGAGCGAAGCCGAGGTCACGGGCCGAAGTCTCCGTTACGGGCGTGGGCGGCGCTGTGGCCGCCCACCATTGGGGTCACGGCAGCTTGGTGCGGGCCACCAGATCGTCGCAGCGCTGCGCGGCGGTGTTGAGCGCATCCTGCGGGGTTGCCTGGCCGAAGGCCACCGACGAGAAGGCGTCGCGCAGATATTGCTGGACCTCGACATAATGCGAGGTGCGCGGCGGCTCATGGGCATTGAGGAAGGCGTCGAGGAAAGCCTTGGAATTGGGGTGGCTCTTGTAGAAATCGTCCCCCGCCACTTCCTTGCGCACCGGCGTATAGGCCGAGGTCTGCTCGTAGATCTTCTGGCCCTCGGGCGAGGTCAGGAATTCCAGCAGCGTCGTGGCCGCCGGCACCTTGGCGTCATCGATATTGTCCATCACCACGATGTTGTCGCCGCCGCCGAAGCTGGTCGAGGGCGTGTTGGCATCGGGCGAGGGGTGCTGCATGACGCCGAGCTCGAAATCCGGGGCGTCGCGGGCGATGCGGGCATTGATGGCGGCGCCGTCGAACAGCATGGCGACGCGGCCCTGCAGGAACGCCAGCTCGTCGTCATTGGAAGCCTGGGCGCCGATATCGGCCTCCGAGATCACGTGATACTTGGAGTTGAGATCCATCAAATAGGTGAGCGCCTTGACGCCGCCCGCATCGTTGAAGGTGCATTTGAGAGCATCGCGGTCGTTGAACTGGCCGCCCGCCATCCAGAAATAGGGCAGCCAGTAATAGGTGGTGAGCCAGGCCTGCGAGGGCACGAAGCTGAAGCCATAGACGTCGGTCGTGCCGTCCTTGTCGCGATCGAAGGTCAGCTTTTGCGCCGTGGCGATGAACTCGTCCCAGGTCTTGGGCGGGTTTTCGGGATCGAGGCCGACCTCGCGGAAGAGCTTCTTGTTATAGACCACCGCCGAGGCGTCGCCGCCGAAGGGCAGCGCATATTGCTTGCCGTCGAACTGGCCGGTCTTGACGGCGCCGGCCGGGAACAGGTCGAGCGACAGCTTGGGATTTTTGGCGATGATGTCGTCGAGCGGCCGCAGCGCTTCGAGGCGGGCGAACTGCTCGGTGGCCACCACGTCGAGCGCGGCGACATCGGGCGCGTTGCCGGCGGCGACGGCGGCGACGAGCTTGTTGATCTCGTCCTTGCCGCCCGGAATATATTGCACGTCGAGCTTGATGTCCGGATGGGCCTTTTCGAAGGCATCGAACATGGGCTTGCCCGAGGCTTCGGTGAGGCGGGTCCAGACGCTGAGCGTGGTGTCGTCGGCGAGGGCCGGCAGGGCCCCCAGTGGCAAGGCGGTCGTCAGAACGAGCGCCGCAAGCAATGTCTTCATTCTTCTCTCCCTAATTGATCCGGCTCTGGGTTTTGTCTGTCGTGTTTTCGAATGCGGAAAAGTGGCAGCCACTTTTCCCGAAAACGCTCTAGTGGTTGGCGATGGCGAAACGCCGGATGAGGTCCTCGTTGATCTCGACCCCCAGCCCCGGCCCCGTGGGGGCGCTGAGGCGGCCCTTCGCGTCGGGCTTGAGCGGCTCGGACAGCAATTCGTCGCGCAGCGCATTGGGGGAAATGTCGTATTCGACCGGCGCCGCGTCATAGACGCCCTGGCGCTCGGGCCAATCGGGCCGGGCAAGGCTGAAATGCAGCGCCGCGAGCCGGGCCAATTGGCCATCGAACACATGCGGCACCAGCCTGATGCCCTGGGCTTCGGCCAGCGTTCCCAGCCGGCGCAGCCGCTCGAAGCCGCCATGGCCGCAAAGATCGGGATTGATGATATCCATCGCCCGGGTGGCGATGACGTCCTCGATCACCGCATAGGGCATGGTCTCGGCGCCCGACACCGGAATGGCGATGGATTGGCGCAACTCCACATGCGGCGGGATCGACGTATTGGCGAGCGGCTCCTCGAACCAGGAAATGCGCTCGGGATGCTTGAGGCCGCGCACATAGGTGCGGGCGGCCGGCAGGTCCATGGCCCGGTTGGCATCCACCGCCAGCGGCACGCCGGCCGGCAGCGCCGCGATCACCGCATTGGTCCAGGCGATATCGGCCTCGACGCTGTGCCAGCCGACCTTCATCTTGAGCGAGGTGAAGCCCAGCGCCATGGCGCGCAGCGCCTCGGCCACGGCATCGCCCGTGATGTCCGGCCCGTCATAAACGTTCTGCAGCGACGCATAGGCCGGCTGGGTCGACCGATAGGCGCCGCCGAACAGCTGGAACAGCGGCATCTGGGCGAGCTTGCCCTTGAGGTCCCACAGCGCGATATCGATGCCGCCGGCCAGCGCCAGATCGATCCGCGCCACCTGGTCGACCAGTGCGTTGATGCGCGTGGGGTCGGCGCCGGTGAGGAGTTCCGCCACCGCCGCCCAATGCCCCGCATAGACCCGATAGCCGAAGGTTTCGCCCCAGCCGACCGCGCCCTCATCGGTTTCGATGCGGATGATCTGCGTGGTCCGATGGTCCTTGAGGCCGTTCGCATCGCCATAGCGCACCCGCAATGGTAGGCGCAGATGCCAGAAATTGACGCGCGAAATCTTCAAGAGACCCTCCCTTTATGCTTTGTGCCGGCTAGTGTATGGTAGTATACAAGCCGAGAGACACGGATTGGTCAATACCCCTTTTGACCCACATCCGCACTTGCCATGGGGAGGCCCTGCGGTATCAGTGGAGCGATGATTTGAGGAAACTGCGATGAACCGGATGGAGCTGCCCGAAGGGCAATCGCACGTCCTTGGCGGCACGGGGCCGGTGGCCCAGCAATTGCGCAGCGAACTGCTGCGCGCCATCGTGTCGCTGGAGATGAAACCGGGGACGCGCATTTCGGAAGCCGAGCTTGCCGAACGCTATGGCGTGTCGCGCCAGCCGGTGCGCGAGGCGGTGATCTGGCTGGGCCAGACCGGGCTGGTCAAGACGCTGCCGCAGCGCGGCACGGTGGTGGTGCAGATTTCGGTGCGCGACATGCTCGATGCCCGCTTCGTGCGCGAAGCCATCGAGGTGGCGGTGGCCCGCCGCGCCAGCATCTCGATTTCGCCCGAGGTGCGCCACCGGCTCGACGCCATCGTGGGGCAGCAGGAAGTGGCGGTGGCCAATAACGACCGGCAGACCTTTTTCCGCTTCGACGAGGCCTTCCACAGCGCCCTGTGCCAGGGCGCCGGCTCCGACACCGCCTGGGACAGCATCAAGAACGTCAAGGTCCACATGGATCGGGTGTGCAGCCTGACCCTCAAGAGCAGCGCCTCGATGGCGCATCTGGTCACCGAACACCGCGCCATCCTGGCCGCCGTCGACGCCCAGGACCCCGATGCCGCCGCCCAGGCGATGAGCGCGCATCTGCACGGGATCTTAAGCTCCCTGCCGCAGATCGAGGCGGAATTCCCGGAATATTTCGACTGAGGTGAGGCGCTCCAACGGGAGGCGCTTTCCCCCGGCGCGGAGTCATCCCGGTGGGTGGGTGAGGAGAGAGGTCTTGAGCCCGCGCCCCCGCCCCCTTTGGTCTACCCCCTACCTTCCGTCATACTTCCCCACCACGCGGTGGCACACCGGCCATTCCTGGCGGAATTCCTTGAATTCCCTGTTGGGGTTCCATTGCTGCAGGTGCCATTCGCGTTCGGTCCAGCCGTTGAGCTGCTTGACGATGGCCTCGATTTCGCCGCCGTCGGGCGGGGTGTGGTAGAGGATGACGTTGCGCTGGCGCGCCGGCGGCAGATGCGGGTTGACCAGGGCCATGTCGCCCTCCCACAGCGCCGGCACCATGGAATCGCCCTTGATCAGCAAGCCATAGCCGCCGCGGACATTTTCCAGTTCCGCCGGCCGCTTGATCTCGTCGATCTGGTCGAAGCTGACGATGATGTGGCCCTCGCCCCCCATGGCGGCCGCATAGACGGGCATTTTCTGCGCGCTGACCAGCTGGCTGCCCGGAATGATGGAAACCTTGGGCCGTGGCCCGCCCGCCGGGGCGGCGGTGAGGTCGGGCGCCGGGCCCGCGCCGTCGCGCAGCCAGGCTTCCTCCAGCCCCAATAGCCCCGCCAGGTCCGGCAGGCGGTAGCCGTCCGGCCGCGTGGTGTCGCTCTCCCATTGGGTGACGTTCACCCGGCTGATGCCGAAATGCTCGGCCACCTGCTGCTGGGTGAGCCCCGCCGCCTTGCGTGCCGCCTTGATCCTTGAGCCCAACGTATCCATGCCCGGCAGTGTAATTGCTGCCTACCAAAGTTGCACCTACGTAGGGACTTGACAATGTAGGTAGGATAAACCTACATAGGCGCATGATCCAGATCGTCGAACAGGCAGCGGAGAGAGCGGGTGGGCTGATGGCCCTGGCCAGTGCGCTCGGCATCAGGCACCAGACCTTCTATTCGTGGAAGCGCGTGCCGGCCGAGCGGGTGCTGGAGCTCGAGCGCATCACCGGCATTTCGCGCCACGAGCTTAGGCCCGACCTCGCCGCCATCTTCGTGCCCCTGCCTGCCGACGACCCCGAAGACGCGGAGTTGGCATGACGCAGCAGGATACGACCCACCCCAACAGGACGCACGGGCTTACGCCCCGGCAGCGCCGGACGCTGGATTTCGTCACCGCCTATGGGGCGGCCCGCCAGCACGCGCCCAGCTATCGGGAGATCGCCGACGGCATTGGGCTGGCCTCGGTTTCGGGCGTCAGCCGCCTGGTGCAGGCGCTCGAGGCGCGCGGCCATCTGGTGCGGCTGCCGGGCAAATGGCGCTCGCTGGCGCTTGTCGATCCTCCTGGTGCCCCCGGCCAGAGCCGGCCAGCCGATCCACCGGCCTGGCTCAGCCCCGATGCCCGCTTTCACGACCCCCATGACCTTGAAGACGAGGATGGGGCAGTGACGGCGGCGCGGTGAACGCGGCCGGACGAATTTGTCTTCGCCATGGGTTCCTCCCCCCAGGGCGACGCCGCGGTACGGCTCCTCCCCCGTACCGCCACTGAGCGAGCCGGCGCCCCCCGGGGCTGCCGCTCGCCTTTTTATTGCCGGCCCGTGGCGCCGTGGGGCGTGACCCCATGGTCGGCGGGCGGCCTGACGCGATTGCGGCGGCATGGGCCGTCGCGGCGGCGATAGCCGCGGAACCGGGGCAGGGCTGGAGAGGGAAAATCCCGCACCGCCTCGGACCGAACACCGAAAGGAAGCTCTTATGAACGCCTTGTTGGCGCATGGCGAAGCCTGCTTCGCGCACATCGATGACCCCGGGACGCCACGGCGCCCGGGGGAAGTGCCGTCGCGAAAGCGCGATGGCTGTCGCGTCCCGGATGAGGGTTTTGCGGTGGTGGAGGGAACCCCTCATCCCGGCCCTCTCCCCGGAGGGGCGAGAGGGATATGGGGCATCGCGCGCGGGCTCGGCATGCAGCACCCGCACCCGCCCCGCGCCACCTCCACCGCGGAGGCCCGCCATGCCTGATTTCGCGACCCGCAAGGATGTGCTCTACGCCCTTCAGTTCGGCGGCGAGAAGCTGGTCTATGAGGGCGGCGCGCGCAGCCGCTGGTTTCTGGAGAGAAGCGGCGTGCCGGTGGCGAAAACCATCGCGCATCGCGTCGTCAACCTCAGCCATGTGACCGATGTGCCCATGCTGCCCGGCGCCGCCCTCAGGGCCTTCATGTGGAAGGTGCCCCTGTGAACGGCCGGCCGCTTGCCAATGCGCATTATGTCGAGCCGGTGATGTGGGGCTATCGCAAGGGCTATAGCCCCGGCGAAATCGCCACGGGGCTGGGCGTGGCCGAACACATCGTGCGCGATGTGATCGCCCTCTACACCACGCCCGCCGCGCCCCCCATGGCGCCGCGCCCGCGCGAAATCGCCGGCGTTCACCGCACCGATCCGCAATATCGCGCCTGGCTGCGGGCCCGTGATGGCGCCCGCGCCACCCTCAAGGCCGAGCGCGGACGATGAGCGAGCCCTATCTGCCGTTTTACGTGGGTGATTACCTGCGTGACACCGGCTTTCTGACGCTGGAGCAGCATGGGGCCTATCTCATGCTGCTGATGCGCCTATGGGCGGCGGGCGGCAGCCTGCCCGGCGATGAGGACAAGCTCGCGCGCCTCGCCGGCGTCAGCCTCAGGAAATGGCGGCCGCTCTGGGCCGAGCTGCATGATTTCTTCGAGCATCGCGATGGCGCCATCACCCATAAGCGCATCAGCGCCGAACTCGTCAAAGCCGGGCAGTTGCGGGCCAAACGGGCCGCCGCCGGGGCCAGGGGCGCGGCTGCCAACATCTTGAAAAACCACGCATCGCCCCCGGCAAATGCCGAGGCCTTGCCGGGGCAGATCAGACCAGACCAGCTCACCGTAAAAGCAGAACCTGAAGGTTCTGCCAAAACCCGCCCGTCGCGGCTTTCGCCCGATTGGGTGCTGCCCGATGCGTTCCGCCGCTGGGCGGAGGCGCGCGGCCTGCCGGCGGAGCGCTGCGACATCGAGGCCACCAGGATGCTGAACTGGTCGATCAATGCCGGTCGCAGGGGCCTCAAGGCCGACTGGTTCCGCGCCTGGCAGAACTGGGTGCTGTCGGCCATCGACGAGCTGCCGCGCAGCCGCCCCGCACCGGGGCCGGTGGTTTCGGGGCCTGTGGCCACCGCACCGCCTCTGGCCACACGGTCCATGGCCCCAAGGGATACCCCCGCCAACGCCGCCCGCCGCCGACTGGAGTTGCTTGAAAATGACCCATACCGCCAAAGCCCTGCTGACCATCATCAACCGTCTCCTGGCCGCCTTTCCCTCGACCCATAGCGGCATGGCGGATGACGTGATCGATGGCTACGAGATCGGCCTCGCCAACATTCCGGTGGCCTATGTCGCCCATGCGGCGCAGCGCTTCCTCGCCGGCGAAGTTCCGGGCCAGCACACCGCCTTCGCCCCCAGCCCCGCGCAGCTGGCCAGCGAAGCCCGCCGTCACTGGCACATGGCGCTCGACGGCGAACGCCGCCGCCGCCATCCCCTCCCGCCCCCCGAGATCGACCGCTCGCCCGAAGCGCGCGAACGCGTGCGCAGGCTGACCGCCGAGATCACCGCAAGGCTGGGCCCGGACACTGGGCCCAGCGCCGCCGCCCGGCAGCGGCGCGACCTTTTCACCCGCACCAATGCCCGGTTTGCCCCGGATGCGTCGGAGGCGTCGATCGCGCGGCGGTTGGGGATGGGGGAGTGAGGGCCGAGGGAGTAAGGGCCGAGGGAGTAAGGGGGAAGGTAGTGAGGCTCACCTCAATCTCCAGGCACCTTCCCTCCCCAACCACGGAGTCATCCCGGCGGCGGCCGGGATCCAGGCGGGGAGCGATCCATGCGCTGGATGTATCGGCCCGCCACGGACATGGATTTCGGCCTGCGCCGGGAATGACCGGGTGCGGGGATTGAACGGGTGCCGGACATTGGTCCCCGATACCCCCCAACCCAGTACCCCCCAAACCCACTACTTCCCTGACACTGCCGATGCCGGCGCCTGCGCCCGCGCCGGACCCTCCGGCGCCCATCGGGCCCAGCCGCCGCGGCTAGTGGCCGGGGGCTGCGGGGAGGCCGGGGTGGTGGCGGGTTCCGGCCCCAGTTTCAGCGTGGCGTCCGCATAGCGGGCGAAGATCGAGCCGAGCTTGTCATAGCGGGGGTCCCACTCGACATAGATGCCACGGCTGCTGTCGGGGCCGGCCAGCATATGCACGTAGAAGGCAAGTCCGTCGCGGGTTCCCGTTACGGTGAAACCGTCTTCGGAAAAGGTCTTGTCATCGATGCGGACGCCCGGCTCGACATGGCTGAAATTGGCGAACAGCGTCGCCGGGCTCACCGTGTCACGCGGCGCCAGCACGGTGTCGAGCTCCAGCCAGCCGTCGAAGGCCTCATAGCTGTTGCCGAATTGGTAAGGCTTCTCCCCGGTCAGCAAGGTCCGCGCCAGGCTTACCGTAATGCCGGTGTTCCGATCGGTCCTCGCCTCGAGGCCCCAGGCGTGGCGGCGAAGGGCGGTTTTGGCCTCGAGGTCGCCGGACTGGGCCGATGTCAGCATGCCATCATCCGGCATCCGCGCATTGTTCTGCACCTGGCGCAGGGCGTTGTAGGTTGCAAGATCGAAACGCCCGCTGAGATTGGTGCCGCTATAGACCCCCGTCAGCATCAGTTGCGTTTGCAGTTCCGTACGCTCGGCAAGGCTCATCGCCTCGAACCATGCCCGGCTTTGCGCCATGCCGGGGTCCTCCGGCGCATCCGACCCCTGCACGAGCGCCTGGGGTGCAACGAGGAGGTCCGCCGATGTGCCGGCGAGTGCGGCGAGCACGGTATTGGCCGCGTCCGGCACCATCTTGAGGATCGGGATGGCGGCCACATTGGCGGCGATCATGCCGATCTCGACATCATCGCCGTTCCAGATGGCCGAATAGCCACGGCTGGTCGGGCCATCCGCAAAGTAGGCATGCAGGAATTTCCGGCCATTGCCGATGCCCATGATGAGGAAACCGTCGTCGGATGCGAGCTGATAGGAAATCACCTCGCCGGGCTTGACCTTGGCGAGGCGGTCATGGAGCGCCGCGAAGCTTTCCCGGGCGACCGGTATGGCCATGGTGTCGACCGTCATCCAGCCATCGGCGGCGGCATATTGCCGGCCTTGCGCCGTGGCCTTTTCCTCGGTCAGGAAGAAGCGCGGCAGCATGATGTCGAAGCCGGCCGCCGTGTCATGTGCCGTTTGCATGTGCCATGCGTCGAACCGCTGCGCCACCTCGGATTGGAGGGCGGCGAGCTGGGCGGGGGTGAGCACGCCATTGACGAAATCCCCGCGGGCCAGCTGCACCTGCCGTCCCCCGGCCTCGACCTCGACGTTGAACTTGCCGTCGACGGGGCCGAAATAAAACCCGTCCATCATCAGCCGCGCCTGAACAAGGGCGCGCATATCCGGTTCCAGCCCCTCGAACCACGTCCTGCTGTCCTCGAACAAGGTCGGCGGCGAAGTTATGGCCACGATGGCGCGCGCATTGGCGGCGGCGTCGGTGGGCGGACCCGGCCAGGGGCTCAGGGTCAAGGCCCCCAGCTCGGCGGCGACGGAACTGATATAGGATTTGTGGCTCGTCCAGGTGGCCACGAAGCCGCGGCTGGTCTTGCCATCGGCGATGAAGGTGGCTTTGAAATTCCAGTTCACCTCGTGGCCGGAGACCGTGAAACTCTTGTCGTCATAGCTATCGGTGTCGATCTGCCGGCCGGGCCGCGGCTCCGCATAGCCGTCATGGATCTGCCGGAAGCTCTGCTCGCCGGTGGGTATGCCCAGCAGCTGGACCGTGAGCGTCTCATCGGCGGATTCGTACTCTATCCCATGGGGAAGGGCGTGCTGCCTGGTGAGCAGGGTGCGGGGGAGAGTAAGGGAAACGCCGGCCAGCCAGTTGCTGGCCATCGCAAGGCCCCAGGGCTGGATGTGCGCCTGCACCTTGGCCATGAGGGCCCGCATCTGGTAGGGGGTCGGGGCGCTGTCGTCGTCGCCCTGCGTGGTATATAGGGCCCAGAAGAGTTCCTGGTTGAAATCGACGTTCTGGTCGAGGCCGTTCTCGATGGGCCCGGAATAGGCGCCCTGGATGGTCAAATAGAGTTCCAGGGTCTGCCGCTCCATGGGGTCGAGATGGCTGAACCAGGCCTGGACCGCGTTGAAATCGTCCAGATATCGTGGCCCAACCCCCTCGTCGTCGGCCATGGCGGGCGCCCCAATGGCGAGCGCCAGCATCCCCATGGCGCCGACCAGCGCCGCCCGCAACCAACCCATCGCAAATCCCCCCAAAGGCCACGCCTATTTGACACCCGCCATGGCGGGCGGCAAGTCGATCCTGCCGGTAGGGTTTACGTGGGCTGGGGGCCGCTCACCCGCGGGCCAAGACGTCGTCCGGTCGGTCTCTGGCGCATGATGGATCGTGACGCACTTGACCCTTCGCAGCCGGGGGAGGGAAGTCCCAACCGCAAGTCCCGGGGCACCACGCGCCACGCTGAACGCTGCCCGCTTACGAGCCGTCCTGGTGCAACTGCACGCTGTTGACCCGCACGGTGAAGACCAGCCCCGCTCCCGCCACGTCCTTGAGGGGGCGCGACAGCGGCCAGCAGGCGCTGCTGCGCTCGCCGGGGGCGATGATCTTGTCCGATGACAAAAAGTCACTGTAGACGAGGCCGCTATGGCCCTCGCGCCGCGCCTCCAGCACGAAGCCGATGGCATCGACCGTGGTGGGGTTACCATTGGTGAACGCAATGGCCACCGGAGCCTTGGGATCCGGGCACAGCGCCGGCGCCAGCTGCGCCTCGGCCGTCACGGCGCTGCGCGTATTGGCGGCCTGCTGCGCCTCGGCCCAGAGATAAATGCCGAGCGCCCCGATCCCCACGATGAAGACCGCCGCCAACAGGCCCATCTGGCGCGGAAACGCCACGAACAGCACCACCGCCACGACGATGCCGACAACCACAACTATGGGCATGCCCCCTCCCGAACCGGTTGCTGTTCAATATCGGTGGGCAGCAAGATTTTCCAAGCACCGGGGCGGGGTGTTTTTTGGGGGGGACGATGGGGCGGTTGGTGCGGAGGCTTGATGCCTCCAGTCCCACCCACCCACCGGGTCATTCCGGCGCAGGCCGGAATCTATGTCCGTGGCGGGCCGCGCGCATCCAGCGTGTGGGTTTTTCCGCGCCTGGAGCCTGGCCTTCGCCGGGATGACCCGGTTATCAGGGAGCAATATTGGAATGTGGGCGTTGCGCCAAGCAGACGGATTGGGGCCTCAGAGGCCCAGGCCCGCGTCAGGTTTTGCCAGAGCGCCTGCTCTCGAGCAGCAACAGACTGAGAAAGACCAGCGCACCGGCAATCAGCATGTAAACCCCGCCCGCCAGCTTCGCCCCCTTGTGCACAAACCGCGTTTTTCCTTGCACCGGCAGCCGCAAGCGCCCATCCTCCTCGCATTCCCTCTCCGGCCCTGCGCCGTTACCGCCAAGCCTCGTCGCCTCGTGTTTCAACATGGGGTGTTTTGGCATGTCCGAATGCTGGTATATCGTTCACACCAATCCGCAGGCCGAGCGCAAGGCGGCGGCCGAGATCAGGCGGTGCGGCTTCAGGGCTTATCTGCCCAAGGCCGCCAGGGAGTTTCGCCACCACCGCACCAAACAGCTGCTCATCAAGCGCTATCCGGCGCTGGTGGGGTATCTGTTCATGCGTTTTCCCGAGGGCGAGCCCAACTGGTATGCGCTGCGCCAGTGCCAGGGCGTGCGCGGCGTGCTCTATAGCGACGGCAAGCCTTATCGGGTGGATCGCGCTTTGGTGGCCGAGATCATGCGGGCCCAGCGCGGCCTGCGCTATGACACGGCGCCGGCGCGGCACTATCGCGAAACGCTGCGCCGGGGCGAACGCACCACGCTCGCCAGGGCGCGCTTCCGCCGCGGCATGCTGGTGCGCTCGGCCACCGGCCCGTTCGAACAGCTCCTGGCCCGCATCGAGCGTGTCACCAAGGCCGGCACCATCGAGGCCACGGCGACCCTCTTCGGGCGCCAGACACTGGTGGAATACCGCGATATCGGCGAGCTGCAGATCGTCGAGGGGAAGGGCGGCTGAGGGGGTGGGCGGCAAAGGGGTGGCTTGGTTGGGGTAGCCAGACGCCCCACACCCCAGATGTCATTCCGGCGCAGGCCGGAAATCCATGTCCGTGGCGCGCCGTCCCATCCAGCGTTGGGGGGGCGCTCCCCGCCTGGATCCCGGCCCTCGCCGGGTGGGGCGGGGCAGTAAACACCCTGCCCATCATGAACCCTTCTGGGCCCCCGCTCAAAACTTCCGCGTGACCGGCATGCAGCGGAACGCGATCGGCGACTTCGCGATGTCGTCGGGGTTCAGCGGATTGTCCAGAACCGACAACGCGCCCTTGTGGGTTTTCCGGTCGAGGGTGAACGTCCAGTCCTGCGAATATTTGTCGTCCAAATCCCAGTTGCCCGCCGTGAACTCATAGGCCGATGGCGTCAGGCCATAGAACATCACCGTGCCAAGTCCGCCCTTGGTTTTCTTGAAGTCGTTCGTCACCTCCACAAGCGCCGCGTCTCCCGTCGGCGCCGATACCCCATAGCCATCCCGTGGGGCGCACGCCGTCATGTCGAAGATGAAATCGCCGCCCTCGAGGCAGGTGATGGTCTTGCCATCGAACACATCCGCATCCTGCTCGAGGATGAGATCGGTCCGGCCCGGCGCCGTACACGACTGGAAAGAAGCCGCCTGCGATGTGGTGATCATCGAGCCCAACAGCGCTGCCGCAATGATTGAAATACGCAATTTCCGTCCCCCCTGAATCCAGATTAGCATTTGCCCGGCCGCCAGCCGCGCGCAAGTCAAAGCTTGACGCGGGCGGCTCCATCCTCAGGGCTTCCGGCTGGTGAGCGCACAATCATAGCCAAACGGGGAATCGATCATCTCGTCCTGGTTCGGGGGATCGCCGATGGTCGACAGCGTGCCCTTGCCGGTCAGCCGGTCGACACTGAAATCCCAGTGATACTCCACGCCGTTTTCGGGGGTGCTGTAGCCGCCGCCAAAAGCGTATCGCGTCGGCCTCACGACGTAATAGACCACTCCGCCCTCATACTGGATGTCGGCCGTCCACCTGTCCACGATACGCGCCAATTCCCCCGCACCGGTCGGCTCCGATAGCCCATAGCCATTTTCGGGTGCGCATGGGGTAAGGCCATCGGCGAAATCGCCGCCGGAAAAACAGGCGAGGGACTTTCCGTCAAAAACCCGCGCATTCTGCTCGATCACCAGCGTCGGCGCGCCCGCCGCCTTGCAGACGATGAATGGCGCTGCCTGCGCAGTGGTGACTATCGAGCCCAGCAGTGCTGCGGCAATAATTGAAACACGCAATTTCCATCCCCCAAACCGGGCCCAGCATTTGCCCAGCCGCCGGCGGCGCGCAAGCCCAAATATGCCGGCGGGCTGGCGATTTTTTGCGCCGCAACCGGCCCCGGCAATAAGGGCTTCAGCAAGTTTTTCGACCATAGGCGTGGCTGTGGATTACGGCGAATTCGGCAATCGCCAAAACATTGACACTGGCGGCGGCTGCGCTTAACCCTTGATGCAGGATGACTTGCTGTTCTGTAGCGGATTTCCGCCGGGCAAGCCCTGCCAGCCACCAGCGCTCGGCCCAAATCCTTTGCTCGTCCGCAATTTCGATTTTTTCGCCATTGTGCCCGCTGCCAGCGGGAATGAGCCCGCAAAGGTTTTGGCGGCGCCGGCCAGGCGGTTCATCCCCCGATGTCATTCCGGCGAAGGCCGGAATCCATGTCCGTGGCGGGCCGGTTACATCCAGGTCTGGGCATCCCCCCTTCCCAGCCTCCCCCACGGAGGGGGGAGGTGCCGTCTGGTGGGTGTGGCGCGGGAGTGCCCTGCACCGATGCCGGTTATTCGTCGGGGTAGTGCACCGGGAGCCACTTCGTCAGCTTGAACGAGGCCACGATATGGTCGATGAGCGGCGCGATGAAATCGGCCTCGTCCTTGCTCCAGTTCATGTCCAGGCATTGCAGATGCTCGCCGTCCGTACGGCAGAGGTTATAGAAGAGCCGGCCGGAATCGGCATCCAGATAGCCTGACATCACGCCCAAATCGTCGTGGTCGACGCTGTAGGTAATGGACTGCGTCGCCGTGTGGACGGCTTGTTCGGCCATGAACACATAAGGGCGCTTCTTGGAGGCGAGCCAGTAATGCTCAGCCGCGAAGGACGAACCCTCGGTGCCCCCATAAGAGGTGCCGTACTCGATATCGTCTACGACAAGCCCCCGAACCAAACCATCCATAACGGACGACGGCAGTTCCACCGTACTGCCATTTTCAATGGCAGTGATCCATTTGCCATCCCAGATGTCCTTGGTGGCCGCCTCGGCGGGGAGCGCCAGCGCCATCAGCATGGCCAGCGCCATCGGCATGCCGGCGCTGACACTATGCGTCCCCAACAGTCCGCCCGCAGCCGAAAGCCGGTTCACGGTGCTCAAAATTCGGATTTTGTTCATGCCTACCCCCTTTGAACCGCGCAGCATTTGCCGGCGGCAGGCGGAGCGCAAGTCAAAAATGGG
The DNA here is from genome assembly GCA_036499825.1 of Devosiaceae bacterium. Classification (GTDB taxonomy): domain Bacteria; phylum Pseudomonadota; class Alphaproteobacteria; order Rhizobiales; family Devosiaceae; genus Paradevosia. Next base: position 37,968 of record DASYCZ010000047.1, read on the forward strand.
CGGCCTATCCGAGCTTGGCCTTGTCCAGAACCTCACTCATGCGGATGCGCCAGTCGGCGCCGGTTGCCTGGAACTTGGCGAGCGTCGCCGGATCGAGTCTGAGCGTGACAGCCTGTTTGGCGTTATCGAGTTTCGGCCTGCCGCGGCTCCGCTTGATGCTCTCGGTCAGTTCCGGAAACGCCTCCGCAAAGGTCTTTCGCTGCGCGATCTGCTCGTCGGTCACCTCGGGATTGTCGGGGTCTGAGGCGATCATGCGCTGAATTTCGGCTTCCTCGCTATCGGTGAGCGGGCGCCTGGATGAAAATTTGGTCACAGAAGCTGCCTTTCCTTTCTGCTGGCCGGACGCATCGAGACGATCGATAGCGCTTTTGAACCCAGCGGGCGAAACACCACGACGATAACGATCTGACCGTCGAGTTCGCCAAGGGCCAGCGAACGGCCCGCTTTTGCCGGATAGATGCTGGCCGCTTCGAAGAACGCGACGGTAAGCGCCGCAAAGTCCAGCCCGTGCTTGGCCAGGTTAGTCAGTCGCTTCGGCTCATCATAGGTGATCAGCACGGCAATATATGTATCCGGTTAGGGGCAGTCAATAACCGTGTACGGAAAATATGCGAGGCGAGGCCAGGGGCGAAGCTCGTGACTCGCCCTTACTCGTCCGAATACTTCATCGGCTTCCATACCGTCAGTTTCAGCGAACTGAGGATATGGTCCATGAGGGGCGCGATGGTGGCGTTTTCGCTTTTGTCCCAGTGCAGCTCCACGCATTGCAGATGCGCATCCGCCTTGCGGCAGAAGGCATAGAAGACCTTGGTGGAATCGGCGTCCTCATAGCCCGACAGCACGCCCAGGTCGTCCTTGTCGACGCTGTAGGTCACCGCATGGGCGCCCGAGCCGATAAACTGGGTGGTGAGGAACACATAGGGCCGGCCGGTGCTGTTGGCCCAATAGTGCTGGGCCCACAGCGATGAGCCCTCCACGCCGTCATAGCTGTCCCCATAGTCGTTATCGTCGCCGATGAGGCCGTGGATGGGGCCATCCTGAAGGAAAGCGGGCAGCTCGACCGTGCTGCCATTGCCCTCGCTGGTGAACCATTTGCCATCCCAGATGCTCTTGGGGGCGGCCGCGGCGGGGGCCGCCAGTATGGCCAGCAGGGCCAGCGCCGTCACCGTACGGGCGACGGGCCTGCTGCGTAAAAATCCGTTCCTGCCCATGGCCTTGCCCTTTGTGCTGTCCGTCTCGTGTGAGTCGCGCGGCAGTCTAGCCATGCACGACGCCGCCCGTAAATCCGCCGCCCAAACATCGGGCGCGCGCGATCGCGAAAGGCCCTTTGATGTACGACCCACACGCTCGGCAGCGTCCAGGCCCGGCAGTATCTAAGTCATACGCATGCGGGCACGACATCTTCGGATACACATACGCATACGGGGCGGCGCTCAGCTCCGGTGCTCATACCCACACCCTCAGTCTGTCCTCCGACACGCACAACCACACCATGACAACGGCCTCCGCAGGCGACCACACTCACGCCGTAACGGTCGCCTCCGGCGGCGCGCATACCCATACATTCACCTCCGACACCGCTGGCGGTCCCGAAGCGCGGCCCCGCAGCATCGCTTTGCTTTACTGCATCAAATATTAGCCGGCACCACGAGCCACACTCGACAACCACGAAGCCACGACCGGCTCCCTACTTGACTCAAAGTCGCCGTGCGTAAGCCATGTTGCTGCCTCCCCACCCAACGTAGCCGGTTCCCCCGCACAGCGAAAAATGCACTATGGCGGCAGGTAACCGACGAGGCCGCCAAAACCACGGAACCTGCACCCTGAACTAAGCGCGGCAGTTCTTGGCAATGATGACTTTCTGCACCGCTTCCTGCTGGCCTTTCAGGCTGGCGATCTGCGGGGCGATGTTGCCACCTGAAAGGCTCGATGTCGGCAGCCCGAGCAGGATCACGCCCCAGGTGTCGCCGGTCCTGGCGTTCTCCTGCTGTTTGGCGGCCACCGTGTAGGCATCGTTGAGCCGCTGTGCTTCCTCGCCCAGCTGCTTGCACGAATACGACTGATACGGGACTTCCGACACATAGGCTGGCGCGATCGAGGCCGGCGCAACGGCGCAGCCCGACAGCGTTGCGGCAAGCGCAGCGACGGCAAGACGTTTGATCATGATGCTCCCCCAAAGAGGCGAGCATGTGAAGTCCGCAACCCCACAGTCGCAATTGGTATAAATCCCCAATGGCTCCGTCTTTACGGGGCCCTCATCACATGGAGAATCCCATGCCCACCAAAACCGACCGCTTCGCGGCGGCGATGAAAGCTATTTTGGCCCTCGAGGGCGGCAAGGTCGACAACCGGGCCGATCCGGGTGGGCGCACCAATATGGGCATAACCCAGGCGGTCTATGATGCCTGGCGCGCCAAATCGAGCCTGCCTGAGCGCCACGTCTTCGATATCGCCATGAGCGAGGTCGAGGATATCTACCGCTTCCGGTATTGGGATGCCATCAAGGGCGACCTGCTGCCGGCGGGCACCGATCTCGTGGTGTTCGATGGCGCCGTCAATTCCGGCCCCAGCCAATCGGCGAAGTGGCTGCAGCGCGCCCTCGCCGTCAGCACGGTGAAAATCGATGGCCAGATCGGCGCCATGACGCTTGAGGCGGTCAATGCCGTCGAGGATCAGGATGCGCTCATTGCGCGCATCATCGACCGGCGCCTGGGCTTCCTCAAGGCGCTGAAAACCTGGCCCGCCTTCGGCAAGGGTTGGATGAGGCGCCTCGATACCATCCAGGCCGCCGCCCAGGCACAGGCGACGGGATCCACGGGGCCGCTGATCACCTACATCGCGGGCGCCGAGACCAAAGCCAGAATCGACGATGCCAAACAGGCCCCCGGCAAGGGCGTGGCGGATGCCGCCACCGGCGGCGGCATCGGGGCGGGCGGGCTTAGCCAGGTCATCCAGCAGGCCCAGGACCAGCTCACCCCCTATGGGGCCGCGGGCGGCTGGATCCAGCGCCTGGTGATAGGCCTCATCGTTGCGGGCGCCATCCTGGCCGCCGGCGGCCTTGCCTACCGGTGGTATGCCAGACGCAAGGCCGCTGCCCTTAACGATGCGCTCGATATCGACGGGCGGCCGGCATGATGGGCTTTCTCGCCGCCATCTGGGCCCGGCTCTCGGTGCCGGTGCTGGTCATCGCCGGCATTGCGGGCGCGGCCCTGGTGGTGCTCCGGCAGGCCCGGCAGGACGGCAAGAACGAAATCCTCCGCGAGCAACAGGAAACCCGCGATGATCTGCAAAAGCACTATGACCAGATTGATGCTGGCCGTCCTGATCTCGATGCCAGCCTTGGCCGCCTGCGCGACCGCGCAACCCGCGCCCCATAGCGGCCCGGTCCTGGGCGATCCGCCGCCCGCAGTGGTCGAGGCGCTCGCCACCGCCGCCCGCAAAAATCCCGATGCCGCCGCCTGGGTCATCGGCCTTGATCGCTTCTACCAGAAACAGGACGCGTCCCGCTGATGCGACGCAACGCCGGCCCTCGCAGCCGCACAGGAGCGCCAAATGGCCGATGAAACGAGCCTCAAACAGTTCCTCGACAGCACCTGGTTCAAAGGGTTGGCGCGGGCATCCATGCTCGTCGGCACCGCCGCCGCCAGCTATGCGGGCCTGACGCTGGCCCATGTGCGGAACGAGCAGGCCGCGATGCAGGGTGAAATCGCCGACATCGTCCGCACCCAGGCCGATCGCGCCCAGGACAATGAGCGCTTCCAGAGCGCGATCGGCGCCGATATCGCGCAGCTCAAGAACTCGGTTTCGACGCTGCAGGTGGATGTCGCCACCATGCGTGGCATCCTGCAGGAAATGCAGCGGCGAGATGTTGCCTCAAGGGTAGAGCCCGCCTTACGGGCAGGGCAAGGCCATGGGCCAGAGCCGTGAGCCTCAGCTCGGGTTCCAATCGCTCATCGTCAGCACATTGCCGCCCAGTCGCGAAAAGGCGCGCTGGCGGCAGGAAAAAACCAGAATCTGCTGATCGCCCGATTGGCTGTGCAGGGCTTCGAACATCCGCTCGATCCGGTCGTCGTCCGAATAGACCAGGGCGTCATCGAGGATGACCGGGGCCGGGCGGCCGTTGCGCGTCAGCAGGCGCGCGAAGGCGAGGCGGGTCAAAATGGACAATTGCTCGCGCATGCCGCCGCTCAGGCGATCGACGTCCTCCTGCTGGCCGTTGCGCAGAACGGTTTCGGGAAGCAGGGTCTCTTCGTTGAAGGCGACGGTGATGTCGTCGAACAGCAATCCGATCAGCGGGCGCAGCTCGGTGATGATGGGCTTGAGATAGAGGTCACGCGCCGAGGAGCGGGCGTTGGCGAGCGCTTTGCGAAGACGGTCGAGGGTCTTCACCTCGAGCTCGTAGCGGCGGGCCCTTTTCGTGGCCGCATCGAGCAGGTCTTTGGTTTCCTGCCAGTTTTCCTCGATCGCCTTGTCGGCCCGAATGCGGATCTGGCCGTTGAGATCGGCCAGGATTTCCTTGTTTTGCGTGGCCTCCTGCGCGGCGGCCTGCACAACGGCGCGCAGTCTTTTGAGACTGACCTCGGCCGCCGCAAGATCATGCGTCCCGGCGCGGAGCGGCTCCACAATCGCCTCGCAGGTGGCGAGGCGCTCCCCACATGCCTGCAGTGCGTCTGCGGCCTTTCGGTGCCTGGCCGGTCGCTCGTCCATGGGCCCCAGGGTTTCATCGAGCGCGCGCAGGTCGGCATGCAGTTCGGCCTGCGCCGAATGGGCGTCGACAAATTCCTGATGAGCCGCCGCTGCCAGTGGCTGCGCCTGGCGCGCCGCATCGCGGCTGGCCACAACCTGGGCTTCAGCATGGCGAAGCGCTTCCACGATGGCGGTGGCATCGAAGGCGATTTCCAGCCCTTCGCCGCGCAGGTCATCGAGCCGGGTGACGGTTTCGCGCAAGGCCTCGAGGCCGTCCGGTGCCATTTGCCGGAGCAGTTGGCGGTCCAAAGTCAGCTCGTTGGATTTGTCGCGTGCCGCAATCTGGCGCTGGCGGGCGGCGCCCGGATTGTCGACCCCGATGCCGGCCAAAAGCACGCGTATCTTTTCTTCCGCCACGGCGATCGCCTGCGCGGCATTGTCGTTGTGCTGGCTGCGAATTGTCAGGCGGCCCATATGGGCAATGTCGAGTTCGATCGTGCCGCTGAAGGTTAGGTCGTCACCATGGATCAGCGGTTTGCCGGCGAGGGCGACGCCCTCGCTGGACGGATTGTCATAGGCCATGCGCAGGCTGGGCAGGGCGACAGACTGCATGGCACGTAACCGCACCAATTCGAGATCCAGCGCTTCCAGCTGTTCGAGCGCCTTGTCGGGCACAATCAAGGTCGCCAGCCTTGCCTCACCGGCCTCGATACGAGCGCGGACAACTTCGGCCTGCCGCAACAAATCGCTGGCGGCGTCGAACCGTTGGGCAGCATCGTGCGCCGCATGGGCTGCATCGAGCCTGTCCTTGTCCTGGCGCGCCTGGCGTTCGGCCGCCTCGGCGGCTTCCATCGTGGCCCGCAGTCGGTCGCCCGTCGCCACAGCGTCCGCGTGGCGGGCCTTGGCTTCATCGAGACGCCGCGCCGCGATGGTCGACTGCTGCCCCATTTGCTCTGCACGGGCGAGGGCGGTTTCGAATTGTTCGAAGGTGGCTGCGGCGGCGCGATGCTGCTCGACCGCCAGAGCCAGGTCGGCTTCCGCGGCCCGCAGCGTTTCGCCATGCGAGCGGGCAGCCTGATAGGCTTCCTCCGCGGCCCCTATGGCCAGGTTGCGTGCCTCGATTTCCACCGGCGCCTCGATCTCGGCGAGGCGGCGCGTGGCGATGCGGCGGCGGTCCAGTGCTTCGCGCAAGCTGGCGACATCGGCGGACAATTGCGCCTCGAGCACCTCGAGGCGATCGCGCTCCTCGATCGCCTCCAGATAGGGGCCACCGGCCCTGGGGCGCAATGTGTTGGTGACCAGGCGGCTCAAGGCCTCGTCGCAGGCCATGACGATTTCCGCCATGCGGCGGCCGCCCGTCAGCGCTTCGACCTCTCCCTGCACGGATGAAAGCAGGGTTTCGCGAACGCGCCGATCGCTCTCCTCTTCGGATTTGCTGCGCTTTTCGATACCGGTCAGACCCTGACGGACCCAGAGCAGGCCGGCAGGCCCTCCTGCCCCGCCCCGCGTCAGATTGGCGATGAAGCTTTCAGCCTCGTCGGCCTGGGCGACGAGGCGGCCATTGCCAAGTTCGGTGACGCGCGCATGGCGCCCGCCATAAAATTTCTTGGTGAGGCGAAAGGCCCCGTCCGGCGTTTCGATATCGGCTTCGATCAGAGGATTGCCACCCGCATAGGGCCGCAGCATCTGTACGCTGCCCGGCGTACCGGAATGCGGCTGGAAGAACAGGGCGTGCAACGCCTCGAACGAGGTCGATTTGCCGACCTCATTGGCGGCGGTCAGTACGTTGACCCCATCACCGATATTCTCGATCGCCACGCCGCGGCCGGCAAAGCGCTTCACATCGTGGAGGCGAAGAGCGCGGAGTTTCATGCGTCGATCTTCTCGCAATAGGCAAACAGGCGCATGAGCGCCGCATGGGCGATGCCGCGGTCATCGGCGGCGAGCGTGGCATCGTCGCTTTCAGCCAGCAGCGCCTCGGCGGCCAGGCGCAGCGCCCCGGCATGATCGATGCGCTCCAGGTCGCCGGCCTCGCACGCGGTCAGCAACGCGCTGTCCTCGATCTCGAAATGCGCGAATTCCGGGGCCAGGGCATCGGCTCTCGTCGTCAGGGCGGTGCGCGTTGCAATGCCAGTATGGCCGGAAAGACTGAGGCGCAGCAGCACGTGACGGCGCGTGGCGGGCTCGGGCAGCAAGGCGTCCAGAGCCACAAGGCCATCGTCATCGCCCACCAGTTCGAGCGGCCTTGTCTGCCACGCGAAACTGGCGGTGGGAACGGCGCTGATCTCGGGCGGCGCGCCCGGGCCGGCAATCGACACCAGCAGTGCTTCGCCCGGTCTGTCGTGCTTGAAGCGATCCGGCTCGGGCGAGCCGCTGTAATGCGTGCGCTCGTTGAGGCTCATGCGCCCATGCCAGTCGCCGAGTGCAAGATAGTCGAGACCCGCCAGGGCAACGCGATCGGGCGCGATGACGTCGCCCTTGGCACCATCCTCGGAAAAGTCGAGCACGGGACCATGGGCGAGACCGAGCCGCATCGTGCCGTCCGGCGTTGCCGCGGTACTCATCCATTCGGTGAGGTCGCGTCCGGGGCGCCGCGTGGTGCAGGGCGCCGGCAACAGCAGCACATCGGCGCCGAGCGCGATGGGCCTGGGCTCGAGTGCAAGGATGACATTGGCCGGCAGGATAGTGCGAGCGCGTTGCCAGAGTTCGTCGGCCAGGAGGGAATCGTGATTGCCGGGCAGAACGACCCAGGTGAGGTCCCCCCACTGGCGCATTTCCTGCATGGCGTGATGCAGCATTTGGGGCGTGGGCGTTTCGGTGTCGAACGTGTCGCCGGCCAATAAGATGGTGTTGGCGTTGTTGTCGCGGGCATGCCGGGCAAGGCGGGCGAGGACGCCATGGCGCGCCTCTCGGAGCCGGCCGCGCAGGTCTTCGGGGAAATTGCCGAAGCGTTTTCCGATATGCAGATCGGAACTGTGGATGAAACGAAACATATCTCTTAACTCTGCATGTATTGGCGGGCACGGGCGATCGCCTCGTCGAGCCGTGCGCGCGACGTTGCGGCCAGACGCTCGACACCCAGCAGGTGGGCGAGATCGGAGGCCGGATCGCGTTGCCCCAACAGGTCCGGATTGGCGACCACCATGGCGGCAAGCTCCGCAATGGCGATGTCGCCGATGCCGCGCCGTGCCTCCTCATTGGCATGCGGCCGATAGTCGAGCAGCGGAGTGATCGTATCCTTGCGCCAGAGGAATGTACCGCTGCTTTCGCTGGTGCGGTCCACGTCGCGCAGATAGAGGTCGATCCGCTCCCGGATGCGCGCGCCTGTTCGCAGCCCGCCATGCGCGCGGGTAATGCGCTGGGCCAGAATGTCGTCCCGCAGCGGTGCTTCCTGTGCCATGACCGCGTCGATCATGGCCTTGAGCGTGCCGCGATAGTCGAACTCGTAAAAGCGCTCGGGGTCGGTCGCGATGCCGGAAAGATCGGTGACCCGGTACCGCTCGGGCTCACTGTCGGGCTTCGGCGGCGCTGGCGTCGCCGGCAGGGCAGGCATCGTCGATAAGGCCTGCTCCATCGCGCTCATGAGCCGAACCGGCTCTGGCTTGGGTTCGGGCTCCGGCTCGGCCATCACGGCTTCGGCGACGAAGACGGACTCAGGCTCGCTCATGCCTGTTTGGGGCGCGGCCTCCACCGCTTCCTCCGCGCCAGGATGCGGGGGTGCGGCAGCTTCCGCCTCGGCGCGTTTGGCGCGCAAGCCTTCGATCTGCTCGGTCAGCGCGACATGCAGCCGTTCGGCCGCGCCGGCCGGATCGAACCACCAGTCGGTCGACCAGACGCGCAATATGGTCCAGCCCAGTCCGCGCAACACCTGCTCGCGCACCTTGTCGCGGTCGCGCGCGGTGGCGGAGCTGTGATAGGTGGCGCCATCGCATTCGATACCGGCCAGATAGGTGCCCGGCCGGTCGGGGTCGCGAATGCCCAGATCGATACGGAAGCCCGATATGCCCACCTGCGGCACGATCTGCCAGCCGCGCGCTGCCAGTACGGCCGCGACGGCCTCCTCAAAGGGCGATTCCAGCGCGCCGACGGAGCCCTCGTCCTGCGCCGGCAGGGCGATCGCACCGCGTTCGGCGAAATCGAGAAAAGCCTTGAGATGGCGGATGCCGATGCCCTTGGCGCGGTTGGCGTCGATCTGGTCGGCCCCAAAGCCGGAAAACACCAGTAATTCCTGGCGGGCGCGGGTGACGGCGACGTTGAGCCGGCGCTCGCCGCCGTCGCGGTTGAGGGCGCCGAAATCCATGCTGCGCTTGCCGGCCGCGTCCTCCGAAAAGGTGATCGAGAACAGGATCACATCCCGCTCGTCGCCTTGCACGTTTTCCAGATTCTTGACGATGACCGGCTCGATGCGGTCCTCGGAAAAATACCATTCCAGCGCCGGGCGAGACCGGCGCGCCGCATCGAACAGATCCTGGATCAGTGACTGTTGCTGCGTGTTGAAGGTGATGACGCCCAGGGTCGGGCGCTCCGCTTCGGGCACATCGAGCCATTGGCTCAGCCGGCCGATGGCCTCATCCACAATAGCCTGGGCTTCGAGCCGATTGGTGCGGCTCTTGCCGCGATCGTAGACGCCGGCGACTTTCCGCAGCTGTACGGCGCGGTCCTCGACATGCGGCGAGGGGAAAGTGATGAGCCGGTTCTGATAATAGTGGTGGTTGGAGAAGGCGATCAGCGATTCATTGCGGCTGCGATAGTGCCAGCGCAGATCGCGTACCGGAATGCCGGAGGCCTTGACCTCGTCGAGAATGCTTTCGAGGTCTTTTTCATAGTCGACCACTTCTTCGTCTTCTTCGTTGCGGCCGAAAAAGTTCGTCGGGGGCAATTGTTTGGGGTCGCCTACCACGATCGTCTGCCGCGCCCGCGCAATGGCGCCCACCGCGTCCCAGGTGGTGATCTGGGAGGCTTCATCGAAAATCACGACATCGAACAGCGCCTGGTCGGGCGGCAGATACTGGGCGATGGAGAGCGGCGACATCAGCATGCAGGGTGCCAGCTTTCCGAAGTTCTCCGGCATGGCGCCGATCATTTCGCGGATCGAGCGGCTGGGGCGCTGCAATTCCATCTGGTGCCGCAAGAGCCCCAACTCGGAATTGCGCGGCACGCTCTGGATGGATGGCAGCCCGTGCGAAATGGCATTCAGCACGCGATGGGTGGCCTGCGCGCGCACCATGTCGTCGATCTGGCGGAAATCGGCGATGGCGTGCTCGTGCTGGAAGCGCCGAAAATCGCGCAGCACCGGATCGAGGTCGAGCACCAGCGGCACCCACCAGCGCGCATAGGCGAGGCGGAAGGCGCTGGCAGCCTGATCGGGCGGAATGCTGCCGGCTTCGAGGTCCGACACCAGCGAGCCGAGGCCTTGCTGCACGGCGTGGCGGCGCGCGCGGCACCAACTGGTCCAGTCGCGCATGAGGTGGGTGACCTGCGGCAACTCGCCCAGGAGCGTTCGCAGATCGGCAAAGGGCGTGGGCCCAGGCATGGACGGTCTCTGGCCGGCGAGTTGTCCGAAACCCTCAAGGGCCACGTCGAGGCCGGCGCGCGAGGCGATCAGGCGCTGCGCCGCCTGACGGACGTGATCCTCGGCGCCGCTGCGCAGCGTCTGGTCCAGCGTATGGACCAGGGTGCGCACGGCGTCCGCGTCACCGGCAAAAGGCGTGAGCATGCGGCGCGCACGATCTGCCAGGCCGAGCAGCCGGGCGATGCGCGACGTATCGGTGCCGATGCCCGCAAAGCCCACCGGTTTGCCGGCCAGGGGGTTTTGGGCGATGGCGCGGATGCTGGCCTGCATGGCAAGCAGCCCCGGCAGGTCCCTGTCGGGATCGGCGGTGCCGCTGCTCACATAGGCCTGCAGCAATTTCTGCACCTTGCGCCTGTCGAGTTGCGCCTTCGGCCAGAAGGCTGTCTGCGCTTCGCGCCACTGCGTATCGATCGATCCGAGATCGGCATCAACCAGGGCGGCTTCGTCATAACGGGCGGACAACAGAGAGCGCGCCCCCGTAAAGGCGGCGATCTCGGTCTCAAGCGCCGCCAGAGCCTGGGGCAGGCTGTTGAGTTCCGTGTCGTAGAAGATGCTGAGGTTGTGGCCGGCGCTGTCGACGAGCACCTTGGCCATGACTTCCAGAGCGCTCAGATCTTGCAGTGACAGGTCGGGGCGCGGCTCGAAACCGACGGCGCCCAGGAATGCCCCAATGCCGGCCGAAAGCACATCCGTGGCGGTGCCGAGTTCGGCAGCCTTTGCCAAGAGGTCGGTCTGCCAGGCCGAAGTCCATTCCGCGTGATCGATCAGTTGCAGCGCCGGGCGGGGTTGCACCGAGCGGAAGGCCAGGCCGATTTCATCGGCAAGGCGTTCGAGTTCCCGCAGCTGGGTCAGGTCATGGGTGTCATGGCTGGCCCATGCCAGCCTGGGGGCGGCCTCGTTCTGGCCGCGCAGCGCCAGCCCCAGCGCCGCATAGGGCGTCAGGCCATTGCGATAGGTTTTGTGCAGCGCGCCCACATAGCGGTTGAGCTCGTCGCGGCGCAGCCGTAACTGCTCGTTGACGCGGACCCATTCGCTATCGCTGGTCCTGGCGCCCTTTTCCCAGGACGTCTTGAGCTGGCCGAGGAAATTACGGCGATCGGCCTTGCTCGAATGCAGCTCGATGCAGTGAGCGCCAAGGCCGTGCTCGCGCAGGCGTCGATAGACCACATCGAGCGCGGCCGTCTTTTCGGCCACGAACAGCACCGATTTGCCGCTGGCCAGGCAATTGGCGATCATATTGGCGATGGTCTGGCTCTTGCCGGTGCCGGGCGGGCCCACAATGACGAAATCGCGGCCTTCGGCGGCCGCAAGGCTGGCGGCGGTTTGCGAGGAGTCGGCGGGAAGCAGCGAAACCACATCGGCAGGTGCGCGCGTATCGAGACTGGCTTCGCCGGCAAACGGCTCACGGGCGCCTGAAAAAACTTCTGCGGGCGTATCGATCAGATGGCGGACGACGCGGTTCTCCCGCAACGCATCGGTGCGCTCCACCAGGTCTTTCCACATCAGGAACTTGGCGAAGGAGAAGGTCGAAAGCGCGGTCTCGTCCACCACCTCCATACCCGGCACGTCCCGCACGGCCTGCCGCATCGTCATGAGCAGGCGCGGCACGTCCACGCCATTGGCATCGGTGGGCAATTCGCCATTGAACTGGGGCAGGCGAAGATCGAATTCGCCTTCCAGAAATTGCAGGAGCGTGGCGTTGAAGCGCGGCTCGTCCTCGTGATAGCGCAGCGAAAAGGCCGACGTGGCGCTGCGCCGCTCCAGCTTGACGGGCACCAGCAGCAGCGGAGCGCGATAGAAGCGGGTGTCGTCGGGTTTCTTCTTCCAGCGCAGGAAACCCACCGCCAGGAAAAGCGTATTGGCGCCGCCCTCGGCCAGGTCATTCTTGGCCTGGCGGTGCAGTTCGATCAGCCTGGCGTCGAGATCGCGGCCCGTCAGGGGCGAGGGCAGTTCGCCGCGCAACAGCGCTTCGGCCGCAAACCCCTGCTGCAGATCCTTGCCATGCACCTCCCGGTAAAGCGCCGGATCGCGTTCCCCCAGCGGGTTCTGCTCGGGCAGCGAAATGATGCGTATGGCGGTTCCGCCCGCCAGCATGTCTTCCAGCGCGGCGGCGTCGGCGCACAGGAACGGAATTGTTTTCCGGCCATCCACGAAATTGAGCAGGCGATTGCGCAGGGTGAGGTCGAGAAGCTTGCGTTGCCAGCGATCGATGCGGCCTGCCGCGGTGGTCGGCTTGACCTCGACCAACTCGGCGGGTCCCTCACCCAGAGAGGGGGCTGCCGGCAGAGGCAGCGTGCTGACCGGCGCCAGCTCGTCCGCGGCGGCGCGGCGGAAGCTCTCATGCGAGGCCAGTGGCATGATGCCGCCGCTGCGGGCGCGATGCACATCGATGGCGGCGACAAAATCCTGTGTATTGGCCTCATCGAGCCGCCGCTCCACGAGGCGCTGGGCCGCATCCAGCGGCATGGCGGGGCGATGGGTGACCCCGGTGGTCTCGAACACCAGCAGCTCCCGCGCGGCGAGTGCCTTGCGGATTTCCATGGCGTCAACCTCGATACTGCTCGATAGCGTTCGCTTGTTCAGCCAGACGCCCGTGGCCGCATGGCCGTTGAACAGCAGGATGACCGGGTAGAGGCCCGCCCCCTCGAGGGCTGCGGCAATCAGCAGGCTGGTATCCATGCAGGTGGCGAGCCGTTCGGTTTCAATGGTCGAAGGGCGACGCACCTTCTGGCCGCGATGCTCGAAACTGGTGGGAGGCTCGGCATAATGAAGGCCCATGCCGGTGACGGCCGAATAGATGGATGCCGCGAGCAGGTAGGCGCGTTGCGGACTGCCGCTCTGGTAGCCATCGAGGCCCGAGGCATGGCCGTGAGCGGCCAACTGCTCGGCCGCGACGCGCAACAGGCCCGCAATGGCGGGATCATTGGGCATGACGAAAGCGGGCAATAATTGCGCCATGTCATCGACGCCGCCCCACTCGTCCCGGGCCAGCAGGCGCACGTCGATGCGCTCTTCGGCCAGGATCTCGCTGCCGCGTTTCAGCAGCAGCGACACACAGCCGCGCTCGGCTTCGTTGAGACCACCCAGATAGGCGGGGTCGAGATCGACTTTGCGATCGGTGAGGGCGATTTCGTCGCCGTGGAGCAGTCGATCGATGGTCCAGGTCTTGGGACGCAGAAACGGCGGATCGGTCGTCACCTCGAGCGTCAGATTCTCGAGATTTCGTCCTGTCGCGTTACCGAACCTGATCGATCGGACAACCGGAATGGCGCTTTGATAAGAGGCGTATGTAAAGCTTGATGCAATATCGCTGATGATCACAGGGCGTTCCGCAAATTCTTGCGGTGCCCCGTTGGCAATGTCGTCCGTTGTCATTGGTTTTTCCCCCACTCGAAGACTAAGCGCCTTTTTTTGCGGAAGAAAAGGTGATTCTTTGCCTTGGTGTACGCGAGGGTTCTCCCAGCAGCTGGCGCCATCGGAATGGCCACTATCGGCCATCGGAATGGCCACTGCCGGCCGTCAGAATGGCACTGTCGGGAGTTGGTCCGGAGTGGCTTGGAGGGTTTGAGAAAAGCGGATGCTGGTTTTCCGCATTGAAAGCGCGATCAAACTAAAGACTGGGGGTTGATGCAATCAAACCGTGAAATGCCCTGAAGGGCAGGGCATCCGCGCGGTCTGCCGCGGGTGAAAAACGGTTTCGAAACCGTACCGACTGCTGTCAGGACAAGTGGTTTGTCTATTGTTCGGGCGCGAAGCGCAATTCGAACAGGACACCATGGCCATCAGTTTAGTCATCGTCATTCGCAGCAGGCACTCATGGTGGGTCGATTGGGAAGGGCGCCCCTATGGTCCGATGCAAACTGTCGAGGAGGCCATAGCCAGTGCGCGCCGCCTGATCTCCCTTTATGGCGAGGAGAGCCGGCGTTACGAGATCTACGCGCCCGACGAACATGGCAAGATGCTGCCTGTTGCTACCGCGGTCGAGGGCGGAGAGGGGCTGTAGCCGGCCCCAGCGAAACCGGGTGCCGTTCTGTAGGTAGCGCGCTGGTGCGGTCTATTGGGCGCCTGTGCGGCGCCGCCTCATGGTGCCGAGAAGAACGCCATCCAGATCAGTCTGGCGACGAGATAGATCACCACCCAGGTCAGCGAAGCGGCAAGCAACAGCGAAACGAGCCACCATCCCACGCCGACCTGATCGATAAATTTCGGTGGTTCGTTCATCGGCCCCATCCCACAGAGTGCATCGGCTCCGCGTTCAATGCAGGGAACGCGGAGCCGATGGTTAGTGATATTCAGACGTGGAGGGCATGGGGGACACGCCTTTGCCATAACAACTGAACTCACGAACAAACATCCCTACCAACCGACAAGAAAACCGCTAAGGTTTCAAACTGTTGTGAGACGGTTCGGTAAGACAGGATGGGGCATTCTGGCGATTGTAGTTACAATTTTAACGTCGTTGTTTTGAAGTAGATCTGCCATGCCCCGCCGGCGGGGCATGAAATGAAAATGCCAATCACCACCGCGACGATGTCCGCTCACGGTTGGCCAGGGATCAGGCCTACATTCGGCTGGCGATCCGCCACGATGGCCTGGAACTGGACGTCAGGCAGGTGATCGCCGCAATCCCGGATCGGTCATCAATTGTTGCCGGGATCGCCGCCGCCATTATTGCCTGCCCCGCCGTCATTGCCCGTTGTTGCCGCCGCCGCCGCCGCCGCCGTTACCGGGATCGCCGCCATCCCCGTTATTACCGCCGCCGTTGTTGCCGCCACCACCACCATTGCCTGGGTCGACCCCGCCACCGTTTCCGCCGCCGCCCTGGCCACCGCCACCATTGCCCGGATCGACCCCGCCACCGTTTCCGTCGCCGCCCTGGCCACCGCCGCCATTGCCCGGATCGACCCCGCCACCGTTTCCACCGCCGCCCTGGCCACCGCCACCATTGCCCGGATCGACCCCGCCATTACCCGAGTTGGCGCCGCCATTGCCGCCCCCATTACCACCGTCGTTGACGGCGCCACCGTTTCCCGTATTGCCGCCACCATTGCCCGGATCGGCCGGCTTGACGGGCCAGTTGGCGGCACATTCGGGATGCAGGCTCAAAAACTTGATCTGGCTGGCGCGGTTCAACTGCGCCATGACCGTACAATCCAGTATTCCCGCCGCGGGATTGGATGGATCGACGAGCACATAGTGCGGCATCGGCGCCGGTGCGTGACGCCGGAAAGGCGGATTCGGAACTTTCCAATTCAAGGGAAGATCAGCCGCGGGGGCCGGAATCGCCAATGCCCCCGCCAAACAGAATCCGATAGCTGTACTCACGAGCGATAAGTAGTCATTTCGATGCATTTGGCATTCCAATCGTAATTGTTGTTTCTGACTTTGATTGATTAAAAGTCATATCATTGTAGTCCGTGTCGTTAGTTCGTCAATAATAGCAATTATCGTATAAATATTAGAATTGGGGAGGAGTGGAAAAGGTCAGGTCGTCAGCAACGAACTGCCAGTAATGCTCGGTGGCGACTTCAAGTCGGGTGATGTGCTGGTAATCCGCCGCGAAATACACAGGGCCAAGTACCGACAGCAGCAGCCGATCCTCGTGGACGAGGACATCGGCCCGCCAGGCTCTTACGATCAGGGTTTCGCCCTGGGCGCCCGGCCAGGCGGCCGAGAAATAACCGCCCGCGAAATCGAACGGTTCGCGGCTTTCGATCGTGGCCGGATGTCCGGAGCCCCCATAGGCCACATAGGTGCCGGAGACGGTGCCGTTGCGATAGCCTTCGCCGCCATATACCAAATTATGGGTGGCCACCCAGTTGTGCCAGTCCAGTCCCTCATACCCATTGGGGATCTCGCCCACGGTCTGGCCGGAGATGAGATCATCGAACGTGATGACTTCCCGCCGTCCGGGCGCGTTCGCGGCCACCGGAGATGGCAGGAGCGGGAGGTCCACGGGGTAATACCCCACATCGACGGGATGCTCGGTGTCATGGATCCCCTTGCCGGCCACCTTGACGGACCATTTCCCGGGGGCGGCGGGGATCGCGTACGAGCCGTCGGCCGCCACGGCGATCAGGTGTTTTTCCGCCAGCGGCCCGGCGGCAACGATAGTCACGGCCTCGCCGCCCGCCGGACGCCGGACGCGGCCGCGGATTTCCCCCAATGGCGCAAGGCCCACCGGCACCGTCAGTTTTGTCGCCACAAGGTCCCCCGGAGCGCCCTTGAGGATTTCGACAGGTATGCGCTGCACTGCGTTTCCCGTCGTGATCCGCCAGCCGGGCGGGGGAATGATCTGGAATTCATAGGTGCCCGGCGTGGTGATCGGCGCATTCTTGCCAAGCAGCGAGGCGTCGAAATTGGCGAAGCCGCTCAGGTTCGATCTTTGCAGCGACAGCCCGTTGGCCGGATTGGTCAACTGTACCATAATGTCGGCGAGGGGCGCGTCCTCCATGCCATAAGCGCCATCGCCATTGCGATCGCTGAAGATGAAGCTCGAAATGTGGACTGAGCCGCCGTTGAAATCGCCCCAACTGCGGTCGGCATAGTAGTTGGCGGCACCGTCGCCGGCGGGTGCCGCCACCGCGCCGCCCGGCCCCATTCCGGCCACCAGAGTGATCGCTGCCAGGATTGGCCAACGCTGCTGCGATAATGTGTTTTTCATCTGCCCGGTCTTGCTCGACGTATCGGCCTTGCCGGCGATGCCCCGGTCGAACCGGTCCTGGCATCGCCATTTCGATAGGACCGAAATAGCAGGCGTGCCGCCGCAAAGACCGCAGCCGCCCGATGGGCCTAATGTGCGTGCAGTATCGATCATGCCGCCGGCGCTGTAACGTTCGACACGGTGACGAACGCGCTACGTCATGCCGCGCAATCGTCCCGTGAGAAGGTCAACCAATCCGCTTTCGGTTCACCAAAACCGCCATATCGCTGGCGTCTGGCAGCGCGGCGTTCTGCGAAACAACCGTTTCGTAACTGTGACTCGCTGGCCTGTGTCAGGAACGGCGGCGCAGATAAGCACACGCCCTGAAACCTCGGTCAGAAGAGATTATAGCGCGCGTATCTCCGGTCCTCAAGACGATCGAAAGATCTGCAATCTGATTGGTATATGTGCGTGCGCAAATTATCGCCAAAATTGACTAGATTTCCGATTACCCCAGTACAAGAAGCAGTACGAAACGACCGGATTGGCTTGGCGACGCAGGATATTACCAGCCTTCGGGCAGCAGGCGACGTTCTATACAAGAAATGCCTGGCCCGGATGGTGCAGCCGGACGGAACGGTACTGCCGATTTCCGAATTCGTGTCTTGCCTCAGCATTCCGGGGGCTGGGCACGACCTCGATGATCACGTTACCAGGCTGGTCCTCGGGCTTTTGGAGCAAATGCCCGACGCGGTCCTCGGCTACCAGATTTCCGCCGACAGCTTCACCAAGCCCAAACTATGGGCAACCATTCTCGAAAAGCTCTCCGCCCATCAGGGTCTTGCACCGCGTATGGTGCTCGAAATCGCCGAAACCCAGCCGATCGGCGATCTGTTTCAGGCCCGCGAAATTCTCGATGAGGCGAGGCGCCTGGGGTGCCGGATCGCCATCGACGACTTTGGCGCAGGATATTTGGCGCCTTCCGCGCTGCTGCTGCTGGATGCGGATATCATCAAGATCGATGCCGCGCTCCTGCGCGACATTCGCCCGGGTACCGGCGGGCGCGACAGTTTCCAGCACATTGTGGGTTTCGCCTCCTGCATGGCGCCCGTGGTTGTGGCGCAGGGGGTCGAGCAACGGCGGCAGATGGACCTCGCCAGAATTGCCGGCGCAACGCACGTCCAGAGCCTGCTCGTCTCGGACCCGGCTTCGGTGCAGCTGCTGAAGCTTCGCAGCGCCCAGCCGGCAGAAGTCTGCTGAGCCACGGAATACCGGTCATTGATGCGGCACATGAGATCAAGTGGGAGATCCATCATTGCTTAGACGGCGCGCTATTGGGGTGAAGGCTCGGCGGTCCGAGAGACGGCGGCTTTCGGGGCTTCGCTCCGATATGCCGGCGCACGATCTGTCGTTTCAGCGGCTCCGGCTCCGCACTCTCCAGTCACAGTTGCGGTTGCTGTTTGCCGATGTCTCCTGCGCGCCTGGCGAGCAGCTCTTCTACATGAAGGGCGGCGACAGCCCCTACCTGCTGATCAGTGAGGCGGCGCGGGTATCGATCGCGCCCAATTCGGGTCTCTACGTCTTCTCGCAAAGCGATGAGGACTGCCAGGTGACCACGGTTACGGCCAGCCAGGATTGTGTGATCGAACATGTGGTGACGCATCTCTCGCAGCGCGGCAAAAACCGTCCCGCCCAGGCCGTCGAGAAGGCCGTCCATGCCCTGGTGGGCCGTTCCTTCGAAGAAGTAGAACGCCAGTTGATTCTTCAGACCGTGCAGCATTGCGACGGAAACCGTACCCATGCGGCGATACTCCTGGGTATTTCGCTGAGAACCATCCGGAACAAGCTCAAGAGTTACTGGCAGGCCTCCGGGCCAGCGGGAGAACAACAATCCTCGGCCGTCCGGTACCCGCTGGTCGAAAGCAAGAAGCGCGGCTAGGCCCTGGGGGGCCGGCCAAGTCTTTCGAAAATCGCATAAAATCAAGGATTGCAATAGTGCAGCAGTTAGATGCAATCTACGACTGCGTGGGGCGGTGGAGCGTATGATGTCTCCTTCGCGTGAACAAATCGTCGAGGCTCTCGAACGTATCCAGACGTCCGATGCCTTCAGGCAGTCCGAACGGCTTCGCGGCTTTCTCAGCTATATCGTCATGGAGACGGTCGAGGGGCGTGGCGACCGGATAAAATCCTATTCGGTGGGCCTCGAGGTTTTCGGTCGCAAGCAGGATGCCGACATGGCAAGCGATGCCATCGTCCGCACCACCGCCATTCGTCTGCGCGATGCGCTGGATAGATATTATCGCCTTGAAGGGCAGGCCGACGCGGTCGTCATCACCCTCCCCAAGGGCCGCTACGTTCCTGAATTTGTCTGCCGGAACCTGGTGCCTGCCGCCTCGCCGCATTCCATCAGCATAAATTTCACCTCGATATACCATCGCTGGCGTGGTCCCCGGGCCATCCCGGTGATGCTCGGCTTCCTGCTTATGCTGCTGCTCATTGGCGCCGCCGCCGTCATTTACGCTCTCTCTCGTCAGGCCCCGGTATCGCGGTCGGGGCAACTACCCGCGATCGTTGTGTCGCAAAGCGACGTGGCGGGCGATGACTCCGGCCTGAAGGCGTTTGGGACGCTGTTTTCCAATCAGCTTGCCGAAGACATGGTGAGCGTTGGGGCGGCGAGGATTGTCGGCCCGCTCAATTCAGGCCCCGGTCAGGATGCGGTCGCCCGGCAGATTGACACGCTTGGAGCCAACGACACCATAATTTCACTCGATAGTTCCATCAGCGGCGGCAGTGACGGCGTCTCCGTCCATTGGCGGCTGGCCGATGCCCGATCCGGAGTCATCTTGTGGGCAGGTGACGACAATTCCGTCGGCGCCATGCCCCAGAATGCCACCAGCCTGGCTGAGCTGGTGGCATTCAAGATCATGGGCATGGATGGCGCGCTCCCCATCCTGCTGGGACGGCTTGACCAGTCCGACGAAACCGCTGCCTGCATCCCGAACTCGCAACGGCTGATCGTCGTTTATGCCGATGACCTGCAGGTGAAACTGCGCGATTGCCTGGAGCAGATCGTGCGGGATGACCCGGGCCAGGGAGAAGCCTGGGCCTTGCTGAGCCAGCTTTACACCTTTGGCAGTGAAACCGAGTTCTCATTCGGGCGCGACGGCGATGTGTTGCGGCAAAAAGCCAGTGATGCGGCGCAGAAGGCTCTCGACTTCGATCCTCAATCCTTCCTCACCCAACAGGCCTTGCTGATGGATGCCTTCGCCAGGGGGGACATCAAGAGTTTCGACGCGACTTCCCTCGACATGCTGAAAAAGTATCCTGGCGATCCGAATTTGAAGGTGCGGATCGGCGCGCGCCTGATCCGCCTTGGCAGATTCGAGCAGGGCCGGCAGCTGGTTGAAGGCGCCATCAGGGCCAAGGAGACGCCCAATCCGGGCGACTATCTCAGCCTGGTCCTGGCCCTGTATGGCCAGAAGGATTATGCGGGCGCCCTCGACATGGCTGCCCGCGGTGAATCGGTCAGCACCTATCTGGTGCCCCTGCTCCGAACGGTAACGTTCTCGGCGATGGGGCGAAGCGAGGAGGCCAAGGCCCAGCTCGAAAAGCTTCTGGCGCTGCGCCCCGATTACGGCAATTTCGTCTATCGCGATCTGCTGGCACGGCACGTCGAGCCCACACTGCTGGGCAGAATGATCGAAGATCTCAGGCGCGCCGGTTTGGTGGTGCCCGACCAGTGATTGGAAGGGCGTGCGCCAGCCCCTGCGGGGAATGGTGCGATGCAACCGTTCCGCGACCGTTAGCAACCTTACGTGCATCACGCGCGACGTTAGCCATCAACACATGGTCGGGCGTGGTGCCCGTGCCGCCGGTCGTTGAATCGATAGGAAAATCCTTGCTACACCGAAACCTGCTTCTCCCTGCAGCACTGCTTGCCGCTCTTTCGTTGACCGCCTGCGACAAACCTGCGGACCCGCCACAGGCAGCCGACCAGCCGGCCGCGATTGCCCCCGCGCAGGCGCCTGCAGCCGGCGCTCCAGCGAGCACTCCCGCCGGCACTCCCGACATGAACGCCATGATGGCGGCCGCCAAGGAGCAGGCCGCCCAGATGACGCCCGAACAGAAAGCCGCGCTTGTAGCTCAGGCGCGCAAGGCTGCCCAGGATGCCGCCAAGGCTCAGGGGTTGGGCGATGATGTGGCCAAACAGGCCGGCGATGCCGCCGAGGCCCTGGTCAAGCAAACCCTCGGCATCCAG
This sequence comes from Devosiaceae bacterium, assembly GCA_036499825.1. Taxonomy (GTDB): domain Bacteria; phylum Pseudomonadota; class Alphaproteobacteria; order Rhizobiales; family Devosiaceae; genus Paradevosia. Next base: position 59,127 of record DASYCZ010000047.1, read on the forward strand.
TAGGCTAGAGCTTTTCAGGAAAAGTGGATGCCACTTTTCCAGCTCGAAAACGCGGTCGACCAAAGACCTGGAGCGTTCGTCTTGATGCAATCAAAACGAACGCCTCAGCCGCTTTACAAGCAACGTCCCGGGGCCTCGCGCGCCGGGCCGCCCTGGAAGCCCCCGGAGGCAGTGGTGCCAGCCGTCCCGGCGCTGGTCCGGATCAGACGAATGCTGCCGTTCGGAACCGTATGTAACGTTACCTGGCTGCCGGATTTTCCCTATTTGCCAAATCCTTAGGTCAGTCCGTCCGTTTGCGGATTCGCCTCATCTTTCCTCCTTTGTCCGCCCTGCGGATGAGCCAGGGGGATGACCGGAGCGAAAATTGAAGAAACAGATTCTTGCCGAAACCGGGGCAGTCGCTCCCGGTCTGTGTGACCCTCAGCCTGTTCCGAGGGGCGCGAGAAACTCGCTGTCGCTGGTGGCATTGCTGGCCGCGATCGGATGGGGCTCATTGTCGGGAGAAGCTCTGGCCGCCGAATGCCAGACAGCCAACGGCACGACGGGCGGCACGCTGGTGGTGAACGGCGGCAATTGTTCCATCCCCACGATGTTCAATCCCCGTGACAACGACGGACAGGTTGGCGGGGCATATGTGGATGGCGGCGCGACCGTGACCCTGCTTGGCCTGGGTACGGATATCGAGCAAGGCGATCCGGGGCAGACTTATGACGTGCTCGGCGCCTTTGATCTCACTGCCAACGGCAAGGAACGGTTGCTTCTGGGGTCACAGACCCAGGGTGTGAGTACACCCGATCCCATCACGGGCACCCGGACCGTCGTCGCGACATACGATTCCGCCAACTTCACGGCTTTGGACTGGGGACAGTACGGCGCCGGCCAGTACCACGACGTGGGCGACAACCAGTATTACAATGCTCGCCTCGGCACTGTTTCGGGCGGCAAGCTGGTGGTCGATATCGGCGATGCGACGCAGGCGCCGGACGCTGATGACAACGCCATCTACATGGCGTCGAAGGCCACCAACCTGACTGAGGCCATCGGCGCCGGCAGCACGGTCGAGTGGACATCGCGTAATCTCATCATGATGGGTGTCGCAGCCACCGCTCCTCCCGGCGTTTCATCTACGCCCGTGACCATGCAGATCCCCCAATACACCGGCTCCTTTACGGGTTTTGACGGTCAGACCTACACCGTCAACTCGGCAGCCGATCTGAAGACCTATAACGACCGCCTCATCGCCGCGCTGCAGAGCGGTGCGATATCCACCCAGGCGGGCTATGACGCCGCCTTTAACCAGGCCGTCTCCTTCACCTCCCAGGACGCCCACATACAATCCACCATTACGCCGGGCGATGACGTCACGCTGGATTGGGGATTCAACAATTCCATTTATGTGAGTGGCGCCGGCGCCATGGGAATTATCAAGTCCGGTGGTCAGATCGATCAGCGGAACGGTTCGGTAACCGCCGAGAACGGCGGCTATATCGAGGTTGAGAGTGGCGGCCAGCTGTCCGGCAACTATCATACCCTCAATATCAGCAGCGGCAGCTACGGTGTAAACAATGGCGTTATCTCAGGCGGATTTTTCGCTGAAGACAACTTCGACACCACGGGGCCGGGCAACTACGACAACGCCTATCCCGAAGCCTGGACCGTCACGGTCGACGGCGCGACGTCGATCTTCGACAACAATGGCATCATCAATGTCGCCGGCTGGGACTGGAACAATGTCAATCAGGTCGACCAGTACGGCATTTCGCTTTCGCACGGCGCTGCCTCGACCAATACCGGCATCATCAATGTCGGCGTCAACAACAACGCCGCGAACGGCACGATCAGCGGCGTAGTCGTCAACGACGGCAGTTTCACCAATGCCAGCGGTTCGATGATCTATATCGGCCGGGCGGCACAATATGATGTCAACAGCCCGGGGGCCGACACCACCAACGAGGTTCCCCAATACGGCGTGCGCCTCTATTCCGGCGACGTCACCAACAATGGCAACATCGTCGTCGGCACGCAGACCCAGAACGCCACCGCCATGGCGGCGATCAATGCCACTCCGGATTCGTCGCTGATCAACAACGCCGTCATCGACATCAAGGGCGTGGCGCCGGACTCTCCCTTGCAAAACGTGGGAATGTTCGTCTCCAACTCGGCCACCACGACGCTCAACAGCGCCACGGGCACCATCAACCTCGAGGGCACCAACGGCGTCGGCATGCGCGTGATCGAGGATGCGGGCGTCGCCACCTCGGCCACCACGGATGGCATCATCACCGTCGCCGGCGGAGCGGATCCGGCCTCGGGCACGCGCAGCTTCGGCATGTGGGTTCAGGGCGACCTGGCCGTCGGCAACGTCAACGGCGAGGTCAACCTCACCGGCATCGGCAGCATCGGGGTTCATGCCCGTGATGCAGGCATCATCAACGTGGCCAAGGACACGGTCGCTTTCCTCCGGGGCTCTGACCAGATCGGCTTTTTCGCCTATGGGGAAGGCTCGATGATCAATCTGGCGGCCAAGGACCTCACGGTGGGCACGGCCCGCTCCGTCCTCTTCCGCGTCGAGAACGGCGCCGATTTCACCGGCGCATCGTCCGGTGGAACATTCAACATCGACGTTTCGGGTGAAGATGCCCGCGGTGTCGTCGGCACGGGTGCCGGCACGCTGGTGAATACCGGCGCGGCCACCTTCACGGTAAGCGGCGCTGCCGGTGGGCAGGGCGGTGCCGCCGCGGTTCTCGTCGAGGGCGGCGCCGTGGGCATCATTGCGGCCGCGTCTGCCGTCAACCTGACGGGGACCGGCGCCATCGCGGGCATCGTCGATGGCCAGAAGCATGATCTGTTCGGCGCCGATGTGGGCACGCCCGATCCGACGACGCGCCTCGACAGCGCGGCCGTCATCGTCTCGAACGCCGCCGCCATCACCGGCTACATCGCCCGCAAGCTGGGCACTTTGAACGACACCGCCGACATCCGGCTTTCGGGTGCCGGCAGCACCGGCATTCTGGCGCAGGATAGCGGCAGGGCCGTGGTCGACGGCGCCAATGTCGATGTGAATGGCTGGGCCGCGAAGGCTCAGCGCGGCACGGACAGCTTCACCCTCACCGGTGCCACCATGACCGGCAGCGACGGCTTGTTCGATGTCGGTGGCGGCGCCAGTGCGAGCTTTGCCGCCGATGCATCGAAGCTGAACGGTATCATCACCACGGCTGCCGACAGCACCGCCGATATCCGCCTCACGGGGGGCACGCAGTGGCTGTTCAACGGCAATTCCAACATGACGATGCTGGACAACAATGCCAGCACCATCCTGTTCGCCCCTGAGGCACCCTTCGGCAAGATCACGACCCACGACTATGTCGGCACCTCCGGGACCATGGTTCTGAACACGTACCTGGATACCGATGGCGCGCCGTCGGACCAGTTGGTGATCGATGGCGGCTCGGCAACGGGCACCACCACCCTGGTGGTCAACAATTCCGGTGGTCCGGGCAACTATACCGACAACGGCATCAAGGTGGTGGACGCCATCAATGCCGGAACCACCGCGCCGACAGCCTTCGCGATGAACGGTCCGGTGATCGCCGGCGCCTTCTCATACAATCTCTTCCGTGGGCCGCGCCTGGCCGGAACCGATGCCTATGGGGACGCCCAGAATACCGACGACTGGTATCTGCGCTCGCAGGTGAAGCCGGTTACGCCTCCCAACGACGATCCCGGCGAGCCCCCGGTCACCCCGCCGCCGGGTCCGCTGTACCAGCCGGGCGCGCCGATCTACGAAGCCTATCCGGGAGCATTGCTCGGCCTCAACGGCGTACCCACCCTACGCGAGCGGGTCGGCAACCGCGTCTGGAACGCCCTGCAGCACCCGTCAGAGCCCAAGGCCATCTACTGCAAGGACCCGGCGCAGCACTTCCAGTGCGCCGTGACCGACGAGCAGGCGGGCTATTATCTCGACCCCGAGGCCAGGAACACCACCGAGGGCTCGGCACTCTGGGGCCTGATCGAGGCGACCCATGCCCATT
>DASYCZ010000048.1:0-1815 GCA_036499825.1 Devosiaceae bacterium
CCCAAGTTAACCGGGCCCAAGCTAACCGACACCATGCCAATCGCTCTGACACGAATCCCTGCCTTTGTGGTACAGGCCGCGCAATGAGCGAACCTGTCGTCACCCGTTTTGCGCCATCCCCTACCGGCTTCCTCCATATCGGCGGCGCCCGCACGGCGCTGTTCAATTGGCTCTATGCCAAGCGATTCGGCGGCAAGATGCTGCTACGGATCGAGGATACCGACCGCGAACGCTCCACGGCGGCCGCGATCAACGCCATCATCGACGGCCTGACCTGGCTGGACCTGTCCTGGGACGGGGACATCGTGTTCCAGTTCTCGCGCGCCGAACGCCATCGGCAGATTGCCGAGCAGCTTCTGGCCGAGGGCAAGGCGTACCGCTGTTACGCCTCGCCGGAGGAACTCACCACCATGCGCGAGGCCGCCCGCAAAGAAGGCCGCGCCAAACTCTATGACGGCCGCTGGCGTGACCGAGATCCGTCCGAAGCGCCGGCCAGCGTCAAACCGGTGATCCGCCTCAAGGCGCCGCAAACCGGCGAGACCGTGGTCGACGATCAGGTGCAAGGCCGCGTCGTCTGGCAAAACGAGAACCTCGATGACTTCGTTCTGCTGCGTTCGGACGGCAACCCGACGTACATGCTCGCCGTCGTCGTTGACGATCACGACATGGCCGTCACGCATATCATTCGCGGTGACGACCACCTCAATAACGGCGCGCGGCAGACGCAAATCTATCAGGCGCTCGGCTGGAACGTACCGGTGATGGCGCACATCCCGCTGATCCATGGTCCGGACGGTTCGAAGCTGTCGAAGCGGCACGGCGCGCTTGGTGTCGATGCCTATCGCGCCATGGGTTATCTGCCGTCGGCGATGCGCAATTATCTCGTGCGGCTCGGCTGGGCGCATGGCGATCAGGAAATCTTTAGCGAGGCGGAAATGATCGCGGCTTTCGATCTGCCCGCAATCGGACGTTCGCCGGCACGCTTCGATTTCGCCAAACTTGAGAACCTCAACGGCCACTACATCCGCCACACCGGCGATGCCGAACTGATTGCCGACCTCGAAAAGCTCCTCCCCCACATCGCGGGCGGGCAGGAACTGACCGGCAAGATGACGCCCGCCTTGCGGGACAAACTGCGTATCGCCATGCCGGGCCTCAAGGAACGGGCTAAGACTTTGGTCGAACTGTTCGAGGCGTCGCGCTTCCTCTGGGCCGGCCGTCCGCTCGACATCGACGAAAAGGCCAAGGTTCTGCTGACGCCCGATGCCAAGACACTTCTGGGTACCCTCCTGCCCGAACTGGAAAAGGTTACCGACTGGACCGCGACCGGCGTCGAAGCGGTGGTGCGGCCTTACGCCGAACGGATTGGCCAGAAGCTCGGCGCTGTGGCGCAGCCGCTGCGGGCGGCGCTCACGGGGCGCACGACGTCGCCACCGATCTTCGATGTCCTGGCCGTCCTTGGCCGCGACGAGAGCCTGGCGCGGCTGCGCGATCAGGCCGTCAACACGCCGTAAATTCCACATTGTGGAATTGCCTCTTCATGCCTATTCGCATGGCGGCCGTGCCGCCCGGACTGTCTTGCAGCCCATCATCTTGCGGTGCACACTTGCCTGCGCTACCCCCAACTGCCCGGGAATCTTGCACGCCTTAAAGGGCGTCATACGGACGGGCTAAAGATCGCTTTCACGACCAGTTGCACATCGAGGGCTCGACCCATGGACGCCAAGACGCCTACCGAGAAAAAAACCGGCACGATCACTGTCGGCAACAAGAACTGGGATTTTCCGGTCTACGACGGCACGGTCGGTCCGCAAG
>DASYCZ010000049.1:0-316701 GCA_036499825.1 Devosiaceae bacterium
TCAATTGCATTGCGAGCGGCGGCGTCGTCGGTGGCTGTATAGGTCATTTCGTCCTGCCCTTGAGGGGCCGGCTGGCGCAATCCGAGACCGACATTTGAGGCTAGCCGCTTGAACAATGCACGAGCATTGCGGGGCTCTGGATCGTGTCTTTCTTCGCTCGCCAGTGTCTTCCGCGCAACAGCGGGCAGCTCCTCCGTACGAGGCATGCGGCGGTCACCCTGCGGACGCTCAGCATGAGACGGTACGTAGACGCTGGGAATCGGTGCTTCGGCCGCGCGCACAGGCTCTTCGATATGGTCGAGAGTCGAGCCGGGGATGTACGGCTCAACAGTGATTCCATCGTCCTGCTCGTATGTCGGATAGGTCGGCTCATGCTGGGTGATCGCCTCGGCCACAGCCTGGCGGACATCCTGCTCGAACTGCTGCGCCGGCGCGTGTTGCGTATAAACCGGCTGCTGATACTGCGGCGCGGGCGCCGGGATCTGCTGCTGCTCGACCGGGCGGCGCACCGAATTCGCGTTCAGCGGTGCGCGGGTGGTGTTGGCCTTCATCGGCTCGAGCGCCTGCACCATCGTGGCGTCGGTGCCGGTAGCGACGACGGCCACGCGAATCGTACCCGTCATATCCGGATCGTAGGTCGCGCCGAGAATGATGTTGGCGTCTGAGTCGACCTCCTCGCGGATGCGGCTCGCGGCTTCGTCAACTTCATAAAGGGTGAGGTCGGGACCGCCGGTGATCGAGATCAGCAGGCCACGCGCCCCCTGCATCGACACATCGTCGAGCAGCGGATTGGCGATCGCAGCTTCTGCTGCGTGGCGGGCACGGTCGTCGCCTGAGGCCTCGCCGGTACCCATCATCGCTTTGCCCATGCCGCGCATCACGGCGCGCACGTCGGCGAAGTCGAGATTGATCAGGCCTTCCTTGACCATCAGGTCGGTGATGCAGGCCACGCCGGAGAACAGCACCTGGTCAGCCATCGCGAAGGCGTCGGCGAAAGTGGTCTTCTCGTTGGCGACACGGAAGAGGTTCTGGTTCGGAATGACGATCAGCGTATCGACATGCCGGTGCAGCTCGTCGATCCCGTCCTCGGCAAGACGCGCACGACGGTTGCCTTCGAACTGGAACGGCTTGGTGACCACACCGACGGTCAGGATACCCTGCTCGCGAGCAGCACGCGCCACGACGGGCGCGGCGCCAGTACCGGTACCACCGCCCATGCCGGCAGTGATGAACACCATGTGCGAGCCCGACAGGTGATCGTTGATCTCGTCGTAGCTTTCCTCGGCGGCCGCACGACCCACTTCCGGATGCGAACCGGCACCGAGACCTTCGGTGACACCGACGCCGAGCTGGATGATCCGGCTGGCCTTGCTCAGGGCAAGCGCCTGGGCGTCCGTATTGGCGACGACGAAATCGACGCCATCCAATCCGGAGTTAATCATATTGTTGACGGCATTGCCGCCCGCGCCGCCGCAGCCGAACACCGTGATGCGAGGCTTAAGTTCCTGAATATCCGGGATGGTGAGGTTGATTGGCATGCGTGGCCCCATAGTGGCGTTTGCACAGATTTACGCGCCAATTCGTTAACCAGATGCTAACAACACCACCAATTTCGTTAACGAAGCCGCAATTTGCGACCTCGGAGCCCGAAGCATTAAGGATTTATTAGGCACGGACACACCGTTGCTGGCACCCCGCCCCGCTATGCTGCCTTCGACACCCGCGGTTTCCGGAGCTCTGTGGCGAACAGCATCAGCATGGCGACGCCGATCAGGCCTCCGATGGTAGCTGTCGCGTTCCAGCCACCCCAATGGTAGCTGGCGGCACCAATGGTCGATCCCACCGCTCCGCCCAGGAACGTAAACGTCATGTAGAGGGCATTCAGGCGTCCGCGGATTTCGGCCGGCAGCGAAAAGATGAGTCGCTGGCTCACGACCTGATTCCCCTGCACCGATGCGTCGAGAATGATGGTCAGCACCACGAGCACCGCCAGCGCGCCGCCCGCCTCGGCCCAGCTCGTGCCGTAAAAGCACAGGCCAAGCAGGGCCATCGAGCCGAACGTCGTCGCCTGGATCCAGCCGCGGTCGGCAAGCCGCCCGGCCAAAGGCGCTGCGAGAGCTCCGCCGGCCCCGGCCAGCGCAAAGAATGCGATACCCTGCTGGCTCAACCCGAATCGGTCGGCCAGCATCAGCGGCACCGCCGTCCAGAACATGTTGAAGGCGCCGAACATCAACGCCTGGTAGGCGGCCCGGCGTTGCAGCACCGGCGTGTTCCGCAACAGCCCGACCATCGAGACGAGATTGCGCCCGTAATTCACGCCACCGGCCGGCTGATAGCGAGGCATCATGCGCCCGAGCAGGAGGCCGATGGCGATCATCACCACGGCGGACAGCCAGAACACCGATCGCCAGCTGAGGGCCGCGGCAATGAACAGCGCCAAGGGCCGCGCCAGCATGATGCCGGTGAGCAGCCCGCTCATGACATTGCCCACAGTCCTGCCACGCCGTTCCGGTGGCACCAGATGCACGACGAAGGGAATGAGAACCTGCGCGCCGGTCGAACAGACGCCGATGACGAACGAGGCGATGAAGAACACGATGGCCTGGTTCGAGGAGGCCGCCGCCACCAGCGCCAGCACCGTTCCGACAAGCAGGGTCAGCACCAGCCGTTTGTTCTCGACAAGATCGGCCAGCGACACCAGAAGCAGCAAGCCGAGCCCGTAGCCCACCTGCGTGGTGCTGACGACGGTGCCAGCGAGATCCGGCCGGATGCCGATCTCCGGCCCGATGGCCGCCAGCAGCGGCTGCGCGTAATAGAGGTTTGCAACCAGCGCCCCGGTCGCAATGCCCACTACAGAGAGCAAGGCCGGAGACGGCCCCTGCTCCGCGCCACCGGCTCCATTTGCCGCGTGCTCAGCCATCGATATCCGCCATCATGGAAAAGAAGAAAGGGTACGAGGCCCGGACGATTCCTCCGGGCGCCGCATCCTATACAATCTTGCCTTCGCCACCACGAGCGGAATCGCCGCAGCGGATTACCGCTTACCGAGGGTTATGCGGCGGCTTGCCGGGCTTCCAAACGCGCACTCTTCAGCGCCTTCGACCACCAGACGAGATCATCGAGCATCGGCTTGGTGCTGTCGGCAAGGTATGGAAAATCGGCAAAGCTCTTGCCCTGGCGCGCAATGCCCAAATATTCGACCATGCCGATTGCCACGACGTGCTTGAGCGTTGCGACCTGCAACTCGGCCAGGATGCCGCGCAGGTGTTCCACGGCGCGCGCAGCACCTGCCCCGCCATAACCGATGAAGGTTGCGGGCTTACGGTTGAATTCAGGATAAGCATAGTCGAGTGCGTTCTTCAGCACCCCCGAAATGCTGTGATTGTATTCCGCCGTCACGAAAACGAACCCGTCGAGTTCGTCGAGCTTTTGCTGCCAGCGCTGCGCCACGTCGTTCTTCACGACACCGAACATCGGTGACATCGCCTCGTCGAAGAACGGCAGCGGATAGTCCCGGAGGTCGACAATCTCAAACTCAGCATCATGGCGCTGGCGAGCGAGATCGTAAAACCACTGTGTGGGCGTATCGGCAAAACGGGTCGGCCGCGTGGTGCCGATTATGATGCCGATCTTGGGCTTGCTGGTCATGTCACTTACCTTGGTTACTAATCGTAAGTGACGAAATAGGCGTAACCACCCTGAGCGAACAAGACGGCACTTTTTTCATCGCGGCGAACAAATTTGTTCGTTCGCTCAGGCACTCTCCGCCGCATCGAAAACACGGCGTGATTCCTCGATATCCGCGAAATTCTCGAAACCCCAGCGGGCGAAATCCCGCAGGGCGCCGAGAAGACTGTCGCCGCGCTCGGTAAGCTCATATTCCACCCGCGGCGGAATCACCGGATGAACTTCACGCCGAACCAGGCCATCCCGCTCGAGACGGCGCAATGTCAGCGTGAGCATGCGCTGGGAAATCCCGATGGCCTTGCCGATTTCAGAAAACCGCAACCGCCCGGCCTGGGAGATCTCCCCAAGGACGGGGCCGGTCCATTTGTCGCCCAGAAGGTAGAGCGTTTCCCACCCCGGGCGGCACGTCTCCGGCAGGTGATCCCCGGCGCGTTTGAATATCTGCTTGCTCATGAAGCTGACTTAGGAAGCCGGGCGGTCGGTTAAAAGCTGGTTTTCAGCCAATGACCCATGCGCGAAATGTAGCCGTCGGTGCCGGTAAGCTTATGCTGGCCACGCGGCTCCATATATTCCTGCGCGCAAACCTGCGGATAGAGCAGCAGGCCGGAGACGCAGGCGAAGCCGGCGCCCTTGGCCATTTCGGGCAGGCCCGCAATGCCCATGGGCCGTCCGCTACGCACGTTACGCGCCAGCACCCGCCGGGCCACCTCCGGCAAACCCGTCATCTCGCTTGCGCCACCCGTCAGCACGAAGCGGCGGCCGCAGAGATCCATCATGCCGGTCGCCTGCATGCGATCACGAATGGCGGTCAGGATTTCCTCGATGCGTGGCCGCAGAATACGCGTCAACGCCGAGCGCGCCACCTGCCCCGGAGCCTCGTCATGGCTGGCGCCCACTGGCTGGATCGAGATCATGTCGCGCTCATCCGCCTGGCCCGGCAGCACACTGCCGTAAAAGCACTTGAGACGCTCTGCATCCGCGACGCTGACCGAAAGCTGCCGCGCCAGGTCCATGGTCAGGTGATGCCCGCCAATGGCGATGGCATCCGTGTAGACGACGTGGCCTTCCGCGAACACCGAAACAGTCGTCGTGGCGCCGCCAAAATCGATGCACGCGACACCCAGTTGCGCCTCGTCATCGACCAGCGTCGACAGACCCGAGGCATAAGGCGTCGCCATCAACGCCTCGATCTGCAGATGGCAGCGGTTGAGCACCAGCTCGATATTGCGCATCGCCAGCGTCTCGGCGCTGATCACCGCCACATCGATGGAAAGCTTCTCGCCCACCATGCCCTTGGGGTCACGGATGCCCTTCTGCCCGTCCAGCGCGTAACCGATGGGAAGCGCGTGCACGATCGAGCGTTCCGGCCGCACCGAGCGCTCATTGACGGCGCGCAGCACCCGCTGCAGATCCGTGCGCTCGACTTCCTGGCCGCCCAGCGACACAGCCGCCGAAAACGTCTCCGAGCCCAAACGCCCGGCAGTGACGTTGACGATAACCGACTGTACCGTCAGTCCCGCGGCGCGTTCTGCCATGCCGACCACCGAGCGGATCGCCTGCTCGGCCTGTTCGATATCCGTGATGACGCCGCTCTTGACGCCGGCGGACGGACCATAACCAAAGCCGATGACCTCGGCCGCATGGGTCCGTCCCTTCAGCGACCTGCCTTCGGCCCGCGGCACCAGCCGCGCGATGACGCAGCAGATCTTGGTCGAGCCGATGTCGAGCACTGCCACCAGCGTCGTCCGGCCCGGCTGAACCGGCTTGAGCCGCGCGGTCATGGCATCCGTGATCATAGGCTAGTCCCCTGAGGCTTCCGACGGCGTCTCGTAATCCGAGTCGACGTTCAGATGTATTTTTGGCGCCGCCTTGGCCCGCGCCTTGGCTTCCGCGATAATCTGCTTCTGCGCATCCTTGGATGGCGTTACCGCCACCATGTTGGGAACGCGCAGGTCGATCAGCGTCACATCGCGATCGAGCAGCGTGTAGTCGCGCTGATAGGTGTCGAGCCGGTCCAGCGCCTGCGCCACCCCCTGCTCCGGCAACTGCACGCGCAGGCCCGTGTCGTAGATCATGTCCCAGCGCCGGTCGCCGATGCGCGACAGCGCCGCCAGGTGCGCCTTGAGGTCGTCGTGCCGCTCCATGGCCTTGATCATGATCATGGCATCGTCCGCCGCGCCATCGCCGATCACGAGCGGCAGGTCGCCATAGTCGCCCTTGTCCTCGCCGATCTGCTCGCCGGCGGCATCGACCACGAAGGTCACGCCATCGACGCGCCAGCGCGCCACGGGCACCTTTTCGGTAATGGCGATGACCACCCGCCCCGGATAAATCTTGCGGATCGTGACGCTCTGCACCGCCGGCAACGCCTCGATACGCGCCCGCGCCGCTTCGGCGTCGAAATTCACCGTGGAAGTCTTCGGATCGATGCCGAGCGCCGCGATCACGTCGGCCTCCTGCGTCAGCGTCTGGCCGGTAATTTCGATGGCGCCGACGCCGAACCCCGCATGTGCGAATTCGCCCTGGACGATTTCCGACAACGTATCGATGCCGGTAAAAATCGTGCTGCGCACTTCGTAGAGGCCAATGACGACGACGCAGACGACCGCCGCCAGCAGCAGCCGGATAATGCCGGTCTTGTGCAGCACCCAGATATGGCTGGCCGAGATCATCGCCCGGCGGCGATGCCGGCGGACCGGTACAGGCAGCCGGCGCGGATCGACTACCACCGCATGGGCAGTCATCACACTGGGCTTTACCTGTTGCAACTCGCGTCCTCCACCATCCAGGCGACCAGGTCTTCAAACGAATGACCGGCATATGCCGCCTGTTCGGGGACCAGTGACGTCTCCGTCATGCCTGGTTGAGTGTTGATCTCCAGGCAGACGAGCTCACCGTCTTCACCAGCCTGGTCGTTGTAGCGGAAGTCAGTCCGCGTCACGCCCCGGCAGCCGAGCACAGCATGCGCCTTGAGGCTCATTTTCTGCACTTTGTCGTAAATTTTCGATGAAATCTCCGCAGGAACGGTGTGGACCGATCCACCTTTCGCGTACTTGGCCTCATAATTGTAGAAACTGAGGTCGGTTTTGATCTCGGTAACGCCCAACGCGACATCGCCCATGACGGCGCAGGTCAACTCGCGGCCGGGAATGTACCGCTCGACCATGATCTCCTCGCCGCCGTTCCAGTCCTCGCGAAGGATCTCCTGCGGCGGATGGCTCTGGTCGCCCTTGACGATAAAGACGCCAAAGCTGGAGCCGTCGGCAACCGGCTTGATCACATAGGGCGGCGCCATCACATGGGCGCGCGCCACCTCGGCGCGATCCATGATCAGATGGTCGGTCACCGGAATGCCGGCGGCCTTGAACATGATCTTGGCCTGGTGCTTGTCCATAGCCAGGGCCGATGCCAGCACGCCGGAATGCGTATAGGGCAGTTCCATCAGCTCGAGCAGACCCTGGATCATGCCGCTTTCACCGAACGTGCCATGCAGGGCGTTGAAAACCGCATCCGGCTTCAGCGCGGCCAGCACCTGCGCGATATCGCGTGCGACGTCGATCTCGGTGACCTGATAGCCGGCGCGCCTCAGCGCCGCGGCGCAGGCGGTTCCAGAACTGAGCGACACCGGCCGCTCGTTCGACCACCCGCCCATGAGCACGGCAACATGCTTGGTCATCGTCACACCTGCCCCATGAACACGTCACCGTCGAGGAACTCGCGCACCGTCTGTCCCGGCAGGAAGTGTCCCATGCGGCGAATTTCCCACCGCAATTCGATGCCCGACTTGGCCCGTACGCGATTGCGCACGGTTTCCCCCAGTGTCTCGATGTCGAGCGAACTGGCCTTGTCGAGATTGAGCAGGAAATTGCAGTGCTTTTCGGAAACCTGGGCATCGTTGATGGTAAGCCCGCGGCACCCGGCTTCATCGATCAGCTTCCAGCTCGAATGCCCCTCGGGATTTTTGAACGTCGATCCTCCGGTCCGCGCCTTGGTCGGCTGGGAGCTTTCCCGCGTCTCGGTGATCTCGCGCATGCGTCCCAGGATATCCTCGGAATCCCCCGCGAAACCCTGATAGATCGCCGAGGTGAATACGGCGCCGCGCGGACCGTTCGACTTGCGGTAGAGATAACCCATATCCGCATTGGTCAACGTGACGATCTCGCCTTCGCGCGTCACGGCTCGCAATTCCACCATGCGATTGCGCGTCTCGGTGCCGTAGCATCCGGCGTTCATGTAGAGCGCGCCGCCGATACCGCCCGGAATGCCGCGATAAAAAGTCAGCCCGTCGATACCGGCCTCGGCCGCCGCGGTGGCAACTTTCACATCGGGCAGCGCTGTGCCCACCCGCAGGCGATGCTCGTCGAGGATTTCGACACTGCCGAAGCCCTTCGCCGACAGCCTGATGACGACGCCGTCGAGCCCGCCATCGCGGATCAGCAGGTTCGAGCCCAAACCGATGACGGTGACCTTGATCTCCGCCGGCAGGTTCTCGAGAAAGAACGCCAGATCGGCCTCGTCCGCCGGCTGGAAGAAAAGCTGTGCCGGCCCGCCTACGCGGAACCAGGTGATTTCGGAAAGCAGCTGATTGGCGATGAGCCTGCCACGGACTTGAGATATCCAGGGCTCGAGGCTCGGCAACAGATCCGGATAGTTCACGCCTCGACCTCCTTGCCCAGCAGCGTCGCCAGCTCGCCGGGCAGTGCCGCCGCCCATTGGGTGATATTGCCGGCACCGAGAAACACCACATAGTCGCCCGCGACAGCCCGGTCGGCGATCAGGGGGGCCAGTTCATCGGGGCTGCTGATCACCCGCGCGTCGCGATGGCCGCGCGCCCGGATACGGGTCGCCAATTCCTCATGCGTGACGCCGGGGATGGGATTTTCGCCCGCCGCGTAGATCGGCGCAATGATAACCGTGTCGGCGTCGTTGAAGCAGGCGGAGAACTCGTCGAACAGGTCATGCAGTCGCGAATAGCGGTGCGGCTGCACCACCGCGATCACGTCGCGCCGCGTCGACTGCCGTGCGGCTCGCAACACCGAGGCAATCTCCACCGGATGATGGCCGTAGTCGTCGATGATGGTGATGCCATTGACGACACCGGTCTTGGTGAAGCGCCGTTTCACGCCCGAGAAATTCTTCAAGCCCTTGCGGATAGCCTCTGCCGGCACCTTGAGCTGATCGGCGACCGCGATCGCCGCCGTGGCGTTGAGCACATTGTGCTCGCCCGGCATCGGCAGCTCCAGCCCCTCGATACGCAGATGCGTCTGGCGGATGCGATCACGTATCTCGACGGCGAAGTGCGATACGCCATCGGCGATTTCGAGATCGACCAGACGCACGTCCGCCTGCGGATTGCGGCCATAAGTGATCACGCGGCGATCGCGGATCTTTCCGACCAGGGCCTGCACTTCCGGATGATCGAGGCACATGACGGCAAAGCCGTAGAAGGGCACGTTCTCGATGAAGTTGTGGAAGGCCTTCTTGACCCCCTCGAAGTCCTTGTAGTGGTCAAGGTGCTCGGGATCGATATTGGTCACCACCACCACGTCGGCGGGCAATTTGACGAACGTGCCGTCACTTTCGTCGGCCTCGACCACCATCCATTCGCCGGCGCCAAGCCGGGCATTGGTGCCATAGGCGTTGATGATGCCACCATTGATGACCGTCGGATCGAGATTAGCCGCATCGAGCAGCGTCGCCACCAGCGTCGTGGTCGTGGTCTTGCCATGCGTGCCCCCAATGGCCACGGCATTCTTGAACCGCATGATCTCGGCCAGCATCTCGGCCCGGCGCACGATCGGCAAAGCCCGCGCTCGTGCCGCAACCAGCTCCGGATTGTCGTTCTTGATGGCCGAGGACACGACCACCACCTGAGCGTCACGCAGGTTCTCGCCCCGCTGGCCGATCTCGACCGTGATGCCCATGTCGCGCAAGCGTTGCACATTGGGATTGGCGGCGCTGTCGGACCCCTGCACGCGATAACCCTGGTTGTGCAGGATTTCGGCAATGCCGCTCATGCCGATACCACCGATACCGACGAAATGGACTGGGCCGATATTGCGCGGCATCTTCATATGATTGGTTCCTCTAAAGGGTCTTGCCAGCGAGACGCTCGGCCAGGCTGGCGAGCTTCTCGACGGCGGCTGGCTTGCCGAGGCTCTTGGCAGCCGCCGCAGCGTCCTGCAGCGTCTTCGGCTCACCGAAAAGTGAGGTCAAGCGAGTGCCCAGTGAAAGCGGCGAAACCGTGGCCTGCTCGGCAATCCAGCCGCCACCGGCGGCCTCGACGAACAGGGCGTTATTCTTCTGGTCGGCGTCCAGCGCCCCCGGCAGCGGCACCATCACCGCGGGCCTGCCGATGGCGCAGAGTTCCGCAACCGTCGATGCGCCGGAACGCGAGATAACCAGGTGGCTCGCCGCCATGCGTTCCGGCAGGTCGTCGAAGAATGCCGCCAGTTCGACATTCACCTTGGCCTGCCTGTAGGCCTCGGCGACGCGATCGAGATCTTCCGGCCGGCATTGCTGCATGACGACCAGACGCTGGCGGACATCCGGCGGCAGCGATGCGACAGCCGGCGGCACCAGGTCGGCAAAGACCCGTGCGCCCTGACTGCCGCCGACGATGAGGAGGCGGAGTGGTGTGGTGTCGTCAAGGGCAGGATAGGCAATCACGGCTGCGGCGCGCGCCCGATCGCGGATGGGGTTGCCGGTAACCTCACGCACCGTCGCAAAACGATCGGCGAACTTCGTCTGCGCAAAACTCAGCGCCAACATATCGGCAAAGCGGGCCAGCGCCCGGTTGGCGCGCCCCATTACCGCATTCTGCTCATGCAGCAGTCCGGGAATGCCCAGGAGGCTCGCGGCGACGAACGGCGGGAATACCGGATAGCCGCCGAACCCGACGACCGCATCCGGCTTGATGGTGCGCATCTTGCCCATGGCAACGCCGATGCCCCAGACAATCCTGGCGCCTGCCCCCACGAACTTCAGCGGATTGCGGATCGATGGTGTCGCCGACGGTACGATGTGCACCTCGCGCGCCGGAAAATCACCGCCATAGCTGTTGACGCGATGATCCGTCATCAGGTGGATGACATGTCCTCGCCGGCGCAGTTCCTGCGCCAGTGACATGGCCGGGAAGAGGTGTCCGCCCGTACCACCCGCCAATAGGACGAATGTGCTCATTCGGCCGGTGCCGCCACGCCGCTACGATAAGCAGGCAGTCCGGTCGCCATACGCTCTTCCGGCTTCTTGCGCGTCAAGGCCAGCATCAGCCCCATGCCAAAGCCGATGGCGATCATCGACGTACCGCCATAAGAGACGAACGGCAGCGTCATGCCCTTGGGCGGAATGAGGTTGAGATTCACCGACAAATTGATCGCCGATTGCAGCCCGAACTGGATCGCGATGGTCGAGGCGGCAAGACGTGCGAACAGGCTCGACTGCCGCTGCGCACCGATCAGTGCACGCACCACGATGAAGGCAATCAGGCTGACGAGCACGAGGCAGAACAGGATGCCGAATTCGCCCGCCGCGGCCGAGAACACATAGTCGGCATGCGCATCCGGAATCACTTTCTTGGCCAGCGACTCACCGGGACCACGCCCAAACCAGCCGCCTTCGAGCAGCGAGTTCAGCGCCTTGTCGACCTGATAGGTGTTGCCGCCGCCTTCGGGATTCATGAAGCTGTCGATGCGCTTGGCCACGTGCGGGAAGATCACATAGGCGCCGAAGCCGCCTGCGACCGCCGCCCCGCCGAGCCCAACGATCACCCACCAGGAAATACCGGACAGGAACAGCAGCGCCGCCCAGGTCGCCATCAACAGTGCCGTCTGGCCGACGTCCGGTTGCAACAGCAGCGCCGACACGATGATCAGCACCAGGATCGTCGCAATGGCGCGGCCCGGCACCTTGCGCAGCATGCTCTCCGAGAACAGCCATGCGCCGATGACCGCAAAGGCCGGCTTCACGAATTCGGAGGGCTGGATGGACTGACCCGCTGCCGAAATCCAACGCCGGGCGCCCTTCACTTCGGTGCCGAATTTGAGCGTCGCCCACAGCAGGATGACGCTGATTACCAGCGTTACGATGGCAGTCATGCGCGCCTGCCGATGAGTCAGAAACGACGCACCGAACAAGGCGCCCAGGGCCGGGACGCAAAAGCCGATATGACGGGTGACGAAATACCAGGGATTGAGGCCGATTCGTTCGGCCACCGGTGGGCTTGCCGCAAAGCTGAGCACGATGCCGGCAACCATCAATAGAACGAGAGCCGCCAGCAGCTCGCGATCCACCGTCCACCACCATTCGGCGAGTGGCGTTTTTCTTTCCCGTGCGAACATGATCGTGCGCTGCCCTGCCCGGCAGCCTCCCGGCAAACTCTGTCGCCGCACTCTAGCGCCACGATGGTTACCGATTTCTCGACAGGCTCGCGTTTTGCAAAAAACTCTGCAAAACGCCGATATGTCGCTACGTCTTGATAACCACGCCGCGGTGAGGGATCAGCGCAGCTTCAGCGAGCTCAAGCCGATCAGCGCCAACACGAACGAGATGATCCAGAACCGGATCACCACCTGGCTTTCCGTCCATCCCATATGCTCGAAATGGTGATGGATGGGCGCCATCTTGAACACCCGCTTGCCCGTCAGCCGGAACGAGGTCACCTGCACGATGACCGACACGGTCTCCAATACGAACAGGCCACCGATGATGGCGAGCACGATCTCGTGCTTGGTCGCCACCGCGATGGACCCCAAGGCGCCGCCAAGCGCGAGGGAGCCGGTATCGCCCATGAAGATCTGCGCCGGCGGAGCGTTGAACCACAAAAAGCCAAGCCCCGCGCCGATCAGCGCGCCGCAAACCACCGACAATTCGCCGGTGCCGGGTACAAAGTTGACCAGCAGGTAGTCGGCGAACATCTGGTTGCCGACGAGATAGGCGATGAGGCCGAGGCAACCCGCGGCGATCATCACCGGCACGATGGCGAGGCCATCGAGACCATCGGTGAGGTTCACCGAATTACCTGCCGCCACGATGACGAACCCGCCGAATAGCAGGAAGAAATAACCCAGATTGACCGCCAGGCCCTTGACGAAGGGGAACATCAGCGAGGTCGAAATGCTGGGGTCGCCCAGCATCGAGATGGCGAAGGCTGCGATGCACCCTATCAGGGCCTCGATCAGCAGCCGCTGCCGGCCGCCGAAGCCCTTGTGCGACATCCGCTTGACCTTGAGATAATCGTCGTAAAAGCCGATGGCGCCGAAGCTTACCGTCACGAACAGCACGACCCAGACATAGCCGTTGGAAAGGTTGGACCACAAAAGCGTCGAGATCACGGTGCCTGACAGGATCATCAAGCCACCCATCGTGGGCGTGCCCTTCTTGGTCAAAAGGTGCGAGGCCGGCCCGTCTTCGCGGATCGGCTGTCCCTTGCCCTGGCGGATGCGCAGTGCGGCGATCATGCCGGGGCCGAACAGAAAGACGAAAAACAGCGCCGTAACTACTGCGCCAGCAGTACGGAAGGTGATGTAACGGAAGACGTTGAAGGCGGCAAGGTTGTCACCCAACAGCCCCAGGAAATACAGCATTGCGGAAGGTCCTCGTGGCGTTGGGTCTTGCTACGCGAAGCGCTCGCGGATCGTCTTTACCAGCCCTGACAGCCGCACGCCGTTCGATCCTTTGATCATAACTGTGTCGCCATAAGCAAGCCGCTGCACGACGCTCTCCGCAATCTCGTCGACGGTTTCCACATAACCGTCGACCGCATCCGGCCCGAGCGCATCGGCTAGCGCCGCCATGGATTGGCCGACGAGAAAGATCGCATCCGGCTTGGCCGCCAGCACCGCATCCTTCAGCGCGCGATGCAGCGCCGGTCCGTGCGCACCAAGCTCCAGCATATCGCCGAGCACCAGCACTTTGCGCCCTTCCGGCGCGTCCTGGTCGGCGAAGACGTCGAGCGCCGCAGCCATCGAGGCGCTGTTGGCATTGTAACTTTCATCGATCAGCACCAGCGGCTTGTCCGCCGGCCCCAGCCGCAGCGCCTGTCCGCGCCCCTCGGGGGCCACGAACCCGGCCAGCGCACGCATCGCGACTTCGGGTTCAACGCCCAATTGATGCGCCACGGCCAGTGCCGCAACCGCATTGGCCGCCATGTGCCTGCCGGCCACTTGCAGCGACAGACGCAGGGTCTCTTCGCCATGCACGACCGTTGCGACCGTCGCTCCGGCTTCCGTGTCGATTCCGGCGATCCGCCAGTCGCTGTTCTCTGCAAAGCCGTAGGTGACCACCTTGCCGACACCCGCAAGACGCGCCTCATCGAGCAGGACGTCGAGATAGTCGTGGTCGGCATTCAGCACCGCGGTACCGCCAGGCTCCATTCCGGCGAAAATCTCTGCCTTGGCGCGCGCGATATCGGCGACGGAATCGAAAAACTCCAGATGCGCCGCCGCCACCGTCGTGATCACCGCGATATGGGGACGGACGAGGCGGGTCAGCGGCGTGATCTCGCCCCCATGGTTCATGCCGATCTCGAACACGCCGAACTGCGCCGTACGCGGCATGCGCGCCAGCATCAGCGGCACGCCCCAGTGATTGTTGAAGCTGCGGATCGAGGCATGGGTTTCGGCCGCCGCGCTCAGCACGGCCCGGATAGCTTCCTTGGTAGTGGTCTTGCCGGCGCTGCCGGTCACCGCGACGAAAGCGCCGCGACTACGCTCGCGAGCCGCCCTGGCCAGGTCGATCAGGCCCTGCAGCGCGTCCGGCACGACAATCAGCCTGTCGCCGAGGCCATCTGCTTTCGCGGAGCTGACCATCGCCGCCGCGGCGCCATTCTCCAGCGCCACCGGCACGAAGTCGTGGCCATCGAACCTGTCGCCACGAATAGCCACGAACAGCGCATCCGGGCCGATTTCACGCGAATCGATGGAAACGCTGGAAATGCCATCTCCCGTCAGCCCCTCCCCGCGCCCGCCGGTCGCAGCGAGGATCTCTTCGACGGTGAACAGTCTTGCCATTACAGTGCCCTAAGCGTCTCCAGCACCACTTCATGGTCGGAGAAATGGTGCTTCGCCTTGCCCACGATCTGATAATCCTCGTGGCCCTTGCCGGCGATCAATACCACATCCTTGGGCCCAATCGTGGCAACAGCTGCCCTGATGGCCTTGGCACGATCGCCGATTTCCTCGGCCCGTGGCGCGGCCGCCAGGATTTCGGCGCGGATCGTTGCGGCATTCTCGGTGCGCGGATTGTCATCCGTGACGATGGCGCGATCGGCCAGTTCGGTAGCGATGGCCCCCATCAGCGGACGCTTGGCCTTGTCACGATCGCCGCCGGCGCCGAACACCACAATCAGCTTGCCCTTGGCATAGGGCCGCAGCGATTGCAGCGCATTCTTCAGGGCATCAGGTGTGTGGGCATAATCGACGAACACGGCCCCGCCATTATGCTCGGCCACCAGTTCGAGACGACCGCGCGCGCCTGTGAGATGCTCGAGCGCGGCCACGGCTTTCTCGGCCGGCGCCCCCGTGGTGATCGCCATGCCCAGCGCCACCAGCGCATTGCTGGCCTGGAACGCCCCGGTCAGCGGCAGCCGGAAGCTTGCGGGTTCGCCGACCATGCGGCCGGTGACCCGCTGTGCAAAACCCTCGTTCTCGACCTTGTTGACCTCGAAGAACGAGCCCTCGGCGCCCACTGTCAACAACGTCGCGCCGCGATCCAGCGCCGCGAACAGGAACGGCATGTGCTCCGGATCGTCGCTGTTGATCACCGCCGAACCGCCCTCGGCCAGCAACTCGCGGAACAGCCGCAGCTTGGCCTCGCGATAGCCTTCGAAGCCATGGTGATATTCGAGGTGGTCGTCGGTGAGATTGGTGAAACCGACCGCCTGGAACCGCAGCCCGTCGACCCGGCGCTGGTCCAGCCCCTGGCTCGAGGCCTCCATCGCCACATGATCGATGCCACGCGCCTTGAGCGCGGCGAGGCTCTTATGCAGATCGAGCGCATCGGGTGTCGTCAACTGCCCGGGCTGCAGCCCCTCGCTCGTCTCGATACCCAGGGTCCCGATGCTGGCCGCCGCGATGCCGCTGGCGGCCCAGATCTGGCGCACGAACGATGCAACCGAGGTCTTGCCGTTTGTGCCGGTGACGGCGACGGCGACTTCCGGCTGCGGCTTGAGGCTTCGCGCCGCCGCCCGCGCGTAGACCGCGCGCACATCATCGACGATCACCACCGGCACGCCCGGATCGGCGGCCGGGCGACGATCGGTCACGATCGCCACCGCCCCGCGCTCCACCGCCTGCCCGGCAAAGCTGTCCCCATGCACGGTCTGCCCCGGCAGGGCAAAGAACGCCTCGCCCCGGCCGATTGCCCGGCTGTCGGCATTGATGCCCGCAACCTTTGGCAATGGTCCCGGCACCACCACTCCCGTCCCCTCAATCAATTCTTCGAGCATCAGCGGCAAGTTCCTTAGCCCTTCTGGCCAGGTTGGTTACACGGCACCCTAGCGGATCGCGCTCGGCACCAGCTTTTCATCAATGGAGTCGTCAAAATTCGGCGCGATGCCCAGCATGGGTGCCACACGGGCAATAATCTTGCCCGTCACCTCGCCGGCGTTCCAGCCGGCGGTGGTGCCCCTCTGCGCATTCTCGGCATGAGGCTCGTCCACCAGGATGACCATCGCGTAACGCGGATTGTCGAGCGGAAAAGCCGAGGCGAAGACGTTGAAATCCTTATTCGAGTATTGTCCGTTCACGACCTTTTCGGCAGTGCCCGTCTTGCCGCCGACCCGGAAGCCATCTGCATACATGTTCATGCGCGAGCCTGAACCTTCAAGCGCATTCAGCCGCATCAGTTCGCGGATTTCAAGGCTCGTCTGCGGCGAAATCAGCCGTTTGTAGAGCTTCTCCGCGTCCTCCGGCGAACGCTTGTAGAAAGTCGGTGGCACGTAGTTGCCGTCGTTTACGAAAGCCGAGACCGCCGCCAGCATATGCATCGGTGTGACGCTGATGCCGTGGCCGAACGAAGCGGTTGCCGCGACCACGTCCGAGAATTTCTTCGGGACAGTCGTGGTGGTGCGTTCCGGCAGTTCGGTGACCAGCTCGTCGTCGAAGCCGATGCGGGTCAGGAAGTTGCGGAAATTTTCCTTACCCAGCGTCTGCATGATGTGGATCGTGCCGATATTGGATGAGTATTTGTAGATCTCCGGCACGCTCAGAATACGATGCTGCCCGTGGAAATCGTCGATGGTGAAGCGGCCGAACCGTACACCGAAGCGGGCGTCGAAACTGTCGCTCAGCTTGACGGCGCCACTGTCGAGCGCCGCCGCGAACGTCACCGTCTTCATGGTCGAGCCGAGCTCGTACTTGCCGGCCGTGATGCGGTTGAAACGGCCATCCTTCAGCGCCGAGCCCGGATCGTTCGGATCAAAATCCGGCAGCGATACCAGCCCGAGGATTTCTCCCGTTTTGATGTCCATCATCACACCGGCCGCCGCTACGGCGCGATACCGGGTCAGTGCGTCTTCGAGCTGGTCGCGCATGGCATGCTGCACGCGCATGTCGATGGAGAGATTGACCGGCGTGAGCGCCTGGCCGCGCGCCAGGCCGACCGATTGCAGCAGCGCCACATCCTCATTGTCCATCGATTTCTCGATGCCGGCGATACCCTGGTTGTCGATATTGACGGCACCCAGCACATGCGAGGCTTCCGGCCCGCCCGGGTAGAACCGCTTGCTCTCGGTGAGGAAATCGAGACCGGGAATACCCAGCCGCATGACCTTTTCCTCGAGCGCCGGCGTCAGTTCGCGCTTGATCCACACGAAGCCCTGGTCGCCCGAAAGTTTCTGGCGCAGAGAATTGCGGTCGAGATCCGGCAGGACCTGCGTGAGCTTTTCCACTGCCTCATCGACGTCGATGATCCGGCGCGGCTCGGCGAACAGCGACGGCACGCGAATGTCGACCGCCATTTCCATGCCGTTGCGGTCGAGGATTGCCGGACGCGTCGCCGAGATGATATCGCGCGCCTGGCCTTCAATCGTGGGATCGGCCACGAAGGCGCCCAGCTGAATCAGTCGTCCGCAGACGATACCGAAGATCAGGATCAGCCCCAGAATAACCCAGCGGATGCGAGCCTTGGTGAGATTGCCGCGCGCCTTGCGGGCACCAACCAGCGCAATGGCTGCCGGCGTGTCGTTGGTAATGATCGCCACGACTATTGACCCTCCGGGAGCGGCGCGCCGGCGGCCGGATCGACCCCGGACTCCAGCGACTTCAGTAAGTCGGTAAGCCCGGCGGTATCCGGGGCCGGAGGCCGCATCGGCAGGACGTTGAAGCTGCCGACCTGCGTCTGCTTCAGTGGCTGCAGGTTCAGCGCGGCCAGGTGGCGGTCAACGATCGGCTCGATATGCGACGGCTGGTTGAGATAGGCCCAGTCGGCCTTGAGCATGGAAAGATCGGATTCCTGCCGGCTGATGGTCCGTTCCAGAGCGGTCTTTTCAGCCGCTGTGCCCTCGACCGAATTCTTCAGCGAATAGACCCCGACCAGCGCCGCGACACTTGTCAGCGTGAGAATGACGTTGAGAGTCCTGATCATGCCGCACCCCGGATAGTTGGCACCGCAAGCCCCTCGAAAGTCACCGGCCGGGCCGCAGCGCCACTGCGCACCGCGCCGCGCAGGATGGCCGATCGCGCCCGCGGATTGCGGGACACTTCGCTGGAGCCGGGCTTTACGGCCTTGGCTACCGGCGTCCAGCGGCGCACCTCGGCTTCCATCTGCGGCAGATGCCGCGACTGCGCAGGACCACCCTTGTCGGGGTCGAAGAAGCGCTTCACGATGCGATCCTCCAGCGAATGAAATGTCACCACGGCCAGCCGCCCGCCCTCGCCCAGCACACGTTCGGCGGCGAACAGACCCTCGACCAGTTCATCGAACTCGGCATTCACCGCGATCCGCAACGCCTGGAAGCTCCGGGTCGCCGGATGCGCATCGCCGGGTTTGCGACCGATTGCCTTCTCGATCAGTCGCGCCAGCTCCGTCGTCGTGCCGATCGGCGCCTCGGCTCTCGCCGCCACGATAGTGTGGGCGATGCGGCGCGACTTGCGCTCCTCGCCATAGGCGAACAGCAGGTTCGCCAACGCGCTCTCTTCGAGCGTATTCACGAGGTCGGCGGCGGTCTCGCCATCACCGGCCATCCGCATGTCGAGCGGTCCCTCGCGCATGAATGAAAAGCCGCGCTCCGGCTCGTCGAGTTGCATTGAGGAAACGCCGATATCGAGGACGACGCCATCGATCGAGCGCCCTTCGATGGCCTCATCCAGTTTGGAAAAAGTCGTCGCCACGAATTTGAATTGATTCGGAAAATCATCGCGCAACTGCTGCACATACGGCGCGACGTTCGGATCGCGGTCGAGCGCGATCACATTGGCGCCAGCCTGCAGCAGGGCCCGCGAATAGCCACCGGCACCGAACGTGCCGTCGATGATTGAGGCGCCGTGTAGCGGCTGCAGTGCGTTCAGCACTTCATCCAGCAGCACCGGCACGTGGGGCTCGGAACTTCCGGGCACGATACGCTGGCCCATAATTGTCGTGCTACTCCAACTTCCCGACCGCCCCCAGAGGCCTTCAGGTACGCTTTACAATCCCGCAACACCGAGACCTGAGCACTTTGCACATGAGCTTTTAAGATTCTGTTTCCCATGGTGCGCCGTTGGGAAAGAAAGCGCCAGTTGACCTGTAAGCCGGGTTCTGTAGGGCGCAGCCTTGCGGCTGCGCGTGGTGACCATTCCTCTGGGAGCCCCGTTGCCGAAGCCCTCTAGCAACCAACCCGGATGACAGGCCACGAAACCGGCTGAGGCCCGAAGGCCTCACGTCATCCCTATTTGGTCTTGCTCCCGGTGGGGTTTGCCATGCCGTTCCCGTTGCCGGGCCCGCGGTGCGCTCTTACCGCACCCTTTCACCTTTTCCCGGCCGGAGCCGGGTAGTTTGCTTTCTGTGGCACTTTCCCTGGGGTCGCCCCCGCCGGACGTTATCCGGCACCGTGTTTCGATGGAGCCCGGACTTTCCTCCCCGCTTGCGCGGAGCGGCCACCCGGTCAACTGGCGGAGAGGTTGTGTTGGTAAAGCGCCGCCGCGTCAAGTCGCCGGAAGCGCGCGATGCAGCGGTTGCTTGGTGATCTGTGCGTAAGCCTGGTTGATCGCCGCCATGCGCTTGGTCGCCACCTCGATCAATTCCTGCGGCACACCCTTGGCGATCAGCCGGTCGGGGTGATGCTCCGCCACGAGTTGCCTGTAGACGCGGCGAACTTCAGCCTGCTCGGCGCCCGGAACCAGACCCAGCACGAGATAAGGATCCGTGCCCGTCTCGAGATAGACATGCTGCGCCGCGAGCTGCTCAAAACGCACATCGTCAAAACCGAAGATATCGCTGACCGACTTCAGATAGTCGAGCTCGGCCTCGTGAATAAGCCCGTCAGCCGAGGCGATGACGAACAGGCCATCGAGCACATGCTCCAGCGTTTCCGGGTGGTTGAAGAAGAACCGGCCGATCTTGCGGGCATAGGATTCGTAACCGGCAACATCCTGCCGGGCCATGTCGAAGAGCTTTTCGACATTGCTCTCCTGCCCTGCAGGAATTTCCACGGTGCGATAGAACGCCCTGATCTCCGACGCCGTAACTGCCCCATCGGCAACCGCCATCTTGGCCGACAGCGCGATCAGGGCGAGCGTGAACGCCGCATCGCGGCCGCCCGGTAGCCAGGTATCCGGATCCAGAACGTTGGCAAGCGATCCCACAACGCCAGTACGTTGCGAAAACGAACCCATTACCGATGACACGCGCTGCCAGATCGACACAACCATCTCCAAAGCGCGTGGAGCATAACCCGCTGTCGATAAATGAAAAGCGTCAGCGCAGGGGCAATTTTGCATGGCTCACCCTCCGGGGGTGCAACCAACCACCGGACTTGGACCAGCGGTCAGTTTGAATAGGAGTAGAACGTTTCGGCGTCCGAGGAATTGGGGCCGCCGTTCAAAAAGAAGCCGTTGGCATCGTATTCGGTGTACTGGCCATCAGGGCTCGACTGGTCAGTCGCCTCGCGATGCTGGCGACGGGCCAGAAAATCCGCAAGCGATCCCCCCTTCCAGTCCTGCAAATCCCTCGCATCGACGATCTCATCGTCGTTGTTGGTGCTTGCAACGGTCTGCGGATCGACGCGCTGCACCGCTTTGGGGTGCGGACGCATCGAGGCCGGCATCGGGATCGGTGCGATTTCCTGCGGCTGCGGCGCGATGGAGGCTATCTGTGTCGGCTTTTCCGGCTGCACCCAGTTACTCGGCTTGGCGGGCGTGCTGGTTTCCACGACAACCGGCTGTGATGCCTCTGCCTTCTCTGCCGGAGCCGCCTGCGTCACACCCGAAATGTAGGATGGAAGTGACTTGCCGGAAGCCAGATAATTGTCGACGGCAGTGTCCTTGGCGGCCACGGCGACAGGCTTGGCTGGAGGCGGCACGGGGGCAACTTCCGCCACCGACGCGACGACCGGCTTGGCTACGGCCACCGGAGGCGCAACAGGAGTGGGTGCGGCAATCGGCGCCACCACGGCCACAGGCGCAATGGGCGTCGTCGCAGGCTTTGCGGCAGGGGCGGCAACAGTAGGAACCACAGGCGCCGCGGGCTGAGCTGCAAGCACGGAAGTTAACGCATCGACCGAGGGAACACCGACGATCAGCAGCAACCCTGCCCAGGCCAAACCACCAGTAATCCGCTTATCCATCGCCATTTTCTGCAATTCCCGACCCGCGTCTCCTCCCATGCGCCGGAAGAGACTCTTCTTTAATGGCCATTTTATGTTGAGCCATTTTGACACAATAGCGTCTTGCCGATGAACTGCACCTGAACGCTTCAGGCGCGCAGTTCGGTGGCTGGTCGCCGTCCCAGCAGCCGCGCTAGCGCCAACACCAGGTTAGAGCGGTTGAGGGTGTAGAAATGGAACTCCGTAACCCCCTCATCGAGCAGTTCGATCACTTGTTCGGCAGCAACCGCGGAGGCCACCAATGCGTGTGTTTCCGGATCGTCGTCCAGGCCCTCGAAGCGCGCTGCCAGCCAATCGGGGATTGATGCGCCGCAACGGGATGCGAAGCCTGAAATCTGCTTGAAGCTGTGGATAGGCTGAATGCCCGGCACGATCGGCGCGGTGATCCCGGCCCGCCGCGCCCGCTCGATGAAGCGGAGATAGTCGGCATTGTCGAAGAACATCTGGGTGACCGCGCGCGTCGCGCCGGCATCGAGCTTGCGCTTCAAATTGTCGATATCGGCTTGCCAGTCCGGGCTTTGCGGATGCTTTTCCGGATAAGCGGCGACGGAAATGTCGAAGTCGCCGATCCGGCGAATGCCGGCCACGAGCTCGGCGGCATTGCGATAGCCTTCAGGATGCGGCACGAACGGAGCGCCGACGCCTTCCGGCGGATCGCCGCGCAGCGCCACGATACGCGATATGCCTGCCTGCTGGTAACCGCGCACCACGGCATCGACGTCGTCACGCGACGCACCGACGCAAGTCAGGTGTGCCGCAGCATCGACGCCGGTGTCGGCCTTGATCCGGGACACCATGCGCAGGGTGCGCTCACGCGTCGAACCGCCCGCGCCATAGGTGACGGATACGAAGCGCGGATTGAGCGGGGCGAGCTTCTGCACGGTTTCCCAGAACCGCTCTTCCATGACGTCCGTCTTGGGCGGGAAGAACTCGAACGACAGCTGCAGCTTGGGCGCGATTTCGGCCAGGTGCCGGCTTGGGCGCACATGTTCGGTGGTAATGCTCATATCTCTGCCTTGTCTTCGGTCAGCCGCCACAGGCAGACCGTCAGTCCCTGCGCGTCGTTGGTATTTGGAAATGTCTTCAGCGCATCGACGTTGAGGCCGACGGCGCGGGCCCAGCCGGCCATCTGCACCTCGGAAAGGCCGAGCCGCCGATGGGCGTGATGGCTGCGCAGGAATTCGTGCTCATGTGGGGCGAAATCGACAATCAGCATCTCACCCCCTGGCGCCAGCGCCTTTCGCACCTGCCCGAGCAGCCGGCCGGGATCATCGAAATAGTGCAGCACCTGGTGGATGATGATGAGGTCGGCGCGCCCGATGGCCGGATCGAGATTGGCGATATCGCCCAGGCGCACCTGTGCATGGTTGATGCCGGCGGCATTCAGCTTGGCCCGCGCCACCGCCAGCATTTCGCGGTTGGCGTCGATGCCGACACCCCGGCGATAGTGATCCGCCAGCAATTCCAGCATGCGGCCGGTGCCCGTGCCGAGATCGAGCAGCAGCTCGACCTTGCGCCCATCGACGGCTTCGAGAATGGCCGCCTCGACCGCCGACTCGGGCACATGCAGGTTGCGCTGTGCATCCCAGCTCTCGGCGACCTTGGAGAAATAGGCCGCCGCCTGCGCCTGCTGGTTGCCGCGTACCCAATCGAGCCGCGACCGGTCGCGCAGGCGATCGGGATCGGCGGCATCGAAATGCTCGACCAGCCAGCGCGCCAGATCGGCGGCGGCTCCGTCGCCGGCCAGGGCATAGTAAGCCCAGGCGCCTTCGGCATTGCGGGCAATGAGATCGGCATCGGCGAGAAGCTTGAGATGCCGCGACACGCGTGGCTGGCTCTGGCCAAGGATCTCGGTGAGGTCCTTGACCGAAAGCTCGCCTTCCGCCAGCAATGCCAGTAGCCGCAGCCGGGTGACTTCCCCCGCCGCCTTCAGCACGCCGACCAGATCGTTGAGTTCCGCCACTTCGCCTTCTCGCGTCATATAAAGATATCTTTATATGTTTAGCGAGAGATGGTCCAGAGGCTTGTTCGATTATGCCCCTTCCGCCTCAAGGGCAACTTCGATGAACGTGGCGCGATCCGGTTGTTGCCGGAAGCACAAAAGAAAATCCCCGACCAACGGCCGGGGATTCGAAGGCAGAACTGCAAAAAATCAGTCGGCGGTGAGCTTCAGCGCATCGCGGATGGTGAAGAACATGTCCGTCTGATCGGTCAGGCCGGCGAAATTGCCGGCCCAAGGACCGAATGCTGCCACGCGAAGCTGCGTGCCGGTATGGCCCTGGGATTCGCTCTCGGAATTGCCGTAGCTCACATCCATGATCGAGCCGTCCTTGGTGGTGAGCGCGACCGTCAGGCCCGGAGCCTTGGAGCCGTGCTCGATGATCTGGCTCGAATGCGCGTGATCGGCGGTGACGATCACAAGGGTCTTGCCGTCCTTTTTGGCGTAGTCGAGGGCGACCTGCACGGCCTCGTCGAGATCGACGGTTTCACCGATCTGACCGCAGGCATTGGCATCATGATCCTGCTTGTCGATGGAAGCACCCTCGACCTGGAGGAAGAAGCCCTTCTCATTGCCCTTGAGCAGGTCGATGGCCTTGGTGGTCATCTCGGAAAGGCTCGGCTGCGCCGCCGGACGATCCGGATTTTCCACGCAGGTCACGGCGGCCTTCTCGATATTGCCGTGATAGCTGGCCTTTGGGCCGCTCCAGCGCACCGGCATGTTGCCCGGCGCGAAGAGACCCAGAACCGGCTTGTCCTGGTTGGCTGCGGTAACGACTTTCAGCTCGTCGCTGTTGGTGACGATGGTGTAGCCCCGTTCCTTGGCCTGATCCATCAGCGTCTTGCCCTTCCAGTCGCCGGCAGCGGCAACTTCGTCGAAGGTCTTGGCGCCACCGCCGAGGGTGATGTCGGCGCGGGTGTTGAGCAGCTGTTCGGTGATCGAGCCGAGACCGCCATTTTCGAGCGCATTGTCGGCGCAGGTCTTCGTGGTCGCCACGGGCCCGTAGCAGGAACGCTGCACCACATGGGCAACCTGCACGGCCGGCGTCGCGTCCTGGAGTTCGGACGTGGTGACGTCGCCAGTGCCGAGACCGGCAGCCTTGGCCATTTCGAGCAATGTCTGGTGGGCCTTGCCCGTGATATCGACGCTCACGGCGTTGTTGTAGGTCTTCACACCGGTCGACCAGGCACTGCCGGAGGCAGCGGAATCGGTGACATAGGCCGGCTTGCCGCTCTTCTGGTCGAGCGAATAATGCGTGTACTGGCCGGTGACCGGAAAGGCATCGATGCCCTTGAAATAGCCGCCGGCGCCTTCGGCATAATTGCGGGCCACGGTGATTTCGGAATCACCCATGCCATCGCCGATGAACAGGATGACGTGCTTCACTTCACCATTGGTGATTGCCGCCTGCAGCATCTGGGTCATGTCGCCGGTGATGCGACGCGCGCCACCCTGCTGGGTGACGTCACCCTGGGCCGAACGCTGCAGAAATTGGGACGCAGCCGTCTCCTGGGCCTGGGCAACAGTAGAGCCGAGCAAGGCTGTAATAGCCACGGTCGTCATTAACGTGTGTCGGGGCAGATTTATCATGGGGTAAATGTCCTTCGAGACGTATGGCGAGGGGGTATCTGCGTAATCGCAGCACCCGCACACCTTTTCGTGAACACATGACTGTCCCATGACAGCAACATTGTTTCTCTATGACATGGTGTAGTGACGGAAATTCCGCACCCAAAACGGCAATACCTCGCGCCGGTCAAGCGCGAGGTATTGGATCTACCCAAATCTTGTGAGGGCGTTAGGCGGCGCCGACGACCTGTTCGGCCTGCTGCATGCGCTTGCGGAAGGCATGCGCGCGCCACAGCTCGAAGATATCGGAAGCTTCTTGCTGGCTCAGGGCTTCGAAACGCGCCCGGATATTGGTCTTGTCAGCCTCTGTCGGCAGATCCCGCCATGGCATCGCGACAACCAGCGCCTCGAACAGATCGGGGCTGATGCCGGCAGCGCGCAACGCTACGGTGATGGCGACGTAATCCTGCATGGCGAGCCATTTGACCAGCACTTCCGGGCCGACCTGCAACATCACGGTCAGCGCCGCGGCGGCATGATGGCCGTAGCCGAACCGCGCGAACCGGGCTAGCGCGCGCTCATCGAGCTGCTTGCGGTCGCTGAGCGCCTTGACCTGATTATAGGCCAGTTTCCATTCCTGGCTGGAAAAGCCGGCACGGTTGCGCATGCGGTTATAGACGACGGAATTGACTTTGCCGGCCGTGACCGGATCGACGCGCTGGCTCATCCGCCCCAGCGTTTCCAGCACCTTGCCGGCGATGGCGTCGATCTCCTGCCGCAGCGCATCCCAGTCGAGATCGGGACGGCTGCGGAGATCTGCTGAAAGTTCGGCATCCTGCGAGGCCAGTGCCACGAGCTGCTCGAGCGACATCTGGGTCAACTCGGCCTTTTCGTTGCGCACCAGGCGCAGCACCGAAGGCTTGGAGCCGTGCGCCAGGATGGCTTCGCCAACGCGCTCGGAAACGCTTGGCCGGCTCGCGATGGCGACGCGATGCTCTTCGCTCTGGTTGGCGGCGATATCGATGAGGTCGTCATCCGACAGCACGTTGGAGAATTCGAGCAGTGGCTTGGCCACTTCGATCACGTCATTGGCGAGCTTGACCACCACAGTGCCGGGCGCGCGATCCAGCGGCGCCAGCAGCTTCGCGACATGCGCGCGCGCCTCGACTTCCACGAATTCGGCCAATTGACACAGCACGTCGTCATACTGCGCGACCTGCTCGTCGTCGCAGCGGTCGGAAGCGAAAGCGAACAGTTGCGCCATGTTCCGGAACAATTGCTCGCGCTCGGAGGCGCTGGCGTCTCCGTTCAGAACGCGAAAGCTGGAAAACGCTTTCACGCCTTCTTCTATTTCTTGCATGTCATCTCTCCCGGCGTTCTGCCGTAGCGTTCAGATTGACATACAGCGTTCGCAACCGACTAAAGGCTCCCCGCGGCAATTGAATAAAATTGTCCGCGACGCCCCATAAATGGATCGCCGAGAATTCAAACCCGGGCGTCGCGGCACAAGACCGAGACCGCCCCTTTCCAATACTGCGGCCTACTCGGCGGCAGCGCTTTCCGCGTCCGATATCGCGTCTACGGCATGACCGGAAAGCGCGGCGCGGGCCGCACGAATGCCATCGGCGTATTCGCGCGCGATCTGGTCGAAATGCGCCAGTTGCCGGTCGATGATTTCATCCGGCACGCCATCCATGGCGGCAGCGAGGGTGGCATAGAGCCGGGACTTCTGGCCGGCATCGAACAGGTTGAACAATGCGCGCGGCTGACCGTAATCGTCATTGCCCACACGGTGGCTGTAACGGTCGGCGTCCCCGGAGATCTTCAGCGGAGGCTCCATCACGGACGGATCCTCTACCGGGCCGCCGAAGCTGTTGGGCTCGTAATAGGCATCCGGGTTCGGATTATTGGGGAAGAAGCGCATGGCCCCGTCCTTGTGGTAGTGATGAACCGGCACCCTGGCGGCGTTGACAGGAAGCGCTTCGTAATGCGTGCCGAGACGATAACGGTGTGCATCCGCATAGGAGAACACCCGGGCCTGCAGCATCTTGTCGGGCGAATAGCCGATGCCGGGGACCTTGTTCGAGGGCGAGAAGGCCGCCTGCTCTATCTCGGCGAAATAGTTGTCGGCATTGCGGTTGAGCTCGACGACACCGACCTCGATCACCGGATATTCGGCATGCGGCCACACCTTGGTGAGGTCGAACGGATTGTAGGACGTCTTTTCCGCATCGGCCTCGGGCATGACCTGCACCTGCATGGTCCAGCGTGGAAACTCACCGCGATCGATCGTGCCGAACAGCTCTTCCTGGTAGGTTTCGCGGCTCTGGCCGATGATCTTTTCGGCTTCGGCGTTGGTGTAGTGACGGTGGCCCTGCTGGGTCTTGAAGTGGAACTTCACCCAGAAGCGTTCGCCCTGCTCGTTCCAGAACGAATAGGTGTGCGAGCCGTAGCCGTTCATATACATCGGCGCGACCGGCAGCCCCCGATCGGAGAACAGCGTCGTGATCTGATGCAGGCTTTCCGGGCTCTGCGACCAAAAATCCCACATCGCGGTCTTCGAGCGCAGATTGGTCCTCGGGTGGCGCTTCTGGGTGTGGATGAAATCGGGGAACTTCAACGGATCGCGGACGAAGAACACCGGCGTGTTGTTGCCCACCAGATCCCAATTGCCCTCATCGGTGTAAAACTTCATGGCGAAGCCGCGCACGTCGCGTTCGGCATCGGCAGCGCCCAGTTCACCGGCAACGGTCGAAAAGCGGATCAACAGGTCCGTCTTCTTGCCCAGGCCCTGGAACAGTTTGGCGCGGGTATAGGGGGTGATGTCATTGGTGACCGTGAAGGTGCCGAAAGCACCCCACCCCTTGGCATGCACGACACGCTCGGGAATACGCTCACGATTCTGATGGGCCAGCTTTTCGAGCAGTTGGTAGTCCTGCAGCAGCACCGGACCGCGCGGCCCCGCGGTTTCGGAGTTCTGATTATCGGAAACCGGTGCGCCGGAACTGGTCGTCAAACGGGGACGATCGATCATAAGAACTCTCCCTCAGTGGACTGGCGCTTCTACCCGCGCCGGGCGGATTAAGCAAATCGAGGGACTACAGACCATCCTGTGATGAGGCTATCATGACGGCAGCGCCGGGTTGCGGCATCCGAGCCCGGCCACCGCTGCGACAAGGCCATCCCGCATCTCCGGACGAGGAATGAGGGCCGTGATTTTTTCAAAATCGACCAACCAATCACGGCAGCGGGCGTTGAGCTTTGCAACCTTGTGAAGGAGAAGCCCATGAAACCCGTTGTGACCTGGATCGTGATCGCTGACGGCACGCAGGCGTGCGTGTTCGAGAACGCCGGCCCCGGCAAGGGCATGCACCCGGTCGACGGACTGCGCATGGAGACCGAGGCATTGCAGGCTCGCGAGATCATGGCCGACCGGCCCGGCCGCAGCATGTCCTCGGTAGGTCAGGGTCGGAGCGCCATGGCCTATTCTTCCGACCCGGTCGAAGTACGAGAGACGCGCTTCGTGCAGTCGGTCGCCGACCTGCTCGAGGTCAAGCGTGCCGGTGGCGCGTTCGATCGCCTGATTCTGGCGGCCGCACCCAATGCGCTGGGCGATATCCGCAAGGCCATGACTCCGGCGGTGAAACTGACCGTAATGGCCGAAATGCCCAAGGACCTGACCAGGCTGCCGAAGCCTGAACTCGACCGGCACTTCTCGGACGTGCTGGCGCTCTAGTCTTCGTCTTCAGCGGTGCCCGTCACCGCCTCAAGGAATTCCAGCAGCAGCGGATTGAACAGATCCGGACGCTCGAGGCTCGGCAGATGGGCCGTGTCCTCGAGCACAACCGCGAAGGAATTCTCGATATCGTCCGACAGATCGCTGTGCCGCTCGATGATGTGCGGAAAATCCAGATCCCCCACCATCAGCAGCACCGGCGCCGTGATGGCGGTCACGGCATCGACTGCTGGTTCGCGTTCTTCTTCCTGCGTCAGCTTCGGCTTGTTGAGGGCGTTGCCGTTCATTTCGAGGAACAGGTCGCGTACCGGCCCCTCGACGCGCCCACTCTCGCTCAACGGCCCATCGAGCCACAGATGGGCCTGGATGCGGTTGACGGTGGAAAGATTGCCGCGCTCTTCCGCATAGTCCAGTGCGTCGATGATTTGCTCGGCTTCCTCGGGCAGTTCCGGCTCGGGCGAGCCGGTGATGGACGTTCCGACCAACACCAGGCCGACGGTGCGCTCGGGATTTTCCAGTGCGAAATCGATGGCGAGGCCGCCGCCCATTGAGGAGCCGACAAACACGGCCGCATGAACGCTGAGCTGGTCGAGCACAGCCTCGAGGTCGATAAGGTGATCGAACGGCACATCCGGCGACGCGGTCTCACCAAAACCACGGCGATCATAGGAAATCACGTGGTAGCCGGCAGCGGCAAGCTCTTCCATCTGGCTCGCCCACATACGGCGATCGGTGACGGCGCTATGGAGGAACACGACCGGCAGGCCGAAGCCGTCGGCCTCGCCGACCAGCGTTGCGCCATCGAAGCTCACCTCGAACGGTGTTGCCATGCTATTTCTCCAAACCTAGCGCTGCGCCGCGATGAACAGCCGCGGGAAACGCAGCAAAACCTTGCCGTTGGCGGCGGGCTTGTAGGCATCGTCGATACGCGCCTGGTAGCGGCTGAGGAACTCGCCCTGCTCCGCCTCGCTGAGCGGATTGAGAAAGGGCCGCAGCCCCGTGCTCTTGACCCACTCGACCACCGCGGCCGCATCGGCCATCACATGGTTATAGACGGTATGCCAGATATCGAGGCGCGAGGCACAGGGCGAGAAAGCATCGTAGTAAGTTTCGACGGGCGGCAAAGACGGGCGTACCGCGTCGGCAAGGCGCTCTGCCCATGGTCCGTCGATGGCGACTTCCCGCATCAGCTGGTGCACCGGCTCCTTCATGTTGTCCGGCATCTGCACGGCCAGCATGCCGCCCTTGGGCAAGGCTTCCAGCACCTTGGGCAGGATTGCGAGGTGGCCGGGCACCCATTGGTAGATGGCATTGGCGAAGAACACGTCGACGGGCTCGGTCGGCACCCAGGTCTCTGCATCGGCCGTCTCGAACCGCGCGCCGGGAACGCGGCGGCGCGCTTCCGCCAGCATGTTGGGAGAGCTGTCGAGCCCGATCACCTCGGCACCGGGAAATCGCTCCACCAGGAGTTCGGTGGAATTGCCCGGTCCGCACCCCATGTCGACGGCGCGGCGCACGTCGGTGAGCGGAATCTGCGCCACCAGATCGCGCGACGGCCGGGTCCGCTCGTCCTCGAATTTGGTATAGGCAGAGGGGGACCAGTCAGCCATGCGGGTGTTCCTTGTTTCGCCCCCGATAGCATTCGCGCGGCCGTGTGACAACGCGACGGGTGGTCAGTACGCTTCGCTCTGAGGGCTCTGCGCCCGGGTTACCAACCCGGATAGGGATCCGCCATTGATCTCCCCCCTCTTGAGGAACTCCACGGGTGTGCCAAAGCGTCGCCGCAGCCACCTCCAAGGAGGCAACCGCGGATACGCTCACCCAACGACAGGCGCGCCGACGTCAACGCGTCAGCGGCTTGTACGTCGCACGCCTGGGGTTCACCGCATCGGCGCCGAGCCTGCGCACCTTATCGGCCTCGTAGTCCTGGAAGTTGCCCTCGAACCATTCGACATGGCTGTCGCCCTCGAAGGCCAGCATATGGGTGGCGAGGCGGTCGAGGAACATGCGGTCGTGGCTGATGATCACGGCGCAGCCGGCGAATTCCTCCAGCGCTTCTTCAAGCGCGGCGAGGGTTTCGGTGTCGAGATCGTTGGTGGGCTCATCGAGAAGCAGCACGTTCGAGCCTGATTTCAGCATCTTGGCGAGGTGCACGCGGTTGCGCTGGCCACCGGACAGGTTGCCCACCTTCTGCTGCTGGTCGGTGCCCTTGAAGTTGAAGGTCGAGGTATAGGCGCGGGCGTTCATCTCGCGTTTGCCGAGCAGCAGCACTTCGTTGCCGCCCGAGATTTCCTCATAGACCGTCTTGTTCGGATTGAGCGTATCGCGGCTCTGGTCGACATAGCCCAGATTAACGTTCTCGGCGACGGCGATGTTGCCGCTGTCGGGCTTTTCCTGGCCGGTGATCATGCGAAAGAGCGTTGTCTTGCCGGCGCCGTTCGGGCCGATGACGCCCACGATGCCGCCGGGCGGCAGCTTGAAGGTCAGGTTCTCGATCAACAGGCGATCGCCATAGGATTTCGAGATACCCTCGATGTCGATGACGTTCTGGCCCAGGCGCTCGCCGGGCGGAATGATGATCTGCGCCGTGGAGGACTGGGTGCGGGCCTCGTTGATCTTGACCAGTTCGTCATAGGCCTTGAGGCGGGCCTTCGACTTGGACTGACGCGCCTGCGGCGACTGCCCGAGCCATTCCTTTTCGCGTTCCAAAACCTTCTGGCGCGCGGCGTCCTCACTCTTTTCCTGCGCGAAGCGCTTGGACTTGGCGGTGAGATAGGCCGAGTAATTGCCCTCATAGGGCACGCCATGGCCGCGATCGAGTTCGAGAATCCAGCCCGTGACATTGTCGAGGAAGTAGCGGTCGTGGGTGATGATCAGCACCGCGCCTTCGAAGTCGCGCAGGTGCTTTTCGAGCCAGCCGGTGGTCTCGGCGTCGAGATGGTTGGTGGGTTCGTCCAGCAGCAGCAGGTCGGGCTTGCTGAGCAGCAGCGCACACAGCGCCACGCGCCGGCGCTCGCCGCCCGAGAGCTTGGTGACGTCGGCATCGGCGGGCGGGCATCCCAGCGCATCCATGGCCATCTGCACCTGCGATTCGAGATCCCACAGGTTCTCGGCGTCGATCTGGTCCTGCAGCTTGGTGGCTTCGTCGGCGGTCTCGTCGGAATAGTTCATCATCAACTCGTTGTAGCGGTCGATGATGTCCTTCTTTTCCTTCACGCCGGTCATGACATTGCCCATGACATTGAGCGCCGGATCGAGATCGGGCTCCTGCGCCAGGTAGCCCACCTTGGCGCCCTGCGCCACCCAGGCCTCGCCGGTGAATTCGGTATCGATGCCGGCCATGATCTTGAGCAGGGTCGACTTACCCGAGCCGTTGGGGCCGAGCACGCCGATCTTGGCGTCGGGGTAAAAAGACAGGTGGATGTTGTCCAGGACCTTCTTGCCGCCGGCATAGGCCTTGGACATGCCGTGCATATGATAGATGAATTGGCGGGCCATAAAGCGCGAGCCTCTTGAATCTGCTGGTCGATGAAATGGGCTGGCGCCGTATGTAGGGCATAGGGCTGCAGGCTTCAATCGGAGAAAGCGCCGAGCCCCGGGCCGCTTTGCCATATTTTTGGCCCCTTCCCCATGCTGCTGCGAGCGTGCCGTCTTGAGGAGGCTCAAATGCCGCGTATGCTGCCGCTTGCCCTGTTCTGCCTCGTCACAACGCTGTCCGGTTCGGCGCTGGCCGGATCGCTGCCCACCAAGGTCGGCCAGTGCACCAACACCGCCATCAAGGAGATCGGCAGCCGGCTGGAGGGCCTGCCGGATAGCGGTGGCCTGGTGGTCTATGCCAATGGCGGCATCGGCGTTTCATACGAGGAAG
Organism: Devosiaceae bacterium; assembly: GCA_036499825.1. Lineage (GTDB taxonomy): Bacteria > Pseudomonadota > Alphaproteobacteria > Rhizobiales > Devosiaceae > Paradevosia. The sequence goes on from DASYCZ010000049.1 coordinate 32,660, forward strand.
TGCCTGGGCTGCGGCGCGCCAAGGCCGGCGACAAGGTGAAGCTCTGCCTCACCAGCCTGCCTCAGGATTGCCCGCCGGGCGATAACCGCGGCATCACCTACAAGGCCACCGACATGCGTACCGAGGAAAGCTGGGAACTCCCCGACGCCGAGCATATGTGCGGCGGCGCCTGACCGCGGCAAACCGACGCTGGCCACACCGAAGTCCTGGAAGCTCAGGCCACTGCGGGGGCGCTGTAACCTTGCTGTCACCCCATTGCGTTCTGACCGTCACGCGACTGCGTTAGCGCAGGTCCGAACAGCAGCAGGATCTCCCCCTATGAGCAGTGAGCTACCCATTGTCGGCGCCGCCATGCGCGTTGCCGATCTCGACCGCAACCACAACTGGATTCTCGAGAGCCATCGCGATCTCGAACTGCAGGATTTCGTGCCTGCCGAAACGCTGGAAGGCGACTGGCAGCCGCTGGTCGACCACGCCAAACAGCGCCTCGATGGCTATACGGGTCGCCTCGGCATCCACGGCCCCTATAAGGAACTGCTGCTCGACACCAGCGATCCGGGCATCCGCGACGTGATCAAGCGCCGCCTCTGGCAGGGTCTCGACGTCTGCGAGGCGCTGGGCGCCACCAGCATGGTGATTCACAGCCCGTTCACCACCTGGGATTTCCACAACCAGGCCGGCAAGCCGGGCGTGCGCGAACAGGCTTACGACTATTGCCACCTGTCGCTGGACGCGGCGGTGAAGCGCGCCGAAGACATCGGCGTGACACTGATGATCGAGAACATCGAGGACGTCGATCCGTCCTGGCGCGTCGAGCTGGCCAAGACCTTCAACTCCCCCGCCGTGGCGGTGTCGATCGACACCGGGCATGCCCACTACGCGCATGGCTCGACCGGCGCGCCGCCGGTCGATTACTACGTGCTCGCCGCCAGCCAGCATCTGGGCCATATGCATCTGCAGGATGCCGACGGCTATGCTGACCGGCACTGGACGCCGGGCATGGGCACCATCCACTGGCACGCCGTGTTCGCCGCCCTGCGCAAGACCGGCGCCACCCCACGGCTGATCATCGAGATCGCCGACAAGACCGACATCCAGAACGCCGCAAGCTGGTTCGAAGCCCAGGGCCTGGCACGCTAGCACGATCGGCTGCCCGGCTTCGGCCGGGCAGCCACGTATCGGCGAATGTGTAATCCCGCCGTCACACCGATAGGTTAGCGCAAGCCAAAAGCAGCGGACAGGAATACAGATGCAGCACGAACTCCCCGTCGTTGGCGCCGCCATGATGGTCGCCGATCTGGAGCGCAACCATAACTGGCTGCTGGAAAGCCAGCGCGACCTCGAATTGCAGGACTTCATCTTCCCGGAAGTCCTGGAAGGCGACATGCAGCCGCTGGTAGCGGAAGCGCGGCGTTGGCTCGGCGGCTATACCGGCCGGCTGGGTATCCACGGCGCCTTCTTCAACCTGCCGCTCGATGTGAGCGACCCGCTGGTGCGCGATGTGGTGAAGCGGCGGCTGTGGCAAGGGCTCGACGCCTGCGAGGCACTGGGCGCGAGCCACATGGTGGTGCACAGCCCTTTCACCGCCTGGACCTACAACAATCTCGCCAAGGATGAAGGCGCACGTGAGCAGTTGATCGCGAACTGCCACCTGTCCATGGACGACGCCGCGCGGCGTGCCGAGGGCATGGGCTGCACCATCGTCATCGAAAATATCGAAGACCGGAATCCGAACGACCGCGTCGAACTGGCGAAGTCATTCAATTCGACAGCCGTGGCGGTCTCGATCGATACCGGGCACGCGCATTATGCCCATGGCACGACAGGCGCGCCGCCGGTCGACTATTATGTGCTGGCGGCGGGGACGCACCTGGCCCACATCCACCTGCAGGATGCCGATGGCTATGCGGACCGGCATTGGTCGCCGGGCATGGGCACCATCCATTGGCATGCCGTGTTCGCGGCGCTACGCAAGACCGGGGCCGATCCGCGGTTGATCCTGGAGCTCAACGATACGAGCAAGATCCAGGAAGCTGCGAGCTGGCTGGCGGCCCAGGGTTTGGTGCGCTAGAGCGTTTTCAGGAAAAGTGGATGCCACTTTTTCGATTCAAAAACGCCATCAGACAAAGACTTAAGGCGCTCATTTGATGCAATCAAAACGAACGCTTTAGTCGACGACCTCGTCGAGCAGCCACTTGGTGATGGGCCAGGTGGCAGCGAAATGCGTCATGCAGATATCGATGAAATCGGCCTGCCGGGACACCTCGGCAGGGAGCGTCGTCATGGTGGTGAGGCCTTCATAGAGCAGGTATTCGGCGCGCTCGGGTACCGTCTCGAAGCCGCGCGGCGGCCGCTTGCGCGTCTTTTCGCCGATCTCATAGTCGCCGGCCGCTCTCACCTTGTCGACTGCCGCGAGCAGCGCCTTGCCCGACTGCGGATTGATCACCGACTGCCGGAAGTTGTCGAGCGGCTGCTTGTCGAAGTGGTACATGCCGCCGCCGACATATACATTGCCCGCAGTGAGCTGGAACCAGAAGCCAGGGCAATCGAGCGACCGCCTCTCGCCGTGCCAGAACCACAACGATAGGTGATCCTTGTAGGGGCGCTTGTCCTTGGAAAAGCGAATGTCCCGATTGATGCGGCCGATAGAGCCGTTGATCTTGGGCTCGAACTGCACCTGGGGCGAAATCGCACGAAGTCGCGGGCCCAGCTCGGCGGTCAACGCCCTGCCGATCGCCACATAGCCTGTGTCGTAGAGGTCGCGATGCGCCTCGAACCAGGTCTTGTCGTTATGCGCCGCTATGCCGGAGAGAAATTTGAAAGTGGCGTCGGGAACGCCGGAGAATGCCACCATGAAACCAGCCTCGATTCATCGGCTGGCATCCTAGCGCGCCGTGTAGCCGCCATCTACCACCAGCACTTCGCCGGTGACGTAGCTCGAGGCGGGTGAACACAGGAACAGGGCGGCGGTAGCGACCTCCTCGGCGGTGCCCGGCCGGCCCATCGGCGTCATCTGCCGCCAGACCGGCCCCCACTCCGGATCGGCGAGGCCGCTATTGGTCATGTCGGTGGTGATGTAGCCGGGTGCGATGGCATTGACGCGGATGTTCTGGTCGGCAAGTTCGCTCGCCAGACTCTTGGTCATCATATGTACCGCCGCCTTGGAGGCATTGTAGGCCACCTGTTGCTGGGGAATGTTGGAGATGATGCCCGAGATCGAGCCGATATTGAGGATGACGCCGCCGCCCTGCCGGCGCATCTGGCTGATGGCAGCTCGCGCGCACCGGAAAACCGCATCGACATTGGTGGTCATGACAACGCGCCAGCGTTCATCGGTGAATTCCTCGCTGGCGCCGTGGCTGGCGACACCCGCATTGGCAACCAGAATATCGAGGCGCCCCGCCTGCGCGATGGCCGCATGGACCAACGCCGCGGGCGCCTTGGGCTCCAGCATGTCGGCCTGGATATAGTCGACGTTGAGGCCGGCGGCCTGCAGCACCGCCATGGCTTCAGGACGCGGCGTTTTCGAACTGACGATCAGCCGGGCCCCGGCCTCACCCAGCGCCTGCGCGATGGCGAGCCCGATGCCGCGCGTCCCGCCGGTGATGAGCACCACCTGGCCATCGAGGCGAAATCGATCAAGGATCATGACACCCCCTCCCCCTGGATCACGAACCGACGTCAATGTGTAGCAGGTGATCGGGCGATAGCGCCAATCGACTTTTCGGTGGCGTGGATGCTAGGCTTGGTCATGCGTACCGGATTGATTGCAGCCATTGTCGCCCTTACCGCCCTGCCGGCTTTCGCGCAGGACCAACCGCTGCAATTGCAGTGGAAACGCGTACCCGACGTCAGCATGCGGCAATTGGTAGATGAGGGCTACGACATCAAATCCGTACTGGCCGACCGTACCGACCTTGCCGATGGTCGCTTCGATACGCTGACCTATATCCTGCAGCGCGGTGCCGATACCTATCGCTGCATCGAGGGTGGCGTACTCGACAAGAATGGCGGGCTGCAGTCCCAGGTCATTTATTGCTCGGTGCTGGTCGAACCCTATGACGGCAAGGCCAAGGCGGCCGGCTGACAAAAGGGCGCAGAACCGCGGTTCCGCGCCCCTCTCCTCGCAAAGTATCGCTCTCAATAGACATAAACGACCAGTTTCGACCCCGACTTATGCACGGCAAGCACATCGCCGGCGTCATAGTGCGTTCTGCCAAGCGACGCCGAGATCAGGGCATCCTGTGACACCGCACCGGCGATCTGGCGCGAGAGGCCGCCATTCTTGAGCGCCGCGCTGACCTGGGACCGCGCGGCCGAGCACATCGGCACCCGGACCAGTTCCACATTTGACGCCTGGCGCCAGCGGAGCATGCTACGCGCACCATAGTCCTCACCCTGGGTGAGCTTCAGCGCCGCCCGCGGGTCGGTGCCGGCGCAATTGGCCCCCAAGCCGGGAGCATTCCCGCCCAGAGAGGCGACGCCGGGGCCACCCGGAGTGACGGGATTACCAGGGCTTCCGGGCCGACCGGGGCCACCGGGGTTGCCAGGACCGCCTGGATTTCCGGGGCTACCAGGGTTGCCGATCCCGATACCGACGTCGACAAGGCTGTCATCGCCCCCAATGCCCACATGGCCGGTGGCCAAATTGCCCACGCCGACATTGACGTCAGCAACGGAGTCTCCGCCTACGGTAGCATTGGCATTGGCCAGCCCGCCGACATTGGCATTGACGTCGGCAAGCGAGCCATCATTGCCGCCAACACTGACATTGGCGTTGGCTACCGGGTCGGACCCGCCGACATTGACGTCGGCAACATTGCCATCGCCGCCACCCAGTCCGACATTCGCCAGACCGCTGTCGCCGGCCGGACCGCTATCCAAGGTTACGAGAGCCCCGCTATCGGCATCGCCGACGACACCGAGCAAGGAATCGGCGAAACTCGTGCCAATGCCTGCACTCGTTGCAAGCATCAACGCTCCAGTAAATATTGCAAATGGACGTATCATATTCCGTCTCCTCTATTAGAATATGCCGCCAAACGGGCGACACCTGCAAAACAAAGACTGGAATTCAGATATAGTTTCTATGATCAACGTTATCATTAATCATGTTAACTAACTGAAAATTCAACCGTGACACATAATTGCAGCAAACTTTTATTCATTTGTCGAATAGAGATTCATGATAATATTTTGTCCTTAAAACAAAAAGGGCGCGAAACCGAAGTTTCGCGCCCCCACCGGAGACACCGCAAGGGAGCGTCAGCCCTTGCGTCATCAACCGATCCTGGGACCAGCGACGAGGCCGCCGGTCGATGTCTTGGATCAGGCTTGCAGCCCATCCGTGTCCGTTGCGAAACGGCACCGACCGGCAAAGGTTGCGGATCCATCCGACAATTTTCCCCGCGCAAACTCGCATCGAATGCCAGGAATTATGGGCTGGCCGAATTGAGACCAAGATTCGGGCAATCAGCCGCGAATTTGCCCACAAAAACGGCAGCAGAACCGCGATAAGCATCGACGCAAGGGAAAGATCATGCGTTCCTTCAAGCAGTTGACGAGGGTTGGCGGCGTGGCACGGTCTTTGCAAAACTTACCCTGTACGGATCAATTGGAGTTGGCATGGCATCTATGCCTGCATCACGCATGGTGGTGACTGTTCCATCCCCCACTCTGCAGCGCGCCCGAGGCACCGGACGGGTGACTGTGGGGGCGCGGGATGGGCACAGTTATCTCGGCCGTCTCTACCAGGAGGGCTGCGCCAAGATCCGGTTGCCACACACCTTCGATGCCAGCGTTCAGGCGGTGCTGATCAACACCGCGGGGGGACTGACCGGTGGCGATGTCATGGAATGGAGCGCCGAAGCCACGGCCGACACCCGCCTGGTACTGACCACGCCCGCCTGCGAGCGTATCTACAAATCGACCGGCGACGATGCGAGGGTCACGACGCGCCTCATCGTGGCGGCAGGCGCCCGGCTCGACTGGCTGCCGCAGGAAACCATCCTCTTCGAGGATTCACGACTGGATCGCCGCATGCACGTGGATCTCGCCGATGACGCGACGTTCTGCGCCATCGAAGCTGTGCTGCTCGGCCGTGACGCCATGGGCGAAAGCGCGCGGCGAGCCCGGCTCAAGGACAATTGGCGCATCATGCGCAATGGGCGGCTAATCCATGCCGAGGCTACAGCGATTACAGCAGATCCGGAGCGCGAAAGGGAGGGCCTTGCGCTGCTTCGGAGTGCGAAGGCGTTCGCCACGGTGTTCTACGCCGGGGCGGACGCCAACGCGCGTTTCGACAGGATACGCGCCCTGACGCCGGATACGCCGGCCCTCGGCATGAGCCTCACCGGTGACAAGCTGGTCGTGCGCGCGATGGCACATTCCGGACTTGCGCTGCGCCGGTTGATCATTCCAATTATCGCAGCCCTGTCGGGCGCCGGCGCTGTGCCGCGCCTTTGGACGCTCTAGGACCGGCGATGAACCTCACCCCGCGCGAAAAAGACAAGCTGCTCATCGCCATGGCCGCCATCGTTGCCCGCAAGCGGCTGGAGCGTGGCGTCAAGCTCAACCATCCCGAGGCCATCGCGCTGATTACCGACTTCGTCGTCGAAGGCGCCCGCGACGGTCGCCCCGTGGCCGAGTTGATGGAAGCCGGCGCCCATGTGATCTCCCGCGCCCAGGTGATGGAAGGCATCGCTGAAATGATCGCCGACGTGCAGGTGGAAGCGACGTTCCCCGACGGGACGAAGTTGGTCACCGTACACCAGCCGATACGGTAGGAGCGGATGCAGTCCCCCGCCCTCACCCGATTTCGTAGTCCCCGGCCTCATCGGGGTAACGGCGTCCGTGGGCATTTGGGTGCCCCATGCGGAGAAACCAGGTCATGATCCCTGGCGAAGTGATTCCACGCGCAGGCGAAATTGAACTCAACGAGGGCGCCGCGACGGTGACTATCGAGGTCGCCAACACCGGCGACCGGCCGATCCAGGTGGGGTCGCACTACCATTTTTTCGAAACCAATGCCGGGCTGCGTTTCGATCGTGACAGGACGCGGGGCATGCGCCTCGATATCGCGGCAGGAACTGCCGTGCGGTTTGAACCCGGACAGACGCGCGAGGTGACGCTGGTGCCGCTTTCCGGCGCCCGCACGGTCTTCGGCTTCCAGCAGAAAGTCATGGGCAAGCTGTGAGGACCGCGGTCGCCGACCTTGGGGCAGCGGCGCCTTTGCGTGTAGAAGGAAAGCTGTCCCTGGAAACGATCACGAAAGCCTGCCCGCCGATGCCCGAGACGTCAGAAGATTTCAAGCAGCGCCTGGCTGCCGTACTCGTCGACCTCCGCCAGGAGGGCATCAACGATGGCGAGGCCATGTTCCTGATCGGTCGGGTGGCGACGCGGCTGTGTGAAAAGACCGGCCAGCCGACCTGGACCGCCTTCCGGCAGCATATCAGCCGCAACGACTACGACACGCTGATGCGTGAGTTCCAGCGTGACGGCAACGAGGCCTACAGCCAGGGCAAGGGCAAAATCGTCTATGCCCTGCAGGCGCTGTCGGTATCGCTCGCCGCCAAGGTGCAGACCGACCCCGAAACCCAGCAGGGCGCCAAACTGCTCGATGGGCTGATCGACCGGATCGTCGCCAACTACAAGCGGCAAATGCAGAACAAGCCCGCCTCATAGCCGGAGCATCCATGCCAGCCCGCATTTCCCGCGCCACCTATGCCGACATGTACGGCCCAACGACCGGCGACAAAGTCCGGCTTGCGGATACCGAACTCTTCATCGAGGTGGAGAAGGATTTCACCGTTTATGGCGAAGAAGTGAAGTTCGGCGGCGGCAAGGTAATCCGAGATGGCATGGGACAGAGCCAGGCGACCAGGGCGCAAGGTGCGGTGGACACCGTCATCACCAATGCGCTGATCGTCGACTATACCGGCATCTACAAAGCCGATGTCGGACTGAAAGACGGCCGCATCCATGCGATCGGCAAAGCCGGCAATCCCGATACGCAGCCGGGCGTGACCATCATTATCGGCCCCTCGACCGAGATCATTGCCGGCGAAGGCAGGATCCTGACCGCCGGCGGCTTCGATGCCCACATCCATTTCATCGCGCCCCAGCAGATCGAGGAAGCGCTGATGAGCGGCGTCACCACCATGCTCGGCGGAGGCACCGGCCCCGCCCACGGCACGTTGGCGACCACCTGCACCGGCGCCTGGCATATCGGGCGCATGATCGAAAGCTTCGATGCCTTTCCGATGAACCTGGCGCTGGCCGGCAAAGGCAATGCGTCCCTGCCCGCTCCGCTCGAGGAAATGATCCTTGCCGGCGCTTCCTGCCTGAAGCTGCATGAGGACTGGGGCACGACGCCGGCGGCCATCGACAATTGCCTCAACGTCGCCGACGCCTTCGACGTACAGGTGATGATCCATACCGATACGCTCAATGAGAGCGGCTTCGTCGAGGACACCGTCGCCGCCTTCAAGGGCCGCACCATCCATGCCTTTCACACCGAAGGCGCAGGCGGCGGGCATGCGCCGGACATCATCAAGGTCGCGGGCCTGCCCAATGTCATTCCATCGTCCACCAACCCGACGCGGCCCTATACGGTCAACACCATCGCCGAGCATCTCGACATGCTGATGGTGTGCCATCACCTGTCGCCGTCGATCCCCGAGGACGTGGCGTTCGCCGAAAGCCGCATCCGCAAGGAAACCATCGCCGCCGAGGACGTCCTTCACGACATCGGCGCCTTTTCGATCATCTCATCGGACAGCCAGGCCATGGGCCGCGTCGGCGAGGTGCTGATCCGCTGCTGGCAGACCGCCGACAAGATGAAGCGCCAGCGCGGCCGTCTGAAGGACGAGACCGGCGACAACGACAATTTCCGGGTGAAGCGCTACATCGCCAAATATACCATCAACCCGGCCATCGCGCATGGCATGAGCAGGCATATCGGCTCGATAGAGGTCGGCAAGCGCGCCGACCTGGTGCTCTGGAGCCCGGCCTTCTTCGGCGTGAAACCCGAAATGGTGCTGCTCGGCGGCTCCATCGCGGCGGCGCCCATGGGCGACCCCAACGCCTCCATCCCCACCCCGCAGCCGATGCACTACCGGCCCATGTTCGCCAGCTTCGGCAAGCTCAGGACCACCTCGTCGGTGACGTTCGTTTCGCAGGCTGCCCATGACACCGGGCTGCAACGGCGGCTTGGCGTCGACAAGGCCATGCTGCCGGTCGAAAACACCCGCGGCGGCATCGGCAAAGCAGCCATGATCCACAACAGCGCGACGCCGCATATCGAGGTCGATCCCGAGACCTACGAGGTCCGCGCCGACGGCGAACTGTTGACCTGCGAACCCGCGACCGTTTTGCCTATGGCTCAAAGGTATTTCCTGTTCTGATACGCCGCTTTACAGGGTGATAAACGCCGCTTTCATTGTAGTCAGCGGCATTTTAACGACTTATCGTCCCTCTATACGGTTGAGGGGAAATCACCATGTTTTTCGTGCTTGCACTACTATTGGGTATTACCGCCGGCCTGCGGGCGGCGACGCCGCTCGCGGCGGTCAGCATCGGCGCCTATCTGGGCTGGATCGATCTCAGCGGCACTTGGGCGGCCTTCATCGGCCATATCGTGACGGCGGTCATTCTCGGCATTCTGGCGGTCCTCGAACTGATTGGCGACCAGTTGCCATCGACGCCAAGTCGCAAGGCGCCCATGCAATTCGCCGGCCGGGTCGTCACCGGCGCAATCGCCGGCCTCGTGCTTGGCCTGCCATCGGGCAATGCCATCGCCGGCCTGATCCTCGGCGCCGTAGGCGCCGTCATCGGCACGCTCGGTGGCTATGAGGCCCGCAGGTGGCTGGCTTCGGCTTTCGGCCGCGACCTGCCGGCGGCGTTGATCGAGGACATCATCGCCATCGTCGTGGCCTTCTGGGTCGTATACGCCGTCGTCTGAGGCACGGGAATCGGCGCCGGAATTCATCTTCCGGTGCCGCGTCACCGTTTCGCCGCAGGGAACCGGCTAGTGTTGGCCACCCAACGGACAACGAGGTCCTGCCATGAAGCCGATACTGGTGCCCGCCATCGCCCTGCTCCTGACCACGCCGGCCCTTGCGCTGGACACCTCCATGCAGGTGGTGCTGCAGCTTGACGGCAATGCCGAGCGCAACATCACCAAATACCAGTGCGACGGTGTCGATGAGCCCCTGACCGTCGAATATATCAACGCCAGCCCCACCTTCCTGGCCTTCATGCCGATCGAGGACCAGAAGCTGATCTTCGTCAGTGTGCTCGCCGCCTCTGGCGCCAAATACGCTTCCGGGCAATATGTCTGGTGGACCAAGGGCGCCAATGCCGAACTCTACGACCTGACGCAGGGCGAGGACGCCAAGCCCACCATGACATGCCTCGAAGCCACCGAGACACCATAGCGCCAACATGCTGACAGCCGCCGCCGCGCCCGAACTCTTCCCGCATATCCGCATCGTCATGGGCATGGTGATCGGCCTCGGCATCACCCGGTTGCTGATGGGCATCGCCGGCTTCGTGCAGCATCCCGGCCGCGCCCGGCTGTCGGGCATTCACCTGCTGTGGGCCGGCTCCATGCTGCTGGAGATGATCCATTTCTGGTGGTGGGAATTCGCTCTCTTCACCATCAGCAACTGGACCTTCGGCGTTTTCTTCTTCCTCATCGCCTATTGCATCCTGCTGTTCCTGCTGGTGGCGTTGCTCTTCCCTGACAACATCAGCGAATATGACGGCTACGAAGACTTCTTCATGTCGCGACGGAAGTGGTTCTTCGGGCTGTTCGCGGTCACCTTCCTGTTCGATATCATCGACACGGAGATCAAGGGCTCCGAACATCTGGCCAAATTCGGTTTCGAATATGCGATCCAGATTCCGGTCGCCATCGGGCTCTGCCTGCTCGCCATCTGGACCCCGAACCGGCGCATCCACTATGCGCTGGTGATCGGCCATCTCATCTATCAGGCCAGTTGGATCTTCCGGCTTTTCAACACCGTGAACTGATGGCCTGTGCTAGGCTCTGTCGGATCGACCAACCAAGGACCAGACGTGCTCCGCGTTGTTGCCCATCTCCCTGCCCCCAGCAGGGGCAAGCCATTCGACACCATTATTCTCGAAGCCGACGAACGCCGCATTCGGCGCAAGGTGCTGACGCTGCAATCGGGCGACGACATCCTGCTGGATTTTCCGGCGGCCGTGACGCTGGGCCATGGCGATGCGCTGCAACTTGAGGATGGCAGGCTTGTCGGCATCGAGGCCAAAGCCGAGCCGCTCTATGCTGTCACCGGGCGAAACCCCTCCCACGTCATTCGCCTGGCCTGGCACCTCGGAAACCGCCATCTGCCCGCGCAGTTGGAGGAAAAGCGCATCCTCATTCGTCGCGATCACGTCATCCGCGACATGCTGGTCGGGCTCGGCGCGACGGTAACGGATATAGAGGCGCCGTTCTCACCCGAACACGGCGCCTATCATGGCCACGGCCATGGCGATGGCGGCCACGCGCTGCTCAACCGCAAATGACCGACGCCAGAGCGCTGCAACGCCTTTTGACCTGGATGTCGCCGTCCTTCCCCGTTGGCGCCTTCGCCTGGTCGGCCGGACTTGAATCAGCCATTGCGGAAGGTGCGGTAAGGGATTCTGCCACCACCAAGAATTGGCTTGAAGGCACGCTGCTGCATGGCGGACCGAGAACCGATGCCATCCTGCTGGCACAGGCGTATCGCGCCGCCGGTGATCGGGCCGCGCTGGCCGAATTGGCCGATCTTTGCCTGGCGTTGATCCCCGCGCGGGAGCGGCGCGACGAGACGCTGATCACCGGCGATGCGTTCATATTTGCCTGCAAGGCATGGCCGGTTGCAAGCGACGCCGCCTTGCCCACCCCCTGCCCCTACCCCATCGCCGTCGGTGCCCTCGCAGCGACGCACGATATCGGAGTGGGCGACACCGTACTGGCCTTTCTCACCGCAACCCTGCAGGCGCAGGTTTCGGTGGCCGTTCGTCTCATACCGCTGGGACAGACGGCTGGACTCGGCATCATGGCGGCGCTGGAGCCACAGATCGCAACGCTTTCCACTGCCTGCGTTGAGGCTACGCTTGCCGATCTCGGCTCGATCGCCTACGCAGCCGATATCGCCCAGATGCGTCACGAGACGCTGCCGACCCGGATCTTCCGCTCATGAGCATGGTCATTTCTTCCCTCGCCTGTGTCGCCTTGCTGGCCATCTCGCTGGCCCATTTCATGTGGGCCTTCGGACGTCCCTGGCCGATCCAAAACCGGCGGCTACTGGCCCGCACCGTTATCGGCACGCCGGACGTCGACAAGATGCCGCCCTGGTATGCGCTCCTCGCGCTCGCCATCCTGACCTTCGTGGCCGCGGTACTGGTGCTGGCGCTGGCCGACCCTGACGGCGGCGGTGCCTGGCTGACCGCCATCGGCGCGGTAATCGGCCTGGTCTTTCTCGGGCGCGGCATCGCCGGTTATGTGCCGGCCTGGCAGCTCAAGACGCCGGAAGAACCCTTCCGCACCAATGATTTTCGGGTCTATTCTCCGATGTGCCTGTTGCTCGGCGCGGGCTTTCTGGCCCTGGTCATCATGAGGTTGCTGTGAGTTCACCCAATGGTCCCCTGCGCATCGGCATTGGCGGCCCGGTCGGTTCGGGCAAGACGACACTGTGCGAAATGCTGCTCAAGGCCATGCGCGACCGCTATTCGATGGCGGTGGTGACCAATGATATCTACACCAAGGAAGACGCGCTGATCCTGGCGCGGACGCAGGCGATTTCCGAGGATCGCATCGTCGGCGTCGAGACCGGCGGGTGCCCCCACACGGCCATCCGCGAGGATGCCTCGCTCAACCTGGCGGCGATCGACGATCTCAACCGCAGGTTTCCAGATCTCGACATCATCCTGATCGAAAGCGGCGGCGACAATCTCGCCGCGACATTTTCGCCCGATCTCGCCGACCTGACGCTCTATGTGATCTCGGTGGCGCAGGGCGAAAAGATCCCGCGCAAGGGTGGCCCGGCGATTTCGCGGTCCGACCTGCTGATCATCACCCATACCGATCTTGCGCCTTATGTTGGCGCCAGCCTCGAAGTTATGGAGAGCGATACGCGCAAGGTGCGGGAGGGCCGGCCCTATGTTTTCACCGACCTGATGCGGCGGGAAAATCTCGACGACATCATCGCGTTCATCGAACGCGTCGGCGGCCTGAAAACCGCGCAGGCGGCCCAATAGGCGGCAAGCGCCGGATGCGTCCATCCGGCGCCGTCCTGGAGGCAGTCAGTACAGGAAGACTTCCGGCGTGCCCTTCTGCGAATAGGCCACGACACGGTTGACGTCGACATTGTTCTTGCCGAACCAGGCCTTGAGACCCGCATCGGCATTGATGGCGGCATGCAATTTGTCGAGGCTGGTACGATGCGTGCCCTCAGCCGAGGCGATCGTCTTGAGGTCGGCGGGCTTATAGAGCGTCTTGGTGTCGATCACCGTGATGTTCTTGGCGCTGCCCAGGGTCTTGATACTGGCGGGCGTCCATTTGCCGATCCAGCTCTTGAGGGTCGCCGCGGGAACGACGGCCGTCTTGGCGGCCATGGCATTGGCAGCCATGGGGGCGTTGGCTTGCGGAGCCATGCCGGCAGCGAAGCTGCCGGTGGCGGGCAAGATCGTCATGGCCGCGATCAGCACGGCCGCCGATACTTTATGCATCGGTTTCATTTTACGCTCCGTAGAATGGTGGTTCGACCCGGAATCTTTGCGCGGGTCATCGCCGCATCATCGCGCCGACGCAGCGGATAGAGCGCTGCGTCGGGGGCGGAAGTTCGGAAACATCTGGAAACTATCGTGGCTTGATGAAAGCGGATTTGCGATTTCTGGAACCGCTAAAATTGCGACGGCCAATGCCGCAATCAAGCCATTGTGTCCGTTGCCAAAATGCCATCGCGCCGGCGTGATCTTCCCACCTCGACGAGGAAAGATCACGGCGCAATGCTATGACTTGATTGTTCAGCCTTGCGGCCGCACCAGGGCCATCACCGAGCGCGCCGGCAATGTCGTCTTGCCGTCGGCAATGGCGATTTCGGACTTGTCGTCCGAGGTGAGGCCAACGCTCCATTCACCTTGCGGCAACACCAACGGCATTGCTTCGGCACGGCGATTGAACCAGATGAGGATTTCGTCGTCAGCCATGTTGAGATGCATGCCGAGCACCGAGGCGCCAGCATTGTTCCAGTCGCCCTCGGTCATTTCGCGCCCATCTGGATGGAGCCAGATGACATCGCGGATGCCCTGCTTTTCCTGGCCGGTGACAAACTTGTCCTGCGTCAGTGCGGGATGCGCTTTACGGAAATTATGGAGCGCGGCCACATAATCCACCAGCGCACCATCGGCGTTATCCCAGTCAACCCAGGTAATCTCGTTGTCCTGCGCATAGGCATTGTTGTTGCCCTGCTGGGTGCGCCCCATCTCGTCGCCCTGCTGCAGCAGCAGCGTACCGCGCGTCATGAACAGCGTGGCGAGTAGCGCCCGTACATCGCGCCGGCGGCCGGCATTGATATTCTCGTCATCGGTCGGGCCTTCGACGCCACCATTCCAGGACGAGTTGTTGTTATGGCCGTCGCGGTTTTCCTCGCCATTGGCCTCATTGTGTTTCTCGCCATAGGACACCAGATCGGCCAGCGTGAAGCCATCATGCACGGCAAGCAGGTTCACCCCAGCCGACGGCTTGCGGCCGGCGAAGTTGAAGATTTCCGCCGAACCCGACAGCTTGCCGGCTAGCGCGCCGATCTTCCCGTCATCGCCGCGCCAGAAGCTGCGAACCTCATCACGATACGTATCGTTCCACTCGCGGAATTCCTTGCCGAACTGGCCAAGCTGGTAGCCACCCGGACCCGGATCCCAGGGTTCGGCGACGAGGATGCACTTCGACAACACCGGATCGGCCTTGATCTTCTGCAACATCTCGGCGTTGGGATTGAAGCCCGGCTCGCGCCCCAAAATAGGAGCCAGGTCGAACCGGAAGCCGGAGACGCCCGCCTCCAGCACCCAATGTTTGAGACTGTCGACCACCAGCCGCTGTGTCGCCGGGTGATCGCAGCGCAGCGTATTGCCCGTGCCGGTATCGTTGACCAGATGCTGCTGACCGTCGACCTCCACATGCCGGTAATAGGTCCGCGCATCGAGGCCCTTGAGGCTGAGGATGGGCCCCATCGCATCGCCCTCGCCCGTGTGGTTGTACACCACGTCGAGGATCACCGAGATGCCGTTCTTGCGATAAAGGTCGGTCAGATTGCGCAATTCCTGCAGGCCGCGCGGCGCCAGCCGTGGATCGGGCGCAAAATAGCTGATGGGATTGTAGCCCCAGGCATTGGTCAGCCCGAGAATGGGCAGGTGACCATCATCGATAAACGCCGCGATCGGCATCAACTCGACCGTATCGACACCAAGGAACTGCAGGTGCTCGATGACCTGATGGGTCGTGAGGCCCGCAATGGTCCCGCGCAGCGGTCCCTGCACGCTTGGATGCCGCATGGTGTAGCCACGGACATTGAGTTCGTAGAAAAGGCTCGGCGCCTTACGCCGCGGCATGGCCGGCTGATTGCCGCCACCCACCACGATGGCCTTGGGCACCAGCGGCGCCGTATCGACGGCATCCTCGCGCGGCAATCGCAGGCGCGGGCTGCGCACAAAAGTCCGGTCAAGGCGCTTGGCGTAAGGATCGACCAGCAGCTTGTTGGGATCGAAATAATAGCCCTGGTTGAGATCGTATGGCCCATCGGCGCGCAAGCCGTAGCGAGCACCCGCACCGATCCCGGAAACCAGTCCGTAATGGATATTGTCCTGGTGGCCATCGAGCTCGAAGCGGTCTGTCTCGCGGTCCTGTTCGTCATAGAGCGAGACGAACAGGGCCGAGGCGCTTTCGGAATAGACGGCGAAGTTCACGCCTTCGGCGGTGATCGTGGCGCCCAACGCTTCGCTGCGCCCACCCTGCGGCACCAGTAACGGTTTCACGGTACCGACCTCAGGTAATGACGCTGGGCTCGGAACGCCCGGTGCGACTTCTGATTCCGGCCAGTCGTTCGGCGAGATCAATGAGGGGCTGGAGAGCGGCTTGGGTATCAAGATCGTGTCGTCCATGGGGCGGTTCATACCTTTCGAGGTAGAGCCGCAACGTGGCGCCTACGGTGCCGGTTCCACTGAGCCGCAGAATGAGCCGCGAACCGTCGGCAAAGCCGATCCTTATGCCCTGCTTGCCGCTGATCGAGCCGTCCACCGGATCCGTATAGGTGAAGTCATCCGCATAGGAGACCACGAGGTCACCGAAAACCTGTCCCACCAGGCCGGGCAACTGGGCCCGCAGGTCATCCACCAGCTTGTTGGCAATGCCGGCATCGACTTCTTCATAGTCGTGGCGCGTATAGTAGTTCCGCCCGTAGGTCTGCCAATGCTCGCGCACGATCTGGTCGACGCTTTGCTTGCGCGCCGCGATGATGTTGAGCCACAGCAGCACGGCCCACAAGCCGTCCTTCTCGCGAACGTGGTTGGAGCCGGTGCCGGCGCTTTCCTCGCCGCAGATGGTGACACGGCCCGCATCCAGCAGATTGCCGAAGAATTTCCAGCCGGTGGGGGTCTCGTGCATCTCGATGCCGAGCCGCTCGGCAACCCGATCGGCCGCCGCGCTTGTGGGCATCGAGCGGGCGATGCCGGCGATACCCGAGGCATAACCTGGTGCCAGCGGCGCATTGGCCGACAGGATCGCCAGTGAATCCGACGGCGTCACGAAGCGGTTCTTGCCGATGATGAGGTTGCGGTCCCCATCGCCATCCGAGGCTGCGCCGAAATCGGGGCCATCGGCGCTCATCAGCAGATCATAGAGATCCTTGGCGTAGACGAGGTTGGGGTCGGGGTGCCCGCCGCCGAAATCCGGCGATGGCGTCCCATTGACCACCGTCCCTTCCGACGCATGGAGACGGTTTTCGAGGATTTCCTTGGCATAAGGACCAGTCACGGCGTGCATGGCGTCGAACCGCATGCGAAAGCCGCTGGCGAAGAGAATGCGGATGGCGTCGAAACTGAACAGCGTCTCCATCAGCGCGGCGTAGTCAGCGACGGGATCGATGACCTCGACCACCATGTCGCCGGATTTTTGAATGCCGATCCGCGAAAGATCGATATCGGGCGCATCGACGATCTTGTAGCTGTCGATGATCTTGGAGCGCGCAAAGACCGCGTCGGTGATGCCCTCGGGCGCCGGCCCGCCATTGTCGATATTGTACTTGATGCCGAAATCGCCATCCGGGCCGCCCGGATTGTGGCTGGCCGACAGCACTAGTCCACCGAGTGCCTTATGGTGGCGGATCACATGGGAGGCGGCAGGCGTCGAGAGCAGGCCGCCCTGCCCGACCAAGACCTTGCCGAAGCCGTTGGCGGCCGCGATGCGGATGACGGTCTGGATGGCGGTGTCGTTGTAATAACGACCATCGCCGCCCACCACGAGCGTCCTGCCCTCCTTGCCGTCGAGGACATCGAAGATCGACTGGATGTAGTTCTCGACATAGTTGGGCTGCCGATAGACCGTCACGCGCTTCCGAAGGCCGGAGGTCCCCGGCTTCTGGTCGGCGAACGGGGTGGTCTTAATTGTTTGTACTGTCATGGTGTTTCACCCCAGTCAAAGTCGCGTAAAGATCGGCATAGACGGCGGCGCTTGCCGCCCAGGAAACATCGGATTTCATGCCGCGCCGCTGTATCTTGCGCCACGTCTTCTCGTCCCGATAAAGCGTCACGGCACGCCGGATGGTTTCGGTCAGCGAGTGCTCGTCGACCGGTATGAACTGGAACCCGGTGGCAACGCCCGCCGACAGGGCCGCCACATTGGCGTCGATGACGCTATCGGCGAGGCCGCCGACACGGCTGACCAGGGGCACGCAACCATAGCGCAAGCCATACATCTGGGTCAGCCCGCACGGCTCGAACCGGCTGGGCACCATCATGACGTCGGCGCCACCCTGCACGAGGTGCGAAAGCTGCTCGTTGTAACCCAGGATGATGGACACGCGGCCCGGATGGCGCGCGGCCGCTGCCTGCAGCGATGCTTCAAGCTCGGCCTCGCCGCTGCCCACCACGCAGAGCGAGCCGCCAAGTTCGACCAGCGTATCCACGCAGTTGACGAGAAGGTCCATGCCCTTCTGCCAGGTCAGCCGGCTGACCACTCCGAAGAGCGGGCCCTCCACCGGCTGAAGGCCGAATCTTTCCAGCAGCGCCGTGCGATTGATACGCCGCAAATGCACGGTGTTGGCGCTGTAGGCCTGCGGCAGCGCCGCATCGGCGGAGGGGTCCCAGGCATCCATGTCGATGCCGTTGAGGATGCCGAAAACCGTCCCCGAACGGTTTTCCAGCAGCCCTTCCAGTCCCATGCCATAGGCACTGGTGCGGATCTCGCTGGCATAGGTGGGGCTGACAGTGGTCACCACATGGGCGCATTCGAGGCCGGATTTCAAATAGCCGACGCCACCGTAATATTCGACGCCCTCCACTGACAGTGCATGCGGCGGCAGGCGCAGCCGGTTGAAGATCTCGCGCCCATAGGCTCCCTGAAACGCCATATTGTGGACGGTCATCACCGTCTTGATGCGATCTGACGGACCATATTTGACATAGGCCGGTGCGAGACCGGCCTGCCAGTCATGGGCGTGGATCACCTGCGGATGATAGCCCTCGACCAGGCCAAGCGCCAATTCGCTGGCGACCCAGCCGAGCGCGGCGAACCGCTTCCAGTTATCCGGCCAGTCGGCGCCATCGGGCCCCACATAGGGATTGCCGGGTCGGTCATAGAGATGCGGCGCATCGAGCACGATGAGATCGAGCCCCTCGACCCGGCCGGCAATGAGCCGGGCCGGACCATCGAAGAGATCGCTCAGCTGGCCGACGACCCGCCCGCTGTTCATGCGCTCGAGCACCGCCGGATAACCGGGGACGAGCGTGCGCATGACAATGCCGAACGGCGCCAATGCGGCGGGCAACGCGCCCGTCACATCCGCCAGTCCGCCGGTCTTGATCAGCGGGAATATCTCTGAGGCGACCGACAGGACTTCAATCATCGGCTGGCCAGGTACCTGTCGATCATGGGCTGGGTGATGAGCGTCACGCCTTCGTCGGTGCGTCGGAACCATTGCGCGTCGAATTCAGGGTCCTCCCCCACCACCAGGCCATCGGGCACGTTGACGCCACGATCGACCACGACGCGGTTGAGCCGCGCGCCGCGCCCGATCTGGCAGTATGGGAGCACTACCGCCTCGTTGAGTTCGGAGTACGAATGGACACGCGAACCGGTGGACAGGAGCGTCCGATGCAACTGGCCACCCGAGACGATACAGTCGCCCGAGACGAGCGAACTCACCGCCGAACCGCGCCTGCCGTCGACATCGTGCACGAACTTGGCCGGCGGCGTGATTTCCGCATAGGTCCAGATCGGCCAGTCGCGGTCATACAGATCGAGCTGCGGCACCACGTCGGTCAAATCGATATTGGCCTTCCAATAGGCATCCACCGTACCCACGTCGCGCCAGTAGGAGACCTCTTCCTTCGAGGAACGGACGCATGAGCGCGTGAAGCGATGCGCCCAGGCCGTGCCGTTTTTGACGATATAGGGGATGATGTCCTTGCCGAAGTCGCGATTGGAGCCTTCGGTGGCGGCGTCCCGGCGCAGCTGTTCCATGAGGAACCGGGTCTCGAACACATAGATGCCCATGGACGCCAATGCCATGTCGGGCTTGTCCGGCATGGCCGGCGGGTCCTTGGGCTTCTCGACGAAATCGACGATGCGATCACGCCCATCGACATGCATGACGCCGAAGGCGGTGGCCTCCATGCGCGGCACTTCCAGGCACCCGATGGTCACGTCGGCGCCGGTGTCCACATGCTGGCGCAGCATGATTTCGTAGTCCATCTTGTAGATGTGGTCGCCGGCCAGGATGACGATGTAACGCGGGCCGTAATCCTCGATGATGTCCATGTTCTGGTAGACCGCATCCGCGGTACCCGCATACCACATGTCCTCGGAGACGCGCTGGCTCGCCGGCAACACGTCGAAGCTCTCGTTCCGTTCCGGCCGCAGGAAGTTCCAGCCGCGCGACAGATGGCGAATGAGGCTGTGCGCCTGGTATTGGGTCGCCACCGAGATACGGCGGATGCCGGAATTCAGCGCGTTCGACAGGGCGAAGTCGATGATGCGGGACTTGCCCCCGAAATACACCGCGGGCTTGGCCCGGCGGTCGGTTAGTTCCATCAGGCGCGTGCCCCGGCCCCCTGCCAGAACATAAGCCATTGCCTCGCGAGCGAGAGGCGATGGTGTACGATAGTCAGCCATAGTCTTTCCCTCCCAACGACCGGCTCAGGCCGGCTCGTATTTCAAGATCAGCGTGGCCAGCGGCGGCAGATACAGCGTCGCCGAAGCAGGCCACCCCGGCCCACTATTGGCGCTCGCCATCACGGCTCCCTGGTTGCCGGTGTTCGAGCCCGAATACCAACCGGCATCGGTATTGATGCGTTCGACCCACCTGCCCGCCTGGGGCATGGGAATCGTATAGTTGTCGCGTGGCACTGGCGTGAAATTCGAGATCACCACGACAGGATCGCTGCCCGGGGTTCGCCGGACCCAGGCAAACACCGAATTGGCGTGGTCGTTGCCGATGAGCCATTCGAAGCCCTCCGGCTCGCAGTCGCGGCCGTGGAGCGAAGGCAGTTCGCGGTAGGCGGCGTTGAGATCGCCGATCAGCCGGCGCACGCCCTCGTGCATGCCCGCATCGAGCAACCACCAGTCGAGCGCCTTTTCCTCGTTCCACTCGTCGCGCTGGGCAAATTCCTGGCCCATGAATAACAGCTTCTTGCCCGGATGCCCCCACATGTAGCCGAAATAGGCGCGCAGCGTTGCGAACTTCTGCCAGTCATCGCCACTCATCTTGTTGATGAGCGAGCCCTTGCCATGCACGACTTCGTCATGGCTGAGCGGCAGAACGAAGTTCTCGGAGAACGCGTAGATCATCCCGAACGTCATGTCGTGATGATGAAATTTCCGGTGCACCGGCTCGCGGCTCATGTAACGCAGCGTGTCGTTCATGAAACCCATGTTCCATTTGAACCCGAAGCCGAGGCCGCCCGTATGGACGGGCTGGCTGACGCCGGGCCAGGAGGTGGATTCCTCGGCGATCATGAAGGTGCCGGGATGCAGCCGGTAGGTTTCCTTGTTGACCCGCCGCAGGAACTCGACCGCTTCGAGGTTCTCGTTGCCCCCATGCTGGTTGGGCACCCATTCGCCGGAGCGGCGCGAATAATCGAGATAGAGCATCGAGGCCACGGCATCGACGCGAAGGCCGTCGATATGGAACTTCTCCAGCCAGTAAAGCGCGTTGTTGACCAGATAGCCCACCACCTCGCGGCGGCCGAAATTGTAGATCGCCGTGTTCCAGTCGGGATGGTAGCCCTGCCGGGGATCGGCATGTTCATAGAGCGCTGTGCCGTCGAAATGCGCCAGTCCGTGCTCGTCGGTGGGGAAATGCGCCGGCACCCAGTCGAGGATGACACCCAGTCCCGCGGCATGCGCCGCATCCACCAGCCGCGCAAAGCCGGCGGGATCGCCGAAGCGCGAGGTCGGCGCGTAAAGTCCCGTGGGCTGGTAGCCCCAGGATGGATCGAAGGGATGCTCGGAAACCGGCATCATCTCGATATGGGTGTAACCCATGTCGGCCACATAGGGCACAAGCTGCTGGGCCAGCTGGTCATAGGTCAGGAACCCACCATCCGGCCTGCGGCGCCAGGAGCCGAGATGCACCTCATAGATGGACATCGGCTCGCGCCGCCAATCCTTATTGCCCCGCTCCTCGACATAGGCGGCGTCGGTCCAGGTGAACGGCGTCGGATCGGGAACCACGGAGGCGGTCTTGGGACGCAGCTCCGACTGGCGCGCAAACGGATCCGCCTTTAGCGGCAGCACATTGCCGTCCGGCCCGACGATCTCGTATTTGTAGATGGTGCCGGTGCCCAGCACCGGGATGAACACTTCCCAGATGCCGGTATCGAGCCGCAGCCGCATCGGATGGCGCCGGCCATCCCAGTCATTGAACAGACCGACGACGCTGACGCGGCGCGCATTGGGCGCCCATACGGCGAAATGCGTGCCATGGATACCCTCGAACTCCATCTCGTGAGCGCCGAGCCGGTCGAACAACCGCAGATGGCTGCCCTCGGCAATATAATAGTCGTCCATCGGACCAAGCACCGGTCCAAAGCTGTAGGGATCATAGACATCCCATTCGCCGCCCGTATTGCGGGCATGGTAGCGGATGGGGCTGCGCGCGGTGAGATCGACCTTGCCCTCGAAGAAACCGGCGGAATTGCGGGGCGTCAATTGGCCAAGTTCAACGCCGTCGAGCGTATAGGCGGTGACCACTTCGGCATTGGGAATGAAGGCGCGCAACACCCAGTCGTCACCGACCTGCTGCAAGCCGAGAACGGCGAACGGGTTGGCGTGCGTGCCATTCACGATCGCGTCGACTTCTTTGGAGTTGGCCTGCCAGTTCGCCGTGCTCACGTATCCCCCGCCCCCGCCCTGCCGAAACGATCGGACGGCGGTTCCTATCCCGTTTTGCTAAGCTGTATTTCTCGATACGATCCTCACCGCGGGTCGGCTATGGCTTGGCAGCCTTAACGCCCCAAATCTCCTCGGCATACTGTCGGATCGTACGATCAGACGACGCCCAGCCCATATGAGCCGTGTTCCTGATCGCCATCGAATACCATTTGCGCGGGTTGTTCCAGAGACTATCCACCCGCCTTTGCGCGGCCGCATAGGCATCGAAATCCCGCGCCACGAAGAACCAGTCGTGGTCGTAGAGGCCACCGATCAGATCGCGGTAGCGATTGCGATCGTCGGGTGAGAACACCCCGGTGGCAATCGAGTTCAGCGCTTCCTTGAGGCGCGGCGAATTGTCGATCGCCGATCGCGGCACCGCATTGCGAGCACGCTGCTCAGCCACTTCTTCGGCGGTGAGGCCAAAGATCAGAATGTTCTCGCCACCCACATTGTCGCGCATTTCGATATTGGCGCCATCGAGCGTGCCGATGGTCAGGGCGCCGTTGATGCCGAATTTCATATTACCGGTGCCGGATGCTTCCATGCCGGCGGTAGAGATCTGCTCGCTGAGATCGGCAGCCGGAATGATGACCTCCGCCAGCGACACATTGTAATTGGGCATGAAGACTATCTTGAGTAGGCCGCGCACCGCCGGATCGGTGTTGATCACCTTGGCGACGTCGTTGATCAGTTTTATGATGAGCTTGGCGTTCCAATAACCCGGTGCCGCCTTGCCCGCGAAGACCTTAACGCGGGGCACCCACTCGCGTTCCGGATGGGCACGGATTTCGTCGTAGAGCGCCACCGCCTCGATGATGTTGAGCAACTGCCGCTTGTATTCATGGATGCGCTTGATCTGCACGTCGAACAGCGCGTCCGGCGACACCACGATGTTGAGCCGCTCGCGGATCAGCGCGGTGAGCGCCACCTTGTTGGCCTTCTTCACCGCCGCGAACTGTTCCTGCAGGCTCGCGTCATCGGCATGGACATCGAGGCCGACCAGCAGGTCGGCATTGTCCTGGAATCCCGGCCCGATGCGATCGGTGATAAGCCTCGTAAGGCCCGGATTGCACTGCATCAGCCAGCGCCGCGGCGTGACGCCATTGGTCTTGTTGTTGATGCGGTCGGGATAGAGCTTATGAAGATCGGAAAAGACCGTCTTCTTCATCAATTCGGTATGCAGTGCCGAAACGCCATTGATGGAATGCGAGCCCACAAAGGCCAATTGGCCCATGCGCACGCGCCGTCCACCATGTTCATCGATCAACGACACGTTGGCGACCTGCGCGTCGGTGAAACCGGCGCGCGAGCGGGCCTCGGTCAGCACGTTGGCATTGATCGAGTAGATGATCTGCATGTGCCGGGGCAGCATGCGCTCCAGCAGCGCCACCGGCCAGGTCTCGAGCGCCTCGGGCAGCAGCGTGTGGTTGGTATAGCCGAAGACACCGCGACAGAGCTTCCAGGCGTAATCGAATTTGAGGCCGTGCAGGTCGATCAGGATGCGCATCAATTCGGCGATCGAAATGGCCGGATGCGTATCGTTGAGCTGGATCGCCACCTTGTCGGGCAATGAACCCAGATCGCCATATTGCTGCAGGTGCCGCCGGACGATGTCCTGCAGCGAGGCCGACGAGAAGAAGAACTCCTGTCTCAGACGCAGTTCCTGGCCCGCGGGCGTACCATCGGCAGGATAGAGCACCCGCGTAATGGCTTCGGCCCGGGCACTTTCCTCGAGGGCGCCGATATGATCGCCGGAATTGAACTTGTCGAGCAGGATCGGATCGATCGGCTGGGCGCTCCACAGGCGCAGCGTATTCACGCGGGCGGCACGCCAGCCCACGATCGGCGTATCGTAGGCGACGGCGAGCACATGGTCGGACGGGCGCCATTCATGCCTTACGCTGCCATCGGCCTCGGTGATCGATTCCACGCTGCCGCCGAAGCCGATCTCATAGGCGCTCTCGCGGCGCTCGAATTCCCAGGGATTGCCGTGGGTGAGCCAGTCTTCCGGCAGTTCCACCTGCCAGCCTTCGCTCATTTCCTGGCGGAAAAGGCCGTGGACGTAGCGGATGCCATAGCCATAGGCGGGGATCTTGAGCGTCGACATGGATTCGAGAAAGCAGGCGGCGAGCCGTCCGAGGCCGCCATTGCCAAGCGCCGCATCGGGTTCGAGATTGATCAGATCGCCGAGCTCGACATTGAGCGACTTCAGCGCCGCCTTCACCGATTCCAACAGGCCGATATTGCTCATGGCGTCGCGCATCAGGCGGCCGATGAGGAATTCCAGGCTGAGGTAATAGACGCGCTTTTCCGCCGTCCGCCATGTCTCGCGGGAAGACTCCATCCACGTATCGATGACGTGGTCGCGAACAGCGCGGATCGTCGCCTTAAGCCAGTCATGCGGCCTGGCGACGATCGCATCTTTGCCGACGTAATAGGTGAGAGCTTCTAGGATTTCCTCGCGAAGCGCTTCAACGGTGATGGAGCGCGGCTCGGGACGAGGGGCATCGATAACGACAGGCTGTTGGGCCATTTCGCAATTCCAAACTCATAGCGATGTCTTCCCCTCTTGCGATCACCTTGGCACGCAATCGATTTGGATTAAACCCCCCGCGACGCGGGTCAGAGGGGCTGAATTACGCCGGATTGGCGGGCTCCGGCGGCAGGATCGGTTCGGGCTGCGGGGTGATTCCCTGTTCGCGCGCCTGATCCTCGGCGTTGGAGAGCAGCAGATCGCGTCCGGCCTGCAGGCCACCCAACTGTTGCAAGCGGAAGCGTTCGGCATCGCGCTCGCGCACGCCGTCGATGACCTCCACCACTTCTTCATCGGTAGCGCCCAGTTCCCTGATGACCTCCGAGCCAAAGACCAGCGCCGACTCGAACACCTCGCGTATCTGGAAATCGACGCCCGCCTGTGTGAGCGCCAGGGCATGGCCGCGATCGAAGGCGCGGGCCATGATCTTGGCCATGGGGAATTCGGTCTTGATCAGCCCGACGATTCGTAGCGCCGCTTCCTTGTCATCCACGCAGACCAGGATGATATCGGCGCTGCCCGCGCCCGCGGCGCGCAGGATATCGAGCCGCGTGCCATCGCCATAATAGATCTTCATGCCGAAAGTGGCGGCGGCACGGATCATGTCGGTGTCGTTGTCGATGATCGAGAGCTGATGCCGGCGCGCCAGGATCGGCTGGGTGGCGATCTGGCCGAAACGGCCAAAGCCGATGACCAGGATACTGGCATGAAGGCCATCCGGCACCCGGTCCACGCCCTCCATGGACTGCACCGGTTTGGGCAGCAGCCAGCGCAGGCCGACGACGGTGAATGGTGTCACGACCATCGAGATGATGACGGTGGCGGTGAAAACCGCATTGGTCTGCCCGTCGATGAGCCCCGCTGTCACTGCCGTCGTATAGAGCACGAAGGCGAACTCGCCCCCCTGGGCCATCAGCACGGCGCGCTCCAGCGCTTCGCCGTGGTTGGATTTCAGCAGCCGGGCGATGATGTAGATGGCGCCCCCTTTGACCACCACGAAGGCGACGACGCTCATGGCGATGACCTGCCAGTTCGACGCCACCACCGACAGATCGAGCGCCATGCCCACGGCCAGGAAAAACAGGCCGAGCAGAATGCCGCGGAATGGTTCGACGTCGGCCTCGAGCTGGTGCTTGAAAGTCGAGGTGGAGAGCAGCACGCCGGCAAGGAAAGCGCCCATCGCCATGGAAAGGCCGCCAATTTCCATGACCAGCGCCGCACCCAGCACCACCAGCAGGGCGGCGGCCGTCATCACTTCACGGGCCTTGGCCTGTGCCAGGAGCCGGAACACCGGATTGAGGACCCAGCGCCCCACCACCACGATGCCCAGCACCCCCGCAAGCGCAACGCCGATGCCGACGAGGCGCGAGCCAAAATCTCCCTGCTCGCCCGTCGGCGCCAGAATGGCGACGATGGCCAGGAGCGGCACGATGCTCAAATCCTCGAGCAGCAGGATGGACACGATCTTCTGGCCACCGGGCTGCGAGAGTTCGCCGCGCTCTTCCAGCACCTGCATGACGATGGCCGTGGAGGTCAGCACGAAACCCATGCCGAAGACGAAGGCTACGGGCGCGCCGAAGCCAAGCGCGACGCCCACGAGCGTCAGCAGCACGCCGCAGATGATGACCTGGATGACGCCGAGGCCGAAGATCTGCTTGCGCAGGTTCCATAGCCGCGACGGCTCCATTTCGAGCCCGATGATGAACAGGAACATGACGACGCCGAGTTCGGCAGCGCGTAAGATGGCCTGCGGATCGCTGACGAGCTTCAGGCCGTAGGGGCCGACGGCCAGTCCGGCGGCAAGATATCCCAACACCGACCCCAGTCCCAGGCGGCGAAAAATCGGCACGGCGACGACGCCGGCCGCCAGTAACGCCACTACCTGCACCATGTCGATGCCGCCATGCGCCGCCAATTCGGCCGCATGTGCCACTGCTTGATCCGCCATCAGTCTTCCGTTTATCCGCAACACCGCCCTATGGGCACGAACGGCGAGTGTTTCGTGCCTCGGCGATGCCCGTCAAGCGCCAAAGGCGAAGCGGCGGCGATTTGGAAGCTGAATGCGACTAAAGGCCGTATCGCCGGTCAACCGGAGACGGTGCCGCCATCCGGCGCCGTTCCGGGCGGCGGTGACAGCTTGCGGGCCCGGCGCTTGGTTGCCGTGACTTCGGGGGGCTCCGGATCCTGCCTGGGCGCCTCGGCCTTGACGGCGAGTTCCTCCTCCTCGCGGCGCTTGGCGGCGATCTCCTCGCCCGCCTCGCGCACCACGCGGGCCCGCACCCGCGCCGGGATCGGGGCTTCGACTTCCGCCTGACCCGGCAGGATATGGGCGAACATCGAGGTCAGGATCAATAGCGACGGCACGGCGACGAGGCCGCCGACCGGTCCCCAGATCCACAGCCAGAAGGTGATGGAGAGAAAGATCAGGAACGGGTTGAGCGTCAGCGTTCGACCGATCAATTGCGGCGTGACGATCTGGCCTTCGATGAAGTTGATGCAGAGATAAATCGCCGGCGGCAGCAGGATGTGCTGCAGGCCCGTCTGGGTGCCAAGGCCCACGGAGAGCAGTACCACGACCATCAGGCCCTGCCCCACATAGGGGATGTAGTTGAGGACTGCCGCCATGGCCCCCCACAGGATCGGCGAGGGCATGCCGATCGCCCACATCGCGATGGAGACGGCGACCCCGACGCAGAAGTTGATGGCCGTCACCGACAGCAGGAACCTCGACACTTTCAGTTCGACATCCCGAAAGATGTGCGCGGTGCGCCAGCGCATGCGCCGGGACACGCACAGCGACAACACCGACACGCGGATATGCTCACGGGTCGCGACAAAGAAATACAGACTGGCGAGGAAAATCAGGATTTGCGCCCCGATGGCGGGCGCCATGAAGGCGATATCGGCGATGGGGTTGCCGCTGTTGATGTTGACCGACATGCCGACGCTGGTGCCGCCGAAGATATTGCGCACCTGATCCTGCAGCGCCTGCAGGGCCGCCAGGGGTTCCTTGAAGTTCATCAGCTCTTCGCGCAGCTTGTCCCAGATTTCGGGGGCTCGGCCGACCCACTGCGACAGCGGCACCGCGAACACCAGAATGCCCGTGGCGATGACGGCGATGAGCAGCAGCACCACCATGCCGGCCGAGAGCGCCGAGGGTACGCCAAAGCCTTCGAGCCGATCGGCCAATGGACCGAACATCAGGCCTATGGCAACGGCGAGCAACACCGGGGCCAGGATAAACTGCCCCATTTTCAGCACCACGAGAACGACGAAGCAGGCGATCAACACCATGCCGACGCGTGCGCCATTGCTCAGCACGCGCTCGAACTGTGTCTCGCTAGCGCTGGAAACCGGCAGCTTTTGGCGTATTGGCAAGGCGGCGTCCCTCCGGACCTTACAACGGGACCATATCACGAACGTTCCATGGGATAGCGGCTATATCGACCGTCGACGGCATCAGGCCTGCCCACTATTGTTGCGCCGCGAGCGCAAGAGGAATTCATGGCCAGAAAAATCATCATCGACACCGATCCCGGACAAGACGATGCCGTAGCCATGCTGCTGGCCCTGGCTTCCCCGGAAGAACTCGACCTCCTCGGCGTCGTGGCGGTGGCCGGCAATGTCGGCCTTACCAACAATTCCAGGAATGCGCTGAAGGTCTTGGAGCTTTCCGGCCGTACCGACGTGCCGGTTTATGCCGGGTGCGCCGGCCCGATGCGGCGCAAACTCGTAACCGCCGAACACGTCCACGGCGACACCGGCCTCAACGGCCCGGACCTGCCTGAACCACAGATCGAGCTGCAACCGCAGCATGGCGTCGATTTCATCATCGAGACGCTTTTGACCGAGCCAGCCGGAACGGTAACGCTTTGCACGCTCGGCCCCTTGACCAATATCGCCATGGCGCTGATCAAGGCCCCGTCGATCGCCCCGCGCATCATGGAAATCGTCATGATGGGCGGGGCCTATTTCGAGGTCGGCAACATCACGCCCGCGGCGGAATTCAACATCTATGTCGACCCCGACGCGGCGGACGTGGTGATGCGCTCTGGCGCGCCCATCACCATGCTGCCGCTCGACGTTACCCATATGATCCAGTCGACACCGCCGCGCATCGATGCCATCCGCGCCCTGGGCAATCGCGCCGGCACGGCCGTCGCCGCCATGCTGAGCTTTTCGGAGAGCTTCGATCTGCGGAAATATGGATGGGCCGGCGCACCGCTGCACGATCCCTGCGTCATTGCCTACCTGCTGCGGCCGCAGCTGTTCGAGGGGCGCCTCTGCAATGTCTCGATCGAAACCGCGAGCGAATTGACCATGGGCATGACGGTGACGGATTACTGGCACGTGACCGATAGGCCGCGAAATGTGAACTACATGCGCACGGGCAATGCGGAAGGCTTTTATGCGCTGCTGACGGAACGGCTGGTGCGGCTGCCCTAGCGGCCTATTGGCTCGCTACTGCCGATCCAGTATCTTCCAGCCTTCAGGGAGCCGCCCCGCCATGGATATCTTCACGCTTTTCGCCTTCACCATCGCCTATGCCATCGCTGTGCTGGTGCCCGGCCCCGGTGTCGCAGCGGTCGTGGCACGGGCACTTGGTGGCGGCTTCGCGGCGGCATTTCCAATGGTGCTTGGAATTCTCGCCGGTGACCTGGTTTATCTGGTTTTCGCAGTCTTCGGGCTTGCGGCCATCGCCCACTATTTCAACGCCGTGTTCATCATCGTGCGTTTCGCCGGCGCAGCATACCTTCTCTACATCGCCTGGAAATTCTGGAGCGCCAAGCCGGGCACCGAGCAGATCGGCCCGCGTGCCGAAGAGCATTGGAGCCGTACATTCCTTGCCGGCTTCTCGCTGACGCTGGGCAATCCCAAGACCATCGTGTTCTATTTGGCGCTGCTACCCACGGTCGTCCCGCTGGACCAGATGAACCCGCTGGCCTTCACCGAACTGGTCGCCATCGTCATCGTGGTGCTGCTGATCATCGGCTGCGGCTATGCCTTCCTCGCCTCGCGCGCCCGCGACTTCTTCAAGAGCGCCAAGGCGCTGCGCCGCCTCAACCGCACCGCCGGCGTCATGATGGCCGCCGCGGCTGGCTTCGTGGCGGTGCGTTAGCCCTTGTTGCCTCCGGATTTTTTCGACCGCGACGCCGAGATCGTCGCCGCTGACCTGCTAGGCGTCGTCGTTCTGGTCGACGGCGTCGGCGGCGCCATCGTCGAGACCGAAGCCTATCATCCGACCGACCCGGCCTCGCATTCCTTCAACGGCCCGACGCCGCGTAACGCCGCCATGTTCGCCGGGCCCGGCCGCGCCTATGTCTACCGCTCCTACGGCATTCACTGGTGCCTGAACTTCACCTGCCGCGGCGCCAGCGCCGTGCTGTTGCGGGCGCTGGAGCCGACCGCGGGCATCGAGATGATGGCCGAACGGCGGGGCGTTGCGGATACCCGCCTGCTCTGCTCCGGCCCCGGCAAGCTCTGCCAGGCGCTGGCGGTGACGCGGGATCTCGACAACAAGTTCCTGCATGAGTCACCGTTCGAGTTGCACGTGCCCGCGGTACGGCCGCAGGTGGTGATCGGCCCGCGCATCGGCATCACTAAGGCGGTGGATGTGCCGTGGCGGTTCGGCGTCGCGGGTTCGAAATTCGTCAGCCGGCGCTTCGCGCCCTAGCCTATTGGGCGGCGGCCGAGGCGATGTTGCGGGCCAGCGCCAAGCGAGCCCAGACCGGCAGATGATCGGATGCCGAGCGCGCCTTGACGCTGGAATGCACGCCACTCTCGGCAATGGTCAGGTCCATGCTGGTGATGATGCGGTCGAACCCGAACACCGGACGCATCGAAGGATAGCTGGCGCCGGGGCTTCCTACGTGATGATCGGCCGCGAAGTGGCGAAGACAGCCGCCATTGACGCTCCACTCGTTGAGGTCGCCCATCATCACCGTCGGCAGTGCTTCCTCCAGCGCCTCCAGCTCATCGAGCACCGCTTGCGCCTGCCGCTTCCGCCACAGGCCAACCAGGCCCAGATGCATGCCGACGATGCGCAAACGCTCATCGCCAACCTTGATGTCGGCCATCACCGCCCCGCGCGGCTCCAGCGCCGGAAGGGTGATGGTGCGCTGCCGCAATACCTCGACGCCTTTGCGCACCAGGATCACGTTGCCGTGCCAGCCCAGGCTTTGCGGGCGAATGCCGAAGCGGATGGGTGTGTAGTTGGTTTCGAGCGCCAACGTCTCTGCGCTTAGGGACGATACCCGCTCGCCGAAACGGCGATCGACTTCCTGCAGCGCCACCACATCGGCATCCAGTTCCTTCAGCACGGCGAATATCCGCTCAGGGCGGCGTCTGAAGTCGGTACCGATGGATTTCTGGATGTTGTAGGAGGCTACGGAGATCATTGCGGACCCAATTGCCGCACCACGCGCGACGACTAAAGAGTGAAGGATAGCGGCAGCCAGTGCAACCTGCCGGTATGTCGAATGTTTGCCGGTTTCCTAAGTTTGCCCCCGCATTTGCACCGCTGGCAACTGACAAAGATTTCAGAAGGCGCTGGCTCCGTTGCTGCCGCGGCGTTCATAAGCTCTGAGGCCTTCTTCGGCGCTTTTGTGCGCTTCTTCTTCAGTCCGCGTACTGCCGCTATCGATGATGTCACCGTCGAGCGTCAACATCCAGCGAAAGCCTTCCGGCGGCGATGACGCCACGGTAACCTTGGGCGGCACGGCTTCTTTCCTTGCCTCGCGCCAGTCGTCTTCGGGGTGTCCGAGCGGCTGGCCCTTGCGCAGCCAGATCGAATAAGCGCGCGCCCTGATATGGTGCTCGACCGCCAATTGCCAAAACGTGTCTGCCAGCCCATCCGGCCTGCCGGCCTGTTCCCACAGGAAATAGGCGGTGTCCTTCACCGCCATGTGAAAATCGTCGTCTTCACGTTTTTGGGCTTCGTCCTGGTCGCTCATCGCGCTCTCGCAACTGTCGTCCGGGAATAACGCCGACCGAGCATTGCCGGTTGCCGATACCATGCACGACAAAGCGCCCGCCGGATGATTATTCCTCATCCGGCGGGCGCTCGTACGAATTGTCCAAATCGTCAGTGCTTGGTGCTGCGATCCTGCGCAACCGACAGGTAATAGCGCCAGACCAGCTCATAGAGGCGCTTGTTGGAAACACCGCGAGCGCAATCCTCGGCTTCCTGGGGCGTGAGGAAAATGACCTCGCCGACCTGCGCGGCATCATACTGCTTCTGCGCATTTTCCTCGAGGAAAATGCAGCGGAACAGGCATTCCTCAGCGGTTTCGCCGACGACACAGACGCCATGGCCGCGCATGACCACGCCCTTCTTGTCGCCCAGCATTTCGGACAGCGAGGCGGCCTGCTGGTCGGTCATCACCAGGCGGGGATTGTCCCACACCGGCACGCCGTCCTTGAATACGGCGCCCTGCGTGAACACCGGCTTCAGTTCGTGCCCGGCGATGCTCAGGACCGTTGCGTGCTTGGCATGCAGATGGGCGACACAACCTGCGGCGGGATTATCCCGATGCATCTGCGTATGGATGCGCCATTCGATGGGAATTTGCACATCGCCCTGCGGCCGTTCGAGCAATTCTCCCGCAAGGTTATATTTGAACAGGTCGCTCGGGCCCACCTGATGCTTGTTGGCGCCGGCACCGGGCGTGATCACCAGCAGATCGGTGCCCGGCACGCGGATGGAAACATGCCCGAACATGCCGATGAGATCCTGCGCCGCCAGGATGCGGCACATCTCGGCCAGCTTATCCCGGCATGCGGCCTCGTCGAGCACGGGCTCCTGGGCTTGTTCGTTCATGACATCCTCCTCAAAGACACGCGATGCATCACAGGCTTCAGAATCCCCGCATCGCGGTGGGGAGCCATAGCGCCAGTTGCGGGAACAGCACCAGCAGCACGAGCACCAGCGCATCCGCGATGATGAACGGGATGACGCCCTTATAGACGCTGCGGATCGGTATGCGTGGATCCACCCGGTGGATGACGAAACCGATGATGCCGAAAGGCGGATGGATCAGCGACAACTCTACCTGGATGACGCAGATGACGCCCCACCAGATCGGATCGAAACCAGCCGCAACGACCAATGGGAGGACATATGGGGTAGTGACGATCACCGCCGCCAACTCGTCGAACACAGTGCCCAAAACGAGATAGAAGATGAGCAGCAGGATGATCAGTTCCCAGGGATTGACCCCGAGATTGCCGATCGCCGCCACGGCTGTCGATGGCACCTGCCCGAGCGTCAGCGCATAGGAAAAGACATAGGCGCCGAACAGGATGATGAACAGCATCACGGTGACGCTGGCCGATTCCAGGAGGCTGTCGAACAGCTGCTTTATCGTCAGCCGGCGGCGGATGAACGCGGCCGCGATCGACAGCAGCGCCGCAACCGAAGCGCCTTCGTTGATGGTGAAGATGCCGCTATAAAGCCCGCCGAACACCACAACCAGCAACAGCAGCGCCGGGCCTGCCTTGACGATGGCCTGCCAGCGCTCCGACCAGGGCAGCGGCGGCGAGGTCGGCGCCAGTTCCGGCTTCCAGCGCGCCATGATCCAGATGGCGATGAGGTTGAAGATGATGGTCAGGATCGCCGGGATCAGCGCCGCAAGGAAGAGGTCCAGAATGAACGTCTTGGCCACGAGGCTGTAGATGATCATCAGCAGCGATGGCGGGATCAGCGACTTGAGCGTACCGCCTGCCGCAATGGTGCCGGCCGAGAACGACGGCGAATAGCCGCGCCGAAGCATTTCGGGCAGGGCCACCTTGGTGAAGGTTGCAGCCGTCGCAGGCGACGAGCCACAGACCGAGCCGAACGCGGCGCTGCCCAGAATGGTGGCATGCGCCAGCCCGCCCCGCCGATGCCCGATCAGGGCCGCCGCCGCACCGTAAAGATCGGCGGAAAACCCCGCGGCACCGGCGCAGGCACCCATCAGCACGAACAGTGGCACCGTGGCGAAATCCGGGCTCGACAGCAGGGCCGATGGATCGCCCGAAAGCACCGTGAAGGCCGAGGGCCAGCCTGCCTGCATGGCAAAGCCCACAAGGCCCACGGCGGTAAGCGCGATACCGATCGGAACCGTCGCCAGTACCAGGACGAAGAGCCCGATGAAGCAGAAAAGCGCGATGAACAGCGGCGTCATGGATGTTCCCCCGCTTCGGTGCCGCTGGACGCCATCCATTCCTTGAAGGTGAACAGATGCACGATGGCGCCGAAGGCGAAGTTGAGGGCGACGAGATACCAGAACGGCGCTGTCGGCACCGCATACATGGCGGTGGTTTCGCCGGCCGACTGCAGCTCGCGCGCATATTGGAAGAACTGGTAGGCAAAGCACCCCACGATGATCAGCGTCACCAGCCAGCCGAAGGCCGCCAGGCCCCTGCTCGCCCCTGCGGGAAGCAGGGGATCGAGCAGGGTCACCACGATATTGGAGCGGATGACGAAGCCGTACGGAAAGCAGCAGGACAACGCCATGGCGATGTAGGGCTGGGCCATGTCCCGAACGATACCGATGGGGCTGCTCAGAAAAGTGCGCGCCAGCCCGTCAAGGAGCGTCCCGAACGCGTAAAGCAGGAGCAGAAGCAATCCGGCGATTGCGAGCCTGCGCGCACTGATCAGGGTCCAGTGCATTACTTGTTTCCGTCCTGCACCGTCTGCAGCTCGTCGCGCAGCTTGGTCAGCAGCCCTTCCTTGGCCGCGTCGCCACCCGTCCAGGCCTTGATCTCATCGGCATAGGCCGCATCGATGCGCGTCTTATCGGCCGGTGACGGAATGACCATCTTCTGCTTGGCGTCAGTCCCCAGGTCGCGCAGGATATCGGCGTCGCGCTTGGCGAAGGCAGCCGTATAGAAGTCGGCCATGTCGTGGCGGTGATCCGTCAGGATCTGTTGTACGTCCGCTGGCAGGCTGTCGAACTTGGCCTTGTTCATCAGCATGGCGATGGGCGAGCCACCCACATCCATGAAGTAATGCTGCGTCACGATACGGGTGAGATGCTGGTCGAGCAGCGGCACGAGCTGGATGGCAACGCCATCCAGATTACGGCGACCCAGCGCTTCCGGCACGTCGGGGAAGCCCATGAACACCGGCGTCGCGCCCAGGCTCTGCAGCACATGCGACTGGATACCGCCGGCGGAGCGGATCTTCATGCCCTTGAGGTCATCGAGCGAAGCCACCGGCTTTACGGTGTGGATGCTGAACGGATCGCTGCCGAAGGCGCCCAGCACGAAGAAATCCTTGTAGCTGTCGAAGTCGCCGGCCTCGGCCATGGCCGTGTGGACCGCGGTCGATTCCGCCAGGCTGCTGAACAGGCCCGGCAGGCCCAGCACATCGGTATCGGCGAAGCGGCCGGGCGTGACGCTGGGGATGACGAAGGCGATGTCGGCGACGCCGCTCTGCACCAGCTGCGGCTGTTGCGCCAGGTTCTTGCCCAGTGCGCCGTTCGGGAAGCCATCGATCACAAGTTTAGTCGGATCGACCGCATTGATCTTGTCAATAAACGGCTTGATGGTCGAAACCCAGATCGTATCGGTATCTGGGTTGGCGAAGGCGAACTTCAGATGAACCGGGTCGGCGGCGGCGGAAAAACTCCAGCCGAGCGCGACCGACATTACCAGAGAGCCAAGCAGCTTCTTCATAGTCTATCTCCCATTTAGTCTTTGTTATCGTTAGTGTTTTTGTGCGGGCGGAGTTTTGTAGGCCGCCCCCACCATGTCAAGACGTAAAGCCCGCGCGTCCTACGGCGCTTCTGAATCCACCAGGATGACAGCGATACGACAGGTCTGTGTTCCGCGGTTCACCCAGGCATGATTGGTGGCCTGCTGGACGAGGACGTCGCCCTGCTTGAGGTGCACTTCGCTATCGTCGAGCAGCATGGTGATCTCGCCGCTCAGCACGATGACGTAGTCCACCGTTCTGGTGCGATGCATGCCCAGATGCCGGGGCGGCAGGCCGCGGATTTCGGATTCCTCGTGTACCGATGGCGCAGTGGCAACCGGTGGAGTGCCCGTCCCGGGGCTGGCCGGCGGGTAGTCGAGAATACGGAAAATCGAGCCCTGCTTTGCCGGGGTGATCCCCTTATGGGTATCGGCAAAATCGACGCCATTGCTGAACCCGGCTGGGCTGCGATCCGTTGCCCAGATCAGGTTGGACACGACCTTGCGGCCCGGACGGCTGACACCCTCGCGGGGGCCGTCGAAAAGCACGACGGCCTTGTCCTGTTCGTCCACCCGCGTCACGATGCGCCGCACGGCGGTATTGCCTTCTGCCTCAGTCACGCAATTGCCCTTCCCTGAGTTCGATGATGATCCGCGGCCTCAGGCGCCACGAACGGTGTCGATGATGGCGAGCGCATCGTCCGGCATGGTGTTGCCGCGCCAGCCCACATGGCCGTCGGGACGAACGAGAACCAGCTTGCGCTCATAGAGTTCGGCGACCCTGGCGTCGTCGATATCGACGACCCGGAACGGCACCCCACGCCGGCTTGCAGCTGCCGTGAAGGCTTCGACATCGGTCGCCTCGCCGCCAAACCGCACCAGCACGAAGCCATGGCCGAACAGATCGATCGTCGACTTGCCCTCCGAAAGCCAGGCATGCGGCGCGCGATGACCCGGGCGCGTCGTCGGAATGTATTCGCCGGCCTCGTCGGGTGTCGGCGGCGTGCCATCGGGAACGATGACGGGCGAGCCTTCGTAGCGGTAACCCAGTTGCACGCCGAGCGATTCCCACTCTTCCTTGAGTTGCTCGCTCAGCGAGGCGCCAACCGCCGCGCGCGTCTCATCGCCCAGCGGGGTCGGATCGAGCAGATGCTGGTAGCGGTCGGTGGAAGCCGTCCACACCGCATAATTGCGGGTCGAGGCCTTCATGTTGCGGATAGCGACCGGACGCCGCTCGAAATCATAGGAATCGAGCAGTTTCGGACCGGCCCAGCCATTGAGGACGGCGTCGAGCTTCCAGCCGAGATCGACGGCATCGCTGGCGCCGGTATTCATCCCGAAGCCACCGGTCGGCGACATCGAATGCGCGCTGTCGCCGGCAAAGAGGATGCGTCCCTCCCTGAAGTTGGCGACGATCAGTTCGCGCCGGCGCCACGGCGCCACGGCCAGGATTTCGTACTTGGTATCCGGCCCGAGCGCCGTGCGGATCGGCGTCTCGATATCGAGCGTTGCCAGGTCCAGCTGCTTTTCGGAGCCGGTGAGCGTAAAGCGCCAACGGTCGCGGCCATCGATGCAGGTCATGTTGGCCCAGGTGCCGCGATTATCGAGGAACAGATAGCGTTCGGCCGGCCCCTTGTCGTGGCGGGTGAGGAACTGCGGAATGTCGAGCACGACATTGACCGAATAGCTCAGCACGCGATCGACCTCGAGCGGCACGCCAAGCGTCTGGCGGATGCCGCTGGCGACCCCATCGCAGGCGACCAGATGGTCGGCGATGACCTGCGACTGCTGGCCGGTGGTCATGTCGGTGATGATCGCCGAGACGTCGTCGCCACGGTCCTCGAAGGATTCGAGCTTCCATGGCCGGCGGAAATCGACTTGCGGATACTTTTCCAGCGCCCGGGCGAGGATCGGGTCGAACCAGATCTGCGGGCAGCGTTCGCGCGGCTCGGGGCTCAGCGTCGGTGGCTGGCGGTCGCGCATGGATGGATAATACTGCAGCCCAACCTTGAAGCCGTCGAGGCTGGTGCAATAGACGATGTTGAAGTCGAAATCTTCCGGGAAGCCGGCATTGCGCACGTCATCCGCAATGCCCCAGCGGCGCATGAATTCCATGGTGCGCGGCGCGATGCCCGCGGCGCGCGGATGCACCGTGACGCCGACGGACTGCTCGACGATCATGCTGGCATGGCCCCGCCAGGCGAGATCGAGTGCCGTTTGCATGCCGATGGGGCCGGCGCCGACGATGAGGACCGGGATGCGGATGACGTCCACTTAACTCTCCTTCCGGCGGTCGAACGACGACCGTCCTGCCGCGTGAGCCCTTGGCTGGGGTCGCGGCCTGTTTTGGTTCTGCAGGGAAATGAGGCTCGCGGCTGTGAGGTCCCGCGAGCCCGTTGGTCACGCCTGAGGGACGAGACCGAACATCTTCTCGGCGTTGCGGAAGCAGATCTTTTCCTTGTCGGCCTGCGACAGCTGCAGGCCTTCGATGATGGCGATGGTCTCGCGCACGAAGCCCGGGCCCTTCTCGGTGTCGAAGGGGCAGTCGGAGGCGAACAGCACGTGATCGGGCCCGAAGAAATCGACGCCGCATACCGTCGCGCC
Source organism: Devosiaceae bacterium (assembly GCA_036499825.1). Lineage (GTDB taxonomy): Bacteria > Pseudomonadota > Alphaproteobacteria > Rhizobiales > Devosiaceae > Paradevosia. The sequence continues at coordinate 71,128 of DASYCZ010000049.1, forward strand.
ACGTGCGCCTTCCACGGCCGTGTCGGCATAAAAGCTCTTGAAGTAGTCGTATGGACGCTTCTTGAGTTTCTTCAGGAGGGCACCGTAGTCCTCGTCGGACGTCCTGGTGCCCAGCTGGTCGAAACTGTGGCCGATCCGGCCTTCCAGCATCGGGATGACACCACCGAGATGGTGGGCCACGATCTTGAGGTCGGGATAGGCATCCATGATGCCGGAGAACACGAAGCGGGCCAGCGTCACGCTGGTTTCGAACGGCCAGCCGAGCACGCTGTTGATCTCGTACTTCGACTTGGTTTCCGTCATGTAGTCGGGCATGTCGCGGGTGCGGGACGGATGCAGCAGGATCGGCTTGCCCGATTTGGCGATGACCTCATAGATCGGCCAGAACTCAGGACCATCGAGGGCCACGCCATTGACGTTGGCGGCCATCTGGATGCCGTTGGCGCCGTTGGCGATGACACGCTCGGCTTCCTTCACCGCGGCTTCCGGATTGTTCATCGGCAGCAGCGCCGTATAGCCGGCGAAATGATCGGGATTGTTCGCCACGACTTCGGCCAGGCCATCATTGCCGATCACGGCCATTTCCGGCGACTTGTCGGCAGCCCACAGGCGCTCCACCGGCGGCAGGCCCAGCGACAGCACCTGCTTGTAGTCCGGGAAAATATCGACGACGCGCTTACGCTCGTCCAGATTGGAGAGCGCCGGGATGCCGCGAACGCGCTTGCCCAGATCCTTGGATCCAGCCGGCGTCTCCAGCAGCGCCTCGTAATATCGCCGGGGGAAGAAATGATTATAGGCGTCGATATAACGCATTATTTGTCTCGTCTCCAATGGGACGCCGGCAGCCATCTCCTCTGATAGCTGCGGCGGCCTCCTCGCCTTTTGCGCGGCTTCCCGGCCGTTTCGCCGGGTGCGCGACTTGGCTTATTGGAGGACGGAGATCACGTCCAAAACGATTTGGTTAGCGCTGCTCAAGCCAAAAAACGATAGCGGGAATGTGAGAGGTATAGGATCAGCCCTTGAGCTGGCAAAAACCGCGGATCAATTGCTGATCGGCCGAACCAGCTCGCCGAGCTTGCCGGCAAGACTCTCGCTGATGTCCTTGAGCAGCCGCTCGACGACCGGCGATTGTGGATAGGGATTGCTCGCCGCGCTGACGAAATACAGCGTCCAGTAGAGCGGCCGGTCAACGATACGCCGGCTCTCCAGCACGCCCGCCTCCAGCTCCGCCGCCATGGAGCCATAGGGCATGATGCTGGAAACGCCCCCCTTCAGCAGCAGGGCCTTCAGCGTCGACGGCGATTGTACGCGGAAAGCCAGATCGAGCGGCTGCGACAGCCGGTCGGCCTCACCGCGCACCAGTTCGCGAATGATGCCGCGGCCACCGGCAATAGCGAGTTTGCCCTTGAGGATTTCAGACAGCTGCACCGGTGCCGCGTCGTTGAAGAAGGCCGGCGACGCCACATAAAGCAGCTCTTCCTCGAAGATCGGCGTCCGCATCAGCTTGGGGCTTTCCTCCACATTGTAGCCGATGGCGACATCGATATGCCCCTCACCGCTGTCGAGCGCTTCCACCAATGCCTGGCTCCGGTCCTCCACCAGTTCCAAAAGGATTTCCGGCGCATACTGTCCGGCGACTGCCAACAGATCGGGGCCGAGCAGGTTCATGGTGCTGGGCGGGAATCCCACGACGAAGGGCCTGCCTTCGCTGTCGGCATCCGCCCGGATTTCACGCTTTATGGCATCGACCCGCTGCAGGATGTCGATCGCCCGCTCATGCAGCAGCCGGCCTGCATCGGTAGGCGTCACGCCGCGTGAATGTCGCAACAGCAGCTGCACGCCGAGTTCGGCCTCGAGGTGTCCGATGTGCACGCCGAGCGATGGCTGGGCGACATACAGCAGCTTGGCGGCGCGTGAAATATTGCCCTCTTCGACAACCTTTACGAAGTAGCGGAGCTGCCGCAGATTCATGAATTTCCCGCCGATCTATCGATGAACTCGAATAGGGGCGCGCTCCCGCACGACCGGCCCTGCCCGCTTCGTTGGCAAGTTACCTTGGTGTGCCACCTCGAACAAGCCGACATGCGTCTAACGCAGCCGTTGCGGCTCTCGGGATCAGGCCTGATCGCCCGCGTTCAGCGCCGCACCGAGCTGGTCCGAGGTCTTCTGCAGGATATCGCGGAAACGGTTAGCGATAGCTCCGTCATGCGAGAGGTCGGTATCGTGATGCGGCGCCAGCATGGTCATCACGAAGGCCAAGCCCGATGGCCCGAACACCGGTCCGGCCAGCGCATCGATGCCGCTGCGGAGCTCGCCTTCGGCCGAAGCGAGGCCGCGGCGGCGAACATCGGCGATCTTCTTGTCATAAAAACTCTGCAGCGCCTCGCGCTTCTGCCCCGTCCGCTCCACCAGCACATCGAGTTCGGCCTCGATCAGCCGTTCTGTCTGTGCTTTGGGAAGATAACAGGCCCAGACGCAGCCGGTGGCGCTGGTGAGGACCGGCAGGATGCTGCCTTCCTTCACCCGGATGGAGACATTGCGCGAGCCCTGCTTCCAGCGGATGACCGTCGGCCCCGCGGCGCCCCAGGTGGTGATTTCCGCATCCCGCTGCAATTCGGCGGTGATCTGGCCGAGCCCCGCGGCCACAATGTCGATCTCATCGATACGCCCCAGCGCCGCAAGGCCCAGCTCGAGCGCGAACGGTCCGAGATCGTAACGGCCCGAGGCTTCATCCTGCCGGACGAGGCCCACATCGGTCAGGCTCACCAGATATTTGTAAGTCTTGCTGGGCGGCATATGGGCCGCCTGCGCCACGTCGCGCAGCTGCAACGGTCCCGGCGCCTGCACCAGCGCCCGCAGCACGGCGGTCCCGATTTCGATCGACTGGATTCCGACCCGCATACCACCGCCACGTCTTGTCATGTCCGATCGAGATTGGGGAAAATCACGCTCCCCCAACCTCTTGCCGTCTGGATATCACTTCAGGCGCAAAGCGCCAACTTGCCGCTCAGCGGAAGAAGCCCAGACGCTGCAGCATCGGTTCGTCAGTGACGCGGAACACGATCGCGTCCGTCGTCGCCTTGTGCGAATGCGTCGCCCAGGCCGGAGCCGCGAGCACATCGCCAGGCCCCCAGGCAAAGGTCTTGTCGCCGATAGTGCTGCTGCCGGTGCCCGAAACCACCGAATAGATGTTGTTGGCGGTGGTACGGAACGGCGTCGTCTGTCTGTTGGCCGCAAGGCTGATCATGTGAAGGCCCATGGTGTCGAGTGCCGGATCGCCGAGTTCCACCTGCGTCGCATAATGGGCTTCCGGCGTCTGCTCGGAATCCTTCAGCCGCATCACCGTATCGGCCGCCCGGAAGCACATCGGCGAATTGCCGGCGACATTCGTGGCTTCCTCGAACTCACCCGGATAGGGCTCGAAGAACATCGGATCGAGCAGCTGCACCAGCGGCGCATCGAGGAAATCGAGCCAGTAGGCGCGCGCGCCGCTGTCATTGCGGTGGCCGTGCCAGCACCAGTTGGGCGTCAGCACCACATCGCCCGGAAGCATTTCGATCTGCGTGCCGTTCACGATGGAATAGACACCCGGCTTGGTGTCGATGATCAGGCGCAGCGCATTGGGCGTGTGCCGGTGCGAACGGGCTTTTTCGTCGGGCATGATCATCTGGTAGGCGGCCACGATCGTGCGCGTGGTGGCGTAGGTGTTGCCCTCGAACGGGTTGGCGAGGATCAGATTGCGCCGCTCGGCCTGCGCCGTGTCGATCAGGCGGCCGGCCGCATCGAGCGCACCCTTGGCCTGGCCATAGCTCCAGTGCGCCGGCTGGAAGATGGATTTGGGTTCCGGCCACAGACTCGGCGTCGGCTTGTTCCAGCCTGCCCCGATGCTCAGCGGCGCCAGTTTTTCATAGAGATCGTCGAGCGATGGAACATTGGCCAACGCTTCGGGAGTGATCTGCGTCATCATTCAGTCTCCTCATGAACTGAGAAATGCATTTATCATTGAGATATAAATGCGTCAACGCGCGCAGGATTTTTCAAAATTCACTGGGAATCCAAAATGTCCCGGGCCGATCACCCTTTGACATTTATTTCTCATTGAGGGATATGTTTCTCAAGTCGCCTGAACAAGACGAGAGAGGATCGATCCATGAAGCTGGCTGTCTACGACCTGAATCGCATCGCCTTGGTCGAGGGCGACATGCTTTACGATGTGACGGACGTGATGCCCTCGGCCGGCGATACCTGGCCGCCGACCCAGATGACGCGCCTCATCGCCGACTGGGAAGCGCTGCAGCCGCGCCTCATCGAGCATCGCCGCAATGCCCAGCCGATCCCACGCCACACCGTCACGCTGCGTTCGCCGCAGCCCCTGCCCTTCAACGTCGTGGCCGCCCCCGCCAACTATCGCAAGCATGTGGGCGAACTGGGCAATCGCGCTGTGGTGCCCGTCGGTAAATCGGCGCGCGATGTGGGGTTCTTCCTGAAATCCGGTTCGTCCGTCGTCGGCGCGGACGAGGCCATCCTGCTGCCGCCACACTCGAAGCGGCGCTATGATCATGAATGCGAGCTTGCGGTCATCATTGGCAAGCGCGCCAAGACCGTGTCGAGAGACGATGCCATGAGTCACGTCTTTGGCTATTCATGCCTGATCGACGCCACCATGCGCCTCGACCCCGACCGGGTGCCCGAGGAGCGCGTCATGCGCAAATCCTTCGATACCTTCACCCCGCTCGGGCCCTATATCGTCACCGCCGACGAAGTGGCCGATCCACACGCGCTGACGACCGGGCTGTGGGTGAACGGTATCCAGAAGCAGAGCGCCAACACCCGCGACCTCATCGTCGATATTCCCGGCCTCATCGAGATGATCTCATCTGTGATGACGCTCTATCCGGGCGATGTCATCGCCACCGGCACGCCGGAAGGCGTCGGCCCTATCGAGCCCGGCGACCAGGTCCGCATTGCCATCGAGAGCGTCGGCGACATGACCATCGCCGTCCGCACCGACGAAAATCGTCCGCCGCAACCGTTCGAGTAGTCGGGCACGCTGAACTAAAGACTGAACTGCCAAGACTTGCCTTGGTCGGCGTTCCTGCGTACCTCGCGGCCCACCCCGGCTATCGAGAGGAATGCCCGCGATGTCTTCCCTGATGCGATGCGTCCACTTCGCCCGACATGGCGGCCCGGAAGTCCTTGAGCTGGGCGAACGCCAACGGCCGGCGCCAAAACCGGGCGAAGTGCTGGTCGCGGTGGCTTTTGCCGGGCTCAACGGCAATGACCTGACCCAGCGCCAAGGCGGCGGCCCGGTCAATGTACCCCTGCCCTATGTGCCGGGGCTAGAAGTCTCCGGCGTCGTCGCGGCCCTCGGCGATGACGTCACCGGCCTCGCGGTCGGCGATCGCGTCTGCGCCCTGCTCCCCCTTGGCGGCTATGCCGAGTTCTGCGCCGTCGATCACCGCCATGTGCTGAAATTACCGGATGAGATCGGGCTGGGGGCCGGCGCCGGCATCATCGAGGCAGCGGCGACGGTCTGGACCAATGTCTTCGAGGCAGCAGGTCTCAAGAGTGGCGAGGCATTGCTGGTGCATGGCGGCACGAGCGGCATCGGCACCACCGCTATCCAGTTGGCAGTCGCGGCGGGCGCCCGCGTCTTCGCCACCGCCGGCTCAGATGAAAAGGCCGCTGCCTGCGAACGCCTTGGCGCCATGCGCGCCATCAACTACCGCACTGAAGCCTTTGCGAGCGTAATCGCCGACGAGACCGCTGGCGGCGTGGATGTCATCCTGGACATTATCGGGGCAAGCTATTTCGCCGATAACCTCGCCAGCCTCGCTATCGGCGGACGGCTGGCGATGATCGCGCTCCGCACCGGCCGCCAAAGCGACATCGATCTGTCGCGGATCATGATGCGGCGGCTGGTCGTGACCGGCTCTACTCTCCGCAGCCGGCCTGCCGAAGACAAGGGCCGCATCGTCGCGTCCGTGCGGGACAACATCTGGCCGCTGCTGGTCAGCGGCGCCTATCGCCCCGTCATCGACAAGGTCTTCCCGCTCACCGACGCGGCGGGCGCCCATGCCTATATGGCCAGCAGCCGGCACATCGGCAAAATTCTGCTCGCTGTAAACTAGGCGGTCCCCGGCGCCGGCCCCACCGACTCGCCGTGAACGATCTCGGCATCGAGCAGCACACGTTGCGGCTCCTGCGCCACGCCTCGCAGCCTGTCGCGCAGCAGCTTCCAGGCGATCTGGCTGAGCTGCGTCGTGGGTTGCCGGACGACGGTAAGGCTGGGCTGGACCAGGCTCGCCCAGCCCGGATCGTCGACCGAGACCAGCGACATATCCTGCGGGCAGCGGATCTCCAGAACCCGTAACGCCTTCACCACCCAGGCAGCAGCCGCCGTGTTGCTGACGATGATGGCGGTGGGCCGCGTGCGCTCGCCCATCAATCCGTCGATCTGCTCGACCATGGCGCCCGCCGCATCGGCCCGCCGCCTGATCCGTGCAAAGATCCGCGGTTCCGCCTGCCTGATGGCATCGCGGAAGCCCTTGAGGCGATTGCGCGTAACCAAGGGCGCATGATTTTCGGTGAGGAAGACGATCGAGCGGTGGCCGTTGTCGATCAGCAGGCGCACGACCTTACGCATGGCCTCGCGCGAATCCACGATCACCTGGTCGAAACGCCCGTCCTCCGCCGCGCGATCGAGGATAACCGTGGGCACGCCGGCCTGCGCCAGCAAATCCAGCGACTCATAGGGGTTCGCCGTCGGCACCAGCAACATGCCGCCGGGGCGATATTTGAGGATGGTCTTCAGGCGACGTACTTCCAGCTCGGGGCTGTGATGGCTGAACACTTCGAGGAAATCATAGCCGTCTTGCCCCGTCAGCGACTCGATCTTTTCCGACATGGCGCGGAAATACGGCGCCGACGGATGCGGCACGCAGACGCCGATGAGCGATGACTGCCGGCGTTTGAGCCCCCCTGCCAGCATGTTGGGAATATAGCCAAGCTCACGCGCCGCCTGCTCCACCAGGGCACGGCGCTTGGCACTGACCACGGCGGAACCGTTGAGCACATTGGAGACCGTTCCGACCGAAACATTGGCGAGCCGCGCAACGTCTTCAACCGTGATCGGACCGCGCACTATCTTGGGTTCGCCGTCGCGCTCCATAACTCCGCCTGCCTCTTCCACAATGCCTCAGCCTAGGAGCTATTGGCGCCAAGCCCTCGACCGCCGGGAATCCCCTCTACGACCAAACTCCAGTCCGCGCCACCTTGAATTCAAGATATGCATCAGCTATTGAAACCTTTCAATATTGAAACCTTTCAAAAACTACAGGCCGGACTTATTGGCCGCACTGTATTCGATCTGCAGGAGGAGCAGCCACGATGACGTCAATCGATACCCAAGTCCGCGTCGAAACGGACGTCTTCACCGTCCCCATGCTGATCGGCGGGGAATGGCGGACACCCTCCTCCACCTATGACGTTATCGACCCCTATCGCCAGGCGCTGGCCTGCCGCGCGCCGGCCAGCACGCTCGCCGAACTCGATGATGCGCTGAAGGCAGCCCTTGCCGCCAAGGAAAAGGTCGCCGCCATGCCGGCCTATGAGCGTGCGGCACTGCTGCGTGAAGCGGCGCGGATCGTCGGCGAACGGGCTCACGACATTGCCCACACCATGACCCTCGAAACCGGCAAGGCCATCCGCGACAGCATCGCCGAAATGGTCCGCGCGCCCGAGACCCTGCTGCTGTCGGCCGAGGAAGCGGTCCGCATCGCGGGCGAGCATATCCCGCTCGACAGCTCCCCTATCGGGCATGGAAAATTGGCCGTCATGCTGCGCTTCCCTGTGGGGATCGTTGCCGCCATCACGCCCTTCAATTCGCCGGTCAATCTGGCGTGCCATAAGCTGGGCCCCGCTCTCGCGGCGGGCAATGCCGTCGTGCTCAAGGCACCGCCGCAGTGCCCCTGGACCATCCACAAGCTCATCGCTTGCTTCGTCGACGCCGGCGTGCCGGCCGGCTTCATCAACGTGCTTTACGGGCACGAGGTGGGGCCTGCCCTCGTCCGCGACGAACGCGTCGACTTCATCACCTTCACCGGCTCGACCCGTGCCGGAGCCGAGATCAAGAAGGCCTCGGGTCTTCGCCGTGTCGCCCTCGAACTCGGTGGCATCGGCCCCGCCATCGTGCATGAAGATGCCGATGTCGACACCGCCGCTATGCTCTGCGCCCGTAATGCCACCCGCCTCGCCGGCCAGAGCTGCATCTCGGTGCAGAATGTGCATGTGCACGAAAAGATCTACGACGCCTTCATCACCCGCCTGGTCGAGGAAGTGAAGAAGTTGAAGGTCGGCGACCCCTTCGACGAGGCAACCGATATCGGCTCGGTCATCGACCTGAGCGCCGCAAAGCGCATCGAAGGCACGATCGGCGAAGCGGTTGCTGCCGGCGCCCGCGCGCTGACCGGCGGCAAGCGCGATGGCGCCGTGGTCGAGCCCACCGTGTTGGTCGATGTCGATGTGTCGATGAGCGCCGTCTGCCACGAAATCTTCGGACCGATGCTGACCGTACGGCGTTATTCGAATCTTGATCCGGTAATTCGGGAAATCAGCGACCACCATCTCGGCCTGCAGGGCGGGATCTTCACCAAGTCGCTGGAAGTGGCGATGAAGGTCGCCAAAACCATGCGCGTTGGCGGCGTCATCATCAATGGCACTTCGACCTGGCGCTCCGACCAGATGCCCTATGGCGGCGTCAAGGATTCCGGCATCGGCCGTGAAGGTCCCCACTACGCCATCAAGGAAATGACCGAACAGCGCGTCATCGTCTTCAACCTGTGAGCCAGCCATGATCGCGAAACTGCGCTTCCTCGTGCTCGATGGCGATGGCATCGGGCCCGAGATCACCGCCGCGGCGCTGACTGTTCTGGCTGCCGCAGCCCAGCGTTTCGGCCTCGACTATGAGCTTGACCACCAGTTGATCGGCTTCCGCTCGCTAGAAAAGCTGGGGACGACGATGCCGGACGCCATCGTCGCGGCGGCCAGGAAAGCCGATGGCGTGATCCTCGGCCCCGTCTCCCATCTCGATTACCCGTCCGCCGCGCAGGGCGGAATCAATCCATCAGGAACTCTCCGCAAGGCGCTGGACCTGTTCGCCAATATGCGTCCCGCCAAAACCCGGCCGGGCGTACCCAGCCGGCTCAACGACAGCTTCGACCTGTTGATCGCACGGGAGAACACCGAGGGCTTCTACGCAGATCGCAACATGTTCGCAGGCGGCGGCGAATTCCTGGCCACACCCGATGTCGCGCTTGCCGTCCGCAAGATCACGCGGGAAGGCTCGCGCCGCATCGCCGAGGCCGGCTTCGTGGCGGCCCGCCAGCGGCGGCGCAAGGTCACCGCCGTGCACAAGGGCAATGTGCTGCGCCTTTCCGACGGTCTGTTCCTCGAGGAAACGCGCGCCGCCGCCGCACGCTATCCGGACATCGCCTATGACGAGAAGATAGTCGATGCGGTGGCCGCCCTGCTCGTCCGCGACCCGACGCAGTTCGACGTGATCGTCACCACGAACATGTTCGGCGACATCCTGTCGGACGAAGCCAGCGAATTGGCGGGCGGGCTGGGCCTTGGAGCCTCCCTCAATGCCGGCGAGCAATTCGCCATGGCGCAGGCCCAGCATGGTTCTGCCCCCGACATCGCCGGGCAGGATCGTGCCAATCCGGTATCGCTCATCGGCTCGCTCGCGATGTTGATGCGCTGGGCCGGTGCACGGCACGGTCTCAACACCTGGGAAGCAGCGGCCGACCGCATCGACGCGGTCACGGACGAACTGCTCGGCAATTCCGCAACGCGCACGGCCGATCTCGGCGGCCCCTTGGGAACCAGGGCTTTCGCCACCACCATGGCTGCGGCGATCGTCGGCTAGGCAAAGGCCGTGGGCAGGTGATGCCGCCCACGGCCCCTCCGCTACTTCAGCGCCAGGGTGACGTCGCGATAGTCGGCCTGCGTCGCCGTCCACGACAATGCTGCGACCGCATGCGACAGCGCTCCGAAATCGATCGGATCCATCTTCGCGAGCCCCTTCAGGATCGGCATGGCGTCCAGCATGCGGCGCGCACCGTCGGCTGTAACCGGCGCCGGCAGGAACTGCGGTTCCGAGCCAAGCCGACGACCCAGGGCACCGCCGATGGCGCAGCCGATCACGGGCCCGAATTCCGGATGCCTTCGGCTGACGATACGCAAACCGGACTGTGCATCTGGTTCGGCAACGCCAAGGCCGAACCCGCCCAGCAGGGCATCGATCGCAATTGTCGCCATATCGTCGGCAGGCGTGTGAGGCTCGGTGCCCGCAATGGCGGCAAGCGCCTCGACGGCCCGCAAGGGCTCGGGAAAGGCGAAGACGCCGCGTTCCGCCAGCAAGGCTAAAGCGTCCCGCGGCCCCAGCGTCCAGGCGACGGCGATGTTGGCGCCGGTTCGCTCGCCCGCATCCGCGACAGCATTGGCCATGTCGAGGGCACTCCGGGACATGGCGCTGAGCTGGAAGAACAGCGTGTCGATCCCCGGATCGGCAGCGATGACCTCCAGTGCCGGCACGAAATTGGCGAACCACTGCGCTTGCAGCATTTCCGGCGTCAGATCGAACGGATTGGCGATCGAGGCGATGGCGGGAACCAGCATCCGCAGCTTTTCAACGGTCGTCTCAGACGGCGAAGGCGTTTCGAGCCCATAGCGGACGCAGAGATCGGTGGCCAGCACACCGCTACCGCCCCCAAAGGTGATGATGGCCGCGCGCACGCTGCTCCGCCGCCCCTGGCTGGCGAGATGAATGGCGACATCGAGCAGAGCCCGATGCGAATAGACCGCCACCCCGCCGAAGGCCCCTACCACGGCTTCCCACACACCGCGATCCGCCTTGCCGCCGAACGGCCCATCGAGCGGCGCGCTGCGCAGAACAACCACTGCCTTGCCGGCCGCCCCAAGGGCGCGCAATGCGGCAACGACGTCGGACGTATCATCGGAAGCCGCAAAAGAAACAGCCACCACAGCATCCTCGGCAGTAACGAGATCACCCAGAATGGCAGCAAGTTGCCGCCCGGACCCGCCGTGCAAATGTGCCTTGGCGCCGCGTGCGGCAATTTCCGCGACCACCGCCGCTCCGGTGGCCGCATCATCGCAGACGAGGGCAATTTCGCCGGTCGGGCTTTGCGGCTTTTGTGGACTGCCCACATTATCATTAAGGCGCATAAGGGCGCTTCCTCCTCAAATTTCACTTGCACGGTATCATCGAATATGAAACGCTTCAATTCAGAAGGTCCCGGAAGGAGGATGTTTCACCGGGACTTTTGAAACGTATCAATCAATCCACCGAGGATTGTTCGCCGGAGGGCGAACGAGGGAGGACTTCAATGAATTCGCGGAAGATTACCGCGCTGGCCGCAGCCGCCATGGCTGCGCTGGCCATGAGCACGGCTGCCCATGCACAGGACGCGGCGGATTGGCCGAAGGCCGGACAAACCATGCAGCTCATCGTCCCCTATGCTGCCGGCGGCGGCGTCGACCTCGGCGCGCGCCTGTTGGCCGATGGCCTCCAGAAGCAGCTGGGTATTACCGTCGTCGTCATCAATAAGCCGGGCGGCGGCTCGCAGGTCGGCCTGACCCAGGTCGTGCAGTCCGCTCCCGATGGCTACACCCTCGGCTATGTGGTGCTGCCGACCGTTGTCACCCACTATCTCGATGCGAGCCGCCAGGCCCCCTATACCCGCGCTGACTTCACCAAGATCGGCGTGCAGTTCGCGTCGCAATACGTGATCTCGGTATTGGCCGACAGCCCGTTCAAGACCCTCGACGACCTCATCAAGGCCGCCAAGGACAATCCCGGCGGGGTCACCATCGGCGATGCTGGCGTCATGACGGCACCGCACCTGATGACCGCCGAACTGGGCCAGGCAGCCAAGGTACAGTTCTCTTCCATCCACTATGCCGGCGGCGCGCCGGCCCTCACCGCGCTGCGCGGCGGCGAAGTGCAGGCGCTGGCGACCGGTGGCACCGATACCCTGCCCTATCTGCAGGACAATGAAGTCCGCGTGCTCGGCGTTTCGACCGCCGAGGAGAGCACCATCCTTCCCGGTCAGCCGACGATGAAGGAACAGGGCTATGACGTGATCGGCGACTCCCTTACTGGCGTTGTGGCCCCTCCCGGCCTGCCTGCCGCCATCCAGGACAAGATCGTCGCCGCCATGAAGGCCGTGGTCGAGAGCCCGGAACAGACCAAGATGCTGACCGAACGCGGCGTAATCCCCGATTTCCAGGGGCCGGCCGATTTCGACAAGCTCTGGCAGGACAACGAGACACGTCTCAAGGACGTCCTGCCGACCCTGGCGCAACAATAGCGTCAGCACTCCATCAAACCGCAACCCTGCGTGCCGGGCCCCGACACGCAGCCCTTTTCAGCTATGGATGACATTATGCAAAAGCCGAGTGCAATGGTGGCGACGGAGGCAAAGCTCCGTCATTTCAAGATCGATCTCACCGACACCGGAGTGGCGGTGGTGACGATCGATCGTCCCCCGGTCAATGCGTTCTCGTTCGAAGTCTATGAAGACTTTCACGTTCTGCTCGACATCCTCGAGAACACCGAAGAGATCCGTGTCGTCGTCCTGACCGCCCAGCCCGACGCCAAGGCGTTCAGCGCCGGTGCCGACCTGCACGATTTTCTCAAGCTCGACTATGAATCCCGCCTGCGCCGTTTCGAAGTCCTGGGCGCCTGGCGCCATCGTTTCTACCATCTGAACCGGCCGATCATCGCGGCGCTCAACAGCCATGCCATCGGCGTCGGCTTCACCACGGCAACGCTCTGCGATATTCGCGTCGCCTCCGAAGATGCCTTCTTCCAATTGCCGGAAATCGATCGTGGCGTTTCCATGGGCGCCGGCGTCCTCGTTCGCCAGCACGTTGCCCAAGGCCTCATCCGCGAGATGGTGCTGACTGGCCGCCGCTTCACCGCCAGGGAACTGGAACATAGCGGCCTCTTCCAATATGTGCTCCCCAAGGCGCAGGTTCTGCCCAAGGCGATGGAAATCGCCGAGAACATCGCCAAGAAGAGCGTTCGTGCGGTGCGCATGACCAAGACCAATCTTAATCTGTGCGAGACCATTCTCGATTGGGAACAGTCTTCCAAGATGACGGCCGAGGCCAGCGCCCGTCTGACCGCCGGCACCGACTCCAAGGAAGGTATCCGCGCCTTCCTCGAAAAGCGCGCGCCGTCCTATTCCGAAGGCGCCGAGTAATACCGAGCGAGTATGCCAACGATGGTTTCGATGCTTCAAGCCCAGCGCTCTGACGGTCCGGTCCCCATGGCCGGATCAATGGGCCCGCTCGATCTGTTTCCGCTGATCGAGCCGAAAAGCGTGGCCATCGTTGGCGCCTCCGACAAACCCGGAAGTCTGGGTGGCAAGCCGCTCAAATTCCTCAAGAAATTCGGCTACCCCGGACTGGTCTGGCCGGTCAATCCAAGCCGCGACACCGTCGATGGCATGCCCTGCTTCCGCTCCGTCGCCGAACTGCCTTCCATTCCCGATCTGGTGCTGATCGCCGTGTCCGCGACAGCCACGATTGGTGTCCTTCGCGACTGTATTGCGGCTGGCATTCGCCACGGCATCGCCTTCGCCGGCGGCTTTGCCGAGGCCGGCCCCGAGGGGGCGGGGATGCAGGAAGAGCTGATCGCGCTTTGCCGCGCGTCGGGCTTCGCACTGTGCGGACCGAACACCGTGGGCATCATCAATACCCACATGCCTTTGACCGCGAGCTTTGCGGCGAGCCTCACCGATCTCGACCATCTGGTCCCGGGTGATATCACCATGATCAGCCAGAGCGGTGGCATGGCGGTTGCAGCCCATGCCCTTGCGCAACGGGCTGGCTTCGGCTTCCGCAACATCATCAGCGTCGGCAACGAGGCGGTGCTGTCGATCGCCGATTTCATCCGTCTGGCCGCCGCCGACCCCAAGACTCGCATCATCTCCATGTATCTGGAGGGTACCCGGCACGGCACCGACTTCGCTTCCGCCCTGGCGACAGCGCGTGCCGCAGGCAAACCGGTGGTGGTGTTGAAGGTCGGACGCAGCAATGCCAGTGCCCGGGCCGCCGCCGCCCATACCGGCTCGCTTGCCGGAGAGGACAGTGTCTGGCGAGCCGTGCTCGATGCGAACAACGCCATCCTGGTCGAATCGTTGAATGAACTCGTCGATGTGTCCCTGCTGCTGAGCAGTATCGAAACCGCCGCATTCCAACATGCTGACCGCATCGCAGTAGTGAGCCTTGCCGGCGAGAAGCCAGGTGTATTGGCGCAACTGGCCGACCGGTTCGGCCTCAAGGCTGCCGCGCTCTCCGAGCAGACGCGCCGAACCCTGATGGAACTCGCGCCCGACGCCGAAATCATTGGCAACACCGTGCGCTTGACGGCCGATCGGACCAACTTCGTTGGCGCCGCGCCCGTCGTCGCGGCCCTGGCGGGCGATGCCGCGGTCGGCGCCGTCTTCGTCAGCGACGCCTACGATCCGCGCCATTGGCAGGAAACGCCGGAAACTTCGCTTGCTCGCCTGGAGACCGCGTTGCCGGTCCTGAACGGCAAACCGATCTGCGCGGTCTCCACCGCGATACGGCAGAATGCCGAGGCCGCGCCTGTGGCGGGCCATTACCTCTTTGCCGATCCAGTCAGGGCCTGCACGGCGCTGGCACGTGTGGCGGGCCGCGATTTCTCCCCTCGGCCTGTCGCACCCGCCGTCTCTGCCAGCGACTTCAATTGGCTCAGGGCAGTGCCGGGCGCCGTCGATGGCCTCGTGATCTCGGAACACGAATGCCACGCCATCCTTGCCTCCGCCGGGCTGCCGGTGGCAGCCGGCCGGCTGGTCACCACCATCGAGGCAGCAGAAGCTGCGGCCGAGACCATCGGCTATCCGCTTGTGATGAAAGGCATTACGCCTGCCATCACCCACCGCGCCGCCGCGGGCCTCGTGGCACTGCGCTTGGCCGACAAGGCCGCCGCCAGCGCTGCCTATGAGCGCCTGCAGGCACGGGCCGCAACGTTAGGCGTGACGCTGGACGGCATCTACGTGCAGCGCATGGAAGCGGGCGACAACGAGATTCTCGTCTCGGCGCTGCGTGATCCAGTGTTCGGCGTCGTCGTCACCTGTGGCGTCGGCGGCGTGTTGACTGAAGCTATCTCGGATGTGGCGTTGCGGCCGGCGCCTTTCGATGACGCGGCGGCTGCCGAAATGCTGTCGAGCCTGGCTCTGGTCCAACGCAATGGCCCTGCTCTGCCGCCCCTCGCTCCGCTTGCCGAATTCGTGGCCGAGTTTTCGCGTCTCGCCGCGGCCGTGCCGTGGCCCGAATTCGTCATTGAGATCAATCCGGTCAAATGGCGCGCCGATGCCGTGGTCGCCGTCGACGGCCTCATCATCGTCGAACAATGCTGACCGACGAAAACAGAATGCAAGAAGGAAGCGGCGATGCCTGACACCGCCATCAGTTTTGTCGAAGATTTCCGCGCCGAACTTGGCGAGGGGCTGTTGTGGTCGCCCAGGGAGCAGGCGCTCTATTGGCTCGACACCGTCGAAAAGAAGATCATCCGCACCAGGCCGCCCTTCACGACCTCGGAAGTGCGCGATCTGCATTACCGGCCGAGTTCGCTGGCACTGCATGCCGATGGCGGTTTGCTGATCGCCTACAAGAAGGGCATCGGCCGCTATGACTTCGATACCGGCACCGCGACTTCACTGCCGTTGAGCGGGGTGGATTTCTCGGTGGTCAGCTTCAACGACGGCGCCTGCGATCGCGCCGGCAATTTCTGGATCGGAACAAGGCATCGCGACGCCAGCGAGCCGGTCGGCACGCTCTATAAGCTTGGCGGGGATCTTGGGGCAAGGCCCATGGTCGAGGGCCTAATCCTCTCCAATGGCATGGCCTGGAGCCCGGACGCCAATACCTTTTACCACGTGGATTCCCGGCCCGGCCGCATCGACGCCTACGATTTCGATCCCGAAACCAGCATGCTTTCCGGGCGGCGTATCTTTGTCGACTACCAGCACAAGGGTGGCAGCCGTCCCGATGGCTGCACCGTGGATACCGAGGGCTATCTCTGGGTCGCCGAGATCGATGGCTGGCGCGTAGCGCGCTACGCGCCCGATGGCAGCCTCGATCGCGAAATCATGCTGCCGATGCAAAAGCCATCCAACGTCGCCTTCGGCGGCAAGAATTTCGAAACCATGTTCGTGACGTCCATCTCCGCGCCGTTATCGGCCGAGCAACGGCTGGCCCAGCCCGGCGCGGGGAAATTGATGCTGATCGATGCGGGCGTGCGAGGCCTGGCCGAAAACATCTTCCGGCGCTAACAGACGCCGCCGCTATAAAGACCACAAGGGAGGACGAGTTCATGTCCGGGAAGATAGCGATAAAATCGGGACAGGACCTTGCCGCGGGCCTGTTCTTCATCGTTGCCGGCGCTGCCTGGCTCTGGGTCGGCAAGGACTATCCGATGGGCACGCTCAACAATATGAGTTCCGGCTTTTTGCCCCGCGTGCTGGCCGCCATCCTGGTGTTTCTCGGCCTGCTCACCGCCGGCCGAAGCTTCGCCATCGAAGGCCCGGCCATGGAACGCTGGGGCTGGCGGCCATTGATCCTGGTCATCGCCTCCATCGTGCTGTTCGGCCTCCTCATCGACCGCGTAGGCCTCGTCATCGCCGGGGCGGCGCTGATCATTTGCGGCAGCCTCGCTACCCGGGATTCGAGGCCCCTGCAGGTCGGCCTTACCATCGTGGTGCTGATCGCCTGCAGCGTCGTCGTGTTCGTGTGGGGCCTCGGCCTGCCCATGCAAGTCTGGCCGAAGTGGTAATCTGATGGACCTGCTCGTTCACCTCGCGCTGGGCTTCGGCGTCGTCTTCTCGCCCGAGAACCTGCTCTACTGCCTGATCGGCGCCCTGCTCGGCACACTTATCGGCGTCTTGCCAGGGATAGGGCCGCTGGCGGCCCTCGCCATGCTGCTGCCGCTGACCTTCCATCTGCCCGCCACCGGTTCGCTGATCATGCTGGCTGGCATCTATTACGGCGCCCAGTACGGCGGCTCGACCACTTCCATCCTGCTCAACATGCCGGGTGAAAGCTCGTCCGTGGTCACGGCCATCGATGGCCACCAGATGGCGCGGCAAGGCCGGGCCGGCGCGGCGCTGGCCACCGCGGCGCTCGGCTCCTTCTTCGCCGGCAGCGTCGCAACGCTCACAATCGCCGTCATCGCCACCCCGCTCGCCAATGTGGGGGCACGTTTCGGCAGCCCCGAATTCTTCTCGCTGATGGTACTGGGTCTCGTCGGGGCCGTGGTGCTGGCGCAGGGTTCGGTGGTCAAGGCCATCGCCATGATCATCTTTGGCCTGCTGCTCGGCCTCGTCGGTTCGGACATGTACACCGGCACGCCCCGCTTCACCCTCGGTATCCCGCAGCTCTATGACGGCCTCGATTTCGTGCCCGTTGCCCTGGGTCTCTTCGGTCTGGGTGAAATCATCGCCAACCTGTCGAGTGCCGGCCAGGGCGAGCGCCAGGTCAAGTCCGAAAAGATCAGCGGTTTGTGGCTGACCAAGGCGGAGTTCAAGGCCGCCTGGCCCGCTTCCGTGCGCGGCACCGTCATCGGCTCGATCCTCGGCATTCTGCCGGGCGGTGGGGCCCTACTCAGTTCCTTCGCCTCCTACATCGTCGAAAAGAAGCTCGCCAAGGATCCCTCCCGCTTTGGCAAGGGCGCCATCGAGGGCGTCGCCGGGCCGGAGTCGGCGAACAATGCCGGCGCGCAGAACTCCTTCATCCCCATGCTCACCCTCGGCATTCCCTCCAACACCCTGATGGCGCTGATGATGGGCGCCATGATGATCCAGGGCATCACGCCCGGCCCGCAGGTCATCACCAGCCACCCGGATCTCTTCTGGGGCCTGATCGCCAGCATGTGGGTCGGCAACGCCATGCTGCTGGTCATCAACCTGCCGCTCATCGGCATCTGGGTTTCCCTGCTGAAGATCCCCTATCGCATGCTGTTTCCCGCCATCCTGCTGTTCTGCGCCATCGGCGTCTATTCGGTGAACTTCAGCCCCTTCGACATCATGCTGGCCGCAGGCTTCGGTGTGCTCGGCTACTTCTTCCGCAAGGTCGGTTGCGAAACGGCGCCCCTGATGCTCGGCCTGGTGCTCGGCCCACTGATGGAGGAAAACCTGCGCCGTTCCATGCAGCTGTCGCGCGGTGATTTCTCGATCTTCCTTACCCGGCCGATCAGTCTCGTCCTGCTCCTCGCCACCGCCGGACTGCTGCTGATTTTGATCATGCCCACTATCCGCAAGGGTCGTGAGGAAGCCTTCCAGGAAGATTGAGCGCGCCAGCATTGAGCGCCGGCCGGGCTTGGTTTAATTGGGCCTCACGCCCCAACTTTTGGATGAAACATGAACGACCAGCCTTATGACCCGCTTGCCGCCGAGAAGCCCTCGGGCATGCAGCAATCGCTCGGCTACCGGATCGTCGAATGGCGGGAGGATTACTCCCGGGTGGAACAGCCCATTCATCCGGGGATCGGCAACCGTCATGGGATTCCGCATGGCGGTGCCATCGCCACGGTGATCGACGTTGCCGCGGGGCATGCGGGCACCTATTCGCCCATGCCCGGCCAGCGGCTGATGGCCATGACGCTCTCGCTGAACATCAATTACGTCGCCCAGACCAATGGCAAACTGCTGATCGCCGAAGGCCGCCGGACTGGTGGCGGCAAGCGCATCTACTATAGCGAGGTCAGGGTCACCGATGACAACGGCGCCCTCATCGCCACCGGGCAGGCCGTGATGCGCTATCGCAGCGACAGCGTCGCCAGCTGATATCTCTCAATGCACAGAGGGCTCCGCAGCGTCGTGCAGCGGAGCCCTCTGCATTTCAGTATTGCTATTCTAGAGCCGCAGCGGCAGCGCCACGCGTTGGCCGTCACGGGCCGAACGATAGGTCGCGATCAGGACTTCCAGCGACTTCAGGCCTTCACGACCGTCGGTTTCCGCTTCCGCTTCGCCGCGCAAGGTCTTGACCACATTGTCGTAATAAAGCGCGTGGCCGGCGCCATAGACCGAGTTCGGAATGTAGCTGGCGTCCGCAACCTTGGCGTCATCCTCATGCGGTTCGGCAAATTCCCAGGCCTCGATCTGGTTGAGCGCGATACCGCCGACGCGGACCGTGCCCTTGTCACCCAGGATAGTGACGCTGCCCTCTAGGTTCTTGGGATAGGTCAGCATGGTGACGGCCATGGAGCCGAGCGCGCCCGAACGCCACTTGACGCTGAGCACGCCTGTATCCTCTGCCTCGATCTTGCGTCCGAGCGTCGCCGTGTAGGCATGAAGGCTCTCGATCGGCCCCACCAGCCAATTCAGCAGATCGACATAGTGGCTGGCCTGGTTCATGAAGGCGCCGCCGTCATATTCCCAGGTGCCGCGCCACTTGGCGGCATCGTAATAATCCTGCGGACGGGTCCAGAAGACGTTCAGCGTCACCATGTTGATGCGCCCGAACCGGCCCTGCGTCACCGCCCGCTTCAAGAGCTGCAGCGTCGAGTTACGACGGTTCTGCTTGACCACGAACAGTTTTACGCCCGCGGTGTCGCAAGCCTTGACGAACTCAACGCCATCCTCGAGCTTGGTGGCCATCGGCTTTTCCGAGACGACATGCTTGCCGGCACCGGCGGCGAGGATGCCTTGCGAGGCATGGAGCCCGCTCGGCGTCGTCAGCACCACGACATCGGCATCACTCTGCCTCAGCATTTCGGTGTAGTTGGTATGGGCGCGTGCGCCGGTCTTTTGCGCGGCGGCCTGCGCCGCGGCAGGGATGACGTCGCAGACATCGACCAGTTCGATATCGTCGGCATATTGCCCCAGCGCCGCGAAATGGTTCTGCGAGATGCGGCCGCAGCCCACCAGGGCAACGCGGATCTTGCGATCTTTAATGGGACCGAAGGGTGCGGGCATTGCGACGATATCTCCTCATCTGGCCCGACGGACTCGGACGCTGCGTGACAAATCCCAGACTGCTTAAGGAGCCGGATGGATAGGAGCAAGGACCTAGGCGAAATCCGGCATCGCGATGGCATGGGCTGTGGCAGGAAAACTGCGCCCTTCACAGCAAATTTGTCAACAAAAAATGCAAATAAATCGATCGTCGATCGACGCACTCAAGTCCCTGAAAACGCGTCATTTTCTGGAGTATAACCGCAGGTAATCGGCCCATTTCCATTGATGTCGGGACGCGAAGAGCACCACCTGCGCCCCCACTAGCGGTAAAGTATCTTTACATTCTCGGCTGGCTTGCCCTAGGAAAGTCTCGATATCCGCTTTCGCTGGATCATCTGGCATTACAGAGGCTTTTGATGCGCAAGAAACCCGAGGAATTCCGCAGCTATCGTTGGTTCGGCCAAGACGACCTCCGGTCTTTCGGACACCGGTCGCGCCTCGTGCAGATGGGCTACTCGCTGAGTGAGATCCAGGGCAAGCCGGTGATCGCCATCATCAACACCTGGAGCGACATCAACCCCTGCCACGCGCACTTCAAGACACGGGTCGAGGAAGTGAAGCGCGGCATCTGGCAGGCTGGCGGCTTCCCGATCGAATTGCCGGCGATGACGCTGGACGAGACCTATACCAAGCCGACCTCGATGCTCTATCGCAACTTCCTAGCCATGGAGACCGAGGAACTCCTGCGCTCGCACCCGGTCGATGGCGCGGTGCTCATGGGCGGCTGTGACAAGACCACCCCGGCGACCATCATGGGTGCCGTCTCCATGAATATCCCCGCGCTTTTCATGCCCGCCGGTCCGATGCTGCGCGGCAATTGGGGCGGCAAGATCCTGGGCTCCGGCTCGGACGTCTGGAAATACTGGGCCGAGCGCAAGGCCGGCAACATCACCGACGCGCAATGGCAAGAAATGGAACAGGGCATCGCCCGCTCCTATGGCACCTGCATGACCATGGGCACCGCATCGACCATGACGGGTCTCGCTGAAACACTGGGCCTGTCGCTACCGGGCGCCTCCTCCATCCCCGCCGCCGACGCCGGCCACGGCCGCATGGCGGCTGCCACCGGCGCGCGCGTCGTGGAAATGGTCTGGGACGACATCAAACCACGCGACATCCTCACCAAGGAAGCCTTCGAGAACGCGCTCGTCGTCCACATGGCCATGGCCGGCTCGACCAACGCCATGGTGCACATCATCGCCATGGCCCGCCGCGCCGGCATTCCGCTGACGCTCGACGATTTCGACCGCATCGCCCGCCAGGTGCCGGTGCTTGCCAATATCCGGCCCTCCGGAGCCTGGTTGATGGAAGACTTCTTCTATGCCGGTGGCCTCACGGCACTCGAGAAAGAACTCTCGTCGCTGCTCCATCTCGATGCGCAGACTGCGACCGGTAAGTCACTCGGCGAGGTTTTGGCCACGGCCGAAAACTACAATGGCGACGTCATCCGCTCGCTCGACAATCCCATCTCAGGCTCGGGCGGCACCGCCGTCCTTCGCGGCAACCTCGCCCCGGAAGGCTGCGTGATCAAGCCGACGGCCGCCGAAGCGCGCCTGCTGGAGCACACCGGACCCGCCGTGGTCTTCGACACCTATAACGACATGGTCGCCAATATCGACCGCGACGATCTCGATGTGACGGCGGACAGCGTCATTGTCCTGCGCACTGCCGGCCCGGTCGGTGGCCCCGGCATGCCCGAATGGGGCATGCTGCCGATCCCCAAGAAGCTATTGAAGCAGGGCGTGCGCGACATGGTCCGCATTTCCGATGCCCGCATGTCGGGCACCAGCTATGGCGCCTGCGTGCTGCATGTCTCACCCGAAAGCTATATCAAGGGGCCGCTGGCAGCCGTGAAAACCGGCGATCTGATCAGCATCAGCGTCAGCCAGCGCAAGATCGAGCTACATGTCTCGGATGCCGAGATCCAGGCACGCCTGGCCGCCTATGTGCCGCCGAAGCGCGATTATGCCCGCGGTTGGGGGCGGCTATCGGCAGAGCACATCAGCCAGGCCCAGGACGGTTGCGATTTCGATTTCCTCGCCGGCACCGCGCCGATCCCGGAACCGGAAATCCACTGAGCCGGATCAGACGTCGCGGTGCGAGTCGGTAATACGCTCGCGCGCCTGCACCAGATGGTAGCGCATATAGAGCGCTGCCAGCTCGCCATTGCCGGCGCGGATCGCCTCGATGATCTGCTGGTGTTCGCGCAGCACCGCGTGACGGCGTTCTTCCGAGCCGAGCTTGGTCAGCCCCAGCGCCATGCTCATCGAGCCGCCGACCTCGCTGCGCAGGTTTTCGAACTGCGATACGAACAGGTCGTTGCCGCTGGCGACGGCGACTTCGCGATGGAAGGCGAAATCTTCCTCGCTCGCCGACTCCCCCCGCATCATGCGCTCGCGTAAATTCTCGTTGGCCTCGGTCAAATTGTTGATGTTGGCCACCGAACGGCGCTCGGCGGCCAGCGTCGCGGCCGCCGCCTCGATGGCGAAGCGGACTTCGAAGGACTTGAGATAGCCCGAGATATTGGAGGGCGTGGCGAACGTGGTGATGGCCACGGGCGGCACGGCGCGGACGAACGTCCCCGCCCCGCGCCGCGCGTAGATCAGGCCGTCCGCCTGCAGGCGGATCAGCGCCTCGCGCACCACCGGCCGGGAGACGTCGAACGCCGAGCTGATCTCATGCTCGGTGGGCAGCCGGTCGCCTTCCTTGAACGATCCGGCGAGGATCTGTTCGAGGATCTGGCCATAAAGGATATCGGCCAGCCTTTCCTTTCGGGGCGGAGTGAGCTGCAGTCCAACCATTCACGGCCTCTTCGGCTCTTGGATTATGATCCAGCTAGTCATAGGCCAGGTTATCTGACAACCCCTTCCGGGGATCAGACCACAGGCTCGGCGCGCTGGGCGAGCTGCAAGGTCAGGCCCCACGGATCGCGGAGAAATGCGAGCTTGTCGCCGCGTGGCGTGTGGTTGGTCACCCCAACCTGAACCGCACCCGCAGCCGTGAGCGCGGCGATATCGTGATCGAGATCGACCGAGGTCAGCGCCAAATGGAAGGTCGCCTCGCCCAAACCGTTGAGGTCCAGATGAGGATCCACCGGATCGTCATAGAGCTCGATCATGACGCCGGCGTCATCGGCGAGGAACCGGCCATATTTGGGTGCGTCGCCGGAGCGGACCAGGCGCATGCCCAGATGCGCGATGTACCAATCGGCGACGGCACGCGGATCGGGGACGTTAAAGGCGAGATGTTCGATCTTCAAAAGCTTCCAGCTCCTCAGGCAGCATCCGGATAGGCGGCGGCAACGGCGGCAGGATCGAGATCGACCCGTTTGCCGGCCACGGCCCAGGGGACGGAGAGCTCGCTCAGGAGCTTCTCCTCGTTAAAGGCACGCGCGATCAGCGCATCGAGACCGGTGATGACCGTCCGCATGGTCGCGTCCTGCGGCATACGGGCGATCAGCTCCGATGGGACCTTGTGTACACTCGAGGACAGATGCGCGCCATTGGCCGCCAGCGTCTCGGCGGCGGCGATATCGAGCGTGCAGACAAACTGGTCCGGATCGGAGATGCGCCGGATGATCGCGCCGAGCATGGCGTCACGCAGGGCATCGCCGGTCTGGCAGTCCATTTCGGTCACGACTCTGCCGTCCTGCTCGATCACCATCTTTTCGAAAGTCCAGTGGATGCTGCCGCGGCTCCCGCGCACCACGAGGTCCGGATTGAGAATGCCTTCCGAACAATGGCTGACGAGGAAATAGAGCGGCACACCCTGCCTGGTGGTGATCCGCATGGTAGCAGTATCGGCGGTTTCGATGTCGCGGGCACGATAGAGTTCGGCCTCCATATGCGACAATTCCGCCGTGCGATGCAGTTCGGTTCCCGCCAGGAACGCGATCATGTTCAACTGATGCGCGAAGGCATTGTTGAACGGGGAATCGAGAATCCATTCACCGTTGTGCCGGATGCGGCCGATCCAAGGACTATTGTCGTAGTACGTGTCCGGACGCGGCCAGAGGCCACGGCATTTGACCGACTGCAACGTGCCAATGGTGCCATCCAGAATGGCGCGCTTCATCGCCATGGTCTCGGCCGCGTACATGGTCTGGTAGCCGACGGCCGCGAACCGGCCCGATTTTGCCTCGGCCGCCTGCATGCGCCGAACCTGCCCCATCGTGGCGGCGGCCGGCTTTTCCACGAACACATTGGCGCCGGCCGCCAGCGCGTCGACCGTCATCGGCTCGTGCAGAGGAATACCGGTCGGAATGCAGCATAGATCGATCTGGCCCTTGAGTGCCGCCAGCATTTGGCGATGATCGGTGTAGATCGTGGCGCCCGCCTGCCGCAGGGCAGCGGCCTTGTCGGGCGCCTTGGATTCGTCACGGATGGTTGCCGCCGCGATCTCGACCTCTCCGCGCCCATGCAGCCGCAGGAGGTCGGCATAGTGGATCCGGCCGAAGCCGGAAACACCGATGAGTGCTGCCTTGATCATGGCGGCTATCCTTCAGAGCGCCTTGTCGGGATGCTTGCCGGCGATCAGTTCGTCGAACAGTTCGTCGAAGGCGGCGCGATCCAGCGGGAAGCGCACTTCGGTCTTGCGGAAGTTCGAATAGATCATGGCGTTGGAGAGCTCCACGCACATGCGCCCCTGCTCGCCGTCATTGAGGAGCGGCGTGCCATTGAGAATGGCCGAATGGAAGTTCTCATAGACTTCCCGGTGCTCGCCCGCTCCGTCCTCGAGATTGACCTTCACTTCGGTCTGCTTGGGCGCCTTCGTGGTGATTTCCGGATGCTCGACGTAATCGCGGAAATCCTCCTCGAGCACGGTGAGCTTGAACGGGCCGTCCTTGATCACCTGCAGGGTCCCTTTGGTGCCCACGATCTCCATGCGCTCGTCGCGGCCGGCCTCGGCCGTCGACAGATGCACCGTGCCGAGCGCGCCATTGTCCCACTCCACCATGGCCTGCACCGTGTCTTCGGTTTCGATGCCGTGGACGAGGTTGCGGTTCCAGGCGAACAGACGGCTCGGCAGCCCCATCAGGTAGATCAGGTGGTCGAGATTGTGCGGGCCCTGGTTGATGAGCACGCCGCCGCCCTCGCCCAGCCACTGACCCGACCACGGCTTGTTGGTGAAATAGGCCTTGGTGCGCGGCCACGGCACGATCATGTCGACATGCTGGATCTTGCCGAGCACGCCCTCTTCCATGATGCGCTTCATGGTCTTGGAGTCCGAGCGGAAGCGCTGCTGGAAATTGACGCAGATCAGCTTGTTGTTGGCCTTGGCCGCCTCGATCATGGCGTCGGCGTCGGAAATACGCGTCGCCATGGGCTTTTCGGTCAACACATGCGCGCCCGCATTGAGGCAGTCGATAGCGATGGACGCATGGAACGGGTGCGGTGTGGTGATCACCGCCACATCCGGCTTCAGCGCCGCCAGCATTTCCTTGTGATCGACCCAGTAGGGGACGCCCAGTTCCTCGGCACGCTTCTTGGCGCGTTCCTCATCGATATCGCTGACGCCAACCACTTCCAGCGTCGGCAGATCGAGCACCTTCTTGTGCCGGCCGTTAAAAATTCCGGCGCCCACGCCGATATACACATGCCGCAGCTTCTTCACGCTCTTCTCCATCAGTTCACGAGCCGCCGCACCGCCTTGGGTGCGGCGCAATTGGGTTCAGTCGGTCAGAATGCCAGCGGGTTGCTGCGGTTCGCCAGCGGCAGCGCCACCTGCGTGCGGCTGAGATGCGAAGCGTAGATGCCATGCACCATCTCGATGGCCCAGCGTCCATCGCGCGCCGAGCAGATCGGCTGACGGTCCTGTTCGGCGGCATCGAGGAGGTCGGCGATGGCGCGGCGATTGCCACGGGTCGGCATATGGATCGTGGCGGGATCGGGCGAACCCTCCACCGCCGGCTCGAACGGCGCGTCGACCAGCGTGAAATCGTTGGCTTCTTCCGGAACCGAGGCCGCCTTGGAAAGCTTCAGCGTGGTACGACGGTTCCAGTCACCGTAGCGGATGGCCAGCACACCCTCGGTGCCGATCAGCGTGATGCCCCAACGCTCGCCGCGCTTTTCCATGTCGGCATGGCTCTGGAACTGCGCCACCACGCCGTTCGGGAACGCGTAGGTGGCGTTGATGGAGTCACCGGCAATCAGACCATTCTTTTCAGCCGGCAGGAACGAATCCGCCTTGGTGATATCCCTGCCCTTGGCGGTGACGCGGCCCGACACCCAGATCGGATCGCCCGCGAAGAAACGCATGGCGTCCATCACGTGACAGCCCAGCACCATGGTGTCCTCGCCGCCGCCGCGGAAATCTTCCTTGCCACGGCCGATGATGTTGGTGAGGGTACCGATATCGCCGCGCTCCAGCATCTGCTTGGCGGTGATGAACGGCTCCACATGGCGGCTCTGATGCGCCACCGCGATCTTGACCTTGTGCTTTTCAGCCAGCGCGATGATGCGATCGCACTCCTCGGCGCTGGTGGCCAGCGGCTTGTCCACATAGATGTGGCAGCCCGCTTCGATCGCCGCCGTCAGCATGGCCTCATGCTCCCAGGACTGGCGCGGGCAGACGCTGACGATGTCGAGGTTTTCCTTGGCCAGCATCTCGCGATAATCGGAATAGCTGCGCTGCGCCTTGCTCTCTTCGAAGCCCTTCTTCAACCCTTCCGGGTTGGCATCGGCGATGGCCACCATCTCGGTGAACGGCAGGAACTGGTAAGGCATGTGCAACTGATGCCCATATTCCCCATAGCCGGTGTGACCGATGGCGCCTGCGCGATAGGTTTTCTTGGGCATATCCTGCTTCCTCGAACAGTAGTGCTGGACGATCCAGCCTGGTGGGACGGCGATGCCGAAGCATCTCCGATATTTTCCCGGCCGCAGCCGGCATATGGCCGTCAGTCCGGACTGCGCTGACCAAAGACCGGCTCGACGATCCGGGCGCGCGGTATTCAGTCTTGATCGCGCCGAACCCGATGGAGCGGCGCTCAATCCCTTTGGTTTGTCCGGATGTGAATTTCAGTGTCAAAAACCTAAGACCCACCCTCGAAAGTTGTCAATATGTATTGCAAACTATTTACCCGGGGCCGGCCAAGCGTCTGCAGCGATCAAGTTATTGATTTTTATCAATGATCCTTGGGCGCAGGCGACAATCTGAGACTAATTGTCAACGCATTTTGCAACTGCCGTCGAGGCTTCTCAATCAATGGCGAGCGGGTGGCGCCGGTCCGCCAATGGCAGGGCAAGGCGCTTGCCCAAAAGGTGCGATGCGTAGATGCCGTGCACCATCTCGATAGTCCACCGTCCGTCATGGCCGCTTACCCTGGGCGGCTGTTTCGACGTCAGGATATCCCATACGGCCAGGCGGTTGCCGCGCGTGGGCATATGCACGCTGTCGAGCATTTCCGAGCCCGGCACCACCGGCTCGAACGGCACCTCGATACCGACGAATTGCGGCTCTTCCGGCACCACGAAGGCCTTGGAAAGCTTGAGCGTGGTGCGGCGGTCGAAATCGCCATAGCGCAACGACAGCACCCCTTCCGTGCCTACCAGGGTCAGCCCCCAGCGATCTCCCTGATGATGCTGGTTGCGGACGCTGACGGCATGACCGAGGACACCGTTGGCGAAGCCGAACAGCCCCCACGCCGAATCCCCGCCCACCAAGCCATTCTGGTCCTTGCCCCTGTAGGCATCGGCACGTGTCATCGGCCGGCCGGCGACTGTGCAGCTGCCCTGAACCCATAACGGATCGCCGGCGAAATACCGCATGGCATCGAGCACGTGCACGCCGCAGCACATGAGATCCTCGCCACCGCCGCGATGATCCTCCTTGCCGCGCCCGGTCATGGAGAGCAGCGTGCCGATTTCGCCGAGATCGAGCAGCTTCCTGGCAGTGATGAACGGCTCGACGTAACGGCTCTGATGCGCGACGCCCATGCGTACGCCATTGACCTCGCACGCCGCCAGCATACGGTCGGCGCTGGCGAGATCGGGCGCCATGGGCTTGTCGACATAGACATGCGCACCCGTCTGCGCCACAGCCAGCACCATCGCCTCATGGCGCTCGGCGTTACGCGAGCAGATCGAGACGATATCCGGCCGCTCCGTCTCCAGCATCTCGTGATAATCGGCATAGGAGCGGGCGGCGCCGGCGGCGCATCTGCCCTCTTCACGCGCCGCACTGTCATGATCGGCGACGGCGACCATCTCCACGCCCGGAAGGTGACGATATGGCAGGTGCAGGCCATGCCCGCCGCTCAGCCCCAGATATTTGCCGGTCTTGTCGAAGTGTCCGCTGTCGCCAATCGCAGCAGCTTTGAATCGTGAGCCGGTCATCATACCTTCCCGGGCGTCCGCGACACTACAACTCGCGGAGGCGGATATTGCGGAACTCTATCCAGTAGCGCTCAGCCTCGAGCCCGAAATAGCCATCCTCGAGCTCGGTTTCGAAGACGTTGTTGAACAACCCGTTCGTCGTCAGTTCGGCTCGACGCCCCACCACCTTGATGTCGTAGCTGTTCCACTCGCCCGGAGGGTTGATGACCGTGGCATTGCGCGGCTGCCAGGGATCGAAGACGCGTAAAACGCCATTGGCATCGGGATAACTCCCGTAAATGGCACGCTTTTGGCCGAAGGCGAACTTCTTGGTAAAGAAAAAGCCAGCCGTGGTGCGGTCATAGCCCGTTTCGACCTGCGTGAAGATATTCTTTTCCGGGTCGTTGCGGACAAAGACGCCGCTATTGTAGAGGGCCGGGCGTTCGAGCTTTTTGAAGCACCATTCGACATGCACCTCGAAATCGCGCAGGCGTCTGTCGAAACGCAGCCAGCTGTGCCAGCTGTCGCCCTTGCACACGATGTGTCCGCTCGCCTGGTCGACATGCCATTGCCCAGGCGGAACAGGCGTCACGCGCAATTTCGTCACATCTACGCCGCGCTGCGCCAGATCCTCATACCATTCGGGGGGATAGGTGAAGCCATAGGGAAGTTCCGTCCAGCCCTCCAACCCGGCGGCCGGCATGATGTCGGTAAAATCCTGACCGCTCGCCACCTTGTCCTTCTCCCTAGGGGCGCACTGAGATTGCGCCCCTTAGGCGTGGCCGCTATGCGGCAGCACGCGCATGTCTGAGCGACCGGCCCCTCGATTATGACGGGCCGGTCGTATCTGCTATCGCTTAAGCGCGGCCGAGGATGGCGTTGCCATCGTCAAAGTAGCGCTTGGCGCCATCGGCAGTGCTGAGCTGGCCGAAGGCCACCTGCTGGCTGACTTCCTTGAGCAGCGCTTCCACTTCCGTCGCGCCACGCGGCGGCGGAGCCGGGATCGGGCTGACGATGGAAGCTGCCTTGCCGACGAACTCCAGCGAGGTCTTGTTGACCGCGTCGAGGACACCGGCCAGCACTTTCTGCATGGCCGGCGATGCCGGGACACCGCGCTCGACACCCAGGGCCTTCACGCCTTCGGGGTTCATGACGGTGTAGTTGGCGATCTTGATGGCCTCTTCCTTGAACTTGGAGCCCGAATAGATGCTCCAGAAGTTCGACGGCTTTAGGTACTGGCCATTGGTCGGGCCGGCGCCCTGCGGGTAGATGCTGATGCCGAGCGGCTTGGGCGTTGTCGCCTGATAACCGACGAGGCTGTTCGAGTGCACGAAAGCGGCCCCCGCATAGCCCAGCGTGATCAGGTTGCCGTCGACCGTATCCTTGTCGAGCGCGACGATGTCGGCCGGCGGAGCCGAACCATCCGAGCGCGCCTTGGCCCACAGGTCGAACCATTCTTCAACGGCATCGACCGGCGTGCCGATCGTCTGGCCGTTGTAGGAGGCGAGGTTCTTCTGGCGGACGAAGTTGTCGAATGCCGCAGCCTTGCCGCTCGGATCGCTCGTGCCGTAGTACTTGTTCTTGTTGTCCTTGGTGACCTTCAGCGCCATGTCGAGGAACTGCTGCCAGGTCGTGCCGAACGGAATGTCGGTGATGCCGATCTTGCCGTAGGCGTCCTTGTCGAAATACAGCGCGTTGGTGTTGTTGCCCAGGTTGATGCCGTAGAGCTTGCCATCAACACGCAGGCTGTCGACCGCCGCTGCCGGCCAGTCGGACAGGTCGAGAATCTTGCCGACATAGTCGTCCAGCGGCTCGAGGGCGCCGCGCTGCGCGTATTCGGTGATGTAGCGATAGTCCATCTGCATCAGGTCGGGAGCATTGCCGCCGGCGATCTGGGTGGAAACGCGCGTGATGTAGTCGTCGAAGCCGACGGACTCGCTATCAACCGTGAGGCCGGCATCGGTCTTGCAGTAGTCGGCGATCGCCTGCTGCGTGCGCTTCAGGCGCTCCTGACCGCCCCACCAGAAGGCGCGCATACGACGGTCGTCGGCCATGGCCGGCAGAGCGGTCAGCGCCGTGGCGGCGCCTGCCATCTGCAGGAATGTACGGCGTGAGAACGACATAGACATGATTGGTAGATCCTCCCTTGCAAATCGAACCGCCGCACCCCTCGGGGCCTGCGACGGCTGTTTCCTAGCGGTCGTTCCGATGCCAGCAGGCGCGGCTATTCTTCGCGCCGGGCTGGCGCCTCCCCGCGCCATTTCGAGTATGACCGTAAGCCGGGGAAAATAAAGTTGTCAATATGTCATGCAAACAAAACAATAAATGGGGCGGCGGATGCCGCCCCATTGGGCAATCTCAGAACTGGACCAGGGTATCCACGTCCACCGGCAGGCCGGTTGCGAAGGACTTGTTGGCCGCAATACCCGTCAGGATGGACATGGCGCCGTCGCGATAGCCGGCGCTGCGCTTGAACGGATCATCCTGAGGAATGCCGAAGATGTCATCAAGCATGACATTATCGCCGCCGCCATGGCCGCCTTCCTTGTGCACGATCGGCACTTCGCGCGGCGTGCCGCGGGTCGGGAAGTGCATCAGGCGCACGCCATTGGCAGCACCCTCCAGACCCATGGCCTGGCCGCCATTGATGTAGGACGCCTCGCGCACCGACAGTTCGAGGCGGCCATCGGAGCCGGTGAAGGACACATTGAATCCCTCCCAGGCCGAATAGGCGTAGAGCGCATAGGTCAGCACGGCCCTGCTCTTGTAGCGGACCATCACCGACATCGTGTCTTCGATGCTGATGCCGTCGCCGAAAACGTTCTGGTCCCGCAGATACCCGTCTTCCTTCTCGGCGTTGTAGTAGAGCTCGCGCGTCGCCTCGGCAGAGGTGAGGTCGATCGCGAAAGGATCGTTGGCCGCCTCCGGCACCCCGGTGGTGCGATAATATGGCGTATAGATCCCACGGGCTTCGGCATTGGCGCGGCCATAGAAGCGCAGATCGCCCATGCCGAACACGGTCTTGGGCTGGCTGGCGAGCCAGAAATTCACCAGGTCGAAATGGTGCGTGGATTTGTGCACCATCAGGCCGCCGCTATTGCGCTTGTCGCGGTGCCAGCGGCGGAAATAGTCAGCGCCATGGCGCGTATCCAGCAGCCATTCGAAATGCACGGCAAAGACCTCGCCGATGCCGCCCGAGGCGATGATCTCACGCACCGCGGTATTGTGCGGGGCATAGCGGTAGTTGAAGGTGACACGCAGGGACTTGCCGGTCCGCTTTACCGCATCGATGATTTCCTGGCACTTCTCGGCGTCCACCGTCATCGGCTTTTCGCTGATGACGTCGCAGCCGGCTTCCATGGCGGCGATGATGTATTTGTGGTGGGTGCGATCCATGGTTGTCACGATCACCGCGTCGGGCTTGGTGACCTTGATCATTTCGTTGAAGGCATCGGCCTTGAACGTGGGCAGCGGCGCCAGGCCGTGCTCCTTGTTGAGCACGCTGTTGGTATAGTCCATGCGAACCTGGTTGGTGTCGCACAGCCCGACCAGTTCGGCCGTGTTGTGATAGCGGCTCGCCACTGCATTGTAGAACATGCGGGCCCGACCGCCGGTGCCAACCATCGCGTAGCGGCGCCGGTGTTCCGTTTCAGCCATGAATCTTTCTCCCTTTAACCCTGGCGGCCGATTGCGACGCCGCCGCGAACTTTGCTAGCCAAGATAACAAATCGACGATGCTTTCGCACCTTTTGGGCGCGATTTTGGGGCATCGCCATTCATTTCCATCGCTTCAAGCACATCGGCAGGAACACGGCAAGAAGTTTGATAAGTTGATTGACAACATGACCGACTGACGGCTAACTGACACCCAGTAACCGAGGGGGACGGCCACGCCAGCCCGGCTAAGAGCCAACCGGCGCGGCGTTTTCCTGATATCTGGAAATGCGGGCGGCTCGAGCAAACCATGCAAACTAAAGTGACATATTCTGCTCTGGCGCAGTCCGTGCTGGCGGTTCCACCGCTGGCCCTGACGCCAGATTTCGAGATCAACCGCGCCGCTAACGCCGCCCAGATTCGCCATCTCGAAACCGGCGGCGTCAACACCCTGCTCTATGGCGGCAATGCCAACGTGCACAACTGGCCGGTGTCCAAGTTCGACGAATGGCTCTCCGTGCTCGAAGAGAGCGCTGCGGCCGATAGCTGGTTGATTCCATCCGTCGGGCCCGATTGGGGCAAGCTGCTCGACACCGCCGCCGTCATCAAGCACCACAAATTTCCCGTCGCCATGGCGCTGCCCCTGATCGCGCCACAGAACGCCGAGGGTGTGGTACGCGGCATCGAGGAATTCGTGTCGCGATCGGGCGTGCCGCTGATCATCTACATCAAGACCGATAACTACGTGCCGGTCGAAGACATCGCGCGCCTTCACGAGCAGGGTGTGGTCTTCGGCATCAAGTACGCCGTGCCGCGCCAGGATTCGATGAACGACCCGTATCTGACGGCCATGATTGCCGCCATCGGAGGCGACAGGATCGTCAGCGGCTTCGGTGAGCCGCCCGCCTTCAAGCATGTGCTGGATTTCAAGCTCGCCGGCTTCACCGCAGGATGCGTCTGCATCGCCCCTACGCTTTCGACGCGGTATCGCAAGGCCTTGCAGGCGGGCGACCGGGTGCTGGCCGAAAAGCTGCTGCAACCCTTCCTGAAGCTCGAAGCCCTGCGGGAAAAATCCAGCGCCATCCGCGTTCTGCATGATGCGGTGACCTTTTCGGGCATTGCCGACATGGGCCCGATCCTGCCCCTGCTCTCGCGCACCGACAGCAGCGAACACGCCGCCATCAGGATCGCCGCACGCGAACTCTATGAAGCCGAGATGGCAGCCCGTAAGGTTTCGGCCTAGTCTTCATTGGCGGCGGCCTGCCTGCCGCGTCAGCCGTCATAACCGCAGAGATCACGCGTCATGAGCAACGCCATACGGATCGCCGTCATCTCCGGCGATGGGATCGGCAAGGAAGTGGTGCCCGAAGGCCTGCGCGCCCTCGAAAAGGCCGCATCGCTCTATGGGCTCGACTTCCGGTTCGACCATTTCGACTTCGCCTCCGTCGACTACTACCAGAAGCACGGCAAGATGATGCCTGACGACTGGAAGGAACAGATCGGCGGCCATGATGCCATCTTCTTCGGCGCGGTCGGCTGGCCCGCCATCATCCCCGATCACATCTCGCTCTGGGGATCGCTGATTCAGTTCCGGCGCGAGTTCGACCAATACGTCAATCTCCGCCCCGTACGCCTGATGCCCGGCGTCGTCTCGCCGCTGGCCGGCCGCAAGGTCGGCGACATCGATTTCTACGTCGTGCGCGAGAACACCGAAGGCGAATACTCCTCGGTCGGTGGCCGTATGTTCGGCGGCACCGAGCGTGAATTCGTGTTGCAGGAAACCGTGATGACGCGCACCGGCGTCGATCGCGTGCTGAAATATGCGTTCGAGCTGGCCGCCAGGCGCGGCAAGCACCTGACCTCGGCCACCAAATCCAATGGCATTTCGATTTCCATGCCCTATTGGGATGAGCGGGTCGAGGCAATGGCCAACAACTATCCCGACGTGAAGTGGGACAAGTACCACATCGATATCCTGACCGCGCATTTCGTGCTGCATCCGGATTGGTTCGACGTGGTGGTGGCCTCCAATCTCTTCGGCGATATCCTCTCCGATCTCGGCCCGGCCTGCACCGGCACCATCGGTATCGCGCCGTCGGGCAACATCAATCCGGAAGGCAATTTCCCCTCACTGTTCGAGCCCGTACACGGCTCGGCTCCCGATATCGCCGGCAAGGGCATCGCCAACCCGATTGGCCAGATCTGGTCGGCGGCGATGATGCTCGATCATTTCGGCGCGGCCGAGGCCGGCGCCTCCATCGTGCGGGCTATCGAGCGCGTGCTCAAGGAACCCAAGCTTCGCACCCGCGATCTCGCCGGCCCCGCTGGCACCATCGAATGTGGCAAAGCGATCGCCGACGCGATCGACTGAGGAAAATATGGCATCTTCCTATTTCGCCGTCGTCTGCAACTCTGCCGGCAACAGCCTCAGCCTTTATGATCTGGATGCAGCCGGCAAGCTCACGCAACTGCGTGAAATGCCGCTGGAAGGCGTTGGCGCGCCAAGCGGCGCCTATTCGATGACCCTCAGCCCCGACCGCTCCAGGCTCTATGTGGCGTTTCGCGGCACACCCTATGAAGTGCTGACCTATGCGATCGACAGCAGGGCAAAGACACTGACCCTCATCGGTCGCAGCCCGCTGGCCGACAGCATGGCGCATGTCGCCACCGACAGCGCCGGCCGCTTTCTGCTTTCCGCCTCCTATGGGGGTGGCAAGGTCAGCGTCAACCCTATCGGACCGAACGGCGTCGTCATGGCGCCGACCGACACCATCGAGGTTGCACCCAATATGCATTGCTGCATCCCGGTGCCCAACAGCGACGAATTCTTCGCGGCCAGCCTCGGCGATGATTCCGTGCTGAAGTTCCGCTTCGATGCCGCCGGAAAACTGACCCGACTACCTGCCCGCGCTGAGGCCGCGGCGGGCAGCGACCCACGCCATTTCGTCTTCCATCCCTCGATGCGCTGGGGCTATCTGGTGACGCAGACAACCGCCGTCGTGGACATCTTCGGCTTTGACGGCAGCGTGCTGACCGACAAGCCCCTGCAAAGCATTTCCATCCTGCCGCCGAACTGGCAGGGCCAGGGTTGGGCTGCCGACATCCGCATCACCCCGGATGGGCGCTTTCTGTACGCGTCGGACCGTAATGCCAATTCCGTGGCGACGTTCGCGGTCGATGCCAATTCCGGCCGCCTAACGGCCGCAGGGCACACTTACGCGGCGGCTTGGCCGCGCGGCTTCAACCTTGCTCCAGATGGGAAATTTCTCGTCGCGCTCGGCGAGAACAGCAATCTGGTGGATGTGTTCGCTATCGATCCATCGACCGGCACGCTCGACAAGCGTCATACGCTGCCGACGGGCGCGGCTCCGAGCTGGGTGGAAGTGCTGGCGAGCTGAGAAGCCTGGCGCTTCATCCACTTCGAGAGTGATGTGTCTGCGGTGAGATACCCCCACCCTTGATCCTTCCCCACAAAGGGGAAGGAAATCCCGACTGAGAATTCTGCGGTTTTGGGCGTCTCCCTCCCCCTTGTGGGGAGGGATTAAGGGTGGGGGTGAGCCAAGCACCCAGCCCTCATTCGTTTCGCCTCAGATCGCTAGATCGTCGGCACCGAACACATGAGCATTGGCGGCATCGAACCACGCTTCGTGTTCGGTGCCGGGGAACAGCTGCTGCTGGCCATCCAGCGCCACGATGACGCTCTGCTTGTCGGAGGTTGTGGCATAGACCATGGTCTGGTCGCCCAGGTTCTCGATCAGATCGATCTTGAACTTGCCGAGCCGTACCTGTCCCGGCTCGCCGGTCCCAAAGGCCAGGTGCTCAGGGCGGATGCCGAACGTCACCGCATCGCCATTATTGCCGCTAGCCAGCTTTCGACCGATACTGAAAGTCTCGCTGCCGACCTGCAGGCGCGCCTCGGCGCCGTTTTCCAGCAGCTTGCCATTCAGGAGGTTCATCTTGGGCGAACCGATGAAGCCGGCCACGAACTTGTTGCGCGGCTTGTTGTAAAGGTCGAGCGGCGCGCCGACCTGCTCGATGACACCGGCCCGCAGCACCACGATCTTGTCGGCCATGGTCATGGCCTCCACCTGATCGTGAGTCACGTAGATCATGGTGTTGCCGAGGTTCTGGTGGAGCCTCGCGATCTCGACGCGCATCTGCACGCGCAACTCGGCATCGAGGTTCGACAGCGGCTCGTCGAAGAGAAATATCTTCGGCTCACGCGTGATGGCGCGGCCGATGGCGACGCGCTGACGCTGCCCGCCTGAAAGCTGCTTCGGCTTGCGCTGCAGCAGCGGCACGATCTGCAGGATTTCTGCTGCATGCCGCACACGCGGCTCGATCTCGGCCTTCTTCATGCCAGCCGTTTCAAGACCGAAGGCGAGGTTCTTGTAGACCGACATATGCGGATAGAGCGCATAGGACTGAAACACCATGGCGATGCCGCGCTTGGCCGGCGGGATGTCGTTCATCCGTTCGTTGTCGATCACCAGGTCGCCGCCGGTGATCGGCTCGAGACCGGCAATCATGCGCAGCAGCGTGGACTTGCCGCAGCCGGATGGGCCGACGAACACCACGAACTCGCCCGGCTCGATCGTCAGGTCGACGCCGTGGACCACCTCGATATCGCCATAGCGCTTGAACACCTTATCAAGGACGACACTGGTGGCCATGTTTACTCCTCAACTTTCGATTTCGCCGCCTGCCCTGAGGCGCAGCTCTTGTTTGCTTGTGTGATCAACGCTTCATGCCGGTCGTGGCGATGCCTTCGATCAGCAGGCGCTGGAAGATCAGGAAGAACAGGAACACCGGCACCAGTGACAGGATGGACATGGCGAACAAGCCACCCCAGTCGCTATCGCTCGTGGCATCCACGAATGAGCGCAGACCCAGCTGCACCGTATAGGTGCGGATGTCGTTCAGATAGATCAGCGGCCCGAAGAAATCGTCCCATGTCCAGATGAACGAGAAGATCGCCGCAGTCGTCAGAACCGGCACGCTCAGCGGCATCATGATCTTCCAGTAGATCCGCCACGGACTGCACCCGTCCATCATCGCCGCCTCGTCCAGCTCGCGCGGAATGCCGCGGAAGAACTGCACCATCAGGAAGATAAAGAAGGCGTCCGATGCCAGGAACTTCGGCACCACCAGCGGCAGGATGGTGTTCACCCAATGGAGGTTGATAAACAGAATGTACTGCGGGATCAGCACCACGTGATAGGGCAGCATGAGCGTGCCCAGCATCAGCGCGAACCAGATGCGCCGGCCGCGGAATTCCAGCCGCGCGAAGGCGAACGCCGCCAACGAGCACGACAGCACATTGCCCGCCACCGACAGGATGGCGATGACCAGCGAGTTGCCGAAGAAATACCCGAAGGGGATCGACAGCCCATACCAGCCGCGCACGAAGGAATCGAAGCTGATGGCGGAGGGCCAGAGCGAGGTCGAGCCGAAGATCTCGTTTGCCGGACGCACTGCCGCGGAAATCATCCACAGCAGCGGATACAGCATCAGGATCGTCGCTGCGATCAGCAGCACGTGGATGATGATCGAAACCGCGGGATGGCGGACATTGCCATCGGGATTGGGCGGCGGCGCCGCGATGGTTTCACTCGTCATAGTGCACCCAGTACTTGGACGTGAGGAACG
The DNA here is from genome assembly GCA_036499825.1 of Devosiaceae bacterium. Lineage (GTDB taxonomy): Bacteria > Pseudomonadota > Alphaproteobacteria > Rhizobiales > Devosiaceae > Paradevosia. The sequence continues at coordinate 108,815 of DASYCZ010000049.1, forward strand.
AGAAGGCCGTGAACAGCGCGATGATGATCAGCAGCACCCAGGCCAGCGCCGAGGCATAGCCCATGCGGAAGTAGCCGAAGGCCTCCTGGTAGAGATACAGCGAATAGAACAGTGTCGAATTGATCGGGCCGCCCGTGCCGCCGGAGATCACGAAGGCCGGCGTAAAGGCCTTGAACGCATCGATCGTCTGGATGATGGCATTGAAGAACACCACCGGGGTCAGTAGCGGCAGGGTGATCTTGTAGAAGATCCGCCACTTGGAGGCCCCCTCCAGGCTCGCCGCCTCATAGACGTCCTGCGGAATTTGGCGAAGACCGGCGAGGAAAATGATCATCGGCGAGCCGAACTGCCAGATCGACAGGATCACCAGCGTCCAGAGCGAATATTGCGGCGTCGAGATCCAGCTCGGTCCATCGATGCCGAAATTGGCAAGGAAGGCGTTGACGAGACCATCGCGCGAGAAAATCTGCCGCCACAGCACGGCGATGGCGACGCTGCCACCCAGGAGCGACGGCAGATAGAACACGGCGCGATAAAAGGTCAGCGCCTTCATGCCCTTGTTGAGCGTCATCGCCACCAATAGCGCGAAGATCAGCTTCAGCGGCACCGAAAACAGAACGAAGAGGAACGTCACCCGCATCGAGGTGGAGAACTTGGGATCGGCCGTCATCATGCGGACGTAGTTCGCCGCGCCAACCCAGTTGGGCTTGGTCAGTAGATCGAAATCCGTGAATGACAGATACAGCGACGTCAGCGCCGGACCGACGGTCAGGCCGACAAAGCCGATGAACCAGGGCAAAAGGAACAGATAGCCTGGCGCATCGCGCAACAGACCCTTTTTCCGCTCACTCACCACACGCGGTTCCGCGGCCCGCATATGGGTGCCAGGTACCTTTGCCATGCGCCCTCCTCGGACACCGCCGAAATGACCGCGCAAAGGCACGGTTTCGACGTTCGATGTCAGTGCCCCGAGGCGCTCGCTTGAGGCCTCTACAATGACGGGTTGAACCTACAACTTTGTAAACATAACTGTCAATTTGGAAGGGAAGCGTTTCCCCGCCAAACGCATCATTAACCTAACCAAGCATCCAGTCCGGATTGCCGGAGAACTCGTGCGGCACCCGATCACCCCCTTGAAAGTCCCGCTCCAGCGGGTCGGTGGCGATAATGTGCTCGACACCGGCGGCGTATTCTTCCGCATTGTCCTGGGGCTGATAGCCTAACTTTTCCGCCGCCGAGTTATCCCACCAGGATCGGGTGTTTTTGGAAACCCCGTATACAATCTCATGGGCATAGTCGGCCGTCAGTCCAACTTCGACCAGCCGCACCAGATCGTCATGGGAGCACCAGGTCGAGAGTGCACGCCGATTGTTCGGACGCGGTGTGAACGATCCGATGCGGAGACAAAAGCCGCGGATGCCGTATTTGAATGCGTAGTAAGCCGTTGCGTCTTCGCCGAATGCCTTGGTGAGTCCATAAAGCGAATCCGGCCGCACCGGCGATGCGGGCGAAAGCGTACGCCCGCTCGCATACATTCCGGTGACGTGATTGCTGCTGGCAAAGATCACGCGCCCGACCTTGTTGATGCGCGCCGCCTCCAGAAGGTTCATCGTGCACACCACGTTGGCCTGCAGCAATTGCGGCCACGGCCCCTCACCCGGCCGGCCACCCATATGGATGATCGCGTCTATCCCATCGCATAGCCGCGTCACGGCTTCGCCGTCGGCCAGGTCGCATTCGACGGCTTCCTCGGAGGCATGCTCGGCGACAACCGGCCGGATGTCGGAGACCCGCAGGAGTTCGCATTTCGGCGCCAGCGCCTTGCGGATCACCGTACCGATGCGCCCCACGGCACCGGTCAGCAGCACTCTCGAATAGGGCACGGCCACCGTCTCCATCCTAAGCCGCCAGCGTCCGCATTTCGGCGATCAGGTCGGACTTGCCCTCGAAGCCGATGCCCGGCAGCTCCGGCAGCGTCACATGACCGGCCTCGACCGCGACGCCATCCGGGAAGCCCCCATAGGGCTGGAACAGATCCGGATAGCTCTCATTGCCGCCAAGCCCAAGGCCCGCCGCGATATTGAGCGACATCTGGTGCCCGCCATGCGGGATGCAGCGGCTGGGCGACCAGCCGAGCTTGTGGAGTTCCTTGAGCGTGCGGCGGTACTCGCACAACCCATAGGAGAGCGCGCAGTCGAACTGCAGCCAGTCACGGTCCGGACGCATGCCGCCATAACGGAGCAGGTTACGCGCGTCCTGATGGCTGAAGAGGTTTTCGCCTGTCGCCATCGGGGCGTCATAGTAATCGGCGAGCGCCGCCTGCAACTGATAGTCGAGCGGGTCGCCCGCCTCCTCATACCAGAACAAGGGGTAGTTGGAGAGCATGCGCGCATAGGCGATGGCGGTTTCGAGATCGAAGCGGCCATTGGCATCGACCGCCAGGCGGCCCTTGTCCCCGATTTCCTCGAGCACCGCCTCGATGCGGGCCTGGTCGTGCGTGATCGACTCCCCGCCGATCTTCATCTTCACCACGGTGTAACCGCGGTCGAGATAGGAGCGCATTTCACGGCGCAACGCACCCAGGTCCTTGCCCGGATAGTAATAGCCGCCTGCCGCATAGACGAAAACCTTGGGATCGGCCTTACGCCCCGCCCCCTCGGCGAGGTGACGGAACAGCGGCTTTTCGGCGATCTTGGCGACAGCATCCCAGACCGCCATGTCGATGGTGCCGACCGCAACCGAGCGCTCGCCGTGGCCGCCCGGCTTCTCGTTCGACATCAGCGTCGACCAGATCCTGTCGGGATCGAGATTGCCGGCCTCATCGAGAAGCGTCTCCGGCGCCGCATTCAGCACGCGATCCCGGAAGCGCTCGCGGATCAGCCCGCCCTGCCCGTAGCGGCCGTTGGAATTGAAGCCATACCCGATGACGGGCTTGCCATCGCGGATCACGTCGGTGACCACAGCGACCAGGCTCAGCGTCATCTTGGAAAAGTCGATATAGGCATTGCGGATCGGCGAGGCGATCGGTTTGGTCACTTCCCTGATGTCGACAATTCTCATTTCTTCCCCATCCCTGCTCTACCGTCACGGCAAACTAGCGCGGGCCTCTATAGCAAGCCGCGGGAAAGTTGTAAGTACAAAAGACAAATTGTCAGGCAAAGTGCTTTGGGTATAGCCCCTCACTGCGGGATGGGAACGACCTTACCGGCCACGGTCCAGGGGCGGCCAACTTCGCTGGGCAGCATTTCGCGTGAGAAACACTCGCCCAAGAGCTCGTCCAATCCCGCAACCGTCGTCTTCACCGATCCATCGCTCGGGGTCCGAGTGATCACGTCCCGCGGCACATCATTGACCCCGGTCGATTGATGCATCCCGGCAATCGCCAGCGCATGCGTGCGCGCCATGGCGAGATCGCAGATAAAGCCCGGCCCGCCCTCGATCCGATCGAGAACCCGTCCCATCATGGCGTCGCGCAAGGCAAGGCCGGTGCCCGTGGGCATGTCCTCGATGCTGCCATCGGCTTTCACGACGTGCAGGGATTCGAAGCTCCAGTGCATCCATCCCTTGGTGCCGGTGATCACGATCTCCGGGTTGCGGGATGCTTCCGATGCATGCGTGCCGATGAACAGCAGCGGCACACCGGCCTTCGTTTTCAAACGCAATACGGCGATGTCGCCGGTTTCGATCTCATGGGCGCGATAAAGTTCCGCTTCCGCCGTATCGAGAACGGCGGCGGTCTCTAAAGTCTGGCCGGCCAGGAAGCACATCAGGTTCACCTGATGCGCCATGGCGTTGTTGGCCGGTGAATCGTATACCGGCTGGTCGCCGGCGTGGAGATGCCCAATCCAGCTGCTGTCGTAGTACCGATCCAGCCGCGGCCACATGCCGAGGCATTTCATCGATACCAGCTCGCCGATGTCCTTGTTGAGGATGGCGCGCTTCATCACCATCGTCTCGACCGCGTAGATGTTCTGGAAGCCGACGGCGACGATCCTGTCGGCCTTGTCGGCCGCTGCCTGCATGGCATCGACCTGCGCCACTGTGGCAGCCGCTGGCTTTTCGACGAAGACATGGCTGCCGGCAGCCAGTGCTGCGATCGTCAGTTCCGCATGCGTCGGGATCGAGGTCGGGATCATGCAGAGATCGAGCTTGCCGTTGAGGTCGGCAAGCATGCGTTGATGGTCGGGATAAATGGTGGCCCCGGCGGCGCGCAGCTTGTCGCACATTTCCGCCGCCTTGGCCGGATGCCGCACGACGGCGCCGCTGATGGCCAGCCGGCCTTGTTCGTGCTGCCGCAACAGGTCGGCGCAATGAACACCGCCGAAGCCGGATGCGCCGATGACTGCTGCTTTAAGCATCGACCGTCCCCGCCAGGCGCCGGAACAGTGCCTCATAGGCGGCACGATCCGTCGGCAGGCTCACTTCACGCCGTTCATGGCTGGACAGGATCATGGCGTTGGCCAGGTCCAGCGCCGTACGGCCTTCCTTGCCGTCGGCGATCAGGGTCGCCCCCTCACGCAGGGCCTCATAGAGGTTGCGATAGATATCCAGGTGCTCGCCGACACCATCCTCGAGCGTCACCTCGGTCTCGGTGGCAGTGACAGCCGGCAGCGCATAGGTGCTGCCCTTGATGGTTTCGCGGAAGTCGGGGTTGAGCACGCGATAGGTCAGCTTGCCATCGATCACCGATACCGAACCAGCGGTGCCGATCACTTCCAGGCGCTCGGCGCGTCCGGCCTCTGCCGTCGTGATGTGAATGGAACCGAGCGTGCCGCCCGGCCATTCGCACATGGCGTGTACGGTATCTTCCGTTTCGATATCGTGGAGCGTCGTGCGCGTCCACGCCGAGACCAGCTTGGGCATGCCGAACACGTGGCATAGCAGATCGAGATTGTGCGGCGCCTGGTTCATCAGGACGCCGCCGCCTTCGCCGCGCCAGGTCGCGCGCCAGCCGCCGCCACGATAGTAGGTTGCGGTGCGCGGCCAGGCGGTCGTCATGTCGACATGCTGGATCTTGCCCAGCATGCCTTCGTCCACGAGGCGCTTGAGCGTCTTGATGTCACCGCGGCAACGCTGCTGAAAGTTGAGCGCCAGGAGCTTGCCGGTGCGCTCCGATGCCGCGATCATCGCATCGGCTTCGGCGACACGCACCGCGATCGGCTTTTCGACCAGGACATGGCTGCCGGCTTCCATGGCGTCGATGGCGATCGATGCATGGAACGGGTGCGGGGTCGTCACCACGGTGAGTTCCGGCTTGGTTGCCGCCAGCATCTGCTTGTGGTCGGTGAAGAACGGCACGCCGAGCTCATCGGCGCGGGCCTTCACTTCCGGGCGGATGTCGGACGCACCCACCAGCTTGAAGGTATCGAGCGCCAGGGCATCGTGGTGATGCTTGAACACGCCGGCACCAACGCCAACGATGACATAACGGATCGGATCCATGCCGAACTCTCCTCGTTCGCGGTTCAGGAAGCCAGCGGATGCTTGCGGTTCTTGAGCGGGAAGCCCACACGCTCGCCACTAAGATGCGAGGTGTAGATGCCGTGGATCATCTCCAGCGCCCACCGGCCATCGCGGCCACTGACCAGCGGTTCGCGGTTCTGCTCCACCGCCTGGATCAGGTCGGCGACGGCGAGGCGGTTGCCACGGGTGGGCGGATGCCCGGTCGTGAGTGCCGGTGAGCCGGGAACGACGGGCTCCGGTGCCACTTCTACCAGTTTCCAGTCACCAGCTTCTTCGGGCACGGCACTGGATTTGCTGATGCGCATCACGCTTGCATGCTCCATGTCCATGAAGAACCGGATGGCGATCTGGCCCTTGGTGCCGACGAGCACGAAGCCCCAGCGGTCACCGCGCACATGCTGGTTGGCGATGGAAATGAAGTGGCCCACGACACCCTTGTCGAAGCCGTACATGGCATTGATGGCGTCGCCGGCGACAAGCCCGCTCTGCTCTTTCGGCTGCCAGGCATCGGCCTTGGTGATTTCGCGGCCCTTGACGGTGACGCGGCCGAACACCCACTGCGGATCGCCGGCGAACCAGCGCATCAAATCCATCATGTGGACGCCGAGCACCAGCGTATCTTCGCCGCCGCCACGGTGATCTTCCTTGCCGCGGGCATGCATGCTCAGCAGATCGCCGATTTCGCCGGCATCGAGCAACTTCTTGGCGGTCAGGAACGGCTCGATGAAGCGGCTTTGCTTGGCCACGGCCAGCTTCTTGCCGGCCTTGTCGAATGCCGCGATGATCTCGTCGCATTGCTCGAGGTCGATGGCCAGCGGCTTGTCGGTGAACACATGCGCCCCCGAAGCGAGGCTGGCGAGGATCATCTCGCGGTGCTCCAGCGATTCACGCGGGCACACGCTGACGATGTCCAGGTGTTCTTTCTCCAGCATCTCGCGGTAGTCCGCATAGCTGCGCTCAGCCCCCGATTCCGCCTTGCCCTTGGCGCGGCCGGCTTCGTCGGTATCGGCAATCGCCACCATCTCGGTATTGGGCAGATGCTGGTAGGGCTCATGCAATTCATGACCATAGCCGCCATGGCCCGTATGTCCGATGGCCCCGGCCCGGTAAATCTTTGTCACGACAAAACTCCTTGAATAAAAAATGGGCTGCGGACCGGGAGCGTCCGCAGCCCCAGGGAGGACCCTTTAGCCGCGAGCGAGGACCGCGGCGATTTCGTCAACGAGCTGCTTGCCGCCTGCATCCGGAGCGGTCGAGCCGAAGCCGATTTCCTGGCTGATGCGCGTCAGGATCTGCGTGCCTTCGCCGGCGCCCTTGGGCGGCAGCGGCGGCAATGCACCGAGCTGTTCCGGCGGCAGGCTGCCGATGAAGTCGACCATGGCGGCATCGCCTTCGCTGAGCTTGGGCGCCAGGTTTGCACGCACGGCCGGGGAGACCGACACGCCACGCTCCAGGCCCATGATGCTCGTCGCCTCGGGATCCTTCACGAGGAAATTGAGGTAAGCGATGCTTTCCTTGGGGAACTTGCTGGTGGCCGAAACCGCGAACAGCATCGAGGGCTTGAGGTAGAGGCCCGGCTTGCTGTCGCCTTCCTGCACCGGCGGCGGCACCAGCGTCAGCTTCTCCTTGTTCAGCGACTGATAGCCGGTGAGATTGCTGGAGAAAGCGAAGTTGGTGGCGGCATAGCCAGTGTTGATCATGCCGGTTTCGAAGGTATCGAGATCGAGTGCTTCGATATCGGCCGGCGGACAGGCCTTGCGATCCCGAATGTCCTTCCACATCTCGAACCACGCCGTGGCGTCGTCCGCGTCATAGCCGAGCTTGGCGTCGGCGGTGAACAGGCTCTTGCCGCGCTGGCGCAGCCACAATTCGAACAGCGGTTCGCGACCGCTGCCATCGGAGATGCCGTAGAAATCCTTGCGCTTGGTGTTCTTGCTCACCATTTCGCCGGCGTCGGCATATTCCTTCCAGGTCATGCCCGAATGCGGCACCGTGGCGCCGGCTTCCTGGAATGCCGCGGCATTGACGAGGATCGCCGCCGAATTCACGCCGAAGTTGATTGCGTAGAGAACGCCATCAACCTTGCCGCCATCGAGATTGGCGCCGAAATCGGCGATGTCGAGGCCATTACCCACATACTGGTCGAGCGGCAGCAGCACTTTGCGCTGCCCGTAGTCGGCCATGTAGCGGTAGTCCATGTTGATGATATCGGGCGCGTTGCCGCCAGCCACCTGCGTGGCGAGGCGCGGCCAATAGTCGTTGAACGCGGCAGATTCGCCGTCCAGCGTCAGGCCGGGATTGCGCTTCAGATAGATCGCATTGACCTGCTTTTGCAGATCGGCTCGGCGTTCCGTGCCCCACCACATCATGCGAAGCCGGACTTCCTGCGCCAAAGCGCGGGAAATACCGAGGCCACCAAGGGCCATGAGGCTGGCGCTACCCGCCAACAATGCGCGGCGGCTCATACGGATGTTCATGTCGTCCTCCCATGTGGAGCTCACTTCGACTTCGGCGCCCTCTCCGGGGCTGCAGATCGTCGCGCTCACCTAACAGCTAGACGGCGCCGACCATGCCGTCTAATGAGTTTCAGACAGCTTCCGATAACCTGAGGTAATAGATGTTTGATAAACGTTACCACAAGGCCATGGCCCGCCTGCGCTTTCGGCAATTGCAGCTGGTTTCGGTGCTCGGACGGACCCACAATCTCAACGCGGCCGCCAAGCAATTGGTGATGACGCAGCCCGCGGCGACAAAGATGCTGCAGGAGGTCGAGGACATCGTCGGCAGCCCGCTGTTCGAGCGCTTGCCCCGCGGCATGCGGCCTACCGAGATCGGCCAGGTCGCCACGCTCTACGCCCATCGCGCCATCGACGAGGCCGTCAAGTTTCTCGACGACAGCCGGGTGTTGCGCGAGGGTGGCCAGGGCGTCCTCCACATCGGCGCCATCATGGCCTCGGTCGAACACCTGCTGCCGGCCGCCATGGCGGAACTGCGCCGGCTGCGGCCCAAGCTGACCATGCGCCTGTTGACCGGCACCAGCGACCAGCTCGTCATCGCCCTCTTGCAGAACCGCGTGGAACTGGTCGTCGGCCGCCCCTCCGAAATGACCTCCTACGCCACCTCCTTCATGCCGTTGATGGAAGAGGAGGTCTGGGCCTTTGCGGCCGCTGATCATCCGTTGGCCGGGGTTAAGGGCCTGAAACCGGCCGACGTCGCCGACGAGGCCTGGGTATTGCAACCCATCACCAGCCCGCTCCGGCTCGTCATCGACCGCCTGTTCGCGACGAGCGGCCGCAGCGTCCAAAGCCTGGTCGAAACGACTTCCGTTTACGCCACCCTGCGCCTCGTCCATCATGTCGGCATGATCTCGGTACTGCCGGCGGTGCTGCTGGAATCCCGCATCGCCAGCGGCGCTTATGTCCGTCTCGACATCGACCTCAAGTCGGACCTGGGTCCCTATGGCATCATCACCCGTGCCAATGAAGACTTGTCCACGGCCGCCATGCAACTCATCGAAATGCTGCAGCGGCTCGCCACCCCCTCGCAACTGCTGGCGGAGGAACGGCTCTAGGCGACCTGCCGCTCCCTGGCATGGACCGTCTCGCCCAGAGGATGCCGTCGTTCGGCCAGCGGCAGGGTGAGCCGCTTCCCGGCAAGGTGGGAAGCATAGATGCCGAGCGCCATTTCGAGGCTCCAGCGTCCATCCCGACCGCTCGCCAGCGGCTCCCTGCCCTCTTCGGCCGCCTTGAGCAAATCCCAGACCGCCTGGCGATTGCCGCGGGCCGGCGGATAGCCGGTATCGAGCGCCGGCGATCCCGGCGGCACCGGCTCCGGCGCGATATCGAGCACCACGAAGTCGCCACCCTCTTCCGGCACCTGTGCGGAGCGGGAAATCTTCAGCTTGGACATCGAACAATTGTCGTTGAAAAACCGCAGGGACAGCGTCGCCTCGGTGCCCACCAGCGTGATGCCCCAACGCTCGCCACGCAGATGCTGGTTACGAACACTGGTGAGATAACCCACGACACCATCGGCAAAGCCGTACATGGCATCCGATGCATCGCCCGCCACCAGCCCGTTGCGGTCTGCCGGCTCATGGGCGTCGGCCAGTGTGACCGGGCGGCCGTTTTGCGTAACGGTCCCGAAGACCCATTCCGGATCGCCCGCGAACATGCGCATCACATCGGTGATGTGTACGCCGCAGCAGATCACATCCTCCCCGCCGCCGCGATGGTCTTCCTTGACCCGCCCATGCATGGACAACAGCCTGCCGATCTCACCGCGTTTCACCATTGCCTGTGCCGTCAGGAACGGCTCGATGTAGCGGCTCTGATAGGCGATCGCCAGTTTCACGCCGCGGCGGTCGCAGGCCGCCACGATGCGATCCGCCGACGCCAGGTCCGTCGTGAACGGCTTGTCGACGAAGACGTGGCACCCGGCCTCAACCGCCGCCAGGATCATGGCTTCGTGCCGCACGGCCTGTCGCGAGCAGACGCTGACGACATCGAGGCGTTCCTTCGCCAGCATGTCGCGATAGTCCGCATAGCTGCGCTGTGCCCCGGTATCGCGCATGCCGCGCTCGCGCGCCGCCGCATCCGGGTCGGCGACCGCAACCATCTCCACATTGGGGAGAAACTGATACGGCAGGTGCAGGCCATGCCCCATATCGAAACCGAGATAGTTGCCTTCGGCATCGGCGTGCCCGGTGTCGCCAATAGCGCCGGCCCGGTAAATTTTCATGGCTTCGCCCTCCTTGGCGACCAAACGCTAGCGGAGGTGTGGATAGCCGTCCAATTCCAAAAAGCTCACGATCTATCGATTGCCGTTATGGCGCTGGTAGCCAGAAGTGCATCCGATCCACAACATCTGCGGACTTTTCGACCTATTTAGAATGAATTCAGTGTCTTGCAGGTAGACTCAATGCTAGTCGAAGATACGCTCGCTGCGGCAGAGGGTAGGCTATGGCAACGCAATTCCGGTTGGACACTTCTGGCGGAGGAGGGCCAACGCTCTACTGCGCCGGAAATTGGACCGCCGAGACTGCGCCGGCGCTCGAAGACGCGTTCCCCGACCTGCTGCCCCAGATGACCAGGGGCTCCTCCCTCAAGGTCAACATCGACGCTATCGACAAACTCGACACCATCGGTGCCTGGCTGCTCACCAAATTCAGCCGCGAAGCCAAGGCCAAGGGCGTCGTCGCGGCGATCGAAGGCGGCTCCACCCAACACCACCATCTGCTCGAGCGCGTCGAAACGTCGAAACTTGCCGACCCGAAGTCGAAGCCTCCGGTCAACTGGCTCATGGTGCCTTTCGTCGGCGTCGGCATGGTGCTGGTCAACGGCGTCCACGACGCCATCGCCGCCAATGCCGTTCTCGGCCGCATCGTTCTGGCCTTCGGCCGCACCTATACGTTCCGCGAACCGCTGCGCTTCGCCAGCCTGGTCTACCAGTTCGAACAGATCATCCTGCGGGCGGCCCCCATCGTCCTGCTGATTTCGCTCGTCGTCGGCGCCATTATCACCCAACAGACCATCCTGCAGCTGCGCGTCTATGGCGCCTCCATCTTCGTGGTCGATCTCTCCGCCATCCTGATGTTCCGCGAGATCGGCGTGCTGCTCGCCGCCATCATGGTCGCCGGCCGTTCCGGCTCAGCCATCACCGCTGAAATCGGGTCGATGCGCATGCGCGAGGAGTTCGACGCGCTCCAGGTTATGGGTGTCGATCCGCACCAGGCCTTGCTGCTGCCTCGCATCGTTGCCCTGGTGGTGGGCCTGCCGCTGCTGGCTTTCCTCGGCTCCCTCGCGGGCTTGTTGGGCGCGGCTATCGTCGCCAAGTTCTACGGCGACATTACCTTCTCCGTATTCATCGATCGCCTGCGCGGCGCACTGACCATGAGCAGCCTGGTCGTCGGCCTCGTGAAAGCGCCGTTCATGGCCTTTCTCGTCGGTCTCATTGCCTCGATCGAGGGCCTGAAGGTGGAAGGCTCATCGGAATCGCTTGGCCGTCACACCACGTCGGCTGTGGTCAAATCCATCTTCGTGGTCATCGTGGCCGATGGCCTTTTCGCCATCTTCTTTGCAGCGCTGAAAGTCTAGCGCCATGGAAGGCAGAACCACCGCTGATCAGCCCGTCATTACCGTTGAAAACCTCGTGGTCGGATTCGGCGACCGCACGGTCATCGACGGCGTCAGTTTCGACATCCGCCATGGGGAAATCCTGGGGCTCATCGGCCCTTCGGGCTCGGGCAAGTCCGTGACCATGCGGGCGATGATGGGGTTACTGCCCATTCGCGGCGGCAAGATCACGGTCCTCGGCCGGGACTATTCCAGCCTCAAGCGCCGCGAACGCATGGAGATCGAGCGCAACTGGGGCGTGCTGTTCCAGCAGGGCGCACTGTTCTCTTCGCTGACCGTCCTCGAGAACATCGAGTTTCCGATGCGCGAGCATCTGGAACTCTCGTCGAGCCTGCGTCGCGAGATCGCCCGGCTGAAGCTCGATTTCGTCGGCCTGCCCGCCAGCGCCGCCTCCAGCTACCCCTCGGAATTGTCCGGCGGCATGATCAAGCGCGCCGCGCTCGCGCGCGCCCTGGCGCTCGACCCGCAGATCCTGTTCCTCGACGAACCCACCGCCGGCCTCGACCCGATCGGTGCCGGCGAGTTCGACGAGTTGATCATGACCTTGCGCGACACCCTCGATTTGACTGTGTTAATGGTAACACACGACCTCGACAGTCTTGCCAAGGCTTGCGATCGCATAGTAGCGCTGGCTGGTGGGAAACTGCTGATGGCCGGCACACTTGCAGAGATGCAGCAGTCTGATGAAGCTTGGCTGAGGAAGTATTTCCACGGTCCTCGCGCCCGCAATCTGGAACATTAGCGCATGGAAAACGACGCTAACTATGCCCTGGTCGGTGCCCTGGCCCTCGCAATCGTCGTGGCGCTGTTCGGCTTCGTCTACTGGTTTGCCGGCCCGCTCAACAGCGCCGCCATGAAATCCTACAATATCGTCTTCACTGGCGCGGTTTCGGGTATTGGTGTCGGCACCGACGTCCAGTTCAATGGCATCAAGGTCGGTCAGGTTAAAAGCATCGATCTCGATCCCAATGACACCAACCACGTCGTGGCGCTCGTGGAAGTGGCCGCGGACACGCCGATCAAGGCCGACACCAAGACGCTGATGGGCTTTCAGGGCCTGACCGGCATCGGCTCCATCCAGTTCTCCGGTGGCTCCCAGGCCGCCGGCCCGCCTGTGCCGCCCGAAGGACAGACCATCCCGACGCTTTATGCCGAAAGGTCCGATTTCCAGTCGATCCTCAATGGCCTGACGACGACGCTCAGCGGCGCCAGCACGGCGGTCGACCGTCTCAATGGCTTTCTCGACAACAATGACAAGAAGCTCGACGCCACCGTCGACAATATCCAGAATTTCAGCGCCGCGCTTGCCGCCAATTCCGATGGGCTCAAGACTTTCCTAGCCAGCATTTCGGACGTCGGCCAGCAGATCGGCCCCATGGCCAGTGACATCCGCGGGCTTTCTTCCGATCTGCGCACGCTGGTCCAGGCCGTGCCGCCCGGCCAGGTGACCCAGGTCTCGCAGGATGTCAGCACGTTTACGGCAAGCCTCGCGCGTAATTCCGCGCAGATGGACGAGTTCTTCGCCACCGCCACCAAGGTCGCCGACAATCTGAACGATGTGAGCACGGGTCTCAAGTCCGCCACGACGACCATCGATCAGGTAACGCAGCAGATCGATCCGGCCGCCATCGGCCGCGTCGTCGCCAATGTCGACACGCTCACCAGCAAGCTTGGCGCCAATGCCGATAACATCAGCACGGTCATCGCCAACGTCACCACGTTGTCCGACTCGCTGAACAAGTCGGCCGCCGATGTTTCGACCTTCACCGGCATGCTGGCTCAAAATTCCGGGCAGATCGACACCATCATCGGCGCCACCGCCAATCTCTCCGGTAGCTTCGACGACATCGCCGCCGGCCTGAAGACGGCCGTGGCCAGCATCGAGCAGGTGACGAAAGCCGTCGATCCGGCGGCCATCAATCGTGTCGTCGCCAATATCGACAGTTTCTCCAGCAAGCTGGGCGCCAATGCCCAAAATGTCGATACCGTCATGGCCAACGTCACCACACTATCGGACTCGCTGAACAAATCGGCGGCCGATGTTTCGACGTTCACCAGCACCCTGTCGCGCAGTTCCGGACAGATCGATACCGTCCTCAACGCCGCCGCGACGCTCGCCACCAATCTCAACGAGATCACGACGGGTCTCAAATCGACCGTGGCGACGATCGATCAGGTGACCAAGGCGGTCGACCCGGCCGCCATCGGCCGCGTTGTCGCCAATGTCGACACCTTCTCCGGCAAGCTGGGCGAAAACGCCGGCAATATCGACACGGTCATGACCAACCTCACGACCCTTTCGACCTCGCTCAACCAATCGGCCACCACGGTCGACGCCATACTGGCGCGCGTCAACGGCATGGTGTCGACGGCCGGCGACGAAGGACTGTTCGACGAGCTCACCGCCGCCGCCAAATCGGTTCACACCCTCGCCGATCAGCTCAACGCAAGCACCTCTCGCATTGCCTCTGGGCTGGGGGATTTCACCACGGGTGGCTTGCCCAACTTCACTGCCCTGGCGGTCGATGCGCGCGCCACGCTGCAACGACTGGACCGCGTGGTGCGGAATCTGGAAAGTAATCCCCAGAGCCTGATCTTCGGGGGACAAACGGTGCGGGACTATGACAAACACTAAGGGACTACCGATGAAGCCTTCGCGCCGCATCTTCATGGCAATGGGTGCGTCCGCACTCACCCTGACCCTGGCCGGTTGCTTCACGGCAACGCCACCTCTCACCTACGACCTGGGCAGCACCTCGGCCGGCGCAATCCGCCGCCGCTCTTCGCGGACGGTCGTCATCACCCAGCCTCTCGCTGTCCAGACCTATGATTCCCAGCGCGTCGTGGTGCGCGAGCCTGGCAATATCCTCAGCTATCTGCCCGACGCGCAGCTGGCGGACACCCTGCCGCGTCTCGTGCAGACACGGATGCTGCAGACGTTCGAGGCCAGCAAATTCCCCAATATCGGCCGTCCCGACGATCAGTTGACCGTGGACGTGACGCTCGCCACCGAAATCACCGCCTTCGAGATCGATGTCGCCAAGGGCAATGTCGCCAGTGTCACCATCAATGCCAAGCTGGTCGACGAGGAGCGCCGTCAGATCTTCGCCTCAAAGACCTTCTCGGCCAGTAAGCCCGCCACTCTGAGCCCGACGTCCAGCGCCATCATGGCGCTCGATGATGCGCTCAAGGATGTCATGAGCCAGATATTGCTCTGGACCGCGCGTACCGCCTGACCGATCGCGTATCCGGGAGGTCTGCTACAGGAGAACAGCCATGCCTCTCGATGCCGCCGCTATCGAAACCCTGAAGGCCGTAACCACCGCCACCATCACCACGGTCCTGCTCAAGAAAGGCCTGCGCAACGTCTGGATGCGCGGCGCCATGCCCTTGCGGCCTGGCCAGCCGCGGATTGCCGGCGAGGCTTTCACGCTGCGTTTCGTGCCTGCCCGCGAAGATCTCGCCACACCCGCCTCCTGGGCCTCGCCCAATTCGACCCGCGCGGCCATAGAGGCCATGCCCAGCGGCTGCGTGGCGGTGGTCGATGCCATGGGCGTCACCGACGCCGGCATCTTCGGCGATATCCTGTGCGCCCGCATGCAGAAACGGGGTGTTGCGGCTCTCGTCACCGACGGCGTGGTGCGTGATGTCAGTGGTGTCTTGGCCACCGAGCTGCCGGTCTGGTGCCGTGGCGTTGCCGCCCCTTCTTCCGTCACCGGCCTCACCTTCGTGGGCTGGCAGGAGCCGATCGGCTGCGGTGGCGTCGCCGTGTTCCCCAACGATATCGTCGTTGTCGACCAAGACGGCGCCGTGCTGGTACCGGCCGATTTGCTCGATGTCGTGCTGGCCGAAGGCCCCGAACAGGAGCGCATGGAGGCCTGGATCATGGACGAGGTCGCCGCCGGCGTTCCGCTTCCGGGTCTCTACCCGATGAACGAAGCAACCAAGGCACGCTACAACCGCAAGTAGCGGCCCATATCCACGCCAGTTTCAAATTGCGCTGGCTATAGGACCACCCTCCCGGACCACCCTCATGAAAAAACGCGTCGCCTCGCTGCTCGCCATTGCCGCCAGCATAGTCCTTATCGCCGCACCGGCCTTCGCCGCGACCGCCGTCATCTACAAGGGGACGCTCGGTAGCACCGCTATCGTGGTGGAACTTTCCGCCGATGTGGAAACCGCAACCGGCGCGGTCACCGGGCGCTATGCCTATATGTCGAAGGGCATCGATATCCCGTTGGATGTCCAGCATGCGGCACCCGGCGAGGTGGAACTGGTCGAAGAAAAGCCCTGTACCGTCGATCTGTGCAAGGACGTGCCGAACGATGCGCCGGAAGGAACCCTTCCCACCCCGCCGCTCGGCGCCAAATGGCACCTTGAGGCTGCCGCCGGGGGCAAGGTCTCCGGCACCTGGCAGGATGGCGGCAAGACATTGCCGATTGCGCTGGAGCGCGTGGGCTCGCGGCGGCTGGACGAGAACTTCACCCCAATCCCGTCCAGTCTCTCGGCTGTTCTGATAAATTTCTACGCCGACGAGGAAAATCTCACCGCCAAGACCTCGCCCTATGATTACCTCAAGATGCAGGTGCCCTATAAGGCCAGCACCCCCACGCAATGGGGTGAGGTTGCCTTCGATTATCTCACCGATCCGCGCACGAAATTCCCTTTCCCGCACGTCATCAGCCTTGGGGGCGCCGACATGACGCCGGTCAACGACTATCTGGATAGCGCGCATTGGGAAAACAGCGCCGGCGCGCTCGATTGCATGGCCTCTGTCTATCAAGGCCTGGGCTGGTATGAGGGCCTTTCCGATGACGCCGGAACGCTGGGTGGCTTCGAGGACGAGCAACTCGAGGTGACTTACCTCTCACCCACCGTGATGAGCTACACCCAGGGCGGCAGTATCTTTTGCGGCGGCGCCCATCCCGACAACCATTTTATCCAGACCACGCTCGACGTGCGCGCCGGCAAGCCGCTCGACATGAGCCGCATTTTCAAGGGTTGGGTACCCACGCCTTTCGCGGATGGCGGCAGCACCGACCTCGACTACGCCCGCGCCCATCCCGATGATTATGAGTGGGGTCCCGACCAGCAGCTCGCCGATTTCGTCCGCGCGCATCGCAACAAGGACGGTGACGAGGAAGATTGCGGCTATGACGATCTGGTCGAGAGCAATCTAAAGATCAGCTTCCTCAATGGCGACAAGGTTTCGTTCGGCCTCGATGGCCTGGCCAACGTCATCTTTGCCTGCACCGAAGAGCTATACCAGGCCCCGATCGCCTCGCTGGGTGATCTGTTGACGCCGGAAGCGGCCGACTATTTCCCGTCTCTCAAAGGCAAGTAGCCACGCTGCATGGGCGGCAGTGCCGGCCGCCGCCCATTTGTGCCGGCGCTAGTTCATGCCGCCATTGACGTAGATGACCTGGCCGTTGATCCACCGCGCGGGGCCGGCAAGGAACGCGATGACTTCGACGATATCGCCGGGCGCACCCAGTCGTTCCATCGGGTTGAGCTTGGCCAGCCGGTCGATCGTCGCCTCGTCCTTTCCGTTGAGGAACAAATCGGTGGCCGTCGGCCCTGGCCCGACGGCATTCACCGTGATGTTGCGCCCCCGCAATTCCCTCGCAAGGATCAGGCTGATCGCCTCGACGGCGCCTTTCGACGCCGCATAGGGCGCATAGGTGGGCAATGCCTGCCGGCCGACCGACGTCGAGACA
Source organism: Devosiaceae bacterium (assembly GCA_036499825.1). Lineage (GTDB taxonomy): Bacteria > Pseudomonadota > Alphaproteobacteria > Rhizobiales > Devosiaceae > Paradevosia. The sequence goes on from DASYCZ010000049.1 coordinate 126,129, forward strand.
TTGATGATGGCGCCGCCACTCCGCACGCGCCTCGCCGCCTGCTGATTGACCACGAAGGCGCCGCGGATATTGGTCCGATGCATGCGGTCGAGATCATCCAGCTTGAAATCGACCAGTGGCCCGAGGATCATGATGCCGGCGGAATTGACTACCACGTCGACGCCGCCGAACTCCGCCGTCGCCGCGTCGAACATCGCTGCGACCGCGACCTCGTCGGCGATATCGGCCTGCAAGGCGATGGCGCGCCCGCCATTGGCCTTGATGTCCTCGACCGTCTCGTTGGCCTCGGCCGCCTTGCCCGCATAGTTGACGACGACCGCGAAGCCATCCTTGGCGAGGCGCTTGGCGGCGGCCTGTCCGATGCCCCGCGATGAACCGGTAACGATAGCGACCCTGTTCTCATTGCTCATTGCCGTTCTCCTTGTTGGTCGTCCAGCGACCGCTGAAGACAACATAGTGCTTGCGCCGCGATTACACGAACGCATAGTAATCAGAGTGAGAATGACAAAAAGTATGTCTCAATGACTTTCGATAGCAGGCTGCTCAGCGGCATTGGCGTCCTGTCCGCCGTCATCGAGGCGGGCAGCTTCGTGCGCGCCGGTGAGGCGCTGGGCCTGACGCAATCGGCCGTCAGCCGCGCCGTCGCCCGGCTGGAGCAGCGCATCGGCATCACCATCTTTCGCCGCACCGCCCGATCCATCACCCTCACCGACGAAGGCCGCCGCTTTTATGAAGCGGTGGCACCGCACCTGACCAGCATCGAGGATGCCGCCATCGAAGCGGGCGGCTCCTCCGCCAAGGTCACCGGACGGCTGCGCATCACCTCCGACGGCGCCTTTGGGCAATATGTACTGGCGCCCAACATCGCCGGCTTCCTCGCGCGGCATCCGGAACTGACGCTCGAACTCGCCATACGTGACCGCATAGGCGATCTGGTAGCGGAAGGTTTTGATGTTGCCGTGCGCTTCGGCCTGCCCGAACCATCATCCCTTACAGGCAGCCTGTTGCTGGAAACACGCGTCCTGACCTGCGCGTCGCCAGAGTATGTGGCGCGTCATGGCCAGCCGCTGCACCCAAACGACATGACGGCGCACCAATGCATTCTCCTCCGTAACCCAGCGACCGGCCGCCACTATGACTGGCTCTTCCAGCGCGGCGAAAAGAGCGTGCCAGTCAACGTCTCGGGGCAACTCATGGTCAACGACACCGGTTCCCTCTTGGGCGCCTGTCTCGGCGGCCAGGGCATCGGCCAGCCGCTGGAACTCTATGCGCGCGAATTCGTGGCGGACGGGCGGCTGGTTCAACTCCTGCCCGATTGGGCCGATGAAACCTTTCCACTCTATGCCTATCACCACTCTCCCCATCTGATGTCCGCCAAGGTCCGCGCTTTCCTTGCCTTTCTCCGGGAGCTGACGGCCTGATGCCTTCCGGTTGCGGGCGCAATCCGCCGCACTCTCCAGTCCCAGATTGACATTCGGTGAACGATCCATAAAAATAGCACGACATTCTGTTAGACAGAATAAGACTCGCCAAACCTGATGAGGAGGATGACCGAGTGAGCATTGCGGGCGCGGCCGAACTACCGACCACGTTTCATCGCATTGCCATGCGGTGGACCGGCGAACGGCTGGTCTGGGTGTTGCTTGTCGCCTTTGTGGTCGGCATCTGCATCATCCCGCTGATCTTCTCGCTCGATGCCGCCTTTTATGAGGAAACCAATTTCGGGCTATCCGATGTGCGTAGCCTCGCGGCCATCTTCGCCGTCTACGGCACGCCCGAATACTATCTCTACCTTTGGGATTCGCTGGTCCTCGGCTTCATCGTCACCTTGTTGTCGGTCGGCATCGGCATCACCATGGCGATGATCATCGCCCGCACCAATATCGCCTTCAAACGCACGCTCGACCTCCTGGTCATCCTGCCGCTGTTCCTGTCGCCCTTCATCGGGCTGGTGTCGTGGATCGCCCTGGGATCGCAGAACAGCGGCTTCATCAACGTCATCGCCGGCACCCTGATGGCGCGGCTTGGCATCCCCGTAACGCCCATCGTCAACATCTGGAGCTATGCGGGCATTGTCTGGGTGATGGTGCTGTTCTTCGCGCCCTTCTGCTACCTGTTCACGGTGGGCAATCTCAGGGCGATGGATTCCTCGCTCGAGGAATCGGCACGGACCTCCGGGGCCGACGCCATGCAGACCCTGCTCAAGATCACGCTGCCGATGTCGATGCCGGCCATCCTGTCCTCGGCGCTGCTGGTCTTCCTGCTGTCGATCGAAATGTATCCGATCCCCGGCATGATCGGCACCACCATCGGCTACACCGCCCTGCCCTGGAAGATCTACCAGGACTCAACCGGCTTCCCGACCCACTTCGCCCATGCGGCTGCGGCGAGCACGCTGTTACTGCTGATCGCCATCGTGGGCATCTGGTTGCAGCGCCGCATCACGCGCAAGGCCGAGCATTTCGTTACCGTCACTGGCAAAGGTTTCAATGCCCGTCCCCTGCCTCTCGGCAAATGGGCGCTGCCGGCGATCGTCCTGTTTGTCGTCTATATTCTTGCGGCCGACGTCCTGCCTTTCGGCGCCCTCATCGCTTCGTCGCTGATGAAGTTCTCCTCCCCCGTGATCAACCCAAGCGTCTTCACGCTGCAGCACCTCATCGATGCCTTCACCTCTCAAGAGATGCAGGAAGCCATGTGGACCACCATCTGGCTCGCGGTGGTCAGCGGCCTCGTCTGTGTGCTGATCGGCGGGTTGATCAGCTACATGGAAGTTCGCCGCGCCAATCTTTCGGCCCGCATCCTGGCCTATCTGGCCGTGCTCCCCGTCGCCATCCCGGGCATCACCTATGCGGTCGGCCTGCTCTGGGTGTTCTTGAGGACGCCGCTTTATGGTTCCGCCTGGGTGCTGCTCTTCGCCTACCTGGCGCGCTTCCTGCCCTATGCGGTGGCGGTGAGCCGTTCTGGCATCCTGCAGATCCACCAGGATCTGGAGCAGAGCGCCCGCATGTGCGGCGCCAGCGGCCTGTCCACCATCCGGCTGGTCACGCTGCCATTGCTGAAGCCGACGCTGATCGCCATCCTGTTCTTCGTCATGCTGATGAGCATGAAAGAGCTTTCCGCCTCGGTGCTGCTCGCCAGCCAGCAGACGCCGATCCTTTCAGTCCTCACCTGGCAATACACCGACTCCGGCGACTACCAGTACGCCTCCGCCATCGGCGTGGTGCAATCGGTGATGATGATCGCACTGATCTTCATCACGCGGGCCGTGTTCAAGGTGAAGCTCGAAAAGACTTTCGGCACGTGATGCCGTCGCAATCCAGGTCGGCGCGCCTTGCAGCCCGTCCCGCAATGTCCAGGAGAATTCGATGACCGGCGTCAGCCTGCGCAAAATGGTCAAGAAATACGGCAATGTGACCGCCGTTGACGGCATCGATCTCACCATCGGCGATGGCGAACTGGTCGTGCTGCTCGGCCCCAGCGGTTGCGGCAAGACCACGACCCTGCGCTGCATTGCCGGCCTCGAGGACATCTCGGACGGCGAGATCGTCATGGGCGATAAAATCGCCTCGTCGGGGAAGTTCGCGCTGCCGCCCGAAAAGCGCGAGATCGGCATGGTCTTCCAGTCCTACGCCATCTGGCCCCATATGAGCGTCGCCGACAACGTCGCTTTCGGCCTCAATCTCAAGCGCCTGCCACAAAACGAGATCAAGGAACGCGTCGCGACGGCGCTCGACCTCGTCGGCCTCACTGCCTTCAAGGACCGCGGCACCAGCCAGATTTCAGGCGGCCAGCAGCAGCGTGTCGCCCTCGCCCGCGCCATCGTCATGGAGCCCAAGGTGCTGCTCTTCGACGAGCCGCTCAGCAACCTCGACGCCAAGCTGCGCGAACGCATGCGCTTCGAGCTGCGGCAATTGCAAAAGCGGCTGGGCATCACCGCCATCTATGTGACGCATGACCAGCAGGAAGCCATGGCCATCGCCGATCGCATCGTGCTGATGAACGGTGGAAAGATCGCCCAGATCGGATCGCCCGAGGAACTATACCAGCGCCCCGTCACTCATTTCGGCGCCGAGTTCGTGGGCCTTGCCAATATCATCAAGGGCGAGGTGATCGAGACTGGCGTCCAGACCCTGGTCAAGCTCGATACGGGCCGGCTCATCGCCACGACCCAGAATGGCTTTGCGCCCGGCGCCCGGGTCGAGGCGGTCTTCCGGCCGGAGAATGTCGAAATTCTCGCCCAGCCCTCCGGCGACACCAACGTCTATGAGGCCGAGGTCACCAGTTGCTATTACCTGGGAAACATTTCCGACGTCTTCCTCACCGCCGGCGGTGTTCCGGTTCGCGCTCAGCTGAGTCCGGCGCGGAAATATCCCGAGGGCGAGAAGGTCTGGCTGCGGGTTGATCCCGCAACCGTGGTGCTGATTGGCGAGTAGGGCCTGGCCCTAGGCCAGTTCGGCGAGGCCGAGTTCGCGCAGGCCTGCCAGGAACTGTTGCTGCACCGCTTCTGACGGCATGCGATAGGGCGGTCGCGGTATACCCTCGCCACCCGGCTGTTGCAGCACGCGCATGGCCATCTTGATCCAGCGCGGATTGGCCGAAGCCCATGGCGACACATAGCGCACGAACTTCATGACGTCGCCATAAGTGGCGTTCATGGCGTCCACGTCCTTGCGCGCATGGGCCTCCAGATACTTCCGGAACGTCAACGGGAGCAGGTTGGAATCCGCATCGACAAGCCCCGCCGCCCCGAAATCCAGCGCATTGTGCGAGGCCGTGAAGGGCACGTAGATCTCGACCTCGGCGCGCAGCGTCTGCCGCAGTTCGACGAAATAGCCCTCCGTCAGCCCGCTCAGATTCACCGCCACCACCTGGTGATGCCGGTCACATATCCGCGCCATCAGCCGCGCCGACGGCGTGTAACCCATGTTCGGATTGGGCGCCAACGCCACGGGATGACGAACCTCGTCCAGCACCGTATCGAAATAGGCGTCGAGCTCGGCGTCGGTTGGCCGATAGCCGTGCCAACCCGTCGGCCCATAGATGTTGACCACCTCCACACCGGCCTCGATTGCCAGCAGGCTGTGCTCGATCACCTTTTCGGCCGTGTGCTGCTCGGGTGGATTGGCCAGCGCCGGTACCCTGCCCTTGCATTCCTCGACGCCGATTTCATAGACCCGGCGCAATTCTTCCCAGGTCAGCGCGTGCCCTTCGCCCGACCCGCCGCTGGCCAGGTAGACGCCGTGGCCGTTCTCGATGAAACGCTGCAGGAAGATACGGAAGTTTTCCTCATCGAGCTCGCCGGTCGCCGAAAAGATCGTGGCGCACCGGCACAGCAGCATCGGCCTTTGCATCAGGCGATCTCGGCGCTGGTCTTTGCGATCGGGCCATCGAAGCCGCGCGGATCACCTCCGATATCACGCGTTACCGCCTGCGCCGCCTGCAGCAGCGATGGGATCGTGCGTGCCGCCATCGCCGCATCGAGGCGTGAGGAGGGTCCCGAGACGCACAAGGAGCCGACCAGCTTCTGACGCGGTCCCAGGATCGGGGTCGCGACCGCCGCCGTATCCGGCACGCGCTCGCCGAGCGACACGTAGAAATAGGTGTTGCGAATGGTTTCGTAGGGCTCGCCTTTCTCCCCCGAAAACGCCAGCAGCACGCGTCCCGCCGAACCATATTTCAGCGGCATCACCTCGCCCTCCCGGACATGGTGGCGGATCGGCTGGTCGGATTCGACGCGCAATCGGCAGAAGCGTATGTCGTTGTCCCGCTCATAGAATACGACGCTTTCGCCCGTCGTCTTGGCGAGTTGGCGCATGCGCGGCAGCAGCAAATCGTTCAACCCGTCGCGCTCCTGGTAGAGTGCGTTGAGACGCATGGCTTCCGAACCGATCTGGAACTGCCCGTCATCGAGGCGGATCAGTAACCGCCCGCGAATCAGCGACTGCGCCAGCCGCAGGATGGTGCTCTTGTAGATGCCCGTGCGCGCCGCGAGTTCGGCAAGCGTCAGCGATGGCTCACCGGGGGTGAAGGCAGCAAGGATAGAGAGAGCGCGATCGACGGCAGCCACGCCGTTGGCCGCTGCTGGACGCGCCGTATCTGTCTCTTGTTTGCTCATCTTGCCCCCTTGGTGATTCAACCTGCGCGCGGCGGCAGCGTCCGCCCCGCGGCGGCCGGTGCCTGTGCGGCATTCAGCATGAATGCTGCCATGCTGTAGTAGCCCATGGTGCTGGTGGCCTCAACAATTCCACGTTCGCCGAAGAGCGCGTGGCATTCCTGGAACACCGCATCGTCCACACGGTTGGCCGTCATCAGCTGCATGACGAATTTGTAGAGCGCCGCGTAGCTCGGGTCCTCGAAGATCGGCTCGCGGCCCTCCCCGATGGCCTGCAGCACCTTCGGCGGAACCCCGACCCGTTCCGCGATGGGCGCATGCGCCGACCATTCGTATTCGCAATCGAGATGCCGCGCGACGATGAGGATGATGAATTCGGATAGCTGCGGCGCGAATACCGATTTGTACCGCAGGAATTCACCCAGCGCCTGCGCGCTCTCCGCCAGTTCCGGACTGTAGAGCCAAAGCGCCAGCGGGCCGCGAACGCCGCCGCGCGGACCACCCGCAATGCGCGCATACAGCGCCTTCTGGCGGTCATCGAGTTCGATCGGCAACAGGGGAATGCGGCTTTCGGCGCCAGCGGAACTCACTGCCGGCGACAACCCGCCAAGATCTTTCATTTCAACCAATTGCTGGGAACCTTTGCGCACTTCTTCATAAAATAGAACGGCATTCTAGTGAAGAGAATACGGCTCGGAACCGGAATGTCAATATTTCGCGATGGTTTCCGCTCATCTTCATCCGGCCGGGAATCGGTGATGGCGGATCACCGCGCCCGTCGAGGCAATTGACAAACCCCGCATCCGCACTAAAATAGCACGAGGTTCTGTTAGATAGAACATCTAACGCAACACCTTCGTGGAGGGAGGACAAGATGACAGCTAAAAAACTCATTGGACGCCTGGCGACGGCGGCATTGGCTGCCTGTGCGGCTGTCGCGTTCGCCGCCCCCGTAGCGGCACAGCAGGCCCAGACCTACCCAACCGATGAAGCATCGCTCTACGCCGCCGCGCAGAAGGAAGGCAGTCTCGTCTGGTACGTCAGCGGCCCGCTGGAAGCCATGAAGGCGGTCGCCACGACCTTCGAGAAGAAATATCCCGGCATCCACGTCGAAGTGCAGCGTCTGGTGGGCGTCGCTCAGTACCAGAAGTTCGTCCAGGAAACCCAGGCCCACCAGTATGTAACCGACCTGGTGTCGATCTCCGACCAGCCCAGTATCAAGAGCCTTGCCGATATGGGCCTGCTCGCGGACTGGAAGATCCCCACCAGTGATCGCTTCCCCGACGACATGCATGTGGGCAATTTCTCGTACGCGCCCTACACCAATGACAACGTCATCGTTTACAACCCCACCAAGGTGACGCCCGACGAGGTAAAGCTGCTCTCGACCTGGAAGGGCCTGCTCGACCCGGTCTTCAAGGGCCGTATCGCCATCACCGACCAGACCTGTGGCGCCTGCTACGCCATGGTTCACATGGCGACCGATCCCAAGTTCCAGGATGAATATGGCTGGAACTTCCTCACGGCCCTCGCCGCCCAGCAGCCGACCGTCTATTCAGACATCATCTCCGTCGCAGACCGTGTGCTGGTCGGCGAAAAGGACGTTGGCGTGTGGCCGGCCGAAGGGATTCCCTATCTGAAGTGGAAACAGGGCGCTCCGATCCGCTGGACGCATCCGAGCCCCACCCCGGTCGAAGGCACCAACTGGTCTGCCATCTCCGCCTTTGCGCCGCATCCGAACGCTGCCCGCCTGTTCCAGGATTGGACCCTGGGTGACGAAGGCGCCCTCGCCTACGAGAACATCTACGGCGCCGTCAGCGCCATGAGCGGCGTGCCCGATCAGCGTGATGTCACCAAGGAAGACTGGTACCAGCCCATCACCCAGAAATACGTTCCCGACATGGAGCGCTGGACCAAGGATTTTGGTCCCGACATGGAGCGCTGGGGCAAAATGCTTCGCGACGCCTCCCGCTGACGTCGAAGCGACCACGAATGGGCGGGATGTCAGATGGCATCTCGCCCATTCGGTCTTTCAAGCCAAATCCGAACGAGGACCATCGCCCATGGCCGCTTCCATTCCGCTGATCTGCCGGACCGCCACTGTCTTTTCTCCCGTCGACGGCAGCTTCGATGAAAATGCCCAGCGGCAGTTCCTGCAGCAGTTCGTCGGCTCGCGGCATGGCATCTATGTGGGCAGCGCCGGCTCGGGCGAAAGCCATTCCCTGACGATGGACGAGCTGAAAATCCTCTACCGCGCGGCCGTAGCCGAATGCAAAGGCAAGATCCCGGTCTATGCCAATCCTCCCGAACAGCACACGCCGGCCAAGACGCTCGAGCATTCATTGCTCGCGGCCGAAGCCGGCGTTGAAGTCGTCAACCTCTATGGCCCCTCCTCCTGGCACGGCTACAAGCCGACCGACGACGAACTGCTGGCCTTCTTCGACGAGGTCCTGAAGGACTTCAACCACCCGGCCGCAATCGCCCCGAACCCGGTCATCGGCTACACGCCCAGTCCGGCCATCGTCGCCAAGATCGTCAAGCAGCACCCGCAGATCGTCGCCATCAACCTGGCCGGCCTCGGCGACAACTACTTCATCGAACTGCAGCGCGCCCTGACCCGCGATGTCGCCATTTACGTGCCCTATGGCAGTTCGATCGAAACCCTCACCATGGGTGCGGCTGGCCTGCTGGGCGCTGAAGCCAACATCATCCCCAAGACCTACCGGCTCTATCTCGACCACGTCGCCAATGGCGATTTCGCGGCGGCCACGGAGGCCTATGCCGACCTGCACCGTGTCACCGACTACACCAAGCCCTGGCACCGCGCCTCGCCCCGCTGGATCAAGATGTTCCTGAAAGCCTTCAAGTGCCCGGGCGGCGAAGGCGGCCTGCGCCGTCCCTATTCCCTGCCCGGAGATGCCGAGATCCAGCGCTTCGCCCAAGGCCTCGTCGCCCTCGACGTGCCTGAGATCAACGAGCTCGCCGCCACTGCCGGGATCGCCTGATCCCCGCATAAGGCGGCCAGACTGGCCTCCTCACATCGGCCGGTCGAAAGGGGCGTCCCAATCCCCCCGGGACGTCCCTTTTTTTATGCGCGATTGCTGGTGTGGGGGATGAAGCCCTACTGGACTTCGCGGCTGGGGCGCCAGCCGAGAACAGCCGCCTCGAGCCGGCTGGTGGCAAAGAACAGCACCGTGCCGATGACCGACAGGATGATCATTGCCGAGAACAGCCTTGTGGTGTTCATGGTTGAGCTCGCCTGCACCATGATCCAGCCCATGCCCTGCGTGGCGCCCACGAATTCACCGATCACCGCGGCTACCAGCGCCAGTGAAATGCTGGTGTTCATGGCCGCGAAGATCCACGCCAGCGTATGCGGCACACTGACATATTGCAGGACGCGGAAGCGCGAGGCCCCCATCACCCGCACGCTGTTCTGCAGCACGGGATCGATGGAGCGCATGCCCGAGAACGTGTTGAAGAACACCACGAAGTAGACGACCATCGCCGCCAGGGCGATCTTGGATGTGTAGTCGAACCCGAACCATACGATAAACAGCGGTGCCACCGCGACGCGCGGCATGGAATTGAACGCCACCAGGATCGGCTGGATCGCGTCGGACAAGCGCGGAAATAGCGCCGCCAGAAACCCTGTGAGCATGCCCAGGATAGTGCCGATGATGAGCCCCACAGCGGCTTCGTAGATCGTCGCGAACAGGTGCGGGAAGATATAGCCGGTGCTGAACATCTGGTAGAGGTCGCGGGCGATCAGCCACGGCCGACTGACCATGAACGGCGCCACCCAGCCGATATCCACCACCACTTCCCAGATAGCCAGCAACACCGCCACCAGGATCAACCGGTCGATCAGCCGCAGCCAGCCCGCGCGCCGGCGATCGCTCAGGGTTTTGTCGAGCAGGGCCTTGGTGTCGAGACTCATGTCAATTCCTCGATTAGCGTTCTTGCGCCTGCTGGGCGGCCACTTCGGGACGCAGATCGTCCCAGATATTTTTGTAAAGTTCTTCGAACTTGGGATCGAAGCGGACTTCCGAGATGTTCCGGGGCCGGGCGATGTCGATCACATATTCCGACTTCACCCGCGCCGGCCGCGCCGTCATCACCACCACCCGGTCGGCCAGCGTGATCGCCTCGGTGATATCGTGGGTGACGAATAGGATGGTCTTGTTGGTGCCCTGCGACAGCGCCATGAGCTCCTCGTGCAGGCCGATGCGCGTCTGCGCATCAAGGGCGCCGAACGGCTCGTCCATCAGGATCAGGCTGGGGTCATAGGCGAGCGCCATGGCCAGCGCCGCGCGCTTGCGCATGCCACCCGACAGTTCACCGGGATAGGAATCCTCGAAGCCCGAAAGGCCGGTCATCTTGACCAGCTCGGCTACGCGCTTGCGCCGGTCCGCTGCCGGCACGCGCCGGAGCAGCAATCCCAGTTCTATGTTCTGCGTCAGCTTGCGCCAGGGCAGCACGGTGTCCTGCTGGAACACATAGCCGATATCCGATGCTGCCTGCGCCGCCGGCTTGCCGCGTACCAGGACTTCGCCGGAGGTGGGCGTGATGATGTTGGCCAAAAGGTTGAGAATGGTGCTCTTGCCGCAACCGCTCGGCCCCACGATGGCGACGAACTCGCCAACCCGGGCCTGAAGGCTGACATCCTCCATGGCGACAACCACCTTGTTGTCGCGGCTCACGAAAGCTTTGGACGTCGATTTCAGCTCGACCGAGAGTTCAGGCTGCATGTCAATTCCATCAAGCGGGAAAACAATGGCGGGAAACGGCCTGTGCCGCCTCCCGCGGCTTGGCTACTGCGCGGCGATCGCGGCTTTGGCGTAGCTGTTGTCGACCATGGCCTCGAATGTCAGCGGCAGGGTCAGGCCTTCGTCGCCCTTGAGCAGGCCAAGGGAGTCGCTCATGTCGAGAAAGCTCTTGACCGCTTCCGGCGTCACCATCGCCGACTCCGGCACGCCCGAAGCCATGCGCTGCAACGACTTTACCAGCACGGCCTTGTCCATGGTGTTGAAGTAGTTGTTCTTCTGCAGCAGGTCCGCCCACTCCTCGGGGCTGTGGGCCTTGACCCAGACCATTCCCTTCTGGATGGCATTCACGAAAGACTGCACGATCTGCGGATTGGCCTTCATGTAGTCGGCGGTCACTGCGATATCGGTGAACAGGATCTGGTCACCGACCAGTTTCTTGTGCGTCGCGTCATCGGTGAAATCGACCAGGAAGTCGCCCTTGCCGGCATCCACCAGCGCGATATCCAGCGGATCGTTGAACGACAGCACGTCGATCCGGCCGGATTCGAACGCCGCCTGCGCGAGATCGGGACCCGTCGCGATGAAGTTCAGCTTCTCGGGATCGATGCCCGCCTGCTTGGCGACGAGCGCTGCCGCCTGCCACTGCCCGCTGCCGATCGAGGCCACGCCGACGGTGTGATTGCCGATATCGGCGAACGACTTGATCTGGCCGGCCAGCGACTTCTGCACGATGATCGAGTTGTTGAGGCGCTGGTCGAGCATGGCGATGGCCTTGATATCGAGACCCTGCTTGCGGGCATTGACGATATCGAGCGGCACCGAGCTTTCGAACTGCGTCGCGCCGCTCGCCAGCAGCTTCATCGAATCCGCGCCGGCGCGGGTGTCGACCAGTTCGACATCCAGCCCCTCATTGGCGAAATACCCGTTGATCATCGCCGCATAGAGCACGATCCGGTATTGCTGGATGCCGGTCTCGCTGACGCGGATCTTGGTGGCGGCCAGCGCCGCGTTGGCGGGGATGAGAAGCGCCAGGGCGCTGACTAGCCCTAGTCCGAGTTTGGTGATCATTGAATCCTCCCTGCTATTGTGAGTGCCGTTAGGTGTCTGCGGTGGACGGCACGGCCCACCCGATCCAGCTGCAAAGCGCCTCGCCCATGATCAGCCGTTGGTCTTCGGCCGTGAGCCATGGCAGCGCCTCGGTGAAAAGCTCGATGCATTCGCGATACGAACAGTTGAGCCGCGTGAGGTCCGACCCCCAGAACATCCGCCTGGGCCCGAAGGCGTCGTAGACCTGGCGGATATAAGGATGGAGGCCCCCAAAGGGGTAAGCCTGGGTCGAATAGGTCGGCAGCGCCGAGGCCTTCACCGCCACGTTCGGGCGGCGTGCCAGCGCCAGCAGTTCCGGCAGGTCCGCAAAAGCTGCGTCGTCCTTGCGTCCGGTGGTCAAACGCCCCAAATGGTCGATGATCAGCCGCAAGCCCGGATGTCTGTCAGCGATCGCGCCGAAACGCGGCACCAGATGCGGCAGCGGCAGCACCATCAGCGGGATATCGGCGCGCTCGGCCGCCTGCCACAGCCAGTCGACGGCGCCATCTTCCAGCGCGGCAATCGCATCGTCAGTGGTGAACGTGTAGCGCAGACCCAGCATTCCGGGCTGCGTCTGCCATTTGTCGAGCAGACGCGGATCGTCCGGCTGCTGCAGTTGCAGGCGCCCGAATACCGAGAGCCGATCCGGATGCGCTACGGCTGCCGCCAGCGCCAGATCGTTGCGCCCGCCTTCCCATGACGGTGGCACCAGCACGGCACGGTCGACACCAGCCGCATCCATCGCGGCCAGCACCATGGGCGCATCGAACGCGCCGGCGCTATGGTTCTTCCAGGCTTCCGATAGCCATGGACGCGCCGGCGTGTTGGGCCCCCAGATATGGATTTGCGCATCAACGATTGTCATTGCCGCCTGTCCCTCCATCCAGGAACCGATCCATTGTCGTTCCATCAGTCAGAACGTCGTGCTATTATTAGCACGTACCCTTCCCGCCCTGTCAATGTGGTTCTACGGGCCGCCCACGCTTCCGCGAGAGGTGACGGGAATTGCCGTCCAAAAGCGAACAGCACTTCGTTCTATTGAACAGAATTTGGCAAAAGCTGTTTGCCCGGCAAAACGCCGAAAGGCGTCGGAGCAAAACAGTCAGGAGGACGTGATCGTCGTCAGGCCGATTATTTGATGCCGCCGGCGAAGCCCCGAGTCAGCGCCTTCTGCACGAAGCCGACCAGGACCAGGACGGGCAGCGACGCCACCAGCCCGATCGCCGAAAGCTGGCCCCAAAAGATGTTGTCCTCGGTGATGAGGCTGGCGATGTAGGTTGGCAGGGTGAAGCGCGATGGCGACTGGATGAACAGCAGCGCATAGAGGAACTCGTTCCAGCTCAGAACCACCAGGAACACCGAAGTAGCCGCCAGCCCCGGCGTCATCATCGGCAGGATGATGGTCCTGAGCCTCGTCGCCAGGTCCGCACCATCGAGCATGGCGGCTTCCTCATAGGCCAGCGGCACGTCGCGCACGAAGCCGAGCAGCATCCAGATGGCGAAGGGCAGCGCATAGACCTGATAGACCAGGATGAGCCCCAACAGGCTGTCGAGCAGGCCGAACAGGCGCAACACCTGATAGAGCGGTACGGCCAGGGCTATGGGCGGGGTGAGCTTGAGCACCAGGACGAAGAGCAGGAAGAGCTTGTCGAGCTGCTTCGGCCAACCGCTGCGTGACAGCGCATAAGCCGCGGGAAAGCCGGCGGCCAGGGCCAGGAGCGTCGAGCCTGCCGCCACCACGATCGAGTTCCACAGCTTACCCAAAACTTCCGGATTGAAGATCGCCACATAGCTTTGAAGCGTCGGCGCGGTCGGCCAGAGCAGCGGCAAGGTGGTGACGAGACCTGATTCACCCTCCACCGAGGTCCGCAACATCCAAATGATGGGCAGCAGCGCCAAAACCAGCAGCACATAGACCGCGATGGTGGCGGCGAGTCCGGAAATCCGCAACGTTCGCATCAGGGCGTCTCCGTCCGGATGATGCGCCATGCATAAACCGCAGCCAGCACTCCGGCGATGACCACCATGATGACGGACGCGGCCGAGGCCTTGCCGATATCGAAGAACTTGAAGCCCAGGTGATGCACGAAAATTGACAGCGTCGAGGTGGCGTTGCCCGGCCCGCCGCCGGTGAGCGCAAAGGCCTTGTCGAATATCTTGAAGCTTTCCACGCAGCGCAGCAGCGCCGCCAGCAGCAGATGCGGCACAATGAGGGGCAACACGATGGTGCGCAGGATATGGGGGGTCCCGGCGCCATCGATGCGCGCCGCCTCGATGACCTCATCGGGCACGGACTGCAGCCCCGCCAGCAGCACCAGGAAGGCAACCGGCGTCGTCTGCCACACATCGACACCGATCAGCGACCACATGGCGAGATGGCGATCGGTCAGCCACTCGATGCGGTCGAGCCCAAAAAGCGCCAGAAGGTTGTTCAGGAAGCCGAAATCGTAATTATACCAGGCCCGCCAGATGGCGGTCGCCACCATGGTGGATAGCACATAGGGCATCACCAGCAGCGGCATGACGAAGCGCCGGCCCGGGAAGGTGCGATGGACCAAAAGCGCCAGCGCCAGTCCGAGGCCGACTTCCAATGCCGTCGCCACGACGGTGAAGAACACAGTGTTGGTCAGGGCGCGATCGAAGAAACTGTCGCCCAAAAGGCTCGCATAATTGCCCCAGCCCACAAACACCGCGCCATTCAGATCGTACTGGGTGTCGAAAAACGACAGCAGCACGCTCCGGCCCAGCGGATAGATGGCCAATAACGCAAAAAGCACCAGCGCAGGGCTGGTGAGCACAAGAATGGCGCGAAGGCTGAGGCGGCCGGCCATGAGGAAACCTGTCTGGAGAGTGACGGAGCCGCCTGAACGGCTCCGTCTTTTTGCAAATGCGGCTTACTTCAGCGCGTCGGCGATCTTGGCATTGGCTTCCTTGAGCGCCGCAGCCGGCTCCATGTCGCCGATCAGGGCGAGCTGGAGATAGTCGCCCATGATGGATTCAACCTGGGCCCACTGGGTGATGCGCGGACGCGGGCGAGCGTTTTGCAGGGCTTCGAACTGCGCCGGGAACCAGCGGTACTTGGCCACCAGTTCAGGATCGGAATAGACCGAGCCGCGGGTCGGCGGGGTGCCGACCTGGAGGGCGAGCTGCTTTTGCACTTCGGCCGAAGTCATGAAGTCGACGAACTTGCGCGCGCCTTCCTTGTTGGCGGCGTTGGCCGGAATGCCAAGCAGCCAGGACCCGAGCATGGCGGCCGGCGGATTGACCTGACCCGGGGTCGGCATGATGGCGACCTTGCCGACGACCTTGGACTTGTCGGCATTGTCGAGATTGGCTGCCCAGGAGGGCCAGAGTTCCATCGACATGGCGGTCTTGCCCTGCTGCAGCGCATCCTGGATGTCCGGAGCGTCATAGGCCTCGACGCCCTTGGGCGCATAGGTGGCGAGCTTGAGGAAGGTGTTGAGCGCGTTGAGCGAGGCGGCACTGTCGAGGGAAGCCTTGCCGTCGGCGCCGATGATGTCGCCACCGTAGGCCCAGAGCAGCGGCACGAAGCCGGAAACGATCGGGTTGGCCTTCTTGCCGCGGAAAACAAGGCCGGACACGCCGCCCTTATTGTTGGCGTCAGCCGCCGCGATGACGTCGTCCCAGGTCTTGGGCTGAGCCATCAGGTCGGAGCGGTAGGCAAAGAGTTCGACATTGCCGATGAAGGGAACCGCATAGGTGGTGCCGGTGCCGACTGGCCACTTCGAGACATCGCGCATGCCCTTGGCGAAATCGTCGTCGAGGCCGCCACCCAGCTTGTCGAGATCGGCCAGCCAGTTGTTGGACATGAACAGCGGCGCCCAGGTATCGTCCATCATGATGACGTCATAGGCGGTGACGTTTTCACGGGCCGACAGGGTGATCTGCTGCTGCAGACCATCGATCGGCAGAGCGAGCTGCTCGATTTCGACGTCGGGATTGGTCTTGTTATACATCGATACGGCCAGCTTGAGCGCATCGGCATAGACGCCGTCGCGGCCGGCGATCACCAGCTTTTCGGCGGCCTGGGCCGAGGTGGCCACCATGATGGCGGCAAGGCTCGCCGCGAGAATTCCGGACAGTTTCATTGCTTCATTCTCCAAAGGAGTGTGGAACCTGAATCGACTGGCCGTGCCGCCTTTCGGCCCGCTGGCAGGCGCGGGCCCAAAATACGGCACGACGGACATAGCACGGCAATTCGCACCTTGAATTCCATGTGCAAACGTTTGCACATCCGAAACGACTAGACGACCAACATGACAATGCAGTGACTGAAATTGCCACCATTCTGTCATTTCGTCCATTGCCAACGTTTGCATGAAAATGACGATTTGAGTACGATGATGCGATGAAGCGTATTACCATCAAAGATGTGGCGGCCCATGCCGGCGTGTCGTTCTCGGCAGTCTCCCGCGCCTTCCAGGAGGATGGCCGGGTTTCGAACGAGACACGCCGCAAGGTGCTCGAATCCGCCCGCCTCCTCGACTACCGCCCGTCCCCGATCGCCCGCGGCCTGGTGCATGAGCGCTCGCGGCTGGTGACGCTCGTTACCGGTCCGACGCAATCGGTATTCGACGCCCTGTTCTTCGATGCCCTCTCCACCGCGCTCGCCGATAGCGGGCGGCAATTGATGGTGGTGAGCGTGCGCGGCGAGCACGACGTCGAGGCCGGGTTGATGCAGGCCGTCGACTACAAGTCGGAAGCCGCCATCGTCTCCGCCGGCACCATGTCGCTGGCGCTCTCCAGCCGCTGCAGCAATGCCGGCCTTCCTGTCATCCTGTCGGGCCGGGTGCTGGACGCGCCTGGCGTTCGCTGCATCCTGGCCGAAAATGTCGAAGGCGGCCGTCAGGCCGGCGC
This sequence comes from Devosiaceae bacterium, assembly GCA_036499825.1. Classification (GTDB taxonomy): domain Bacteria; phylum Pseudomonadota; class Alphaproteobacteria; order Rhizobiales; family Devosiaceae; genus Paradevosia. Next base: position 142,974 of record DASYCZ010000049.1, read on the forward strand.
GCTGCTCGCCCGGCTTTGTCCGGGTCCGCTCGCCTTCTTTGGCCGTGGCGGCAAGACCTTCGCCGATCGCGAGCGCGAGGAAGGTTTCCTGCAGGGCCTGGCTGCCGCCGGACGCACGGCCGGTAGCTTCATCGTCTCCGACGCGGCAGCGGGATCGGCCAGGGAAAGCGCGCTGCAACTGCTCATGCAGCCGGATCGGCCGCAGGGCATCTTCTGCTCCAATGACGGACTCGCCATCGAACTGCTGCAGGCCGCGCTGCTGGTGGGCCTGCGGGTGCCGCAGGACCTGTCTGTCGTCGGCTTCGACAACGTGCCCATGGCCGACTGGCCGGCGTTCCGCCTGACCACCATCGATTATCCGATCACCGCCCTCGTCGAAGCCATCATTGCCGCCATCGAAGCCACCCACGATCCGGAGGCTCCCGCCGACGGCATCCACCGCGTCCCGACGCGCCTTGTCGTACGGCGGACGACGCTCGTCGGGGAAGCCGGACAGCCCTGATGCACAAGCCAAACATGAAGATCCTCTGGTTCACCGACCTGCATTTCCGCACCGCCGCCGATCCGGAAGCCGAGACCATGTTCCAGCGCTTCGAACGCAGCCTCGCCCACGCCCTCGCACACCACGCCGATGCCGATCTCTGCATCTTCACCGGCGACATCGCGCATTCCGGCCAGGCCGAGGAATATGCGGGGTTCAAGCGCGCCATGACCGGCTTCCCGCTGCCCTATCGGGTACTGATGGGCAATCACGACGACCGCCACTTGCTCAGCCAGATGCTGGATCTCCCTCTCTCGCCGCGCAATACTCTGGTCGGCTCCGAAACCCTCGGCGACTACCGCCTCATTACCCTCGACACGCATCGGGGAGATGGCCGCGATGACGGACATATCCATGCCGGTGACCTGGCTTGGCTCGACGAGGAACTGACGGCGGGCGAACGCCCTGCCCTCATCTTCATGCATCACCAACCCGGCCCGGTCTTCATCCCCAGTTCCGACACGATCGGGCTTGATAACGCCGCCGCGCTGCAGGCCTTGTTGCAAAGGCACCGCCACCGCATCGCCCACCTCTTCCACGGCCACTGCCACCTGCCCATCAGCGGCAGCCTCAACGGCATTGCCTATACGGGCCTGCCCGCAATCGGCCCTCAGCAATCCCCTAATTTCGCCAGCACGGACTTCATCGCCGACCCCGGCGCGCCGCCATGTTATGGCGTCATCGTCGCCGACCCATCGAGCCTCGCCTGTCACCTCATCACCGTGCGTTAGAAGGGCATTGGCCAGCAACGTCTCAGGTCCATGCCCGATGACGAAAAAGTCCCTGCATATTGGGGAGCTGAGGCACTACGGGGCTTGACGAATTGGCGTGACCTCGCCGAACTCAACCTCAGCCATTATGGCCCAGCATGGAGGAAAGATTGAGGTTCGCTCTGCCACTCAGGACGGCGGCTTTGACAGGAATTATCGTGTCGATGATGAGCGGCGCGGGCCATGCCCAAGATCGTGCCAATCTCGAGGACGTGGCATCGGTCACGGGCACCTGCGACAAGCTGATCATGGCGGGCGATGACTTGTCGCCGACATGTTCCGGCCAGATGATTCAATCCATCTACAACACTGGCCGCACCGGCTTCACGGTGATGGTCGGTGACAAGGGTAAGACGGCGACCTTCACAGGCATGGAGGGCGCCAAGCCCGACGACAACTCGCAGCTTCAAACTGTCGACCGGGTCATCGTAAACGAGGGCATCAAAGGATCGACGCCCTCGACGATCGCAGCCACTGGCAGTTGCGCCTACACCAACCCCTACATGGGTCCCACGATCGTCAACTGCCAGGCTGTCGGTGACAATGGCGACGCCTTCCTCCTCCAGTTCAGGACCGATGGTTCTGAACCCAAATTCCTCGACCTGAAAAGTTCCGCCGCACCATGAGCAGACGCTCGGCTCGCAAGGTTCGAGCCCTTGGTTTGCCGATCATCACCGTGCGATAAAATGGCGCTGACAGAGAGCATCTTTCTGGTTTGCCCGATGCCGCGCCTCGGCTAATAACTGCCGCAACCTGGCGTGTACCCCTGTGCGGTCACAGCGGTACTAGAGGTCTGGATGCGCCGCATTTCCGGCAACACCATCGGCATCATCATGATGGTGCTTTCAACGGCGTGCTTCACCATCAATGACACGCTTCTCAAGCTCGCTATGGCGGATCTGCCGCCTTTTGAGACGTTGTTCATAAGGGGCACCGGCTCGCTGGTGCTAGGCATTCCGGTGCTGGCGACGCTGGGCTACCTGCGCTTCGTTCCAAAAATGTTCGATGTGCGGGTCCAGGCCCGCAATTTGTTCGAACTGACTGCCGCCATGGGCTTCGTCGTCGGCCTCGCCTATGTGCCAATCGCCGATCTCACGGCGCTTGGACAAACCTCCCCGTTGCTCCTCCTGCTGGGGGTTGCGTTTTTCTTTCGCGAACGGCTGCAGCGGATGCAGATCGCGCTCATCGTCCTGGCGTTCATCGGCGCCATTCTCGTCGCGCAGCCAGGCGCCCGGGGGTTTTCGCCATTTACGCTCTTTGGGCTGTGGAGCGCCGCGGCAGTGGCGGCCAGGGATTTGATCGGCCGCAAGATCAAGCTGGAAATTCCTGGGATCGTGGTCGCTGTAGGCGCTGGCCTGATCGAGATCATCGGCGCCGGCATCGCCGGGCTTTTCTTCGAGCACTGGGTTATGCCTTCGCCGACAGCCATCCTGCTGGGCTTCGGCGCCAGCGCCTTCCTCATCACCGCCCATTGGCTTCTCCTCGGGGCCTATAGGGTAGCGAGCGTTGGCGCCATCGCTCCTTTCCTCTACTCATCCACCATCTGGGCGCTGCTGTCCGGCTGGCTGATCTTCCGCACGGTCCCCAATGCCGTGGCACTTTCCGGCATTGCGCTCATTCTGCTCAGCGGCACGGCAGTCGTGGCGCTTGAGCGGTGGCCCCGCAGAATTGTGGTCTCCCAGTAGCCTTGTTCGCGGCGCGCCGCCCCGCGCGCTACTGTGGCTTTTGTCCGACGAACCGTCTCGTAACCGTTGCCACAAAAGACGAGGCACTTGACTGGCAGTTGCTTACAGACGATCAGCTTCAGGTGAAACTCGACCGCATGGCCGTTGGGTTCCGTTTGTCGATAACGAAGCCCGGGACGCTCGGCCCGTGGCAAGCCTGCCGGTACAACTCATGTTCAATCGATTTTTTACTGCATCCTTTTGCTTTGCTCTTTTTACCGGGCTCGCTGCGCTCATCTCGCCGGCGCAGGCATTGGCACAGGCCAAATATGACGACCTCCTGGGGCCGTTGGCGGATGGTGTTTCCCAGCAATTGCTGAAGGGCTGGCAGGCAGGCGTGCAGGATGGATGGTTCGTCCTCAAGAACGCCACCGACGAGGCCGAGCAGTCCCTTACGGTCAAGGCCGGCCCGCCGCCCGAAGATGGGCGGCTTACCTCGGTCAATATTTCCCTGAGCGCCAAGGACGACACCGCTTCCATCGGCTTACTGGTGCGAAACGGCGACGACCAGTGTATCTTGGACGTCATTGCCACGGCCACGGCGCATCTGTTTTGCGTAACGAATGGCAAGGCTGATGAAATCGCCACGGTACCCAATGCCGCCAAGCTGGACGGCAACGATGTGATCACCATGGTCGACATTCCCGGCGCGGCCCGCCTCTATGTGAACGGCAATCAGATCGGCGACCTCGACGGTGTGCCGGCGCTGGGTTCCGAAATCGGCATCATGGCTTATGACAAGGGCACCTTCGGCCTTGCCGACTTTTCCATTGCCGCCCTCAACGATACCGGCGGCAAAACCGGAAGCGGCCTGCCCCCAAGAGGCGGCGGCAAGACGACTGATGATGGCAATGCGGGTGACGACAATCAGACCGGCGGTGGTGCTGCGGCGGACGCCGAGGATGTCGATAGCCCACTGCCCATGTTCGGCGGTGACAGCAATCGCATCGTCTCGGTCTATCTCGGGCTGATCAACAGCATCTTCATGCACGAATTCGGCCATGCTTTGATCGGCGAGCTGCAGCTGCCCTCGACCGGGCCGGAAGAGGACGCGGTCGATATCTTTTCCGCCCTCAAGGTGGTGGAGCCCACGATGTATCCGTCGGGGGACCCCGATACCGACCAGATCGGCGTCGGCGTCGCCAAATACGCTGCGCTGCAGTGGTATTACAGCGGCAAGCTCGGTGAACAGCAGGGTGCTTCCACACCCTGGCAGGATGAGCACACCGCCGATCTCAAGCGCTTCCGCAACATCTTCTGCGTGATGTATGGCGCCAACCCCTCCATCTTCCAGGACATCGTCTCGGAGATTGGCTTCGACGACCAGACGCTCGGTCGCTGCGAGGAGGAATTCAACAAACAGAACCGTGCCTGGCGGACAATTCTTGCCCCGCATACGCGTGTCGGAACCTGGAACCCGGAAGGCCTGCTTCCCGCCGACGCTCCCGGCTCTTCGATCAAGGTCAGCTTCGAGCCCTCGAAGTCTCGCGTCGGCAAGTTCGTCGCCACGACCCTCGCCGGACCGTTGCAGGGTTTTGTGGACGAGTTGGCCAAATCCTACGCCTTCCCGCGCCCTCTCTCCGTCGTCTATCGCGATTGCGACGAGTTGAATGCCTGGTACAGCCAGGAGGATGCCAGCATCACCATGTGCTACAACCTCATCGAAAATCTCGCCGTCATGATTTCCAACGTCGAGACCGACACCGGGGGCAGCGACGCATCGGCCGCCAAGCAGTCAAATTCTGCGGCCGGTGCGGATATTCCGGCCAATGCGGCTTTCGATGCCATGGACGAGTTGAAGGACGCGGGCGTGCCGCCCACCAGCCTGTTGTTCCCTGCGCCCTATCGCGGGCCGACGCCGAATTCGCACACAAGGGCCACCATAGTGACCACCGCCACCGTGGTGGGCGCCCTCAAGGATGAGCCCAAGCTCGTCCTGATCGATACCAGCGGGCAGAACCAGTCCCTGCCCGGGGCGATGGCGGTTACCGACGCCGGTCGCGACGGCAGTATCACCGATAGTTTCCAGAGCGCCGTGTCCCAGTTCCTGAAGGACAAGACGCAAGGGGATACCTCGGTGCCCATCATCTTCTTCGGTGCGGGGCCCGAGGATCGCTCATCCTACAACGCCGCATTACGGGCCGGGACGCTTGGCTACAAGGTTTTCTGGTATCGCGGCGGTATCGAGGCCTGGACCGCCAACGACCTGCCGCTTAAGCCGGTCGCCGATGATGCCGAGCCTCAATCCGATGCTGCCGCCGACACACCATCCGATAGCGCGCCGCGCTTCGCCATCTATGAGGGCGTCGATTTCTACGGCTCGGACGTGGGAAAATCGCGCGTCGCCGACGTCACGGACTGCCTCAAGGCCTGCCTTGAGGACAAGCAGTGCCAGGCCTTCACGATGAACGTCAATCCAGCCGTCAAGAAGGGACCGAACTGCTTCCTCAAGGACAGCACCGGACGCGGCGAAGTCTACGAGCAGGCCATCTCCGGCGCGTTCCTTGCCGCAGGAGACGACGGCAGCCTCAAGGTCGGCGATCAGATCGTCAAGCCGACCGACGTGCTCACCCCCGGCAAGTGAAGATGCCTGCCGGTGGCGAGCTTCTGAAAGAACACTCGTGCCGTTGCGCGCAATAGACTGACAGCGATGACCTTCGGCGATCGCTCCGGCCCCGCTCAGGCTCACCGATCCAGAAGAACTGGCCCGACCGACTATCTCTTCGTCCGTACGAGCGACGCTAGCTCGCCAGCCATTGGGCGAGCTGTTTGGCTGCGGCGCGTTTGCGGCCAACGCGAATATCGGCGCCGCTAATGTCGAAATCGAAACCGTTCTTTTCGCGGACTTGCTTCAGCCAGGCCGGAAAATTCCGCAGATTTCCTCGCCCGAGTCCGGAAAGGCCAAGCTCGTTCCGGCCGCTTTTCTTCTCGTCCTCAGAAAACTCTCCGCGTCCGGCAATGCGCACACTGAGCCGCCATTGCCAATCCGGGTTGGGCAGCATGTGAAGCTGCGCGACATTGCGGGCGGTCATTGGAAGCTCGCCGGAGCCGCGCAGCGGAATGGAAATGTGGATCTCCCATGCTGATTGGCCGGCCAGAACTTTCCGGGGCGCCTGTCGGCAAAGGCCGCATGCTCATCAGCAATGAAATTGCGCACCAGATCCGCATCGGCATCAGTCATCTTCCGCTCCAAAATCCTTTAACAACAGCATCTTACTCTCCCACCCATTGCGGCGGGACCAAGGACAACTATGCGGAAAGTGATGTGATAACGGCTCAAAGCCGTCTGCTAAAGAGACGTGAACACGAGGGCAATGCGGAGTTCTGCTTCCGCCATTCAACAGTGGAGGCAGTGCTCCAACGGGACATCTCCAGGCATCGGCATAGAAGCCGGCGACGAAGATATCCGTCCAGCTGATCGGCACGGTGCTGTTGACTGCGCCGCCCACGACGTAAGAGCCCTCAGGGAAGCCTTACTAACTGAGAAGTGTTGGTGGGCCCACCAGGACTCGAACCTGGAACCAGACCGTTATGAGCGGTCGGCTCTAACCATTGAGCTATAGGCCCGACGCGCAGTGTCGTAAGGTTTGGGACGGCCTGTGGTCAAGCGAATTTGCCGCCTTTGTCACCGCCGCCTGGTTGAATCAAACTACCAGGCGACGGCGATAACCGATTGAAAAGACTCAGCCGGCGGCAGTGTAAGCCGTCTTCACCTGGGTGAAGAATTCCTTGGCGTAGGTGCCCTGCTCCCTGGGACCATAGCTCGAGCCCTTGCGTCCGCCGAACGGCACGTGGAAATCGACGCCGGCGGTCGGCACGTTGACCATCACCATGCCGGCCTCGGCATTGCGCTTGAAGTGCGTCGCATATTTCAGCGAGGTGGTGACGATGCCGGCGGAGAGGCCGAACTCGGTGTCGTTGGCAGTGGCCAGTGCTTCGTCATAATTCTTCACGCGGATGACCGACGCCACCGGCCCGAAGATTTCCTCGCGGGAGATGCGCATCTGGTTGGTCGCCTCGGTGAACAGCGTCGGCTGCAGGAAGAAGCCTTCGGTGTCGCGCTTCACCAGATCGCCGCCCGCGGCCAGCCTGGCGCCTTCGCCCTTGCCGATGGCGATATAGTCGGTGTCCTGCTTCAACTGGCCGGCGTCGACGACCGGCCCGATATCGGTGCCGGCCTTCAGCGCATCATCGACCTTGAGATTGCGGATGCGCTCGGTGAGCGCCGCCACGAACTTGTCGTGGATGCCTTCCGTGACGATGACACGCGACGACGCGGTGCAACGCTGGCCGGTGGAGAAAAAGGCGCTTTGCGCCACGCTCTCGACGGCGACGTTGAGGTCGGCGTCATCGAGCACCACCGTGGGGTTCTTGCCACCCATTTCCAGCTGGAACTTGCGCATCACCTTGATGCTGGCCTCAGCCACGCGGCGGCCGGTATTAACCGAACCCGTGAAGGTCAGAGCCGTCACGTCGGGGCTGTCGAGCAACACCTGCCCGACGACGGAGCCGCGGCCCATCACGAGGTTCAGCACACCCTTGGGCAGGCCCGCGCGCTGCAGGATGTCGACGATCGCCCAGGTCGAGCCGGGAACCAGGTCGGCCGGCTTGATGACGACGGTGTTGCCATGGCAAAGGGCTGGCGCGATCTTCCAGGATGGGATGGCGATCGGGAAATTCCAGGGCGTGATGATACCCACCACGCCCATGGCCTCACGGGTCATCTCCACGCCGACGCCAGGCCGTACGCTCGGAATAATCTCGCCATTGAGCCGCAGTGCCTCACCGGCGAAGAACTCGAAAATCTGGCCCGCGCGGGTGACTTCGCCGATACCTTCCGGCAGCGTCTTGCCTTCCTCGCGGCTCAGCAGCCGCCCCAGCTCTTCCTTGCGCGCCAGGATTTCATGGGCGGTCTTGGACAGGATCGAATGCCGCTCCAATAGGCCCGAACGCGACCACGCCGGGAAAGCCGCCTTGGCCGCCGCGATCGCCTGCGTCGTTTCCTCGGCACTAGCACGGGCATAGACGCCGATGACATCGGCGGTATTGGAGGGATTGATGTTCTCTCCGCCTTCGCTGCCCACCCACTCGCCGGCAATCAGATTCTTGAAAATTTCGCCCATGGTCTGGCTCCGCTCGATTTCGTTGATTTACAGCAACCCTGCCTGGGCCAGGTCGCGCAGCAGGTGGCTGGCGCCGTAGGTCCAGGGTAGGCATTCGGTAGAAAGGCGCACCCGGTTCTGGAGCGTGCCCAGGCTCGGCGTCGAGATCGACACGATGTCGTTCGCCTTATGGGTAAAGCCCTTGCCGACGCCGTCGCGATCTTTTACCGGGGCGAACATGGTGCCAAGATAGAGCACCAATCCGTCCGGATATTGATGATGTCGCCCGACCGTGGCGGCCACCAGCGATTCCGGGCTGCGCGAGATCTGCGCCATCGACGAATGGCCGTCGAGCACGAACCCGTCCTCGCCTTCCACCTTCATCGCCAGTTCCGCCGTCTTGATGGTTTCGAGCGTGAAGTCGTCGTCGAACAGGCGGATGAACGGCCCCAGCGACGCGGAGGCGTTGTTGTCCTTGGCCTTGCCCAGCAACAACGCCGAACGGCCCTCGACGTCGCGCAGGTTGACGTCGTTGCCCAGCGTCGCCCCGACGATGCGGCCAGTGCTGGTCACCAGCAGCGCGATTTCCGGTTCGGGATTATTCCAGCTCGAAATCGGATGCAGCCCCACATCGGCCCCATAGCCGACGCTCGACATCGGCTGGCACTTGGTGAAGATCTCGGCGTCCGGCCCGATGCCGACTTCCAGATACTGGCTCCACATGCCTCGCGCGATCAGCGTTTCCTTGACCTTCATGGCGTTGGGGGAACCCGGCACAAGGTCGGAAAGCGACGTGCCGATGAGCTGCAGGATATCCTGCCGAAGGCTGTCGGCCTTGGCCTTGTCGCCGCGCGCCTGTTCTTCGATGACGCGCTCCAGCAGCGACACGACGAACGTGACGCCGGAGGCTTTCACCGCCTGCAGGTCGATCGGCGACAGCAGCGACACCGCAGCCTCGTCCACGTGCTCGGCCCAGCTATTGGCCAGCACGGTGTCGAGATCGCCGACGCGCGTACCGGCCGCTACCCGCACATAGGCGGCGGGATCGGTAGCTTCGGCGATATCGCGTACCGTCGGCGCCACCTTGGCGGTGATATCGAAGATGCCGCCATCGCGCACCGTCACGACGCGCGGATGATTGAATCCGGGCACAAGGGCGCGTCCGACGAGGGTGCCGGAGGCAGGAACGATTGGGTCATTCATGGCTGGGCTGTCCTGAAATTGGCGATGGCAGCGGTCCGCGAGACCGTTCGGCGCCCTTGAGTACCGCCTGAGACGGCTACAGTCCAGCACCCAGTGCGGAACGTAACTCACGGCCTCGCCAACGCCGGGATGAGATTTTTCTTACCTAGGCCCCAAGGTTTCGTGGTGATGCAACGTCTTATGGCTATCCAGTACTTCTGGCCGATGTTCAAGTTCGGTTCAGCAGTGCCGCATTAACACCGCATTGGCTGGCGAATCCTGTCCGGCCACTCAAAAGGAGAACCTCATGCGTCTGTTTACCGCCCTCGCTCCCCTCGCTCTCGCAACGGCTCTCACCACCCCCGTCCTGGCCGCGGAGTTGCCGCCCATCAGCACTATCTCCATCCAGGGTCATGGCGAAGTCAGCGGCACGCCCGATACCGCCATCATCAACTCCGGCGTCACCACCCAGGGGGCCACCGCCCGGGATGCGCTCGACGCCAATACCAAGGCCATGACCGATCTCATCGCCACGCTGAAGGCAGCCGGCATCGACGAGAAGGACATCCAGACCTCGGGCTTCTCGGTCAACCCGAACTATGTCTACTCCGACCAGCGCGACGCCAATGGCTACACCAAGCCGCCCCAGATCAATGGCTACCAAGTCGCGAACACCGTGACCGTTCGCGTCCGTGATCTGCCGAGCCTGGGTACCGTGCTCGACAAGGCAGTCAGCGTGGGCGCCAACACCATCAATGGCATCAACTTCAGCGTCTCCGATCCGTCCAAGCTCTATGACGAGGCCCGCAAGGCTGCCTTTGCTGACGCCAAGGAGAAGGCCGATCTCTATGCCGGCGTCGCCGGGGTCAACCTCGATCGCGTGCTTTCCATCAGCGAGCAGCAGAACTTCAGCCAGCCGCCGCAGCCCTTCATGATGAAGGCCGCTCGCGCCGACGCTCCATCCACCCCGGTGCCCGTGCAGGCCGGTGAATTGACCTTTGCGGTCGATGTCGCGGTCAGCTGGGAACTGGCCACGAAGTAATCCGCCAAGCATACCTGCCAAGCATACCCGCCATTTTCGAGCCCGCCCTTCCAGCCGGAGGCGGGCTCGATTGTTTTGTCGGAACCCAAGCCTGGGGGAGACGTTGCCGTTTCGTAGCGGATCGCGTGGTGAATGACGCGGGGGCAGCGTTCAGCTTCGGTTCAGGCCGGCCTCACCATGCTCCGAACCGAAATCCTCAAAAAAGGAAAATCCCTATGCGCCTGAAACACTGGCTCCTGACCGGCACCAGCGCTGGCCTTCTGATCGCAGCGCCTTTCAGCGTGACAGTCGCCCAGGAATCCGGAGTGACCGCCGCCTGCGTCTCGGCTGGCATCACGACCGCCGAAGAGTGCAAGGCCTTCCAGCAGAGCGGCGGCGCTTCCAAGCCCGAGCCGCAGGAAAAGCCCACCGAGGAAGCTGCACCCCCACCAGAACAGAAGGCAGCGCCCAAGGAAGAACAGCCCGCTCCCGAAACCGCAACGCCCAAGGAAGCGCCGCCGGTTGAAGCAGCTCCTGCCGAAAAGCCGGCACCGGAAGAAAAGCCTGCTCCGGTCGAAAAGCCGGCGCCCGTAGAGGCCCCCGCTCCAGAACCAGCGCCCGCTGAACAAGCGGCGCCGACGGAGAAGCCGGCCGTTCCTGCCCAGCAAGCCGCGCCTGAGGAAAAGCCAGCCCCCGAGGCCCCGGCCGCTAAGCCCGCTCCAGAGCCAAAGCCGGCCAAAACACCGCCGGAAAAACCCGCACAGGAGAAGCCTGAGCCTCAGGAGAAGCCCGCGCCTCGGGATAAGCCTGCTCAGCACAAGCCGAATGCCGAGACGCCACCCGCCGAACAGCCCGCTGCGGAAGCTCCTGCGCCTGCCCAGCCACCTGCCGATGCCCCTGCGCCGGCCGAAAAGCCTGCGCCTGCTGAAAAGCCCGTGCCGGCCAATGACGCAAAGCCCGCGCAGCCAGCCGAACCGGCGGCTCCCTCCCAGCCCGCAGCCCCTGCGCCGGCCGTGCCGGAGCAGCAGCCGAGCCCGCAGACACCTCCGCCAGCTCCCGGCCAGGGCGCCGATATCGGTGATAGCCTCAAGGCCGCCGCCTCCAATTATCAGGACGCGGTCGCCGGTTTGATCGAAGCCCGCACCGGCGGCGGCGATGTGGGTGCCGCTCAGGCCAATATCGCCGACGCCCAGGGCCAGATCGATACGCTTTGCGTCGAAGGCGGTTTCGCCTCGACCGATGCGTGCCTCGCCAAATATGGCATCAGACTTCCCAAGGTCCCAGGTGGCGCTGCCGCGCCGGCCGGTCAGCCCGCGACCCCGGCTGAAGCACCCGCCGCTGAACAACCGCCGGTCGCGGCGCCCACGCCCCCCTCGCCCGAGCAGGTCAAAGAGGAGCTCGACAAGAGCCCCGTATTGCAGGACCAGCCCACCGAGGACGTCAAGAACCTGCCGGCCGACGTCAAACCCGAAGAAGTGGCCCCGCTCCTCGACAGCGCCAAGGATGAGGTGACCGCCATCGAATCCGGCGTTGGTCCAACCGAAACCGCGGCGCCTCCGGCCGAAGCCCTCAAGGCCCCCCCTGCTTCCGACAAGGATGCCCAGGCGGCGCTACAGTTGAAGCCACAGGAGGTCTCCAGCGAGCAGGGCCAGAAAGTCGATGCCGCACCGGCTATCGAGGTGCCGCAGAACGTCACCGTCATCAACAACACCACGGTCGTGAACAACACGGTCAACAATACCGTCAACAACACCACGGTGAACAACAACCAGGCCACCAACAACGTCAATGTCGACAACACCCAGATCGTGGTGCAGGTCGGCAACCAGTTGGTGATCTCCAATCCCCAGCAGGAGCGTAACCGCTTCGTAAAGCAGGATGACCAGGTCTATTATGAAGAGCTGAGCCAGGGCCGTGTCCGCGAAACCGTGGAACGCCCCGATGGCACCAAGGTGGTGACCGTCCGCAACCGCTATGGTGAAGTGCTGCAGCGTTCGCGGATCAATCGGGATGGCCGCGAATATGTGCTGGCCTACTACGATCCTCGTGCCGACCAGGAAGACCAGGACGACTACTATCGAGATCCCGGCGCCGGCCTGCCGCCGTTGCGGCTCAACATCCCCGTCGATCAATATGTGCTGGATGCCTCCAGCGCCGATGAAGACCAGCTCGCGACCTTCTTCGAACAACCGCCTGTCGAACAGGTTCGCCGCCTCTACACCATCGACGAGGTCAAGCGTTCTGCCCGTATTCGTGACAGCGTGCGGCGTCTCGAAGTCGGTGGCCTGACTTTCGACACCGGCGCCGCCACCATCGCCCGCGACCAGGTCGATTCTCTCAGCCAGGTTGCGGCCGCCATGCAGGCCCTGCTCGAGCGCAACCCCGGCGAAACCTTCCTGATCGAAGGCCACACCGACGCCGTTGGCACCGACCTCTCCAACTTGCGGCTGTCGGATCTGCGCGCCAATACCGTGGCCCAGGTGCTGAGCGACTTCTATCAGATCCCGCCCGAAAACCTGGTCACACAGGGCTATGGCGAGCGCTATTTGAAGATCAACACCGATCAGGGTGAGCGTCAGAACCGCCGCGTCACCATCCGGCGCATCACGCCGCTGATCACGCCCGTCGCCAGCCGGTAAACGAAGAGCACTGGAAATGCGAAGGCCGGGCTCAGTGCCCGGCCTTTTTGCTGCCCGCCCCAACCTCGGCGAGTATGCCAAGCTCCGTTGCGGCGAACCGCTCGAGCCAGCGGATGGCCGTCGCATGGATCGGCACCGGATTGAGGAAGTGTAGCCGGCACCGCCCCTCCCGCGCGCTGGTAATGAGATTGGCCTCTTCCAGCATGATGAGGTGCTTGTTCACCGCCTGCCGGCTGATAGGCAGGCCGCGGCTCAGATCGGCCAGACTCTGCCCATTGCGCTCACGAAGTCGCTCGAGCACGAGTCGGCGGTTCGGATCGGCGAGCGCACCGAATACTAGATTTCTGTCCACGTCGCTCATTGCATGCCTGGCCGCCGGAATCGCTGGGCAATATCCTTGCGGCTTAAAACGGGCTTCTCAAAGTGCGCTTTTCAACCCGTGCAGAGAAAAATTCAGGCGCCCAAGAGCTGGACTGAACCGCCTCGCCTCACAAAATTATCACCTGCGAGTAGTCCCAGACCGCGTGCAAAATATCTGAAAATATTGGCGAAATCATCGTCACTCAATATTTCCGACCATCCCAGCAACCGCCTAGGTCACGGTTTCGGGAACGATTTCTGCAACCTCACGTTTCTAGGCCATAGCAGGATGCAACATGGAGATACATCATGGCTACCCCAGAACGTGATCCGTTGTATGGGACCGACGCGAACCGCACTGTGTATACGCGTGAAGGTAACGGCACGGCTTGGTTCATCGGCATCATCGTTGTCCTGGCCTTGTTGGCCATCGGCTATCTGGTCTTTTCCGCCAATTCCGGGTCCACTCCTTCGGGCAACGTGAATACCAGCCCGTCCGTTTCGACCCCGGCGCCGACCGACACGACCACCACTCCCATGACGCCGGCTCCGTCCGTTACGCCGTCCACTCCGAGCACGGATACAACTCCGATGACTCCGGCGGCTCCGGACACCAACACCACGCCTTCGACCCCGGCCCCGTCCACTGACGCTGCCCCGGCTCCGAGCACGGATACGACGCCTGCGGCCCCGAGCACTCCCGCTCCGGCTACCCCGGCCGCTCCGGCTCAATAAGCTTGACGTCTTTCGGCGCTGCATTCCTCCCCTGAAGCGCCATCCAGCCCCGGCTCACCAGCCGGGGCTTTTCTTTGTCTGCCTCGGTTACCTCGCTGTGCCGTCTTGATGCTGTTTCATAGGCAAGCCATTTGTTGGCGACATAATAACGAGGTGCATCATGGAACTCGGGCTCTATTCTTTTGCCGAAAACACGCTCGACCCGCTGAGCAACACCACTCAGTCCCCAGCCGAACGCCTCCGTGACTTGCTGGAGGAAATCGAACTGGCCGATCAGCTCGGCCTCGATTTCTACGGCCTGGGCGAGCACCATCGTCCTGATTTCGTAGCCTCGGCGCCGGTCACCATTCTGGCCGCCGCAGCCTCGATGACGAAATCCATCCGCCTCTCCACCGCCGTAACCGTCCTGAGTTCCGACGATCCGGTCCGTGTCTATCAGCAGTTCTCGACGCTCGACCTGTTGTCCAATGGCCGCGCCGAAATCATGGCGGGCCGCGGCTCCTTCGTCGAAAGCTTTCCGCTCTTCGGCTTGGATCTCAATGACTACGACACATTGTTTGAAGAAAAGCTCGAAATGCTGCTCGCCATCCGTCAGGGCGGCAAGGTGAGCTGGCCAGGCAGCGCCCACACCAAGCCCATTCCGGGGCTGGAAATTTATCCCAAGCCTATCCAGCAGCCACTGCCGCTCTGGATCGCGGTTGGCGGCACGCCCAACTCGGTCGCCCGCGCCGCCTATTACGGCATCCCCCTGATGGTCGCCATCATCGGCGGCCTGCCCCAGCAGTTTGCCCCGCTCATCCAGTTCTATCGCGATACCGCCGCCAAGATGGAGCGCGACCCCGCAACGCTGCCGGTCGGCATCTCCTCGCATGGCTTCATCGCCGAAACCTCACAGGATGCGCTCGATATCGCGTTTCCGTCCCACCATGCCGCCATGAGCCGCATCGGCAAGGAACGCGGCTGGGCACCTGGCACGCGCGCCCAGTTCGAAAACGGCGCCAGGCCCGAGGGCGCCTACTTCATGGGAAGCCCGCAACAGGTGATCGACAAGATCCTGATGCAACACGAATGGTTCAGGCATGACCGTTTCGGCCTGCAATTGAGCGTCGGCACCGTGCCGCACGACAAGGTCATGAAGGCTATCGAACTTTATGGGACGGTGGTGAAACCCGCCATCGACAAGGCGCTGCCGCCCAAGTAGCGCCTAGCCGCGTCCACGATAGGGCGGCACGCCCTGGTCGGGCAGCCACAGCCCTTCCGGCGGCGCTCCGGTCTGCCAGAACACGTCGATCGGAATGCCGCCGCGTGGATACCAATAGCCGCCGATGCGCAACCAGCGCGGCTTGATCGCCGCAGCGATGCGCTTGGCGACATCGAGCGTGCACCCTTCATGGAAGGCGCCGTGATTGCGGAATGAATTCAGGAACAGCTTCAGCGACTTGCTCTCGACCAGGAACTGGTCGGGCACATAGTCGATCACCAGATGCGCGAAATCCGGCTGCCCAGTCACCGGACAGAGCGAGGTGAATTCCGGGCACACATAGCGCGCCACGTAATTGGTGTCGGGATGGGGATTAGGCACCGGATCGAGCACGGCGTCTTCGGGTGAGTTGGGCGCATCGGACTGGTGCCCCAGCTGCAAGTGATCGGTTTGCACGGCAAAGACCTTTCGGAATTCGAGCTGTCAGTCGATGAGTTCGTCGATATGGGCTTCGATGCCCGCTTCACCCGGCAAATAGACGCATCGGAGGCTCGCCATACCGGCTTTGTCCGGCCAGAGCCGCACGATGGCCGCCACCGGTCTGCCCTCGACCGCCAAGTCGTAATCTACCTCGACCCCTCGCGCCAGAAGCTGCGGCGCACTGGCGCGTCCACCGCCAAGCGCGCTGTCAGGCCTGAAGAGATCGGGCCGGTCGTCCAGCAGCTTGTTCGCCAGCCAGAAATCGATCTGGCCCCATGGGACGGCATTCTCGTCGGCAATCGTCGCCAGATCGGGGCTTGTGCCGGGCATGACCGACCGCACGCATTCCAGCTGGCTCTGCGCGCAGCTGCCGCCGCAATGCGTTTCGCCGGCGCCGTTGACGTCCTCTTGCCACCACGCCGATGGCGCCGCCACGGCAGCGCCCGCCGACATCAGGCTGGCAAGCGCCGCAAACAGCGCCGCCCGCTGCTTTACTTCCCGGACCGCGTAATCGATTTAATCGCCAGCGGCGGCAGGCCGGATTTCTCCGAAATGGCGCGATCCTGCTCCGCGATCACGGCGCGTGCCGGCTCGTCACCGTCGAGGCCACCAAGAACCTCGGCCGGCACGCGGCGGTTGGAGCGCTGGCTACCGTCTTCATAGATCACGTCGAAACTGATGAATTCCACACGTGCGGTTGGCTTTTTTGCCATCTTGAAATCTCCAGGACTTCGCTGGGCGAGTTCAAACGCGTTCACCGGTGCGGTGTCCGCGCGCCTCGCGCCATATTGCAACCGGTCTTCTCAACCGGGAAAATCTGGACGTCTAGGAAAGGTCGGATCAGGAAAACAGCTTGTCGCCCTGCTCGTCGACCAGTTGCCGGCCCTTGGCCAGCGAGAGTGACGCGGCTTCGTCGCGCGAGGAGAACTTGTCGGCACGCACGAACTTGTAGCTCTTCAGCTCGCCACCGATTTCCTTCTCGATGGTGCCGGCCAGCTGATGTTCGCTCCCGGACGCCATCGCCACGGCCTTGATCACGAAGCCCTTGTATTCTTCCTGTGCCAGCGCCTTGTCGCCCTGCGCCGGGGCCTCAGCCTTGCCGCCGCCAAACAGGGATTTGAGAAAGGACATCGGGTTCTCCTTGAATGACAAAGGCGGCCGCGGCCGCCTTTGCATGACTATCTTCGGCGCCTTTAATTGTCGAGGAAGCTCCGGAGCTTCCGGCTGCGGCTCGGATGCTTGAGCTTGCGGAGCGCCTTGGCCTCGATCTGGCGAATACGTTCGCGTGTCACCGAGAACTGCTGGCCGACTTCTTCCAGCGTGTGGTCGGTGTTCATGCCGATGCCGAAACGCATGCGCAGCACGCGTTCCTCGCGTGGCGTCAGCGACGCCAGCACGCGGGTCGTGGTCTCGCGCAGGTTCGACTGGATCGCCGCATCGATCGGCTGGATCGCATTGGAATCCGGGATGAAATCGCCGAGGTTCGAATCCTCCTCGTCGCCGATCGGCGTCTCGAGGCTGATCGGCTCCTTGGCGATCTTGAGCACCTTGCGGACCTTGTCCAAAGGCATCTGCAGCTTTTCGCTGAGTTCCTCCGGCGTCGGTTCGCGACCGATTTCGTGCAACATCTGGCGCGAGGTACGGACGATCTTGTTGATCGTCTCGATCATGTGCACCGGAATACGGATGGTGCGCGCCTGGTCGGCGATCGAGCGGGTGATCGCCTGCCGGATCCACCACGTCGCATAGGTCGAGAACTTGTAACCACGGCGATATTCGAACTTATCGACGGCCTTCATCAGGCCGATATTGCCTTCCTGGATCAGATCGAGGAACTGCAGGCCGCGGTTGGTGTACTTCTTGGCGATCGAGATCACGAGGCGGAGGTTGGCCTCCACCATTTCCTTCTTGGCGATGGCAGCTTCGCGCTCGCCCTTCTGCACCTTGTGGACGATGCGGCGATACTCGGCGATATCGAGACCGGTTTCGCTGGCCAGCGTCTGTATTTCGCCGCGCAGTTCGAGAATAGTATCGAGCTCACGCTTGACGAACTCGGCCCAACCCTTGCCGTCGCGCTTGGCAATGGCGTCGGTCCAGCGCACATCCAACTCAGAGCCGTAATAGGACTCGAGGAAAGCGTCACGCTTGATGCCATAGCTCTCGGCCAGGCGCAGCAGCCGGCCTTCCTGCCGGACCAGCCGCTTGTTGATGTCGTAGAGCTGCTCGACCAGGCTTTCGATACGGCTGGCATTGAGCGACAGCGACTTCACGTCCGTGATGACGTCGCCGCGCAGGCCTTCCAGCTTCTTGACGTCGGCGGCGCTGGCGGACTTTTCAGCCGCGCGGTCCTCGGCATGCTGGTCCTGCATGCGGCGCATCTTGCCATAGGCTTCGGCGATGCGGTCGAAGGTCTCGACCACCTGCGGCTTCAGTTCGGCTTCCATGGCCGAGAGCGACAGCGAATTCTCGAAATCGTCGTCGTCGTCTTCCACCGGATCCTGAGGAGCCTGCGGCTCCTCAGGCTCATAGTCATCCTCGTCATTGCCGGTGCTGGCGCGCTTGGCCTTGGGCGCTGGCGCCGGCTCGGCGGCCGCGGGCTTTTCCATCGCCTCATGCACGACCGGCGCCGCCTGCTTGGCGTCGGGGCCCGCATAGGTGGCTTCGAGATCGATGATGTCGCGCAGCAGGATTTCGCCCTGGGCAAGCTGCTCGCGCCAGATGATGATGGCCTGGAAGGTCAGCGGGCTTTCGCAGAGGCCTTCGATCATGGTCTCGCGACCGGCCTCGATGCGCTTGGCGATGGCGATTTCGCCCTCGCGGCTCAGCAGCTCCACCGAGCCCATTTCGCGCAGATACATGCGCACCGGATCGTCGGTACGATCGCTGCCGCTCTTGGTGTTCGAGGTGCTGGCGACCGCCGTGCCGGTCTTCTCGGCGATCTCGGTGCTTTCTTCCTCGGGGGTATCGGGCTCGGTCTCTTCGACCTCGTCCTCGTCGACGACGTTGATGCCCATGTCGGAGAACATCGCCATGATGTCTTCGATCTGCTCGGAGGTCACTTCCTCCGACGGCATCACCGCGTTCAGCTCTTCATAGGTAACGTAGCCGCGCTTCTTGGCGACCTTGATGAGCTTTTTTACCGCCGCATCCGAAAGATCGAGTAGCGGGCTATCCTGGGTTTCAGTACCACTGCCCGCGGCACCGGCTGCGCCGGCTTCCGGGTTTTCGGTCTCTTTTTGCTTAGCTGCCTTCGTGGCCATCTGATGCTCCCTGGGCCCGTAGTCGTCGGGCACCGGCAATTCTCATAAGTGGGGATGGTTCAAGGCAAGGTAAAGGAATGGTTAGCCAACCCTTAACGGAGCCGGCTCGCGCTCGCTTTCGGACACGCATTTGACCATGCGCAAAACCACGCGCCCGCGCCGCTCCCAAGCCCCGTGCCTAGAAACTGCGTGTCGCGCGTCCCGATAGCGAACCAAATCCTTCGATCAATGCCTCAGTGCCATCGACAGTGGTAATCTGGTTCTGGATGTCCCGCAGCCTCTCGAATGTTTCTTCGCTCGGGTCTTCGCCCAGCGCCAATTCGGCTGCCTTCAGCTCCCTATTTAGCTGAACTTTCTTGTTATGCAAGGCCAGGGCATGCTGCAAACCGGTTTCAGCGTCGGTTTCGGCGATTTCCGCGCCAGTTTGCCAGACACCCTGCCGGCTCAAGAGCCCTCGCATACGCTCGATCGCTTCACCGAAGCCACGCATGCCCAACGCCGCAATCAATGTATCGCGATCGATTTCGTGATCCCGCGTCACTACATCGAGGAGGGTCGTCAGCAGGCCGCGCGCCGCCGGCGTATCGAAATCCAGCGCCCCCAGCAGTTCCAGCCGCGCCTCGGCCAGTTGCGGATGATTGATGAGGCTCAGGATAATCGTAGCCTCGCGCGGGGTGGCTTCGGCAGCCAGCCCCGGCTTGAGCAGCCGCGAATTGCGCAGTGTGTCGGAAACCACCAGCCGTGGCGCGCCCCGGCTCTGCGCGCCATAGCCGCCGGCGCCATAGGGCTGCCGTTTGCCATCGTTGCGGCGCCCTTCGAACCTGTTGTGACGCACCGGCGCGAAGAATGCCTGCAGCTTTTCGTCGAAGGCCTGCATGTAGTGCCGGCGCACCGACTGATCGGCGATGCCGCCTGCCCGCTCCCGCATCCGCGCTTCCAGCGCCGCGCGCGCCTCCGGGGTCTCCGGCAGCACGCCGCGCGTCTCCATGTTCCAGATCATTTCGGACAGCGTCGCCGAACGGTCGATCACATCGGCAAAAGCATCGCGTCCATGCTTCTTGATCAGGTCGTCGGGATCGAGCCCCTCCGGCAATGTGGCGATCTTGGCAGTCTTGCCGGGCTGCAGCAGCGGGAGCACGATACCGGCCGCCCGCTCCGCCGCCTTTTGCCCGGCGGCGTCACCATCGAAACACAGCACGGGATTGTCGGTCATGCGCCACAACAGGGCCACATGTTCCTCGGTCATCGCCGTGCCCAACGGCGCGACGGCCCCCTCGAACCCGGCGCTCACAGCCGCAATCACGTCGAGATAGCCTTCGACCACGATGACCGTCTTGCCGTCATGGGCCGCCTGGCGGGCCGACTGCCCGTTGTAGAGCACCTGCCGCTTCTTGAAGAGTTCGGTCTCGGGCGAATTGAGATATTTGGCCGGCACGTCCGCCGACAGCGCCCGGCCGCCAAACGCGATCACCCGCCCACGAAAATCGCTGATCGGAAACATCACGCGATTGCGGAACCGGTCATAGGTCAAGGGATCGCCATCGCGCTGCGTCACGAGGCCGGTATCGATCATCTCCTGTGCCGAGACGCCATTCAGCGCCAGATGCTCCTTCAGCCCATTGCGGCTGTCCGGCGAAAAACCCAGCCGGAAACGCGTCTGTGAGGGCGCGGAAACGCCCCGCTCATGAAGATATCCGCGCGCTCTCGCCCCGATATTGTGGGCCAGCGCCGCCTCGAAATACTTCGTCGCCAGTTCCATCACGTCGTAGAGCGTCCGCCGCGCTTCCTCGCGCTTTTCTTCCCGCTCATCGCGCGCCGGCATCGGCACGCCGGCCATGCCCGCCAACCGCTCCACCGCCTCGGGAAAGCTCATCCCGGTCTTTTCCGTCAGGAAGCGAAAATGATCGCCATGCACACCGCAGCCAAAGCAGTGATAAATGCCGCGACGGTCGTCGGCATGAAAGCTCGGGCTTTTCTCGCCGTGAAACGGACAGCAAGCCCAGTAGTCGCCACGCTGCGGCTGCGACTTGCGCTTGTCCCATAGCACATGCTCGCCCACGACCTGCGAGATCGACAGGCGCTGACGGATTTCTTCCAGGAAATTATCGGAAAAGCGCATGAAATCTAAGTAAGCGCTTACCTATCTCTTGTCATCCGCACCCGGCGCGATTTCTGGCCGCACCGGCGGAGTTATCCCCGGAACCGCACTCCCAGGCGATCGTTTCGTCCCTATCGAAACCCAGATCGAGGAGAGACAAATGGATGCCAAGGCTCCGGATTTTGAGCAATTCATGAAGCGGCGCGAGGCGGCAGCCGAGGATTATGTGTGCGGCAGACCGGATGGCGTGAGCCACCTGTCCACCCATCACTCACCCGCAACCTTTTATGGCCCCGATGGCGGCATCGAAAGCGGTGCCGCTCACGTCGACAAATCCTATCGCGACGGTGCGACGCATTTCGAGGACGGCAGCGAAAGCAGTTTCGAAATCCTGCACATGGCAGCTGACGATAACGTCGGCTATTGGACAGGCGTCCAGCATGCCAAGGTCAAGATGCATGGCAAGAAAGACAAAGTGGCGATGGATCTCCGCGTCACCGAACTGTTTCGCCGCGAAGGCTCAGACTGGAAACTCATCCATCGCCACGCCGATATGCTCAAGGCCGATCACGATCACAGGGGCGCATGACCCCATCCTCAGGCCTTCCCGCCATGGACGCAGCGCCTGCCGCCAAACGTAATCTCTATCGAGCCTGGCGCAGGATAGTGACCCGCACCGGGATCGAAATCTTCGGCATGGATACGTCCCTGCGCTGCGCCGGCGTCGCCTTCTTCGCTTTCCTGTCGCTGTTCCCGGCACTGGGCAGTGTCGTCCTGCTGGTCGGCCTGGTGGTCGACAGCAGTTTTCTCATCCAGGCCATCGAGCGGCTCAGTGATCTCCTGCCCACCTCCATCCTCAACCTTATCCGCGATCAGATGCTCGCGCTGACCAATCAGCCCAACGAGCAACTCGGCATTGGGCTTGCCGCCGCCATCGCATTGGCGCTCTGGAGTGGTTCGCGCGGCGTCAACGCCCTGCTTTATGCCGTCTCCCGCACACGTCACGAGGCCGACAAGCGCTCTTTTCTTTTAGGCGTCGCGGTGTCCCTGGTGGTCACGGTCCTGGGCGCCGCCAGCCTCGTCATCGCCCTGACGCTGGTGGCCATCCTGCCCGCTATTCTCTCTCTGCCATTCGTCGGCCTCGGCGACAGCCTGCTGCTCCTGCTGCGCTGGCCAGTCCTGTTCGGCCTTGCCGTGCTGGGCTTTACGGGGTTCTACCGTTTCGCGCCCGATCGGCGGCCCAGGCGCTTTCGTCACGTGCTGCCAGGCGCCATCGTCGCCGCCCTGCTGTGGCTGGCAGCCTGCTTCCTCTTCTCGTTCTATGTCGAGCATTTCGGCAATTACGACGCCACCTTCGGTTCCCTGTCGGTGGCGGTCGTCCTGCTGCTTTGGATGTATAATTCCGCCCTCATCCTGGTTCTCGGCGCCTCCCTCAATGCCGAGATCGAAAAGGAATGGCACCCGTCGCAGGTTCGGGCATAGTGCCGCGACGCCTTGCCTCGACGGCGCGACCCATATAAAGACATCTTTATATCCTTATCGAAATCTTCCTGGCGGTTAATCACATGCCCTTGCCGCTTATCGCGCTGTTCCTGACCGCCTTCAGCATCGGTACGGCCGAATTCGTCATCGCTGGCCTGCTGCCCGACGTATCGGCCGATCTTGGCGTCTCTATTCCCACGGCCGGTATCCTGATCACCGCCTATGCCATCGGTGTCGCCGTCGGCGGCCCGATCGTGACGCTGCTGACGGCGCATTGGCCACGCCGGCGCACCATCCTGGCATTGGTCGTGGCCTTCACCATCGGCCAGGCGCTCTGCGCCCTGGCGCCCAACTATCCGCTGCTGATGGTGGCGCGTCTTCTCGTTTCCATCGGGCACGGCGCCTTCTTCGGCGTCGCCGCCATTCTGGCCACGCGCATCGTGCCGCCGGAGAAATCCGGCAGTGCCGTCGCCCTGCTGTTGGCTGGCATTACGGTGGCCAATATCCTTGGCGTGCCTGGCGGCACCGCCATTGGCAACGCCTTCGGCTGGCGCGCCACCTTCTGGATCGTCGGCCTGCTCGGCCTTGGTGCCCTCGCTGCCATCGCGCTGCTGATCCCGCGCGATACCGCCCAGCCCCGTCCCGCCGGCAGCATCGTCAGCGAATTCAAGGTCCTGGGCCGGCCGGTCGTCTACCTGTCTTTGGCAGTGATCATTGTCGCCATGATCGGGCAGTTCGCGGTCTTCACCTATATCGCGCCCTTCCTCATCAACGTCACGCACGTGCCGGAAGTTTTCGTGCCGTGGTTGCTGCTGCTGTTCGGCATCGGCTCGACGCTCGGTGTGCTGGCAGGCGGGCGGCTCGCCGACTGGAAGCTGATGCCATCGCTGATCGGCATGCTGCTGGCCCTGGCCCTCGTCTATGCCCTGATGGCGCTGGGCAGTACCAACATGATCGCCATGGGCATCATCATCCTGCTGTGGTCCGGTCTCAGCTTCGGCTTCGGCGCGCCCGTGCAGACCCGCATCCTCAAGGCGACGGTCGATGCACCCAACCTCGCGTCGCCGCTGATCCCCACGGCCTTCAACGTCGGCATCGCGCTTGGTTCATCCATCGGCGCAGCGGTGCTCGATCACGGCTGGGGCTATGTCACCCTGCCCTGGATCGGCGCCGCGGTCTCACTCGCGGCCACCGTCATCGCCGTCGTCAGCTGGAACGCCGAGCCTCGCCCTGCTGCGCCCGTCTTCGGCTAGGCGCTGAGCGCCGCCTTCACTTTGGCCGAAGCCTTGCCGAAGTCGATACGGCCGGGATAGTCGATCTTCAGCTGCCCGATGACCTTGCCCATGTCCTTGGGACCTTCGGCGCCGGTCAGCTTGATCGCCGCCGAGATCGCAGCCTCGACCTCATCCTCCGTCAGCCCCTTGGGCAGGAACTCGTTGAGGATGTCGATCTCTTCTTTTTCGGCCGTTGCCAGGTCCGTGCGGCCAGCCTGGGCATAGATCGCGAAGCTTTCCTCGCGCTGCTTCACCATCTTCTGGATGATGACGAGAATTTCCTCGTTCGTGGCCGGGCCGCGATTCTCCTGGCGGATGGCGATGTCCTTGTCCTTGATGGCTGAATTGATCAGCCTGAGGGTCGAGGTCCGCCGCGCATCCCGGGCCTTCAGCGCCGTTTTGAGGCCTTCACTGATCTGTTCGCGCATGGCTGCTCTCCTCTTGTCGCGGGCATTTAC
Organism: Devosiaceae bacterium; assembly: GCA_036499825.1. Classification (GTDB taxonomy): domain Bacteria; phylum Pseudomonadota; class Alphaproteobacteria; order Rhizobiales; family Devosiaceae; genus Paradevosia. The sequence goes on from DASYCZ010000049.1 coordinate 167,301, forward strand.
CCGACCATATAGCGTATCGGCGGCGTATTGCCACTTGCGCTGCCAAGGTCCGGCTTCTAATAGGAAGCCTCAATCGACACCGCGCAGAGACACTGGAGACCCACCGTGACCGGCTGGCAGCAATCCCCCGCGACCGCACTTCTGATCCTTGCTGATGGCACCCGCCTCGAAGGGCGCGGCATCGGCGCGATCGGCCATGCAGCCGGCGAAGTCTGCTTCAACACCGCCATGACCGGCTATCAGGAAATCCTCACCGATCCTTCCTATGCCGGGCAGATCATCACCTTCACCTTCCCGCACATCGGCAATGTCGGCACCAACGACGAAGATATCGAGACGGTGAACATGGCGGCGCTCTCGGGCGTGCGCGGCGTCGTGCTGAAGGCGGACATCACCAATCCGGCCAACTACCGCGCTGTCGAAAAGCTCGATGCCTGGCTGAAGAAGCGCAACATCGTCGGCATCGCCGGCATCGACACCCGTGCGCTCACGGCCCGCATCCGCGAAACCGGCATGCCTAACGGCGTCATCGCCCATGCGCCGGACGGCTATTTCCATGAGCCTTCGATCATGGCTGAACTCAAGGCCTTTCCGGGCCTCGAGGGTCTCGACCTCGCCAAGGAAGTCACCACCGCCCAGACCTATCGCTGGGACCAGACGGGCTGGCAGTGGGGCGAAGGCTACGGCAAGCTCGAGGATCCGCAGTTCCACATCGTCGCCATCGATTACGGCGCCAAGCGCAATATCCTGCGCTGTCTCGCCGACCAGGGCGCCCGCGTCACCGTTGTGCCGGCCACCGCCACGGCTGCCGATGTGCTGGCGCACAATCCCGACGGCATCTTCCTGTCCAATGGCCCCGGCGATCCGGCCGCTACCGGCAAATATGCCGTGCCCACCATCCAGAAGCTGATGGAGACGGGAAAGCCGGTCTTCGGCATCTGCCTCGGCCATCAGCTCCTGGGCATTGCGCTCGGCGGCAAGACCTCGAAGATGCATCAGGGCCATCACGGCGCCAATCATCCCGTCAAGGACCTGACGACCGGCAAGGTCGAGATCACCTCGATGAATCACGGCTTCGCGGTGGATGCCGATACACTGCCCAGCGGCGTGACCCAGACCCATGTGTCGCTGTTCGACGGCTCCAATGCCGGCCTGTCGGTCGATGGCAAGCCGATCTTCTCGGTCCAGTACCATCCCGAAGCCTCGCCTGGCCCCCATGACAGCCACTACCTCTTTACCCGCTTCATCAATCACGTCCGCGCCCAGAAGGGTCTCGAGCAGAAGCCGGAATTCGTGAAGCCGTAAGGCTCTCGCGGCGCACGATGCAAAGGCCGGGCTATTGCCTGGCCTTTTTCATTTCCACACTTTCATGAGCGGTCCCGGCTTTCCGCCCACCGGATCGCTCGTCGGCATCGGCACCCTGGCGATATTTTCCAGCGCCCTTTCCCGCTCGCCGGGCTCCCCCTTCAGCACATCCCAATTCGCGCCCGGCGGATAGGCGCCGACAACGAGGAAATCCGGGCTCGCCGCCAGCCGCCGGTGCGCCGTTCCGGCAGGCAGCAGGATGACGTCGCCCTGCCCGACATCGAACGCGCGTCCATCCGGCCCGCCCACCATCACCGTCGCCGACCCGGCGGCGATGCCCAGCGCCTCATGCGTCGTCGAATGATAGTGATGAAATGCGTAAATCCCCGCGCGCCACTGCGGCGGCCAGCCATTGGCGGCGAAAAGCGCTTCCAGCGCCTCCGGGCTTGTCGCTGCCATCGGCAGCGCTTGCCGGTAGATCAAGGTCGGAAGGCGGCTATTGGGGAAAACTCCGTCGTCCTCGAACCCCTCGAGAACGACGTCATCCAGATTGGCCTCGGTCATCGCAAACTCCTCCATCGCTGGCATAATGCGCCAGCGCTGAAGGCGTTCGATGCAGGCCGCCTAGATACTGCCCGAGGACGTATCGCAGTCGGCTGGATTACCAGAGGCGATGCCGCGCTTCAGCCATTTCATCCGCTGCGCCGAAGTGCCGTGCGTAAAGTTGCGCGACGACACCTGGCCATGCGTCAGGGTATCGTCGCCGATGGCGTTGGCCGCCGTAATGGCCTCTTCCACATCGCCCTGGTCGAGCAGGTTTTCCTGGCCCACCTTGTTGGCCCAGACGCCTGCATAGCAATCCGCCTGCAGCTCTATCCGCACCGAGGCGGCGTTGGCCTGGTCCTCGCTCATCGATTGGCGCTGGCGATTGAACTCCGGCAACTTGCCGAGCTGGTCCTGCACATGGTGGCCGATTTCATGGGCCAGCACATAGGCCTGGGCGAAATCGCCCGGGGCCCCGAACTGTCGGCGCAGCTGGTCGTAAAACGACAGATCGATGTAAACCTTCTGGTCGTTCGGACAGTAGAACGGCCCGCTATTGGCATCGGCCACGCCACAACCCGATTGCGTCTGGCTGGTGAACAGCACCACCTTGGGCGGCACATAGGTCATGCCGTTATCCTTGAAGATCTGCGTCCACACATCTTCCGTCTCTTTGACCACCACGCCGACGAAATCGGCGAGCTGATCCTGCCCGGCATTGGGCAGCGGCAGCGATTGCGAGGAACTCGGCGCCAGAGCGCCGCCGCCACCAGTCTGCATGGAGCCATCCAGGAGGCTGAGCGGATTGATGCCCAGCGCGAAGCAGACGATGCCGATAACGATGATCAGGCCGATGCCGCCGAGGCCACCCGTACTCCTTCCGCCGGTGGGAATACGGAAGCCTCCACCGCCCGTGCCGAAGGGGTTGCCGCTGGGGCCACCAAGTCCGCCGCCACCTTGCGTGCGCCGATCCTCGATATTCGAACTGCGCTCGCGTCCCTGCCACTTCATAGCCGCACTCACTCCCAGGCTGTCGTCAAATATTATTCTAGCATCAACAGCTTGCCGTGGTCCAACGACAAGGCGGCAGAAATTTGCTTGGCAAAGCCTCGGGCTTGGGTGAAGCTGTCGTCTTCGCGTCACCTATGAAAGTCAGAACACAGTGAAAGGATGCACTGGCCGGCACCGGTTTCAGTGGTCCCGACAGTGCGATCCATTGCGCGCACCGCCGTCCAGCCAAGGAGCGAAAGCCATGAACTCTGGAATTTCCCGCCGTGCCTTCCTCGCCGGCACTGCCGCCACCGGCACTCTCGTGATCATGCATCCCTTTGCGGCGCAGGCGCAGGCCAACGAGGCCCATCTCCGCCTCATCGAGACCACCGACCTGCACGTCGCGGTCTATCCTTACGATTATTTCGCCGATGCCCCCAACGACACCCTGGGTCTCGCCCGCACCGCCACGCTGATCGACGGCCTTCGCGCCGAGGCCACCAACGCCATCCTCATCGACAATGGCGACGTCATCCAGGGCAATCCGATGGGCGATTACGTGGCCTATGAGCGTGGCCTCGACAACGGCCAGCTGCATCCCACCATCGCCGCCATGAATACGTTGGGCTACGAGGTCGGCACTTTCGGCAACCACGAGTTCAATTATGGCCTCGATTTTCTCGATGCGGCCATCAAGGGCGCCAACTTCCCCTTCGTCTGCGCCAATCTGGTGCGCGGCGAACTGGCTGCGGATCCGCTCGCGGACAAGACCTACATCGCGCCTTACCGCATCGTCGAAAAGCAGATCGTCGACGGCGCCGGCGCCCAGCATACCATCAAGCTCGGCTTCATCGGCTTCGTGCCGCCCCAGATCATGACCTGGGATGCCGGCAACCTTGCCGGCAAGGTCAATACCCGTGATATCGTCGAGGCCGCCAAAGCCTTCATTCCGAAGATGAAAGCCGAAGGCGCCGAAATCATCGTGGCGCTGTCCCACTCGGGCATCGATGGCCAACCCTTCACGCCGGGCCTCGAAAATGCCTCGCTGCATTTGTCGGCGGTCGATGGCATCGACGTGGTGCTCACCGGCCACCAGCATCTCGTCTTTCCCAACAGCAAGGATTTCGCAGGTGTCGAGGGCGCCGACCTCGACAAGGGCACGCTCAACGGGAAGCCCGCCGTCATGGCCGGTTTCTGGGGCTCCCATATGGGCCTCATCGACCTGCTCCTGCAGCAGAACGCCGGCGGCAAATGGGTCATCGCCTCCCACACTTCGGAAGCCCGGCCAATCTATCAGCGCGTCGACGGCAAGGTGAAACCGCTGGTCGACAGCGAAGCCAAGATCATCGACGCCGTCAAGGCCGATCATGAAGCGACGCTGGCATATGTCCGCCGCGCCGTGGGCAAGACCGCGGCGCCGCTCCATTCCTACTTCGCGCTCGTCGCCGACGATCCGTCCGTGCAAATCGTGAGCCAGGCCCAGACCTGGTACCTGAAGCAAATGCTCAAGGGCACCGAATGGGAAAGCCTGCCGATCCTGTCGGCTGCCGCGCCTTTCAAAGCCGGCGGTCGTGGCGGCCCGGACTACTATACCGATGTCCCGGTCGGCCCGGTCGCCATCAAGAACGTCGCCGATCTCTACCTCTATCCCAACACCGTGCAGGCGGTGCTGATCACCGGTGACATGGTCAAGAACTGGCTGGAGCGCTCGGCCGGCATCTTCAACCAGGTCAAGGCCGGCGAAGCCGATCAGAAGCTGATCAACCTCGATTTCCCCTCCTACAATTTCGATGTCATCGACGGCGTAACCTACAAGATCGACCTTACCCAACCCTCGAAATACAGCGTCGACGGACTGACCGTGGCCAGTGCCGATGCCAACCGTATCGTCGACCTCATGTATGACGGCAAACCCATCGATCCTGGCCAGAAGTTCGTCGTCGCCACCAATAACTACCGCGCCGGCGGCGGCGGCAATTTCCCCGGCATCAACGGCAAGGTCATCATCCTGCAGGCGCCGGACACCAATCGCGACGTCATTGTCCGCTATATCGTCGAACAGGGCACCATCAACCCCAAGGCCGACAGCAACTGGTCCTTGGCACCGATCCCCAACACCTCGGTGCTGTTCGAGACCGGCCCCAAGGCCAAGGACCATGTGGCCGACGTCACCGCCGTGAAGATCGACTTTGTGAGCGATGCCGCCGACGGCTTTGGCAACTACCGCATCACCCTATAGGCTCCCGCATTCACGGTCCGCCTTCTCCCATTATGGGGGAAGGCACCCAAGGGCGGACCCAACAACCGAGCCGTTGCCGATGATCGCCCGCGACACTCTCGAAACTGCGCGCCTGCACCTCCGGCTATCATCAGGCGCCGACGCGCGGCAGGCCTTCGAAATCCGTTCGGATTGGCAGGTTTCTCGCATGCTGAGCCAGGCCAGCTTCCCGCCGGTCCTCGAAGACGTCGGCACTTGGTTCAACAAGCATGAAGACGAGTGGCGTGCCGGCAGCGCCTTCCGCTTCGCCATCGATCACCAGGACGCCATGATCGGCCTCGCCGATCTCGAAAGCGTCACCAAAACCGAAGCGGTTTTGGGCTATTGGCTCACGCGCTCTGCCTGGCCTGCGCGCGGGCCATGCCGCTGACAATCCCGCCTCTGCCCGCGTCCTCATCAAGCTCGGCTTTCATCGCATCGGCACGACCACCCATTGCTCGATCGCGCAACGCCGAGATCGAGCAATGGCGTTATGTCCTCGACCGCGCCTAGTGTGCGTCCAGCCGCCGTTTCAGATCGCGCAAGCCCGATTGCAGTTGCTCCACCGCCGCATATTCCAGCGCCGTCGCATCCGCCACCGCCAATGGCACCGACAGCGCCTTTTCGCGCAAATCGCGCCCGGCCTGTGTCAACACCACCCGTACCTGCCGTTCGTCCTCTTCGTCCCGCCGGCGCTCCAGCCAGCCACGCGCCTCAAGACGCTTGAGCAGCGGCGTGACCGTGCCCGAATCGAGGAACAATCTCTCCCCGAGCGCCTTCACGGTCAGCCCGTCCTGCTCCCACAACACCAGGAACACTAGATATTGCGGATAGGTCAGGCCGAGTGCGTCGAGCCGAGGCTTGTAGAAACGGTTGAAGGCATGGCCCGCCGCGTAGATGGCAAAGCACAGCATGTTGTCGAGGTTGAGAGGATCGGGATGCGTGGACATGTCACCTTTCGTTTGCCACCGGAAACGGCCCTCATCGGAGCCCGTGAGCATAAATCATCATAACACGCATTTTTCAATTGCACACAATTAAATTGCACGATAACAATCTGCCCGTTCCGCGCTGCCCCCGCAGCCGACCAAGGATAATTTCGATGATCAAATCTGCTATCTATTCCGCCCACGCATCCACCACCGGCGGCCGCACCGGCAAGAGCGAGACCGACGACGGACGCCTCGCCGTTACGCTCGACACCCCCAAGGAAATGGGCGGCAATGGCGGCCCGGGCACCAATCCCGAACAGCTTTTCGCCGTCGGTTACTCGGCCTGCTTCCTGGGCGCCCTCAAGGCCGTGGCGCGCGGCGAGAAAGTGAAGATACCCGACGACGCCAAGATCGACGCCACCGTCAGCTTCGGCGAGAACGCCAAGGGCGCCGGCTTCGGTATCGCCGTCGCCCTCAAGGTGACCATTCCGGGCTTCGACCACGACCAAGCCGTCGCCCTGGTGCACAAGGCTCACGAAATCTGCCCCTATTCCAATGCGACTCGCGGCAATGTCGACGTGGATTTGAGCGTCGCCTGACGGCCTTTCGGACGATTCCATTTGCTGGCCGGGACTGTTCCCGGCCACTTTTCTCGCGCGGCTTGATTTCTGTGCTGAAATTGCATCAGGTATGCGCCGACCACTTGCGGCTCCTGCCACATGGCCTGCCACTTCGCATTTCTGATAATAACCCCGGTTGAATAATCCCGATGGATCAGCAATCCAAAATCACCGCCTTGCTCGACAAGGCCGGCATCACGGTCAACGGACCCAATCCCTGGGATCCGCAAATTCACAATCAGGCCACGTGGAACCGCATTTTCGCGCAGGGTTCCCTCGGGCTGGGCGAAGCCTATATGGACGGTTGGTGGGATGTCGAAGACATGGCTGAATTCTTCAGCCGCGTCACCGCCTTCAATGTCGAAGACCATATCAGCGTCACGCCGAACCTGATCTGGCAGCACCTGCAGTCGCGCTTCCTCAACATGCAGACCATCAGCCGGTCGCAGCGCGTCGCCAAGATGCATTACAACGAGACCGACGCCTACAAGGCGAGCCTCGACAAGCGCATGGTCGGCTCGTGCGGCTACTGGCCGCAAGGCGTCACCAATGTCGATGAGGCCCAGGAAGCCAAGCTCGACATGATCTGCCGTAAGGTGCAGTTGAAGCCGGGCGAGACCGTGTGGGATATCGGCTGCGGCTGGGGCGGCTTCATGGGTTTTGCCGCCGAAAAGTACCAGGCCAACTGCGTCGGCGTCACCGTCTCTCCCGATCAGGCCGCCTATGGCCGTGAGCGCTATAAGGATCTGCCCGTCGAATTCCAGGTAAAGGACTACCGCGAATTCACCGGCAAGGCTGACAAGATCGTGTCCATGGGCATGTTCGAACACGTCGGCTATAAGAACTTCCGCACCTATTTCGAAACCGCCCGCCGCGTCATCAAGGACGATGGCCTGTTCCTGCTGCACACCATCGGCTCGCCCGATACCAAGACCACGATCGATCCCTGGATCGAGAAGTACATTTTCCCGGGCGGCGTGCTGCCATCGCTGAAACAGGTCGGTGAAGCCATCGAGGATCTGTTCGTCGTCATCGACCTGCACAATATCGGGCCGCATTACGACAAGACGCTGGTCGCCTGGTACGACAACTTCAAGGCCAAGTGGCCGGAGCCGAAGACGCCCGAAGAGCACCGCTTCTTCCGCATGTGGAAGTACTACCTGCTCTGCTGCGCCGGCGGATTCCGCTCCCGCGCCATCCAGGTCTGGCAGTTCGTGCTCTCTACGCGCGGCGTGCCGGAAGGCTACATCACACAGCGTTGAGCATGCTACGCGTATTCTCGGCCCTTCTGCTGGCGGTAACGATGGCCTTTATGGGCCCTGCTACCGCTATGGCAGCCGGCGGCTTTCAGATCCTGGCTCTCAGTTGGGAGCCGGCATTCTGCGAGGCGCATTCCGGCGTACCGGAATGCACGACCCAGGCCGCCGGAAGAGCCGATGCGACTGCGCTTAGCCTCCATGGCCTCTGGCCCCGCAACAACTATTGCGGGGTCTCCAAGGACGCGGTCGCACTCGATCGCCAGAGTGACTGGGCGCATCTGCCGCCGGTCAATCTGGACCCCGCAACCGCCAAATATCTCGCCGCCGCCATGCCGGGCACGCGCTCGTTTCTCGAGCGCCATGAATGGCTCAAGCACGGCACCTGCTTCGGCGGCAACCAGCAAACCTTCTTCACCACGGCGTTGAAACTGTTCGCGGCCGTCAACGCCTCGCCGGTCGGCAAGACGCTCGCCGCCAGCGTCGGCAAGACCATCACCCAGGCGGAGATCCGCCAGGCCTTCGATGCAGCCTTCGGCGCCGGTGCCGGCGATCGTGTCCGCATCGCCTGCACTCAGGACGGCAGCCGCCGCCTCATCACCGAGATCACCGTAGGCCTTTATGGCGACATTTCTCCCAACCCCGATCTCGCCAGCCTCATTCTTGCCGCCCGCCCGACCGATGGTGGATGCAACGCAGGTGTCCTCGATCCGGTGGGCCTGCAATAGCAGGCTTTAGGCTCCGTTCACCTTGGCGGTTCACCTTGCCGCAAGCCGGACCGCCTATCCTCGCAGGAAATCGCGCCGCATCGGGAGTTGCGCATGGCCGACCAGTCCTTTGCCCTGTCGATTGCCGGCCTGAGGAAGAGTTTCGACAGGCCCGTGGTCAACGGCCTCGATCTCAATGTCCGCACCGGCGAGTTTTACGCGCTGCTCGGCCCCAACGGCGCCGGCAAGACCACCATCCTGCGCATGATCGCCGGTCTGCTGCGCGCCGATGCCGGCACCATTTCGGTCTTCGGGCACGATACGGCGACCGACCCGATCGCCGCCAAGCGCGTCATCGCCTGGGTCTCTGACGAGCCCATGGTCTATGACCGCCTCACCCCATATGAATATCTCGAATTCGTCGCCGGCCTCTGGCAGGTCGAGCCCCGCCAGGCGCAGGCCCGCGCCACCGAACTGATCGGCTGGCTCGGCCTGGGCCCCCACGCGCACGAGCGTTGCGGCGGTTTCTCCAAAGGCATGCTTCAGAAGGTTGCGCTCGCCGGAGCCCTGGTGCACGACCCACAGCTCATCATTCTCGACGAACCGCTGACCGGCCTTGACGCCGGCTCCGCCCGCCAGGTCAAGGACGTGCTGCTCGATAAGGTGCGCAACGGCGTCACCGTCATCATGACAACCCATATCCTCGAAGTCGCCGAGCGCATGGCCGAACGCATCGGCGTGCTAGCCCATGGCCGCCTGATCGCGGAAGGCACCCTGGCCGAGCTGCGCATGCTCGCCAATGGTGGCACGACGCTCGAGGACATCTTCCTCGATCTCGTCGCCGCCGAGGAAACCGCCGAGTCTGCCGCCGCATGACGGCATCGATCGCCTCGCTCGCCTGGTTCGCTCGCCACGAGTTCCGGCTCGCCTGGCGCGACTGGCTGGCCATGATGACCGGCGGCAAGCGCGTCCGTGGCATCATCGCCTTCTCCGCTCTCGCCCTCTTCATGGTGGCGCTGCACTGGGTCGCCGGAGTTCTCATCGAACCCTGGCTCGAAACCGGCATCGTCCTCGACAAACCCACCCTGGTGAACTTCACCGGGGGTGGCCTGCTCTTCGTCTCCGTCATGCTGTCGCAGGCGATGGAATCGGTGACGCGCGCCTATTACACACGCTCCGATCTAGACCTCATCCTGTCCTCGCCAGCTTCGGCGCCGCAGCTCTTCGCCATACGTACAGGCGCCATCGTCTTTGCCACGGTGGCGCTATCGTGCCTGCTCGCCAGCCCGATCATCGACATGCTGGTGCTCGCCGATGGCCCGCATTGGCTCGCCGCCTATATTGTCCTGGTGGCCCTCGGCGCCCTCTGCGCCACAGTCGCCCTCTTGATCACCGTCGGCCTTTTTCGCCTCGTTGGTCCCCAGCGCACCCGGCTGATTTCGCAGATCATCGCCGCCATCATCGGGGCCGGCTTCATCATTGGAATCCAGGCCGTCGCCATCGTCGGCTATGGCAGCATGTCGCGCTTCGCCGTGCTGCAATCACACGACGTCATCGCCTTGGCGCCCGGGCTCGATAGCCCGCTCTGGTACCCTGCCCGCGCTGCACTCGGCGAGCCGTTTCCGTTGCTGGTCGTTATGATAGTCGGCTTCGGCGCCCTGCTGCTCGCCATTCTTGCGACGGCGTCGAGCTTTGGCCGCCATGCCATTGCCGCCACCAGCATCGCGCGCACGCGCACCGTCCCGCGGCACGAGCGGCAGGTGAACTTCCGCGCCGCCTCGCCAAGACAGGTGCTGCGCCGCAAGGAATGGAAACTGCTGCAGCGCGATCCCTGGCTGCTCTCGCAGACCCTGATGCAAGTCCTTTACCTCTTGCCGCCCGCCCTGATGCTGTGGATCAACTTCGGCCACGAAGCCGGCGCCTTCGTCGTCGCCGTGCCCGTACTGGTCATGGCCTCAGGGCAACTGGCCGGCGGCCTCGCCTGGCTTGCAATCTCGGGTGAAGATGCCCACGATCTCGTTGCCACCGCCCCGCTGTCGCGCGGCTCTGTCCTCACCGCCAAGATCGAGGCCGTGCTCGCCGTCATCGCCGTGGTCCTCGCGCCGCTGCTGATATTGGTGGCGCTGAGTTCACCGCGCATGGTTCTCATCACCGCCATCGGCGCCACTCTGGCGGCATCGTCATCCACGACCGTGCAGTTGCTTTTCCGGGTGCAGGCGCGGCGGTCCATGTTCCGCCGGCGCCAGGTCTCCTCGCGCACCGCCACTATCCTGGAAGCCTTGGTGTCGATCGCCTGGGCCGGCACCGGCGCGCTGCTCGCGGCCAGTTCGCCGCTCGCGGTCATTCCGGCCATTGCGGCCTTTTTGGTGCTGCTACTGGCCTGGATCATCAGTCCCAAAAAGACCTGAGGCCGGGCTGGCGGGCCCGGCCTCATTCAACTCACCCCAGCCGTGCCACTGCCGGCAATCGGCCATGCGCCGGATTGGTCGCCCAGATCACCGCCGCGGCCGCCAGGGAGAACAAGGCCGCCACCCAGCCAAGATCCAGTGCCGAGCCGCGCTGCAGCACCTGGCCGCCGATGACGGAACCGAGCGCGACGCCGAAATACAGCGCCGACCAGTTGAGCGACAGCACCAGCGGTGCGTTGTTCGGCGCCAGCTTCAGGATCCGGCTGGCCTGAGCCGGCGGGAACGACCAGGCTACGATGCCCCACGCCACGACCAACGCCACGAATAGCGGCCCCGCAATGGCATGGTCCAGATGTGGCACCACCGACAGCAACGCCAGGATGACGGCCAGCAGCACCGACGCACCCAGCGTCGTCCGCAACGCCCCGATCCGATCAGCCAGCTGTCCCCCGGCGAAGTTACCGAGTGCTGCGCCGATACCGAAAGCCAGCAGCACCGCCGGCAGCATGGTCTTGTCGAGTCCCACCGCACTCACGGTCAGCGGCGCAATGTAGGTGTAGACCGTGAAGCCGCCCGTCATATAGAGCAGCATGACGATCAGGGCCGGCATCACGCCAGGCTGCGTGACCACGGAAAGCCGCTCACGCAACGGCACCTTGGCGCCGCGCATACCCGCCGGCACCAGCAGGAAGATCGCAACCGCCGCCACCACCGCAATGACAGCGACCATCGCATAGGCGCCGCGCCAGCCAACCAGATTGGCGATGAGCCCCCCAAGCGGTGCGCCGAACGCCACGGCCAGCGTCGTGCCACCGACCACCACGGCCACGGCCCGTGCCCGCTGCTGCGGCGTCGACATCGCCACTGCCGTTGCCTGCGCAGTGGCCGAATAGAGGCCGACGGCCAGTGCCATCACGATGCGCGCTGTCATCAGCAGGCCATAGCTCGCCGCCAGTCCTGCCGCGATCGTCGCGATGGCATAAACTGCGGTGCTGCCGGCAAGGACCGCTCGCCGCTCCCAGCCACCCGAAATTGCCGCCAGGATCGGTGCTCCGATGGCGTAAGCCATCGCAAAGGCGAGCACCAGATAACCGCCCTGCACCAGCGTGACACCCGTATCGGCCGTAACATCAGGCAGCAGGCTGGGGAGGGCGAAGCTTTCGGCGCTCAAGGCGAACGTACCCAGCGCCAACCAGAAGATCCGAATATCCATCCGCGAAGTTCCTTTGTTCAAGAAGCATTGAACTAATGCGCCACGGCCCCGCATTCAAGACCTAAGTTCAAAAAACCTTGAACATTGAAAAACAGACGGACCTTCGCTATGTGATAGCCATGACCCAGTTGACCCATCCCGACGTCGATCAGATCGTGCTTCCCAACGTTCTCGCCACGCTGGGTGATGAAACGCGCCTTGCCATCATCGGCTATCTCGATCGCCACGCAGGCGAGGGCATGACCTGTGGCCAGTTCAGCAATCTGGGCTCCAAGACCAGCCTCAGCTATCATCTGGCCAAACTGCGCGAGGCCGGCATCATTCATATCGAGCCCGTCGGCACCAAACGCTATGTGACGCTGCGCCGAACCGATCTCGACACGCGCTTTCCCGGGTTCCTCGATTCCATCATTGAAAGCGCCCGTTGCCTGCCCTTCGCCGTCGACCAGGGCGAGACATTGATCGGTGAGGCAGCCACCATCGCCGGATCGCACTGGAACGACTAGCGACTGTCACGACGCTCCGCTAAGAACGGTTATCCAAGACCGACGGAGCGTTGAATGTCCGCCCTCGCCTACCGCGCCGCAACGCGCGACGACCTGCGTTTCCTTGTTCACCTCATGGCCATCGACGACGTCTCCGGCACCTCGGCCGACTGGGACGATGCCGATATGCCGCGCTATGTCGAGGCGCTGGCGGCCATCGACGATGACCGCAACCAGTTGCTGTTCATCGTGGAGAAGGAAGGCCGTTCGGTCGGCACCTTCCAGCTGACCTTCATGCCGGGCATCATGCGCCAGGGCATGTGGCGCTGCGTCATCGAATCCGTCCACGTCATCCCGGAAGAGCGCAACCAGGGTTACGGCAAACAGCTGATCCGCCACGCCATCGGAATCGCCCGCGAGCGCGGCTGCGGCATCGTTCAACTCACCTCGAGCAAGAAGCGTATCGACGCCCACCGCTTTTATCGCACGCTCGGCTTCGACCAGAGCCACGAAGGTTTCCGCCTATATCTTTGAATCGATGGCTGAACCGCTTGCCGTAAGCGACTCAGCCATTTGGGTTTTCTAGAACAGGAAGCTGGCCGTCGCCGGATCGGCGCCATTGCGGCCGGTCGCCTCATCGAGCTTGCGGATGGCTTCCATGTCCGCCGCGTCGAGTTCGAAGTCGAACACGGCGAAGTTCTCCGCCATGCGCTGGGCGTGGATGGACTTCGGAATGACGATGAAGCCTTCCTGCAGATGCCAGCGGATGATGGTCTGCGCAATCGACTTGCCGTGCTTGTCAGCGACCTTGCCGATCGCGGCGTTCTTCAATTCGCGGCCGCTGCCCAGCGGGCTCCAGCTTTCGACGTGGATATTGTGCTCGGCGAAATACGGCCGGTTCTTCCGCTGCTGCCAGCGCGGATGCAGCTCGATCTGGTTGACCACAGGCGTCACCCCGGTTTCGCCGATGATGCGATCGAGGTGATCGGGATTGAAGTTGGAAACGCCGATCGACTTGATCCGCCCATCCTTCTGTAGCTTCACCAGCGCTTTCCAGGCCTCGACGTACTTGCCCTGGCTCGGCACCGGCCAATGGATCAGAAACAGATCGAGGACCTCGATGTCGAGCTTGTCCATCGTGTCCTCGAAGCTCTTCATGGCGTCATCATAGGCGTGCCCGCCATTGCGCAGCTTTGAGGTGATGAACAGCTCCTCGCGCGGCACGCCGGCACTCTTGATCGCCTTGCCGACGCCCTGCTCGTTGTTGTAGCCCTCTGCCGTATCGATCGAGCGATAGCCGGCCTTGATGCCGTCGCTCACCACCTGCGCGGTGATGGCTGGATCGACCTGCCACACACCCAGTCCGAGCTGCGGAATGACATTGCCGTCGTTGAGCGTGATTGTGGGTACCTTGGCCATGCGTGGCTCCTGAGCTGGCGATACGGAAAACCGGCCTCGGTCATGACGCTTGCGGAAGGCCGGCGATGATGGAAGTCAGGCAGGAAACTCGCCTGTGGGGAAAAGGTTCGGCGATGCCGCACCAGGCGCAAGCATCGTGAGGTAACGATAGAACCTTTTTCGTGCTTCGTCATCCGCCGGAAGCACGAAAGGCGCCGCAGTTGCGGCGCCTTTCGCTAAATCGGCTAGGGGGCGGCCAAGATCGGCCTTGAGGAGGAGGGCCGATTATTAGTTGTATTCGAGTACAGGGTTCTGCAATTCCGTCAGACGGCGTTCCATTTCCTCGGCCAGATCACCCGCATAGCGGCCCTTTCGGAAGCCAGTGGTGATCTCCGTGACCTTGGCGGAGCGGCGCTGATAGGCATCGGCGCTCTCGCCATCGAAGCGGGCGCAAACGACCGGGGGCCAACCATCCATTTCGAACCTCATGCACTTGAACCAGTGCCCTAGAGATAGCGGCCCGAGGTTAGATGGCGTTGAGCGTAGGGTTAGAATTTGGAGAGAAACTCAGGCGGCTGGTGCCGGCTCACGCGTGATCATATAGCCGACACCGCGCACCGTCTGGATCAGCGACGGAGCGCCTTCGTCATCGATCTTCTTGCGCAGGTAGCGCACATAGACGTCGACGATCTTGGTGCCGGGATCATAGCCATATTCCCACACCCCATTGAGCAGTCGTTGCCGGCTCACTACCCGGTCCACATTGACCATCAGATAGCGCAGCAGTTCGAACTCTCGCACCGTCAGGGCGATTGGCTGCCCGTTCTTGGTGACGCGTCGCGATTGCGGATCGAGATGCAGCCCGCCGATATGTAACTGGCGCTCCTGCTCCGAGCCGGAATCACGCCGCCGCAAGGCGACGATACGCGCCAGCAGCTCGTCAAAGGCGAATGGCTTGGTCAGGTAGTCATCTGCCCCGCCCTTCAGGCCCTCGACCTTATCCTGCAGGCTATCCCTGGCGGTCAGCATGAGGATCATCACCGGGCGATGCTCTTCGCGCAGCAGGCGGCATACTTCCATGCCGTCGAGATAAGGCAGCATGCGGTCGAGGATCACCAGGTCGAATTCGTCCGTACGCGCGCGCTCCAGCCCATCGCGACCGTCCTGCTCGACGCTGACCAGGTAACCCTCCGCCGTCAGCCCACGCTCCAGGAATGCGGCGATACGCCGGTCGTCTTCGATGATCAGGATTTTCATACGAGGCTTCCTCCTGCCAGCGGCAGGGTAATCTCCAGTACAGCGCCGCCCTCGGGACGGTTATCGAGCGTCACCGTGCCGTCATGGCGCTCGACGATCTCCCGTGCGATCGACAGGCCTATACCAAGTCCCTGGTTGAAGAGGTCGCCCTCGCCGCGCCCCCTGAAGAACCGCTCGAATACCTGCGGCTTGTCTTCGGCGGCGATGCCCGGCCCCTCATCCATGATCCTGACCTTCACCCCGCGTTCGTCCAGCGCCGTCGCCACGACTATCTTTCCGCCCGGCGGCGAATGCTTGACGGCGTTGTCGAGCCCGATGATCAGCGCCTGTTTCAAGCGCCGGAAATCCGCGTTGATCCGCGCACCCTTGTCGCCGAGCGCCGTCAGGACACCGATTTCGCGCGGTTCGGCCAGCACCCGCCCTTCCTGCACCGCCGCCTCCACCACTTCGTCAAGCGGGGTTTCGGCAGGAATATGCTGGTAGGTCTCGGCATCGGTACGGGCAAAGGCGATGAGGTCGTCGAGCAGTTGGCTGAGTTCCACCGCCTGCCCCTGGATCCGCTCCAGCGACTGTCTTTGCTCGATGGCATCGCCCGGCCCGCGCAGCGCCACATCCGCCTCGCCGCGCAAAATGGTCAGCGGTGTTCGCAATTCGTGGCTGACATCGGCGAGGAACTGCGCGCGCCGGCCATCGACATCGCGCAGCCGCTCATTGACCTCGCGCAACTGCCGGGTTCGCGCATCGACATCCGAACTCAGCCGTTCGCCCGACTCCAGCAGCCCGGCGCGCTGCACCTTGATGGCCTCCGCCATGTCGTTGAGAACGCGCGCCAGTCCGGCGAATTCGCCCTTCCCGGCCACCTTGATGCGCTCATCGAGATTGCCCGCGGCGATCGCCTCGGCACCGCTCGTCAACGCCTGCACCGGCTTGACGATTGAGCGCCGCAGCATCAGTCCCAGCACCCCGAGGCAGACGATTGCCAGCACCCCCACGATACCCGCCGCCGTGAATACCGTCTGGCGGCCCGCCCGCAATTCCGCCGCCGCGCTATTGATCTCGTCGCGCTCGTCCTGCATGCCGCTCGCCAGCAGCGTCTCGAGCTCATTGCTCAGCCGGAAATCCACTTCGCGGTCGAAGACTTGCGTCGCCTGCGCCTTCTGCCCGTCCCGCTGCAGCGCCAGCGCCCGCGTCGCCGACATGTCGATGGCATGATAGAGCTCGATCATGCGCCGGGTATTTTCGAGTTCAGGCAATTCGTTCTGCACGGCCACCATGTCGCCGAGCGCCGATATCTGCGCCCGCGTTGCCTGCGTCAGCAGCGCGAAATTACGCTCCATCGTGATCCGCGACCCCTGCAGTCCGTCCGCGCCCCGGTCCCCCACGACCATGGCGGCGGCCACCTGCCTGGCATAGTCGTGCGTGTTGGCATTGAGTTCGGCGATGATCTCGAAACGCCGCTGCACCGCATCGAGCCGCTGCGCGAAACGGTCGGCAAACTGCAACGCCATGACCATGATGGCGATCATTGCGGCGACAAAGACCACGCCCGCGATCTCGAACACCAGGATGCGCCGGCGAACCGTCATTCCCGCAAAGGCTCCACTCCCCAGGACGCCATCACTAACCCCCCAGCGTTGCCGCTGGAAGTGCCGATGACGCAATGTCCATCGCCACAAAATTAATTCTGGACGGAACAGTCTGAAATGGGCGGCATCTAGCTCGCCCGAGCAAGGTGCTCAACGCGCTGGCGGTCAAAATTAGGCATTTGTCGGGCAAGTTTGCAGCAATATCGAATCAATGTTACAAATCACGACAAGTACAGTGATAACTCTCATCGTCTAAATTTTCCATTTTAGGCTCATTCTCCTGAATGATAGCCGTACAGCTCGTGAACTCCATAGGGTTCGAGCCGGAAATAATTGACAAGAGAACGGCGAGCCAGCCCGCCGTTCCGGGGACGTTAGGCCTAGCCGCGATTTTCGCGACATATTTATTCCGGGTCTTGCTGGCGTCCAATTTTGATCGATCGTTATTGACCTCGGAGCAATTGCCATGCCCTTCGCTTGTCCACGACACCCCCTCCAATGGCTAATGCTTGGCGGGGCTCTCCTCATCAGTACGGGCAGCGTTCAGGCGGCCTGCAGTTTTGCACCCACGGCAGGCGACAACGCCTATGTCTGCGACAGCGGCACGAGCGCGGGCCTGACCGATACCGGCGGCAACAACAGCCTGACCTTTCCGGCGGGGGGCACCGGCGTCATCAATGGCGCGGTGGCGTTTACCGGCAACGGCGTCGACACTATCCGGATGGATTCCGGCACCATCACGGGCGCTGTCAGCCAAGGCAGCGGCATCGATGATTTCGTCATGAGCGCCGGCCAGATCGCCTCCCTGCAGCAGGGTGATGGCTACGACAATTTCAGCATGAGCGGCGGCACCATCACCGGCGCCTTCGAGGACGGCGACTACGCCGTCATGACCGGCGGCACCATCGGCCGCGTCGACATGAAGCTGGCCGACAACTTTTTCTATCTGTCCGGCGGCCGCATCAACGGCAACTTGGTCACGGGCTTCGGGCTCGATACCATCGATGTTTCAGGCGGCATCATCGGCGGCAATATCAGCGTCAGCGGCGGCAATGACGTCATCCACATCACCGGCGGCAAGATCGCCGGCGAGATCCGCGCCAGCTTCGGCAATGATGCCCTTACCTGGGAAAACGGCGGCGCCGTCTTCAGCGACGTGCTCATGGGCCAGGACGCCGACATCGCCACGCTGAGCGGCCTGACCGAGTCGGAGCTTTCCGTCACCCCGCATATCGATGGCGGCGTCGGCACCGATGCCCGCGCCACGGCGCTGGCCAGCGACGTTCTGATCTTCGACAGGACCCAGTCGGAGAACGGCGCGCGCTACACCAATTGGGAAACCATCTCGCTGACCAATGGCTCGACCCTCACGCTGGACGGCCGCCCTCTCATTCTGGGCGGCAGCGACACCACCAGCGGCTCCTTCGCCATCGACGCCCGCAGCCGCCTCTATGTCGATGGCAACGCCGCCATTTCGCCGTTCGGCGCCGGCCTTGCCGCGGTCACCAATGCGGGCGCCATCGACATGCACCAGATGAGCGCCGCGCCGACCGACACCCTCACCATCAAGGGTGACTATGAGGGTCTCGGCGGCTCGATGCTGCTCGATACTTTTCTCGGCACCGACGGCTCCCGATCCGATCGTCTCGTCATCGACGGTGGCAATGCCAGCGGCCTTACCGGCCTCGATATCATCAACGCAGGCGGCCCCGGCGCCAGCACCAGCCGAAGCGGCATCATGGTGGTCCAGGCCACCAATGGCGGCACCACCAACGGCGATGCTTTCGCGCTCGATCGCGCCGTCGCCGCCGGCGCTTACGAATACTTGCTGTTCAAGGGCGGCGTCGAAGCCGGCACCGCCGACAACTGGTATTTGCGCTCCAACCTGATCGCACTCCCCACGCCGCCGTCGGCGGTCGAGCCTCCGGAGCCGCCCGCTCCGCCCCCACCGCCGCCCGCACCTCCCTCAGTCGAGCCACCGCCGACCCCACCACCCGCCAGTCCTCCCGTCGATCCGGGCACACCCGACCCGGAGACCCAGGCGCCTGTCGTTCCGGCCGACCCTCCTGTCGCGCCGCCGGTCGAAGCCAATCCCGTCGACTCGACCCCGACCTTCCCGTCTGGCACGAGCCAGCCGACACCCGTTATCGATCCGTCAACGTTCAATGCGCTGGCCATCGTCCCGCCGACGCCCGACGCGGTGGCGCCCGGCGCCAGCCTGCTCGCCGCCGGTGGGGCGATTCCGCTCTATAGGCTGGAAGCGGCGACCTACGCCGTCATCCCCGTGGCCGCCTACCAGTTGGGCCTTCAGACCCTTTCCACCCTCGATGAGCGTCGCGGCGGCCAGGAAATGATCGGCGATCCCAACCAGGCAGCCTGGGCCCGCGTGTTCGGCCAGCATACCGTAGAGAGCTGGGGCGGCACCGTGGCGCCCACCATCGATGGCGGCCTCGCCGGCGTCCAGGCCGGCATCGACCTGCTCGATTTCGCCGATGGCTACGGGCACACCACTGCCGGCCTCTTCGTCGGCACCGCCCATATGGAGGGCGACATCCGCGGCTTCGCGCTGGGCTGGGCCGATTATGATGTCGGCAGGCTGAGCCTCAACACCACCAGCCTTGGCGCTTACGCCACCTATGTGGCCCCTTCGGGCGCCTATCTCGATGGCGTGCTGATGGGCACCTGGCTTGGCGGCTCCGCCACGTCCAGCCGCGATATCAGCGTTCCCGTCGATGGCTTCGGCGTGACGGCTTCCCTCGAAGGCGGCTATCCGTTCCAGCTCGAAGGTGGCTGGCGGCTCGAACCCCAGGCACAGATCATCTGGCAGGGCCTGTCGCTCGACGACCAGACCGATCCCTTCGCCGCCATTTCCTTCGAAGGCGGCAGCGGCTTCACCGGCCGCTTGGGTGTCCGCCTCGACAACAGGTTCGACATCCCCAACGGCACTTTCGCGCCGGCGCTGTTCGCCAATCTCTGGCATGATTTCGGCCGCGACAGCATCACCCACCTCGACGCCGATACCCTGACGACTCCCAACCACGGCACGTCACTCGAGTTGGGCGGGGGTTTCTCCTCCGACTTCGACAATAATGTCAGCCTGTTCGGCAATGTCAGCCACACCTTCGGCCTCAGTGACACCGACCGATCCTCCACCAAGGCCCAGCTTGGACTGCAGGTCTCGTTCTAGAGCGTTTTCAGGAAAGTGGATGCCACTTTTCCGGTTCGAAGAAGCGCCAAAACAAAGACTTAGAGCGCTCGTTTTGATGCAGTCAAAACGTGAAGCGCTCTGAGGAGAGGCATCGAGTGCCGGGCGAACCCTGCCCGGCACTACCCCGGACAATATCCCCGTCAGGTGGTGGCCTGGCTCATGCGCCGCTCAAGCAGCCGCCGTTCGGCATCGAGCCGCACCAGCGGCAGGGCCCGGGCATAGGCCGCCTGCGCTTCTGCCGCCCGGCCGAGCCGGTGCAGCAGATCGGCGCGAGCCGCATGGAGCGGCCAATAGGCATCGAGGGCTCCGGTGGCGGCGAGCGCATCAACGAGTTGCAGCGCCCGCGCCGGTCCCTCGACCATCGACAGCGCAGCCGCGGCGTTGAGCTCGACAACCGGAGAAGGCTGCAGCCGCAGCAGCACCTGGTAGAGCCCGGCGATCTGCGGCCAGTCGGTTTCGGCAAAGCTCGGGGCATCGGCATGAAGAGCCGCGATCGCGCCCTGCACCCCATAGGGGCCGATGTGGCGCGGTTGCGACAGCGCCCGCTCGACCAGCGCTTTGCCCTCGGCGATCGCGGCTTGATCCCAGCCGGAGCGATCCTGCTCTTCGAGCAGCAGCAATTCGCCGGCGCCATCGCTGCGGCCATCGAGGCGCGCGGCATGCAGCAGCATCAGCGCCAGCAGCCCGGCAATTTCCGTCTCCCCCGGCAGCAACTGGTCAAGCAGCCGGGCGAGACGGATGGCTTCGGCACATAGCTCCGGCCGTGTTGTCACATCGCCCGCGCTCGGCGCGTAGCCTTCGGTAAAGACCAGATAGGCCACCGCAAGCACTCCCGCCAGGCGCTCGGCGAGGAGTTCACGCCCTGGCACCACATAGGGAATACCGGCCTCGCGGATCTTGGCCTTGGCGCGCACGAGACGCTGCGCCATGGTTTCCTCGGCGACGAGGAAAATGCGGGCAATCGCCGCTGTCGGCAGGCCACAAACGACCCGCAGTGTCAGTGCCACCCGCGCTTCGAGCGCCAGCGCCGGATGGCAGCAGGTGAAGATCAGCCGCAGCCGGTCATCCTCGATGTCCTCGAGCCCGGCGTCGGAATCATGGGTGACCACGGTCTCGGCGCCGAGCGCCTTGAGCTTGCCGCGCAGCGTGATCCTGCGGCGCAACCGGTCGATGGCCTTGTGCCGGCCCGTATTGACCAGCCAGGCCCGTGGATTTGACGGCACGCCGGTTGTCGGCCAGTGCGCCAGCGCTGCCTCGAAGGCGTCCTGCGCGCCTTCCTCGGCCAATTCGAAATCGCCCACGAGGCGGATGAGAGTGGCCAGCACCCTCCCCGCCTCGCGGCGATAGACCGCCTCGATCGCCGTGTGGCCGATCGGTGTGCCCATTCTCAGTACATGCGTGCCATGGTGTCGATCGGCCGCACCTCGACCGCGCCCGCGGTGAACGGGATGCTCTCGGCAATCGCGGTCGCCTCATCGAGATCCTTGGCCTCGACGAGGTAGTAGCCGGCCAATTGCTCGCGCGTCTCGGCGAACGGCCCGTCGGTCATCAGCGACTTGCCGTTGCCGCGGCGAATGGTCGTCGCCGTGTTCGATGGCTTCAGTTTGTCGCCCCCCTTGAGATGGCCGCTCTTGACGATATCCTGGGTGAACCGCGAATAGGCCTCGCCCATCGCCTTGCCCTCTTCCGGCGTCATCCCCCCCATTGCGGCTTCGTCGCTGTAGATCATCAGCAGGTACTGCATCGTTCATCTCCATTGCTGGCAGTTGTTGCCGGCAATCGGTCGAATGGTATCGGACGGAATCGACAACCGCCGCCAAAATTATTCTTGGCTATCGTCTGACGGAGCCGCATTTGTCGCCCGGCGGATAGAAATCGGGAACAACAGGGTCGAGGGTCAGAACATGGAGCAACCGATACATATTGCCCCCTACTCACCAGCCTGGGTCGGCGAGTTCCGGCATGCAGCCGAGAGGTTGAGGGCGCGCCTGGAGAACACAGCTATCCGTATCGACCATATTGGATCGACCGCGATTGTGGGCGTGCCCGCCAAACCTGTCATCGACATTCAGGTGTCCGTGGTGTCCTTCCAATCGATGGACAGCCTTCAAATCCAGATGGAAAAAGCCGGATTTGTCTGGCGACGCGACAATCCAGAGTTGACCAAAAGATACTTCCGCGAACAATCCGGCTCTCCGAGAACCCACGTCCATGTTCGACAGCATGGCTCCTGGCACGAACAATGGGCGCTGCTGTTCCGCGACTACATGCGCATGCATCCTGAAGAACACTCTCCGTACGCGGAGCTAAAACATCGCCTCGCGGCGCATTTTGGATCCGATCGACAGGGCTACACCGACGCAAAAGACGATCATTTCTGGTCCGTGATCAGGCGAGCCGATCGTTGGGCCGCGAGGATCGGCTGGCAACCAGATCAAAGCGACGCCTGACCCAGAAGCGACATCCGTGCAAGTGGCTGCCATCCCCTATTCAAATCAACCTCTCTTGCAGCCTTTGTCATAATTCTGGACTACATCCAGTTTTTCGAGGTTCACCGAGTCTGTTGGCGGCATGCCGTCAAACTAAAAGCGGAGCGGTCAGGTGCGGCACGTCAGGCGAAATCTGAGCAACGGGATGAAGACAGGCCTGCTGGCCGCCGCCCTCATGTCGCTCATGGCCCTTGCCATCGGCGCCCCGGCGGGGAACGCCAAATGGACCGAAGATCCAGCCAGCCGTTGCAGGTTCGTCGCACCGAAGTCGCTCA
This sequence comes from Devosiaceae bacterium, assembly GCA_036499825.1. Lineage (GTDB taxonomy): Bacteria > Pseudomonadota > Alphaproteobacteria > Rhizobiales > Devosiaceae > Paradevosia. The sequence goes on from DASYCZ010000049.1 coordinate 190,230, forward strand.
CCGCTGGCCCCACTTTCTGGGTGGGCGACTGCCCCAATGGCAAGGCGTCGGGACTGGGCATGCTGCGCCGGCGGGATGGTGATCATGTCGGGCCCGCCTTTTACGGCAAGATGCAGGAAGGCGTGCCTCAGCTCGGTGTGATCGACGACGACGAAGGCTATCGGGTCGGGGCTTTTCACGATGGCGATATCGGCACCGACAGGGAACTTGAACCGCAAGTGCGGCTCGACGCCTTCCGGGTCGCCACGGATGCCGCACGCCAGGTCAGCGCCACATATCGCGCGGAGAACAATCCGGCCTCGGGCAAGTTCTACGAAGACGTCGCCACGATGCTGGACCAGCAGATCGAATGACCTGGCCGTTCGATCAGGCCCGTAACGTTGCCTGCCTCAGCTCCCGTGCGGTGATTGCCGGCGCGCCGCCCCTGGTGGTGACGCACTATGAAGACGACCATTCCTGGGCTTTCCTTGCGGGTGAGGAGGCAAGCGAGCCAGTCGTCGTCGCCATGTCGCGCGTCATCGATCTCTACCCGGAGCTTCTGCAGCTCGCCGACCTGCCGCCTGGATGGACCGCGACCCGCGATGCGGCCGACCGCCCCTGGCATCGGCGACGGAGCGCCTGAAGCGAGGGCTCCGCGGGGCCAACGCATGCTTGTGGCGCATTGCCGCCTCTCCCCCGCTCATTTCCCATCCCCCTTCCCTTCCTCCCCCGCTTCGGCTAGACAGCGGCCTTAATCTACAGAATCCGTATCCTAACGCGCCGCAGCGCCCAGTTGCCGTGCGCGCCAATTCGCGAGTACGCCATGCCAAAACGCACCGACATCAAATCCATCATGATCATCGGCGCGGGGCCTATCATTATCGGGCAGGCTTGCGAATTCGACTATTCCGGCACCCAGGCCTGCAAGGCGCTGAAAGACGAGGGGTACCGGATCATCCTGGTGAACTCCAATCCGGCCACCATCATGACCGATCCGGACCTGGCGGACGCCACCTATATGGAGCCGATCACGCCCGAGGTCGTCGCCAAGATCATCGAGAAGGAGCGTCCCGACGCGCTCTTGCCGACCATGGGCGGCCAGACGGCGCTGAACTGCGCCCTGTCGCTCAAGAAGATGGGTGTGCTTGAAAAGTTCAACGTCGAGATGATCGGCGCCACCGCCGAGGCCATCGACAAGGCCGAGGATCGCGAGCTGTTCCGCGACGCCATGAAGAAGATCGGCCTCGCCACCCCGCGCTCCATGCTCGCGCATAACATGATCGAAGCGCTGCAGGCGCTTGAAGTCATTGGTCTGCCTGCCATCATTCGCCCCAGCTTCACGCTCGGCGGCACCGGCGGCGGCATTGCCTATAACAAGGAAGAGTTCCTCGACATCGTCGAAAGCGGCGTCGATGCCTCGCCCACCGACGAAGTGCTGATCGAAGAGTCGGTGCTGGGCTGGAAGGAATACGAGATGGAGGTTGTCCGCGACAAGAAGGACAACTGCATCATCATCTGCTCCATCGAGAACGTCGATCCGATGGGCGTCCACACCGGCGATTCCATCACCGTCGCGCCGGCGCTGACGCTGACCGACAAGGAATACCAGATCATGCGCGACGCCTCGGTGGCCGTGCTGCGCGAGATCGGTGTCGAGACCGGCGGCTCCAACGTGCAGTTTGCCATCAATCCTGCCGACGGCCGCATGATCGTCATCGAGATGAACCCGCGCGTGTCGCGGTCCTCGGCGCTGGCCTCCAAGGCCACCGGCTTCCCCATCGCCAAGGTCGCGGCGCGACTGGCGGTGGGCTACACGCTCGACGAACTCGACAACGACATCACCGGCGGCGCCACCCCGGCAAGCTTCGAGCCCACCATCGACTATGTGGTGACGAAGATCCCGCGCTTCGCCTTCGAGAAATTCCCCGGCGCCGACAACCGCCTCACCACCTCGATGAAGTCGGTGGGCGAAGCCATGGCCATCGGCCGCACCTTCCAGGAAAGCCTGCAGAAAGCCCTGCGCTCTCTCGAGACCGGCCTCACCGGCCTCAACGAGATCGGCATTCCAGGCTATGGCGAAGGCGACGATCGCAATGCCATCAAGGCCGCCATCGGCACCCCGACGCCCGAGCGCCTGCTGCGCGTCGCCGAGGCCATGCGCCTCGGGCTCGACCACGACCAGATTTACGAGGCGTGCCACATCGACCCGTGGTTCCTGGAGCAGATCCAGGGCATCGTCGACATGGAGAAGAAGGTCCGCGACCTCGGCCTGCCCACCACGGCAGAACCGCTGCGCATGCTGAAATCCATGGGCTTTTCGGATGCACGGCTGGCCGAACTCGTCGGCAAGGACCTCAAGGAGGTCCGCGCCCTGCGCCGCTCGCTCGACGTCAAGCCGGCCTATAAGCGCATCGACACCTGCGCCGCCGAATTCGCTTCGCCCACGGCCTATATGTACTCGACCTACGAGACCCCGTTCGCCGGCGCCCTCGCCGACGAAGCGCGGCCATCCGATCGCAAGAAGGTGGTCATCCTCGGCGGCGGTCCCAACCGTATCGGCCAGGGCATCGAGTTCGATTATTGCTGCTGTCACGCAGCCTTCGCCCTGTCGGACGCTGGCTACGAAACCATCATGATCAACTGCAATCCGGAAACGGTCTCCACCGACTATGACACCTCCGACCGGCTCTATTTCGAACCGCTGACCGAAGAAGACGTCATCGAAATCCTCGAGCGCGAAAAGTCCAACGGCACGCTGCACGGCGTCATCGTGCAGTTCGGCGGCCAGACCCCGCTCAACCTCGCCGAGGCCGTGCAGAAGGCCGGCGTCCCCATTCTGGGCACCCAGCCCGACTCGATCGATCTGGCCGAGGATCGCGACCTGTTCTCCAAGCTGCTGAGCCGGCTGGAGTTGACTCAACCCAAGAACGGCATCGCCTATTCCCTTGAACAGGCTCGTCTTGTCGCCGAACGCCTGGGCTATCCGCTGGTCATTCGCCCGTCCTATGTGCTGGGCGGCCGCGCCATGGCCATCGCCCACAATGCTGACGATTTCGAGCGCTATGTGCAGTCCACGCTGACCAGCCTGGTGCCGCCCGACATCCGGCACAAATACCCCAACGACAAGACCGGGCAGATCAACTCGGTGCTTTCCGACAATCCGTTGCTCTTCGACGCCTATCTCTCGGGCGCCATCGAGATCGACGTCGATTGCCTCGCCGATGGCAAGGATGTCTTCGTCTGCGGCATCATGGAGCACATCGAGGAAGCCGGCATCCATTCCGGCGATAGCGCCTGTTCGCTACCCTCCCAGCACCTGTCGCCCGAAATCCTCGCCGAGCTGAAGCGCCAGACCGCCGAACTCGCGCTGTCGCTCAAGGTGGGCGGCCTGATGAACGTGCAATACGCGCTCAAGGACGGCACCATCTACATCCTGGAAGTCAACCCACGCGCCTCGCGTACCGTGCCCTTCGTCGCCAAGGTCATCGGCGAGCCTATCGCCAAGATCGCCAGCCGCATCATGGCGGGTGAAAGCCTTGAAAGCTTCCATCTCACTGAAAAGGTGCTCAACCACGTCGCCATCAAGGAAGCCGTGTTCCCCTTCAACCGCTTCCCCGGCGTCGATACCGTGCTGGGGCCTGAGATGAAGTCGACCGGCGAAGTCATCGGCCTCGACACCAACTATGCCATCGCCTTCGCCAAGAGCCAGCTCGGCGCCGGCTCCAAGGTGCCCAAGGAAGGCACGGTGTTCGTCTCGGTTCGCGACAGCGACAAGCTTGCCATCCTCGATGCCATGCGCCACCTCGAAAAGGCCGGCTTCAAGGTCGTCGCCACTGGCGGCACGCAGCGCTTCCTGGTCGAGAACGGCGTCGCCGCCGAAAAGATCAACAAGGTGCTGGAAGGCCGCCCGCACATCGTCGACGCCATGAAGAATGGCGGGGTGCAACTGGTCATCAACACTACTGATGGCGCCAAGGCAGTCTCGGACAGCCGCGATATCCGCCAGACCGCCCTCTACCGCAAGATTCCCTATTACACCACGATTCCAGGGGCTATCGCCGCCGTGGAAGGCATCATCGCCTATCGCGAAGGCAATTTGCAGGTCCGTCCGCTGCAGAGCTATTTCGCCGCTTAAGGCCAAATGGCACGGCCAATGCTGATCGCGCGGATAACCGGAGCCTCCCGGATCCGCGCGTCAGCGTCCTGCTCGGCAGATTAGCGCCGCTCGACTGCTCTTGCGGATAGATCGAGCCGTGGCCTCTACTCCAAACGCCTGATACCCGAGCGGCCCTAGCCCTCTTTCAGTCAACTCGACGTGGATCACGGCCGCGTGAGAGTCTCCCAGGCCTCGCCTGGGAGAGGCGCATGACAATCGTATCAGGACTTTCCGACCTTTTCGGTCGGCTGCACAACATATGCATTATCGGCGCCGGCCCCGTCGGCATGGTGCTGGCGCTTGAATTCGCCAAGCTCGACCAGCACGTCACTGTGCTGGAATCGGGCGGGGTCACCCATAGCCAGGCGGCGCAGGATCTTTCAGGCGCCATCGTGGAAGAAGGCGGCCGCCAGGTCGATATGTCGATTGCGGTGGAGCGCAGTCTCGGCGGCACCTCCAATCTCTGGGGGGCGGGGTGCGTGCCGCTCGACCCCGTCGATTTCGACGACCGGCCCGGCGTCGATGCAGGCTGGCCAATTACCTATGCGGAGTTCTCCCGAACCATCGCCGATGCCTGCGCCTATGCCAATTGCGGCGTGCCGGATTTCGACGGAAGCCTCGCCGATCTCCACGGAGCCGACGATAGTTTCAGCGCTGGCAATCTCATTCGCTTCGCCGATCCGCCGAGTTTTCGCACCGCTTATGCGCACTCACTCCGCGAGTCGTCGCACATCCGCACCTACCTGGATGCTACGGCTACCGACATGGCCTTCGCCAGCGACGGACGCATCAGCAATCTGACTGTCCGTTCGCGCTCCGGCGAAACCGGCACCGTTCGGGCAAAAGCCTTCATCATCGCCTGCGGCGGCGTGGAATCGGCACGCCTGCTGCTCGTCGCCCGTCGCAACACGCCCCAGCGCTTCGGCGGCGGCGACGGTCCGCTCGGGCGTTACTATATGGGACACCTTTCGGGCAGTATTGCCGACCTTGAGATCGGCAATCCCCAACTCAACCGCTCCTTCGATTTCTACCGCGACGATGGCAACCGCTACGCGCGCCGGCGCTTTGCACCCAGCCGCGACCTGGTCCTGCGTGAACATCTCAACAACGTCGCCTTCTGGCCGCTGATGTCGCCGATGGCGGATCCGGCCCACCGGAGCGGTATCCTCTCCATGGCCTATCTGGCCCTGGCCTTTCCCCCGACCGGGCGGATGCTGGTCAGCGAATATCTCCGGCAGCTCAACACGGCACATCCGGCGTCCAAATGGGCCCACGCCCGCAATATCATCCGCGATGCCCCCGCAATCGCCGAATTCCTGCCGCGCTTCCTGCATGGCCGCTTCGTTGCCCGCACGCGCCTGCCGGGCCTCTATATTCGCAGCAAGGCCGGCCACTATCGGCTGCACTATCATGCCGAGCATCTGCCCAACCCTTTGTCACGCATCACGCTGACCGGGCATTCCGACGCCCTTGGCATGCTGCGCGTGTCTCCCGGCCTGCGCTTTTCGATGGCCGATGCCGAGCCGATCGTGCGCAGCCACCAATTGCTCGCCGACTGGCTGCACCGTTCGGGCTATGGCGATATCGTGCCACGCGAGCCCGGCGGCGATCTTGCGGCGTCGGTGCTTGCCCAGGCCAGCGACGGCGTCCACCAGGTGGGGACAGTCCGCATGGGCCGCTCAGCGCGTACCGGTGTGGTCGACGCCGATTGCCGAACCTTCGATGCCACCAACCTCTTCGTTGCCGGCAGTTCGGTTTTCTCTACGTCCGGCCAGGCCAACCCGACCTTTTCGGCCATCTGCCTCGCCGTCCGGTTGGCGCGCCGGGTCTCTGCCGAAATCGGGCGGGCCGAAGCCGCCATGGATAATGCGATGACCTGAGCCCCACGCGGCATCCTTCTCGGCTAAACGATTAACCTCGCAACGTCATTGCGTGCGGGATCAAACCTACGCCAAACCATGCCAAGCATGATGGTAGTGTTTTCGGATTGCCGCCGTTAGTTTGCCCAAAGGGGAAGCAGCCTTTGGAGAGCGAATGCCGGAGATTTTGGGCGCCATCGAGCCGCTCTATACGCTTTCCGGCTTTGTCGTCGGTTTCATCGTCGGTCTGACGGGTGTCGGAGGCGGGTCGCTGATGACGCCACTGCTGATCCTTCTGTTCGGCGTCCACCCCGCCACCGCGGTCGGTACCGATCTGCTCTATGCCGCCATCACCAAATCTGCCGGAACCGCTCTCAACAGCCATAACAATTCGGTCGACTGGGGAATCGTGGCGCGTCTCGCCATAGGCAGCGTTCCCGCCGCCGCCATCACCATCGCCATCTTGTCCTTTGTGGGCCCCCAGAACGCCGACACCACCCGCATCGTCTCGCTCGTGCTCGGCTGCATGCTGGTGCTGACCGCCCTCACCCTGTTCTTCCGCAAGGCCCTGCTCGGCTTCGCCACCAATCACCGCGAACTTGATCCGCGCACCCAGACCATCGCCACCATTCTGGTGGGCGCCATCATCGGCGTCCTGGTGTCGATTTCCTCGGTTGGCGCAGGCGCTATCGGCGTTTCGGCCCTGATGCTGCTTTATCCGCGCCTGCCGACGCTGCGCATCGTCACCTCCGACATCGCCCATGCGGTACCGCTGACGCTTGTGGCCGGTGCCGGCCACTGGCTGGTCGGCAATGTCGATGCCCATATGCTCGTCTCGTTGCTGCTCGGCTCCATCCCCGGCATCCTTATCGCCAGCTTCTTCGCCCCACGCCTGCCCGAACACCTGCTCCGCCTGGTGCTCGCCACTGTCCTCGTCGTGGTCGGCGTCAAGCTGGTAACCGGTTGAACCGTTGACTCGCTGCGTCGGCTTTCTATAGTCCGCCGTATGGAAACCCCGGAAAGCACTGATTGGGCAATGATCCTGAGCGCCTGACGGCGTTCATCGATCATTGCGTTCAACGGCCCTCAATCCCAATCGCAGGCAGACGCCTTGATGGCGGCCAGAACGTCTGGCCAAAGCCACGCTTCCTGCACTGCGATGACGGGCCCGGCGCATCTTAGCGAAAACAGTCCTACAGCCGCTTTCTGGCGGCGAGGTCAATCTTCCGGAAAACCCATGTCCAACTACTTCGAAAATCCCTTCAAGGGGATCCGCCTGTCCGAACAGGTCACCCATCCCAACATTCGGGTCGGGCGCTTCAGCTATTATTCGGGCTACTACCACGGCCACAGCTTCGACGATTGTGCCCGCTATATCCTGCCTGGGGAGGACGCCGACAGGCTGATCATCGGCAGCTTCTGCTCCATCGGGTCCGGTACGGCCTTCATCATGGCCGGCAATCAGGGCCATCGCCACGAATGGGTCAGTTCCTTCCCATTTCACTACATGCCGGAAGTGCCGGCCTTCGTGGGCGCTGCGGATGGGTACCTTCCAGCCGGCGATACCGTCATCGGCAATGACGTCTGGATCGGCACCGAGGCCGTCATCATGCCCGGCATCACCATCGGCCACGGCGCCCTCATCGGCACGCGCGCCCTAGTGACGCGGGACGTTGAGCCTTACACCATCGTAGGCGGTAACCCGGCCAAACCCATCCGCAAACGCTTTTCCGACGAGCACATTGCCCTGCTCCTCGAAATGGCCTGGTGGGACTGGTCCGACGCTGCCCTGAAAGCCGCCATGCCATTGCTGACGGCGGGTGACATTTCGGCGCTTTATGCCCACTGGCAGGCGCGGCACTAGCGCCACGCCCAGCCCCCTCCCACGGGAGGGGGCACCCCGGCGCCCGGCGCTTGCTCCCCATCGCGGCCTACCCTATCGTGAGGCACGCGATCCATGGAGCACCCCATGCCAGCGCCCGCCAATGTCGAGGCCTACATCGCCACCCTGCCGCCGCAGGCGACGGAGATGTTCGATGAGTTGCGTAAAACCCTGCATGCGGCGGCGCCCGGTGCGACAGAGACCATCAGCTACGCCATTCCGGCCCTCAAGCAGAACGGCCGTATCCTGCTGTATTTCTCCGGCTGGAAGGAGCATCTGAGCATCTACCCCCTCCCGCCGGGCGATGCCGACTTCACCGCCGCCATCACGCCCTACATCGCCGGCAAGGGCACGCTGAAATTCCCGCTGTCGCGGCCGTTGCCGCATGAGTTGATCACGCGGATCGCCGCCGCGCATGCGGCGCGCCTGGCCGCCAGGCGCTGATCCCTACCGACCGGCGAAAAACCCCTTCACCACCTCCAGCGCCGCCTTCACCGCCTGGGCATCGACATCGATATGCGTGACCCAGCGCTGCCGTTCCCCCGAATAGCCGCCGGTGACGCCGACGCCGTTTTCAGCCAGATGGACTTTCAGTTCGCCGGCAATTTCGGGATCGACGTCGACCCAGACGATGTTGGTGCCCGATGACGATACCCTCAGCGCCTGGAACTGGCCCAGTCCCTGAGCCAGCGTTTCGGCATTGGCATGGTCATAGGCCAGGCGCGCCACGTTGTTCTCCAAGGCATAAAGCCCCGCTGCCGCCAATATGCCGACCTGGCGCATGCCGCCGCCGAGCATCTTGCGGATGCGCCGCGCCTTGGCGATCACCTCCGCATTGCCGACCAGCACCGACCCGACCGGCGCGCCCAGGCCTTTCGACAGGCACACGGAAACCGTGTCGAACCCCGCCGCCACCTGCTCGGCCGAAACGCCCAGCTTCACCTTGGCATTGAACAGCCGCGCCCCATCGAGATGGGTTGCGAGCCCGCGCTGGTGCGCCAGCGCCGTTGCGTCGGCCATGTAATCGAGCGGCAGCACCGAGCCCCCCAGGGTGTTCTCCAGCGCCAGCAGCCGCGTACGCGCATAGTGCATGTCGTCCGGCTTGATGGCGGCGGCGATATCGGCGAGCGCCAGCGTGCCATCAGGCTGATGCGCGATCGGCTGCGGCTGGATCGAGCCGAGCACAGCCGCGCCCCCAGCCTCATGCGAATAGCAATGGGCGTTCTGCCCGGCGATATATTCGTCACCGCGCCCGCAATGCGCCATCAGGGCAGCGAGGTTGGACTGCGTGCCCGAGGGCACGAACATGCCAGCCGCCTTGCCCAGCGTCTCGGCCGTCCGCGCTTCCAGCTGCCGCACGGTGGGATCGTCGCCAAAAACGTCGTCCCCTACTTCCGCCGCCGCCATGGCTGCCCGCATGGCCTCGCCGGGCCGGGTCACGGTGTCGCTGCGGAAATCGTATCGAAGAGTGGTCATGAATATCTCTGAGGCATGGAAGACGACACCGTGCCAAGCAATTCCGCCGCCCGCAATCCTGACTGCATCGAAGACCACGAATTTAACGCGTGAACCATCATCGCCGACCTTGAAGGCGGTGCGTCCATGACCGCTCTCAAATGTCACGTTATCGGGATTTGGGCACGGGAAACTGCAGTTTCCCTTGCAAGAGGAAGCATTCTGCCAGTACAGACGGCTTGTTCTCGACGCTGACTGAGTGTCGCGAACTGCTCACCGCCGAGCATCTCGCTTATCCCTTGAGCGCTGATGCGGATAAGCTTTGCGATCGTTGTTACGCCGGGAAAACAGAGCGTTTCCCCGGCCGCTTCAGCATGTGTAAAGACATATTGTCGAATTGATTAATTCGGGATAGAAATCACAGATCGAATATTGCGGCCGACTGAACTGGCCTCGCGACTTGCTCGCGCCTGCTGACGTCACTATCCGATATTTCGATAGCAATTAGGTCGAGATCATGGGGGTCTTGACCGAACAGCAGAGACGCAAGGGACGACTCTACATGGCAACCGGCACTGTCAAATGGTTTAACGGTCAAAAGGGTTATGGCTTCATCCAGCCTGATGAGGGTGGGGCTGACGTTTTTGTGCACATCTCGGCCGTACAGCGGTCGGGCCTGAATGGCCTCGATGAGGGCCAGAAGGTCAGCTACGAGATCGTCAAGGACAAGCGCACCGGCAAGTCCGCTGCCGATAACCTGACCCCGGCCTCGTAATAACAATAACAACTACAGGCCAAGCGCAAATATAGCAGGCGTCGCCTCCGGGCGACGCCTTTTGCTTTGGGGTCGCCCCGCCACCCGCCCGCGGGTGAACCGGCGCCCCCTTGATTGCCGCCCCGCAATACACATCTTCACCAGGCACAAGGGCGGTGGAGCTTTGCAAAGTGCGGCTTGACCGGCGAGTGCCGTAAAGGCACGTTGGCGCCATCTTCCCGAAAGTTATCGCGACGCTGGCGCCGAAGGACTTTGGCAGGAAGTATTGATTTGGCTCGCTGCCCCGAAAGGGGGGCGGGCGTAGGATTTGACCCCGGTTCGCCCGCCCGCGGACGGACCGACACGGAGGGAAGTATGGACAAGGTTCCAATGACGGTGAGTGGCCACGCTGCGTTGAGCGAGGAATATCGCCATCGGACCGCCGTCGAGCGCCGCCGCATCGTCGATGCCATCGCCGAAGCGCGCGCGCATGGCGACTTGTCGGAAAACGCCGAATATCACGCCGCCAAGGAGCAGCAGAGCCTTAACGAAGGCCGCATCCAGGAACTGGAATCGCTCCTGGCCCTCGCCGACGTCATCGACGTCACCAAGCTCTCGGGCTCGACCGTCAAGTTCGGCGCGACCGTCACCATCGTCGATGAGAATACCGAAGAGGAAAAGGCCTATCAGATCGTCGGCGATCCGGAAGCCGACGCCGGCGCCGGCCGCATCTCGATCTCCTCGCCCATAGCGCGCGCCATGATCGGCAAGGAAGTCGGCGATTCGTTCGAGGTTTCCGCACCCGGCGGCTCGCGCAGCTACGAAATTCTCGATCTCAAGTTCGCCTAAGCGCTCAATTAACGCGCAAAGACGGGTCCGACTGTGTCTTTTCGGTGAGTCGTTATGACGACGTTACCGAATGCGACAGTCTTGACCTTGAAACATTTGATACCGCCCTCTTATTTTAGCGGTAGGGTGACGGGGCGCTCCTTGCGAGCGGGAACGATTGGGAGGTCGTTCCAGACTGTCGCACCCTGAACAGAGGGGGCCGGGCGTCACAGTCCTATGGTTCCAGAGAAATCGGAGTGCGTTGCGATGCACGCGAAAGTCATCATCATCGGGTCCGGCCCTGCCGGCTACACAGCCGCTATCTATGCGGCGCGGGCCATGCTCGAGCCGGTGATCATCCAGGGCCTGCAGCCCGGCGGCCAGCTCACCATCACCAGTGATGTGGAGAACTATCCCGGTTACGCCGACGTCGTGCAGGGCCCCTGGCTCATGGAACAGATGAAAGCGCAGGCCGAGCATGTCGGCACGCGCATCCTCAACGACCTCATCGTCTCGGTCGATCTGGACCATCGCCCCTTCACGCTCATCGGCGACAGCGGCACGCGCTACACCTGCGACGCGCTGATCATCGCCACCGGCGCCCAGGCCAAGTGGCTGGGCCTGCCTTCCGAGCAGAAGTTCCAGGGCTTCGGCGTCTCAGCCTGCGCCACCTGCGATGGTTTCTTCTATCGCGAGAAGCAGGTCGTGGTTGTGGGCGGCGGCAACACCGCCGTCGAGGAAGCCCTGTTCCTCACCAATTTTGCCTCCAAGGTGACCGTCGTGCATCGCCGCGACGAGTTCCGCGCCGAGCGCATCCTGCAGGACCGTCTGTTCAAGCATCCCAAGATCGAGGTGATCTGGAACTCCGAGATCGATGAGATCACCGGCGCCCCCATGCCCCCCTCGGTGAACGGCGTCACCCTGCGCAACCTCAAGACCGGCGAGACCACCAAGCTCAATGTCGACGGCGTCTTCGTGGCCATCGGCCATGCGCCCGCGACCTCGATCTTTTCCGGCAAGCTCGACATGAAGCCCGGCGGTTATCTCAAGACCGCGCCGGATTCGACGGCCACCAACATTCCCGGCGTCTTCGCCGCGGGCGACGTGACTGACGACATCTATCGACAGGCAGTTACCGCCGCCGGCATGGGCTGCATGGCGGCACTGGAGGCGGAGAAATTCCTCGCCGCCAACGAACTCGCCGAAGCGGCGGAGTAACGAGACCTCATGCTGGACTGGGACAAGCTCCGCATCTTCCACACGGCCGCCGAGTCGGGGAGCTTCACCCATGCTGCCGAAAAGCTCGGCATGAGCCAGTCCGCCGTGTCCCGGCAGATTTCGGCGCTCGAGGACGACTTGAGCCTCAAGCTGTTCATCCGCCACGCCCGCGGCCTGGTGCTGACGGAGGTGGGCGAACAGCTTTTCCGCACCGCCCACCGCATGCACTGGGAATTGCAGCAGGTCGAAACCCAGATGAGCGAGAGCCAGGACGTGCCGACCGGCCCGCTCCTGGTTACCACCACGGTGGGGTTCGGCTCGACCTGGCTGTCCTCGCGCATCCATGAATTCCTGCTGCTTTATCCGGGCATCCAGATCGAGATCAAACTCAACGATGCCGAGCTCGACCTTGCCATGCGCGAGGCCGACGTCGCTATCCGCCTGCATCGTCCCAACCAGTCCGAGATGATCCAGCGCAAGCTGTTCTCGGTGCACAACCACTTCTACGCCTCCAAGTCCTATCTCGCCGAGCACGGCGAGCCGACCGACATCGCCGATCTGGACAATCACCGCATCATCTCGTTCGGTGAGCCGGTGCCCTCCTATCTGGGCGACATCAATTATCTCGAGCGCCTTGGCCGTCCCGATTCCAACCCACGCCGCGCGGCGGTGAAGGTCAATGCCATCTACGGCATGATGCAGGCCACGCGCGCCGGCATCGGCATCTCCATGCTGCCGGGCTATGTGACCGAGGGCGAAGAGCAGTTGCAGGTCATCCTCACCGATATCGAGCTGCCCGCATACGAAACCTATTTTGTCTATCCGCCCGCCCTCAAGAACTCCAAGCGCGTCGGCGTCTTCCGCGATTTCATCGTCGGCAAGGCCCGCGAGTGGTCGTTCTAGGCAGGCTTTCCACCGGAGTCCTTCTATGCGTCTCGCCCTTCTCGTTGCCGGCACGATCGCCCTGTTCGGCGCTGCCCCTGCTTTCGCCAGTTCGATCGGCGCCAGCGAAGTCGGCAACATCTTCTGCCAGGCCCGCGTCTCCGGCGACATGACCAAGATCGATACCCTGATCAGTCCGGCGCTGAAGGAAGCCATCGCCACCGCCGAGGCCAAGAACGCCGCGGCGGAAAAGCAGTATCCCGGCGACAAGCCGCCGCTCGGCGACGGCATTCCGTGGGCCAGCTCGCCCGACCAGCCGCCCCAGTGCACCGTGATGGGCGCCAGCGGCACCGCCGATCATCCGGAAGTCGTGCTCTACTATCAATTTCCCGATAGCGCGGCCAACCGGTCCGATCGGCTGTATCTCAGCTTCATCAACGACGAACTGCGCATCGACGACGTCATCTACTCCGATGACTCGCGTCTCACCGGCTCCCTCACCTCGGTTTTCGAGGATGCTCCGGCCCCCTGATCGGGGTTTCCGCCAGGCGGTTTTCCGATCCCGCCCGGGCATGCGCGGCAGCAATGCCGCATGCGCTTCCGACGCACTTGACTTTGCCTGCGCCGGAGCGCACCACCACGTCGATTTCGGTGCACGCATCGACGTCATCACAAAGGACAAAGAGATGAACCCCGACAGTCGAAGTCGATCTTCGATCGCGTTGGCGGCAGCGATGGCGGCCTGATTCCAAGGCTCCGTCTGCCCGCTGGCGCAGACTATAGGAGCCTGAATATGCTGCGCTTTTTCTCGCACGATGGCGAACGTCTCGTACTCTCGCTGTACGAACCCACCGATAACGCTACACACACCACCAATGCGGTCTGGTACGACCTGCTCAACCCCACGCCGGAGGAAGACCGCTTCGTCGAGGGCTGTCTGGGCATTTCCATTCCGACCCGCGAGGAAATGGCCGATATCGAACCATCTGCCCGTCTTTATAACGAGGGCGGCACCGAATTCATGACCATGACGGCGCTGGTGCGGATCGATACCGACGAGCCCGCCAAGACCCCGGTCACTTTCGTCCTGCGCAACAACCAGCTCGTCACCGTGCGCTATGCCGACCCGCGGCCTTTCTCGCTTTTCGAGGCCCGCGCCCGCAAGATCAACGGCCGCAATTATCTCACGGGCGAATTGGTGATGGTCGGCCTCGTCGAAGCTTTCATCGATCGCCTCGCCCAGGTTCTGGAAAGCACCGGGGACGACATCGATACCGTATCGCGCGAAGTCTTTCGCAACCGCGTCGACAACGCTCCCGGCAAGTCCCATAACCTGCAATCCCTGATCGAGCGCATCGGCAGCCGCGGCGACATGCTGTCACTGGCCCGTGAAAGCCTGGTCAGCATCGTTCGCCTCACCAGCTTCCATCAGGCGCTGGAGGGCCCCAACACCAAGGCGGCCCGTGAGATGCGCCAGGAATTGAAGGTCCTGCAGCGCGACGCCGCCGCCTTGACCGATCACGCCAGCTTTCTCTCCAACAAGATCAACTTCCTGCTCGATGCGACCCTCGGCCTCATCAACCTCGAACAGAACCAGATCATCAAGATCTTCTCGGTCGCGGCCGTCGTCTTCCTGCCGCCTACGCTCGTTGCCTCCATCTACGGCATGAATTACGACGCCATGCCCGAATTGCACTGGGAATTCGGCTACCCTTTCGCGCTTGGGCTCATGATTCTCTCCGCCGTCCTTCCCTACCTGTTCTTCAAACGCAAACGCTGGCTCTAGTTCCGGAGTTTACGTCTCGTCTTCCTGGGCTCCTTCCAGACAGGGTCGGAGCCCCGCGGGGTGAGCAGCCGCTGCGCCGAGCGTCGCCTCGGTGCCGAAGGGATGAAATTTTCTCATCGCCCAGCCCAGCCGCTCGCCCCGAAACACTCCAAACTGGAACCGATTCCAGCGCATTTGCGGATCATGCACTCACTGCATGGCTGAGATGATCTCACTTGTATTGTGAGGGGCCGGGCCTGGACCTATATCGCCTCGTGACGGCGCGATGTTCTCCCTCCCTTGCATCGCGGTTGTCGTTTCCTCCCTTGCAGGAGATTCGTCTCTTGTACCTGTGGCTTCGCTCCCCCCTCGAGCGAGGCCACATTTTTTTGTCCTGATTTCAGGAACTTCCTGCATAGCGCGCATGGCTGACATGTCCATTTTCGCATTGCTGAGTTCCGTTCCCACGGGCATATTCGCACCTGTCGCTGAGGCGTGCACCGTATCCTCCTCCCTCGGTCCACTGTCTGGCGACACCGGGAATGCGTCGTATCCTCCTCCCTCGACGCGGACCCACCGGCAGAGCGCGTATCCTCCTCCCTCGCCTCTGCCATTACTTTCGATTTCGGCTTAGGCCAAAGTCAAAGGCTCCACTCCTAGAGTGGAGCCTCTTTTTTTGTCCCGACATTTGCGTACCTCCTGCGCGCCGCGCATAGCTTAAGGCTCAGGCGAACGCCGCGAACCTCACCTCGCCCCTGCTGCCTGCGGCGAAGCATTGCAGCAGCAGCTGTGCTTCGAGGGTCAGCGCCGCACGATCCTTGGCGCTGAGCACCTCGAACCAGCGCAATTCCACCACCGGCGCATCGCCCGGCACCAGCTTCCAGATGCCACGCACGAAGCCATCCACCGTAAAGGTCGGAAAGAAGATGCCGTTTCTCGTCGCCACATGTCCGAAAAGGCGCGGATCTATGATCCGCCCGCGCTCCGCATAGCCGAGAATGACATTGTCATACGCCGCCAGCAGCCGCGCCGGCGCCTCCGCGTCCACTTCCAGTGGCGGCGCATCTTCGAGATCGAACAGTTCGCGCCCGTCGTCACTGCGAAAGACTGCAAGGCGTGACCGCAAGTCCTCGAAGGCGTCGCTGGCCGTGATGCCGCACCAGGCGGTGAAATCGACCTTGCTCGCCGGGCCAAACGCTTCGAGATAGCGTAACACCAGCGCCTTCAGCGTCATGCCCTTGCCCGGCTCGCGCCCGAGCCAGGCTTTCGCCATCATCAGTTTCGGCGCCTTGGTGGCGCCCCACAGGCCCGCGGGCGGCACGTGCAGCAGCGGTTCGAGATGCCGCATGACCATGCCCAGCGCCGTGCTGTCTTCGTCCGGCCAGCGCTCGCCCAGAGCCTTGCCGATGGCGCTGGCGCTCATCGCCGTATGCCCGAGGAGCCGCCGCCCGGCGTCTCGTATCTCGTCAACCTCCACCTGCCGGAGCTGCTTGCCAAAATTGCCCGCGAAGATGCGCTTCATCAGCGGCTGCAGCAGCGGCCTCATGGCCAGGTAGTCCCGAGCTGTGGTTACATGCAGCGTACCGCGCTGCAGCGTCGCTCGCACGGCGTCGCGCGCGTTCAGCAATTTCTCCAGGTCGGCGATGGTGAAATGCTCGAGCCTCGACCACAACCCCACATAGGGCGCGTTATGCGTCTGGCCCTGCAGCCCGATGAGGTGTTCCAGCGCCTTTTCGACGCTCATCTCCTGGCGTTTCAGCAGCATCTGCCGCGCCAGCGTGGCGCGGTTCAGCGCGCGGTTATCGAGCAGCGGTGCTGTGGTTTTTCCGGCCATGGTATCCTCCCATCGGCGCCACCCAACACCATGGCCGCGACACTTCCTGTCAGCAAGCCGCCCGGCAAATCTTGCCGCCTTCGGCGCAATCTGCCCACCGCGCCCGCAGTTGCGCTTTAAGTGATTTCTTAACCATATGAAATATCACCGAAAATTCTGAAAGATTTCGCCTCGCTCTTGGCACGTTCCCTGCATGACACGCGCCAATACTTCAGGAGCTTGCGATGACCTCGATTTCCGCCGCGAACCAGTATGTCCCCTACCAGGCCCTCAATAGCACAGCCGCGCGTACCACCCCTGCCGCGAGCAGCGACACCACCACCGACAAAAAGACCGACACCTCCGGCGATACCGTCGAAATTTCCGACGCCGCCAAGCAGGCCGCTGCCGGCAAGAAGGATTTCTCCGAGATCACCGACCAGGCGCGCGCGCTCCTCGACAAGCTGCTGAAGAAGGCCGACGTCACCTCCCCGCTCGATGACGACGGCAAGCTGTCGATCGATCTGTCCAAGCTCAACCGCCGCGAACTCTACGCCGTTGCAAGTAACAGCAACGACGGGTTCACCGACGACGAGCAGGACGCCGCCAAGCAGGAGATGCAGAACCGCTTCGACGCCGCTCTTGCCGGCCCGCTCGCGGTCGCCCGCGTCACCGGCGACGTCACCGGCCTCTACAAGGCAGCGCAGTCCTATCTCGCCGATGCATCAAAGGAAGAAAAGCAGAGCACCGACTGGAAAGACATGAAGGCCGCCGTTGACGAGGCCTTGCAGGACACCATCGATGATCCGGACAACCTGCCTGACGTCGACGGCGACCCGGTGGCCGACTACATCACCCGCTCCAATGACGGCCAGACCGGAGATATCCGCGACTTCGGCAGCGTCGCCACCGATGCCCGCATGGCGCTGGATGCGCAGTATGACGATGCCAAGGCCAACCACAAGGAACTGGTATTCAATTCCGGCCGCAAGATCGGCCAGATGGTCGATTTCTCGGATTTCGACAGCCGCTCGCTGTCCGCGATCGCCCTCAATGAAGGCAACCAGTTCAACAGCCAGGAAGTCTTCGCCGCCAAGGAAGAAATGCGCACCCGCAGCAACAACGCGCTGCTGGCCAGCTTCAACGCCGCCGGCTCCGACCCGACGGCCTTCGCCACCAACATCATCAGCGCCTATGGCTCGATGAGCCCGGAGGAACGCACGGCCGCCGGCTGGAGCGACGACTTCTACAGCACCGTGCTGCAGAACTACCAGTCGACCTCCAAGATCGTCAGCATGTTCAGCAACGGCAATGACAACGCATCGGGCGGCGGTACCGGCGTGATGAGCCTGTTGAACTACCTCTGAGCACCCCCGCTGCCCCTCTCCCGCCCGGGAAAGGGGCTATGCCGTGCCGGCGCAAAAACCCTGGATGCGCCGCACGGCTTCTTCCAGTTCCCTATCCGCTGCCGCATAGCTCAGGCGGAAATGGCCGTGCAACCCGAAGGCGCTGCCCTGTACCAGCGCCACGCCGGTTTCCTCCAGCAGCGCCATGACGAAATCCTCGTCACTCGACAGCACGCGCCCGCCCGGGCTGGTCTTGCCGATCAGCCCCTCGCAGGACGGGAACACGTAGAACGCGCCCTGCGGCGTCAGGCAAGTCACGCCATTGGAAGCGTTGAGCCCCTTGACCACCATGTCGCGCCGCGCCTGGAACACCCGTTGCCAGTCCTTCAGGAAATCCTGTGCCCCGTTCAGCGCTTCCACCGCCGCCCATTGCGAGATGGAGGAGGCGTTGTTGGTCGATTGCCCCTGCAGCTTCAACATGGCGCCGAGCAGTTCGCGTGACGCCGTGCAATAGCCGATGCGCCAGCCCGTCATCGCATGCGACTTGGAGACGCCGTTCATGGTCAGCGTGCGCTCGCGCAATTCCGGCTCGACCTGCGCCAGCGTGAAGAACTTGCGGCCGTCATAGACCAGCGGCTCGTAAATATCGTCGGTCAGCACATGCACATGCGCATGCCGCAACAACACCTGCGACAGCGCCTTGAGTTCGTCTTCGCCATAGGCGGCTCCGGTCGGGTTCGAGGGTGAATTGAGAATCAGCCACTTGGTGCGCGGCGTGATCGCCGCATCCAGCACCTCGGGCGTGAGCTTGAAGCCGGTCGACACATCGGCGCGTGCGAACACCGGTGTCGCCCCGCACAACCTTACGATCTCGGGATAGCTCACCCAATACGGCACCGGCACGACCACTTCATCGCCCGGATTGAGCGTCGCCAGCATGGCGTTGAAAATAATCTGCTTGCCGCCGGGGCTGACGAAACAATCAGCCGCCGTCACGTCCAACCCGTTGTCACGGCGGAACTTGTTGGCCACCGCTTCCTTCAGCTCGGGAATGCCGTCCACATTGGTGTACTTGGTCTTGCCCTCGGCCATGGCGCGGCTGGCGGCATCCTTGACATGCTGCGGCGTATCGAAATCCGGCTCGCCGGCACTCAGCGCGATGACGTCGCGCCCGGCGCGCTGCAGCTCACGCGCTTTCTGCGTAATCCCCACCGTTGCCGACGGCTGTACGCGCTCCAGCGCATCCGACAGGAATCCCATGGCTTTGCCTCCCAAAAATCCGCGCAAACTGATAAGCGTTTGCGCGCCCTGAGACAACCGCCTTGGCGGGGCGACTAAACGCCAAGGCCTTCCTGCATCGACATCGCCACGCTCTCCACCCGCCAGCCGGCGGCCTCTTCCATCATCTGGTAGACGGCCTGATAGACATGCTGGTCCGGCCCGATGAGCTTGACGATCTGGATGACGTTCTTGTCGTCGAGCTGCTGGAATTCGCCAAAGCTCATGCCGACGGACTGCATCAGCGGCCCATAGCCCGAACCTGCGATGACGGCGACGAACTGGTCCGGATCTGTGAACTGCTCCTGGAACCCCGCGCCCGCCAGGCTGAGAGCCGTAGCGCCGTCGCCGCTGCGGAAAGCCTCGATCTGGGCCCTGACGACAGCCTGCCACGGCTTGTCGCTGGCTTCCTGTCCACGCGACACCCCGAGCAACGCCGATAAACTCAAGAAAACCACCGCAATACCAACGCGATATGAACCCGATAGCAACCGCATGGTCACCTCCTGAATGGTTCTCGCCCCGGCGGCGCCGGGGGCTCTGCCACGATTGCGCCGTGAAATGGTACAGCCTTTACCGCTTTCGTCCCAAATTCTGCCCCCATTCGACGCGCCTTTTGGGATCATTGAAATCCGTCAGAGTGATCTATCCCATGCATAAAATTGCGTTGGCCCGTCCGAAAGGTTTCAAACTCTATTACCTGGCCTCCGTAATTGCCGTCGCCGCCACCGCTGCCGCGGCCGTCATGGCGCCCGCGCGCACCGCCCTTCTGATGCGCGGCGTCGATGCCCAGATCGCGGTTTTCCTGGTGCCGCTGGCCCTGCTGCTGTTCGCGGTCCTGGCCGAAGTCACCATCCAGGCCTTGCGCCATGGCGGCCCCCTGGAGGCTGCGCTGCCCGTTCGCCGCATCAGTCAATGGGATGCCGACCGCAGCGACGACTGATCTCTTTCAGCGACAATCTTGTCTCTCTGCTCGGCTGGCCCTCGCGCCAGCCTTTTTTTACGCTGCGATGACTGTGCAACCCCGAATTTCACCCCTCGCCTATTGCTCCTGCCGGGTGCGGGGCGCAGACTGTCACGGTTGATAGCCGGTCTTGACCGCCCGGCAACGTCCATATCTGGCGGGCCAGGACGGGCACCCATGAGGAGGGGACGATGTACGTCGACAATATCCTGCAGGCCAAAGGCGCCGTGGTGCATACGGTGTCGGCTGATGCCCGCCTGGGCGATGCGGTCAAGGTTCTCAACGCCCACAATATCGGCGCCGTGGTGGTCACCGCCCGGAATGGCGATGTCGCCGGCATGCTGTCCGAGCGCGATGTCGTGCGTCAATTGGGCAAGGATCCCACCGGTGCGCTGCTGCATCTCGTCGGCGACTGCATGAGCACCAAGGTCATCACCTGCAGCCGCGACACCACCGTGGCCATGCTGATGGAGCGCATGACGCGTTTCCGCATCCGCCATATTCCGGTGGTCGAGGACGGCGAGCTGATCGGCATCGTCTCGATCGGCGACGTCGTGAAGCGCAAGATCGAGGAAACCGAACAGGAAGCCACCGCGTTGCGTGACTACATCGCCTCGACGATCGCCTGAATTCACCCTCACCCTCCATGAGGGTCGGGGCCGGGGGCTGGCCTGCGGCAACGCCGCCTGCCACCCCCGAAACCTTACCATTCCTACCAAATATTCATCCTGCCGAAAGGACCCAGAGAGTCTGGCGGGCGTAGCTTCATCCTTGTGATCTCCAAAGTCACGACGACGATCCCATGCAAGGAAACACCCAATGAACATGCTTCCCAAGACCGCTCTTGCCGTTCTCCTCGCCGGCACCATCGGCCTCGGCGCGGTTATGCCCGTAGCCTTTGCCCAGGACGCCACGCCAAATACGCCACAGACCATGCAGGCGCCCCATTCGGGCATGCCCTGGCACAAACCCGGCATGCAGCGCCCCGGCCAGAACGACCATCGGGGCCATATGGGCATGCGCCGCATGCCGATGATGGGCGGTGGTTTCATGGCGCTGATGTGCTCGCCGCGCGGTGCCGAAGCCCTCGACGTTGGTTTCCTGCGGCTCTCCTATCGCCTCAAGCCCACGGCCGATCAGCAAAAGCTGTTCGATGACCTGCGGACCACCGCCCTGAGCGCCCAGAAGGATTACGCCGACACCTGCGCCGCCGCCCGCCCGCAGCGCAATGCCGACGGCCAGCCCGCGCAGCGTCCGAGCCTCGTCGATGGCCTCAAGTCCCATATCGCCATTGAAACCGCACAGGTTCAGGCCCTCAACACGGTGATGCCCAAGCTCGAGGCTTTCATGAACAGCCTGACCGACGAGCAGAAGGCTGCCCTCACCCCGCATCGTCAGCATGGTGGCATGAACGGCATGCGCAACCGCTGGCAGCAGCACCAGGGTCAAGGCCAGGGCCACAATCACGGCTGGAATCGCCACATGAACGGCCAGCAGCAAAATGCTCCGGCCAAGCCGTCCGATACGCCCGCCGCACCCGCGCAGCTCTAGTTCACCCCAAAGCTGGTGCCGGCTTATTGAGCCCCCCATCTCCAGCGTGTCGGCACCAAGCCCGAAACCCCGGCCCGTCCCGCCGGGGTTTCTTTTTGCGTGGCGCACCGTGCTTGCCCCTTGTGCGGCAACCGGCTACCTATCGGCTCTCCACTATACCCAGGGCCGATCCTTTTGCTGCCGCTCGACACCACGCGCCTGCGCGTCCAATTTCCGGCTTTCGCCGAACCCGGCCTCAGCGGCCAGGCCTTCTTCGAGAACGCCGGCGGCTCTTACACCGCGCGCGCCGTGCTCGATCGCCTGGACCACTATTATCGCGCCAACAAGCTGCAGCCTTACGCGCCCTACCCGGCCTCGCAGCAGGCCGGCGCCGCCATGGATCTGGCCTATGAGCGCATCGCCGCGGCCCTTAATGTTTCCGCCGACTGGATTCACTTCGGCCCCTCGACCTCGGCCAATACCTATGTTTTGGGCCATGCCTTTGCGGGCTGGCTCAAGCCCGGCGACGCCATCGTCGTCACCAATCAGGATCATGAGGCCAATAGCGGCGCCTGGCGGCGCCTGGCCGCCCATGGCATTGAAATCCGCGAATGGTCCGTCGACCCGCAGACCGGCCGCCTCGATCTTGCCGGGCTCGATCGCCTGCTCGATGGAAAAGTCCGCCTCGTCGCCGCGCCGCATTGCTCCAACATCGTGGGCGAGATCAATCCGGTCGCCGACATCGTCGCCCGTGCGCATGCGGCCGGTGCAGTCACCGCCATCGATGGCGTCAGCTACGCGCCGCATGGGCTCCCCGATCTCGCCGCGCTCGGCGCCGACATCTACCTGTTCTCGGCCTATAAGACCTACGGCCCGCACCAGGGCATCATGGCCGTGCGACCGGAACTGGCAGCTCAACTGCCCAATCAGGGGCACTTCTTCAACGACGCCAAGCCGCATTATCGCCTGACCCCGGCCGGTCCCGATCACGCCCAGATCGCCGCCTGCGCCGGCATCGCCGACTATCTCGAAACCGTTGCCGCCATCGCCGGTCCCTCGATCCCCGGCGCCAACCCCTTCCGTCGGGCTCACGCCGCCATGCGCGCACAGGAAACCATCCTGATCAGGCCCCTGCTCGACTGGCTGCGCGGCCGCAACGACATCCGTCTCATCGGCCCCGACGATCCCGAGCACCGCGCCCCCACCCTGGCGCTGGCGCTGGCCGAACCCGGTGCCCATGTCGCCGCGCGTCTGGCGCGCCATGGCATCATGGCCGGCGGCGGCCACTTCTATGCTTACCGCTTGCTCAAGGCCGTCGGCATCGACCCCGATCACGGCGTCCTGCGCCTGTCCTTCGTGCACTACACATCCGAGGACGACATGGCGCGTCTGATCGCCGCTCTCGACGTCGAGCTCGCCTGAGCCGTGCCGCGTCCGCTCGCCGTCCTGTTGCTCCTGCTCACCGCCATGATCTGGGGCCTGGCCTTCACGGCCCAGAAATCCGGCATGGCCACCATGGGGCCACTGACCTTCCTAGGCGTGCGCTTTCTCATGGGTGGCATCCTGCTGCTGCCGCTGGCCTTCTGGGAATATGGCCGGCGCGCTGCGCCCGTCACCCGCAGGCAGCGCCTTCTGATCGCGCTGCTCGCCGTGGTGTTCTTTTTCGGCGCCTGGCTGCAGCAGGCGGGTCTCGCGCTGACCACCGTCACCAATGGGGGGTTCCTGACCGGCCTCTATGTCATCTTCGCGCCGTTGATCGGCCTGGCTTTCCTGCGTCACAAGCCGCACCCCATCGTGTGGCTATGCGCGCCGCTGACGCTGGTCGGCATCTATTTCCTCAACGGCGGCAGCCTGACGCGCTTCAACACCGGCGACGTCATCGTCATCGTCAGCGCGCTGTTCTGGGCGGTGCAGATCATGCTGCTGAGCTATCTGGCGCGTCTCACCGGCCTGCCGGTCCTCATCTCCGCGCTCTGCTTCCTGGTCTCCGGCGTCATCGCCGCGGTCGGCGCCGCAAGCTTCGAGGCCCCCACCATCGCGGGCATCGGCGCCGGCTGGCTGCCCCTGCTCTATACCGGCATCCTGTCGACCGCCGTGGCCTTCACCTTCCAGGCCATCGGCCAGCAATATGTGCCGCCTGCCAACGCCACCATCATCCTGTCGGCCGAAACGCTGTTCGCGGCCCTCGGCGGCGCCTTGATCCTCGGTGAACGCCTGCCCGTGATCGGTTACGTCGGCGCCATATTGCTCTTTGTTGCCATTATTCTAGTGGAGGTTGTTCCAGCGCTTGATCGCCGCGAGCCAATACCGGTAACTGAAACAAGCTGAAACAAATCTCCGCTTATCAAAACCCTCCCTCTGCGTTAGTCCAAAAGCATGAAAGCGCCGCATATTCTCGTTGTCGAAGACGACCGGCAAATTCGCGATCTGGTCGCACGCTTCCTTGCGCTCAACTCCATCCGGGTCTCGGTCGCCAATAATGGTCGTGAGATGGATCGCGTCCTGCGCGACAACCAGATCAACCTCATCGTCCTCGATCGCATGCTGCCCGGCGAGGATGGCCTTTCCATCTGCCGCCGCATCCGCGCCGTCTCGGACATGCCCATCATCGTCGTCACCGCGCTTTCCGATGACATCGAGCGCATCATCGGGCTCGAAACCGGCGCCGACGACTATCTCGGCAAGCCGTTCAATCCGCGCGAGCTCCTGGCCCGCATCCGCGCCGTGCTGCGGCGCCGCAGCCTGCAGCCGACGCTGCCGGTCAAGACCGTCAAGGGCTATCGCTTCGCCGGCTGGCACCTCGATGTGCAGGGCCGGCGCCTTTACGATCCCACCAGCGCCCGCATCACGCTGACCAGCGCCGAATTCGACCTCCTGCAGGTGTTCTGCGAGCAGGCCGGCCGCGTCCTCAGCCGCGATGCCATCATCGACATGACGCAGGGCCGCGACACGCCTTCCTCCGGCCGCAGCGTCGATATCCTCGTCAGCCGCCTGCGCCAGAAGATGGAGGCTGATCCGCGCGATCCCACCATCCTCCTCACTGTCCGCTCCTCGGGCTACAGCTTCGCTCCCGACGTGACCCCCATATGATCGCGGCCTTGCGCCTCATCGTGCCGCGCGGCATCGGAGGCCAGATCGTCCTGCTGCTGCTGGCGACGCTGGTGATCAGCCAGGCTTTGACCGTGGCGTTCGTTCTCCTCACCGATGCCCAGCGCAATCCCGTAGACAACAACATCCGGGCGCAGCTTCGCGCCATCAGCGCCGTCATCCGCATGATCGCATTTACGCCGGAGCCCATGGACCGGCGCATCATCATCGACGCCGCCAATCGCTCCAATCCCGATATCAACATCCTCATCATCGCCCGGCCCGGCGCCTCGGAGCCGCCCGAGGATACCGTCTCCGGCCCTGCCTTCATCCAGCGCGATCTCGGCGTCGGCTTCGACGTCGCCGTCGATCCCGCCGAAGACCGCACCAGCCCGCGTACCATCTTCGTGACCCTGCCCGATGGCAGCGCGTTGCAGGCCGAACTGCCCTTCGTGCCGCCGCCGCCCTCTCCGCTCGATCCGCGGATCAATATCGGCATCTTCGCCGGCATCGGCGCCGTGGCGCTGCTGCTCTGGGCCACCCGCGTGCTGTCGGTGCGCCTGCGCAACTTCGCCCGCGCCGTCGCCGATTTCAGCCCCGAAGGTGACCACGATCCGCTCCCCGAAACCGGCCCGTCGGAACTGCGCACCGTCGCCGCCGCCCTCAATCGCATGCGCGACCGCATCGCCGCGCTGGTCAAGACCCGCACGCTGATGCTCACCGCCGTCGGCCACGACCTGCGCACGCCGGTGACACGGCTGCGCCTGCGCAGCGAATTCGTCCAGGATGGCGAAATGCGCTCCGCCATGCTGCGCGATCTCGATCACATGACCAACATGATCGACGCCGTACTGGCGCTGTTGCGCGATCCGCGCGCCCTGGCTCCGGCCGAACGTATCGACCTGGCGGTGTTCCTGCGCACGCTCTGCGATGACTTCGCCGACACTGGCAAGATCGTCATCTATGAAGGACCGCAGCATTGCTCCTTCGTCGTCCGGGAAGATGATCTGCGCCGCGCCATGACCAATCTCGTCGACAACGCGTTGCGCCATGGAACGCATGCCCGCGTCAGCCTCGTGGCGGACGCAGCCGGGCCGGTCCATTTGCGTGTCGATGATGATGGTCCGGGCATCGCCCCCGAAGAGCGCGAACTGATGCTGCAGCCTTTCGTGCGTGGCGATGCTGCCCGCTCCGGCGACCATGACGGTTTCGGGCTTGGGCTCGCCATCGCCACCAGCGCCGTCAATTCGCATGGTGGCACCCTGACGCTCGCCGACAGCGATCTCGGTGGCCTTCGGGTCGAGATTACCCTGCCGGTGCGCGCCGCACGGCCGGCTATTCGTGGCGATTGAGCACGAAGCCCTTGCAGAAGATCGCCATCAGGCACCCCCTGAGGTCGATGGTGTTGGCATCGCGCAACGTCACCGTGCCGCTCAGCGTCTGCCCCTTGGCATGCACGTCGCCCGACCATTTGTTCGGCCCGACCTGCTTCGCCTTCTCGATCAGGAAGGTATTAAGGTATTTTTCGGAGCCGTTATTGACTGGCGAGTCGCTCAGCCAGATCAGCTTGGCGCACAATTGCGTACCGTCACCGCACATGCTGACTTCGTAGCGGGATTCGCCCGTCGAGGTTTGCCAGATGCCGGCCGGCGACGCGGCCGCAGCCAGCGCTGGGGCGCTCAGTCCCGCAACCGTCACAAGGGCGGTCAGCAATTTCACGACACTCTGCATTGGCTATCCCCTGGGCCCGCCCGGCACGTTCTGCCTAAAGTGCGAATCTGTCGCCTTTATGAAAACCAGATTCCCCATCGCTGACACATATTTGTCATGGCCTCGTCATGCATCGCCTTTAGCGTCGATCTCGTCCCGGCCTACCCCCAATAGGTCCGGACAGTCCGAGGTCCCCGCCACTCTTGGGCCTTGGTGGTTCTGTGGACACGGCCGCCAACCCCGTGATCCCATGCGCCGGTACCGCCCGGCTTTAGGCCGCCCTCGCCCGGCGGTCTTTTTTTGTGTGGAGCGGCGCCATAAGTATTAGCGCCAGCTCCGTCTCTGCGCCAAAACGGGGAAAATCACCTCAAGGCTGCCGATGGCCAAGCTCTACTTTTCCTACTCCACCATGAATGCCGGCAAGTCGACGCTGCTGCTGCAGGCTTCCTACAACTATCGTGAGCGCGGCATGCATACGCTGCTGTTCACCTCGGCGCTCTACGCCGAATACGATCATGGCGAGATCGTCTCGCGCCTCGGCGTCAGCGCCCCGGCGGAGCTCTATGCCGAGGGCGATGACCTCTTCGCCTGGATAAAGCGCGTCCATGCCGAACAACAGCTCAGTTGCATCTTTATCGATGAGGCCCAGTTCCTCACCGGGGAGCAGGTATGGCAGCTCGCACGCGTCGCCGACCGTCTCGGCATCCCGGTGATGTGCTTCGGCCTGCGCACGGATTTCCAGGGCAAGCTCTTCCCCGGCTCCTCCGAACTCCTCGCCGTCGCCGACGTGCTGCGCGAAGTGCGCACCATCTGCTTTTGCGGCGCCAAGGCCACCATGGTGGTGCGCCAGGGACCCGATGGCAAGGTACTGACTGCCGGCGAACAAGTTTCCATCGAAAAAGCCGTCTATGTCTCCTATTGCCGCCGGCACTGGGAGGAAGCCATGGGCCGCTGGCCCCAATCCGGACATCATCATGATCACTGATCTCAATGCCGAGCCCAAGGGCACGCTGACCATCCGCACCCTCGCCATGCCCGCCGACACCAATCCTGCCGGCGACATCTTCGGTGGCTGGGTGATGAGCCAGATGGATATCGCGGGCGCCATTGCCGCCGTTGAGCGGGCTCAGGGGCGCGTCGTCACCGTGGCAGTCGAAGCCATGACCTTCATCGCGCCCGTCAAGGTCGGCGACATCTTGTGCGTCTATACGACCGTCGAACGCGTCGGCAACACTTCGGTCGTCATCGGCATCGAGGCCTGGGCCCGGCGCAACCGCGTCGGTGACCGGGTCAAGGTCACCGACGGACGCTTCATCTACGTCGCCCTGGGCGAAGACGGCTCCAAGCGCCAGATCGCGCCCCAAGCCTCATAGGCTACGACGTCATCGCCGACGCAGTCTCGAGCAGCAACTTGAGACTGCGTTAGCGCGCAGCGTCACTACTGTGCCGCGACCCGATGGACATAGCGCTGAATCAGGAAATCGCGCACGCCTTCCGGCCCGCCTTCCTTGCCGTAGCCGCTTTCCTTGAGACCGCCGAACGGCGCCTCGGGCGTTGCCACCGCCGCCGTGTTCACCGCGATGGCGCCGGCCTGCAGCCGCGCCGAAATCGCATCGCTTGCCCCACCCGACCGCGACACCACATAGGCGGCCAACGCCGCCTCCAGGCTGTTGGCGCGCTGGATGATCTCATCGGTATTGGTGAACGGCACGATGGCGGCGATCGGCGTGAACGGCTCCTGCGTCAGGATATCGGCATTCTCCGGCACATCGGTCATCACCGTGGGCTCGAAGAAATAACCCCGGTTCATGGCCTGCGGACGCTGTCCACCCGTAAGGATACTGGCGCCCTTCTGCCGCGCATCGGCGACCAGGCGCTCGGCGCGTTCGCGTTGCCGGTTGGTGGCCAGCGGCCCCATCTGCACACCGTCCTCGAAGCCGTTGCCGAGTTTGATCTTGCGGGCGCCTTCCACCAGGCCTTCGGTGAAGGCTCTCACATGCGACTGATGCACGAAGAACCTGCTCGCCGAGGTGCAGACCTGCCCGGCATTGCGGAACTTGGCTCCCAGCGCCACGGTGACGGCGGTGTCGATATCGGCATCTTCCAGCACCAGGAACGGCGCATGGCCGCCCAGTTCCAGCGACAGACGCTTCACCGTTTCGGCACTTTGCTGGATGAGCAGCTTGCCAACCCGGGTCGAGCCGGTGAAGCTCACCATGCGCACGTCCTTCTCCGCCATCAGCGGCTTGACGATCGCATCGGGCGAGCCGACCAGCAGGTTGACCGCGCCGACCGGCACGCCTGCATCATGACAGCAGCGGATCAATGCCGCGACGGATGCCGGCCCTTCTTCCGCAGGCCTGAGGATGAGCGAACAACCTGCCGCCAGCGCCATGGCGATCTTGCGGGCCGACAGGTTGATGGGGAAATTCCAGGCGGTCAGCGCCAGCACGATGCCGATCGGTTCGTGATGGATTTCGAACCGGCTCGTGGCGCTGCGCCCGGGCAGCGTTACGTCGTAAATGCGGCGCGCCTCATCGGCGCACCACTCGAAATAATCCGCCGAGCCCATGGTCTCGCCGCGGCCTTCCGCCAGCGGCTTGCCGATCTCGTAGGTTAAAAGGCGCCCGATGGCGTCGGCGCGCTCCCGCATCAGAACGCCGACGCGGCGCAGGATGGTCGAGCGTTCCCACGCGCTCTTGGCGCGCCACTCGGCCATGCCCTGGCGCGCTGCCTCCAGCGCCGCCGCAACTTCAGCCGGCCCCGCCGTGCTGACGCTCGACAGCACCTCCTCCGTCGCCGGATTGATCACGTCGAGCAGTGGCGTGCCGTTCGGACGAACTTCCTGGCCGTTGATGATCTGCGTGGCGGCTTGATACATGCTGTGTCCTCGTCGTTGGCGGCATGCGCCCATACGGGCGAAATGGCTCAGCGGCGGCAGGAGCGCCAGCCAAGCGGATTTGTGATAGCAGCGCGCGTACAGCTCCCTGCACTGCCGGGAATGTGAATTCAGCTATGCACTATTCGATAAGGGCATAAGGGCCCGTTCGGGCGCGAGCTATCCGACCTTGGCATACCTGAAAGAGCCATTGTGACTCTGGAGCGCATCGGCGTGCCTGCCTATCGTCCGGGCAGTGCCATGTACTGGGGCGGTTTGCTAACGTGCCGATGTACATCACCTTCGGACAGGGACCACGAATGATCGTCGAGCATCGGACCTATATCGTCAAACACGGCCTCATGGCTGAATACCTGCAGCGCTATGAAAAACATGGGCTGCATATTCAGCTGCGCCATCTGGGTCCCCTGCTTGGCTTTTATGTCAGCGAGGTCGGCGTGCTCAACGAGGTCACGCATCTCTGGTCCTATGAAAGCATGGCCGATCGCGAAACCCGCCGCGCCAAGCTGATGGCCGATCCCGAATGGCAGGCTTTTCTCAAGACCAATGCCGGCACGTTCGAACACCAGCAGACCAAGATACTGAAGCCGACATCGTTCTCGCCCCAATAATTCGGGCCACATAGTTCGGGGACCAATCAGCTTCAGCCGGTCCCGCTTTCTTCATCGCCGCTAGTTGCCGCACGGGAGGTCATTTTCGTGGACGCCGTCACTTGCCTTCTGAATGCCGGCAATATGCTGGGCGAAAGCCCGGTCTGGAGTGCCCGGGAACAGGCGCTTTACTGGGTGGATAGCCGCGCCCCGTCTATGCATCGCTACGATCCATCCACCGGCACCGTCGACAGCACGGCATTGCCCAGCCTCGTCGGCAGCATCGGCCTCCGCCAGGGCGGCGGCTTCATCCTCGGCCTCCGCGACGGCGTCTATACCACCGACAGTTTCGGCGGCGAATTGAGCCTTCTGGCTGATCCCGAGAGGCAGTCGCCCGATAATCGCTTCAACGATGGCCGCTGCGATCGCCAGGGGCGCTTCTGGGCGGGCACCATGAACGATCGCAGCCGCGATCCGACCGGCGCCCTCTACAAGATCGAGCCGGACAGTACCTGCACCCTGATGGGTGACGACATCATCGTCCCCAACAGCCTGGCCTGGAGTCCGGACGACAAACGCATGTATTTCGCCGACACCTACCGGCATTCCATCTTCGTTTATGATTTCGATGCCGATCAGGGCCGCCTAGGCCCGCGCCAGCTCTTTGTCGATACCAAGAACCATCCGGGCCGCCCCGACGGCTCCTGCATCGATGACAGCGGATGCCTCTGGAACGCCGAATATGCCGGTGGGCGCGTGGTCCGCTACACGCCGGGGGGTGTCATCGACACCGTCATCGATATGCCCGTCTCGCAGCCCAGTTGCTGCTGTTTCGGGGGGCCGGACCTCGACATCCTGTTCATCACCTCCGCGACCCAGCGCATGACCCCCGAACAAAAGGCCGCCGAGCCTTTGGCTGGCGGCCTCTTCGCCTTGCGCGTCGGCGCGCAAGGCATGCCCGAACCGATGTTCGCCGGCTGATCTGTCGAAGGCCAGGGTTCGGGATAGACACCCCCTCAATCCGCCTCCAGGTGGAGGCGATCGAACCATAGGCTGCCAGTCTGTGTCTCCCTCCCCCTTGCGCGGAGGGAGACGATGGAGCCGCTTGCTCCAGGCATAAGGTAGTGATGGCTATACGGGAGGCTTCCTCCCCTTTGCGGGAGAAGAGAGGGGTGGTGGTGAGCCGCACCAACACCCCATCACCTTAATTCACCTTCTGCTTGACCAGCTTGCGGATCACCGGCAGCAATTCCGGCCGGGGCTGGTCCGGGAACAGTGACGGCCAGGCCGTATAGGACACTTCCCCCACATAGAGATCGCCGCGCGAGTCGACCGCCAGCCCATGCGGCGACAGGAACTGCCCATCACCGGCACCCGCCGATGGCTGTGTCTCCAGCCGCGACAGCAGCTTGCCGTTATTGTCCAGAATGCTGATGCGCGGCCCGAGATTGCGCACGCCGCGATTGGTTTTCATGTAGGGGCCAATCTCCCCCACATAGCAGATCGGGCAACTGCAGCGCGGCATATGAATGCCGCTCGGGCGGTGGATGTGGTTCCACTCCGTCTGGTATTTGCCATTGCCGTCAAAGATCTGGATGCGGTGGTTTTCGCGGTCCGCCACATAGACCCAGCCATCCGGATCGCAGCTGATATTGTGCGGCAGGTTGAATTCGCCCGCACCGATCCCCGGCTGGCCCCAGGTCAACAGATGCTTGCCATCCGCCGAGAACTTATGGACGCAATTATTGCCATAGCCGTCGGAAACATAGATGTCGCCCTGCGGCGACAGCGCCGTATGCGTGCATTTGCAGAACGGCTTGCCGCTCATGAAGCCCGAAGACTGCCCGGGAATGCCGAGCGTCAGCAGCACCTTCCCGTCAAGCGTGCAGCGCCGCACCGAATGGTCGCCGTCATCGGTGCAATAGATGGTGCCATCCGGTGCCATGTGGACACCGTGCGGGCGCAGAAAGATGCCCTCGCCCCATGAGGTCAGGAAGTTGCCGTCGCGATCGAACACCATCATCGGATGTTCGCCTCGGTTGAATACATAGACCCGGTCGCTATCGTCGATGCCGATACCGCCGACCTCTCCTAGCCGCCAGCCCTCGGGCACGATGCCCCAATTGTTGACGAATTCGTAGCGGTAGTCGCCTGTGCCTAAAATCATGCCGGAAGCCAAACGCTCCTCCTTTGCCAATCTTGCGGTTAGCGGGCCAGCCGGCCGAAAAACGCAACCATCCGGGCAATGGCGTCGCGGCCAGCCTCGGCATCAGGTTCGTGTTTCATGAAGCCGTGTTTCTGGCCCGGATATTTGTGGAACTCGGCCTCGCCGCCCAGCGCCCTGTAGGCAGCGGCGAAGCGGTCGATACTGTGGTGATCGAGATTTTCGTCGGCCGTCCCCTGAACCACCAGCACCGGCGGCAGCGCGACAGGCTCCCTGCGTTCGACAATGCCGATGGGGCTGCCCCCATCCATGGCCGCGCTTGTGCCCCAGAATGCGTCGTGTCCCTGTACCAGCCGCTGGCGCCCGGTCTCGACCGCCATCCGATAGCGCCCGACCGGATCGAGCACCGGCCAGCACGCCACGACGCCCGCAAGGCTGGCATCGAAACCGGCGGTCGCCGGGTCGGCATGGGCCAGATAGCGGGGATCGCCAGGACGCAAGGCGCTCAGCACGATCAGATGCCCGCCGCTCGATGAACCCAGTCCGAACACCTTGGCGGCATCAAACCCGAGTTCGGTTGACCGGCTTTTCAACCAGCGGATGGCGTAATTGATATCGGCCACTGTTTCCGGATAGCCCGCACTGGGCGGCATCCGGAAATCGATGGAGAGCACGAGAAAACCGGCTTCCACCAACGGCGCCAGGAACGGCCGGTTCTCGAACCGGTCGAGCGCCGTCCACGCCCCGCCATGCACATCGACGATGGCGCCGACGACGGGGCCGAACGGCCGGTAGAGTTCGGCCAGCAGCGTTGCGTCGCCGATCGTCAGATAGGGGATGGTTCCGGCTTCCAGCATGTCCACTCCAGGGCGGCTATTCGTTATCCGCCAGGCCAAGTTCGGTGACATCCGTCTCCAGCGCCCCTGTTTCCTCGTCCTTTTCCTGTATCGGGCGATGACCGACGAGGCGTCCGCTTTTGAGCGCCGCATCCACCTCGAAGCGGATAGCCCGCGCCAGTGCCCTGAGGCCCGGCGTCATCGGCTTGTGCAGCGAAAACGCGATCATGAAGGATTGCTGCAGCGGCGGATCGACGATGCGCAGCACCCGCATATCGGCCCCGAGCCGGCTGGAAGCGATGGCGGCGCCCGGCAGGACGGCCATGCCCCGCCCCTCGCTGACCAACTCCTTCAGCGCCACGAGCGAGTCGATCTCGAGGACCGCAGTGACCTCGAAACCCAGCCGTTGCGTTGCCGCATCCAGGGTACGCCGCAGCCCGTGGTGCCGACCCGGCAGCACCAGCGGCATGCCGTTCAACGCCCGCGTGGGTATCTCGCCCTTGTCATTGGCGAGGTCGCCGATCAGCGCCCCCTTGCCGAGCAGGAACAGGTCCTCGGTGATCAGCGGCTCCATCTGCACGGAAGCTGTCCGGCGTGCGGCGTTGAGAATGGCCATGTCGACGCGGCCGTTGACCAGCCACTCGTTGACGAAACCGCTGAAGCCTTCGAGGATGTGGAGCTTGATCTGCGGATAATGCGTACAGAAATTGCGCACCAGCGCCGCCCCGATGCCGGCGCTAAGCGATGGCGGAATGCCAAGGCTGATCTCGCCGGAGGGAATTTCGAGCGAGGCACGGAGATCTGCCTTGGCCTGCAGGATGCCCTCGATATGCGGCTTGATCGCATCCACGAAGGCGGCGCCGTGTTCGGTCGGGCTGGTGCCGCGGCCATGCCGGTAGAGCAACGGCACGCCGACCTCATCCTCTAGGTCGCGCAATTGCCGGCTGAGCGTGGGTTGCGCCACGCCGAGCACGGCGGCAGCCTTCGACAGGCTGCCGTAATTGGCTATCGTGACCAGATAGGTCAGCTGATTGAGCTTCATACCGGAACCCTCCCGGGTGATTGGCGCCCTCCGGACACCGACGTCACCGCGCGAACGCGGTGACGCATGGATGCAATCCGAGCTTACAGCCCAGCCTGGTCGACATAGTCGTTGGTGTAGACCTTGGCGGGATCGAGCGTCGGCCGCTTGCCCGTGCTCTGCTCGATGAAGTCGTAGTTCTCCTCGATCGATTCCGGCGTCACGCGTGGCGATGCCGGAAAACCGTAGCGGTTGGTCTCATAGGCGGCCGCAAAGATCGCCGGATCGACGCCCTTGTAATCCTTGGCGATCGCCGCCTTGGTGCCTTCGGGGTCGGTGCGGATCAGGTTGGCGGCCTTCGACATGGCCTTCAGCATGCCGACGGCAAGCTTCGGATTGTCCTTCAGCCAGGCCTGCCGTGCCACCAGGCACCCGAGCAGGTAACCGTCCAGCGGTTTGAATTCGCCATTGGCGAGGTTGAGCAGCATGTAGGCGCCATTATTGGCCACGGCGGTTTCCGCCGTTGGCGACGACACCGTGAAGGCGTCGATGCGGTGCTGCGCGAAGGCAGCGAGCATCACATTGGCGGCGCCGACCGGCACGATGGTCATGTCCTTGTCGGGGTCGAGCCCGACATTCTTGGCGAGATAGCGCACCAGCTGGTCGCTATTGCTGCCCGCGGCGGTGACGCCGATGGTCAGTCCCTTGAGCGCCTTGAGCCGGTCCTCGACCGGCGTCGCGTCGGTAAGGCCGAGCTTCTTGGCCACATCGCCCTGGATCACATAGCCATTGGCGAACTGCACGAAGTTCGAGCCGAAGCAGGTCAGGTCCTGGCCGTGTTCCTGTGCATTGATCACGTTGGTGGGCGAACCGTTCATGATCTGCGCGTCACCGGACAACACCGCCGCGGCGGCGGTCGCGCCCCCCGGGATGTCGACCGACTCGAAGTCGATTCCTTGCTCCTTGAAGAAGCCGAGCTCTTCGGCAAGGAAGATCGACATATGCACCATGCCGCTGCCCGAGCCGACCATGGTTACCTTGGTCAGTTCCTCCGCGGACGCCGGGTGCGACAGCCCAAGCGCCACCATCGTCGCCAGGGCGGCGACCTTTCCGACAAATCCCATTCTCTCCTCCTGGGATAGCTTGTTAAACTCTGAGCTCGGCGCCCGTATCCTCGGTACGCCAGGGCATTAGCAGCCGCTCGCTGATGCGAACGACGATGTTGAAGAACAGCGACATCAACAGGATCGCGAACAGCGCGGCGAAAGCGCCGGGCGTGTCGAACTGCGATGTCGACCGCATCAGCAGATAGCCAAGGCCCCGGTTGGACGCGACGATCTCGCCCAAAATGGCGCCGATCAACGCGTTCGGGACCGATAGCCGCAGCCCGGTAAATACCCAGATCATCGCCGACGGCATGATGACCTTGGTGACCAGTTGTCCCTCGCTGGCGCCCATCAGCTTGGTGATCGCCAATTGCTCCCGGCTCACCTGGCGCACGCCCGTGAAGGTGTTGAGAAACACCAGGAAGAACACGATGGTCGAAACCAGGACGATCTTCATGTTGATGCCGATGCCGAGCCACAGGATGAACAGCGGCGCCAGCGCCGCCTTGGGCAGGCTGTAGAACATGGTGATGAACGGCTCGAGTACGTCCGCCAGCAGCTTGTTGCGCCCCAGGACCACCCCGGTCGCCGCGCCGACGATGCCGCCGAGCGCAAATCCCGCAACGGTTTCGATGGCCGTCGTCCACGCATTGGCCAGCAGCGTACCATCCAGCAATATCGCCCAGAACGCCTTGCCGATCTCACTCGGCGTCGACATGAAGAATACCAGGTTGAAGGCTGGCGCGGCGAACTGCCAGAGCACCAGCAGAACCGCGACCACCAGCAGCCGCAGCAGGTTGACGGTCATCGCTTGCCCTCCAAGGCGGTCTGCGCCTCCATCGCCGGCGCCAGCAGTTCCCACAAACGGTGGCATTCGGCGAGATAATCGGCATTGCCGCGCAGCGCCCTGAGGTCACGGTCCCTGGGCAGGTTGACCTCGATGATCTCGCGGATATGGCCAGGCCGCTCGGTGAACACCACGCAGCGGTCGCCCAGCGCGATGGCCTCATCGATATCGTGGGTGACGAAGAGCACCGTCTTGCCGAGCCGACGGCAGAGCTGACGTAGTTCGGTTTGCAGCGTCAGCCGCAACTGTGCGTCCAACGCCCCGAATGGCTCGTCCATCAACAGGGTTTCGGGGTCATAGGCGAGGAGCCTCGCCAGAGCGGCGCGCTTGCGCATGCCGCCCGAGAGCTGCGTCGGATAGGAATTCTCGAACCCCGTCAGCCCCACCGCCTCCAGCCAGAACTTCACCGTCTCGGTGATGAGCGCCTTGGGTTTGCGGCGTATCTCAAGCGGCAACGCCACATTGCGCGCGATCGTCCGCCAATCCATCAGGTGGTCGGTCTGCGTCATGTAGCCGACGCTGGTATTGATGCCCTCCACCGGCTTGCCGCCATAGGCGACGCTGCCCTCGGTGGGGCCGAACAGCCCGGCCGTCATATTGAGCAGCGTCGATTTTCCGCAGCCCGACGGGCCCACGATGGTGATGAATTCGCCTTCCGCAACCGTCAGATTGATGTCGCGGACGGCAAGCATGGCCTCGCCGAAGATCTTGGTGACCCCGGAGAACGACACGAAGTCGGCCCGCCGCGGCAAGCGCGGCAGTTCCCGAACCTGGGCTTTCGACACCGGGCCCCTCCCCTGATCTTGGTTTCGCCGGAACGGATCTGTGCCGGCGATCAGGAGAAGAAGTCCGGCAACTGGATGACGAACAATTCGCTGTCCTGTTTGGCGATGATGGAATCCGGGCCGTCGTTCCGCTCGATCTTGAAAGCGGTATTGACGTCATGCGATTTGCCCTCATGCGCCACCTGGCCCTTGGTCAGGAACATCAGTTCCGTCCCGGCGAGCTTGCCGACATCCAGCGCGGCGCCGGCATCGAGCTTGACGAAGCCCGCGCGGACCTGCCGCTCCGTGAAGGCACCCAGCCATTTGCGGGCCACGCCCGGCGCGGTCTTGTCCGCCACCCAGGCCGAGCCTTCCGGGTTCATGATGATCAAATCGGTATAGCGTGGCGTCGGATAGACCAGCTTGCGGCCCATCTTGTGCTCCCACACCGCCTCGAACGAATCCTGGCGGTGGCGCTTGCCGTCGGCATCGAGCCAGGTATAGGCGCCCTTTTCGAACGCGCCCTTGGCCAGCAATTCGTCATAGGCCTGCCGGCGTTCGCGCTGGCTCATGAAGCCGCCACCGCTGGCGCCGCCGAACTGCAGCGTCAACATGGTCAAATCGCCATGGCGCACCTGCGGACCATAATGCACGCTCTCCGGGAAATACCCGACCCAGCCGGCTTCCATCCGCTTGTCGGTGACATATTCGAAGGTGCCCGACAGCACGAAACGGAACTGCTCGAAATTGTGCTTGTGCCGCGGCGCTTTCCACTCGCCCTCGCCGCCGCCCGAATAGTACCAGCGGTAATTGCCGAGATCGCCTTCCTTGCCGGCGAACAACACCTTGGATTCGCGGTCTTTTCCTTCGCGAAGGTTACCGGCGTCATAGACTGGTGCTTCGTCCGGTTTGGTAATCTGCATGATATGCCTCCTTGCTCCTCGACCCGAAACGGTTGCGTGCGCTGCTTTCCCGGAACCCGGAAGCTGCCGCCTTGCTGGAGGCACATTATCGACGCGTACCGTCGTCGGAAGTTCACATTCCGATCATTCAGGTATGTCGAATGCGTATAGCTCGTCCGAGCTATGTCAATCTCGACTATCGGCTAGCAACGCGGGTGAAGCTACTCGATTGCGGTCGGTTACGGCTGAACCCTGCCGTCATCGCCATCGCCCGTCGTCATGGTGGATGACGACGCTGCGGCATTGCTCCAGGGATCGATGGTTTGCATGAAACATTCCCGGCATTCGCATTCACCCGCCATTCATCTGACAACTGGTTATCTGCACTCAGCGGCGAAGATTATCGCCGCAGTGAGAGGGCCGAAGATCAGCAGTTTCAAACATCCGCTCGCCAGCCTGGCCAATCTATGGCTCTGGCCGGAACTTCGAAATCTTTCTAAACGTTTCTGACTTGATCTCCCCCGAGCGCCATGGAGCGTCCCATATGAACCGCCAGACTAAGAATCTAATCCTGAGGTTGGCCACCGGCGTGGCTGTCGCAGCGACCGCCGCCCTCATGCTGCTGCCCGTTGCCGCATCCGCCGCTCCGGCGACAGCGACCGCCAATGTCAACGTCCGCACCGGCCCTGGCCCTGGCTATGGCGTCGTCAGCGTGCTGACCAGCGGCCAGCGGGTCGATGTGCAGCAATGCCAGGGCACCTGGTGCCTGATCAATGCGCGCGGCACCAGCGGCTGGGTCGCCTCCACCTATCTCGACCAGCGCGGTTTCGGCGGCGGCACGCAGAACCTAGGCCCCGTCAATGGCGGCGGCATCAGCATCCAGATTCCCGGCGTCGTTATCGGCAACCCGCCCCCGCCGCCGCCGATCATCGTCGCCCCCGGCCCCGGCCCGCGCCCGCCCTTCGGTGGCCCTGGCCCGCGTCCGCCCTTTGGTGGCCCCGGCAACGGTCATGGCAATGGTCCCGGCCGTCCGAACCACCGCGATCAGGCGTGCTTCTATTCGGGCGCCAACTTCCGCGGCGACAGCTTCTGCCTCGATGAGGGCGAGTCCATGGGTCGCCTGCGTCGCGGCCAGCAGGTCGGCTCCATCGACAATCCCGATGGCCTGCGCGTCCGGGTCTGCACCGACGACAATTTCCGCGGCACCTGCCGCATCTATACCAGCGATGCCCGCGATCTTGGCCGTTTCAACGTCCAGTCCGCCAGCGCCAACTAAGGCCTGACCGATCCCTGTGGGAAGGCGCCGCATTCGCGGCGCCTTTTTCTTTGGCGTGGCAGTTTGGCACTTGGAACGCCGCCGATCAGGCGCTAGCTTGCGCGTTGTTGCATCTGAATCGGGGGATCGGCGAAATGCGTATCAAAAACTTGCGGTTGGCTCTTGTTGCAGTCCTGGGCCTGCTGATGGCTTTCGCCGCCATTCCCGCCGCCAGCGCGGCGACGGCTCATCTCTACGGCACGCCGGTGTGGACCCTGAAGGCCGCGGCCCTGCGCGCCGGCCCGGGTGGCGAATACAAGATCGTGGGCAACATCGACGCGCTGCGCGCCGCCAATGTCTATCGCTGCACCGAGGGCTGGTGCCAGCTCAATACCGGCCACGGCCTCGCCTGGATCCAGATCCGCCACCTCACCTTTGGCAACCGTCCGCATCCGGGCACGCCGCATCGCAGCTATCCGGGCGGCTTCGGCGGCGCTCCCGGGCTCGTCTGCTTCTATACGGGCCGCAACTATACCGGCACCAAGACCTGCGCCGCTCCAGGCACCGTGGTGAAGGACCTGGCGCTTTATGGCCGTGACAACACCGCGGCCTCCATCCAGCTCACCGGCGACGTCTCCGTCACCGTCTGCCGAGACTTCGATCTCAGCAGCTACTGCTCTCGGGTCGTCACCAGCAAGCCGGCCCTCAACGGCTTCCTGAGCCGCAACATTTCCTCGTTCCAGGTGCATTGAGGCGGCAGCCTCCGCTCCATGACGACCGGTTGAACGGGGCGGAAATCATCCGCCCCGCAGAATTCCCACCGCTCTTCCTCCCTTAGGTGCTATCTATTGTTACCGCGGCATCTTTGGGTCGCGGACTGACCGTTGCGGTAACCGCCGCCACGGATCGTCCCACCGAAAGGAAGCTCTGTTGGATAGCCCGAAATCCGTCGCCGTACCGGCGCGCCGGAAGAAAGCCTCTGCCGTTCCCAAACTGAAAGCCGCCGGAAAGCCGGCGCCCGCCGCCGACTCCGTCATTGGCCGCTCGGTTGCCCTGGGTCCGCCCCGCGCGCCCAAGACCCTGAGGGCGGCGCCAGTGCATCGCTACAAGATCGGCGACAGCGTCAGCCTTGGTGGCCGCACCCGTACCCTGTCGCGCGCCGACGGCATTTACCACATCGTCCAGACCCTGCCCCATGAAGGCGGACCGCTGCTTTACCGCGTCCGCAGCGACGTGGAACGCCATGAGCGCGTCGTCGAAGAGAGTGAAATCGAGCCCTACCGCCGCTGAGCCAATCCGGCCCTTTCTTGTGCCTTGCCAAGCAAGCCTTGATTCATGCGCCGGAAAAGCCCATAATGGGTTGGTACGTTTTCAGCCGTCATGCGCTACCTGATTGCCGGTCCGCCGGTTCGTTTGGTTACTCCTGATTTTGCGAACGTTTAGGCCACATCCGCATGTCGCGGTTGGGGAGACGTGTTCGTATGCTTTGCGGCGGACATCAAAATACAAGGTAACTATCATGATCACCGGTACCGTTAAATTCTTCAACACCACCAAGGGCTTCGGCTTCATTCAGCCCAGCGATGGCAGCAAGGACGCTTTCGTCCACATTTCTGCGGTCGAGCGCGCCGGCCTGTCGACCCTGAACGAAGGCGACAAGGTCACCTATGACCTCGAGAGCGGTCGTGACGGCAAGGTTTCGGCCACCAACCTGCGCATGGCCTGATTAGGGCGCGGCGGGGTGCCTGCACCTCGCGATCGCATCGCCTGACATTTTTCTGGAGCCCGGTCGCTCGGCGGTCGGGCTCCAGTCACAATTGCAAACCCGGTCACTGACGTGCCGCCTCGCGGCTTTCCGGATGACCGTGGACAGGAGCAACACATGATCAGCGCCATTCGCCTCAGGGCGGAGACTCGTTTTGCCGAAATCGAAAAGCGTCAACAGCGCGCCCTGAACGAGCAGGAACAGATTTCCCGCGCCGTCGACGAAAACACCGCGCGCCTCAAGGCTCTGCGGCTCGCCAAGGAAGCGCGCGAACGTCTCGAAGCGGAAGCCAAGCGCGCCGCCAAGCTGGTCAAGCGCCCGGCCACCGCCAAATAGACCTGCGGAGGTCCGATGGTGCTCACCGTTCTCTCTCCGTTCCACCCATGCTAACTTCGTGCCGGCGGCCCTGCTGACAGATTCTGACACAGTTCCTATATATGGGATCGTGATGCAGGCGCCCCGCGTTTGCCCTCCCCCACTCGTCAGTATCCAGGTCA
This sequence comes from Devosiaceae bacterium, assembly GCA_036499825.1. Classification (GTDB taxonomy): domain Bacteria; phylum Pseudomonadota; class Alphaproteobacteria; order Rhizobiales; family Devosiaceae; genus Paradevosia. Next base: position 231,382 of record DASYCZ010000049.1, read on the forward strand.
ACTCATGGCTTCAGACAGCAGGAAATCCGCCCAGCCCGTGCGGCGCGAGGGCGAAAAGCCCTCTTCTCGTCCGGGCAAGGCGGAATTCTCCATCGATGACTTTCTCGGCGAAATCGAGAAGGCAGAGGATCTCGTCGCCAACAAGCGCCTCCCCCAGGAGCGCCTGAAGAACAAGCGCGCGCTCGACAACGCCGCAAGGCGCGCTGCCGAGGAAGAAGACGCCGCCAAGGTCCGCGCTGCCGCCACGCCCGGACCCAAGCAACCGCTTACCGAGTTCGAGAAACGCCGCACCACGCAATCCAAGCGCGACACCGCCACAGGCATGTCGCCCAAGGCGCCCAAGTCCAAGGCCAACTCCGTCGTCCGCCCCACCAATCTCGAGGGCTTCGGCGAGAGTTCGCAGGCCGGTTTCGGTCACGTCGCGTCCGGCCGCGTCGGCAAGATCGCCGGCACCTCCATCAAGGATTCCGGTACCGTCGGTGTCACCGCCACCGTCAAGGCGCTGGAGCAGATCATCCTGCACGGCCGCAAGGAAGTGGAAGGCGCTCCCGCCTGGGTGCCGCACCGTCCGGCCGCCCGTGACAAGAGCGAAGGCGGCATCCCCTTCCGTCTCAACACCCAATACCAGCCCGCCGGCGACCAGCCGACCGCCATCGCCGACCTCATCGAGGGCGTCGACAACGGCGAGACCGACCAGGTCCTGCTCGGCGTCACCGGCTCCGGCAAGACCTATACGGCCGCCCAGGTCATCGCCCGCACCCAGCGCCCCGCCCTCGTCCTCGCCCCCAACAAGACGCTGGCGGCGCAGCTCTATGGCGAGTTCAAGTCGTTCTTCCCAGACAACGCCGTCGAATATTTCGTTTCCTACTACGACTACTATCAGCCCGAGGCCTATGTGCCGCGGACCGATACCTATATCGAAAAGGAATCCACCATCAACGAGCAGATCGACCGGATGCGTCACTCGGCTACCCGCGCGCTGCTCGAACGCGACGACGTCATCATCGTGGCGTCCGTTTCCTGCATCTACGGTATCGGCTCGGTCGAAGACTATACCGCCATGACCTTCGATCTCGCCAAGGGCCAGAAGATCGACCAGCGCCAGCTGCTCGCCCAGCTCGTCGCCCTGCAATACAAGCGCGGGGACACCGGCTTCGTGCGCGGCACTTTCCGCGTGCGCGGCGACACCATCGACATTTTCCCGGCCCACTATGAGGCCGCCGCCTGGCGCATCACCCTGTTCGGCAACGAAATCGAATCCCTCACCGAGTTCGATCCGCTCACCGGCAAGAAAGCCGCCGATCTCCTCACCATCCGCGTCTTCGCCAATTCCCACTATGTGACGCCGCGCACCACCATGAACCAGGCGATCAAGCAGATTAAGCTCGAACTCGCCGCTCGCCTGCAGGAACTCAACGGCGCCGGCCGCTTCCTCGAAGCCCAGCGCCTCGAACAGCGCTGCCTGTTCGACCTCGAAATGATGGAAGCCACCGGCTCCTGCGCCGGCATCGAGAACTATTCGCGCTACTTCTCGGGCCGCAAGCCCGGCGAGCCGCCGCCGACGCTGTTCGAATATCTGCCCGACAACGCCCTGGTCTTCGTCGACGAGAGCCACGTCACCATCGGCCAGCTCGGCGCCATGTATCGCGGCGACTTGCGCCGCAAGGCCACCCTCGCCGAATACGGCTTCCGCCTGCCCTCCGCCATGGACAACCGCCCACTCCGCTTCGAGGAGTGGAACGCCATGCGCCCGCAATCGGTCTATGTCTCGGCCACTCCCGGCAAATGGGAGATGGAGCAGACCGGCGGCGTCTTCGCCGAACAGGTCATCCGCCCCACCGGCCTCATCGATCCGCCAGTGGAAATCCGCCCGGCCAAGAACCAGGTCGATGACGTCGTCGACGAAATCCGCCAGACCTCCAAGGCCGGCTACCGCACCCTGCTCACCGTCCTCACCAAGAAGATGGCCGAGGACCTGACCGAATACCTGCATGAGCAGGGCATTCGCGTCCGCTACATGCATTCCGACGTCGATACTATCGAGCGCATCGAGATCATCCGCGATCTCCGCCTCGGCGCCTTCGACGTGCTGGTGGGCATCAACCTTTTGCGCGAAGGCCTCGACATTCCCGAATGCGGCCTCGTCGCCATCCTCGACGCCGACAAGGAAGGCTTCCTGCGCTCCGAAACCTCACTGATCCAGACCATTGGCCGCGCCGCGCGTAACGTCGATGGCCATGTCGTCCTCTATGCCGACAACATGACCGGCTCCATGGAACGCGCCCTCGCCGAAACCAGCCGCCGCCGCGAAAAGCAGGTGGCCTACAACACCGAACACGGCATCACCCCGCAATCGGTCAAGTCCAACATCCACGACATCGTCGACAGCGTCTACGAACGCGACCACGTCACGGTCTCGATCGGCAAAGGCAAGGACGGCAAGGAACAAATCCAGGTCGGCGCTAACCTGCAGGCGGTGATCAAGGACCTGGAGACGCAGATGCGCGAAGCGGCGACGAACCTGGAGTTCGAAAAGGCCGCAAGGCTGCGCGATGAAGTGAAGCGGCTGAAAGAGATGGAACTGGATACGCTGGAGGGGGAGGTGGGGTAAAAATCTGATAGAGGTCTTAGAACTCTGCCAGATCATCGTATTCGATACAGTCTAATAGCAGATCGATCAGACCAATGAATTTCTTAGGTGCGGACGAAATGTTGAGATGCCCTCCCTTTCCAAATATTTTCTCATACAGTTTTTAACGACGCTCAACAACACATCGAGAGATTTGTTGATTTAGTTAAACTGATTTGAAGCATCACTATTTGAATTATAATAGGCCGCCGAAAAAACCTCAGGTGCGAAATAGCATCACCTATATTTATCCCATCCTTAATGGATCTATCGATGTCCGAAAAATCGGTTCACAGGCTAAATGACTCTGCACCAACTGATGTACATTTATAACTCGAATGGAACGAAGACTAAGAAGATAGTACATCTAATTCCAAACTTGAAAACTTGGGCGTGCTTCTCAGAAACCGTGATCACCCGCCCCGCAACCCTCACCTTCCTATCACGTTCTCTCTCCTCATCCCTACAGGAGAGTCCTCATGGCACACGAAGAATCCCACGGCAAAACGCCCGCTGAACTCGAAGAGCGCGTGTGGGAGCTGGCCGACAAGATCAAGTTCGCGATGTTCACCACCTGGGACGGCAGCAGGCAGGGTCAGTGGCCGCTTTCGGCGACTGCCGACCGGGACGCCGATGCCATCTATTTCCTCGTCGCCGAATCCGGTGGCAAATACCGGCATCTCGAAAGCTTCCCCAATGTAACGCTCGGCTTTGCCGATACCGGCGGCAACAAATATGTCGTCATCAACGGCACCGCCGCGCTCAGCAACGACCGCGCCAAGATCAAGGAATTGTGGTCACCCTTCGCCAAGGCCTGGTGGGATTCCGCCGACGACCCGGATATCTGCCTGCTCACCGTGAAGCCCGACCGCGCCGAACTCTGGGATGCGCCCAACAAGATCGTCGCCACGGCGGTCATGCTGACTGCGGCTGTTACGGGGGCAAAGCCGAAAGTTGGGGATCATGGAGCGGTGAGGATGTAGAGGAGTGGAGGGAATGGTGCTAACTGCACCTCCTCCCATCCCTCCCGCAAGGGGGAAGAATAGCCACGGCTAGACACCGGACGTAACATCGTGGCGCCCCTCAATCCCGAACATAGTTCTCATGGCCGGGGCTGCGGGTTCCTCCCTTCCCAATTTAACCCAAACACCGGTCATTCCGGCGAAGGCCGTCCGTGGTGCGCCGCTTGCATCCAGCGTGTGGGCCGTTCCGCGCCCGGATTCCGGCCTTCGCCGGGATGACCCCGCGAGGGGGAAGGATGGTACGCAAGGTTGGGGTTCACTCTTTCTCAGCGATCGTCGCAAACTTCTCGGTGATCGTTGCACCGCCTCACCCCCTCTCCCGGAGGGTGCAAGAGCTGCGAGTCAGAAGCCATCTTCATCTGTCCTGGAGCGAGATCTCTCGGCCCCTTCGCCCCTCTGGGGAGAAGGTGGCGCGCCAGCGCCGGATGAGGGGTAGCGGAGCCACCGGCATTTCGGGCCCAACGCTTGCCTATGCGAGCACGGCTCTCAGACCCTGCTCGCTCCAAGCAGCTCCCGGGCCGATTGCTTCGCCTCCGCCAAAGCTGCATCGCGGCCCGGCGCAACCACTCCAACTTCCGCCCGTTTTATGCGATAGAAATCGCCATTCGCGGAGTATCCGAAATGTTGCGTCATCTCACTGCCATCTGCGCTGTTGCCGCCGTCATGGCCGCCGGCGCCCTGCCCGCTTTCGCCGCCACTGCCGCCAAGCCCACCGCCCATCCGACGGCGCCGCTTGCCGTCTATAACGGCCCGGGCCTGCGCTACAACGTTATCGGCAGACTGGCCAAGAACCAGCCCGTCACCCTCTCCTACTGCACTGTCAGCGGCAATTGGTGCCAGCTCGGCAGCGACGTTCCCGGGGTCGCAGGCGGCTGGGTCATCGGCACTTATCTGGTCGGCATGTCCGCCAAGGTGCCGGTAACGCCGTTCCGCTTCTCGGTCGATCCGTTCGGCAACGACCGGCACCATCATTTTCCCTGAACTCTCCATTCAGCCGCCGTTCAGGCGAAAGAGTATCTAACAAGCATCAAAGGTCGTCCCCACCGCGACCTTCGAGGAGAGTGAGAAAATGAGTACTCTGAAGACCAGAATGATCGCCGGCGGCATCGCCGCTCTGGCGCTCATCGGCTCGGTCGGAGCGGCGCTGGCAGCTCCCGCCTATGCCACCACCAATACCAATGTGCGTTCAGGCCCCGGCACGGGCTACGACGTGATCGACGTACTGCGCACCGGCGACCGCGTCGATGTCCAGCAGTGCCGCGGCAGTTGGTGCTACATCGCCAAGAACGGCCCCGATGGCTGGGTTTCCGCCAGCCTGCTCGATCGCGGCGGCGGTTACGGCGGTGGCTACCAGCGTCCGCCGATCATCGTGGCGCCGCCGGTCTATCGCCCGCCCGTATACTATCCGCCGGTCTACCATCCGCGCCCGCCGATCTATCGTCCGCCCTATGGCCGCCCGCCTTACGGCCGTCCCCCGCATTGGGGTGGCAATGACCATGGTCACGACCATGGCCGCCCGCATCGCGGCAACGATAACGGCTTCTGCATCAACGGCTCGAAGGGCAGTTTCTGCCTGAACTGATCCGCACCGGCTTCACAATCCCCAACCCCGCGCTTCGGCGCGGGGTTTTGCTTTGTGGGGCCGAACTGCAATCCAAAGCGGGTTATTCTTTACCGGGCCAAACCGCATTCTCGTGCGGTTATTCCTTGCCGGGTAACGGCGCTTCCGCCCGCGCGCTTCTTATGCCTTTGAGACGCTCGCGCATCATCACCACCAACCCAGCCGCGGTGATGACTACCGCCCCGATCAGCGAGATCGGATCGATCAGGTGGCCGAACACCACATAGCTGAGGAAGATCGCCCAGGGCAGCGAGAAGTAGTTGAACGGCTGGATGAGGCTCGCCGGCACCAGCGACAGCGCCTTCATCATCAGCCCGTGGCCCATGCAGGTGGTGACCATCACAATGGTCACCATGAGCAGCGCCCGCCCATCCATCGGCTGCCAGAAGAACACGCCGGCCGCCGAGGTCATCACCAGCCCGATGATGCCCGTATAGGCCATGCTGGTCGCCGTCGAATCCCTGGTCGCCATCTTGCGGGTGATGACGATATAGAGCGCATAGGCCGCCGCCGACAGCACCGCCGCCAGCACGCCGATGCCGAGCGCCAGCCCGCCCGGCCGCACGATGATCATGGCGCCGATGAAGCCCACCACCACCGCGCCGACGCGGAACAGCCCCACCTTTTCCCCGAGCAGCGGGATGGCGATCAGCGTCACCAGCAGCGGATAGATCAGGCTGATCGCCTGCAGCTCCGCCAGCGGCACGTTCTTGAGCGCGATGGCATAGAGCCAGATATCCAGCACCAGCAGCACGCCGCGCAGCGCCTGCAACCCCGGTGCCTGCGATTTCAGCGCCTGCCGCAACGGTCCCTGCCGCGCCACCAGATAGAGCGAGAACGCCGCGAAGCCCCAATAGCGCATCATCGCGATCTGGAACGTCGAATAGTCGGCGACGAGGATTTTGGAGAATGCATCCTGGATGCCGAACACCAGGATGGAGATCAGCGTCAGCCCGATGCCCAGCCCCACGCTGTCGCCTGCCGGCAATTTTCCGCCGAGCCGCCTGAGAAAATCGTTCATGGGGGAAATCCGGGGAAACGGCGCCTGCCGCCTGCACAAAACCCCGGATCGCGCGATCCGGGGCTCTGACGAATTTGCAAGATGGCGATATTACTTCGCCATCTGATTCTTGATGAGCCCGGCGATAGCCGTCAGCACGCCGCCGCCAACGAGGCCAGCCACACCCTGGCCAGCCAGAGCACCGACATTCAGGCCGCCCGTGGCCGCGGCAGCGCCCGCATCCGCCGAGGCCGGAGCCGCCGAACCAGCTGCCCCCACCAGAGCATCGAGGCCGGGGATCTTCGTGGCCAGGTAACTGAGGATCAAACCACCCACGGCACCCGCTATGGTGTTGCCCGTCGGGCCGAGATTGACCGATTTGGCGAGTTGTCCAATGACGTTGCCGCCGACGCCGCCGCCAATCAACTGGACGATAATAGCTACGATTGCTTCCATTTTCCCTTCCCACACCTTGCAACGGCCGAGGCCGTCTGGCCTCGTCTTGCAATTGGACCATAGCGGCAATGGTTTCGGCGAGGAAGAGCGTTAACCTGCCCAACCCCTGAAACCGCAAGGCGCTTAACCCGTTGTTGGCAGCCATCATTCTGTTATCGTTCGCCCCGCATATTTTGAGTGATAGTCGGAGTGATTCATGCGCCTCATTGCCCTCTTTGCCCTGCTTCTTACCCTTGTGGGCCCGGCCTTTGCGGCTGGCCATGAGGAGACCCGCCATGTCTTCAAGGACTGGCTCGCCGCCTGCCGCGACGACGGCTACTGCTCGGCAACCGCCTATGTGAACCCCGGCGCCAACGGCACGGTCGCCGACTATGTTTTCCGCGTCGGCCGCCAGGCCGAACAGCCCGATTGGGAAGTATCCTTCACCAGCATCGCCACCATGGCGGACGAGTTCGAGGACTTCACGCTCACCATCGATGACGACAGTCAGGGCTTTGCGGGTGCATCAGAAGTCGGCGCCTATGGCTCGGTGAACGAGTTCTATTTCCTGGGCCACAGCATCCAGCGCATGTTCGGCCTCATGGTGCCCGGCCATACGCTCAAGGTCGATTTCACCGACGATGACGGCAAGGCGCAATCTGCGACCTTTTCGCTTTCAGGCCTGGCCGCCGCCCTGACCTGGATAGACGATCAGCAGCAACGCGTCGGCTCGCAACGCATCGCCTCGGACCCGCCCCACGGCCTGACGCCAACCGGCGAGGATCGGGATGGGAACGGCACCGTGCCCGTCGCCCTGCTCGACCGGCTGCGCGCCGACCCGGAATGCACCGCGATCGAGCAATTGCCCAACAGCCGCGAGATCACCATCGTCAAGCTCGATGACGACCACACCATGTACATGCTGCCCTGCTGGGCCGCGGCCTATAATTTCGGCTCCAAGGTCTTCGTCGAATCATCGGGCGAATTCCAGGGCGCCTATTTCCCCGAATTCCTGCCCGGCACCGGCTGGATCGCCAGCTCGACCCTCGTCAATGCCGGCTATGACGAGGATGCCAAGGTGATCGTCAGCTTCAACAAGGGGCGTGGCTTCGGCGACTGCGGCGATTCCGGCCAGTGGAGCTGGAAGGACCACAACTTCATCCTCGACAACTATCGCTACAAGCAGTGCACTGATGGGGAATCCACGGACGGGGGAGCCGAAGACGACGACTCCAACCAGGATTGGCCAATCGTCTACCAGTCGTCCGACGACAAATAGCGGTGCTTGCCGAACGGCGCCGTCATGCCTATTTGGGTGCATTACTGCACCCATTTGGGCGCCACGCTTGCCCGGCTGCCAGCAGCCGGCCTATGGTCTGGCGACCCCATCGGCTGATTTTCCATGCATGACGACACAACAATCGCTGGCGTAGCGCTGGTCACCGGCGCCGCCGACCGCATCGGTGCCGCCATCGCCCGGGGGCTGGCGGCCGCCGGCTACAAGGTGGTGATTCACTATCGCTCATCGGGCGACAAGGCGCGCGCCGTGGCTTCCGATATCGCTACCGCCAACGGCATCGCCGCCCTCGTCAAGGCCGATCTCGCCCGCCGCGACGAGCGCGGGACGCTGATCGCCAGAGCCGCTGAAGCCTTCGGCCCGCTCACCGTTCTCGTCAACAATGCCTCGCTGTTCGAGCCGGACAGTATCGAGGATCTCGACGAAGCCCTTTGGGACCGCCACTTCGCCGTCCATATCGAGGCGCCGGTATTCCTGTCGCGCGATTTTGCTGCTCGGCTGCCTCTCGGCACGCCCGGCAACATCGTCAACATCATCGATGAGCGGGTGCTGCACCTGTCGCCGGCCTATTTCAGCTATACGCTGTCCAAGGCGGCACTGTGGGATGCGACGCGCACCCTGGCGCAATCGCTGGCGCCGCGCGTCCGCGTCAACGCCATCGGCCCCGGCCCGACGCTGCCTCATGCCGGGCAAGACGAGGCGGCCTTCCGCCAATCGGTTGAAAGCGGCTTGCTGCAACGCGGCACCTCGCCCGAGGAAATCGCCGCCGCCGTGCGCTTCCTCATCGATACGCCATCGATGACCGGGCAGATGCTGGCGCTCGATGGCGGCAAGCATCTTGATTATCGCGCCGGACGGGCGAAGACTCCACGGCAACCATGAGCGACGAATCCCCGACACTAACCGGCGCAGAGGTCATCAAGGCCTTTGTGAAGACCCTGCCATCCGCGCCCGGCGTCTATCGCATGATGGATACCGAGGGCGAGGTCATCTATGTGGGCAAGGCGCGCAGCCTCAAGGCGCGCGTCACCAACTATACGCGGCCGGAAACCAACCCGGTGCGCATCCAGCGCATGATCGCCGTGACGCACACCATGGAGTTCGTGCGCACCGAGACCGAATCCGAAGCGCTGCTGCTGGAAGCCAACCTGATCAAGCGCCTGCGCCCGCGCTTCAACGTGCTGCTGCGCGACGACAAGAGCTTTCCCTACATCCTTATCGCCACCGACCACGAAGCCCCGGAATTGATGCTGCATCGCGGCACGCGGCGCCGACAGGGTCATTATTTCGGCCCCTTCGCCTCCGCCACAGCCGTGCGCCGCACCATCACCTCGCTGCAAAAGGCCTTCCTTCTGCGCAACTGCTCGGAAAGTTTCTACGCCGCCCGCACGCGGCCCTGCCTGCAGTTCCAGATCAAGCGCTGCTCGGCCCCCTGCACCCGCGAGATCGCCATTACCGACTACCAGGCGCTGGTCAACGACGCCAAGGACTTCCTCAACGGCAAGTCCAAGGCCGTGCAGGACCATCTGTCCCGCGACATGAACGCCGCCGCCGAGGCGCTGGATTTCGAGCGCGCCGCCATGCTGCGCGACCGCCTCAGCGCCATCGCACTGGTCAAGAGCCAGGGCGACATGACCTCCAATTCGGTGGAAGAGGCCGACATTTTCGCCATTTCCCATGAGGCCGGGCAGTTCTGCGTGCAGGTGTTCTTTTTCCGCGCCTACCAGAACTGGGGCAACTACGCCTATCGCCCGCGCGCCGACTCGACCCTCACCGATGCCGAGGTGCTGGAAGCCTTCATCGGCCAGTTCTACGAGAACCGCACGCCGCCCAGACTGATCCTCCTGAGCCACGCCCTGGCCGAGCATGAGCTGATGGAAGAGGCCCTGGCCAGCCGGGCCGGCTCGCGCGTCTATGTGCAGGTGCCCCAGCGCGGCGAGAAGCGCGACCTCGTCGCCCATGCCCTCAACAATGCCCGCGAGGCCTTGAGCCGCCAGCTCGCCGAGGGCGCCACGCAGCGCACGCTGCTCGAAGGTGTGGCTGAGCGCTTTGGCCTCGACGAGACGCCGCGCCGCATCGAGGTCTATGATAACTCCCACATCTCGGGCACCAACGCGGTCGGCGCCATGATCGTGGCGGGCGAGGAAGGCTTCTCCAAGAAGCACTACCGGACCTTCAACATCAAATCGACCGACATCGCCCCAGGCGACGATTTCGGCATGATGCGCGAAGTGCTGACCCGCCGCTTCACGCGCCTCTCCAACGAGAGCGCCGAAGACGCCGAGGACGAGACGACCGGTATGCCGGACTGGCCCGACGTCGTCTTCATCGATGGCGGCGCCGGCCAGCTCAATGCCGTGCGCGAGGTTATCGCCGAGCTTAACCTCCAGCGCGAGGTGATCTTCATCGGCATCGCCAAGGGCGAGGAGCGCGACGCGGGCCGCGAAAAGTTCTTCATGGAAGAACGCGACGCCTTCATGCTGCCGCATCGCGATCCGGTGCTCTATTATGTCCAGCGCCTGCGCGACGAAGCCCACCGCTTCGCCATCGGCACCCACCGCGCCAAGCGCCGCAAGGACGCCATCAAGAACCCGCTGGACGAAATCGACGGCATCGGGCCGACGCGCAAGCGCGCTCTGCTCAACCATTTCGGCTCGGCCAAGGCCGTGAGCCGCGCCTCGCTTGCCGACCTCGAAGCCATCCCGGGCATTTCCACCGCCATGGCGCAGCTGATCTACGATCACTTCAACCGGGTGGAGTGACAGGCTGCGGGATTGTGCCCGCCGCACCCCCACCCCTGTCCCCTCCCCGCAAGGGGGAGGGAGAAGATAGAACCGCCTGCTCAGAGCGTGAGGTGACGATGATAGCCTGGGAGGGTCTCCCTCCCCCTTGCGGGGAGGGGACAGGGGTGGGGGCAGGCAACACGCACCGACGCCCCTACCAAGGAATCATCGCTCGCCGCACCGGCCCCTATTCCCAAGCCCGAAAAGCCGCGCTATATACCTCGCCATGAACCTCGTCCGCAGCGCATATTCCTTCTGGTATTTTAGCTATCCGATGCCGCTGGCGGACGGAGGGACGCGCTTTATCTGACACGATCAAGCAAAGTAGAACCCACCAGCCGCCAGCCTCCTGGCGGCTTTTTTGTCGCCGGTAGGTCTCCAAGAGGACAGAGACCATGTTGAAATCGACCGACGATCTTCGCATCAAGGAAATCCGACAGCTCCGCACCCCGCAGGAGGTGATGAACGAGTTCCCGCGTTCGGAATCCGCAACGCGCACCGTCATCACCGCCCGCCACGCGCTACACAATATCCTGCACGGCCATGACGACCGCCTGGCCGTCGTCATCGGGCCCTGCTCCATTCACGATCCCGTCGCCGCCATGGATTACGCCCGGCGGCTGCTGGCGGTGCGCGAGCGCCTCGCCGACCACCTCGAAATCGTCATGCGCGTCTACTTCGAAAAGCCGCGGACCACCGTAGGCTGGAAGGGCCTGATCAACGATCCCGATCTCGACGGCAGCTTCCAGATCGACAATGGCCTTCGTCTGGCGCGCAGCCTCCTGCGCGACATCAACGATCTCGGCCTGCCCGCCGGCTGCGAATTCCTCGACATGACCACGCCGCAATACTTCGCCGATCTCGTCTCCTGGGGCGCCATCGGGGCACGCACCACCGAAAGCCAGGTGCATCGCGAGCTGGCCTCGGGCCTTTCCTGCCCGGTCGGCTTCAAGAACGGCACCGACGGCAATATCCGCATCGCCATCGATGCGGTGAAGTCGGCCACCCAGCCCCACCATTTCCTGGCCGTCACCAAGGATGGTCACTCGGCCATCGCCGCCACCACCGGCAATGACGACTGCCACATCATCCTGCGCGGCGGCACCACCGGCACCAATTACGACGCCGCCAGCGTCGAAGCCGCCTGCGCCGACGCGGTGAAGTCCGGCGTCAGCCCGGCCCTCATGATTGACGCCAGCCACGCCAACAGCTCCAAGAACCCGGAGAACCAGCCGCTGGTACTGGCCGATGTCGGCCAGCAGATCGCCGCCGGCGATCGCCGTATCATCGGCATCATGGCCGAAAGCAACCTCGTCGCCGGCCGCCAGGACCTCATCCCCGGCAAGCCGCTGGTCTACGGCCAGTCCATCACCGATGGCTGCATCGACTGGGACACGACCGTCACCGTGCTCGAAGGGCTCGCCGAAGCGGTTGCGGCCCGGCGGGCGGTGGTGAACCAGCAGGTGGCGTAAGCCACTGCAGGAGTCTCACCTCCTCCCCATCTCTCCCCACAAGGGGGAGAGTGCCGCATCGGGTAGGGGCACAATCTCGCAGAATACACCGGACAGCACCTCCCCCTTGTGGGGGAGGCCGGGAGGGGGTGAGGCAACCGCTACGCCTCACGGCTTCATCATCCCCTTGACCCCGCCGGCCAATCACTGTTCCCTGCCCCGATGACCAGCCGTTCCCACCTCACTGCCCTGCCCAACCTTTTGACCTATGGCCGCATCGTCGCCATTCCGATCATCGTCTGGTGTGCGCTCAGCGGCCCGCCGGCCCTCCGCTGGCTCGCTTTCGTGCTCTATGTCGCGGCAGCGATCAGCGATTATTTCGATGGCTATTACGCGCGCAAATGGCAGATCGTCTCGCCGCTGGGACGCATGCTCGATCCTATCGCCGACAAGCTCCTGATCGGCGCGCTGATCGTCGCCCTGGCCTTCGACCACAGTATCGGTCCGTGGGAGCTGATTCCCGCCATTGCAATCCTGGTGCGCGAAATCTTCGTTTCGGGCCTGCGCGAATTCATGGGCGCCGCCGGCATCGTCGTTCATGTCACCAAGCTGGCGAAATGGAAGACCACGGCCCAGCTCGTGGCGCTGGGTGCAGTCTTGCTGCTGCCGCTGATCCCGGGTATCGACCTCCTAGCCCGAGCCCTGTTGTGGCTCGCCGGCATCCTCACGGTCTGGACCGGCTGGGAATATTTCCACGGCGCCTGGCCGCATCTCAGGGGCGACGACACGCCATGAAAATCCTCTATTTCGCCTGGCTGCGCGAGCGGCTGAATCGCGGCGAGGAGATCATCGATCCGCCAGCCGAAGTCGAGACCGTCGCCGATCTCATCACCTGGCTCGGCAGCCGCGACGAAGCCGCCGAAATTGCCTTCGCCAACCGCAAGCTGATCAAGACCGCCGTCGATGCCAGGATCGTGTCCCACGATACCTCGATCGCCGGAGCCGCGGTTGTGGCGCTGTTCCCACCCATGACGGGAGGCTGAGATGGCTGTCCGCATCGAGGAAGCCCGGTTCGATCCGGGCGCTGAAAGCAACCTTTTCCTCGCCAGCAATGTGGGCGCCGGAGCTGCCGTCACCTTTACGGGCCTCGTCCGTTCGCAGCCCGCCGACCCCATCATGGCGCTGACGCTCGAATGCTACCCCGAGCTCGCCATCCGGCAGCTCGAGTCCCTCGGCAACGAGGCCGTGGTCCGCTTCGGACTCATCAAATATACCGTCATCCACCGCTACGGGCGCCTCCTGCCGGGCGAGCCCATCGTCCAGGTCATGACCCTCGCCCCGCATCGCGACGCCGCCTTCAAGGGCGCCGAGTTCCTGATGGACTACCTCAAGACCGACGCCCCTTTCTGGAAGAAGGAAGCCACGGCCGAGGGCGACCGCTGGGTCGAGGCCAAAGCCGCGGACGACACCGCCAAGGCGCGGTGGGCGTAGCGAGGCCCGCAGATCGCGCCCCCTCATCTACGCGCCACCTTTCCACGGAGGGGCGAAGGGAAGACGGTCGTCCCCATCCCTGCGCAATAAAAAAGGCCCCGCACCGCGGGGCCTTTTTTCGTTCAGCGGCCGAGTTATTCAGCTGCGGCGCGCCTGGGCTGCACGGCGGCCGAATAGGCGTCGATCAGCGTGCGGCAAGCCTCTGCGGGCCTGAATTTGTATTCCCCCACTTCTGAAACCGGCGTCACTTCGGCGGCGGTGCCGGTGAGGAAGCATTCGTCGAAATCGGCCAGCTCCTCCGGCTTGATGTGCCGCTCGGTGACCGTGTAGCCGTTTTCCTTGGCCAGCGAGATCAGCGTCTGCCGCGTCAGCCCGTTGAGGAAGCAATCCGGCAGCGGCGTCACGATGTTCTTGCCCTTGACGAAGAACACGTTGGCGCCGGTCGCCTCGGCCACATAGCCGCGATAATCCAGCATCAGCGCATCCGCGTAGCCGTTCGCCATCGCCGCATCCTTGGACAGGGTGCAGATCATGTAGAGGCCGGCGGCCTTGGCCGAGGACGGGATCGTCTCCGGGCTCGGGCGCTTCCACTTGCTCCATTCGAGCCGGATGCCCTTCAGTTTTTCCTCGACCGAGAAATAGCTCGGCCACACCCAGGCGGCGATCGCCAGATGCACCTTGTTGTTGCGGCCGGGAACGCTGAGTTCTTCCGAACCGCGCCAGGCCACCGGACGCATATAGGCGTCGGTCAGCTTGTTGGTTTCCAGCACCTTGCGGCAGGCCGCGTCGATTTCGTCGGCCGAATACGGAATGGTGAAATCGAGGATCTTGCCGGATTCGATGAGCCGGCTGCTGTGCTCGTGCAGCTTGAACACTTCGCCGCCATAGGCGCGCTGGCCTTCGAAGACGCAGCTCGCATAGTGCAGACCATGGGTCAGCACATGAATCTTCGCATCCCGCCACGGCACCATTTCGCCGTCAAACCAGATCCAGCCGTCGCGCTGATCCATTGGCAACGCTGCCATTCTTCCTCTCCTGCCATCAAATTGAAGCCGTAATAACGGCTGTAAAACTGCTTGTTCCGATCATGCCCTACCCCTAAGCCCTTGGCAAACCGGAACGGCTTTGGGATAGATGTCTTGCCGAAACATTGGAAAGACAATGCCACCCGCCAAAATAAATGTCAACAAGGCTGACATAAATTCGGCCACGGCTGCCTCCCCCATGCCCCTTGATGTCATGGGTCTGTTTTTCTTCGCATATCGCGATTTCGTCGGCGATGCCGATGCGCTGCTGGAACGCCAGGGCTTCGGCCGCGCCCATCACCGCGTGCTGTATTTCGTCAATCTGAAGCCCGGCATGCCGGTGGCGACCATTCTCGATATCCTGAAGATCACCAAGCAGAGCCTCGCCCGGGTCCTCCGCCAGCTCATCGACAATGGCTATATCGAGCAGAAGACCGGTGCCGCCGATCGGCGGCAGCGCCTGCTGTTCCCCACCGAAAAGGGCAAGCATTTCTTCGAGACGCTGTCCGAAACCCAGGCCAGCCGCATCGATGCCGCCATTGCCGCCCTGCCGCCGGAATCCAAAAAGATCGTGCTCGGTTTCATGGTCGGCATGGTCGAACCCGCCGACCGGCAGCTGCTCGACCGCCTGAAGCTGACCGAAGGCCTCTAGCCGACGCTAGATGACGCGGCGCCATTCCTCGAATTCCTGCTGCTCCTTGCGCAGGTCACTGGCGGACTGGCTGTAATAGTCCTGCTTGGCGCGATACATCATGAGGTCCGCCCGCTTCACCGCGTCCTCGATGCCCTCGTCCGCGAGGCGGCTCGCCGTGCCGATCGACAGGCTCAGCGGCAGGCCAGGATAGAACTGGTTGTTGAGCGCCAGCAGCTTATCGAGATTGGCCAGCACCGCCTCGGTGCCGTGCTCATCGATGCCTGGCAGCAGCAGCGCGAATTCGTCGCCGCCGATACGCGCCGCACAGCACGGCCTTTCGATGGCCTTGGCCAGCACTTCGCCGGCGCGGCGCAGCAGCCCGTCACCGGCCGCGTGACCCCACAGATCATTGGCGGCCTTGAGGCCATTGAGGTCGATCATCACCACCGACACCGGCCACAGCGCCTTGCGTTCGAGGCGGTTGAGCTCATCGACATAGAATGAGCGGTTATAGAGCTTGGTCAGCACGTCGTGCTTGCCCAGGAATTCGAGATAGGCCTCGGCCTTCTTGCGAGCCGTGATGTCGGTCAGCGCCACCTGCACGAGCGACCAGTCGCTCTCATGTCCGGGCAGCACCGAGAACTGCATCAGCACATGCACTTCATCGCCCGTCAGCGAATAGTTCAGCACCTCGCGCTGCTGGAACAGCTTGTCGTTCCACAGATCGATCAGCTGCTCGCGGAAATGCGGCAGCATGTCGTCACGGAAGATGTCGCCCTGCCGGTTGAGCAGTGTCGCCTTGTTGGGCGCACCGAACAGCTGCAGCGTCTGCTGGTTGACGTCCAACACCTTGATCTCGCTCATGCAGCGCTGCACGAATTCGGGATGCACGTCGGTGAACGTGCGGAAATCCTCGATGCCCCGGCTGCGGGCCTCATCCAGCAGGTTCTTGATGCTGGAGAAATCCTCGACCCACAGCGACACCGGCGAATGGGCGAACAGGCCCTGCGCATATTGCGCGCTGATCGCCTGCTGGCGCCGCGCTGCCTCGCGCTCGGTCACATCCTCGATGGCGACCAGCACGCGTTCCCAATTTTCCTCGAAGCCGGGCAGCACCCGGCCGGTCATCTGGATGTCGATGCGGCGGCCGGTCAGGCTGTAGTTTACCGAGACGTTGGAAAATTCCAGGTGCCCGTTCCAGAGCTGCACCATCTCCTCGCCATGGGTCTCCAGCATGTCGTCGCGAAAGACGCTGCCGAGATTGGCCACCAGATGGTCGAGACCGTCGGCCTCGAAGAGCGCATTGGTGCGCTCATTGACCTCAAGGATGCGGATCGTTTCGGCGCATTCGCGCACCTTGCCGGGATCCTGCCGGAAATAGGCGGCCAGATCGGTCACCCCCGCCTCGCGCCAGCGCACGAACAACTGCTTCAGGCCGCTATAGTCCTCAAGCCACAGCGAAACCGGGGCGAGTTCGAACATCGCATGGGAAACGCTGTTTGCCGTTGCAGTAACCGTCACGAGAAATTCCTGAACTGGCCGGCACGCAGACAGCCGGCGTGGTGCTTTCAGGATATCGCTGAAAGTCCTGTAAACCTGTTAACCAAACATGTTGATTGCAAAGGCCAAGTTGGCCCGCGGTTATATGAGTTTGCGGCCGTTCGGCACGGGCTTGTCGATTGCGGCCAGGACGATGGCGCCGCTCTCGTCTTCAAATCCTAGCGTCAAAACTTCAGACCGCAATGGCCCGATCTGGCGCGGTGGGAAATTCACCACCGCCATCACCTGCCGCCCCACCAGCGCTTCCGGCGCATAATGCACCGTGATCTGCGCCGAAGATTTCTTGATGCCGATCTCCGGCCCGAAATCGATGATCAGGATGATCGCCGGTTTGCGCGCCTCCGGAAACGGCCGCGCCTCGATGATCGTGCCGGTCCTGATATCGACCTTCACGAAATCGTCGAAGCCGATCTCACTCACGGCCCAGCTCTTCGCTGCGCCGCCGCGCCGCGCTCACGGCCCGCTCCAGCAATGGCGTCATGCCGCCTTCACCCATCAGCACGGCCAGCGCTTCCGCCGTCGTGCCCTTGGGCGAGGTCACATTCTGCCGCAGCACTGAGGCCGGAATATCCGGCTCGGCCTCCAGCAACGCCGCGGCGCCGATAATGGTCTGCCGCGCCAGCAGCATGGCCTGCTCGTCGCTCAGCCCCTGCTTGACGCCAGCGGCCGCCAGCGCCTCCACCATATGGAACACATAGGCCGGCCCTGAACCCGACACCGACGTCACCGCATCGATCATCGCTTCGTCGTCGAACCATACCAGCTCGCCGGCGGCCCGCATCAGCGCGTCGACGCGCGTGCGGTCCTCGGCGCTCACAACCGGGTTGGCTACGGCGCCGCTCATGCCCTTGCCGACCTGCGCCGGCGTATTGGGCATGGTGCGCACGACATTGTCGGTTCCCAGACCCTTGCTCAGCGCCGCGATCGAAATGCCGGCGGCAATGGAGAGCGCCAGCGTATCCTTTCTGACCGCGGGTTTGATTTCCGCCAGCACGGCCGCCATCACCTGCGGCTTTACCGCCAGCACCAGGACACGCGGCGTCGCGCCCACGATGCTCGGCTGCAGCTTGACCCGATGATCCCTGGCGAAGGCGAGCGTCGCCTCCGCGGGCTTGGGATCGACCAGCGTCAGGTCGTCGGGCGGCAATCCGCCGGTGAGCCAGCCATGGGCCAGCGCCAGCCCCATCTTGCCGGCGCCGACCAGAACGACTGAACCGATTGTACTGAGTGTCACGCTTCCCCGACCGTCTCGAACATCACATGGCTCAAGGCCTCGGCAGCACTTTTACCCGCCCAGACGACAAACTGGAATGCCTGATAATAAAGATCGCAGGAATCAGTGGCCGAACGCAGCAGCGCCTCGCATTGCTGCGGGCTGACCTCGGCTCCGCCGGTCAACAGGTGCGAGTTGCGGAACAGCACGACGCCTTCCTTGCTCCAGATGTCGAAATGCCCGATCCAGAGCTGCTCATTGACCAGCGAGATCAGCTGTTTCACTTCCGCGCGCCGCGCATCCGGCACCTTCAGGTCGAAAGCCGAGGCGATGTGAAGGCTTTCCAGGTCTTCCATCCAATTGAACGAGACATGATAGTCGCTCCAGCCGCCGCGCACCGAGATCGAGATCTCGTCAGCGTCCTGGCGCTCAAAACTCCAGTCGTTGATTGCGGCGATATGTTCGATGATATCAACCGGATGCACCGTCCGGTCGGGCTCGATCTGCAGCAAAAGAGACATGCGTTTGGTCCTGCATTGGCAACGCGTGAAAGGGCCGGCCGGCATACACCCGGCGGTACGCAAACGAACTGGGCGAACTTTGCCGCATGCGGAAAGCCTTCGAATCGTCTTCGGGTTGGAACCTACACTGCACCGGCGATTCCGGGCACTTTCGGCGTCTCCCTAGGCGGCTTTCTCCTGTGGATGATCGAACCGTTAATGTTAACAAGTCCTTAAAGACGCCCCCTGAATCCACGGCAATCCGGGGACTTTTGCGTCATTCCAGCACGCTGGCGCCCTCCGGTCGAAAGCCCACGCCAAGCCTCCCGCCATGGAGAGTGCCTACGACTGACGATCTTGTGCGTGCTCTCCACCCACGAGGGGAGCAACTAAGGATAGGTTGGCAATGTCGTGTATCCGGCAAGATCGCCCCACCGCCCCGATGCCACCCTCCCCATATGGGGAGGGCTAGGGAGGGGGTAGGCGCCACGCACCGCACCCTCCGTCGTCAGCACAAGTCCCCATGCACCAAACGTTACGTGGCTGGATTACCCGCCTGAAGCGCCCAATGAAGAGCATTCGATAGGGCTAGAACAGCCCCTTTGCATCGACCCAGCCCGACACCAGCGGCTCGCGCCATTGCGCAAAACCATTGGCCTCGGCGAGCTTGGCCGCCTGTTCGTGGTCATAGGGCACGGCCCGGAACGTGACCGACCAGGCGCCATCCACCTGTTCGATGATGCCGTAGCGCGCGTCGGGCGAACCATGGATCCATTGCAGGCCGACCGAGCCGGGATTGACGACCAGCCGGCCGTCCCGCAGCCGCACGGCCCGCGGAACATGCGTATGCCCGCACAGCATCACCGGATATTGCACGCCTTCCGCCTCGGCGGTCACAGCCACCTCGCCGGGAATCGTGGCAGTGCGGTTTTCCCAGAAATTGTCGAGCCAGCCGGTGACGTCGCTCTTGGGCGTTCCGTGGCAGAGAAATGCCGCGTCCTGATGCACCTGTGTCTTTTCGAGGCCTTCGAGCCAGGCCAGATGCCGCGGCTCGAGCTGCGCCAGCGTGAAGCGGTCCACCGCCCCCAGTTCGAACACGCCCTGCTTGATCAACAGGCGGTCGTGGTTGCCGCGCACATTGGTGGCCTTGAGGTCGATCAGCAGATCGCCCGTGCCGCGCGGATCGATCGGCCCGCTGAGACTGTCGCCGAGATTGACGACGCCCTCCACGTTCTGCCGTTCGATATCGGCCAGCACTGCTTCCAGCGCCGGACGGTTGCCGTGAATATCCGAGATAACTGCGAAACGCATACGGCCGGACGCCTACTCGGCCTTGCGTTTGGGTTTCAGTGCCGCAAGCTCGGCACGCAATTGCGCGATCTCCTCGCCCTGCACCTGCACCAGTTCGCGCAGCGCGTCGAAATCCTCGCGCTTCACCAAGTCCATATCGGCGATGAAGCGCTGCACCTGCGCCTTGACGCCCGTCTCGACTTCGCGGCGTACGCCATCGGCGACGCCGGCGGCATCGCTCATCAGCCGTCCGAGATCGTCGAAAATCCTGCTGCCCTGGTTCATCGCAACATCCTTCAGCGTTTTGCCGCAACAGCAGCCGTCACATCAGTATTAGGCGGTTGCGAGCAGCTTGACCAGACCGTGGACGCAGTTGCATGGTCCAGCCACCTTATCCGGAGCCGCGATTTGCCCTTCCCCGATATCAATCCGATCGCCGTTTCCATCGGACCATTCGCGGTGCGCTGGTACGCCCTGGCCTATCTGTTCGGGGTTGCGCTCGGCGCGCTCTACGCCATGCGCCTCCTGGCGAAAAAGACCCTTTGGCGCGACAACACGCCTCCCTTCGACTCGCCCGCCATGCTCGATTTCGCCTTCTGGGCCGTCATCGGCATCGTCATCGGCGGACGCACCGGCTATGTGCTGTTCTACAATCTCCCCCATTACATGGCGCACCCTGCGGAGATCGTCGCGCTCTGGGATGGCGGCATGGCGTTCCATGGCGGCCTCGTAGGCATCATGGTGGCGATGGTGCTGTTCGCCCGCTCGCGCGGCGCCAATGTCCTGTCATCGCTCGACCTGCTCGGCGCCGTCGGCCCCATCGGCCTGTTCCTCGGCCGCATGGCCAATTTCATCAATGGCGAACTCTATGGCGCCCCCACCAACCTGCCCTGGGCCGTGGTCTTTCCGACCGACCCCGAGCAGTTGCCGCGCCATCCCAGCCAGCTCTATGAGGGGGCGCTGGAGGGCATCCTGCTCTTCCTCATCATCCGCTTCATTACCCACGTGCTTTATGGCCTGCGCCGTCCAGGCCTGGTCAGCGCCGTCTTCGGCATCGTCTATGCGCTGTCGCGCATCCTGGTCGAATTCGTCCGCCTGCCCGATGTGCAGGTCGGCTATCTCTATGGCGGCTGGCTGACCATGGGCCAGGTCCTGTCGGTGCCGATCCTCATCGCCGCGTTCGGCATTCTCATCTACGCTCTGAGGCCGCAGCGTGGCCGATAGCCTGACCCTCAGCGAGCAGATCGACACACAGATCCGCGTCGGCGGCCCCATCTCCGTCGCCACCTACATGGCCCTGGCGCTGACCCACCCGCTGCACGGCTACTACAAGCAGGATGATCCCCTGGGCCAGGCCGGCGACTTCATCACCGCGCCCGAAATCTCGCAGATGTTCGGCGAACTGCTCGGCTTCTTCCTCGTCAACCTCTGGCAGCAGATGGAGGAGCCACGCTCCTTCACCCTGCTCGAACTCGGCCCCGGCCGCGGTACGCTGATGTCCGACGTCATGCGCGTCGCCGCCGCTGCCGAAGGCTTCGTCAACGCTGCGCATGTGCAGTTGTTCGAAACCAACCCGCACCTCAAGGCCGAACAGGAAAAACGCCTTGGCGCCTACAATCCCTATTGGGCTTCCGAGATCGACGCTATCGCCGACGGGCCGGTGCTCATCGTCGCCAACGAATTCTTCGATGCCCTGCCGATCCGCCAGTTCGTGAAAGCGCCCGATGGCTGGCATGAGCGCCAGGTCGGCCTCAAGGACGGCAGGCGTGCCTTCGGGCTTTCCCCCACACCGATCCCGGACTTCGCGCTGCCGGTAGCCATGCGCGGCGCTGAACTCGGCGCCGTCTACGAGGCGCCGCTTGCCGGCACCGAAGTCATGAGCCGCCTCGCCGGCATCGTCGCCCGCCAGGGAGGTGCCATTCTCGCAATCGATTACGGCTATGCCGAAACCCGCGCCGGCGAGACGTTGCAGGCCGTCCGTCGCCACGCCTTCGCCGATCCGCTGCAATCACCGGGCGAAGCCGACATTTCCGCCCATGTGAATTTCGCCGCCCTCGCCGAGGCCGCCACCAAGGCCGGCCTCACTGCGCATGGGCTGACCGGACAAGGTGAGTTCCTCAAGCGCCTCGGCATCGCCGAACGCGCCGCCGCCCTCGCCCGTGCCAATCCCGGCGCCATGCCGGCGATTGAGGCCGCGCTCAAGCGCCTCACTTCTGCCGATCAAATGGGCGAACTCTTCAAGGTTCTCTGCGTCGCCAGCCCCGGCCTCGAACCGATGGGACTAAAGCCATGATGCCTCCGATGGAAACCGGTTCAGCTTTCGCCGATATCGCTATGCTGCGGCACGGTTTTTTTGGCCGGCGGGGCGGCGTCTCGACTGGCGAATATGCAGCGCTCAACGTCTCTACTTCTACTGGCGACAACCCCGCCAACGTCGCCCACAACCGCATGCTCGTCGCCGAAGCGCTCAATTTCACGCCGCCGGCGCTGACCACTATCCGGCAGGTGCATTCCAGTCGCGTCGTCACCCTCACCGAACCGCTGGAGGAGCACGAGCGACCGGAGGCTGACGCCCTCGTCACCAACGAGCCCGGTATCCTGCTCGGCATCCTCACGGCCGATTGCACGCCCATCCTCTTCGTCGATCCGCATGCCGGCGTCATCGGCGCGGCGCATGCCGGCTGGAAAGGCGCCATCGACGGCATCGTCGAACGCACAATCGACGCCATGCTGGCCCTCGGTGCGCAAAATGGTCGCATCCGCGCGCTCATCGGCCCCACCATTTCGGGCCCCAACTACGAAGTCGGCCCGCAATTTGCCGCCGATGTCACCGCCCGCAATGCCGCTGCCGCATCCTTCATCACTACCCCTTCGGGCGGCAGGGAACATTTCGATCTCCCCGGTTTCATTGAGGCGGCCTTACGCACCACGGGCCTTGCGGTGGTCGAGCGAGTCGGCGGCTGCACCTATGCCGATCCCGACCACTATTTCTCGCATCGCTACGCCACCCACCGCGGCGCCACCGCCGGCCGGCAGATCGCCGTCATCGGCCGTCTCTGAGTTCGTTTACGTTTCGACCAAATGCGGCATTGCGCGCCACCGCGCCCCGCGATAAGGGTGCGCCCACAAATGGCGTGGGGCCGGGCAAGCCCCGGATTGCCGAGATTTCAGACAAAGGTGGCCGCATGAAACTGGTGACGGGTAACTCCAACCGGGCGCTGGCCGAAGCCGTCGCCAACTATCTCGAGCTTCCCCTCACCGATTGCACCGTGAAGCGTTTCGCGGACAAGGAAATCTTCGTCGAGATCCACGAGAACGTCCGTGGCGAAGATGTCTTCATCCTGCAGTCCACCTCCTTCCCGGCCAATGACAATTTGATGGAGCTGCTCATCCTCGGCGATGCGCTCCGCCGGTCGTCCGCCCGCCGCATCACCGCCGTCATTCCCTATTTCGGCTATGCCCGCCAGGACCGTAAATCGGCCTCGCGCACGCCTATCTCGGCCAAGCTCGTCGCCAACCTGATCACCGGCAGCGGCGTCAATCGCGTCATCACGCTCGATCTGCACGCCGCCCAGATCCAGGGCTTCTTCGATATCCCGACCGACAATCTCTATGCGGCGCCTGTTATGACCCGCGATCTGCAAGAGAAATATGACGGCCGCAAGCTCATGATCGTATCCCCCGACGTCGGCGGCGTCGCCCGCGCCCGCGCCATCGCGCAGCGCATCGGCGCCGATCTTGCCATCGTCGACAAGCGTCGCCCGCGCGCCGGCGTCTCCGAGGTGATGAACATCATCGGCGATGTCTCGGGCCACGCCTGCGTGCTCATCGACGATATCGTCGATAGCGGCGGCACCCTGGTCAACGCCGCCGAAGCCCTGCTCAAGGCCGGCGCGACCGAGGTTTCCGCCTATATTACGCATGGCGTGCTGTCGGAAGGCGCCGCCGAGCGGATTGGCGCCAGCAAGCTCAAGGAACTGGTCATCACCGATTCCATCGCCGAGACCCCGGCCTCGCGCGCCGCCAAGAATATCCGGCGCATCTCCATCGCCTCGCTCATCGGCGAAGCCATCGCTCGCACCTCCAGCGAACAGAGCGTTTCCAGCCTGCTCGACTGATTTCTTTCCGCCATTTGTCGAAACCGGCCGATCTCGCCCGACATTGTCATGTCAGGCTATCGTGCCGGGACGACCGAAGGAGCGAAAAGATGCGTTATATGTTGATGCTGTATGCCGACGAAGCCGCCGGCGACAAAATCCCCCACGAAGACATGGTCAAGTGGATGGATAGGATGCACGCCTATCAGGCGACACTGGAGAAGGCTGGCGCCTTCATCGATACCATCGGCCTCGCCCGCAGCTACGAAGCCACCACCGTCAATCTCGATAACGGCGAGATGCATGTGCATGACGGCCCCTACGCTGAAACCCGCGAACAACTCGGCGGCATCTACGTCATCGAGGCGCCCGACATGGCAGCGGCGCAGCAATGGGCCGCCCAGTGCCCCGGCGCCATCTGGGGCCACATCGAAGTTCGCCCTTTCTCGCACTGGACAAGGGATTGAACTTTTCCGCAGCGGAAAAGTCGAAATGACTGCCGGCTCCCCGACATTGTAGCATCGGGACACAGTGCCCCGAGCCAATACGGAGACAGTCATGCGTTACATGATGCTTATTCATCACGATGAAGGGGCCCACACCGACGCCCCGCAGCAAGAGCTCATCGCCGAATACGCCGCCTTCAACGAGGCCCTCGAAAAGGCAGGCTTTACGGGGGGCGCTCGTCTGCAGTCGAGTTCGGCGGCCACCAGCGTGCGAGTGCGGGACGGCAAGACCAACGTGCTCGACGGCCCTTACGCCGACACCAAGGAACAGCTGGCCGGCTATTTCATGATCGATGTGCCCAACCTCGACGAGGCCATCATCTGGGCCAAGCGCTGCCCGAGCGCCAAATACGGCGTCATCGAGATCAGGCCGCTCTGGGAAGCGTGAACCACGCCGTTCCCACCCCGAGCACTGCCCCAAAATTCAGAGATTAAAAAATGCAAGCACGCATGAAATATCCCCTCGCCATCGTCCCCGGTGCCATGCAGGCCCTGCAGGCCTTCAGCCACTCGGCCGAAAACCGCAATGTTCCCAACGTGACGCTGTATCTCATCCAGCTCCGCGCCAGCCAGATCAACGGCTGCAGCGTCTGCGTCGCCATGCACTCGAGCGAACTCAAGCAGGCCGGTGAGAGCGATGACCGTATCGCCACCGTTGCCGCCTGGCGTGACGCGCCGTGGTTCACCGATGCCGAACGCGCCGCACTCGCCCTCGCCGAGGCGCTCACCCGCATCAGCGACCGGCCCGACGGCGTTTCCGACGAAGTCTGGGACGAGGCCGCACGCCATTACGACGAACAGAGGCTCGCCGTTCTGATCGTCGCCATCGTGTCCATCAACGTCTGGAACCGCATCAATGTGGCAGTCAGGCAGGTGGCCGGCGCCTGGGCCAGCCAGGCGGCCTGAACCATGGATGGGCAGGACGATGACGCGCGCCGTGCCGCCGAGCGGGTCGCCCGCAACAGCTACGGGCGCCTCATCGCCTTTCTCGCCGCCCGCACCCGCGATGTCGCGGGTGCGGAAGATGCGCTGGCGGAAGCCTTCGCTGCCGCCCTCCGCATGTGGCCGACCGATGGCGTCCCGGCCAATCCGGACGGCTGGCTGCTCACCGTGGCGCGCCGGCGCCAGACCGATGCATTACGCCGGCGCCAGACACAGGCGGTCAGCGTGGATCACCTGAAGCTCATGGCCGATGAGATAGAAGCCGCCGCCGCCTCACCCGACGGCATTCCCGACCGCCGTCTCGCCCTGATGTTCGCCTGCGCCCATCCTGCCATCGACAAGGGCCTGCGCGCCCCGCTCATCCTCCAGACCGTGCTCGGCCTAAACGCGGAAGCCATCGCCGCCGCTTTCCTCGTTCCCGCCGCCACCATGGGTCAGCGCCTCGTTCGCGCCAAGACCCGTATCCGCGAGGCCGGCATTCCCTTCCACGTTCCCGACCGCGAAGAACTGCCGGAACGGCTCGATGCCGTGCTTGCCGCCATCTACACCGCCTATGCCAAGGGCTGGGACGAGTTCGTCGGACCGGGTACCCCGCCCCTCGCCGGAGAAGCCATCTGGCTCGCCCAGCTCGTGGTCTCACTGCTGCCCGAAGAGCCGGAAGCGCGCGGCATGCTGGCGCTGATGTATTATACCGAAGCGCGCCGCCCGGCCCGGCGCGACCTCGCCGGCGCCTATGTGCCGCTCGAAGAACAAGACACAAGTCTCTGGAACGACTCGCAGATCGAGATCGCCGAAACCCTGCTCCGCGAGGCCAATTCCGGTGGCCCCAGCGGGCGCTATCAGCTTGAGGCCGCCATCCAGTCCGCCCATATCGTGCGCCGTCGTCACGACGTCGATACCTGGCCCGCCATCGTCGCCCTCTACGACCATCTGCTGGCGCTCACCCATTCGCCCGTGGTCATCCTCAACCGCGCCGTCGCCCGCGCCGAGATCGACGGACCGGTTGCCGCCCTTGCCGACCTCGCCCCGCTCGCAACCGATAAGCGCATGCAAAGCTACCAGCCCTACTGGGCCGCCCGCGGCCACCTCGCCGCCGCCGCCGGCCACACCCGCGACGCCTACGAGGCCTTGACCGTCGCCATCGGTCTTTCCGACGACGCCGCCGTTCGCAAATATCTCCAGGCCCGCCTTAAGCGCCTGCGGCGCGACTGAGGCGTGTGATCGGGGAGACGGGTTGGTTAC
Organism: Devosiaceae bacterium; assembly: GCA_036499825.1. Taxonomy (GTDB): domain Bacteria; phylum Pseudomonadota; class Alphaproteobacteria; order Rhizobiales; family Devosiaceae; genus Paradevosia. The sequence continues at coordinate 258,120 of DASYCZ010000049.1, forward strand.
TGATCGTCTTGAGGCGGCAGGCCCCAACCCAATGCTATTCAGTTGTCCGTCCAAGCTAATATTGGCCAAAGGCCCGATGAGGTATTGGGGGCCGCGCGACGATTGTCATAGTCGCGAGCGCGAGTGCAAAGTCGCATCGTTTCAGATCCGCTGCTACTCCACTGATAGCGCCGCAGTTGGACCTTCAAGCATTGTCATTGCCGGTTCACAGGCCAGGAGCGAATATCGGGGAACGATGGGGCAAAACCACGGACACGGAATGAACCAGGCAAAAGCCGACGACGAACAGGCCGATGCTCTGGTGGCGGATATCGGCCGACGGATCGTGGGCGATGCAAACTATGCCACGCGCGACTGGACAGCGATCGCTTTGGTGATCGAAGTCGTGCAGCGCAAGCGCATGTATGGATATATCTATCTCGCCGATGGCGACTGGGAGGCCGAAACACCCGAGGACTTTGCGGTGATCGAAAAGGCCATTGAATTACGAGCCGTGATGGCCGCTCGCGAGCGGCCATGGATGCGTTGCCTATTTCAGATCAAGCGTTTTGATATGTCGCTGACGATCAAATTCGACGGGGACGATATCAGCGACTGGGTGGTAGCCCCTGTCAACCATACCATGATGGTTGAGAAACTGAGACCGCGATAGGCCGGCCAAGGCGCCAGCCCGCTATGCGAGGGCGGAGCGCTTACGGGCTGGGGACGAACCCCTGCTCGGTCAGGTCCATCGCGGCCAGATCCAAGTCCATCCCCCGCGCGCCGCGCGATGCAGCCGCTGCAATCTGACGCAACTGCGCGGGATCGCCCTTGCTTTGCTCCATCGCCGCGGCGAGCAGCGCTGCCTGAACCAGAAGATTGTCGGCCATTTCCTGTTTTGCCGCTTCGCTCGCACCGCGCAATATGCCCGAGGACGCAATGGCGTCAGCTGCCTGGTCCCTGACGGCGATGGCCATGTCACGGCTGACATCGTCATCGAGGCCGCGGCTCACCATCCAGGCGTTAATCCACCAGGCTGCATAGGCATCGGCGACGTTGTCGATACGCAAGCCCACCGCATCGAGAAACGGCGCCATCGCCTCGACCACGTCCTGGGAGGCGAACACGGTGGCGAGGGTGTCGGCGCTCTGCGGATTGGCTTGCCGGCTCTTTGCGACGAAGTTGGCATAGTTTGCCATCCGGCGCTCATGGGAGGGCGTATAATGTAGATCGGTATCGGCAAAAGACGGGCTTGCAACGGGGTCTTCAGCGCCGGACTGCAGGCGGTCATGCAGCGCCAGACCAAGCGTATCGGTGCCGGTGGTCGCCGGCAGCGTTGTCGACCAGAAGCCATTGCTCCAGCCAAAGTCCTGTGCCTGCACCGATAACGGCAGCGCGGCCGCCATCACGACCAGCAACGCCAAAATCTTTTTCATAGAGGGACTCCAAGGTTGCACGCGCATCCGCGCCATATGGCTTTTTACCCCACCGGGTGGACATTCCCCTATCGCTATGGCGCCTCCGGGGCATAATTCGCGCCCCACGGCTTGGCCCAATCGAGCGAGCCGGGCCAGCTCACCTGGTCAAGACGCCACCAGCCGGCCGACATCTCGACGAGGTGAAGCACGATATTCCCGGGGTCTTTCCGGGTGACCAGCGCCACGGTTGCGCCGTCGCCAGTTTTCTCCACCGGGCCGATTTTGGCATCCGTGAGGTCGAATGGCAGGACGCCCTGACGGTCGGCCGCGAGCAGGAGCCGATCGAAGACCAATGCCGGATCATGCATGGTGTCCAGGGCCAGCTCGTCCGGCCGGGGGCTATTGCGATACACTCCGGTTCCGGGCAGATCGCCTACATCGATGCCGGGCAGCAATTGCGGCAGCTGCAGCATGGTGCCGGGATCGAACAGGCCCGCTTTGACCGCGGGAGAGAGCATGAAATAGACGGCGAAATAATTCTTGGCCGCAAATGCATCAACGAAATCCTGCGCCAGCGCCTCGGCGGAGTCGGCGCGCAGTGTATGCGGATAAATGCGCGGCGGCTGTGGCACGTCCTGGGGTGGGACGGCAGCCGTACCAGGCGCTACCCCCAAGGCTTGCCATCGCCGGCGCCTTGCCAGGCGATGGAATCGACACACCACTGGCCAGCCGCGGTCCTGGCGAGATCAAGGGTCAGCATGGGATTGGCCTGAACCTGGGCCACGGCCGTGTCGCCGTCCACCGCCACTGTTTCGAGACTGGTGGCAGCAAAGGAAAAAGGCAGGTGCCCGGCTTGCACTGCCGCCACCATCATGTCGTCGAAGACCAGCGACTGGTCAGCCGCGACGTCATCAAGCACATCCGTCGCAATGCCCTTTTCGCTGAAGATCGAACCTGGCAGGCTGAAGGGCTCGACGCCCGGCAGCAGCCGGCTGACCTGCCCGGAGGCAACGGCCTCATAGCTGCCCGCCTTGGCCTCGGGAGACAGCAGGAAATAGGCGGTAAAGAAATCGGCGGCCCCCCATGGCATGCACGAATTCCTCCGCGACCGCCTTTGGCGAACTATAGTCCAATGCCTCAAGAAAGCGCTGCGGGACCGCGTCCCCCGCCATCGCCGGGAAAGCGGTCGCTGCCATGATCAGCCCGGCTCCGAACGTCTTCCGTAACATACCTGTCTCCATCCCATGCTATCTGGGGAAGAACCAGATCAAGTCCCTGTGTCGGAGGCGTGACATCGATAGCCGGCGAGCGCGAAGGTGGCCCGACCTGCCCGATGGTGCGAATATTCCCATGCAAGCCTTGGTACTCTCGCATAGATCGACAAATTGCGCCGGGAGGCCATGATGCGTGCTATCTATCGCTACCTCGCTTTTACCGCCGTCATTCTGGCGAGCGCACAGGCAGACGCCGCCGAAGATCTTCGGCGGCTCGTCTCGATACCCTGACCGGCATCGACTTCGCTGATGTCACCGGCGTGCTCACCTTCGGCGAACAGCCCCGGGACACGACCGTGCTGTTTGGGGTTCCAGGCCTTTCGGACGGCGTCCAGCCCTCCCTGGCCGCCCGGGGGTTCAGCCGAAGCGAAGTGGAGGGATTGCCCGTCTTCGCCACGGGCGACGACTACCGTATAGACCTAGGCAAAATGGGAAACGCCGATCCCTTCGGCTCCGACATGGCCGGGGCTCAGCGCATCGCGAGACTCGACTCCCTGCTGGTCCGGATGGCCTGAGATGAATGCGGCCTAGCGGCGATCGTTCATCCGGCGGAAGCGCCCAGATGCCAGGATAGGCTCGATCGGTAGGATCTGCTGGGTCCGCCGGATCTGCCGATACCGTCAGGGCCGAGCGCAGATACCAGTCGCCATCGGCCGGCGTGCTGGCCCTGCCCTGGTGGAGGCGGTAGGCATAGGCGCCGGCCACCACCGCCGGGTCGCCTCCTAAAACATAATCGCCCAGCAGGGTAAAACTGCCGGGGTCGGAGGTGCCGCCGACATCGATGATCTTGATGCCCTCATTGGTCCGCGCCCCGACGCCGCAATTGAGTCGGCCCGAATAGAACGGCAGGTTTTGGGAAATCAAAAAGGCAGCCGGAACGGTCGGAATGGCCCGCAAAAGCCGCCGCTCAAATCCCCAGCACCCTTGCCCCCAACCGCCCTTTCCTCTATATCCCCGCGCATGAAGCGCTCGTCACCCCTGGAGGACGGGCGCGTATGCTGTTGTGTGACAGCATACACCAACCCAGAATGGAACATTCCATGGCTGCTGCTACCGAGCTCAAGGCTCAGGCGCGTAACCGGGTGGGCAAGGGGGCCGCTCGTGCACTGCGTCGTGAAGGTCTTATCCCCGCCGTCATCTACGGCGACAAGAAATCCCCCGAACCGATCTCCATCTCGTACAACGACGCGATGAAGCGCATCTACGCCGGCGGCTTCCTTTCCCACGTCCTTACCCTCGACGTCGATGGCAAGAAGCACCGCGTGATCCCCAAGGACTACCAGCTCGATCCCGTGAAGGATTTCGCGCTGCATGTCGACTTCCTGCGCATCGGTGCCGATTCCAAGCTGCACGTCGAAGTGCACGTGCACTTCATCAACGAGGAAGCCTCCCCGGGCATCAAGCGCGGCGGCACCCTCAACATCGTGCGCCACACGGTCGAACTGTCCTGCCCGGCTGACGCGATCCCCGAGGAACTCGTGGTCGATCTGACCGGCACCGATATCGGCGATTCCATCCATATCTCGTCGATCACCCTGCCCAAGGGTGTCGAGGCGGTGATCAAGGATCGCGATTTCACCATCGCCACCATCGTCGCCCCGTCGGCGCTGCGCTCTGAAGAAGGCGGCGACGCCGCCGAAGCCGCAGAGCCTGCAGCCAAGGCCTGACCCGCCGGCGCGGAAATTGCCGCCTGACGGCATGGCCGCGCACTGAACTTCGAGGCGACCCAAGGGTCGCCTCTTTCATTTCGGAGACATGACCGATGCACCTCATAGTCGGCCTCGGCAATCCCGGCGACCAATACGCCCGCAACCGGCACAATATCGGCTTCATGGCCGTGGATGCCATTGCGCGCCACTACAACTTCCCGGCCTTTCGCCAGAAGTTCTCCGGCCTCATTTCCGAGGGCAGCATCGATGGCGAGAAGGTCTATCTCCTCAAGCCGCAGACCTTTATGAACACCTCCGGCGATTCCGTCGTGCAGGCCACCAAGTTCTACAAACTGCCCAACAGCGCCGTCACCGTGTTCTATGACGAGCTCGACCTCGTCCCCGGCAAGGTGCGCGTCAAGATCGGCGGCGGCAATGGCGGCCATAACGGCATCCGCTCCATCGATCCGCAGATCGGCAACGACTACCGCCGCGTTCGCCTCGGCATCGGGCATCCCGGCACCAAGGACGCCGTGCTGCACTATGTGCTGGGCGATTTCTCCAAGGCCGACGCCACCGACTGGCTGCTGCCCCTGCTCGACGCCATCGCCCACAATACCGGCATGCTGATCAGGGGCGACGACAACGGCTTCATGAACAAGCTCGCCATCTCCACCGGCCAGGGCGGCGAATCCGGCCCCCATTCGGAGGCCCGCAAGTCTGCCACGGCGCCCAGGGCAGAGAGCCATATCCGCGCCGCGCGCCCCGCCAAGCCGCAGGTCAAGGTGCCGGAAACCGGCCCCATGGCCGATATGCTCAAAAAGCTCCTGCGCAAGAATGATGAGTGACCAAGCCACGCATTGACATCGCGCGCTATCCGCACGATGTGGAAACAAGATTTTTTCGGAGGCCCTCATGGGTTTTAAGATGGGCATCGTCGGCCTGCCCAATGTCGGCAAATCGACGCTTTTCAACGCCCTGACGCGCACTGCCGCGGCCCAGGCCGCCAACTTCCCGTTCTGCACCATCGAGCCCAATGTGGGCGAGGTGGCGGTGCCGGACGGGCGGCTGGACAAGCTCGCCACCATTGCGAAGTCGCAGCAGATCATTCCGGCGCGCATGAGCTTCGTCGATATCGCCGGCCTCGTGAAGGGCGCCAGCAAGGGTGAAGGACTTGGCAACCAGTTCCTCGCCAATATCCGCGAATGCGATGCCATCGCCTATGTGCTGCGTTGCTTCGAGGACGGCAACATTATCCACGTCGCCAACAAGGTCGACCCGCTCGCCGATGCCGAAGTGGTCGAAACCGAGTTGATGCTGGCCGATCTCGAAAGCCTCGAGAAGCGCCGCACCGGCGTCGAGAAGAAAGCCAAGGGTGGTGATAAGGATGCCAAGCTCGTGCTCGATCTCATCGACCGCGCTTTGGTGCTCCTGCGCGAGGGCAAGTCGGCGCGCCTGGTGAACCGTTCCTCCGATGAGGAAAAGGCCTTCCAGGAACTGCAGCTGCTGACCAGCAAGCCGGCGCTTTACGTCTGCAATGTCGACGAGGCATCCGCCGCCACGGGCAACGCCATGACCAGGCAGGTCGAGGAATACGCCAAGGGCCACAACGCCGCCGTCATCGTCATCTCTGCCGAGATAGAGAGCCAGCTGGCCCAGCTTCCAGATACCGAACAGGCCGAATATCTCGATTCTCTGGGCCTTTCCGAGCCGGGCTTGAATCGCCTTATCCGGGAAGCCTACCAACTGCTTGGCCTGCAGACTTATTTCACCGCTGGCCCCAAGGAAGCGCGCGCCTGGACCATTCACAAGGGCGACCGCGCCCCGCAGGCCGCCGGCGTCATCCATTCCGATTTCGAACGCGGCTTCATCCGCGCCCAGACCATCGGCTATGACGACTATGTCACTCTGGGTGGCGAAGTCCCCGCCAAGGAGGCCGGCAAGGCCCGTGATGAAGGCAAGGAATACGTCGTCAAGGACGGTGACGTCATGCTCTTCAAGTTCAATACCTGACGCTTTTCACCACCGGACACATGGAGGGAACCTTGTGTCCGGCGCCATCAGTCATCCGCACCACTGCGGCTGACGCCAAAAAGGGAGAGAACCGACGGAGAACTGCCATGAATACCCAGTACAAGGGCTTCGACATTTCGCTGACCGCCAGCGATCAATGGACCGCCCGCATTACCCGCATAGCCACGGGCAAGGCTTTTTCGCAGCAGCCCGCGTCCCCGCTTGAAGCGGGTGCCGACGCCGCGCTTCTGCGCGCCAGAAACATCATCGACGCCTTCCTCGCCCTTAACGGTCGTTGACCGCTCTTGCTACGCCATCGATGGTTGACGTATACGTCAACCAAAGCGTGAGGTGATGTTTGGCTGACCGGTATCGTAACTTCGCCGACCTGGCTGCATCCGAAGTCGACGGTGTCGACTACCGCATCCGGTTTGTCGACCGCCCGTCCTCCATTCTCGTCATGGCGCCGCATGGTGGCTGCATCGAGCCCACCACATCCGAGATCGCCGCTGCGATCGCCGGTGATGACCATGTGCTCTACCGCTTCGAGGGCCTCAAGCCTGAGCGTCCGCATGCAGACCTGCACCTGACCTCGAGACACTATGACGAGCCGCAGGCGGTCGCGGCAGTGGCGAAGGCCGACATCGTTATTGTGGTACATGGCCGGCAGGATCGGGAGGACCCGGCGACCGTCTGGCTGGGTGGCGGCAACCGGCCGCTTCGCATCGCCATGGGGCAGTCGCTCATCGCGGCCGGCTTCTCCGCCATCACCGGCGGCCATCCATTGCGCGGGGACGATCCGGCCAATATCTGCAATCGGGGCCGCCATCACGGCGTGCAGTTGGAGGTGCCCCGCGGCCTGCGGGATGCGCTCGGCCAGGACACGGAGCAACTGGCCCGCTTCGCCACGGCCGTTCGCGGCGCGCTGGCTGCCCTTCCCGCGGATCACCCATGATCAATCCGATCACCGCCAATCGCCGCCACTACGAGGATCTTGCGGTGGGCGAAGTCATCACGCTGGGCACCACCACGGTCAGCAAGGACATGATCTTCGCCTTCGCCCGCGAATTCGATCCGCTCCCCTTCCATCTCGATGAAGCCGCCGCCAGGGCCTCGCTGCTCGGCGGCCTTGCTTCCAGCGGCTGGCAGACCGGCGCGCTGACCCTGCGCATGCTGGTCGACAGTTTTCTGTCCACCATCGCGGCCGCGGGCGGTCTTGGGTTCTCCAACCTCAAGTGGAAAAAGCCCGTGATGGTTGGCGACGCTATTTCCGGCACCGCCACCATCGTCAAGCTGCGCCCTTCGCACACCCATCCGCAGTGGGGCGTGGTCACCATGGACCTCGATATCCGCAACCAGCGGCACGAGCCGGTGATGACGATGCAGCTCGCCAATCTCATCGAGTGCCGTCATCCGGCCCCGATTGCTGATGCTTCAGCGCCACAGACGGGACACAAAGCGTGACCCGCTGGTTCGAGGATATCACGCTCAACGAGCCTTTTCCGCTCGGGAGCCACACCTTTTCAGCCGACGAAATCATCGCTTTCGGCCAACGCTACGATCCGCAATATTTCCATGTCGACCCGGAAGCGGCGCGGCACTCCCACTTCGGCGGCCTCATCGCAAGCGGCTGGCATACGGTCAGCATCGGCCACCGCAAGATGGTCGACGCCCTGTTCGCCGAAGAAGAGCGCCTGCGCGGCCTGGGCCAGGAACCGGGCGTTTCCGGCCCCTCACCCGGCGTCAACAAGATGGAATTCACCGCTCCTGTCAGGCCCGGCGACACCGTCACCTATACGCTGACCGTCACAGACAAACGCCATTCCGCCTCCATCCCGGGCTGGGGGCTGCTGTTCAACCAGCTCAATGCCATCAACCAGCGCGGCGAACGCGTCTATCACGCCGAACTCGTCGGTTTCTCGAAGTTGCGCGACTACCGCATGCCGCTCAAACTCAAGCTCGTGATGGCGTTGACCCGCGTGCCCGGCTTGAGGAAACTACTGGCGCGCTGAACGACCGAGTCGCCTGGCGCCCAACAGGATATTCCATGCGCCGCATCGTACTCACGCTCGCCCTCAGCCTCGTGCTCACCGGAGGCGCCGCCGCCCAGGCCTTCACCGGCAACTGGGCCTGCATGGCCGGCGACAAGCAGGCTGGCCTGCTCACGATCTACGGCAACAGCTACGGCTTCGCCTCCACCACCTTCGGCGACAAGAGTTCGGGCACCGGCGCCATCCAGGGGTATTCAGATGGCGTCACCTTCGCGGACGGTCCCCTGGTCGCCAATCTCGGCCTCCAGGTCGGCCGCCTCCTCGCCGGCGAAGGCGCAGTTTCCATGACCCTCGAAAGCTCCTCCGCCATCCTCATGGTCTGCACGTCGCTGAATGGCGGGGGCTGAGTTCTTCCCCGGGGCGCCACAACTTTTCCCATCTCTCTGCTGAGGAAGCTGGCAGGTGAGCGCCGGCTGAAGGGGAGCCAGGAACTGGGGCGCCAATAGCCCCCTCAGTGCCCCTCAAACTCCATCAAGGCCTGCACGTCTACACTCAGCGCGCGCAGTTTCTCCGCCCCGCCGAGATCTACCAGATCGATCACGAACGCCGCATTGTCCACCGTTGCGCCGGTGCGGCGGAGCAGGCCCGTTGCGGCGATCGCGGTGCCACCCGTCGCGATCAGATCGTCGACCAGCAGCACCTTGTGGCCATCGTTCAGTACATTGGCGTGAATCTCGATGGTGTCGACGCCATATTCGAGCGTGTAGTTCTGCCCGATCGTCTCGCCCGGCAACTTGCCGTGCTTGCGGATCGGCACGAAGCCGACGCCCAGCGCGATTGCGACACCCGCTCCGAAGATGAATCCCCGTGCCTCGATCCCCGCCACATGGGTGATGCCTACGCCGCGATGGGCCTCGGCCAGCCGCTCGACGCTTTCCCGAAACCCTGCCGGATGCTCGATCAGCGTCGTGATATCCCGGAACAAGATGCCCCGCTTGGGATAGTCGGGAATGGTGCGGACAAGAGACTTCAGGTCGAGCGACATGGCAAACTCGCGCGAGTGGACATGAACAGCGGGAAAGACAGATAGGCGGCGGCTAGTCGCGACCGGTGCCGAGGCCGCGGATGCGGCGCGCCAGCACGCCTGCGTTATACGCGGCGCTGAGCGTGGCTTCCATGGCGCGCTCGCGGTTACGCGGATTGAGCACCACTGGCGCGGCGGCGCGGACACCGGCGCGCACGACCGGATGCCGGGAGAGCGTTACGGCGACGCCCAGTGCCGTTGCGGCAAGCTTTATGGCCGACATATGCGTTCCCTTCCGTGCTCCGGCGAGTCAACTTCCCGACCATGCCGAATTGAGAACAAAAAGGGAAGAGCTTTGGCGCAAAGGTGACGACCGGTTCAGAAAAACCAAAGGGCCCCGCAGGGCCCTTCGTCATGATCGGCAATGCATCCGAGTTTAGTGCTCGATGCCCTTCCACAGCTTGCGCTTGGTGAAATACATCAACCCGGCGAAGAGGATCAGGAACAGGATGACGCGGAAACCGGCTTCCTTGCGGGCGGCCAGATGGGGATCGGCCAGCCACATCATGAACGCCGAAACGTCCGCGGAATATTGCTCCGCCGTCTGCGGAACCGCCGTGCCACCCTCTGCCGGCTCGGCATAGGTCACCTGGCCGTCAGCCAGCGGCGGCGGCATGGAAATGGCATGGCCCGGGAACACGTCGTTATAATGCTTGCCATCCGGCAGCTGGAACGGCGTGCCGTCGGCATTCTTTGCATCCGCCGGCACTTCGTCATGATAACCGTTGAGGAGGGCGTGGATATAATCCGGACCGCCTTCCTGGTAGGTCGTGAAGAAGTTGAACAGCCATGTCGGGAACGGATCCTCGACGCCGCGCGCATTGGCGAGCACCGAGAAATCCGGCGGCACGGCGCCGAAGGTAGCGGCTGCGTCGGCCGGGGCCAGCTGTGCCGGCCATGCATCGGCCGGAATACCCTTGCGGGTGCCACCCGGTGCGTCCGGATCGGCGATATCATACTGCGCGGCGAGTTCCTTCACCTGGCCTTCGGAGAAGTGCGGACCGCCCTCCTCCGACAGGTTGCGGAACGTCAGCAGCTTGGCCGCATGGCAACCCGAGCAGACTTCCCGGAACACCTGGAACCCGCGCTGCAGCTGGTTCTGGTCATAGGTTCCGAAGATACCCGCGAAGCTCCAGGGCTGGCGCTGGATATGCGGCTCGGCTGCGCCTTCCTGGGCGAAGGCGGGAGCCGCCACCACCAGGGAGGCCGTGATCGCGAGGGCCGCGAAGAAGGACTTGGTCAGTGTCATTTGATGTGCCCCGCCGTCACGAATGAGCCTTGCCGAGCACGCTCTGCGAGATGCTGACCGGCAGCGGCCGGGGCGTCTCGATGCGCGAAAGCACCGGCAGGATGATGAGGAAATAGACGAAATAGTAAGCCGTGCAGAGCTTGGCCAGGTAGTTGTACACGACCACCGAAGGATCCTGTGCGCCCAGATAGACCAGGGCCACGAAGTTGATCACGAATAGCCAGTAGAACCACTTGAACATCGGCCGGAAACTGCCCGAACGCACCTTGGACTTGTCGAGCCAGGGCAGGAAGAACAGCACCAGGAGCGAGCCGAACATGACGATCACGCCGCCCAGCTTGCTGTCGATGAACAGCGTATTGAAGTCGATGGCGCGCAGCATCGTGTAGAACGGCAGCAGATACCATTCCGGCACGATATGGTTCGGCGTCACCACGCTGTTGGCGGGAATGAAGTTATCCGCGTGGTTGAGGATGTTCGGCACGAAGAACACGAACCAGGCGAACGGGATCATGAACAGGACCACCGCATAGAGGTCCTTCATGGTGTAGTACGGGTGGAACGGCACGGTGTCGCGCTCGTCCTTCACATCGACGCCGGTCGGGTTGTTGTTGCCCGGCACATGCAGCGCCCAGATGTGCAGCACGACCACTGCCGCGATGATGAACGGCAGCAGGTAGTGCAGCGAGAAGAAGCGGTTGAGCGTCGGGTTGTCGACCGCGAAACCGCCGCGCAGCAGTTCCATGATGGAATCGCCGACCAGCGGAATGGCCGAGAAGATGTTGGTGATCACGGTGGCGCCCCAGAAGCTCATCTGGCCCCACGGCAGCACGTAGCCCATGAAGGCCGTTGCCATCATGAGGATGAAGATCAGCACGCCGAGCATCCACAGGATTTCGCGGGGCGCCTTGTAGGAGCCGAAGAACAGGCCGCGGAAGATATGGATATAGACGGCCGCGAAGAACATCGAGGCGCCCACCGCGTGGATGGACTGCAGGATGTTGCCGCCATTGACGTTGCGCCGGATGAGTTCCACCGAGTCGAAGGCCAGCGCCACATTGGGCGTGTAGTGCATCGCCAGCACCACGCCGGTGACGATCTGCACCACCAGCATGAAGGCCAGGATCGCCCCGAACGTCCACCAGTAGTTGAGGTTCTTCGGGGTGGGGAAATCCATCAGGTGCTCTTTCGAGAACCGGATGATCGGCAGGCGTTCATCGACCCAGCGCGAAAAGCCGTTACTGGGCGTATATGTTGAGTGTTCCGACATTGAGATCGCCCCCACTAACCGATCTGGATCTGCGTATCGCTGAGAAATTCATAAGGCGGCACGACGAGATTCTTCGGTGCGGGGCCTCTGCGGATGCGGCCGGCGGTGTCGTACTGCGACCCGTGGCACGGGCAGAACCAACCGTCATAGTCACCGCTCTCGCCCAGCGGAATGCAGCCGAGATGCGTGCAGTTGGCAATCATGATCAGCCACGGCTCATGGCCCGGCTTGGTGCGCTGCTCGTCGGTTTCCGGATCCTTGAGCTCGGAGAGCGGCACTGCCCTGGCTTCATCGATCTCTTTTTGCGTACGGTGACGAATGAACACCGGCAGTCCCCGCCACTTGACGGTGACCGACTGCCCTTCGGCGATCGGGGTCAAGTCGTATTCGGCCGTAGCCAGGGCCAAAACCGAAGCGTCGGGATTCATCTGGTTGATGAGCGGCCAGACCGCCCCGCCAACTGCGACGACGCCTACCGCGCCGGTGGCGACGTACAGGAAATCCCGCCGTGTCGCCTCTTTAGTGTGTTCTGTAGTGCTAGCCACGGTTTGTCCCCGCACGATACTGATCTTGCTGCCCCCTGCACGACCCGGAACGAGATGCAGGGAATCGATTGCCGCGCGCTCGCATGCGCACGGAAATTTGGGGTTCTTTTTGCACTGTCACAGGCGCTTGTCCAGTCCGCCACGGCGTGACAGCGCGCTTCTGCGACACTATACCCAATTCACTGTGACGCGAGGCCCGGCCATGGGCGCTTTCGCGCCTTCTATCCGCCCTCTCCTTCGGATCATAATGCCAGTCGAACTCGCCCTCTACCAGCCCGACATCGCGCAGAATACCGGCACCCTGCTGCGGCTGGGTGCCTGCATCGGCATGACGGTGCATATCATCCACCCCACCGGCTTTGCGTTTTCCAAACAGACGCTCAAGCGCGGCGGCCTCGATTATCTCGACCACGCCAGCTACGTCGAATATGTGAATTTCGCCGAATTCGACTCATGGCGCCGCGCCGCCGGCCGCCGGCTGGTCCTGCTCACCACCAAGGCCACCACCTCGGTCTACGATGCCGCCTACCGTCCCGACGATATCCTGCTGATGGGCCGCGAAAGCGCCGGCGTGCCTGAAGCCATCGCCGAAATCGCCGAACTCAAGCTGCGCATTCCGATGCGACAATCCATGCGCTCGCTCAATGTCGCCATTGCGGCAACGCTTGTGCTAGGGGAAGCCAAACGCCAGACCGGCGACTTCCAGAGCCTCATATGACCCTGCCCACAGCACTGCCCCACGACATCGAAGACAAGAAGACCGCGGCCAGCGCCTGGTTCCGCAGCCTCCGTGACGGGATCATCGCCGATCTCGAGGCCATCGAGGACACGGTGACCGGCCCGCATGCCGACCGCGAACCCGGCCGCTTCATACGCCAGCCCTGGACGCGGGCCGAAGGCGGCGGCGGCGAAATGTCGATGCTGCATGGCCGCGTCTTCGAAAAGATCGGCGTCCATATCTCCACCGTGCATGGGCATTTCTCGGCCGATTTCGCCAAGCAGATGCCCGGCACCGAGGAAAACGCCGCCTTCTGGAGCTCGGGCATTTCGCTGATCGGCCATCCGTGGAACCCGAATGTGCCCGCCGTCCACATGAATACGCGCATGATCGTCACCAGCAAATGGTGGTTCGGCGGCGGCGCCGACCTTACCCCGGTTCTCGATCGCCGGCGCACCCAGGACGATGCCGACACCGTTTCGTTCCACGCCGCGTTGCGCGAGGCCTGCCTTGCCCATCCGGGCGTCGACTACGACCGTTACAAAAGCTGGTGCGACGAGTATTTCTATTTGCCCCATCGCAAGGAGCCGCGCGGCATCGGCGGCATCTTCTACGACCACCACAATTCCGGTGATTGGGACAAGGACTTCGCCTTCACGCAGGGCGTCGGCCGCGCCTTCAAGGCCATCTATCCCGAACTGGTGCGCCGCAATTTCGAGACGCCATGGACAGAAGCCGACCGCGAGGAACAACTTGTCCGCCGCGGCCGCTACGTCGAGTTCAACCTGCTATACGACCGCGGCACCATGTTCGGCCTCAAGACCGGCGGCAACGTCAATTCCATCCTCTCCTCCATGCCACCGGCGGTCCGCTGGCCATAGGCTGCCTCCCCGGAGAGACCGAAGGCCCGGAAAGGCCATGAATGATTACCCTAAGGGTGGCGCAGGGTAACTCTCACCGTTACCCCCTTCACGCCTTGCTCCCCTGCGGCTATGCAGGGGACATGTCCCTCACCGACATCCACATCGCCGGCTACCGCTCGGTCCGCAACATCACCTTCCCGGTAAAAAAGCTCTCGGTGCTCGTGGGCGGCAACGGCATCGGCAAGACCAATCTCTATCGCTCGCTGCAACTGCTGCACGCCGCCGCCACCGGCCAACTGGCCGAAGAGCTGGCCCGCGATGGCGGCCTAGCCTCACTCTTCTGGGCTGGCGAGCGCAGGCGGAACGAGCAGCCCAAGCTGGAATTGTCGGCCACCTTCGATAGCCTCGGCGAGGCCACCGATCTCGCCCCCCGCTACGACCTCGAGATCGGCTTTCCGCCCAGCTATACGCTCGAAGTCGGCTTCCCTATTCCCACCGCTGCGGCTTTTCCGCTCGAGGCCCAGGTCAAGAGCGAGACCCTCACCGTCCGCCAGTCCGGCCGCAAGGTCATGCTGATGGAGCGTAGCGGCCCCTCGGTCTGGGCCCGCGACGGCAACGGCAAACGCGTGCTGGTTCAGGACAATCTCCTCGCCAGCGAAACGGCATTGTCCTCGCTACGTGGCGGCTTCCCGGAAATCGATACCGTCCGCGATGCCCTGAGCGCCTGGCGCTTCTATCACGGCTTCCGCACCGATCCGGAATCGCCCCTGCGCCGCCACGCCCTTGCGGTGACGGCTCCGCTCCTGCATCCCGACGGCAGCAACCTCGCCGCCGTCTTCGCCACGCTTCGTCATATCCGCCAGGATAGCGTCGATCTCGACGAAGCTATCGCCTTCGCCTTTCCGGATGCCGAACTGGCCGTGCCCATGCCCGGCGAGCACGCCGAATTTTCGATGATCTTTCCCAACCTGCCGCAGCGCGCCTTTGCGGCGCGCGAATTATCCGACGGCACGCTGCATTTCCTGGCGCTGATGGGCGCCCTGCTCTCCTACCGGCTGCCCCCATTCATCGCCCTCAATGAGCCCGAAACCAGCCTCCATCCCGACCTGCTGCCAGCTCTCGCCAAGATCATCGCCAAGGCCGCCATGCGCACCCAGGTCTGGGTCGTCACCCATTCCCGCCCGCTGGCCGATGCCCTGGCCGAGCAGACAGGCATCCTGGCGCGCGAAGTGGTCCGCAAGGACGGCGGTACCTGGCTCGAGGGACTCAATCTGCTGGGCATGTTCGACGACGAGGAGTGAACGGCCAGGGAACCCTACCACCGCAACGCCCGTTCCCCTTCACCCGCAACGAAGGAGGAAGAAATGAAACGCTTTGATTGTGGCTCTCTCGTTCCCGGCTGCACGTTTCACACCGAGGCTGAAAGCGAAGCTGAAATCGTGCGCCGCGAGGTGGAACACCTCAAATCCGCGCATGGCGAAACCGAAATCCGTCCCGATATGATCGAACGCATCAAGGAACGTATCGTCGAGCCGGCTCACCACTGATCAGTGCTGCATACCATCCAGCAAAGTCTGGCGATCGAGGGCGAAGCCGCTCTCGATCCAGAGTCGTTCAAGGCGGTTCAACTCTGCCCCAAGACGCGGACCCGGTTTGAAGCCCAAGCCGACCAGATCGGCCCCGCTCACCGGAAAGCTCGGTACCAGCGTACCCTCCAAACGCAAATGCGCTTCGGAGACAGCATCTTCTGTCCAGCCATTCAGCGCCGCCGCCACGGCCACGGCATCATGCACGACTTTGCCATAGCGATAGACGGCCTCATGAAAGCCGCCATGTTCCAGCAAAATGGCCGCCGCCAGTGTCTGGCGCGCCGTCCCCATTGTGTCGTTTGAAAGCCGCCACCGCGTCTGCAGCGTGTCGGCATCGCTGGCGGCCACGATCAGCGCTAGCCTGCCGCTGCGTTGCGGCGTCGGCGCTATTGTCTCATAGGCCGCCAGCGAGCCGACTGCCGCCTCAAAAAGTTCGAGTATCCCGGCCTCGCTCATGACCCTGAACGTGGTCGCAACACGCGGCGCCGCCAGCAGCTTCAGCATCTCGGCGCCGACCCGCTCCGCCGAAAGTGACGCCAGCGTGCCCGCGGCGAGCCGGCAGGCCGCCAGCCCCGCAGCATCGAACCGCTCGCCCCCATGGCTCGCCGAAAACCGGAAGAACCGATAGACCCGCAACCGGTCTTCGGCGATGCGCCGATCCGGATCGCCGATGAACCGTACGCGCGCATGGAGACAATCCTCCAGCCCGCCCAATGGATCGAACAGCGTCCCGTCCATGCCTGCATAGAGCGCATTCATGGTAAAATCCCGCCGCTCCGCATCCCGGACCCAGTCGGTGCCGAACCGCACTACGGCATGACGGCCATCCGTCTCGACATCTTCGCGCAGCGTCGTCACCTCGGCCGTCTCGTCGCCGAGCTTGAGCGTCACCGTGCCGTGGTCGATACCGGTGGGATAGGCCGCGATGCCTGCCGCGGATGCCCGCGCCACCACCTCGCCCGGCGTCAGCTCGGTGGCGATATCGAGGTCGGGATTGCCACGCGCATGCGCCATCAGCGTATCCCGGACGCTGCCGCCCACTGCGCGTGTCCGCCCCTCTGCGCCCTCCAGCACCAGCAGCAGCTTCTGGGTCTCCAGCCGTTGCAGCCACGGCGCTGCCTTCAGGCTCGCCTCCGCCTCGGCACGGGTTACCATTCGGTCTCTCCAGCCAGTGCCAGGTCGCGGAAGCGGCGCGTCAGATTGGCGGTGATGCCCCAGATCCTGTGGCCCTCATGGTCGATCTGCCAGGTCGTGTGCTCGCGCCCGCTCCGGCTGATGCGGAACGTTCCGAAGCTTGCCTCGTCCGCCAGCTTGCGCAGCGGCACCTCGAACAGGGTATCGACCTCGGTGGGATTGGGCACGAACAGCCCGCTCGGCTCGACTTCCGCGACGACAGGGGTGATGAGGTAATTGGTGCCTGTAAAATAGTGCGGCATATAGCCGAGGATGCGCGCATCACCTGGCCGCATGCTCACTTCCTCGAAGGCTTCGCGCAAGGCCGCTGCACCGGGTCCTGCGTCCGTCGGGTCGATCTTGCCGCCCGGAAACGCCACCTGTCCCGAATGCGATCGAAGATCTGCGGAGCGTTCGGTATAGAGCACCGTGTGCCCCTCGGGCCGCCGCACCAGCGCAATCAGTACTGCCGCCGGCACCGGCGGTCGCTCGAACGGCCGTTCCGGTTGCCAGTCAGGCAGGAAAGCGGCGCCTTCCTCCAATGTTTCGGGAACGGCGAGCAGTCTTTGGCCGATGCGGGCAATGCGCTCTCTATCGGCCACCACTCACGTCTCCTATACCCGCTTGCGCGCTCCGAAAGCGGCGATCGGACCCTTGAGGCGCAATGCCAGCGTCGGATCGGCCGCATGCAGGAGCACGCGCTTTGGATCGACCGGTCCTGGAAACTCGACCTGGCCCTCCGGCATCTGCACATAGCCGAGCGGACCGTAATAGTCGAAATCGCCGACCAGCAGCACGAAGCTGCCTTCGCCACGTTCCAGCGCGATGCGGCTGACCTCGCGGGCCAGCAGCTTGCCGGCGCCGCGTTTGCGGAAATTGGGGTGCGTCGCCAGCGGCCCGAGCATGTAGCCGTCAAGACCACCGACGCTGATCGGCGTCATCCACACCGAACCGCAGGGCGTGCCGTTGACTTCAGCGATGAGGCTGAGGGTCGTATCGATCGGAAACCGCTCGCGCACCCGGAAGGCCGTGCGGGCAAAACGTCCGGGACCAAAGGCAATTGCCTGCAGGTCTTCGACAAAAGCATCATCTTCGGAAGTGGCGAAGCGCACGGTCGGCAGGCCAAGTTGCGGCGGCAAGGCTTGGGCGGCTGGGGAAAGCGACGGAGCGATCATGTGACGTGTCCAGAAATGCGAGAAGGACTTACGCGGCTGCAGAACCCCGCAGCCGGCGGCTGACCGATTACGGTCGTCGTGTCACCTGAAAAACCTTCTCCATCCTAGACGCCTCCTGACGCCTGAAAATCGCAATAACACCATGTCGGGCCTCGCGTAAACACAAAGTCGCCCCAGCGGCCAAGAATTTCAAGACGGTCTGTCGCAAAATTCGCAACTAGTAGGTGATGGCCTGATTACGATCTTAGGATGACGTAAATGATGCAGAAAGAGGCCCATCTTGGGACAGTTGATTGACGGGCGCTGGTCCGACCAGTGGTACGACACCAAAAAGACCGGCGGCAAGTTCGTTCGCGGACAGTCGGGCTTCCGCAACTGGGTCACCGCCGATGGCAGCGCCGGCCCTTCCGGCAGCGGTGGATTCAAGGCCGAAGCCGGCCGTTATCACCTCTATGTCGCCCTGGCCTGTCCCTGGGCGCACCGCACCCTGATCTTCCGCAAGCTCAAGCGTCTGGAAGATCTGATCTCGGTCTCCATCGTCTCGCCCAAGATGCCCGACGAAACCGGCTGGGCCTTCACCCAGGAACTGGGCTCGACCAGCGACAGCATCAACGGTGCCGATTTCCTCTGGCAGGTCTACGCCAAGGCCGACCTGCATTATACCGGCCGCGTCACCGTGCCGGTGCTGTGGGACAAGCAGACCCACACCATCGTCAACAATGAGAGCTCGGAAATCATCCGCATGTTCAACTCGGCCTTTAACGGGCTGACGCACGACACCCAGGATTTCTACCCCGAGGCCTTGCGCCCGGTAATCGATCCGATCAACGCCCGCGTTTACGACACCATCAACAACGGCGTCTACAGGGCCGGCTTCGCCACCACGCAGGCGGCCTATGAGGAAGCCTTCGAGGCTTTGTTCGATTCGCTCGACTGGGTGGAAGACCTGCTCGGCCGGCATCGCTACCTCGCCGGCGACCAGATTACCGAGGCCGATTGGCGGCTGTTCACCACCCTGGTGCGCTTCGATGCCGTCTATGTCGGCCATTTCAAGTGCAATCTACGCCGCATCGCCGATTACCCGAACCTGTCGCGCCTGCTCAAGGAACTCTACCGCATCCCCGGCGTTGCCGAGACCGTCAACATCGAGCACATCAAGACACATTATTATTGGAGCCACGTCACTATCAATCCGACCCGCATCGTGCCCGTTGGTCCCGACCTCGAATTCCTGAAATAAAAGAGGCGAGCCGAAGCTCAGTGCCCTCTGCCTCAGGCGTTCGGGGAGAGTGCGGCGTCACGTCAGATGACACGGCTATAGCCCCTCACACGATCCCCCAGACCGCGTCACGCGGTACACCTCGAAAGACCTCGGCGAGCCGCTTGGCGGTCGCCGGGGTCAGGTCATCCGGCAAGGCATCCACCGCAAACCACTGGCCGTCGGCGATTTCGTAGCTCTTGTGGAAATCCTTGGCCTTTTCGAACGAGCGGCAGAGATAGACCGCCACATGGTCGCGGTTCGTCGCCGGGTTGGTGTTGTGGTAGAGCCCGAACAGCTCCATCGGCCCCGTCACCCTGAGACCGGTTTCCTCCATCACCTCGCGCGCCCCGCTGTGCTCGGCGGTCTCGCCCGGCTCCACGCCGCCCCCCGGAAACTGCCAGCCCGGCAGGTAGGTATGGCGGATCAGGAATACCTTGTCGCCATCGATCAGGATGACCCGCGCACCCAGCGTCATGCGCCGTTTGATGCCGACGAGGAACAGATAGGAGGCGGTGACGAGCCGCTGCCTGAGGGTGAATTTCATGCCGTCGCTCCCAACTCGCACCTCCCATAACAGGCTTGCGCCCGGCGGCAAAATCGTCCTTCCACGCATTTAGTCATTTTATTGCTCCCCGCCGCATGGCATTAGCGGCAGCAATGATGACGTTGGCCCACATTTCCGACATCCATCTGGCGCCACTGCCGCCAGTGCGCCCGCTGGAACTGTTATCCAAGCGCATCACCGGTTTTCTCAATTGGAAGTTGCGGCGCAATCATACCCTGGCCGGCGATGGGCTGACCAATTTGATCCGCCACATGCGCGACCAGAACCCGGACTTCGTGGCCGTCACCGGCGATCTGACCAATCTTGCCCTCGATACCGAGATCAACACTGCTGCCAACTGGCTGCAGACCGTTGGCCTGCCCGAGCAGGTCTGTGTCTCTCCCGGCAATCACGATGCCTATGTGCCCGGCGCACTCGACAAGGCCCATGCCCGTTGGGACGGCTATATGTCCGGCGAAACGCTCGACGAGCACCACTTCCCCTATGTGCGGCGCGTCGGCGAAATGGCCATCATCGCCTGTTCCAGCGCCATTCCCACGCCCCCCTTCGTCGCCGCCGGCCAAATTCGCAAGGGCCAGGCCGAACGGCTGGCCCGGTGCCTCGAAGCTTTGGGCGACGCCGGCTATTTCCGCGTCGTCATGATCCACCATCCACCCAACCGCGAAGCCCGCAACCGGCGCCTGGGACTCTGGGGCGGCGATCTCTTCCGCAAGGTGATTGCCGAACAAGGCGCCGAGCTGGTTCTGCACGGCCATACCCACCGCTCCAGCATCCATGCCATCCCGGGCCCCGGCATCGAAGTCCCGGTCATCGGCGTCGCCGCCGCCGGCGCGGCCCAGGGCGGCCACGGCGATGACGATCCTGCCCGCTACAATTTCTTCCGCATCGAACGCGCCGGCAATTCCTGGTCCTGCACCATGCGCGAATTCGGCTTTCACCGCCTCGGCCCCGACATCGTCATGCGCCTGCAGATGCGGATCTACTGACCTTCACTGGTCGTGCCGCCAGCCGAGCAGGCGCTCCGCCTTGGCGCAATCGAAGAAACCCTTGTGGCCGCTGAGGTCGCCCGTCACCGGCACGTCCGGGAAAAACTCCGCCGCCAGTTCGAGACTTGGGCGCTCATTGGTGGTATGAGGCGCCACGATATAGAACGCCTCATGTCCGGTGAAATCGGCATCGAGGCTCATCAGGCACGCCCGCGCCGCCGGACCGTCCAGCGTATAGGCCCACAAATGCTTGGCCGTCTGTATCGGGGGACCTTCGAAAGTCCGGATCGCTTGTGATTTCTCGCGGACGACGTGGTGAAAGCGCAGGCTGGCGATACGAACATCGCAATGTCGCCGCGCCAATGTATCGGCCTGCTGCTCGCAGATCCACTTGGAGAGCCCATACGGCTCCTCGGTATAGTTCGGATGCGCCTCGTCGAGCGGCAGATAGTCGAAATGCGGCGCGCGACTGAAGCTCAGCCCGATGGCATTGACGCTCGACGCCTGGCAGATGCGCCTGATGCCCTGCTCGATCGCCGCCCGCATCACATTGTAGCTCGCCACCACATTGTTGTTGTGCACGACATGGTCCGGCTGGCGGAACGGCCCTGGAATGGCCGCCATATGGACGACTGCGTCGCACCCCTCGAACGCTGCCAGCAGCGCCTCGTAATCGCTCATCTCGGTGGCTACGTAGCGCACCGCCTTGTGACGCTCCGGCGGATCGGAACGATCAATGCTGACGATACTGTCGCCCCGCGCCAGGGCTGCGGCGATGATGGCAGTTCCGATCCTGCCGCTGCCTCCGGTCACTGCAATCTTCATCGTAAGCGGCCCCTCTCATCGCCAGATGCTCTTGCGTCACGCGTTCAGGTCGTCAGTGTCCGATGCAGCACGCCCTTGAGATGGCGGTCGAGCGCCTCGATGGCCTGGTCGACATTGCCCGCCTCGAGCGCGTCGATGACGGCCAGGTGCTCGCGCATCGACTGCACTGTATGGGCCGGCCCCACGGCATCGAGATTGTGCAACCGGATCAGATACATCTTCTCCGCCAGCCGGGCATAAACAAGGCTGATCTGCTCGTTTGCATAGACGTTGATGAAGCTTTCGTGGAACTCGCGCTCCAACTCCTTCACCGGCAGCCGATAGACCGCCATATCGTTCACGTCGCGTACGAAGCCGATGATGCGGTCGTGCTCCTTGCGCATCCGTGCGATCCACTCCCCCGTCACAGTCCCCGAAAACTTTCGCAACCCTTCCTTTTCGAGGAGACCGCGAAACTGGAAAGTGTTCCCGACGAACTTCATGTCCGGGTAGAAAATCGTGATCCCTACCTTGCGCCGGACCTGAATCATGCCCTCGGCTTCCAGCAGCGTCGTCGTCTCGCGCATGGGCGACAGCGACATTCCCAGAATCTCGCCCAGTTCCTCCTGCTTCAGGGTCTGGCCCAGTTGCAGCCGGCCTTCGATCAGGGCTTCGAAGAAGGCATGATATCCCCTGTTGCCGATGCCGCTATACAAACTCGCCTCCCTGATCCGCCGCTTCTACCGTCGGCCGCCGGAAAAGTCATCTATCCACAGCTGTATTAACGTGCGCACATGACGCGTTGACAGATATTAATTGCCGCATATAAGTTCGCAATTACAGCAATAAATATATCTCAAAAGCGCTCAACGCTAGCGCAACGGAGGAACACCGGCCAAAACGGACGACGGTTTTGTGTCGGCGCCCGCATGTTTTCGTGAAGGAAATCGGCGGGATGTCGCAATCGATCACCTGAGGAAGCCGGAACACCGGCATCAGGACGAGATCTCGAGGGGAGGAACCAATGACCGATACCACGATACTCAGCCAACCATGGTCGCGCCGCCGCGTGCTGGCCACCGCAGCCGGCGGCCTTGCCCTGGCCGCCGCCGGCAGCTTTCCGATGCCCGCCATCGCCCAGTCGCGCAAGCTGACCTACTGGGGCGGCCTGATCTTTTCAGATGCCGCCAACCAGATACTGACCGACGCCATCAACGCCTGGGGTGCAGCCAACGGCGTTGCCACCGAAGTGGTGATGATCAACCAGAACGAGACCGTGCAGAAGGTCTCGGCGGCGGTCTCGTCCAACACCATGCCAGACGCGCTCGATCTTGGGCTCGACCTGCTCAACATCCTGACACGGCAGAACGTCTTTTCCACCGTCGACGATCTCTACACCAGGATTGGTGACGCCCAGGGCGGCTGGTACGATGGCGTGGCACGCGCCTCCGATACCGGCGGCGGACGCACCGGCATTCCCTTTGGCGTCAACGGCAACCTGCTGTTGCGCCGCAAGGACCTGCTGGAGCCGGCCGGCTTCACCGACGCCCCCAAGACCTGGGAAGAACTGGTCACCCAGGCCGCCGCCATCACCAAGTCGCCGGTCTCGGGTCTTGGCCTGGCCCTCTCCAATGTCGGCGACGCCAACGTCCAGATCAACGTGCTGCAATCCTACGGCGCGCGCATCGCCGATGACGCGGGCAAGAAGGTCACCATCAAGTCCGACGAAATGCGGACCTATCTCACCTGGCTCAAGGACGCCTGGGACAAGGGGGTCTTCGCGCCCGGCAACACCACCTGGGATGGTGCCGGCGACAACCAGGCCTACCTCTCCGGCCAGGTCGGCTTCATCGCCAATACCGGCTCCGTCGGCATCGCTGCCAAAAACGATGATCCCGATCTCTATGAGGGCAGCGCCTTCTCGCCGCTGCCGGCCGGCCCCAAGGGCACCGTATCGCCGGTGACACCGAACCTTCGCGCCATCACCAAGGCCAGCCCCATGCAGGACGAAGCCAAGGCACTCATCGAGCACCTGTCCGGCCCCGACTTCATGAACAGCTATTTCGACGTCGCCATCTATGGTCCCGTTCTGAAAAGCCAGGAAAAGCTCAAAGCCTTCGATGGTGGCAATCCCATCCTGACAGGCCTTCTGGGCCTGGCCCAGACGGGCACCGCGCCGGCCTATCCGGATGTCTACAACGCTGCCTGGGCCGACATGTCATCGAACTTCATCATCCCCAAGATGTGCCAGCGCGTCGTCGTCGATGGCTGGGATTTCGACCGTGCCATGGATGAGGCCCAGGCCGCCGGCCAGGCCATCTACGACAAATATTGATCGCCAGGTGACGTTTCCCTCGCGGGCCGGTGTCCGCGAGGCCCTCTCAGCGAACGGACCGACGATGTCGATTGCCACCGAGACTGAACGAGCCCGCCGCCGGCGCCCTTTCCTTACCGGCGATCTGCGGCTGACACTGTTTGCCTACCTGCTGGTGGCGCCGGTAGTGCTGCTGATCCTGGGCCTTGTGGCCTATCCGTTCCTCTTCGCCATCTGGGTGTCCTTCACCGATATGGTGGTCGGCAGCACCGGCAATTTCATCGGCCTGCGCAATTTTCAGTATCTTGCCGGCACGCCCACCTTCTGGGCTGCCATCTGGAACACCGTCACCATCGTGGTCATCTCCGATGGCCTGAAACTGCTCATCGGCCTGGGCCTCGCTCTGCTGGTGCATCAGTACATTCCGGGCCGCGGCATTTTCCGCTCTTTCCTGATGCTGCCCTGGGCCATGCCGGCCTTTGTGGCCTTCCTAACCTGGCGGGTGCTCTATCAGCCGATCGGCGGCGGCATCAATCTCATCCTCGTCCAGACCGGCATCCATACCGAGGTCATCGACTGGCTCGGCCAGCGGGCCACCGCCATGGGCGCGGTGATCATCGCCTCGGTCTGGCGCGGCTTCCCCTTCTGGTTCGTCTCAATCCTCGCCGCCCTGCAATCGGTACCGCGCGAACTGCATGAGGCGGCGATCATGGATGGTGCCAACAGCTGGCAACGTTTCCTCAGCGTCACCCTGCCGGGCATCACGCCCGTGCTCATCGTCACCACGCTGCTTTCCTCGATCTGGACCGCCAACGGCTTCGAGCATGTCTGGCTGCTGACCGCCGGCGGCCCGTCCGACGCCACCATGGTTTTCCCGGTCCTGGCCTATTTCGGCATGCAGACCCAACGCATCGGCGAGGCCGCCGCGGTCTCCGTCTACATGCTGCCTGTCCTGGGCATCCTCGTCATGCTCGCCACCTCGCTCATGCTGCGTGACGAAGACTGATGGCGTACGTTCTCCCGGCCAGTGCCCGCCGCCGCCTCATCGTCGGACGCATCCTCACCTATGCGGCGCTGATCATCGCCGTCCTGCTGGTTCTCTTCCCCATTTACTGGATGATCATCACCGCGCTGAAGCTGCCGCGCGATATCTACCGCGCCCCCTCGCTTTGGCCCCGCACCATTACGTTCGCCAATTTCCAGAAGCTCCTGGCCGGAGGCGACTTTCTGCTCGCCATCCGCAACAGTCTGATCGTCTCGACCGTCGTCACGGTGATCTCGGTCGTCATCTCTTCCTTCGCCGCCTATTCGATGGTGCGCCTGCGCTACCGTTTTCGCGGCATCATCGGCCGGTTGATACTCTTCGCCTACCTCACGCCGGGATCACTGCTGTTCATTCCCCTTTCCATCATCATGGCACAGCTGCATCTCGGCAATTCCCTGGTCGGCCTCACTTTCGTCTACCTGACCTTCTCGCTGCCGCTCTCCACCTGGCTGCTGCAGGGCTACTTCCGCGGCGTGCCGCGCGAGCTTGAAGAGCAGGGTATGATCGACGGCCACTCCCGCCTCGGCGCCCTGCTCCATATCGTACTGCCGCTCTCGGGCCCCGGTCTCGCAGCCGTCGCCATCTTCACCTTCACGGGTGCCTGGAACGAGTTGCTGTTTGCCTTGGTGCTGATCACCTCCGAGAGTCAGCGTACCGCGCCGCTGGCCCTCAACTACCTCATCACCAGCGATGTCCTCCCCTGGGGACCGCTGATGGCCGGTGCCGTCATCTCCTCGGTGCCGCTGATGATCCTCTATTTCGTGGCCCAACGCTTCATGGTCGCCGGAATGACTGATGGCGGCGTCAAGGGCTGAGCATCCATCCAAACTTGGGGAACTGAAAACATGAGTATCAGGATTGCTGTCGGCCAATTCCGCGACGACATCGACGACAAACTGCGCTTTGCCGCCCAGATCGGAGCGACCGGCATCCAGATGAACAATCCATCCCTGCCGGGCGATGAACGCTGGGAGGAAAAGGACGTGCGCGCTTTGGTCGACCAGGTCGAAGCCGCCGGCCTCAAATTCGAGGCCATCGAGAACGTGCCCACGCACTTCTACCACAAGGCCATGCTCGGCCTTGAAGGCCGGGACCAGCAGATCGAGAACTATCAGAAGACCATCCGCGCCGTCGCCCGTGGCGGCGTGCCGGTGCTGGGCTATCATTTCATGCCCAACTCGGTTTGGACCACCAATCGCGGCACCACCCGCGGCGGCGCCGACGCCCGCCAGTTCGACATGGCCCTGGTCGATGCCCATGCGGGTGATCTGGAGGTTCTGCGCAGCTACATGCCGACGACCCTGGGCCGCGCCTCCTCCATGCCGCTTTTCGGCAAGGATGGTCCGGTGGTGACCGAGGAGCAGATGTGGGCCAACTACGAATATTTCATCAAGGCCGTCCTCCCGGTCGCCGAGGAGGAAGGCATCCGCCTCGCCCTGCATCCCGATGATCCGCCGGTGCCCATGCTCGGCGGCGTGGCCCGCCTGTTCTGGCGGCCGTCAGGCTTCAAAAAGGCCTATGATATCGCCGGCCGGTCGCCCGCCTGGGCGCTTGATCTCTGCCTCGGCTGCTGCTCGGAAATGGCCGGCGGCAAGGTCAACGTCACCGAGATGATCGAATATTTCGCCCCCAAGGGCGCCATCGCCTACATCCACTTCCGCGACGTAAAGGGCTCGGTCCCCGATTTCACCGAATGCTTTATCGGCGACGGCAATTTCGACCCCGCCGAAATCATCGCTCTGCTTGCGCGCACCGGCTTCGACGGCTTCCTGCTCGACGATCATGTCCCCAAGATGGAGGGCGACAGTCCCTGGAACCACCGGGGCCGCGCCCATGCCATCGGCTACATGCAGGGCCTCATCCGCATGCTGGAATTCACCCACCGGGCCTGATGACTTCGCTCCGTCCCCCTTAATCCCTCCCCGCAAGGGAGGGGAAACCGGCAAACTCCGCGAACTCCAGCGCCGTCCCTCCCCGAGGTGGGGAGGGCGGTCACGCGGGAGACGGGTGGTGAACCGTCAACATCGCGCCCCCACCTCCCCAGTTTCCAAATCACCGCCGAACCCCTATCTATCCACCATGAGCGCCACCGTCTTTCACATCGAAAAACCCGAATTCGACGCCCAGACCGGCATTGTCCGCTTCCATTATGGCCTGGCCGATCGCCGCTTCTGCGAAGGCCTGGAGCTTCCCGCCGGCGCCGATGCCGCCGCGGCCGATAGCCCGGCCTTTCGCAAGCTCCTCGGCCTCACCGCCATCGTTCTCGGCGTCAGCTACTTCAAACTGTTGGCCCCCCTCGATATCGCCGCCCCCGAAATACCGCTGACCGCCGCCGAAACTGCTTTCGTGCTCGACGTCTACGAAAACGGCCTCGGTGAATTTTATGCCCGCAACAATCTGCAGCGCTTCGGCAAGCTGACGGTCGATGCCCCACTCGATACCACGGTGATCGCGCCCGTCACCCTGCCCGACCGGGCCCTTCTGCCCATCGGCGGTGGCAAGGACTCCCTCGTCAGCGTCGAACTGCTACAGGCGGCCGAAGTCGAATTCACCCCATTCGCCGTCAACCCCAAAGGGCCAATCCTTTCCAGCGTCGACAAGATCGGCAAGCCGCCGCTCTACATCACTCGCACGCTCGACAAGACCATGCTGCATCTGTCCAAGGAGCCCGGCTTCTACAACGGCCACGTGCCCTCGACGGCCATCAATTCCATGATCGCAGCGCTCTGCGCCCTGTTGTTCGGCTACAACCGCATCGTGCTCTCCAATGAGCGCTCGGCCAGCGAGGGCAATGTCACCTTCGATGGCCGGGAAGCCAACCACCAGCATTCCAAGTCACTCGGCTTCGAGCGCCTCATCGCCGACGTGCTCGCAAATGCCACCGGCGGCGCGCTGCAATATTTCTCGCTGCTGCGTCCCTATTCCGAAGCCCGCATCGCCAGGCTCTTCGCTCGCGAGACGCGCTACGATCACGTCTTCTCCAGCTGTAACCGCAACTTCCGCCTGGCCGGGCACGATGGCCCACTCTGGTGCGGCGAATGTCCGAAGTGCCACTTCGTCTTCCTGATTTTTGCGCCCGTCATGGACAAGGATCGCCTCGTCGGCATCTTCGGCCAGAACCTGCTCGCGCGCCCCGAGCATGAACATTCCTTCCGCGAATTGACTGGCCTCGCCGGCCAAAAACCCTGGGAATGCGTCGGCGAAATCCTCGAGGCCGCCGCCTGCCTCTACGAGCTGACCCACCGTCCGGAATGGGCCCGGGACGCCATCGTAGCTTCTCTCAAGGATGACCTGCTCTCCCAGTATGGCGCCGCGCGCTTGCAGACGGCTCTTGCGGATTTACTGGCCGACAGTCACGATCATCACATT
Organism: Devosiaceae bacterium; assembly: GCA_036499825.1. GTDB lineage: Bacteria > Pseudomonadota > Alphaproteobacteria > Rhizobiales > Devosiaceae > Paradevosia. Next base: position 286,454 of record DASYCZ010000049.1, read on the forward strand.
CCCGCGGCGCTCGCCGAAAGGATCGCGTCCCATGCGCTTTGATGCGCCCGTGCTGCTCTATGGCGCCGGCCGTGAGGCCCGCTCCTCCCGCGCTTTCCTCAAGGCCAGGGCGCCCGGGCTCAAGGTCTATGTCACCGTCGACAGCGGTGCTGCCGACATCGACGATACCGAGATCATCCTCCCCGCCGATCTGCCTGACGCCATCGCGGCAAAAAAGTTCGCCACCATCATCAAGAGCCCTGGCGTTTCCCGTTACCGCCCGGTCTTCACCATGGCCCGCGAGGCCGGCATCGCCGTCACCTCCAACCTCAACCTTTGGGGCGAAACCTATCGCCAGGGTATTAGGGTCGTCGCCATCTCCGGCACCAAGGGCAAGTCCACCACCGCCACGCTCGTCCATCTCATGCTGGTCAATTCCGGCCTTGATGCAGGCCTCGCCGGTAATGTCGGCCTCGCCCCGCTGGAAATCGCCGACAAGCACAAACTCGTCGTGTTCGAGCTGTCATCCTACCAGACGGCCGACATGGCCTTCACGCCCGATATCGCCGCCATCACCAACCTCACGCCGGAGCACACCGACTGGCATCGCGATGTCGAGCATTACTATTCCGACAAGCTCAACCTCATCGACCGCGACACGCCCTTCCCGGTTGCCCTGGGCGAAGGCGCGCGCGACAATCCGCTGGTGCTGGCGGCCGTCCGCGACCGCAGCCGCATTCTCCCCTATCTGCCCCCCTTCATGGCGGACCGTGTCACCTCGGCGGTGTCGCGCTCGCGCCTCAAGGGCGAGCACAATCTCGACAATGCCCGCCTCGCCGCACAGATCGCGCTCGCTGCCGGCGGCGACATCGAGGGTATCGTCAAGGGCATTGCCGCCTTCCAGCCCCTGCCGCATCGGCTGGAGGAACACCCCATCGGCGGCACGCTCTTCGTCGACGATTCCATCTCGACGACACCGGAGGCAACCAAGGCCGCGCTAGCCGCCTACCAGGGCCACCGCATCGCCTTGCTCGCCGGTGGCCACGAGCGCAACCAGGACTACACCGAACTCGCTGGCCTCCTGCAGACGCGGGGCGTCACGGTTCTGGTCTGCCTGCCCGTGACCGGCGACCGCCTCGCCACCGCCGCCTATGCGGCGGCGCCCGAAGTTGAAGTGCTGGAAGCCGAAAGCCTCGATGTCGCCATGCAGGCGCTCTCTACCCGCCGCGCCCGCTTCGATGCCGTGATCCTGTCGCCGGGCGCGCCCAGCTACAACCAGTTCAAGAATTTCGAGGAACGCGGCGACCATTTCATCGCCCTGGCTCACCAGCTGTTCGGCCAGCCGGAATAGCACCATGGCCTATGTCTACCTGCTGATCGCCATTTGCGCCGAAGTCATCGCCACCTCGGCGCTCAAGGCCAGCAACAGCTTCACGGTGCTATGGCCTTCGGTGCTGGTCGCCATCGGCTACGTGGTGGCCTTCTTCTTCCTGTCCCTGACCCTGAGGACCATGCAGGTCGGCGTCGCCTACGCCATCTGGTCCGGGCTTGGCATCATAGCCGTCTCGGTGATCGCGTTCATCGTCTACAAACAGGTTCTCGACGCTCCCGCTATCATCGGCATGGTGCTCATCCTCGCCGGCGTCCTCGTCATCAACCTGTTCTCGAAAACCGCCGGCCACTAGCCCCGAGCCCACGTACAAGCTCGATCTGGAGAAAGATAGGCTGTCTAAGCCTTCTTGCTCAACCGCGCCTTCACCGCCAGTTGCGCCAGGATCGAGACATTGGCAACCTCGGAGTTGTGGGCCGCCGCCAGGCTGCTCGCCAGGCCGCGACCATCCGACAGGTGGCCCTGGGCCATGGTGCGGCGCTTGGTGTTGACCACCTGCATCGCCTCATAGGCGGAAGGCTTGGTATACCAACCCATGGTGCGTTTCGCGATCTGCATACCACCAACTATGCGGAACGCCCCTTAACGAAAGGTATCTATGCCGGCTGCAGCTCGGGCTTGACCTCTTCCAGCTCGATCAGCGTACCGTCGAAATCCTTAGGATGAAGGAACAGTACCGGCAACCCATGCGCCCCATTCTTCGGCGTGCCGTCGCCCAGCACGCGGGCCCCTTTGGCCTTCAGCCGTTCCGCGGCATCGGCCAGATCGTTCACCTCGAAGCACACATGGTGCATGCCGCCATCGGGATGTTTCTCGAGAAATTTCAGCAGCGGCGAGTCCGCCCCCAGCGGTTGCATCAACTCCAGCTTGCTGTTTTCCAGGGCGACGAACACCACCGTTACGCCATGCTCAGGCAGCGCCCTGGGTTCGGAAACCTCGGCGCCCAGGCCGTCGCGATAGCGCGCCGCGGCCACAAGAAGATCGGGCACCGCGATGCCCACATGGTTGAGGCGTCCGATCATTTCACCCTCTTCAAGCAGAAATTTCGATTCAGTTTCATCGATTTGAGAGCCTGCCCTGAATCTGATTCAGAACTTGAAATGCCGCGTCCAGCACATTGGTGCCCGGCCCGAAAATTTCCGCTACCCCAGCCGCGCGCAGGAATGCATAGTCCTGCTCGGGGACCACTCCGCCGACGATGACGGTGACCTCGCCCAGCCCCCGTGTCCGCAACGCCGTCATCAGTTCCGGCACGAGCGTCTTGTGTCCCGCCGCCAGCGTCGACACTCCAACCGCGTCGACAACGAGCGCCGCCGCATGCGCCGCCACCTCCACCGCCGTCTCGAACAGGGCTCCCATATGCACCTCGAAACCGAGATCGGCGAAGGCCGAAGCAATCACCTTGGCGCCACGGTCATGTCCGTCCTGCCCCATCTTGGCGATGAAGATCGATGGCTTGCGCCCATTGGTCTTGAAAAATTCCGTGATGCGTTTTTGCAAAGCCGCATATTCAGCATCGCCCGCATAGCTCTCCGCATAGACCCCGGAAATTACCCGCGTCACTGCCTGGTGCCGCCCGAACACATCCTCCAGCGCCTGTGAAATTTCCCCCAGCGTCGCCCTTGTCCGCGCCGCCTCGATGGCTGCGGCCAGCAGGTTACCCTCATCCTTGGCGGCGAACTCGCGCAGGCCCGCCAGCATCGATTGACACCTGGCCTCGTCACGTCTCAAGCGCATGGCGTTGAGCCGCTTGACCTGTTCGTCACGCACCATATCGTTGTCGATATCGCGCACGTCGAGCTGCGCTTCCTGCTCCAGCCGGTAACGGTTGACACCCACGATGACGTCTTCGCCGCGATCAACTCGCGCCTGCCGAAGCGCTGCCGCCTTTTCGATTTCGAGTTTGGGCAGTCCCTGCTGTACCGCCCGCGTCATGCCGCCCGCCGCCTCGACCTCAGCGATCAGCGCCCCGGCGCCCCTCACGAGATCCGCCGTCAGCGCCTCGACATAATATGAGCCGCCCAGCGGATCGACCACGTCCGCAACCCGGCTCTCATGGGTGAGGATCAATTGCGTGTTGCGCGCGATCCGGCTTGAAAACTCCGTCGGCAGCGCAATCGCTTCGTCGAACGAATTCGTGTGAAGCGATTGCGTGCCACCCAGCACCGCAGCCAGCGCCTCAATCGTCGTGCGGACGATATTGTTGTGCGGATCCTGTTCGGTGAGGCTCACCCCTGATGTCTGGCAATGTGTCCGCAGCATCTTTGAGCGCGGATCCGTGGCCCCCAGATCCGTCATGATCTCCGCCCACAGCGTCCGCGCCGCCCTGAGTTTGGCCACCTCCAGAAAGAAGTTCATGCCGATGCCGAAAAAGAAGCTCAGCCGCGGCGCGAACGTATCGATGGCAAGGCCTTTCTCCATGGCCGCCCGCACATATTCGACGCCATCCGCCAGCGTATAGGCCAGCTCCTGCACCGCCGTCGCTCCGGCTTCGTGCATGTGATAGCCCGAGATCGAGATCGAGTTGAACCGCGGCATGTGCCGCGCCGTGTGGGCGATCACGTCACCCACGATCCGCATCGAGGCCTCAGGCGGATAGATATAGGTGTTGCGGACCATGAACTCCTTGAGAATGTCGTTCTGAATGGTCCCCTCGAGCTGGGCTTGCGTCACGCCCTGCTCTTCCGCCGCCACGATGAACATGGCCAGCACCGGGATCACCGCCCCGTTCATGGTCATCGATACGCTCATCTTGTCGAGCGGAATGCCGTCGAACAACAGCTTCATGTCCTCGACGCTGTCGATGGCGACACCAGCCTTGCCGACATCGCCCGCAACCCGCGGATGATCGCTGTCATAGCCGCGATGCGTGGCGAGATCGAACGCCACGCTCAGCCCGCGCTGCCCGCCGGCCAGCGCCTGCCGGTAGAACGCATTGCTCTCCCGCGCCGTCGAAAACCCCGCATATTGCCGGATCGTCCATGGCCGGTTCGCATACATGGTCGCATAGACCCCGCGCGTAAAAGGCTCCACGCCCGGCATTGCCGCCGCCGCGTCCCCCGGCAAATCCTCCGCAAAATACGCCGGCCTGACCGTCACCCCGCCATAATCGCGATCGAGCGCCCCGACCGGCACTTCCCGCAACTCCCCCTGCGCCACCCCGGCCCACCGCGCAAAGGTCGCCAGCTTGATCTTCCCCTCAGCCATCGCTCCGCTCCCATGCCGGCAGTCTGCCCACCCTCCCCCTTGTGGGGAGGGCTAGGGAGGGGGTAAGCGGCAGACGCTGCATCGGCCTCATACCGCCTCAAACTCCAGTATCACCTCATCCACCGCCAGCACCGCGCCTGCCGTAACGCGCACCTTCGCAACCCGCGCCCGCTTCTCCGCCTTCAGCACATTCTCCATCTTCATGGCCTCGACCACCGCCAGTGGCTGGCCATCCTCTACGATATCGCCCTCGGCGACATCGATGCGCACGATCTGCCCAGGCATCGGGCAGAGGAGGAAGCGGCTCAGGTCCGGTGGCGCTTTCACCGGCATGTATTGCAGCAAGTCAGCGACCCGCGGCGGCAGCACTCGCGCCATCAGGTCGGCGCCGCGATGCCTTAGGCGCATGCCGCCGGTGACGCGCACGACCTTGAGCCGCAGTACCGTGCCGTCCACGCGCACCCGCGCGATGCTGTCGCCCGGCTCCCAGTGCATTTCCACCAGCACCCTTCCGCCCTCGGCATCGTCGAGCCAGAACTCGCTTTGCTTTTCATCGACCTTGAACCGCCAGCGCCGCGCACCAATCACCACCACGCGCTCTTCGAACCCCTGCGGCAAAGGAGCCGCTCCGCCAAAGCCGCGCCGTTCCATCACATAGCTGGCGCAGCAGGCGAATGCCGCGATCTGGCTCAGCGTCTCGGCTGCGGGCTCAACCACTCCAAACCCGTTCGGGAACTCCTCGGCGATATAGCCGGTGGTCAACCGTCCTTCGCGGAAGCGTGTCTGCTCCATCACAGCCGACAGGAACGGCAGGTTGTGCCCAACCCCCTCGACCTCGAACTCGTCGAGCGCCACCGCCATGGTGTCGATGGCGATCTCCCGCGTCTTGCCCCAAGTACACAGCTTGGCGATCATCGGATCGTAGAACGTCGAAATCTCACCGCCCTCGAACACACCGGTGTCGTTGCGCACCGCATGGTCGGGCGTCGTTTCCTCCGCCGGCGGCCGGTAACGCGTCAACCGCCCCACCGACGGCAGGAAATTCCTGTAGGGGTCTTCGGCGTAAAGCCGGCTCTCGATGGCCCAGCCATCCATCACCACATCAGCCTGGGCGAGCGGCAGTGCCTCGCCCGCCGCCACGCGCAGCATCAGCTCCACCAGGTCGAGCCGCGTCACCAGTTCCGTCACCGGATGCTCGACCTGCAGCCGCGTGTTCATCTCGAGGAAATAGAATTTGCGGTCCTTGTCGACGATGAACTCCACCGTCCCGGCACTCTGGTAACCGACGGCCCTGGCCAGCGCCACCGCCTGCGCCCCCATCTCCGCCCGCATCTGGGTGTCGAGAAACGGCGATGGCGCCTCCTCGATCACCTTCTGGTTGCGTCGCTGGATGGAGCATTCGCGCTCGCCCAGATGAATGACATTTCCGAAACTGTCGCCCAGCACCTGGATTTCGATATGCCGGGGCTCGGTAACGAACTTCTCGATGAAGATGCGGTCGTCCCCGAACGACGCCAGCGCTTCCGAGCGGCTGCGCTCAAACCCCTCGCGCGCCTCGGCATCGTCATGGGCAATCCGCATGCCCTTGCCGCCGCCGCCTGCCGAAGCCTTGATCATTACCGGATAACCGATCTGCCGCGCGATCCGCACCGCCGCCTCGGCATCCGCGATCAGGCCCATATGCCCGGGCACCGTCGAAACCCCAGCCTCGGCCGCGATGCGCTTGGAGGTGATCTTGTCCCCCATCGCCTCGATCGCCTTCACCGGCGGCCCCACGAACACCATGCCCGCCTTGCCGAGCGCCGCCGCAAACGCCGGATTTTCGCTCAGAAACCCATAGCCCGGATGCACCGCCTCGGCGCCGCTGGCCTTGCACGCCGCCACGATCTTCTCGATCGACAGATAGGAATCCCGCGCCGCGGACCCGCCGATGGAGACGGCCTCGTCGGCCATCCGCACATGCAGCGCTTGCGCATCCGCATCGGAATAGACCGCGATGGTCCTGATGCCGAGCATCTTCGCCGTCTTGATCACCCGGCAGGCAATCTCGCCCCGATTGGCAATGAGCAGAGAATTGAACAATGCCACCGCCTCACCCCATCCTGCGTCTGTTGGCCATCACATATCCGACGATAGCCCCATGCACGGCGATTGCCACAACCAGGCCCAGCGCCTGGAAGCCGAGCCCGACGCCAGGCGCTGTGCTCACCGTCCACAATCCCCAAAGGCCCGCCGGCAAAAACAGCACCACGGCGGTAATGAGGCCCGGATTGTACCGCCGCATGGCTAGCGCCTGCCCGATATGGGCCACGGCATTGATGAGGACCAGGTAAATCCCGATCAGCCCAAACCCGATATTCACCGCCGCAGCCAGCCAGATCGAAACAAGGTTGAGCCCCCCAACCCCCGGCACATTGATCCAGAAGATCGCTACCGCCGGCAGCACCTCCCTGCCTCCGCCGATCTCCGCCGTCACAAACCGGCCAAACCTGTCGTCCGCATGCTCCTCGAACTGATGCAGCATATAGATAGGCAGTTGCACCACCACGGCGATCAACGCTGCCGGCCAATTTCCGACAAACAGCGGCAACAGTGCGATGAGCAACAGGCCGGCCAGCGACCATCCGTAAACCCAGTCCTGAACCAGATGGGCCCCTAACGTCCGCTTCGTCATCGTCCCGCCAGTCGTCATTTCCTTCCCCCCTGTGAGGAGGGACTAAGGGTGGTGGCGGCTTCCGGTCGCAGCCGCGGCTCCGGCGGGACCCTATCCTCCCCACCGCCGGTCACCCTCCCCCTTGCGGGGAGGGCTGGGGACCGGGTGCGGTTCCGCTCCCGACCTTGAATGGCGCCGTCAACACCGCCTCCACCCAAGAGTGAACTGTTGGCCGCGTTCACGATGGCGTCGACGTCGAGTTTGGCAATATTCCCAACATGCAAGGTAAGCCTCGTCACAGCGGTATGTTTCCGTGCTTTTTCGCCACCACCGCCGCCCTCTTGCCTTTCAACGTCTCGAACGCCCGTGTCACCCGGCGTTTCGTCTCGCTTGGCAGGATCACGTCATCCACAAATCCTCGCTCCGCCGCCGCGAACGGATTGGCAAAGCGCCCCTCATATTCCTCTGTGCGCGCCGCGATCTTGCCCTTGTCGCCCAGCTCCGACCGATAAAGGATTTCCGTCGCCCCCTTGGCTCCCATCACGGCGATCTCGGCGCTCGGCCAGGCATAGTTCACATCGGCGCGGATATGTTTTGAGGCCATCACGTCATAGGCTCCCCCATAGGCCTTGCGCGTGATGACCGTCACCTTGGGCACCGTTGCCTCCGCATAGGCGAACAACAGCTTCGCCCCGTGCTTGATGATGCCGCCATATTCCTGCGCCACGCCGGGCAGGAATCCCGGCACATCCACCAGCGTCAGGATGGGGATATTGAAGCAGTCGCAAAAGCGTATGAAGCGGGCCGCCTTCTTGGAGGCATTGATATCGAGGCACCCCGCCAGCACCAGCGGCTGATTGGCCACAACCCCTACCGTGCTGCCATTGAGCCGGATGAAACCGGTTAAGATGTTCCCGGCATGCGCCGTCTGCAGCTCAAGGAAATCCCCCTCGTCGGCGATCTTGAGCACCACTTCGCGCATGTCATAGGGCTTGCTGGCGCTATCCGGGATGATCGTATCGAGGCTCGCCTCGCTCCGCTCGACGGTGTCGTTGACCGCCACTACGGGCGCCTTGTCACCGGCGTTGAGCGGCAAGAAGTCGAACAACCGCCGGACTTCCAGGAGCGTCTCGATATCGTTCTCGAACGCCGCATCCGCCACCGACGACAGCTTGGTATGCGTCGACGCCCCGCCCAGTTCCTCCTGCGTGACGATCTCATTGGTGACGGTCTTCACCACATCCGGCCCGGTCACGAACATATAACTCGTGTCCTTGACCATATAGATGAAGTCGGTCATCGCCGGCGAATACACGGCGCCCCCCGCGCATGGCCCCATGATCACCGAAATCTGCGGAATGGCGCCCGATGCCTGTACATTGCGCCAGAACACCTCGGCATAACCGCCCAGCGAGGCCACGCCCTCCTGGATCCGCGCCCCGCCGCTGTCGTTGAGTCCGATCACCGGCGCGCCGTTCTGCACCGCCAGATCCATGATCTTGCAGATCTTCTGCGCATGGGTCTCGCTCAGCGAGCCCCCGAAGACGGTGAAATCCTGCGAGAACACATAAGTCAGCCGACCGTTGATCTTGCCCCAGCCGGTCACCACGCCATCGCCTGGAATGACGGTCTCGTCCATGCCGAAATCCGTTGCCCGGTGCGTGACGAACATGTCGTATTCTTCGAAGCTGCCCTGGTCGAGCAACACCTCCAGCCGCTCGCGCGCCGTAAGCTTGCCCTTTCCATGTTGCGTGTCGATGCGCTTCTGCCCGCCGCCCAGGCGAGCCTGCGCACGCTTTTCCTCCAGCGCCATGACGATCTTCTGCATAAGCCCTCCCCGCTGCCCGGCCTGCCGGATCGGCCGAGCGATCAAAAGCTATCATCGGGCCTGATACTGTGAAAGCGCGGCAGCGCAAGGAATTAACGGCTAAGCATGGCAGGCCGGAAAGGGCTCACAACACGGTCGACGGTGGGGTGAAGGGATCTGGCGGCGGGCGCCGACATAAGCGAAGCCGGTCCCTCACACCGTCTTCAGCATGCCCCCATCGACGAAATAGGTCGATCCTGTCGAATAGGTCGCCTTGTCCGAGCACAGGAACACGAAAAAATTTGCCAGTTCCTCCGGCGTGCCGAACCGCTTCATCGTCGCATATTCATCCGCCACGCCCTGCAGATGCGCCTGATAGCCGTCCTCGCCCGCCAGTTGCCGCGCCGTCTTCACCCAGTCGGGCGTAAGGATCAGGCCCGGATTGATGCAGTTGACCCTGATGTTGTCGCCCACCACTTCCGTCGACAGCGTCTTGGAAAACATCATCAGCGCCGCTTTGGTGGTGTTGTAGATCGGCTCGTACCACAGTGGCTGCACGGCGCAGATCGAGGCGTTGTGCAGCACGACGCCGCCGCCCCGCTTCTTCATCTGCGGCACGATTCCACGCGCCAGCCGGACGGCCGCCATCACATGCAAATCCCAGTAATATTGCCACTTTTCGTCCGTGGCTTCCTGAATGGTTTCGTTCGAGCCGGTCCCGGCATTATTGATGAGGATATCCGCCCCGCCGAATGCCTTGTGCGCCCCGGCGATCACCGCCGCGCAACCATCAGCCGTAGCCACATCCGCCGCGACCCCGTGGATCAGCACGCCATACCTGTCCGCCACGCGCGAGGCCTCGGCATCGACCCGCTCGCGATCCCGGGCCACCATCACGATATTGGCCCCCTCCGCCGCCAGCCCCTCGGCGACCGCCAGCCCGATCCCCACCGTCGCACCAGTAATCACCGCTACCTTGTCGCGCAGTCCCAGATCCATATAGTCCTCCTGAAATTCATGGGAGCGGCTCCCCTGGCCCTCCCCACAAGGGGGAGGGTTTCACCCTGCGTCCGTGCCGGGATCGAGCCACAATCTCGATGCCACCCTCCCCCTTGTGGGGAGGGCTAGGGAGGGGGTGAGCGGCAAACGCAACTGCTTCAGTCCGGCATCCTTATCTGCAGCTTTACGTCCGTCGGACGTGCCTCCACCGCTCGGTCGAACGCCGCCACCGAATCCTTGAAATCAAACGTCTCCGAGATCAGCGGCTTCAGATCCACCCGCCCCGATGCCATCAGGTTGATGGCCCGGTCATATTGGTGCGCGTAGCGGAAAACCGTCTCGATCCGCACTTCCTTGGTGGAGGCCGTCGACACATCGAACCCCACGGGATCGACCGGCAGCCCGACCGCCACGATGGCGCCGCCCGGCCGCGGCAGGTCCATGATGGTCTCCCACGCCTTGGGCGAACCCGAGCATTCGAACACCAGGTCAGCGCCCCAGTCGTCGGTCAACCGCTTCACCTCGGCGACGATGCTCTTCTCGCGGATATTGACAGGGATCACCCCCTGATACTGCGCCGCGATGTCGAGCTTGGGCTGTGCCAGGTCCGCAACGATCGCCCGCGCGCAGCCGCCCGCCAGCGCCGCGATGGCCACCATCGTGCCGATCGGCCCGGCCCCCAGCACCACTGCCGTATCGCCGGGAGTGATCCGTGCCTTGGTGGCCGCCTGCATGCCCACCGCGAACGGCTCGACCATGGCGCCTTCTGCAAAGCTCACATTGTCCGGCAGCTTGAACGTGTAGTTGGCCGGATGCACCACTTCGGGTGTCAAAACACCATGGATCGGCGGCGTCGCCCAGAACGTCACCGCCGGATCGATATTGTACAGTCCCAGCCGCGCTGCCCGCGAATTCGGGTCCGGAATCCCCGGCTCCATGCAAACCCGGTCACCGACCGCGAGATGGGTGACACCCGCCCCGACCGCGACGATAATCCCCGCTGCCTCATGCCCCAGCACCATGGGCGCATTGACCACGAACGGCCCGATCCGCCCATGGGTGTAGTAATGCACATCAGATCCGCACACCCCCACGGTGTGCAGCTTGATCTTCACCATTCCGGGGCCGACCGCGAGCGGCAGGTCGATCTCGCGGAGCTTCAACTCGTGCTGGCGTTCGAGCACGAGGGCGGGAACAAGGGTCATCATGGGCCTCTTTGTGGAAAGGTCAGGCTGCCATCGCGGGCAGCTGCATCGCCCCGGTCATGATGGCGACCGCGTCCGACATCGAATAGTCCTTCGGCCGGATCACGGCAATGCGCTTGCCCAGCCGGTGAATGTGGATGCGGTCGGCGACCTCGAACACATGCGGCATGTTGTGCGAGATTAAAACGATCGGCAGCCCGCGGCGCTTCACGTCGAGCATCAGTTCCAGCACCCGCCGGCTCTCTTTCACGCCGAGCGCGGCTGTCGGTTCGTCCATGATGATGACGCGTGATCCGAACGCCGCGGCCCTTGCCACCGCCACGCCCTGCCGCTGCCCGCCCGACAGCGTCTCCACTGACTGGTTGATGTTCTGGATGGTCATCAGCCCCAAATCGGTGAGCTTTTCGCGCGCGATCCGCTGCATGCTGCTGCGGTCGAGCCGGCGGAACAGGCTGCCCATGAGACCAGGCTTCCGAAGCTCCCGTCCCAGGAACATGTTATCCGCGATCGACAGTGCCGGTGATAAAGCGAGATTTTGGTAGACCGTCTCGATGCCCGCCAGCCGCGCCTCCAGTGGCGAGCGGAAATTCACCGCCTGCCCATTGAGCGTCACCAGCCCGGCATCCGGGATGACCGCACCGCACAGGGCCTTGATCAGCGTCGACTTGCCTGCGCCATTGTCGCCGATCACCGCCAGAATTTCCCCCGGCATCAGCTCGAAATCGGCATCGTCGAGCGCCACCACGCGGCCATAGCGTTTCTTGAGGCCGCTCGCGGCCAGTACCGGTGCCTCGCTCATGCCGAAACCTTCCTGATCCATTGGTCGATCGTCACCGCCAGGATGATGAGAATGCCGACGGCGAATTCCTGCCACAGCACTTCCACCCCCGCCAGCGCCAGCCCATTGCGGAAAATGCCCACGATCAGCGCCCCGACCAGCGTCCCCACCAGCGAGCCTCGTCCGCCGAACAGCGACGTGCCGCCGATCACCACGGCGGTGATGGCGTCAAGATTGGCCGTCTGGTTGCCCAGCGGCGATACCGCCCCGATGCGCCCGATCAGCACCCAGCTGGCAATGGCGCAGATGAAGCCGGCCAGCGTATAGACCCCGATCAGCGTCCGCCGCGTATTGATGCCGGCCAGCCGCGCCGCCTCAGGATCATCGCCGGTCGCATAGATGTGCCGGCCGAACGCGGTGCGGTTGAGGACGTACCAGACCGCCACCGCCAAAAGGATCATCAGCATCGAGCCGAATGTCAGCACCGCCCCGCCCCCGATCGGCACGCGGGTTCCCAACCATTGCAGGATCGATGCCGACGCCTGGATATCCTGCGACCGGATGGTTTCCGAGCGCGACACGAAGATCACCAGTGCGCCATAGATGCTCCAGGTGCCAAGCGTCACGATGAACGGCGGCAGCTTCACCAGCGCCACCAGCACGCCATTGATCAAGCCGCAGACGGTGCCGGTCAGCAGCCCCAGCACCAGCGCCAGTTCCATGGGCACGCCATAGACCACCGCCAAACGTCCCATCACCACTGATGACAGCACCATGATGGCGCCGACCGACAGATCGATGCCGGCAGTGAGAATGACTAGCGTCTGGGCGATACCCAGCACGCCGATGATGGTCACCTGCTGCAGGACCAGCGACAGGTTGAATGGCGCAAAGAACTTGCCGCCCGCCGCCACCGAGAAAATCAGGATACCGACGATCAGCACGATGAACGGGATGATGGTGGGGAAACTGTGCAGGAAATGTTGCAAATTCCTCAAGGGCGACCGCGCATCGGTCTCGAAGCTGGCCACCCCGTGATGCGCCCCCTCCAACCCCTTCTCCGCCGTCGCCGACCCAGCCGCGTCATCGCTCATGGCCTATCCTCCGGTGTCGATTTGAAAAAGGCGTCTCAACCTGCCTTGCCCTCACCCCCTGTCCCCCCGCAAGGAGAGGATGAAGCTGCTTGCTCAAAGCGCGAGGGACGATAGCGGTTGGGGAGGGGATAGGGATGGGAGCCAGCCACAACTCTATCCCCTCAACCATTCAACCCCAGCAGATCTTCGCGCCCTCGGCGCTGGTGATCGAATCCACCCCACTCACCGGCTTGTCGGTGATCAGCGTTGCGCCGGTATCGAGGAAGCCGAGCTTGGGATCGATGGTCGGCTTGGTGCCGTCCTTGGCGAAGGCCGCGATCGCCTCCATCGCCATCGAGGCCATCTTCAGCGGATATTGCTGGCTGGTCGCCCCAATGGCACCGTCCTTGACGTTGGCGACGCCCGGGCACCCCCCGTCGATGGACACCACCAGCACCGAACCATCGTCCTTGCCCACGGCCTTGAGCGCTTCGTAACCACCCGCGGCGGCCGGCTCGTTGATCGAATAGACGACATTCACGTCAGGGCATTTCTGCAGCAGCGTCTCCATCGCCGTGCGTCCGCCGTCCTCGGCGCCACCGGTGACTTCGTGCCCGCAGATGCGCTTGTCGTCTTCGTCGCCGTAGCGTCTGGGATCCTTGATGTCGATGCCGAAGCCCTGCATAAAGCCTTGGTCACGCAGGTAATCGACGGTCGGCTGGTTGGCCGCGAGATCGAGGAAGGCGATCTTGGCGGCAGCCGCCTTGTCGCCCAGCGTGCCCTTGGCCCAGCTGCCGATGAGTTCGCCGGCCTTGAAGTTATCGGTAGCGAAAGTCGCGTCGGCCGCATCGATCGGGTCGAGCGGCGTATCCAGCACGATCACGAACAGACCGGCGTCGCGCGCCTGCTTGATGGTCGGCACGATCGCGGTCGAATCCGACGGCACGATCGCAAAGCCCTTGGCGCCCGCCGAGATCAGGTTCTCGATCGCCGCCACCTGGCTGTCATTGTCGCCGTCGAACTTGCCGGCGAAGGTCCTGAGGTCCAGTCCGAGTTCAGTCGCCTTGGCCTGCGCGCCCTCGCGCATCTTGACGAAGAACGGGTTACCTTCGGTCTTGGTGATGAGGCCGACGATATCGGCGGCATAAGCCGACGAGCTGGCCATCAGGCCGAACATGACGGCGCCGGCGAGCGACACCTTCAGCAGATTCAGTCTTCCCATGTTTTCCTCCCGGAGTTTTGCATCGCGGGCGCCGCGACTTTTGTCGCTGGCGCACCTTTGGTCCGGCGGGCATCCTCCTGCCCTTCGCGCCGGACCACCTCATAATCAGCGCAGCCTCGCAGCCTGTCAATTAATAAATCCATTGGATAAATTTATTGACAGCTTCGTCACTGTGGCGGCAGTGTTGGTGGCAGAACGAGGGAAAACCGCTGTAATCGATTGCATTTACCCGGACCGTGCGCCTATCACCGGCGCACTTTCGGCTCGCTTGGGTTTTGCCCATCTCGGGCAATTCGTTAACGGAGCAAGGCCGTGGCGTCGCGCACCGCCGGCACAGATCAGATGGCCCGATTGCCCGGCGGCTTCAGCCGCGGCACCAACCAGATGGGCGTGCGACTTTATAACGAGCGCCTGGTCCTGTCGCTCATCCGCCGGCATGGCAGCCTGCCCAAGGCGGACATCGCCCGCATGACAGGCCTGTCGCCGCAAACCATCTCCATCATCGCCAACCAGCTCGAGGCCGATGGCCTAGTCAGCAAGGGCAACCCGCAGCGCGGCCGCATCGGCCAGCCCTCCGTGCCCTACTCGCTCAATGCCGAAGGGGCCTATGCCTTCGGCCTCAAGATCGGCCGCCGCAGCGTCGATCTCTATCTGATCGATTTTACCGGCAGCATCGTGCGGTTGCTGCACCGCACCTATCCCTACCCCACTCCCGACGGCATCCGCCGTTTCGCCCATGACGGCATCGCCGAACTGACGGCGGGCCTCACTCCCGCCCAAACCGCGCGCGTCGCCGGCCTCGGCATCGCCGCGCCATACGAGATGTGGACGTGGCACGAGGAAATCGGCGCTCCCAAGGCCGATATCGATGCATGGCGCACCGTCGACATCCGCGCCGATCTCGCCGCGCACCTGCCATGGCCCGTCTATTTCCATAACGACATCACCGCCGCCTGCGCCGCCGAACTCATCTTCGGCCGTGGTGGCGACTACAAGGATTATCTCTACGTCTATATCGGCTCCTTCATCGGCGGTGGCCTGGTGCTGGGCGGCCATCTTTTCCCCGGCAGCACCCACAATGCCGGCGCCCTCGGCTCGATGCCCGCCGCCGCCGGCCGGCGCCATGGCGTCCGCAGCCCGCAACTGATGAATGTCGCCTCCATCTACGTGCTTGAGCGCAAGCTCGTTGCCGAGGGCCGTAAGGCCGAGGTGCTGTGGCAATCGCCCGACGACTGGGGCGACGATCTCGGCCCCGCCCTCGATGAATGGATCGGCGAAGTCGCCGAGAACCTCGCCTTTTCCATCGTCGCCGCCGTTGCGGTCATCGACGTCGAGACCGTCATCATCGACGGCGCCTTCCCCGAGCATGTCCGCGCCGCCATCATCGCCCGCACGCGTGCCGCTCTGGCCGGTGTCAACCGCCAGGGCCTGTCGCCTTTCGAGCTCGTCTCGGGCACCATCGGCAATGCCGCGCGCGCCCTTGGAGGGGCCGCCATCCCGCTGCTCGCCAACTTCATGCAGGACCGCGAAGTATTGTTCAAAGACTGAGAAACACAGGGCTTCTGCGGTAACCTGTCCGAAACATTACCGCCCGTAATATCCCGCCCGGTTCGGGGTTATTGGTTCGGTTATGAGCGTTAAAGTGGGGCGAAACTGGCAGTATTCGACCAGCGTTGTCGCGCCGGTTCTCATCTCCGTTCTTGTCGTCATGGCCGGTGTGCTGGGGCTCGTCCTATGGTCCGCCGGCAGCAGCGATCAGCGCGCTTTGGAGCGCGAAACCGCCCTGGTCGGGCGTCTCATGTCGACGCAACTGCGTAGTGTCGCCCACGACCAGGAAAGCGTTGCAGTCAGCAATCCCGCCGTCATCAATACCCGCATGGCCTTCGATCCTGCCTGGGTCGACACCAATCTCGGCCGCTGGATGTATACCTATTTCGGTCATGATCGCACCTATGTGCTCGATGCCAGCGACACTCCCGTCTACGCCATGGATACTGGCAAGCGCACCGTCGCCGCCTCTTTCAGCAACGATGCCGCGGCGCTGCAGCCGGCCATCAGGGCACTGCGCGATCGTCTCGCCGGCTCGGACCTCCAGGCCTATTACGATGGGCAGCGCGAGCACCCGCCGCAGCTCACCGACATCATGGTCATCTCGGGCAAGCCGGCCATTGTCAGCCTCAGCCCGATCGTGGCGCCCTCCGAGGGCCTGCACCAGCCCGCCGGCAGCGAATATATCCACATCAGCATCATGTTCCTGGCCGACAATTTCGCCAAGAACGTGCAACGCCAATACCTCCTCGACGACGCCAACTTCACCCTCCAGGGCAATTTCGACGCCGGTCGCGCCGTCTATCCGCTGATGAACAAGTCCGGCCGCCTGATCGGCTTCTTCGACTGGCGGCCCGATCGCCCCGGCCGCCGCACCCTGATGGAAACCCTGCCGGTGCTGGGCACCGCCTTCCTCATCGGCGCCCTCGCCATTTTCCTGATGGCCGGCAAGCTCTGGCGCTCGTCGCAGGCTATCGAAGACAGCCGTATGCAGGCCCAGCATCTGGCCAATCACGATGCCCTTACGGGCCTTCCCAACCGCTCGCTCTTCGAACAGACGCTGGAGCAGTCGATCCCGCTGCTTTCCGTGCAGGGCCGGCGGCTGACGCTATTCATGCTCGATCTCGACCGCTTCAAGCAGGTCAACGACACCCGTGGCCACGATGCCGGCGACGAACTCATACGCAGCGTTGCCCGCCGCCTGGAGCAGGTCAATCCGGGCAGCCTTTTCATCGCCCGCATCGGCGGTGACGAATTCGCCATCGTCTCGCACAACTGCCGCCACGAAGCCGATGCCAACATCCTGGCACAACGCGTCATCGATGCGATCGGCCGGCCGTTCGAGATCTATGGCGCCGAAGTCTTCATCGGCGTTTCCGTCGGCATCATCTCCTGTGTGGATCCCCTGGCGCAGCGCCACGAATTGGTGCGCAAGGCCGACATCGCCCTCTATGAGGCCAAGGCCGACGGCCGCAATCGCGCCGCCGTCTATCTTGAGCACATGAACGAATTGCTGCAGTTGCGACATACCGTCGAGGCCGAACTTCGCGACGCCCTGCGCCAGGAGAACCAGCTCTCCGTCGCCTTCCAGCCGCTTTTCGATCCCCAGAGCCGGGTCATCGGCGCCGAAGCGCTGGCTCGTTGGCATCACCCCAAATTCGGGCCCATCTCACCTGCTCAGTTCATCCCCGTGGCGGAAAGCGCCGGCCTCATCGAGCCGCTCGGCGACACGGTCCTGCGCCAGGCCTGTGAAATTGGCGGCCGCTGGCCCGGCCTTACCATCGCGGTCAATATCTCGCCGGTGCAGCTGCGCAATCCCAAATTCCCGACGCGCGTCTTCGACATGCTGCGTGAAACCTCCATGCGCGCCGCCGATCTCGAACTGGAAATCACCGAAGGCATCCTGCTGGACGACGAAGCCATCGCCACCGAAGCGCTGCGCAGCTTCCGCAAGGCCGGCATCCGCATCGCGCTCGACGATTTCGGCACGGGCTATTCCTCGCTGAATTACCTCAAGCGCTACGCCGTCGACCGCATCAAGATCGACCGCTCCTTCATCAGCCAGCTCGGCGACGACAAGACCTCGCTGGCCATCGTCCAGGCCATGATCACCCTCGCCCACGCCCTGGGTATCGAGGTGACCGCCGAAGGCGTCGAAACCCGCGGCCAGTTCCAGACGCTGCGCGACATGCGCTGCAACACTTTCCAGGGCTATCTGCTCTCCGCCCCCATCCCCTCCGAACAGCTCGCCGGCCTCTTCGCCGACCACCCGCTGCCGCTCGCCATTCGCGCTTGACAATGTGGCGCCTGGGGAGTTGGGCGCATGCGCCTCACAACCCCGCCATCACCGCACTCAACCGCCGCTCCCGCTCCCTCAATCCGCGCACGCCCACATCCCCTGCCGCCCACAGCGCCTGCAGTTTCCCCTCGTCGAACAGCCGGAACAGGCACGGCGAGATATAACTCTTGCGGCTGATCATCGGCGTATTGTGGAGGAATTCCGCCACCTGCCGCGTCACCGCCGCGATCTGCCGCTTGCGCCCGGATTCAGAAGGTGCCGGCACCACCTCGGCCAGCGCCTCCCCCGCCATGGCGCTCGCATGCAGCGTACGAAAATCCTTGGCCGAAATCTCCACCCCGGCGATCTCCTGCAGATAGGCGTTGATCATTCCCGTCTTCAGCGGCCGCACCTTGCCTGTCGCGTCGCGATAGACCAGCAGGCGCTTCCCCGGCAACGTCTTGATCCGCGTCATCGCCGCCGCCAGCCGCTTGTCCGTAAAGCAGTAGCTTGCGGCCTTGCCGCCCTTGGCGGTAAAATTCGTGCACACCTCGGCGCCCGTGACCGTCACGTCCCGCGCGAACAGCGTGCCAGCCCCGCGCGTCCCGTTCTCCTCCAGATACCGCTCTCGGCCAACGCGCATCGCCGTACGATCGATCAGCGCCACCGCAATCGCCTGCGCCAGCACCATGGAGCCGGCCTCCGCCATCAGATCATGGCTCACCCGTCGCCGCACTTTCGGCAGCGCCGAAGTCAGCAGTCCCAGCCGCCTTTGCTTGCGCGCCGCACGGCGCATCTCCCAGTCCGGGTGATAGATATACTGCACCCGCCCCGCCTCGTCGGTGCCCACGCACTGGATATGAGCCCTATCCTCTATGGCCAGCCGCACATCCCGCCATGCCGGCGGAATGGCCAGCGCAGCGGCCCGCGCCTTGAATGCGGCATCGCACACCACACTGCCGTCCATCGCCCGGTAGCAGAACCCGCGCCCGCGCCTGACGCGCGCAATGGTGAGATCGGCACGGGTGACCGTAATCAACTTTCGCTTCATGGCTTATTGCGCCGCCGGCGGCGTGTGCATGCCGAACAACATGTAGATCAGTGCGAAAACGACGATGATGCCGACCACCGAGAAGATCAGCACCCTGAGATTCATCAGTCGCCCGCTGCCCTGGCGCACTTCACTCGTGCTCTTTTTCGGATCGTAGGTTTGCATGACGCGGCTCCAATGCTGGCTGTCGCAAACCAACGCCGCCCCATTGCCACGGTTCCCGGCACTTGACCGCGACGCCTTGGCGGGCACACTGCTGTTTTGCCACGGGAGCGCGTCGACCCTCATGATTTCCAAGCCCACGCTCGTCCGCATGATCAAGGCCGGCACCGGTGAAATTCCGGCCGATCTGGTCGTCAGGAACGTGCGCCTGCTCGACGTCATCACCGGCGCCGTCACCGAAACCGATATCGCCATCGTCGCCGGCCGCATCGTCGGGACCCACGCCGCCTACGAGGGCGATACCGTCATCGATGGCCGCGGCCGCTTCGCGGTGCCCGGCTTCATCGACACACATCTTCACATCGAATCCTCGCTGGTCACCCCGCTGGAATTCGACCGCTGCGTGCTGCCCCACGGCGTCACCACCATCCTGTGCGATCCACACGAGATCGCCAACGTCCTCGGTGCCGACGGCATCCGTTACTTCCTCGCCTCAGCCGAACAGGCGGTGATGGATATGCGCGTCAATCTCTCCTCCTGCGTGCCCGCCACCGCCTTCGAAACCTCCGGCGCCGAATTGCTGGTCGCCGACCTCCTGCCGTTCCGCACCCACCCCAAGGTCGTCGGCCTCGCCGAATTCATGAACTTCCCCGGCGTGCTCGCCACGGCACCTGAGGTCATCGACAAGCTGCATGCCTTCCAGGATGGGCACATCGATGGTCACGCGCCGCTGCTCTCCGGCCTCGGCCTCAACGGCTACCTCGCTGCCGGCATTCGTACCGACCACGAAGCCACCACCGCCCGCGAGGCGCGCGAAAAGCTCGCCAAGGGCATGGCCATCCTCATCCGCGAAGGCTCCGTCTCCAAGGATCTCGACGCTCTCGCCGAAATCCTCGATGAGAACACCTCTTCCTTCGTTGCCCTGTGCACCGACGACCGCAACCCGCTCGATATCGCCGAGGAGGGCCATCTCGATTCCTCTATCCGCCGGCTCATCGCCAAGGGGCGGCCGCTGCATCACGTCTATCGCGCCGCCAGCCATTCGGCGGCCCGCATCTTCGGCCTCACCGATCGCGGCCTGCTGGCCCCTGGCTGGCGCGCCGATATCGCGCTGCTCGACGACCTTGAAGCTTGCCGTGTGAGCGACGTCATCGCCAATGGGCGCCTGGTGACGCCAGAGATATTCGCCGCCCGCCAGCCGGTCGCCCCGGTCGGCCTCACCTCGATGAAGGCACGTCCGGTCACGGCGGAAACCTTCCATTCGCCGCAGCGCCCCAACCGTAACGAGACGCCTGTCATCGGCATCAAGCCGGGTCTTATCATCACCTTCCGGGAAACTGCCGTGCTCGCCAGTGATGCCACCGGCCTTCTTCCGGATCTGGCGCAGGACGTGCTCAAGGTCGCCGTCATCGAACGCCACGGCAGGAACGGCAATGTCGCCCATAGTTTCGTCAAAGGCTTCGGCCTCGCCTCGGGCGCCATCGCCTCATCCGTCGGCCACGACAGTCATAACATCACCGTCGTCGGCGCCAGCGACGCCGACATGGCGCTCGCCGTCAACCGCATCCGCGAACTGCATGGCGGCTTCGTCGTCGCCCAGCACGAACGCATCACCGCCGAACTGGCCCTGCCCATAGCCGGCCTCATGAGCCTCGAGTCGTTCGAGACCGTCGCAGCCGGGCTGCACCGGCTGCGCGACGCCGCCCTCGCTCTCGGCTGCACCCTGCCCGAACCTTTCCTGCAGGTCGCTTTCCTTGCGCTGCCAGTCATCCCGCATCTCAAGCTGACCGATCAGGGTCTGTTCGATGTCGATGCCTTCACGTTCGTGAACTGACGGCATGACCCTTACCAGCCGCATTCTGGGGCGCCTGCACCGCCTGCCGCCGCGCCGCTACCGTGCCCGCGTCACCCGCAACATTCCCGTCGCCATGCGCGACGGCGTCACTCTCGCCACCGACCATTTCGCGCCCGACGATCCCGGTCCGCACCCGACGGTCGTCATGCGCCTGCCCTATGGCAAGCGCGGCTTTGTGGGTGTCGGCATCCTCTATGCCGAGCGCGGCTTCCATGTCGTGCTGCAGGCCTGCCGCGGCACCGATCGCTCCGGCGGGCATTTCGATCCGCTCATCCATGAACGCGCCGATGGCCTCGATACGCTCGCCTGGATCAAGGCTCAGCCCTGGTTCGACGGCCGGCTCGGAACGAACGGGCCGAGCTATCTCGGCTATACGCAATGGGCCATCTGCGACGCGCTGCCCGAGATCTCCGCCATGTCCACCAAGATCACCAGCGCCGAATTCCGCTCCGTGGTCTTCCCTGGCGGCGCCGTGCATCTGGGCCTGTGGCTGAGCTGGCTGCAGATTCTCGAGAGCCTGCGCCGCAGCCGCTTCTTCACGTTCCGCCACATGGTCTCGGGCGATATCGACCGCCGCACGCTCGCGGCCTCGATGACGCTGCCATTGCTCGAAGCGGATGTCGCCGCCGTCGGTCGCGAGGTGCCTTTCTGGCGTCACTGGTTCAACGATGCCGTCGATGACGGACCGTTCTGGCACGCCATGGACCATCGCCATCGCATCGGCGCCGATACGCCGCCCAACTTCTTCATGTCCGGCTGGTACGATTTCATGATCGACCAGTTGCTGCGCGATTACCGCGCCTTGATCGATCTGGGCCACAAGCCGCATCTCACCGTCGGGCCGTGGTTCCATACCAGCAACATGCTGCAAGCCCTCAGCCTCAAGGAAACGCTGATCTGGATGCGCACGCACCTGCTCGGCGACGCTACCGGCCTTCGCTCCAAACCGGTCCGCCTCCATATCTCGGGCGACAATCACTGGCGCGACTTCGACGCCTATCCACCGGGCGCGCCAGCGCTGAGGACGCTGTTCCCCGGTCTCAACCACACGCTGGCCACGGAGCCGCCAATTGCCTCCGAGCCCGACAGCTACACTTACGATCCTGCCGATCCGACGCCCAATATCGGCGGCGCCATGTTCGCCTTTGTGGGTGCCGGCCCCAAGAACAATGCCGGACGCGAAAACCGGCTGGACGTTCTCAGCTATACCTCGGAAGTGCTCGACAAGCCGCTGACCATCATCGGCAATTGTGGCCTCCGTCTATATGCCAAAGCCAGCGTCCCGCATGCCGATTTCTTCGTGCGGCTTTGCGACGTCAGCCGCCGCGGCGTCTCCACCAATATCTGCGACGGCCTCATCCGCGTCACGCCGGATACGCCGGTCACGGCCGATGGTTGGCAGCTCGACATCAGCCTCCACGCCACGGCCCACACTTTCCGCCCGGGTCATCGCTTGCGCCTGCAGATTTCCTCAGGCGCCCATCCGCGCTTTGCGCGTAACCTCGGCACCCCAGACCCCATCGGCAGCGCCACCCGCATGGTCACCAACCAGATCGTCATCTTCCATGACGCCCAGCGGCCCACAGCCCTGACGCTTCCGACCTACGATATCTGACCGGGACGGCGCGCCCCAGGGTGAGTGAGCCACACGCCCGCCTTACGCCGTGTCCCGCGCCTTTACCAGCAGGCGCCGCTCATGCAGGATCGGCTCGGTATAACCCGATGGCTGCTCCGCCCCATGCAACGCCAGATCAAGCGCTGCCTGGAAGGCGACCGAGTGATAATTCCCCGCCATGGGACGATACAGCGCATCACCTTCGTTCTGCGCGTCCACCACCGGCGCCATGCGCTCGAAGGCGCTGGCCACATCGTCCTTGCTGACCAGATTGTGCCGCAGCCAATTGGCGATATGCTGCGAGGAAATCCGGCATGTCGCCCGGTCCTCCATCAGCGCCACATTGTTGATGTCCGGCACCTTCGAACATCCGACGCCCTGCTGCACCCAGCGTACCACATAGCCCAGAATACCCTGGGCATTGTTCTCCAGCTCGCGGCCGATCTGCTCCTTGTCGAGCGTCTTGGGGTCGAGCACCGGCATCGAGAACAGCACGTCGAGCCCCGGCGTCGCCTCGTTGTGCCGGCGCTTCTGGGCCGCGAACACATCGACCTGATGATAGTGCAGCGCATGCAGCGTTGCCGCGGTCGGCGAGGGCACCCAGGCGGTGTTGGCGCCGGCGTTCGGGTGTCCGACCTTGGCCTTCAGCATCTCGGCCATGTCGTCCGGCCGCGCCCACATGCCCTTGCCGATCTGTGCGCGGCCCGAAAGCCCGCAGTCCAGCCCGATCAGCACGTTGCGGTCCTCGTAGCCCTGCAGCCAGCGTTCGGTCTTGATCTCGTCCTTGCGCAGCACCGGACCCGCCTCCATCGAGGTATGGATCTCGTCGCCCGTCCGGTCGAGGAAACCGGTATTGATGAAGAAGACGCGCCGGCGCGCCGCATGAATGCACGCCTTGAGGTTGGCCGAAGTGCGCCGCTCCTCGTCCATGATGCCGATCTTGATCGCCTCGGCGGGCAATCCCAGCAGCTTCTCGACCGCCCCAAAGATCTCGCACGCAAAGGCCACTTCCGCCGGCCCGTGCATCTTGGGCTTCACCACATAGATGGCGCCGGTGGTCGAATTCACCTTGTCGCTCATGGCGCAGAGCGCCGTGAGCGCTGCATCCAGCAGCCCTTCGCCGATCTGGTGACCATGCGCGTCCAGCACCGCCGGCGTCGTCATCAGGTGCCCGACATTGCGCACCAGCAGCAACGCCCTGCCCTTCAGCGTCAATATCGACCCATCCGGCGCCGTATAGGTGCGGTCCGCATTGAGCTTGCGGGTGACGGTTTTGCCGCCCTTCTCGAACGTATCCTCGAGCGTGCCGTTCATGAGGCCAAGCCAGTTGCGATAGACGCCGACCTTGTCTTCGGCATCCACCGCCGCAACCGAATCCTCGCAATCCTGGATTGTCGTCACCGCGCTCTCGATGACCATATCGGCAACGCCGGCCTTGTGCGTCCTGCCGACCGGATGCGCGCGGTCGATCACCAGTTCCACATGCAGCTGGTGATGGCGCAGCAGCAGCACGGTCTCGTCTTCCGCCTGCCGGTAACCGACGAATTGCGCCGGATCGGCCAGCGTCGCGAGCCCGCCCTCGGTTCGTATCTCCAGCCGCGCCGCGCCATTGCTGTGGCCGACGCTGTAGCCGATCACATCGCCATGGCTGGCGCCGCGTAGCGGAAAGGCTTCATCCAGGAACTCCGCCGCCCTGGCGAACACCGCCGCGCCGCGCTTTTCGTTGAAGCCCTTGCCGGGCATCAGCTCGCCCTCGCGCGCGATCACATCCGTGCCGTAGAGCGCGTCATAAAGACTGCCCCAGCGCGCATTCGCGGCATTCAGCGCATAACGCGCATTGGACACCGGCACCACCAGCTGCGGCCCGCAGATACGGGAAATCTCGGGGTCCAACCCCTCAGTCTCGATGCTGAAATCGCCCGGCTCATCGACCAGGTATCCGATCTGCCGGAGCAGCGCCTGATAGCCATTGGGATCGCTGGCCACCGAACCGTTCGCCCGATGCCAATCGTCGATCTGTCCCTGCAGCCGGTCGCGGATCGAAAGGAACTCCTTGTTCCGCGGCGCAAACTCCCGCACCAGAACCGCAAAGCCCGACCAGAACTGCTCCGCTGAAAGGTCCAGCCCTTTCAGCGCCTCGTCCTCGACAAACCCCACCAGCTTCGTATCGACACGCAACCCAGCTTTTTCGACGTAATCGGCCATAGTCACTCCAGACAACGCAACCGGCAGTCTCCCGCCAATCATAAAGTGGCGTACGGTAACCCCTGCCCGAAGAATCGAAAAGGCCGCTCCCGGAAGACCAGATGTGCAGCAGCCGGGCACGAGCAGCACCCGGTCCCCGCATGCAAATTGGTTGGAAACCTACTGCGCCAGCGTGCTTTTCGCTGGCTCGCCCGCCACATACACCTCGCGCACGCTGCGGTCGTCGCCCATCGTCTGCAGCAGGAACAGCTCGTCCTCGAGCGCCGTGATGGTCGCAAGCCGCAGCCGCATATGCGGGGTCGCCCCGGCATCCAGCACCACCAGGTCCGCCTCGCGGCGTGGCTCTATGCTGCCTATGCGGTCATCGAGCCCCGCGGCCCGCGCATTGCCCAGCGTCAGCATGTAGAATGAGCGCAACGGCGACAGTCTTTGTCGCCGAAGCTGCAGGATCTTGTAAGCCTCATCCATGGTCCGCAGCATCGAGGTCGTAGTGCCGCCTCCGATATCGGTTGCCACCGCGATCCGTACCCCATCCTTGTGCAACCGCTCATAGTCGAACAGCCCGCTGCCCAGGAACAGGTTCGAGGTTGGGCAGAATACCGCCACCGCTCGCATCTCGGCCATTGTCCGCGCCTCGCGATGGCTGAGATGGATGGAATGCCCCATCAGGCTCCTGGGCCCCAGTAGCCCGGAATCCTCATAGATGCCGAGATAGTCCTTGGCCTCTGGATAAAGCTCCATCGCCCGCTTGATCTCGGCATCGTTCTCCGAGACATGCGTCTGCAGGTAGCAATCTGGAAATTCCTGCAGCAGCGCCCGGCTCGCCTGCAACTGCTCCGGCGACGAGGTCAGCGCGAAGCGCGGCGACACCGCATAATGATTGCGCCCCCGCCCGTGCCAGCGCTCGATCAGCGCCTTGCTGTCGTCATAGCCCGATTGCGGCGTATCCAGCAGCCCCTCCGGCGCATGGCGATCCATCATCACCTTGCCGCCGATCATGCGCATGTTGCGCCGGCTGGCCTCGGTGAAGAAAGCCTCGACCGATGCGGCATGCACCGAGCAATAGGCCGCTGCCGTGGTCGTGCCGTTGCGGATCAGTTCATCGAAGAACGCCGTCGCTATGGCGCCCGCATGCCCCTGCTGGCCGAACCGCTGCTCCTCGACGAACGTATGCACGTTGAGCCATTCCAACAGGTTCGCCGCATACGAGCCGATCACCTGCATCTGCACGTAATGCAGATGCAGGTCGATGAACCCCGGCACGATGAGATGCGGCCGATGGTCGATCACCTGTGCGCCGGTACTGGCCTCTGCCGAGTAATCGCCGGTCGCCACCACCAGCCCATGCTCGATGACCACCATGCCATCCTCGAAATAGCGGTAGCTGTCCCGATCATCGCTATCCTGCGGTTCGCTGAGAAAACTCAGCACCCGGCCGCGCAGCAGCTTGCGGCTCATTGTCCCGAGCCCTCGCGATACCACTCCACCAGCAGGGCTCGTTCCTGGTCAGTGATTTCCGTCACGTTCCCGGGCGGCATGGCGTGCGAATAACCCGCCTGCAATGCGATTTCCCGCGCATGCGTTGCAATCGCGACATCGGTGTCGAGATGCACGTCCTTGGGCGCCTCATGGATGCCTTCATAGAATGGCTCGACATTGTGGCACATCGAGCAGCGCCCCATCACAACATCACGCGCGGCAGTGAAATGGGCAGCTCCGAGAAACGGCTGCGCCGCCGCGGACGCCACCTCGCCGCTGTCATTGCCGCCGATCTTGGGGGCCGTCGACAGCCACGCGATCAGGCAGAAGATCGCCGCCGCAACTGCCCAGGTCCAGTGCGGATTGCCCTTGCGCGCATGCCGCGTGTTGAAGAAATGCCGGATCACCACGCCTTCGAGGAAGATCAGCGCCGCAATCACCCAGTTGTACTCGGTGGCAAAGAACAGCGGGTAATGCCCCGACAGCATGAAAAAGATCACCGGCAGCGTCAGGTAGTTGTTATGCAGCGAGCGTTGCTTGGCCACCTTGCCGTATTTGGCGTCCGGCACGCGGCCGGCCTTGAGGTCGGCCACCACGATACGCTGGTTGGGGATGATGATCATGGCGACATTCGCCGCCATGATGGTGGCGGTGAACGCGCCCATATGCAGCATCGCCGCACGGCCGGTGAACAGATGCGTATAGGCCCAGGCCATCGCGGTCAGGATGACGAACAGCACCACCATCAGCCCGGTCGTCGAATTGCCGATCGGCGATTTGCACAGCGCGTCGTAGATCACCCAGCCAAGCACGATCGAGCCGAGCGAGATCAGGATCCCCACCCAATTGGGCACATCGAGCACATGGTGGTCGATCAGATAGAGGTCGGCTCCGAAGTAATAGACGATCACCAGCATGACGAAGCCCGTCAGCCAGGTGAAGTAGGCCTCCCATTTGAACCAGGTCAGATGCTCGGGCAAAAAGTCCGGCGCCACCAGGTATTTCTGGATGTGGTAGAAGCCGCCGCCATGCACCTGCCACTCCTCGCCATGCGCGAGCGGCGGCAGGCTCGGCGTCCTGCGCAGCCCCAGATCGAGCGCAATGAAATAGAACGACGATCCGATCCAGGCAATGCCCGCGATGACATGCGTCCAGCGCACGGCAAAGCTCAGCCATTCCCACAGGATCGCACTATCGGGCATTGGTCCTTTGGTCCCTCGTTTGTGGCCCCACCCTTATCCGGCTTCGCCACCTTCTCCCATCAAGGGAGAAGGCACACCTCACAGGCGTCGCGGCCCAATTGCCTTCTCCCCTCGCGGGAGAAGGTGCCCGAAGGGCGGATGAGGGGGAGGCCACTTGCGCAGAGGAGGCGGACTTGCGCCCGCCTCCCTTAAATCTCAAGCCCTGCTCTTACGACGGCAGTGTGCCCTCGACGCCTTCGACCAGCCAGTTGATGCCGAGGATGTCGCCGTAGCTCAGCTTCGAGCCGGCCGGCACCTTCACGTTGCCCTGCTGGTCCTTGATCGGCCCCTCGAACACGTCATAGCTGCCGTCCGTCCAGCCCTGGATGACCTTGTTGGCGTCGGCGGCGACGTCGGCCGGCAGGTTCGGATTGAGCGGCGCCATCGACACGCGGCCTTCCTTGATGCCCTCGTAGGAGTCCTCTTCCTTGTAGCTGCCGTCGAGCATCGCCTGCGCCCGGCGGAGGTAGTACGGCCCCCAGTTGCAGACCGTCGAGGTCTTGACCATGTTCGGCGCATACTGGCTCTGGTCGTTGTCCTGGCCGAAGGTCACGATGCCTTTGCTCTCGCAAAGCTGCACCGCTGCCGGGCTGTCGGTGTGCTGCGTCATCACGTCGACGCCGGCGTCGGCGAGTGCACGCGCTGCGTCACCCTCCTTGGCCGGATCGTACCAGGTGTTGATCCACACCACCTTGGTGGTGAAGTTCGGGTTGATCCGGCGCGCCGACAGCGTGAAGGCGTTGATGCCGGCGATGACTTCCGGCACCGGGAACGTGCCGAGATAGCCGCCCACGCCCTTCTTGCTGAGATGCCCCGCGATCGTGCCGCACACCGCGCGGCCCTCGTGGAAGCGGCCGTTGTAGTTGCAGTGGTTCGGCAGGTCCTTGAACCCGGTGCAGGTCTCGAACTTCACGTCCGGGAACTGCGGGGCCACCTGCAGCGCCGGCTCCATGAAGCCGAACGAGGTCGCAAAGATCAGCTTGTTGCCCTGGTTGGCGAGGTCGCTCAGCGGGTTCACCGCATCGGGCGACTCCGGGACGTTCTCGACATAGGTGGTCACCACCTTGCCGGCGAGCGCCTTCTCCATCTCGAGTCGGCCGCGGTCATGCGCGGTCGACCAGCCCTGGTCGTCGTGCGGGCCCACATAGATGAAGCCAATCTTCAGCGGATCGGCCGCGAATGCCCGATTGGCCACCAGTGGCAGGGTGGCGGCGGCGCCTGCTCCTGCAATGAATCCACGACGATTGATATTGAACATGACGTGCTCCTGTTGATGTTCGTTTTCGTTGCTAACCTGACGCGACGAACGGCTTGCCGAGGCACGCGGGTGCGTTACCCCCCCCCGCCTTGCTTGCAGAAATGATCGCCAAGACGACGATCGTCGCGACATACGGAAGTGCCGCCCAGGCCTCGGACGGCAGGATGTAAGTGAAGATTGAGCCCGACGCCTTGGCGTAGAGCTCGAGCGTCCCGAGCAGGCCAAAGAGATACGCGCCCGCGAGCAACCGCAGCGGCCGCCAGCCCGAGAACACCACCAGCGCAATGGCGATCCAGCCGCGTCCGCCGGTCAGCCCCTCCGCCCACAGCGGCGTCAGCACCAGCGGAAAGGCCGCCCCGCCGATCCCCGCCATCGCACCGCCGAAGGCGACCGCGCCATAGCGCACCCCGATCACCGAATAGCCGATCGAGTGCGCACTGAGATCATTCTCGCCGACCGCCCTGAGGATCAGTCCGGGACGGGTCCGGTTGAGGAACCACCAGACCACCCCGATCATGATCAGCGAGAAATAGACCAGCGGCGAATAGGAAAAGATCACCCGGCCGAAGCGGTCGTTCGCCAGCCAGTCCGGAAAGATCGTCGTGAACGCCTTGATGCCGTGGCCGGTAAACGGCTTGCCCATCAGCGTCGACAGGCCGGTACCGAAGATCGTCAGCGCCAGCCCCGTCGCCACTTGGTTCGACGCAAGCGACAGCACCAGCACGGCAAACACCATCGAGACGGCAGCGCCCGCTGCACCGGCCGCGACGACCGCCAGCCACGGATCGCCGGTGATATCGACGGTCGCAAATCCCGCGATCGCCCCGACCAGCATCATGCCCTCGACGCCGAGGTTCAGAACGCCGCTCTTTTCAGTGACGAGCTCGCCGAGCCCGGCTAGAAGAATCGGCGTCGACGCGCCGACCACCGTCATGAACATCGCGATGACGTAGTCGATGCTCATTCCGCCGGACTCCTGATGGCCGCCGCCGCGGGAACCGGCGCGCTCGACACGAGCCGCACCCGGTAGCGGATCAGGATGTCGCTCGCGAGCAGGAAGAACAGCATCAGCGCCTGGAAGATACCCTTGCTGGCGTTCGGCATCTGCAGCGCCGTCTGCGCCAGGTCGCCGCCGACATAGGTGATTGCCATGACGATGCCGGCGACGATCACGCCGAGCGGGTTGAGCCGGCCGAGGAACGCCACGATGATCGCAGTGAACCCGTAGTTCTGCGGAAAGCCG
>DASYCZ010000050.1:0-1694 GCA_036499825.1 Devosiaceae bacterium
GAGCTGACCACGCAGGTGCGGCAGGCGCCGCTCGACCTGCAGGATTTCCACATCGCCTGGTACGTCGTGGCGGCCCTCGCTGCCATTACCGTGCTGTTCTTTGCCCGCCTGCCGCCCGATGCGGGGTCCAATGTTTCCGGCCACCGCGCGCCCGGATTGCCCAAAGTCGAAGCAGTCGCTTAATTTTGCCCTGACATGCTAGAGGGGCTCCCTGCCCCTCGCCGCCCGTAGTTTTGATGTACAACCGCCTCGTTCCCATCGTCCTCGCCGTCGCCCTGTTCATGGAGAACATGGATTCGACGGTGATCGCGACATCGCTGGCCGCCATTGCCCACGATATCGGCACCCAGCCGATCGCGCTGAAACTGGCGTTGACCGCGTATCTGGTGGCGCTGGCGATCTTCATTCCGATCTCGGCCTGGGCGGCCGACCGCTGGGGCGCGAAAAACGTCTTCCGCGTGGCGATCGTCATCTTCATCCTCGGCTCCATCGCCTGCGCCGCCTCGAACTCGTTGCTCACCTTCGTTATCTCGCGCTTCCTCCAGGGTTTTGGCGGCGCGCTGATGACGCCGGTGGCGCGGCTGGTGGTGGTTCGCGTCTCGCCGCGCAACCATCTCGTCGACGCCATGGCCTGGCTCAGCATTCCCGGCCTCATCGGCCCCATCGTCGGGCCGCCCATCGGCGGCTTCATCACCACCTATGCCAGCTGGCACTGGATCTTTTTGATCAACGTGCCGATCGGCATCTTCGGCATCGTGATGGTCACCTGGCTGCTGCCGGACTGGAAACGGAACGCCCCGCGCCGCATGGATTTCCCCGGTTTCTTCCTCACCGGCATGGCCTTCGCCGGCTGGGTGTTCGGCGTGTCGGTGCTGACCTTGCCGGCCCTGCCGATCGGCTTCGGCATCGTTGCGCTGATCGTCGGCACGCTCTGCTGGGCCGGCTATATGTGGCATTTCAAGCGCACCGAATATCCGATCCTCGACCTCAGGCTGTTCCGCTTTCCGCTGTTTCGCACCACGGTCGTCGCCGGCAATTTCTTCCGCTTCGGCACCGGCGCCATGCCGTTCCTGTTTCCGCTGATGTTGCAGCTGTCGTTCGGGCTGACCCCGTTCCAGAGCGGCAGCGTGACCTTTGCGACCGCGATCGGCTCGTTCGGGGCCAAGTTCGTCAGCGAACCGATCCTCCATCGCCTCGGCTTTCGCATGACGCTGATGATCGCGACG
Source organism: Devosiaceae bacterium (assembly GCA_036499825.1). GTDB lineage: Bacteria > Pseudomonadota > Alphaproteobacteria > Rhizobiales > Devosiaceae > Paradevosia. The sequence goes on from DASYCZ010000050.1 coordinate 1,227, forward strand.
TTCATCACCGTGCTCGGCCTCGCGGCGATGGGCTTTTACTCGCCGTCGACGCCGGTGCCCTTGATGCTGGTGTTTCTGGTCATCACCGGCTTTGCCCAGTCGATCTTCTGGACCTCGACCAACGCCTTCACCTTCGCCGATATCGACGACAAGGATGCCGGTCAGGCCACGGCGATCAGCCAGGTGGCGATCCAGCTCACCATCGCGTTCGGTATTGCGCTGGGCGGCGGCGTGCTCGAAGGCTTGCGGCTCACCCATGGCGGCGATCCGGCGCTCGGCGATTTTCACATCGCCTTCTTCGTCATCGCCGCGGTGGCGCTGATCTCGACCTTCCTGTTCTACCGGTTGCCCAAGACCGCCGGCAGCCACCTGACCGGCCACGGTCATGGTGTGCTCGAGGCGCCGGCCGAATAGGGGTCAGCCCCTGAAGCCCTTGGCGACGAGATAGGTTTCGGCGCTGTCGGCGCG
>DASYCZ010000051.1:0-1644 GCA_036499825.1 Devosiaceae bacterium
GGGTTTGCTCTATTCGTTATTGTTCGATTTGCCCGGCGCCTCGGCGTCTGGTTCAACGGTCGCCTTTTTCCCTCTTGCCCATGAGCGCCGCGGCAACCGATCCTAGCCCCCATAGATGTCATTCTTTTTTCAGCGCCCCCCCGCACCCGCATCAGCGCAAACCCCAGCAGGTTGGGCCCCGGCCACTGCGCCGGGTCGGCCGCGCGCGGATCGGCCGCCGCCAGGCCGATGCCCCAGATCGCATCCACCGGGCTGGCCTCCACCAGCACCCGTTCGCCGGTGCCGCGCAAAAATTCGCGCAGGCGCGGGTCCTGGGCGAACTTGGCCAGGTTGCCGGCCTCGACGATGGCCGAGCAGTGCTGCCGCCACGTCCCTTCATCGAAGCCGCGGATCTTGCGCCCCAGCGCCTTGACCGCGCCGGGCTCGGCGGTGTCGACGACGCGGTGCGCGATCTCCTCGTCGCCAAACAGGCGCGCCTTGCCCGCCATCATGTAATGCTCGGCGGTGGGGTAGCGCACGCCATCGACCGTGAACGCCGCTTCGAACCATTGGCTCATGCAGGCCTTGCCGATGGCGCCGTCGCGCGCCGGGCGGTGCCCCCAGAACATCAGGTAGCGCGGCTGCGCGCCGCCGGCGATCAGCGCTTGCAACTCGGCGACGGAATGGCAAGGATTCATGAGTCGCTTGAAGCTTGCGCTTCCGGATGCATCATGATCGCGTAAAGCTCTGCCACGCGCTCGGCCGAAATACCGTTGCGCTGCTCCAGCGCCAGCGGATGATCGGTCGGCTCCAGCTCGATACAGGGCCGGATGCCGTCGTCGCGCAAATGCACCCGGGTCTTGAGCGCCACGGTATCGGGATACGGTTTCAGCCACGCATTGAGCCAGCCGAAAAACGGCCCGACATGCGAGCGCCTGGCCACGGTGAAATGTTTCGCCCACTCCTCGAAATTGGCCTGACTCAGCGACACCCACACGCCCCACACGAAAGGATCGCTTTCGCCGTGAACCGGAATCTCGATGCAGCCGCGCACGAAAAAGTCAGTCTCGTCGATCACGCAATCGTCGCTGCCCAGTGGGCAGCGCGCCTCGCGCTCGGCCTCCGGCACCTCGTAATAGCTCAGCGGCGCGTCGGCGCCAAAGGTCGGCATGCCTTCATGTGTCTGGCGGCAGCACGTGCAAAAGAACTTGAAAGGTTTCATACAGGGTTGCCCCGAAACAATTGGGGTCAGAGTAAAAACCAGCGCTACTCCTCGCCTTCCGCCTTTTCCTCGAACACCCACGCCTTCAACGCCGGCGCCGCATACTGGAACAGATGCCGCTCATAGGGATAATGCGCGCGATCCAGGAGGCAGCGCTTGATCTCGTGGGCCGATTCGAACAGCACGACGGGGTGGCGCGCAAAGTCGGTGTAGTAATGCCGATCCAGCTTTTCGGCGGCAATCGGCGTGGCGTCGTGGCGCGCGTCGTTGAACAGGATGGCCAGGTCGCGCGAGCGGAAGGTGAGGTAAGCATCGACCGGCTTCGGCACGGCGGCGCTGGCGCCGACCTTGACGATGAGCAGGGTCCAGTCGTAGGCCAGCCCGGCGTATCCGAGGGCGGCGTCGCCGCCGGAAGACGGTTCGCCGATCAAGCGCGTGCTCAA
>DASYCZ010000052.1:0-16874 GCA_036499825.1 Devosiaceae bacterium
CGACCGCCTCGTCGCCAGCGGCAAGCCCAAGCTCGTCGCCATCATCGCCGTCGCCAGGAAGCTTCTCATCATTCTCAACGCCATCATCAGGGACAACAAACCGTGGCAACCCACTTGACCCCCAAGACAGTCGCTCTCCCCAGAGGGGCGAGGGGGCAAGAGCCGCGGGCCTTCTTAGGACTTTCTTCACCTTCCACAGTCCTCTCAGCCACCTCGCCCCTCCGGGGACTTCGAGCGGTTCCGCCGCAGGCGGAGCAATCGCCCCAGTGGGGCGATTGGAGGCGAGAAGGCCATGAGAGCTATGCTCGAATGGCAAGACGCGCAGCGTCGGGTGAGGGGTAGCGGAGCCACTGGTGTTTCGGGAGGATTCACTCACACTACCCCCAGATTTCTCCCATCACGGAGTCATTCCGGCGCAGGCCGGAATCCATGTCCGTGGCGGACCGCTTGCATCCAGCGTGTGGGACGTTCCCCGCATGGATCCCGGCCTGCGCCGGGATGACCCGGGGATAAGGGAAGGATTGTGGCCAGGTGCATCCGGGCCCCCACCCTTTCAGTCCTCTAGCGCCGTGCCTCCGCCACACTCCCCTGCCCCAGCCGTGGCTCCGTGCCGGCAAGGAGGCGGTGGATGTTGGGGCGGTGGCGGGCGATGACGTAGAGGCTGCCGGCGAGGACCAGCAGGCGATAGGGCCAGGGGTGATCGAGCAGGCAGATGAGGGCGATGGCAGTGAGGGCCGCGAGCATCGAACTCAGGGAGACGATGCGGGAAAGCGCCAGCGCCAGGACGAAGACCAGAGCGGCGCCGAGGCCTACGGGCCAGGACAAGGCCAGCAGTACGCCAAGGCCGGTGGCGGCGGATTTGCCGCCGGTGAAGCGCAGCCAGATGGAGCGGCCATGACCCAAAAGCACCGCAAGGCCCGCAAGGCAGACGGCCCAGGGCACGAGGCTTTGCGCATCGGGCGTTGCGGGCGGGGCGAGGGACGGCACCGTATGGAGCCAGGCGAAGAACCAGCGGGCGAAGACGATCGCCGCAACGCCTTTCAGCACATCGATGACCAGCACCACCAGGGCGGGCCATTTGCCCAGGGTGCGTAAAACGTTGGTGGCTCCGGTGGATCTGGAACCGTGCTGCCTGATGTCGATGCCCTTGAGCAGTTTCCCCGCGAGATACCCGGTGGGGAGGGAGCCGAGCAAATAGGCCACCGCCAATCCGGCCAGAGCCGCTATCCAGAACACCATGGCAAATCCCCCGACGTTTCCCAGCAGCCGCAATCATCATCATCGGGGTGGCCATGCGGTCAACCCGGCGACCGGACTTTTGCTTTCTTGCGCCCCTCGGCGGCGAAAAGGGCCAGGGCAACGCCACCCAGAATGCCCATCGAGGCCAGCAGCAGCCTGGGAGTGAGGGGTTCGCCCAGCAGCAGCACGCCGCCCGCCGCCGCGATGGCCGGCACGGTCAGCTGCACCAGGCCAGCGCCGGTGCGGGATAAAGCCGGCAATACGCCATACCAGATGGCGTAGCCAAGCCCGGAGGCGAGGGCCCCCGAGGCGATGGCGCAGGCAATCAGGCGCAGGTCGTGCACCTGGGAAAGACCGCCGGCGATGAGCAGCACCAGGGCGGGCGGCAGGCAGCGGATGAAGTTGCCGGCCGTATCGGCCAGCGGTGCGCGCGAGCCACGGCCGAGCAGCGTATAGGCGGCCCAGGAGAGCCCGGCGACGATCATCAGCAGCGTGCCGGGCCATGGCGGGGCCACGAGGCCTGGCGCGACGAGAAAGACCAACGCGGCGAGGGCCAGCATGAGGCCCAGCCATTCGGCGGGGCCCGGCCGGTCGCCGCGAAATACCGCCCAGCCCAGGATGCCGAACTGCACGCTGACGAAGAGAATCAGCGCGCCTGTGCCGGCGCCGAGCAGCAGGTAGGCGATGGAGAAAGCGAGCGCATAGGCAAACAGGGCCGCGGCGGCCGGCCAGCTTCCGGCGACGAGGCGCCTCGCCTCCCCGTCGCGGCGGATGTAGAGCAGCGCCGCCAGCATGGCGGCGCCGGAGACGAGGCGAATGCCCGTATAGCCGAGGGCCCCGAGGTCACCCGGCGCCAGCGCCAGACGCGCCAGCACCGAGTTCGCCGCGAAGGCCAGCATGGCGAGAGCCGTGAGCGCTATGGTCCGCAAGCCGCGCCGGCGCCCCGCTCAGGCATCGGGCCGGATGTTGTGGTTGACGTGGAAGAGGTTGTGCGGATCGTATTTGCGCTTGAGCTCCGCCAGCCGCCGGTAGTTGTCCCCATAGGTGGCGCTGAGGCGGCCGGCATCCTCGTCGTCCATCATGAAGTTGGGATAGCCGCCGCCGAGATCATAGGGATGGACGGCGCTCCAATAGTCCCGCGCCCACTGCTTCATGGCCGGCACCTTGGCGGGATCGGGATCGACACCGATGATCACCATCGACCAGGTGGCGTCGCGGGCGTTCCAGGCGGTATCGCCCTTGCCCTTGCGATGCACGGCGCCATCGATGGGATAAAGGTGCATGGCCGAGCCTTCGGTCGGAAGCTGGGCGGCGTGCTTGAGATGGGCCTCGATGGCGGCATCGGGCAGCGCCTTGACGAAATCGCCCTTCCAATACCACTGCAGGCCCGTGGGGTAGAGCGCATCGAACATCGTCTGCAGCGCCGTATAGGGCATGCGCCCGACCCAATCGATGATGGGCTTGGGCAAGGCGGCGCGGGCGGCGTTCACGGCGGTCTCGCCATCCTCGCCATTGTGGGAGAAGAGCAGCACGCAGACCTTTTTTCCCCAGTGTTCGCGGGGGAACGGCTCGCCCGAGGGAATGGACTGCAGGCCCAGCCAGACCGAGAAATCGGTGGGCGCGGTGGCCAGGAAATCGCGATACCAGCGCATGATCGCGCCGGCATCGGCCAGCTCGAAGACCAGCGGCCCGCCATAGATCATGCCGGCGGGGTGGGTGCGGAACAGGAAGCTGGTGACGACGCCGAAATTGCCGCCGCCGCCACGCAGGGCCCAGAGCAGATCGGCATTCTCGGATTCCGAGGCGGTGACGAAGCGGCCATCGGCGAGCACCACGTCGGCCTCGATCAGGCTGTCGACCGCAAGGCCATACTGGCGGCTGAGATAGCCGTGGCCGCCGCTGAGGGTGAGGCCCGCGACCCCTGTGGTGGAGATGATGCCGAAGGGCACCGCCTCGCCGAACGCATGGGTGGCGTGGTCGACATCGCCCGTCGTACAGCCGGGACCGACCTGGACGGTATGGCGCCTGGGATCGACGCGCACGCCCTTCATCATCGACAGATCGATGACCAGGCCATCATCGACGCTGCCGAAGCCGGGGCCATTGTGGCCGCCGCCCCTAATGGCGATGGCGAGCTTGTTGTCGCGACCGAAATTGACCGCCGTAATGACGTCGGCCGTATCGGCACAGCGGGCAATCATCAGCGGCCGCTTGTCGATCATGCCATTGTAGAGTTTGCGGCTGAGATCGTATTCGGGGTCGGTCTTTTGGATCAGGGCGCCGCGCAGACCCTGGCTGAAATTCGTGGCAACTTCGTCAAGCATGATGTCCTCCCTTGTTGGGCGGTCATCCCGCCCCGGTTTGCTTGGGATCGAATGCACGAAGCCGCACTATAACAAGACACGCCAGTCGAGTCTGCACCTCCCAATGGCGGCGTCGGGCAGCGACGCGCGATCACAAGCTCGGTTTGGGTCGGGGCATTTCAGGACATTGGGGTGCGGGCGGCTTGACGGCAGGCAGATGGCTCATGATCGTCGCCCCCACGGCATGGCCTCGGGGGACATCGACATGCGACGGGCAGGATTGATCCTGGTTGCGCTCATCATGGGTACGGGCGCGATGGGTACGGGTGCGGCCTCTGCGCAGCAGACGGTGTGCATGCGCAACGGCCAGGTCGATGCCGCCGCGACCTCCACCTTCCAGCAGTTCACCGAGAGCGCCGACACCAACCTCATGCAGGCCATGGCGGGCACCTGGTATGCGGAGATGCAATCGCCGCAGACCAACCAGATCAGCTACCAGTACAACAGCTTTTCGCCCGACGGGCAGTTCCAGTACCAGAACCGCGTGTGCGGCGGGCTGACCAATGGCTGCAACGACTACCAGGGCTCCGGGTTCTTCGCCGCCGTCTCGGTGGGCGACGGCTCGATCTCGGTGATGACCATCGTTACGGACCAGAGCCGCAACCAGGAATGCGGCGGCTCGGCCAGCCGCTTCGTCGATGCGGCCACCATGCAGGATTCCACAGGCACCTTGTGGCGCAGGGTGCGCTAAGGACCGGCGGCGGCGCCCGCGAACGCCTGCCGCCGGTCTGCCCCCGCCAATAGGCAGCCGGGGTATTGCCTTTCCAAGGCCCATTTGCTGTGGCATCAACGCGCAACGTTGAGACCAGATGAGGCCAAGATGACTGTTCGGCTGCACAAGGGCGACCTGCCCGACCTGTCGCGCTATGGGCGCGAGGTCGCCATCGATACCGAGACGATGGGGCTGCATCCGCATCGCGACCGGCTGTGCGTGGTCCAGCTTTCGGCCGGCGACGGCAGCGCCGACGTAGTGCAGCTGCCGGCCGGCGCCACCTCGGCGCCGAACCTCGAAAAGCTTCTGGCCGACCCTAACGTCACCAAGATCTTCCATTTCGCACGCTTCGACATGGCGGCGCTCAAGAACCGTTTCGGCGTCGTCACCGGCCCGGTCTATTGCACCAAGATCGCCTCCAAGCTGATCCGCACCTATACGGACCGCCATGGCCTCAAGGACCTGGTGCGCGAACTGCTCAATGTCGATCTGTCCAAGCAGCAGCAATCGTCCGACTGGGGCAATGACAGGCTCACCGACGCGCAGCTCGACTATGCGGCCTCGGACGTGTTGTACCTGCATGATCTCAAGCGCCATCTCGACCGCATGCTGCGGCGCGAGGGCCGCTGGGAATTGGCCGATGCCTGCTTCAAGTTTCTTCCCACCAGGGTCGAGCTCGACCTCAAGGGCTGGGACGAAACCGACATCTTCGCGCATAGCTAGGCCCGCCGATGGCCGCCCGCGCCGAAACCTCCGACAAACGCCATGCCATGTATGCCCGTCTGGTGTGGCGCAACCGGCTGGTGTCGGTGCTGCGGCTGGCCGTGCCGGTGGTGGGGGCGGTGGCGTTCATCGCCATCACCGGGCAGCTTTACCTCGCCAGCATCGGCACCGAATTCAGCATCGGCAGCATTTCGGTCGACCGCAATCGCCTCCTGGTGCAGACGCCGGATTATGCGGGCGTCACGGCGGATGGATCGAGCTACCGGGTGACGGCGGCGCGGGCCTCGGCGGCCATGAACGCGCTCGACAGCATCGATCTCGAACAGGCCAAGGCGGTGCTGACGCAGACCACCGGCCGGGTGCTGACCGCGGAGGCGGCGGCGGCGCAATTGCAGACAGCGGCGCAGCAGGTGAAGATCGATGGCGTGACGCAAGTGAGCGATTCGGGCGGCACCACGGGCACGCTGGAGAAGCTTTTCGTCGACTGGGCCAAGCAGAGCATCGATGCCACCGGCCCGGTGCATCTCAATTTCGACAACGGCATGGTGTTACAAGCCGATGGGCTACACCATGTTAGTTCGGATGATCTGTGGACCTTCACGGGGGCCACGCTGACCGTACCGATCAACTAGGACAGGACGCACAGATGCGCCGCCTTGCTTTTACCCTTGTGACGCTGCTCACCCTTACAGGCCTCGCCACCGCCCAGGATGGCGCCGCCCCCACCCAGGGGGGCGCCGCCCCCACCCAGAACGCCACGGGGGGCAAGATGAACATCACGGGCGACAAGTTCGTGGTCAACGAGGGCTCGCATGAGGCGACCTTCACGGGCAATGTCTATGTGAAGCACCCCAATCTCGATTTGTGGGCCGACGAGGTGGATATCCATTATGGCGAGGGCGGCACCACCGACGTGAAGACGTTCGAGGCGACCGGCAAGGTGCGCATCCATACCCCCGAGCAGGACGCCACGGGCGACAAGGCCATCTACGATCCCAAGACGCGCCTCCTGCACCTGACCGGCAATGTGATGGTCAACAGCGCCTCCAGCGTGCTGTCGAGCCCGGAACTGGAAGTCAATCTCGACACCAATACCTCGACCTTCACGGGCAAGAAGGGCGGCCGGGTGACCGGCGTCTTCAACACGCAATGAACCAGGTCGTCACACCCGTGCAGGCAGGGGTCGACCAGACCGGCTGGCTGGTCGCCCATAGCCTCGCCAAGCATTTCGGCAAGCGCGTGGTGGTCTCCGATGTGAGCCTGGCGGTCCGCCGCGGCGAGGCCGTGGGCCTGTTGGGCCCCAACGGGGCCGGCAAGACCACGGTCTTCACCATGATCATGGGCCTGGTGAAGCCCGACAAGGGCGACATAAGGCTCGATGGCCATGCCATCACGCATCTGCCGCTGTTCCAGCGCGGGCGGCTGGGGATCGGCTATCTGCCGCAGGAGCCTTCGATTTTCCGCGGCCTGTCGGTCAAGGACAATATCCTTGCCATCCTCGAGGGCCATGTGCGTTCGCGCAGCGAGCGCAAGCGCCGGCTCGATGAATTGCTGGAAGAGTTTTCCATCGGGCACCTGCGTGATTCCAACGCGCTGTCGCTGTCGGGCGGCGAGCGCCGGCGCTGCGAGATCGCCCGGGCGCTGGCCGCCGACCCGGTGTTCATGCTGCTGGACGAGCCGTTCGCGGGCGTCGACCCCATCGCGGTGGCCGAGGTCAAGGGGCTGGTGCGCCAGCTGACGCAGCGCGGCATCGGCGTTTTGATCACCGACCATTCGGTGCGCGAAACGCTCAGTCTCGTCGATCGCGCCTATCTCATCCATGACGGCAAGGTGATGATCCAGGGCCGGCCCGAAACCATCACCGCCGACCCGGAGGCAAGGCGGGTCTATCTGGGCGACAGCTTCGCGATCTAGAACGGTTGCGTCGCCAGACAGGGCGGCGACCTGACCTTTCCGGGCTTTGAAAATAAGCCTTGGCACAAAACTTGCCCTGTGCCCGACAATCAGTCATGTTGCCTTCATAACCGGCTTCGCGGGGCGGCCGGAATGGTGGAGTTGTGTGGGAATGGCATTGACGCCGAGGCTTGAGGTACGCCAGGCCCAGAGCCTGACGCTCACTCCCCAGCTCATGCAGTCCATCCGCCTGCTGCAGCTCAGCCATCTCGAACTCAATGCGTTCGTCGAAACCGAATTGCTGCGCAATCCGCTGCTCGAGCATGAGGATGGCGGCGAGCCGGGCGAGCCCGCCGAGGCGCCCGAGCGGCCGGTGGAGCTCAGCGCCTATGAGGATACGGTCGCCCATGGCGACCGCATCCAGAGCGCCAGCTCCATCGCCGACGGGCTCGATACGGCCGTCGAGAACGTCTTTCCCGAACAGGTCGGCCAGGATTCGGTGAGCCAGTCGACGACATGGCCGGAAGGCCGCGGCGGCCATGAGAGTGGCGAAGCCCCCGACATCGACCAGTATGTGGCGTCGCGCCCGACGCTGTCGGATCACCTCGAGGCCCAGGTCAACGTGATCCTCGGCGATCCGGCCGAGCGGCTGATCGCCCGGGCCCTGATCGACAGCCTCAACGAGGCCGGGTACCTCGTGGCCGATATCGCGCAGCTGGCCGAGCAGCTGGGAACCGAGCCGGAGCGCGTCGAGCGCGTTCTCGCCGCCATCCAGGGCTGCGATCCGGTGGGTGTGTTCGCCCGCGACCTCGGCGAGTGCCTGGCGCTGCAATTGCGCGACAAGGACCGTCTCGACCCGCTGATGCGGCGGCTGCTCGACAACCTGCCATTGCTCGCCGCCCATGACATGGTGGCCCTGACGCGCGCCGTGGGGGCCGATCGCGACGATCTCACCGACATGCTGGCGGAATTGCGCCGGCTCGACCCCAAGCCGGGCCGCGCCTTCGATGGCGCGCCCATCGAGGCGGTTGTGCCCGACGTGTTCGTGCGCAAGGGGCCGGGCGGCGACTGGCTGATCGAGCTCAACACCGAGGTGCTGCCGCGCGTTCTGGTCAACCGCGTCTATTATGCCAGCGTTTCGGGCAAGGCGCGCAATGCCGGCGAGAAGACCTTTTTGAGCGATTGCCTCGCCACCGCCAACTGGCTGACCAAGAGCCTCGACCAGCGGGCGCAGACCATCGTCAAGGTCGCCGCCGAGATCGTGCGGCAGCAGGATGGCTTCCTGCTGCACGGCATCGCGCATCTGAAGCCGATGACGCTGAAACTGGTGGCCGACGCCATCGACATGCATGAATCCACGGTGAGCCGCGTCACCACCAGCAAATACCTGTCGACGCCGCGCGGGCTCTACGAAATGAAGTACTTCTTCACCACGGCGCTGCAATCGACCACGGGCGGGGAAGACCACTCCGCCGAGACGGTGCGCCACCGCATCCGGCAGCTGATCGACGCCGAGCCGGCGGCCGACATCCTTTCGGACGACACCATCGCCGAAATGCTGAAGAGCGAGCAGGGCATCGATGTGGCCCGGCGCACCGTGGCCAAATACCGGGAGGGCATGAACATCCCGTCCTCGGTCATCCGCCGCCGGCAGAAGAAGGCCATGGCGATGGCGCGCTGAAACCCTTCGGCCACAAGGCCGTTAGGGTCTGGCGTCTCTATATCGGAGCGGAATCTGCTGGAGGGAAGGCTAAACCTGCCTTGGCACGCTGTCATCCCCGGAAATGCCCACATCGTCCGACATGCTGATTGCACCTGCCTTTGGGCGGGGACTAGCATGAGGGTGGCGGCGTGCCCACATCGACAAGAGGCGAAACCGCCTGAGTTTAACGAACCAAAGAGGGTGCCATGACCTTACGCGTTTCCGGAAAGAACATGGACGTTGGCGACGCCTTGCGCGGCAAGGCGCTGGAGCATTTCGACACTGTGGTCTCCAAATATTTCGACGGCGGCTATGAGGGACACCTGACCCTCAGCCATGACGGGGCAGGATTTGCTGCCGACTGCGTGGTGCATCTTGATTCGGGGGCCCTGCTGCAGGCCAGTGCGCTGGGCGGCGACGCCACCAGCGCCTATGTCGCCATGGCGGCCAATATCGAGAAACGGCTTCGGCGTTATAACCGGAAATTGAAGTCGCACCGGCGCAAGGCCGATGGCGAGGACGGCACGGCCCAGACCTATGTGCTTGCGGCGCCTGACGAAGATGAGGAACTGGACGCCGATTTCAGCCCGGCGGTGATCGCCGAAAGCACCGGCAATCTCCGGCGGCTGAGCGTGGGCGAGGCGGTGATGGAGCTGGATTTGAGCCAGTCGGACGTGGTGGTTTTCCGCCACGCTGGACATGGCGGGCTTAATGTGGTTTATCGCCGAGCCGATGGCAATATTGGCTGGATCGATCCGGCCTTGTCCGCAAACTAGGCAGGTTTGCACCGCCGCATTACTGACAAATCGAAGGGTTCTTTCAATGGAACTTTCCGACCTCCTCTCAGAGGAGTCCATACTTACTTGCACGGATATCAAGACCAAGTCCGAATTGCTTCAAGTATTGAGTGTCCATGCGGCAAAAATGACCGGCCAAAAGGCAGACACCATCTTTACCGCGCTCAATGAGCGGGAAGCACTGGGCTCGACCGGCCTGGGGAACGGCATCGCCGTCCCCCACGGCAAATTCCCCGGCCTGCCCGCCGTGATGGCGATCTTCGCCAAGCTCGACCAGCCCATCGATTTCGACGCCATCGACGACGAACCGGTGGATCTGGTGGTGATGCTGCTGGCCCCCGTGGGGGCCGGCGCCGAGCATCTCAAGGCCCTGGCCCGCGTGGCCCGGCTGCTGCGCACCGAAGAGCTGGTGAACGACCTGCGCTGCACCAGCGACAGGGCACGGCTCAGGGCATTGCTCACGACGCCGCCGGCTGCCAACGCCGCCTGAGGGCGGGCTTCCGGCCGACGCCGGAATGACCCGGTGGGTAACTGGGTGAATCCCTGAATGTCGGTGGCTCCGCTACCCCTCACCCCCCTGTCGGGCGCCCTCTCCCCAGAGGGGCGAGGGGGCAAGAGCCGCCGGCGCTTATGTAATTTGCCGATCTTGAGCGAGATCTCTCGGCACCTCGCCCCTCTGGGGAGAGGTCGACGCGCAGCGGCGGGTGAGGGGCGCGGAGCCACGGTATTTCAGACGCAAAAAGGGGCGGCCTGGCCGCCCCTGGGGTGCAATCGGGGTGGGCGCGTCAGTGCAGCGCCACGACACCGAGGTTACGTTCGGCCAGCCAGTCGGTGACGGCCTCGCTATTGTCCGAGACCATCAGCGGGGTGCCGTCGGCGGACATCACCAGCTGGTACCAGGATTTCTCGTCGAAACCCTCTTCCGACAACATGGCGGAAAGATCGGCGCCGCTGATCGGGCGGACGAAAGCGACCGCATTGCCACCCAGAGCCATGAACTGCGATGCGGTCAGGCTCTTGAGCGGATGGGCGGTAAAGTCGACGACGGTCTCATCATGTCTGTCTTGCATTTTACCTAACTCCTCTCACGAACGAATTTCGATGCGCCGGGCGACCTTCTCGGCCTTGGGGCGCACCACGGTGACAATCAGCATGCCGTCCCTCAATGCAGCGTCCTTGACGACAACGCCGTCGGCAAGGAGAAAGCTGCGCTGAAACTGGCGTGCAGCGATGCCGCGATGCAGGAACTCGCGTGACGGATCGTCCTTCTGACGGCCGCGCACCACGAGTTGGTTGTCTTCCGAGATGACGTCGAGTTCGTCCTTGGCGAACCCTGCCACCGCGATCGAGATGAGAAAGTTTTCGCTGCCGTTCTCCTCGGACCGCCTCTCGATATTGTACGGCGGATAACCATCCGCCGCCTTGGCGAGGCGGTCGACACGCTCCTCGAAGGCATCGAAGCCAAGGAGAAAAGGTGCCGAGAAAAGCGAGACGCGAGACATCTACAACCGTCCTTCAATAAGCAACGCCGGAAATGGCCCGAATGTGTGGCACCAAGTTCCTGGGCAAGATATGGGACGCTATCGTGTGGCGTTCAAGACACATGCAGCAGGGAGACCAAGGTCGTGCAGGGGACCGTTTCGATCATCACGCCGGCCTACAAGGCCGAGGCCACCATCGGCGCCGCCGTGCGCAGCGTTCTGGCCCAGACCTATGCGGACTGGCAGCATGTCATCATCGCCGATGACGGGGCCGATTACGAAGCGCTGCTGGCGGCACAGGGGATCAGCGACAGGCGCCTGCGCTTCCTCGATTCCGGCAAGGTAAAGGGCGGCTCGACGCGGGCGCGCAATATCGTGCTCGATGGGCTGACGACGCCCTATGCGGCCCTGCTCGATGCCGATGACCGGTTCAAGCCACGCAAGCTGGAGCTGGCCACAAAGGCGCTGGACGTGCAGCCGATCGTCTCGGTGGCGCTCGATGTGATGCGCCCCGATTTCACCACGCTGCGGACCGTGGGCACCGGGCCGGACCGCGTGCTGCGGGCGGGCGAACACAAATGGGTGAGCCTTTCGATGGACACCATGCTGGTGTGGGACCGGCGCAAGGTCGATGCGCGCTACGATCCGGACCTGCCCAACATGACCGACCTCGATTTCCTGATGCGCCTCTACCGCACCAGCGCCACATCGCTGCAACTGGGCACGCCGCTCCACGACTATGTGAAGATCCCCACCTCGATGAGCAACGCCACAGGCTTCACCGAGCGCATGATCTATTCCAAGAACCTCTTGCTACAACGGCTGGAGGCGGGAGACTATCCGATGGCCGACCCCGCTGGCGCCGAGGGGATCGCGGCGTTCCTGCGGGTTTCGCTGGCCGCCGAGAAGGCCTATCCGGCGGCGCTGGCGGAAAACCAGGCAGCGCTGTTCGAGGATACGATCGAGCCGATGCTGCGGGCGGCGAGGGGATAGGCTGCGCGAGGGGGTTAGCCAGCCGTCCTACAGCAGCGCCCTGTCCACCTCACCGGCCAGCGGGATAGCCGGCTGGGCGCCGGGCTTCAGGCAGGCGAGGCTGGCGGCGGTGGCGGCGCGGCGCATGGCGGTGGGGAGATCGAGGCCGGCGCCGAGGCCGGCCACCAGATAGCCGCAAAAGGTGTCGCCGGCGCCGACCGTATCGACCGGCACGACCGGCAGGGCCTTGACCGAGAACAGTTCGGTGGGCGTTGCGGCGCGGGCGCCCTCGGCGCCCAGCGTCACGATCAGCGTCTGGCCGTTGGCCCTGGCCCAATCCCGCATCAATCCGTCGAGCGGTTCGGTCCTGCCGCCGCAGAGGCGGGCGAATTCGGTTTCGTTGGCGACGAGGATCGAGGCCCTGGGGGCAAGGCGCGGCGTATCGTCGAGGAGCGGGGCGGTATTGAGGATCGAGGTGATGCGGCGTTCGCGGCAAAGATCGAGGGCCCGCTCCGTCGCCGCCTGGGTGATCTCCTGCTGCAGCATGACGAAGTCGCCGGCGCCGAGCCCCGCCAGCGCCAGATCGGCATCGGCCACGCTCACCGTGGCGTTGGCGCCGGGCAGCACGGCGATGACGTTCTCGCCCTTTTCGTCCACAAAGATCGAGGCCACTTGCGTGGCCGCATCCGTAACCCTGGTGCCGGAGACGTCGACGCCCTCGGCTTTCAGCATGGCCAGCGCCTTGTCGGCGAAATCGTCGCGGCCGACGGCGCCCACGAAGCGCACGGCGGCGCCGGCGCGTTTTACCGCCATGGCCTGGTTGGCGCCCTTGCCGCCGGGCGACATGGCGAAGACGCCGCCCAGAACGGTTTCACCCGGCACCGGCAGGCGCGGCACGTTGGCGATGACATCGAGCCCGCAAGAGCCGAATACGGTAATCATTGCTGTCCTCCGGCGCGGCGCCAGAGGTCAGGCAACCGCCTTCACGATCGTGTTCCAGTTCCGCTGGGTGATCAGCGTTCCCCTGGGGAGGTGCTTTTCCAGCTGATCCAGCCCCTCGCCGTATCGCCCGTTTGGCATGGCCCAGGCAACAGCAAAAATCTCGCGCGCGGTGACCGACAGCACATCGAAATTGCCCGCAATGCCGAAAGGCAGCTTCAGGTGATGGGCGCCGGGCTCGCGCAGGAGCGACACATAGAGCTTGGCGTCGGCATTTTGGGGGATGGTTTTGAACGGCTCGGCGGCGATCATGGCCTCGAGTTCGGCGCGGCTGCGCAGCACCACGCCGATGTCGAAACCGAATTTTTCAGCCAGCCCTTTTTCGATGGCGGCGGCCAATTTGGCTTCGTCGTCGGCGCTGGCGGCGAACAGCACATTGCCGCTGGCGATCAGCGTGCGCACATCGTCATAGCCCATGGCCTCGAACGCCGCCTTGAGGTCGGCGCTCCTGACCATGCGCTTGCCCAGGTTCACGCCGCGCAGGAATGCCGCATACTGGGTCATCGGGGCTTGTCCATATCCTGCGGGTGGATGGTTTCGCCCCGCGCCAGCATGGCGACGAAGGTGGCGATCTTGTTCCTGCGGCCCGCCTCGGTCTTCATGTTGTGGGTACGGAAGGCCAGCGCATAGCGATTGGTGGCGTTGAGCTTATTGAAGGTCGCCAAAGCCCTCGGGTCGGCCGCGATGGCGGCGAGCAGATCCTCGGGCGTCTCCATGCTGGAGGCGCCCTGATAGGCCTTGTCCCAGCGGCCATCGGCCTTGGCGGCATCGACGTGCTTTTGCCCATGGGGGGTCATGCGGCCGGTTGTGATCAGGCGCGCCACATGCTGGCGGTTGTTCTCACTCCAGTTGCTCTTGCCCTTGCGGGGGCAGAAGCGCTGCAGGAAGGATTTTTCGTCGAAACCCTTCTTCTGGCCATCGATCCAGCCCCAGCAAAGGGCGACATCGAGCGCCTCCGCATAGGTGACCGTAGGCAGGCCCGTATCCTTCTTGTGGATCTTGAGCCAGAGCTCGGGCTCGGTGTCGTGATGCTGGCTCAGCCAGGCCTCGAAGGCCTGCTGGGAGGGAAAATCCCTCATGTGTCTGGGGTCTGGCGTAACCGGCGCCATCAGGATGCTCCCGTTTCCTCCCGCCGCGATTTGGCCAGGAGTTTTTCCAGCACCGGATTCAGCATATCGTCCGGTGGCAGCGTAATGCCGAACAGGCCCGACAATGTCTCACGCATGTCCTCAAGGCTTGTAAGAATGCGACGCTCGCTGGCGCCATCGCGCGGATGGATCGACAGCAGCGTGTCGGAGAGCGCCAGCCGCCGGTCCTTCTCGGTCAGCGCCGCCATCAGGTTACCGCGGAAATACTGGTCCTTGGCGACGAAATCGCTGAAGGCCTCGTAGTCGGCCGCGCTGCGCTCGGTGTTCTCGAAACTGTAGAGCGGCTTCCAGTCCTCGCCGATGCGGGCTTCGAGGCGTAATTCCGGCTCGCGGCTCACCAGCCGGAAACTGCCGAGCGGGGTTTCCTGCTCGACATCGGCCTTCATGCGCAGCGGCCCGTTCAGCGTCATGCGGCTGAAGCCCACATCGGCCAGATAGGTCGAGCCGCCGATATCGACGGCCAGGATCATGTGGTTGATGGGCCGGACGGCGCCTTCGGGATGCCCCCAGAGCACGCGGGCCGCAAGGCCGCACACTTCGTAATCGAGTTCGCGCAACACCCGCATGAACAACAGATTGTGCTCGAAGCAATAGCCGCCGCGCCGGTCGTAGAGCAGCTTCTGCTCAAGGCTTTTCTGGTCGAGCCTGACCGGCAGGCCCAAAAGGGGATCGAGGTTCTCGAAGGGAATGGCGGCGGGATGCAGCAGGTGCAACGCTTCGAGAGTGGTGAGATTCGGCGCGATCGATCCGGCAAAGCCGATTCGCTCGAAATAGCCGGTCAGATCGACGTCATCGCTCATGAGGACTCCAGCATCGGACGGGGGGCCCATATTGACCAAGCGTGCCGAGCTTGTCACCCCCACTGGAACGGTCGAGATTTGGCCCAGAACGGCCAGGCCCGCAACCGGTTCCGCCGCGCCTTCCGATCTCACGGGGCGAGGCGCTTGAATTCCATGATCCAGTTGGTTTCCCAGATGATGCCATCCCTGGAGAACGCCTGGCTCCAGCGGGCATTGCGGGCGTCGAGTCTGGTCCAGAAGAACTGCACGGTGACGGCCTCGCCACGATCCTCGTCGCGGCCGACGAAGACGCCGTGATCGCCCATGAAGCCGCCATGCACGGGCGGAAACAGCGTGCCCTGGCGTGAGTTGATCCAGTAGATGGCCCAGCGCCGCGACTCGTGATCGTAAAGGCGCATCGACAGGCCCGAAAAGCCATGGCTGGGCACATCCATCTCTTCGACATTGGCGCCACCGCCCAAATAAGGCGTGCAGTGCGAATAGCCGGTGAACACTTCCCAGTCGGTGCAGCCGGTCCAGCGCTGCTTGAGGCGCCGGTTGGTGACCACCCAATCGCCATGCAGGAAATCGAAATCGTGCGGATCGCCGGTCGGCGCGGCGAAATTGACAGCGTGATAGTTCATTGCGGCTCTCCCCTGCCCTTTGATTTCGCCAGCTTAGGCCCAAAAGCCTGACACCGGATGTCAGGCTTTTATGCTAGGGTTGAAAAATGCGTGCGAGCCGGCTGCTGACCATCATGATGCTGTTGCAGACGCGGGGCCGGCTGAGCGCCGAGTTCCTGGCGGGGGAGCTCGAGGTTTCGGTGCGCACCGTCTATCGCGACGTCGACCAGTTGAGCGCGGCCGGCGTCCCCATCTATGCGGAGACCGGCCGCAATGGCGGCTTCGCGCTGCTCGAGGGCTGGCGGACGCGGCTGACCGGGCTCACGGCGCCCGAGGCCAAGGCGCTGTTCCTGTCGGGCCTGCCGGGGCCGGCGGCTGAGCTCGGCCTCGGCAATGAGGTGGCGGCGGCCGAACTGAAGCTGCTGGCGGCGCTGCCGGAAGACTGGCAGCAGGAGGCGCGGCGCATGAGTTCGCGCTTCCATCTCGACCCGAAGGGCTGGTTCCAGCCGGGCCGCATCCACGAGCACCTGCAGGCGGTGGCCGGCGCCGTCTGGGGCGAGCGCCGCATCGCGGTGCGCTATGAAAGCTGGACGCAGGTGGCCGACCGCACGCTCGACCCGCTCGGCCTCGTGCTCAAGGGCGGCACCTGGTATGTGGTGGCTCGCCGCGACGGCGTGGCGCGCACCTACCGCATGTCGAGCATCGTGGCGCTGATCGTCACCGAGGAACGCTTCGAGCGGCCGCGGGATTTCGACCTGGCGGAATTCTGGGCCAGCACCACCGAGCAATTCGAGCGCGACATCTATGTGGGCCGGGCGCGGGTCCGGGCCTCGGAAGCCGGCCGCAAGCGGCTGATGGATATCAGCCAGACGGTGCGCAACGCCGTCGAGGCGGCGGCAATCGAGCCCGATGCCGAAGGCTGGGCCGAACTTACGATTCCCATCGAAGAGCCGCGCTGGGCGGCGCAGGAAATGCTCAAGATCGGCCCCGATATCGAAGTGCTGGAGCCCAAGGAGCTGCGCGAGCGGCTGGCCGAGATCATCGGGCGCATGGGCCGGATGTATGGGGTTTAGAGGGGCGATTTTTCGGGGGAGTTGTGCCCTCGTATTGGTGCACGTTGATGGTCCCATTTCTCCATTTTCCCGGGGTCATCCCGGCGAAGGCCGGGATCCATGCGGGGAATGCTCCAAGGGCTGGATGTGAGTGGCAAGCCACGGACATGGATTCCGGCCTGCGCCGGAATGACCCGGTGGGTGGGGAGCTTAGGAGGCTGGAAGAGGATCAACGTATCACCCGCCGCTGCGCGTTGGTGGCCCAATCCCTCCATTTTCCCGGAGTCATCCCGGCGAAGGCCGGGATCCATGCGGGGAATGCTCCAAGGGCTCGGTGTACGTGGTGTGCCACGGACATGGATTCCGGCCTGCGCCGGAATGACCCGGTGGG
>DASYCZ010000053.1:0-4206 GCA_036499825.1 Devosiaceae bacterium
AGAATGTAGACCGGGACGTTGGTGAGCCGGACGGCGGCTTCCCAAACGACGACGACGATAATCAGCGTCCAGAGCGCCGGCGATGTCAGTCCGAGATACCAGCGCGAGGCGGCGCGGACGGGACGATCAGTTTCTGTAATGGCGGCCATCGATCACACCACCTCCTTGAAGACGCCGAGACCCATGAAGATCTCCGTTAACTCGTGCGTGTAGGCGACAAATTTCGGATCATCCCGCATCGCGAGGCGGCGCGGGCGCGGCAGGTCGATGTCGATGATGCGTTCGACGCGCCCGGGGCGCGGCGACATCACCACGACGCGGTCGCTGAGGAACACGGCCTCGGGGATCGAATGGGTGATGAAGAACACGGTCATGTCGTCGTCGCTGCATAGGCGCAGCAGATCGAGCTGCAGCTGATCGCGCGTCATGGCGTCGAGAGCGCCGAAGGGCTCGTCCATCAGCAGCAGCTTGGGCTTGTGCAGCAGCGCGCGGCAAATCGAGACGCGCTGGCGCATGCCGCCCGACAGTTCCTTCGGGTACGAGGTCTCGAAGTCCTGCAGCGAGACCATCCTGAGGAGCTGCTTCGCCCGGTCGCGCGCGGCGTCGAGCGGCGACTTCCGGACTTCGGCCTGGATCATGATGTTCTGCAGGGCGTTGCGCCACTCCAGCAGCACATCTCGCTGAAACACGATTCCGACGTCGGAGTTCGGGCCATCGATGACCTTGTCGCCGACGTTGATCGTGCCGCCGCTCGACTTCATCAGTCCCGAAAGCAGCATCAGGAGCGTGCTTTTTCCGCAGCCCGATGGGCCGAGGATCGACACGAACTCCCCAGGTTGAATCTGCAGATCGATGTCCTGCAGCGCCTGGACCTCACCCTTGCGGCCATAGAACGTCTTGGAGACCCCAGCGATATTGATGTGGGGGTTAGTCTGACTATCGAATGCAGGCGCCATTGCCATGTGATTCAAGCTCTCTTTTCGGCGTTTCGGCCGAACCTCCCCTATGATACTGCGCCACGCGCCGGTCGTGAGTTTCTCCTCCGGAACCTCACACCGAGCGAATGGCCCCTCCATCGACACGAATGATGGAACCGGTGACATAGCTGGCGCCCACGCCAGCCAGAAATGCTGCAACCGCGCCGAACTCGTCGGTGGTGCCATAACGGCCGGCGGGAATGCCCGCGGCGGACTCCGTTGCCACGTCCGCCTCGCGACGGCCGCTTCGCCGAGCTTCGATCTGGTCGACGTCGTGCGTCCGATCGGTCGCGATACGACCGGGGACAAGGACGTTGACGGTGACCCCATCGGCGGCGACTTCGCCAGCGAGGGTCTTCATGTACCCGACGAGCGCCGAGCGCAGGCTGTTGGATAGGGGCAGAGACGGGATGGGCTGCACCACGCCGCTCGAGGCGATGGTCAGAATGCGGCCCCAGCGGCGTTGCCGCATGCCGGGCAGCAGCGCCAGCGTGAGTTCGATGACCGGCCGCACCATTTTTTCGAAGTGACCCTGCAACTCCGCCGGCGCCACTTCGCTGGGCAGGCCGACCGGAGGACCGCCGGTGTTGTTGACGAGAATGTCGACGCGCCCGAGGTGGGCGACGGCCTCGGCGACGATGTGCTGGGGGGCGTCCGGCGCGGCAAGATCAGCGTCGACGATAAAGCAGCGGTCCCGGTCGCCCTGCGGCAGCGCGTTTCGCGCCGCCTGCAGCCGCTCCCTGCTGCGCGAGGTCGCAACGACGCGCGCGCCCTCCGCCAGCAATGCCCGCGCCACGCCGAGACCGAGTCCCCGGCTGCCGCCGAGCACCAATGCCGTCTTGTCGCCGAGCCCTAGATCCATTGCCGCAACCAGCTCTTTCAATCGAGAGTGGGACGCCGCCGGGAGACGGCAGCGTCCCTTGGACCAGCGGTTACTGCGCCGCCGGCTGATACTTGTCGGTGTAGACGGAGTCGGGAGTGGCCCAACCCGCCGGCACCTTCGCGTACTTCTCGAGCAGATCGATGGTCTGCTGGACGTCGGCCTTGTCGATCAGGCCAAAGGGCTTGCCTTCGGTCAGGGTGGTGTGCCGGTATTTTTCCATGACCTGAATCTCACGCTTGATCTGGTCCTTGTTGGCATCGGGACGGTACTGCATGAAGTAGTTCAGGGCCTCGTCGGGATTGGCGAGCACGTCGTCATGGGCCTTGGTCAGGGCGCGGAGGTAGCCGCGGACCGCATCTTCGTGGTCGGCGAGCCAGTCGGTGCGAACGATAATGCTCGAGCCGAGGAGGTTGACGCCCCAATCGGCGAAGAGCATCGGCGGATCGATCGGCGCGTTGTCGTTGATCTGATCGCCATCGGGGTTCGCCCAGGCGTTGATGAAGTCGGCATCCCCCTTCAGCAGCGCCTGTTTGTAGTTGTCGGTGATGATGATCTGGACCTTGTTCATGTCGACGCCGTTGACTTCGGCAAAGGCGTTGATCATCCCGTCCTGCAGGTTGCCCGCTTCGGTCGCGAACGTCTTGCCCTCGATGTCGGACGGCTTTTGGATCCCCTTGTCCTTGAGCGAGATGACCGCGGTGGGATCCTTCTGCACGAGGCCGAAGACCGCCTGGATATTCTTGAACTGCGCCTGCGCCGATGCCTGAACCAGGGCGCCGAGGCTGGCATTTCCGAACTGCACGCTGCCGTTGCCGACAGCCTGGATCGTGCCCGTCGATCCGTCGCCATCGAGTACGGTCACATCGAGCCCCTCGTCCTTGAAGTAGCCCTTGCCAAGGGCGACGAAGAACGGTGCGTCAATACCACCCGCTATGAAAGCCAGCCGGGCCGTTACCTTCGTGAGATCCTGCGCGAACGCCGGCGCAGAGAGAGAACCCAGCATGAAAGCGGTGGCGGCGGTCCATATCATGGTCCTCATCGTCATCTTCATTTCCATTCCCCAGAACGCCAGTTGAGCCTGGCATTCAGACGGTATGCCAAAGGAATATCCGGTGTCAACCATCCGTCACTTAGACACGGAACCCCTTGAAAACCAAGGCTCACAGCCGTCTAAAACATGAGCGCTCGGCTCAGAAAACGGGCACCCGCCTTGGTCGCACCGAGGCGGTGGTCGGTCGCCTTCCGGCAGCATTTTGCGTGAGGATTTGGGACCGGACCGGCGCGGGCATGGCGAGCGCTAAGTGCTTAACATTGCGCCGCATTCCCGAAGTGCTCAAGATCGATGCACTGCGGCATCGCCGCACGCGCGAAGCATGGCGGCGGGTCAGTCGAGACGGCGCTCCGGCGGGCCGGACCGCCGGGCGCATGCCGGTTAATTAGACACAGCGGCGAGTGGGCGGGTTATACTAAAAGCGCATTCTAGCTTCGCCTCCGCTGGCGCCCGCTCCGCCGTGCGGTGAGCACTGGGCGAATAGTGCGGCCTCTCCCTCTCCTGTCCAATGCAGAAGCTCTGACGAATTGAAGGCCGGCTCGACTGCTCAAGACTGCGGCAGGCAGGTCAGGCTTTGGGCACATGTTGACGATGGTATGTCATTGGTGTACCACCGTCGTTGACGAGGAGCCGGCATGAGCTTGATGGAACCTGTGACTGACACATCGGAGTGGTCCGCGCGGCCGGAGACCGGTGATCAAAGCCTCAGCGAGCAAGCATATGGCCGCATCCTCGAGCAGATTCTGACCGGCAAAATTCCGCCGGGAACGCTGCTGCAGGAGCGGCGGATCGCCGGCTCCCTCTCGATGTCGAGAACGCCGGTGCGGGAAGCGCTGGGCCGCCTGGAGGCGGAATCGCTGATTACGCGCAGCCATGGACGCGCGCCCGTCGTCAGCAATGTCGGGGTGGAAACGTTCGTCTCCATCCTCGACGTGCGGCGCGTCCTCGAGGTCGAAGCGGCCGGTCGCGCCACCGGTCACGTACAAAGGGACGTGGCCGACCACGTCATCGCCGCCATAGATGAGCTGCTCGCCATGGAAGATCCCGCCCCCGCCCAGCATTGGGCGGTGGACGATTTGGTGCACGGCACGATTGCCGATGCGGCCGGCAATCCGCTGCTGGCGTCGACCATTCGCGACCTGCGCCGGCGGACCCAACTCTTCAACACCACGCGCATCAGCAGCCGGCTGAAGCCCGGCGGCTCCGAGCATATGAAATTGATGGGCGCGGTGATGGGAGACGATCGCGCCTTTTCGCGCGCTGTGATGGGCGACCATCTCGACAACGTCCGCGAC
>DASYCZ010000054.1:0-2955 GCA_036499825.1 Devosiaceae bacterium
TAAAGCTTCCGCCACAGGTCCTGGATGCGGCCGTTGATCGGCAGGGCGATCTCGGGCGCTACCGGCCGTCCACTGCGTTCCGCCGCAAACGTGAAATCCCTCCAACCGGGATACGCGACCAACGCCTGACTTGGAACTGCCCTTTGCCAAGGGCCGTCCAACAAGAGGTTGATGCGCAGAAAACCTCCTAGCACGCCACGTGCGCTCGCACAGTCTGCTGGAACGGCCAGTGTGTCAATTCGCATCCAAACGTGACCCCCTTTTCGCGTCCAATCGTGACCCCTCTGGGATGACAGGAATGGGCTTATCCCAGTAGTGCATAGGAGGGACCCGCGCGCGTCGCGGTAGCGCCTCACGCACGCGGACGCGGGGCGCGTGGGAGGTCCCTGTGCACCCACGCGGGATAAGCCCGGGTGGGGGTCTGGGGGAGGGTTTTTCAGCTGCGGTTTTTGAAGCGCCAGCTGGTGTTGCCGGTCTCGATGATGTCGCAGTGATGGGTCAGGCGATCGAGCATGGCGGTGGTCATCTTGGCGTCGCCGAACACCTGCGGCCAATCGGCGAAGGCGAGGTTGGTGGTGATCAGCAGCGATGTGTTTTCGTAGAGCTTGCTGATCAGATGGAACAGCAGCTGCCCGCCGGATTGGCTGAACGGCAGATAGCCGAGCTCGTCGATGACGATGAGATCGTAGCGCAGCAATTTCTCGGCCAGCCTGCCGCTCTTGCCCGCAGCCTTCTCCTGCTCGAGCTGGTTGACCAGATCGACAAGGTTGAAGAACCGTCCCCTGGCGCGGCTGCGGATGACGGCGCAGGCGACGGCAATGCAGAGATGGGTTTTGCCGGTCCCGGTGCCGCCGATGAAGATGGCGTTGCGCTTGGCGTCGAGGAACGTGCCGGTCGCCAACTCGCGAACCTGACCCTGATCGAGCGGCGTGTCGGCGAAGACGAAGCTGTCGAGATCTTTCAACACCGGGAACTTGGCCCCGCTGATCCGGTAGCTGATCGATCTGGCCTGACGATGGGTGTGCTCGGCACGGATCAGGCTGGCGATCAGCGGATAGATCTCATCCCGCCGGGCCAATCCCTTGCCGGCGATCTCATCGAAGCTGGCGCGCATGCCATAGAGCTTGAGTTCGCTCATGGCGTCGAGAATCTCGTGGCGTTCCATTAGGCGACCTTCCTGAGGCTGTCGTAGCGGCCACAATCGGCCACCGGTTCGATCTTGAGCCGCAGGGCATGCGGCGTGGTGATGCTGGGCACCGGCGGCGGCTGGCGTTGCCGGGCAAGCACGGTGAGGATCACGTCGCCATTGGCGATGCCCGCCGATAACGCTTCCGCACAGGCCGCCTCGACGGCGTCGAGCCCGTGGTCGAGCACGCCGCCCAACACCTTGACGAACTGCCGGTCGGAGTCGGGATGGTGTTTGAGCCGCTGGCGCACTTGCGCCAGGGCCGGCGGAAGGCCCCAATCCTTGAACGGCGCTCCATTGCGCAAGGCACCGGGTTTCTTCAGTAGAACCGGGAGATAATGCCACGGATCATAAATGATCTGGTCGCGCTTGAAGCTGCGCGCATGGTCGGCCACGACCACCTCGTCGAGCAGCACGACGATGCGTTCAGCATGGCAACGCACCAGCACCATCCGCCCGGCGGCACGGGCATCGACGCTGTAGCGATTATGATCCGCCATGATCAGGCAGGTGGTCGTCGCCCGCACCGCCTTCTCGACAAAGCCATCGAATGGCGCACGCCGTTCCATCAAGCTCGGGCGCTCTTCCTGGAAGACCTCCCAGATCGTCCGGTCTTTGAACTCCGGATGACTTGTCCGCTTGGCATAGGCGACGCACTGGTCTTCCAGCCAGCCATTCAGCTCGGCCAGGCTGCTGACCCGCGGCTTGGGCCGGAACAGCAGATCGCGCAGATTGCCGACCTGGTTCTCGACCTGCCCCTTCTCCCAACCCGAAGCCGGGCTGCAGGCCACCGGCTCGATCAGATGGTGCGAGCACATCTGCAGGAACCGCCGATTGTACTGCCGCGCCTTGCCGATGAAGATCGCCTCGACTGCCGTCTTCATGTTGTCGTAGATGCCACGCCGACAGGCCCCGCCATAAAATACGAAGGCCCTGTCGTGGGCATCGAACACCAGTTCCTGCGTCTCCCGGAAGTAGGTCCGAACAAACGGCATCCGGCTGTGCGACAGCTTCATGTGCGCCGCCTTGACCATCAGCGGCAAGCCCTGCAGCGTGATCGTCTCGTGGCTCCAGTCGAACTGATAGGCTTCTCCCGGCGCGAAGCTCATCGGCACAAACGCCTGCGCCGGGACTCGCGCGCGTTCCTCCCGCCACTCCTTCACAAACCGATGAACGCTGTCGTGCGCCCCGTCATAGCCGCGACCGCGCAACTCCTCGAACAGCCGCTGCGTCGACCGCCGCTCCCGCTTCGGCAGCTTCGATTCCGCCTCCACGATCTCCGTCAGCGGTCCTATCCATTCACCCAGCTTCGGCGACGGCTGAACCTCACGGGCGTACTTGAACGCCGTCTTGTCGGAGCGCACCACCTTGCGCACCGTCGTGCGCGATACCCGCAAATCTCGCGAGATCTCCTTGATCGCCCGGCGCTGCTCGAAAAACGCCCGCCGTATCTGCCCAATGAGCTCCACGCCAATCACCCCCGCCAGCCCTTCCCAGAGCCGACACAGGCTCAAAAGGAAGCGACACTGGCATAGCCGTCAGGGGGGGCAGAATTGGACGCGAAAACCACCCCTCAGGGGGTCACTATTGCGCGCGATTTCACAGCCAGCTCGAAGTCGGGCGCCTTCATGAGATTCTGCAATGGCGGCCGCCTCGACTTCTGGTCCCTCGAGAACCGGATCGCCGGCCGCAGTCGCCGGTATCATCGTGTCGTCATTGATGAGGCAGCGTTTGCCAAGGATGGCGACACGGCGACCGATGGGTCCATG
>DASYCZ010000055.1:0-69470 GCA_036499825.1 Devosiaceae bacterium
GATCCGCCACCACGATCTTCTGGTTGGGGATGATGATCATCGCGACGTTGGCCGCCATGATGGTTGCCGTGAACACCCCCATGTGCAGCATCGCAGCGCGGCCGGTGAACACCAGCGTGTAGGCGTACGCCATCGCCGTCAGCACCACGAACAGCGCCACCATCAGCCCGCCGGTCGATTTGCCAATCGGCGAGCGGCACAGGAAATCATAAACGTACCACCCCACCACGATCGAGCCGATCGAGATCAGCACGCCGCCCCACGCCGGCACGTCGAGCACGTGCTTGTCGACCAGGAACAGATCGGCGCCGAAATAATAGACGACGATCAGCAGCACGAAGCCGCTGAGCCAGGTGAAATAGCTTTCCCACTTGAACCACGTCAGGTGCTCGGGCAGGAAATCCGGCGCCACCAGGTATTTCTGGATATGGTAGAAGCCGCCGCCATGCACCTGCCACTCCTCGCCATGCGCCAGCGGCGGCAGGCTCGGCGTCTTCCTCAGCCCCAGGTCGAGCGCGATGAAGTAGAACGACGACCCGATCCAGGCGATAGCCGTCACCACATGCGCCCATCGCGCCGCAAAGCTCAGCCACTCCCAGAAGACCGCAAAATCCGTCATCAGTGGTCCCGCCCAACCATCTCAACCCCTCCGGCCCCTTCCCCATTAGGGAAGAGTGTGCCGGTCGAGGTTGTGGCACCATTTAGCCAAACACACCGACCCCGCCCCCCCCTCTGTGGGGAGGCTGGGAGGGGGTAGGAGAGCCCACCCCCTTCGGTGCCATTCAGTGTCCCTCCGTCCTCCCCGCCGGGAAGGACCTTACCGAACGCCCGCGCCCATCAACCCAGCGTGCCGTCGACGCCCTCGACCAGCCAGTTCATCCCCAGAATGTCCGCATCGCTGAGTTCCGCTCCCGCTGCGCACTTCTCGTTGCCCTGCTGGTCCTTGATCGGCCCCGCATAGCAATTGTAGGTCCCGTCGATCCAACCCTGCTTCACCTTCTCGGCCGCCGCCTTCACGTCGTCCGGCACATTCTTGATCTCGGCGATATCGAGCGCACCTTCCTTGATGCCCCAATAGGTATCCTCGGGCTTCCAAGTGCCTTCCACCACTGCCTGCGTGCGTTGCGTGTAGAATGAACCCCAAAGATCGAGCGAGGACGTCTTGCACATGCTGGGAGCGAACTGGCTCTGGTCCGAGCCCTGCCCGAAGGTGATGACATTCTTGCCCTCGCACACCTGCACCGCCGCCGGGCTGTCGGTATGCTGCGTCATCACGTCGACGCCCTGGTCGATCAGCGCACGCGCCGCATCGGCTTCCTTGGCGGGGTCGAACCAGGTGTTCACCCAGATGACCTTGGTCTTGAAGTTCGGGTTCACCTTGCGCGCCGCAATGGTGAAGGAGTTGATGCCCGAAACCACTTCCGGCACCGGATAGGTGCCCAGATATCCGCCAACGCCCGTCTTGCTCATCATTCCCGCAATGGTGCCCAGGATCGAGCGCGCCTGGTGGAAGCGGATATTGTAGTTCGAAAGGTTCGGCGCCGGCTTGAAGCCCGTGCACATCTCGACCTTGATGTCGGGGAAGGCCCTGGCCACCTTGACCGCCGAATCCATGAAGCCGAAGGATGTTGCGTAGAGCAGCTTGCAGCCCTGGTTGGCGAGGTCGCGCAGCACGCGTTCCGCGTCCGGGCCTTCCGGCACGTTCTCGACATACACCGAGGTGACCTTGTCGCCGAGCGTCTTGAGCATCTGCTGGCGCCCTGCCTCATGAGCGGTGTTCCAGCCACCATCATTGATCGGACCGACATAGATATAGCCGACCTTCAGCGCTTCCTGCGCGAAGGCCTGCCCGCCAATCAGCGGCAGTGCCGAGGCGGCGCCGGCTGCCTTGATGAATGTGCGGCGATTGAGATTGTGCATGGTTTTCTCCCTGTGGATCGGTTTCGTGTTTATGCGGCAGGAATAAACGGCTTGCCGAGGCAGGCCGGAGCATTGCCGCCGGCCCGCTTGCTCACCGAAATGACGGCGAGCGCGATGACCGTGGCGAGATAGGGAACCGCCGCCCACCCCTCGGATGGCAGCAGCGACGTGAAGGCACCACCGGATGCCTTCGCATAGAGTTCGAGCGTTCCTAGCAGCCCGAAGAAATACGCCCCCGCCAGCAGCCAGTACGGCCGCCAGCCGGCAAAGACCACAAGCGCCAGGGCGATCCATCCGCGCCCGCCGGTCAGCCCCTCGGCCCAGAGCGGCGTCAAAACCAGAGGAAACGACGCCCCGCCAATGCCCGCCATGGCGCCGCCGAACGCCACCGCCGCATAGCGTACCCCGATCACCGAATAGCCGATCGAATGCGCCGACACGTCGTTCTCGCCCACGGCCCTGAGGATCAGTCCGCCGCGCGTCGATTTCAGGAACCAGGCGACCAGGATCACCATGATGAAAGAGAGATAGACCAGCGGCGAATAGCCGAAGATCACCCGCCCGAAGCGGTCGTTGGCGAGCCCTTCCGGAAACAGCGTCCCGAACGTCTTTATCGCCCTGCCGGTAAAGCCTTGCCCCACCAGCGAGGAAAGCCCCGTGCCGAAAATCGTCAGTGCCAGCCCTGTCGCGACCTGGTTGGCCGACAGGCTGAGTGTCAGCACCGCGAAGATCATCGACACAGCTGCCGCGCAGAACGCCGCCATCACCACCGCCAGCCATGGATTGCCGGTTATGTCGACCGTTGCGAACGCCGCGATGGCGCCGACCAGCATCATGCCTTCGACGCCCAGGTTCAGTACGCCGCTCTTTTCCGCCACAAGTTCGCCGAGGCCGGCGAACAGCAGCGGCGTCGACGCCCCCACCACGGTGATGAAGATGGCAATGAGATAGTCCGGGCTCATAGCGTGCTCCCCGCCGGTTCAGCCGCCAGGGCCGGCGCCGGCTTCACCACGCGCAGCCGGTAGCGCACCAGAATGTCGCTGGCGAGCAGGAAGAACAGCATCAGCGCCTGGAAAATCCCCTTGCTGGCATTGGGTAATTGCAGCGCGCTCTGCGCCATGTCCCCGCCCACATAGGTGATCGCCAGCACTACGCCCGCAATGATCACCCCGATCGGATTGAGCCGGCCGAGAAACGCCACGATGATCGCCGTGAACCCGTAATTCTGCGGAAAGCCGAGTGACATCTGGCTGAACGGCCCGGTCACCTCGAAAATTCCCGCCAGTCCGGCGAGCCCGCCACTGAGCAGAAATACCAGCCATACCGCCCGCTTGGCCGAAAACCCGCCATGGCGCGCCGCGTTCGGCGCCGAACCCACCACACGCACCTGGAACCCGAACACCGCCCGCGACATCAGAACCCAGACGATCAGCGCGATGATGATGGTGAACAGCACCCCGTAATGCACCAGTGTTCCGGGGATCAGCGTCGGCATCGTCTGGTCGTAGGTCACCAGCGGCGTCTGCGGAAACGAGAACCCCGTCGGGTCCTTCCACGGCCCCGTCACCAGATAGTTCATCAGGTGAATGCCCACATAGGTCATCATCAGGCTGGACAGCGCCTCATTGACGCGGAACTGCGTCCTCAGCAACGCCGGGATGGCTCCCCATAGCGCCCCGCCGATAAACCCGGCGACGATCATCGCCGGCAATATCCAGGGGCCCGTCATGTTCTGCGTCAACAGCCCGATGCCCGTACCGGCAAGCGCCCCCACCACATACTGGCCTTCAGCGCCGATGTTCCAAAGCGCCGCGCGGTTGGTAACCGCAAGTCCCACACCGATCAGGATCAGCGGCGACGCCTTGACCGCCAGATCCTGCCACTTGTAGCTCGTCACCACCGGCGCCACGAACACCTGGTAGACCGCTGCAAGACCGTTATAGCCGATCAGCGTGAAGATGATGGCGCCCACGATCATCGTCGCCACCACCGCCCCGATGGGCGTCAGGTACAGCATCAACCGGCTGGGCGCGGGACGTTTTTCCAGCTTAAGCCGCATGGACCGGCTCCCTGTCCTCGGCGCTCTCGCCATGAATGCCGCCCATCAGCATGCCGAGCTCCTCGATATCGGCATCGGCCACCCGCATCGGCTTGCTCAACCGTCCCTGGTTGATCACCGCGATCGTGTCCGACAGTGTCAGCAATTCATCGAGATCCTGGCTGATGACGACGATGGCCGAGCCTTCCGCCGCCAGGTCCACCAGCGCCTGCCGTATGGCCGTCGCCGCGCCCGCATCGACGCCCCAGGTCGGCTGGCTGACCACCAGCACCTTGGGCTTCTGCAAGATCTCGCGGCCCATGATGTATTTCTGCAGATTGCCGCCCGACAGCGACCCCGCGGTCGCCCCGCTTCCCTGCGCCTTCACGGCAAAGGTATCGATCACCTGCCCCGTATAGCTCTTGGCCACGTTGCGGCGCAAAAACCCCGAAATCACCATCCCGATCCGGTCTCGCGCCGTCAGGATGGAATTGTCCGAGAGGGTGAAATCCGGCACCGCCGCATGCCCGTTGCGCTCCTCCGGCACCGCGCACATACCCTTCAGCCGCCGCTGCTTGGCGCTGTCCTTGCCGATTGCTGCACCATCGAGCGTGATCGCCTGCCTGTCTTCACCGCCGATCTCGCCGTCGAGCGCCAGCAGCAGGGCGTTCTGCCCATTGCCCGCCACCCCCGCAATGCCGAGGATTTCCCCGGCCTTGACCGAAAAGCTCACGGCGCTGAGCGGCACCCCGAACGGCCCCTCGCCCGGCACGGTGAGGTTGCGCACCACCAGTTTCTCATCCCCGAACATACGTCCCGTCGGCTTCACCACGTCCTTGAGCCCAGCCCCGATCATCTTCTCGGCCATCGAGCGCGGCGTTTCCTTGCGTGGATCGCATGTATCGACCAACCGACCGCCGCGCAAAATCGTCGCCGTATCGCAGAGTTCGCGGATTTCGTTGAGCTTGTGCGAAATGTAGAGGATCGAGCAGCCTTCGCTGGAAATCTGCCGCAGCGTGCCGAACAGCTGCGATACTTCCTGCGGCGTCAGCACCGAGGTCGGCTCGTCCATGATCAGCATCGATGGGTTCAGCAGCAGCGCCCGCACGATCTCGATCCGCTGCCTCTCACCCACTGACAGCGTCGACACCAACCGGTGCGGCTCCAGCCTCAGCCCATAATTCTCCATCACCTGCAGGATTTTGGTTTCCAGTTCCCGCTGCGGCACCTTGGTGTCGAGCCCGAGTGCGATGTTCTCCAGCACCGTCAGCGCCTCGAATAGCGAAAAATGCTGGAACACCATGCCGATGCCCAGCCGGCGTGCGGCCTTGGGATTGGCAATGACCACCGGCTGCCCGTTCCAGCGGATCTCGCCTTCGTCGGGCTGCATGATCCCGTAGATCATCTTGACGAGCGTCGACTTGCCGGCGCCGTTTTCGCCGAGCAGCGCATGAATTTCGCCGGGAGCGACGGAAAACCCGACATGATCGTTGGCGAGCACGCCCGGGAACCGCTTGGTGATCCCCCGTAACTCCAGGCGCTGTGGCGCTCTATCTTCCAACGGCGGCTCCCCTTCTCTCGGTGGCCGGCCGCGCACTCAGATCTTGGACTTCCCGCCGGCCAATGTGGACCATAATTTCAGCTGCCGCCAGCGCCGCAATCACCTCGGGCCGCTTATCCCCAAGCCCCATCGCCCCGATCGGTAGCACCAGCCGTTCCAGCGCCGGCTCGGCGCCGCCTTCGGCCAGGTACCAGGTCTTGAATCGCGCCCGTTTCGTCCGCGATCCGACCATGCCCACATAGGGCGCATCCGTTCGCTTCAAAGCCTCCTCGGCGATCAGGAAATCGAGCGCATGGTCATGGGTCAGGATCACATAGGCGCTGCCTCGTGGCGCGCTCCGCACCACGGCTTCCGGCAGCGCCGTCATTACCAGCTCGACCGTCCCGGGCAATCCGGCCAGTTCGTCCTGGCGCGTATCCACCACATGCGTTCGCACCGGCAGCAGCGCCAGAGCGCGCGCCAGCGCCCGGCCCACATGTCCGGCACCGAACACAAAAACATCCGGCCACGCCGCCGCCTCCGCCGCGGCCCGGCGCTGCAACTCGGCGATCTTGCGGGCTTCCGTCAGCATCAGCGCCACCTCTACCCGGCCGCCGCAGCACTGCCCGATCTCCGGCCCCAGCGGCACGTCCAGCGTGCCTGCCGGCAATCCCTCGCGCATCACCTTGCGCGCCCGCTCGATCACCAGGTGCTCCAGCGCCCCGCCGCCGATCGTACCGAGCAGGTCATCCGCCGCGATCAGCATGAAGGTCCCCGCCGCCCTCGGACTGGACCCGCGCACCGCCGTCAGCTCAGCACAGACAGCGACAGGATATTTGGCGGCAAAGTCCGAAATGGCGGCGGCGGTGATCATCCCGGCCCTGCCCTTCGCAAGCGCTCTACGGCCATCAGCACGCGTTCCGGCGTCACCGGCATGTCGAGCCGCGGCGCGATCTGGTAATGCGCGACGCTGGCCACCGCCATCGACAGCGCTTCCACCACCGACATCGCGAGACAAATCGGCGGCTCACCCACGGCCTTGGAGCGCCCGATGGCCAACTCCTTATTTACCGACCACTCCACCAGGCGCACGTTGAAAATCGGCGGCACATCGGATGCCAGCGGAATCTTGTAGGTGGAGGGCGCATGCGTCCGCAGCTCGCCCTTCTTGTCCCACACCAGTTCCTCGGTCGTCAGCCATCCCAGGCCCTGGATGAACCCGCCTTCGACCTGGCCGATATCGATGGCCGGGTTGAGCGAATGTCCCACATCCTCCAGCACGTCGGCCCGCTCGACCTGATACTCGCCGGTCAGCGTGTCGATGGTCACTTCGGAGACCGCTGCCCCATAGGCGTAGTAGTAGAACGGCCGCCCGCGCCCGGTCGCCCGATCCCAATGGATCTTCGGTGTCTTGTAGAACCCTGCCGCCGATAGCTGCACGCGCGACATATAGGCCGACGCCACCAGCTCATCGAAGGCCACATACTGCTTGCCGGCCCTGACCCCGCCGAATTCCCAGCGCACCTCGTCAGGTTGCACCTCATACATCCTGGCCGCATGCGCCAGCAGCCGTTCCTTGATCTGCCGCGCGCCATCCGCCGCCGCCATGGCGTTGAGATCGGTTCCGGACGAGGCCGCGGTCGCCGAGGTATTGGGCACCTTGCCCGTATTGGTGGCGTTGATCTTCACCCGGCTCAGCGGCAGTCCGAATTCGTGCGCTACCACCTGCGCCACCTTGGTGTGCAGCCCCTGCCCCATTTCGGTACCGCCATGGCTGAGGTGCACCGAGCCGTCGCGATAGACATGGATCAGGGCGCCGGCCTGATTGTACCAGGTCGCCGTGAAGGAAATGCCGAACTTCACCGGCGTCAGCGCGATGCCCTTCTTCAGCACCACGCTGGTCTTGTTGAAGTCGATGATGGCGGCGCGCCGCGCCTGATAGTCCGCCGAGGTTTCCAACTCCTCCACCAGCTGGTGGATGATGTTGTCCTCCACCTCCTGGTGGTAGGGCGTGATATTGTTCTCGGTCACGCCATAAAAATTCGCCTTGCGGATCTCCAGCGGATCCTTGCCGAGCGCATAGGCGATATCCTCGATCCAGCGCTCCGCCGCGATCAGCCCCTGCGGGCCGCCGAAGCCGCGAAACGCCGTGTTCGACACCGTGTTGGTGTAGAGCGGCAGCGACTTCACCCGCACCGCCGGATACCAGTAGGCATTGTCGGCATGGAACAGCGCCCGGTCGGTCACCGGCCCGGTGAGGTCGGCCGAAAAGCCACCTCGCGCCGCATAGGTTGCGTCGACCGCCTGGATCCTGCCGTCACCATTATAGCCGACCTCGTAGTCGACCATGAAATCGTGGCGCTTGCCCGTCGCCACCATATCGTCGTCGCGGTCGGGCCGAAGCTTCACCGCTCTGTTGAATTTCCTCGCCGCCAGGGCCGCCACCGCCGCGAACAGATTGCCGTGCGTTTCCTTGCCGCCGAAGCCACCGCCCATGCGCCGGACGTTCACCGTCACCGCATTGTGGGGAATGCCGAGCACATGCGACACCATCATCTGCACTTCGCTCGGGTGCTGGGTCGAGGAATTCACCACCACCTCGTCGTCCTCGCCCGGATAGGCGAAGGCGATCTGGCTTTCGAGATAGAAGTGTTCCTGCCCGCCGATATTTACCCGGCCCTGCAGCCGGTATTCGGCGCCCTCCATGCCCGCCGCCACATCGCCGCGCTCGAGCTTCAGCGGCTCCGTCACCAGCCGCCCCCCGGCCGCAATGGCGCTATCCAGCGCCAGCAACGGTTCAAGATCGCGGTATTCGATCCGCGCCAGCTTAGCCGCCCACCGCGCCGCCTCGCGCGTCTGCCCGATCACCGCGAATATCGGCTGGCCGTAAAACTCTACCTTGCCCTCGGCAAACACCGGGTCGTCATGCTTATGGGGAGACGACACGTCGTTGTCGCCCGGAATGTCCGCCGCCGTCAGCACGCCGACCACGCCTGGCGCCGCCCGCACCGCCTCGAAATCCATCGATACGATCTCGGCATGCGCCCGTGCCGACAGGCCCAGATAGGCATGCAGCGTGCCTTCGGGCTCGTTCAGGTCGTCGATATAGTCGGCCCGCCCCGCCACATGTTTGGCCGCCGAGTCGTGCACGGTCGACTCATGTAACCGCCCCGTCGTGGCGATTTCGACCTTGTTCATGCGCTGCCTCGCTGCGCTCCGTTGGCGGTCATCACGCCACCTCCCGCTTCAGCCGCTCACCCTGCCCCGAACTTTCGAGGAAAAACCGCCGTAACAAATTCTGCGCTGCCAGCAGCCGGTATTCGGCACTGGCCCGCATATCGCTGATCGGCTGATAATCCTCGCCGACCGCCGCGAGCCCATGCTCAAGCGTCTCCAGTGTCCAGGGCCGCCCAACCAGCGCTTCCTCCACCGCCCTGGCCCGCTTCGGTGTCGCAGCCATGCCGCCGAAGGCGATGCGCGCCATGCCGACCAGTCCGGCGTCGTTGATGAACAGCCGGAACGCCCCGCACAGGGCCGAAATATCCTCGTCCTTGCGCTTGCTCACCTTGTAGCAGGCGAAATGTTCGTCCTTGGGCAGCGACGGTATCGTCACGCTCTCCACGAACTCACCCTTCTGCCGATCCTGCTTGCCATAGGCGATGAAGTAATTCTTGAGCTTCACCACCCGTCGCTCCTGCCCCTTGCGCAGCGTGATCGAGGCACCCAGCGCAATCAGTGGTGGCGGCGTGTCGCCGATGGGCGAACCATTGGCGATGTTGCCGCCGATGGTTCCGGCATTGCGTACCTGTTCGCCGCCGATCCGATTCCAAAGCTCCCCCAGCGCCGGAAAATGCCTGACAATCGCCGCCGTCGCCTCGCTATAGGTTACCGCCGCACCGAGCCTAAGATGGCCCGTGGTCTCTTCGATGCCATGCAGTTCATCGAGGTGCCCGATAAAGATCAGCGGCCCGATATCGCGCATGAACTTGGTGACCCAGAGCCCCACATCGGTTGCGCCCGCCACGATCGTCGCATCCGGCTCCGCCGCATAAATTCCGGCCAGGTCGTCGACACTCGCCGGCACGATGATCCGCGCCCGGCCTTCGCCCACTTCCACCCGTCTGCCGTCTCGCAACGCCTTGAGCCGCACTGTCATCGCGGCGCGTTCCGCCACCAGCGGATCGGCGCTTGCGGCTCCATAGGACGCGATCGCCTTGGCGGCCCGCACGATTGGCGAATAGCCCGTACAGCGGCAAAGATTGCCTTGCAGCGCCTTTTCGATCTCCGGCGTCGTCGGCTCCGGCTTGCGCATCCACAATGAATACAGCGACATCACGATGCCCGGCGTGCAGAATCCGCACTGGCTGCCATGATAGTCCACCATCGCCCGCTGCACCGGGTGCAGCGGCCCCGTTGCAGTCGACAGGTGTTCGATCGTCACCACATGCGTCGCATCCAGCGATCCCACAAAGATGATGCACGCCGTCACCGTCTCATAGACCAGCACATCGCCGCGCAGCCTGCCGACCAGCACCGTGCACGCCCCGCAATCCCCTTCCGCACACCCCTCCTTCGATCCCCGCAGGCGCTTGGTCAGCCGCAGGAAATCCAGCAAGGTCTGGGTCGTCGGAAGGTCGGAGAGTTCGATATCCTCATCATTGAGGACGAAACGGATGGCGGCGCGGATGTCAGACATCGCAAGCCTCCTCATCCGGCGCTTCGCGCCACCTTCTCCCACAGGGGAAAAAGGAGTCGACTGCCAAACTCTCGGCCCTATCGCCCTTTCCCCTTGAGGGAGAGGGTGCCCGAAGGGAGGGTGAGGGGGGTTCGACGTCAAGCACCGCGCGCATCAGCTCCCCCGATACGTCGAATACGCAAACGGCGAAACCAGCAGCGGAACATGATAGTGGGCCGCCTCGCTCATCGTGAACCGCACCGGTACCACGTCGAGGAATGGCGTCTTCAAGTCGACGCCCAGCCGCTCAAAATACTGCCCGACATGAAAATTCAATTCGAACGCGCCCGGATGGAAACGGTCGCCCTCCAGCAGGGGCTGGTCGACCCGCCCGTCAGCATTGGTAAACGTCGACAGCACATGATGGCTGTGGTCACCGTGCATCGTCAGTAGATCGAGCCGCATGCCGGCGGCGGGCCTGCCATGCATGGTGTCCAGGACATGGGTCGTCAAGCGACCGGAACCGGCCATAAGATCTCCTTGCCTAAGCCAGGGGCAATCCGAAGCAGTGATCGGATATTGCGCACCACCCGACTATCGACAAAAAGTAACCGGGTTTAAAGGGGGATCATTGCGGTTTTTTACCAATTGGTCCATTTTTCTGCCCACTCTCGTCTCACTGTTCAATCAACGAGTTCGTTCATGCGCTACCCTCGCAACATGCAAGGCTACGGAGCCAACCCGCCCCATGCCAACTGGCCGGGCGGCGCCCATGTGGCGGTGCAGTTCGTGCTCAACTACGAAGAGGGCGGCGAGAACAACATCCTCCACGGTGACGCCGCCTCGGAGGCCTTCCTGGTCGACGTGATCGGGGCCGCGCCCTGGCCGGGCCTGCGCCACTGGAACGTCGAATCCATGTACGAATATGGAGCCCGCGCCGGCTTCTGGCGGCTCCATCGCCTGTTTGCCGGACATCGGATCCCCGTCACCGTCTATGGCGTCGCCACGGCCCTGATGCGCGCGCCCGAACAGCTCGCCGCCATGCAGGCCGCCGGTTGGGAGATCGCCAGCCACGGCTATAAATGGGTCGAGCACAAGGATATGCCGCCCGACGTCGAGCGGCAGCAGATCCGCGATGCCATTCACCTCCACACCCTGGCCACCGGGCAGCGCCCCACCGGCTGGTACACCGGCCGGTCTTCGCTCAACACCGTCGACCTCGTCTCGGAGGAAGGCGGCTTCGAATATGTCTCCGACACCTATGACGACGACCTGCCTTACTGGCGGGTCCACAAGGACCGCCCGCAACTGATCATTCCCTATACGCTTTCCGCCAATGACATGCGCTTCGTCACCGCCTCGGGCTTTGACAATGGCCAGGCCTATTTTGAGTTCCTCAGGGATAGTTTCGACTGCCTTTATGCCGAGGGCGAAGCCGGCTCGCCCAAGATGATGAGCATTGGCCTGCACTGCCGGCTCGTCGGCCAGCCCGGCCGCTTCATGGGCCTCAAGCGCTTTGTCGACTATATTCGCGCCAGGGACAGGGTCTGGATCGCCAGCCGCGTCGACATCGCCCGCCACTGGGCCGCCGAACACCCCTACGTCAAGCCGGCGCTCATGCCCTCGCAGATGGACAAGCCCGCATTCGTCGAAAAATTCGGCTCCATCTTCGAGCATTCGTCCTGGATCGCCGAGCGCGCCTGGGACGGTGAGCTGGGCGCCGTCAACGACACCGCCATAGGCCTCCATTTCGCGCTACGCACGCAATTCCGCGCCTCGAGCGAGGCCGAACGTCATGCCGTGCTGCGCGCCCATCCCGATCTCGCCGGCAAGCTCGCCGCTGCTCGCCGCCTGACTGAAGCCTCGACCGTCGAACAGGCCTCCGCCGGCCTCGATGCCCTGACCGATATGGAGCGCGAAAAGTTCTCCCACCTCAACGGTGCCTATACGGCCCGCTTCGGCTTCCCCTTCATCATCGCCGTGCGCGATCACTCCAAGGCGGAAATCCTCGACGCCTTCGAGCGCCGGCTGGGCAACAGCCACGAGACGGAGTTTCTCACCGCCTGCGCCCAGGTGGAGCGCATCGCCCTGCTCCGCCTCAAGGCGCTGCTGGACTAACCGCGTCAGCCGAAGAAAGTCTCGCTGTCGTCGGTCGCCTCGTCCTCTTCTCCATAACGCAAGAGCAGCAACAGAAACGCGAAGAGGGCGAGCCAGGGCAAATAGGCCTGAACCCAGTCATGCGGCACGGTGTCGATATGGGTCTGGAACTCGTACATTCCCTCATCATAGCGACCAATGCTTACGGTTTCGGTAACGCTAATGCGACCTTAACTGCGCGTTACTTGTAAAATCCCTCGCGCAGATTGATGCCGTGTTCGGCATAGACTTTCAGCGCGCACAGCATGCCGGTCCACCCCTCGCAATTGCCGAAGGCCGCCTTCATGCCCTTCTCGCCCTCGCGCCAGCCGGCTTCGGAAATTCGCACCAGCGTCCGCCCGTCCTCCAGCCCCTCGAACGTCATCGTCACCGTGGTGTCATAGGCTGGGCCACCATCGGGCGCCGCCGCCCAGCGCAGCACGATCTCCTTGTCCTTCACCACGCGCTCCACCTTTACGGGAAACGCGCCGGGAAAATCGGCGAAATCCCACGTCACCGTCACGCCCGTCTCCAGTCGTCCCTTGGCGCCACCCGTGGTGAAATATTCCGATAGTTGCTTGGGCTCGACCACCGCCTCGAACACTTCCGAGACCGGCTTGGCGATCCGTCCGCTGACATTGAATTCATAAGCCATTTTGGCCCCCTCGCGCTTGACTGCCAAAACCATATGTTATAAAAACATAACATGTCAACCGAAGACGAAAACGACACCACCTTCAAGGCCTTGAGCCATCGAGTGCGGCGCCGCCTGCTCGACCTCCTGAAGTCCGAGCCGCGCACCACCGGGATGCTTTGCGACCTCATGCCCGAGCTCGACCGCTGCACCGTCATGCAGCACCTGCGGGTGCTGGAAGAGGCCGGCCTCATCATCGTCGAACGCCGCGGCCGCGAGCGTTGGAACCATCTTGACGCCCTGCCGATCCATGCCATTCACGAACGCTGGATCGGTCCTTACGCCGCCTATGCGGCCTCCATGCTGGCGCGCCTCCAGCGCCAGGCCGAGAACTCGCCCGCATGAGCTTGCCCATGGCTTCGCGCCGCGCGAGGCTCTAGTCTCGTTCTCGAATCTCATTGACGATGCGAAGCCATGGCCAACACCACCTACGCCACGCCCCCCGCCGGCCTGCCGCCGCAGACCGCCCTTCACACCGGCCGCGCCGTTTTCACCGAGGCCTATGCGGTCATCCCGCATGGCGTTATGCGCGACATCGTCACCTCCTTCCTGCCGCATTGGCGCGACACTCGCGCCTGGATCATCGCCCGCCCGCTATCCGGATTTTCGGAAACCTTCGCCCAATACATCATGGAAGTTGCTCCCGGGGGCGGTAGCGACAGCCCGGAACCCGACCCAACCGCCGAAGGCGTCCTCTTTGTCATCAGCGGTGAAGCCACCCTCGTGATCGATGGCACGAGGCACCGTCTTGCTCCCGGCGGCTACGCTTTCCTGCCCCCCGGCCACACCTGGACGCTCGTCAACCACGGTGCCGTTCCCGCCACCTTCCATTGGGTCCGCAAGCGCTATGAAGCCGTTCACGGCATCGAAACGCCGCCGGCCTTCGTCACCAACGAACGGGATACGCCGATCCGCTGGATGCCCGGCACCCAGGATCGCTGGGGCACCACCCGCTTTGTCGATCCCGCCGATCTGCGCCACGACATGCATGTCAACATCGTCACCCTAGAGCCGGGTGCGTCGATCCCCTTCGAGGAAACCCATGTCATGGAGCATGGCCTCTACGTGCTCGAGGGCAAGGCCGTCTATCGTCTCAACCGCGACTGGGTGGAGGTGGAGGCCGGTGATTTCATGTGGCTGCGCGCCTTCTGCCCGCAAGCCTGCTACGCTGGCGGCCCCGGCCGCTTCCGTTATCTGCTCTACAAGGACGTCAATCGTCACGTGCAATTGAGCCCGCCGCGATGAGCCGATCGCTCATCGCCGAACCGCTGACCGCCGCGGCCTTCGCCCCTTTCGGCCAGGTGATCCAATTGGCCGGGGCGCACCACTACCCCATCAATGCCGGCATGACCGAACGCTACCACGACCTGGCCCGCATCGAGTTGGGCGGCGCCAATGCGCGCCCGCTGCTCTCCATCTTCCGCGGACAGCCCTATGCCTTGCCGCACGAATTCACCCTCGTCGAACGCCATCCCTTCGGCAGCCAGGCCTTCTACCCGCTGTCCGACCGGCCATTTCTCGTTATCGTCGCGCCCCACGCGGATGGCGGGCCCGCGACGCCCCGCGCCTTCCTCACCACACCGCATCAGGGCGTCAACATCGCCATGAATACCTGGCATGGCGTGCTCACTCCGCTCGGTGCGGTGTCTGATTTCCTCGTCATCGATCGCGGCGGCGATGGCGTCAATCTCGAGGAATTCCACTACCTGATGCCCTGGCGGGTTGTCGCAAGTACTTGAAGTCTTTACCTAAGCACACAAACACTGTCGCATGATTGCAGCATTTGCTGCATAATCTGCCGCGATCGCATAGACTGACGCCTGTCGAGATTCAGCCCGAGCTGGCGCGAATGTCGACTTGCGCCAGCGCGACCAGCATCAAGAGTGTCACTCGGGGAGTGAGCATGATTGCGCGCGTCAAACTGCTGTTTCAAAGCGTCGCCATCGGCCTCGCGTTCATCGCGCTGACCGGTATCGCGGCAGCTGCACCCATCTCGATCAGCGGGCAGGTTACTTATCGTGAACGCCTGGCCCTGCCACCGGACGCGGTGCTCAGTGTCCGCCTGCTCGACGTGTCGCTGGCTGATGCCCGCGCCATCGTCCATGCCGAGGCACGCCTGCCCGGCCCGGGTCAGGTGCCGCTCAACTTCTCGCTCAATTTCGATGACAAGGTCATCGTCCCCAACCATAACTACGCCCTGCAGGCCCGTATCATGACGGGCGGCAAGCTGCTGTTCCTCAACACCACGCACTACCCGGTAAAGCCGCTGGCTCCGGAAAAACCCATCTCCATCGTGGTCGATCTGGTGGGCCAGGTGAACACGGCGCCCACCACGCCGCCGGTGGCCACCGCCCCCGAACCCAAATCCCCGCCGCCTGCCCCTCCTGCACAGCAACAGGCCATCCCTGTCGCCGCCCTGTTCGGCATTACCTGGCATGTCGAGCGCATCAGCAACGCCGCTGTCCTGCCGGATAGCCGCACCACCATGGAACTCGCCGAGGATGGCCGCACCGGCGGCAAGGGTGGCTGCAACAATTATTTCGCCCAGGCCGAATACAACGGCACCACCATCACCTTTGGCGCCCCTGCCGCCACGCGCATGGCCTGTTCCGGCCCGGTGATGGCGCAGGAAACCCAGTTTTTCAACACCCTGGCTTTCATCCGCAGCTTTACTCTTTCCGACAACACCCTCCACTTTCTCGACGCCACCGGCGCCGAAGTGCTCGAGCTCACTCCGGCCCGATAGCCTATCCCCCTCAACGCCACCCTTCCTTGCGGGAGGGTCAGGGACGGCCCCCCGGCCAGAGGCGAGCCGGCCTCAAGCTCCCGAAGCTCTTGACGCTCCTCCCAATCCAGCTAACCCTCGCCCCATCACATCCGGAGCGTTCATGGACACCCCTGCCTTCATCGCCCGTCTCTTCGACGTCATCGAAGCCGACATCGCCCCCAAGACCCGCATCGGGGTGGCCGCCGGCAACAAGGTGTTCGGGGCTGCGATCCTCAGGAAATCCGACCTGTCCCTGGTCATCGCCGAAACCAACAACGAGACGGAAAATCCGCTCTGGCATGGCGAGATGCACGCCATCAAGAAGCTTTACGAGCGCGACCGCGCCACGCTTCCCGATCCGCGCGACTGCATTTTCCTCGCGACACACGAGCCGTGTTCGCTCTGCCTTTCGGCCATCACCTGGGCCGGCTACGACAATTTCTATTATCTGTTCAGCCACGAAGACAGCCGCGACAGCTTCGCCATTCCCCACGACATCCACATCCTCCGTGAGGTCTTTTCGACCGGCGAGAGCGATGCCGACCGCCCGCTCTACAATCGCACCAACGCTTTCTGGACCAGCCACGATCTCGCCCGGATGATCGCGACCCTTGATCGCGGCAGTCGCGAAAGCCTTCTCGGTCGCCTAGACGACCTCACCGCGCTTTATGCCGATCTCTCCGCCACCTACCAGACCACCAAGGGTCACAAGGGCATTCCGCTCGCCTGAGCGAACAGCCTTCCGCTCCGTCTCCAGAGGGCAAGGAGCGCGGCAAGACCTGGAGCCCCAGCTCCGGCATTCCCTTCCTTGGGGTGTGGGCCGCAACACCCTCGCGGAACCCATCCTTCCCTTCGCGCATTACCGTCACGTCCCTGCAGCAGCAAACGAGGCTATCGTCATGTCCAATGACACCCAGACGGTCCCGCCCGAGGCTCTTCCGCACCTGGCGATCTTTACTGATTTCGACGGGACCCTCGTCGATCTCGCCGACACTCCCGACGGTATCGAAGTCCCCGCTACCCTGCCGTTGCAGATCGAGCAGGCGGCCGAAAAATTCGATCACGCCTTTGCCGTCGTCACCGGCCGCATGATCGAGGACATCGATCGCTATCTCGGCGCCCCGCCGCTCGCCGTCGCCGGAAGCCACGGCGCCCAGCGCCGCAAGGCCGACGGCACGCTGATCGAGCTGCCCGCAGAATTCCGCAACGCTGCCGAGATCATCGCCGAACAGCTCGCCCCTCT
Organism: Devosiaceae bacterium; assembly: GCA_036499825.1. Taxonomy (GTDB): domain Bacteria; phylum Pseudomonadota; class Alphaproteobacteria; order Rhizobiales; family Devosiaceae; genus Paradevosia. The sequence goes on from DASYCZ010000055.1 coordinate 17,014, forward strand.
CCTCCAAGCCCATGAGGGGCTGCTGCTCGAACGCAAGGACGCCACTGTTGCCCTCCATTTCCGCCAGCTCCCCGAGCTCGATGCGGCCTGTGAGGAAGCCATCAGCGCCGCCGTCGCCGCGGTGCCCGATTTCGTCGTCGTCCCCGGCAAGATGGTGTTCGAGGCCCGCCCTGTCGGCATCAGCAAGGGCGAAGCCGTGCGGGCCTTCATGAACGAAGAACCCTTCGTCGGCCGCACTCCCATCTTCATCGGCGACGATCTCACCGATGAAGATGGTTTCCGAGCCGTGCAGGAATTGGGCGGGGTCGGCATCAAGCTCGGCCCCGGCGACACCGAGGCCCGCATGCGCATCGCCGATGTCGCCTCCGTACGCGCCCTCATCCTGGGCCTTGCCGACCGCGAGACCAACATCGCCTGAAGCTGCCGCCCGGATACGTCCGGGCGCTTTACCGCCTATGGATTGGACTTTTTATGAGTAGATTGGTTATCGTTTCAAACCGGACCCCCGGCAAAACTCCTGCCGCCGGTGGCTTGGCGGTTGCCCTGAAGGGCACGCTTACCGAACACGAAGGCTTCTGGTTCGGCTGGTCGGGCAAGCTGGTGGAGAACCCCTCCAAACAAGCGCGCTTCGAAACCATCGACGGTATCCGCGTCGGCTCGGTCGATCTCACCCGAGACGATCATCAGGCCTATTACGCCGGCTTTTCCAACTCCATCCTGTGGCCGGCTTTCCACTTGCGGCTCGACCTCGCCACCATCCAGACGCCCTGGTACGAAGGCTACCGCCACGTCAACGCCCAGTTCGCCGAAGCCCTCAAGCCGCAGCTGCGGCCCGACGATATCATCTGGGTCCATGACTACCACCTGATCCCTTTCGCTGCGATGTTGCGCGAACGCGGCGCTCACAACCGCATTGGTTTTTACCTCCACATCCCCTTCCCCACCTCCGATGCGCTCTATGCCATCCCCCATCACGAAGAGCTGATGCGGGACCTGTCGGCCTATGATCTCATTGGCTTGCAGGCCCAGCGCGATGTCGCCGCCTTCACCGAGTTCGCCGATCACCTGGCGCCGACCACACTCATGACCGGCCATGCCGAGCCGGCCGATTTTTCCACGACGGAAATCGCCGCCTTTCCCATCGGCTCCGATCCCGATGCCTTCGCCCAACTTGCCGTCAGTCCCACTGCCACCAAGATGCGTCATCGCATGCAGCGCTCGCTTGGCGATCAGGCTCTCATCCTCGGCGTCGACCGGCTCGACTACTCGAAAGGCCTGCCGCAGCGGGTCGAGGCCTATGAAAAGCTGCTCGCCCACAACACCGGCCTGCGCCGGCGCGTGCACCTGCTGCAGATTGCGCCACCCTCACGCGACAGCATCAAGGAATATCAGGCGATCGGCGCCGAACTCGACGCCATGTGCGGTCGTGTCATGGGCAACTTCGCCGAACCCGACTGGCAGCCCCTGACTTATGTCAAGCGCGCCTACGGCCAGCCGACGCTTGCCGGCCTCTACCGCCAGGCCCGCATCGGCCTCGTCACGCCGCTGCGTGATGGCATGAACCTCGTGGCCCACGAATATGTCGGCGCCCAGAACCCGAACGATCCCGGAGTGCTGGTGCTCTCCCGCTTCGCCGGCGCCGCCGAAATTTTTCCCGATGCCATCCAGGTCAATCCCTTCGATACCGACGAAACCGCCGAGGCGCTCCGCCTCGCCCTCATCATGCCGCTCGATGAACGCCGCCAGCGCTGGGAAGCACTCTCGGCCGCCGCTCATCGCTACAGCATCAGCAACTGGGCCGAGAGCTTCCTCGAGGCGCTTTCGATTCCCGATCGCGCGCCTTCATCCGCCACGACCAAGAAGGGACGCCGCGCCACGCCGGCCGACATCGCCACCACCGCGCGCAATATCCTGCGTATCGGGCAGCAGGCCAGCAATTGAGGTCACTGCCTGGGAGACCGTCCAGGCCCCTCAGGCGTCGAATTCGAACGGGACAGGTGGCGTACAGATTCTATAGTGTCGTGCCTCAAGCGCGCTGATCGCCGCCATTTCGACGGCATCAAGAGTGAAGTCGAAGACGTCGAGGTTTTCCTTCAGCCGCGCCGGACTGGTGCTCCCCGGAATAGGGATGACATTCTGCTGGATATGCCAGCGCAACACCACCTGCGCCGGCGACTTCCCATGCCGCGCCGCCGCCTCGGTGACCACCGCCTCAGCGAACAGCTGCCCCACCCGGCCCAGCGGGCAGTGCGCGATCGCTGCCATGCCGCTGGCCTTGCAGGCTGCCAGGAGCTTATCCTGGTTGAGATAGGGATGATATTCGATCTCGTTCGCAACCAGCGGGGCGATGCTCAACTGCCTTGCCTCGGCCATCATGCCGGTGGTGAAGTTCGAAACACCGATCTGCCGCGCCAGCCCGTCCGCCTGCACCTTGTTCAGCGCTTCGATGGTTTCGTCCATTGGGATCAATGGGTTGGGCCAGTGCAGGATGAAGAGATCGACGCTGTCCATGCCCAGCCGCCTCAGGCTCTCCTCCGCCGAACGCCGCAAATCATCGGCAGCCAGCTTGTCGACCCACACCTTGGTCAACACGATGATCTCGTCCCGCGGCACGCCCGAGGCGCGCACCGCCTCACCGACTTCACGCTCATTGCCGTAAAGCGCCGCGGTATCGAGCAGGCGGTAGCCATCGCGGATCGCCTGGGTGAGCTTGGCGACGCCCGCATCCCCGTTCAGCGGCCCCGTGCCAAGGCCGATCTGCGGCCAGTTCAAACCCTTGTCACCCATAGGCTTTCCTCCGAATCCCCGCGCCAGTCTAAACAGAAAAGGCGGCCCGAGAGCCGCCTTTCTTCATTCGTTATGGGAGTGTGGTTCAGGCAACGCGTTCGCCACCCCGCGGCCGGCCACCCTGGCCGCCGCGCCGAGCCTGGCCCGCCTGCTTCTGCGTCTTGTTCCAACGCTGTTTCGGCTTGCCGTCGCCCTTGTCGGCGCCGCTTCCCGGCATGCCCGCAAAGCCGGCCCCGGCGGGAGCTGCGCGCCGTGGGCGCGCCGCATCGCCTTCATGGCGCGGCTTGTCGGCATGGCTGCGATGTTCGCCAGGCTTGCCCGCCTGCGGACGGCCGCGGCCGGGAGTCTGGTGGTTACGAGCGGGCCGTTCGGCCGCGCTGCCCGGCTTCACGCCAGTGTCGTTGGCAAGTTTCAGATCGCCCGTGACCGGTAGCGTCCGTCGGATCAGCTTCTCGACATCGCGCAGCTTGCTGCGTTCCGTGCCGTCGCAAAGCGTGATCGCAACGCCTGAGGCGCCATTGCGCCCGGTCCGGCCGATACGGTGCACATAGTTCTCGGCATCGTCGGGCAGCTCGTAGTTGATCACATGCGTGATGCCCGGAACGTCGATGCCGCGTGCCGCGATATCGGTGGCGACCAGAATGCGGACCTGGCCGGACGAGAAGCCCTTGAGCGCCGCCTGACGGGCGTTCTGGCTCTTGTTGCCATGGATCGCCGCTGCCTTGTGGCCGTCGATCTCGAGGTTCTTGGTGACGCGGTCGGCGCCGTGCTTGGTGCGCGCGAAGATGATGACGCGTTCGAGCGCCGGATCGGCGAGCAGCGTGTTGAGTTCACCGCGCTTGGCCTTGGAGCCCGACAGGATCACGCGCTGGTCGATCATCGCCACCGTGGTTGCCGGCGGCGTTGCTTCCACCCGCACCGGCTCCTTCAACAGGCCGGCAGCAAGTTTGGCGACTTCCGGCGCCATGGTGGCGGAGAACAGTGCCGTCTGGCGCTTGTAGCCGATCTGGGCCGCGATCTCGCGCACGGGGCCGATAAAGCCCATGTCCAGCATGCGGTCGGCTTCGTCGAGCACCAGCCAGCGGGTTTCGTTGAGCCAGATCTTCTTGTCGTCGACCAGATCCTTCAGGCGGCCGGGTGTGGCGATACAGATATCGACGCCCTTGGCGAGCTTTTGCACCTGATGGTAACGCGACACGCCACCGAGCACGAGCACGGTGGAAAGGCGCATGCCGCCAGCCATTTTGCGCAGCGCCTCATCGATCTGCACCGCGAGTTCGCGGGTGGGAGCGAGGATCAGGGCGCGGGCCGTCATCGGCCGCGGACGAAGCGTCAATGCCTGCAATCCGGCAAGGATCGGCAGGCCGAAAGCTGCCGTCTTGCCTGAACCCGTCTGGGCGATGCCCAGAATGTCCTTGCCGGCCAGCTGCGGCGGAATGGCTTCCGCCTGGATTTTCGTGGGCGTCTCGAAGCCCGACTGGCGCAGCGAATTCAGCAGCGCGCTCGGCAGTCCGAGAGTTTCAAAAGTAGTGGTCAAAATAGTTGTCTTTCCTTGCGACGCGCTAAACCAAGCAGCGCGCTCGTCGCCAGTCCCATCGGGAGTGGCGGGTCAATCGTACAGTGGCGATCGGAATGACCGCGGTTGCGTTAGTCGTCCGGTTGATAGTTCCGGACCCACTTCGCCGCTCACCGCATTGGTCGATAAGAAGAGAAGTCCGTCATCATGGATTAAGGCGCAGGACGCTCAAAACTGGAGCTGGCGCCGGTGACGATGTTGGCTATGTGGGGCACCCAGCCCGAAATAGCAAGAAAAATCAGAATTCTGCTGCGCATGGCAGGGTTGCGGCCTCAGATTCCGCCGTACCAGTCATAGCCGTTGTCTTCCCAATATCCGCCTTTGCCGAGGCCATATTTGGCGAAACTGTCGACCAGCTCGATGGTGTGAACGTATTTCGCCTGCTTATACCCCAGCGCCCGCTCGATCCTGATGCGGATAGGGGCGCCGTTGGCGACCGGCAGCGTCTGGTCGTTGAGCCCATAGGCAAGGATGGTCTGCGGATGATGGCCGTCCACCAGGTCGCTGCTCTCATAGTAAGGCACCTGCCCCGCAAGGCCGCCGTCCAGGCTGTCATAGCAGTGATAGACGATGAATTTGGCTTGCGGCTTGATCCTGGCCGCATCCAGCAATGGCCCCAACCTGGTGCCGGTCCATTTGGCGATACAGCTCCAGCCTTCCACGCAATCGTGCCGGGTGATCTGGCTTTGCGCCGGCATGTTGCGCAATTCGGCCAGTGAATATGTCCCTGGATTGTCCACAAGCCCGGTGATCGACAGTTTGTAGTCGGCGAAATTATTGGCCTTGAGCGCCAGATATTCCGGGCTGTTGGGATCGGTTGAACCATTCGCCCGCTGCCCCTGGCGGATCTCGCTCGCCGCATATTCCGGCGCCAGCGCCTGATCGCCCAAAAGCAGCCGCTGCACGCGATAGGTCAGGAGATTGGCATCTTCCAAAACATTGCGAACAGGATCGTCGCGCTGTCCGAGGAAATCGAACTGGTCGCAGCCGGCCAGCACTAGGCTGGAGGCGCCGGCAGCCGACAGGCCCAGCAGGCGGCGGCGTGACAATATGAGCTTGCTCACCGCTTTGTCTCCTCTTTGCCCGGCCTGATGGGCGTGCCCGGCTCGGCACGATACCAGCCGCTGATCATCGAGCGCAGTTCGTTGAAAGGACCGGCGGCAAGCACCATCACGATGTGCACGATAAAGAACAGGACCAGCAGCGCCATGACGGCAAAGTGGATGGTGCGCGCCGTCTGCCGGCCTCCGAAGAGTTCCAGCAGCCAGGGAAATCCGGAATCCATCCCCGGCGACATGGTGAGGCCGGTCGCGATGATCAGCGGGAACAGGATGAAGAACACGATCGAATAGGTGATCTTCTGCAGGGCGTTGTAGGAGCGCGTGTGGTGAAAGCGCAGCCGCGCGTGATCGGCGATGTCCTGGGGTAGTTGTTTGATATCACGATCGAGCGGGATGACGTCGCGTCTGATATGCCCGTTGATGAGGCTGCCGATAAACCAGACCAGCATCGTGGCGACGAGAATCCAGCCGAAGAAGAAATGCATCACCCGGCCGGTCGCGAGATCCTGGTAGGAGGGCACGGTGGCCCAGGCCGGAAAGCCTCGGAACTGCGGCTGTTCCTGCGTCCCGCTCATCCCGAACAGCCCGGTCGTGTCGAACGTATGCCCGAAGATCTTGGTCTGGCCGCGATAGGTGCCATTGTCGTTGATGGCGAACATCTGCAGTATGGCGTTTTCGCCGTTGAACAGAGATTCCTGCCCGATATGCAGCGCCGGGTAAGCGTTGAAAATCTGCAGGCCCGTCACCAGCATGAAGAACAGCGTGACCGCCCAGACCCAATGCGTGACCCGCGTCAGCAGCGCTTGCCGATAGATCAGGGGGCCCTTGGCGCGAGGCTCCGCCACAACCGGCCGGTCGGCCGCTTCAGCTGTCATTTCGGCCTCCCACAGGTCGGTTCATAGCGCAGAAACGGCATCGTTTCCGCGCAAGTTTCAAGTCACGTGTGTGAGATGGCCAGGTGAAGAACGCTATTCTTCCCGCGCCGCCCAGTTGAGGCCCCGGCGCATGATGGTTGCCATGTCCGGATAATCGGCGAATTCCTTGGCCTGGTGCCCGAGCGCGGAATAAAACACGCGCCCGCTGCCGTGCCGGCGTTTCCACACCACCGGCATGACGACGCCATCGATCCAGGAAGCATGCTCGCCGGTGAACGTCGTCGTCGCCAGCACTTCGTTAGAAGGGTCGACATGCATGTAATACTGCTCGGAATGGTAGGCGAACGGCGTCTTGATGCCCACCATCACCGGATCTTCCGGTTTTACGATATCGACCGTGTAGTCGATGATGTTGCCGGGGTGCGCGACCCATTGTCCGCCGACCATGAACTGGAAGGCCACGGCATCGCGGAAAGCATCGCCCATGCCGCCGTGATGGCCCGCAATACCGACGCCGCCTTCGACCGCCTTGGTGAGGTTCTCGACCTCGTTCTTTTCGATCTTGGACATGGTGTAGATCGGCACGATCAGCGACAGATCGCGAATGGCGGGATCGGCAAAAGCCTTGGTTTCCGTAGCCATCTGGACGGTAAAGCCATCCTCGTGAAGCCAGCGGCGATAGATTGCCGCGCAGCCCTCCGGATCATGTCCTTCCCATCCGCCATAAACGATCAAAGCAGTCCGCATCGGTCTCAACTCCCCGTCAGTGCGGGGCGACCTTAACTGAATCGCTTCGGCTTGCCAGCCCGATGAACTATCGAGCCGTGCGCGCCAGCGCCCGCCAGGCCAGCACCAGAACGATCGCACCCACGACGGCCGCGATGAACCCGCCGTTTTCATTGGGACCATAAAGGCCGACGACCTGGCCGAGCCACGTGCCCACGACACCGCCAAGGATGCCGAGCACCGTGGTGAGAATGAATCCCCTCGGTTCACGGCTGCCGCCGGTGAGGAACTTGGCGATGACGCCGACGATAAATCCGATGATGATGGCCCAGACGAAACCCATGGCGACACTCCCTGTTGCGTCAATGATAATTGGGAAGGCCGCGCACAGGTTGCAATAATCCCATGCGCGGCCTCGCCATTTCGTCCGGACCGGAGATCAGACTTCCAGTTCGGTCCGCTGTTGATCCGTCACTGCGGCCAGGTCCAGCACCTTTTGCAGGTTCGTGGCATGACGGAAGGACGGCTCCATGGTCCGGCCCTCCTTCACCGCCTTGGCGAAACGCTGATAGTTGGTCTCGACCGGCTCGACGGCGACTTCCTTCCAGGTGCCGGTTTCAGCGTCCTCGCCGGCGCAGACCAGAAGCTTGGACCAATCGTGCCGGTGCTGCACCTCGACGCCGCCCTTCTCGCCATAGACGCGCAGCCGCAGCTCGTTGAAATGCCCGGTGGCCCAACGGGTGGCGTGCACAACCCCAAGCGCGCCATTCTCCAGCTCCAGCGTCATGGCGAAGCTGTCATTGGCATCGAGTTCATATTCACCGATGCGGTTGCCATCGGCCTTCTCGAAGGTCTTGAGGCGGCAGAACACGTGGTCGATGTCGCTGCCGGCGCCATAGACGGCGAAATCGAGGATGTGGATGCCGATATCGCCCAGCGTGCCGTTGGAGCCATGCTTGCGGCTGAGGCGCCACAGCCATTTGGCTTCCGTCCGCCAGTCACCCCAGGCCTTGGAGACGAGCCAGCTCTGCAGGTAACTCGCCTCGACATGCTTGACCTTGCCGATCTCACCCGACTGCACGATGCGCCGCGCCTGCTGCAGCTCGGCGACGTTGCGATAGGTGAGATTGACCATGGCGACGAGCCCGGCCTGCTCGGCGGCCTCCGTCATCTCCAGCGCCTTGGCGTAGTCGGTCGCCAGCGGCTTTTCGCAGAACACATGCTTGCCGGCAGCCAGGGCCGCCAGCGTCGTCGGATGGTGGATCGCATCCGGCGTCACGTTCGCTACGGCGTCAAACTCGCCCCAGGCCAGTGCGGCATCGAGCGAGGGAAACGCATTGGCGATCCCATGCGTCGTGTTGAACGCCTCCAGCAGTTTGGGATCGACATCGACGCCGCCCACCAGCTCGACACCCTCTATGGCGGCGAAGTGCTTGGCATGTTGATTAGCCATGCCGCCAGTCCCCAGGATAAGGAGGCGCATATTATTTGAAGCCTTCCTGGACGCGGCCATGATGCAGCTTCGGGCCGCGCTCGACGATCTTCTCGATCGCGTCCTCGACCGGCCGGTTCGGCGCCTTGGTGATGTCCTCATAGCGGTTTGGATTGTGGGCCCAGTTCACCGCATTGCGCAGCACCAGGCCGACCGTTTCGTCATGATAGGTCGGATAGGTTTCGTGGCCGGGACGGAAGTAGAAGATGTTGCCGGCGCCGCGCCGGTAAGTAATGCCGGAGCGGAACACTTCCCCACCCTGGAACCACGAGACGAACACCGTCTCCAAGGGCTCCGGCACCGAGAACGGCTCGCTGTACATCTCCTCGTTCTCGAGTTCGAAATACTGCGGCAGCCCCCGGGCGATGGGGTGGCCCGGATTGACGACCCACAACCGCTCGCGCTCGCCGGCCTCGCGCCATGCCAGTGCGCAGGGCGAACCCATCAGCCGCTTGAAAATCTTGGAAAAATGGCCCGAGTGCAGGACGATCAGGCCCATGCCTTCGAAGACCCGCTTGGCGACGCGCTCGACCACGGCGTCCTCCACCTGTCCGTGGGCCGCATGCCCCCACCAGATCAGCACATCGGTTTCAGCCAGCCGGGCGTCGGTCAGCCCATGCTCGGGTTCCTGCAGCGTCGCGGTCGCCGTGATTATGTTGCCGTCCTGGCCCAGCATTTTGGCGATCTGGGCATGCATGCCCTGCGGATAGGTCTCGGCGACGACCCGATTCTTCTGTTCATGGACGTTCTCGCCCCAGACGAGCGCACGGATTGGCATGGCAGCCTCCAGATTTGGTGGTTTTCATCAACACGGCGGCCTCGTGAGCAAGGCCGCCGCAATTCCTCGCAATGATTTTGGCCGAATCCACGCGACTCTTCCAAAGCGCTTTGGATGCTGCTGAGCAACGTCTACAGCCTTTTCCGAGTATCGCGCAAGAGCCTCTCTCGGGCGCTGTCGACCCAACGCCGCAACCACGCGACGGTTGCCTGAAAACGGCCGCCACGACTGCCCGGTATGCGTTTTCTGTGCGCGTCGGGCCCTCCTCGGACCGGACCAATGTCCGCTGTCATCCAAGTGACACCCGACAAAAGTAATGAGCCGCGGTTCATCGAAGATTTGTCGAAAAACAGAACAACATGGAGACACGAGGATGACTTTTCATAAAGCGTGTGCCGTTACGGTGTCGGTCGCAGCGTTGCTCGCTTCGGTCGCCCCGACATTCGCACAATCCACCGACATCAATGCGCTGTATGCCGCGGCCAAGACCGAAGGCCAGCTGACCACGATCGCGCTGCCGCATGACTGGTGCGGTTACGGCGCCGTCATCGATGGCTTCAAGGCCAAGTATCCGGGCATCACCGTCAACGAGCTGAACCCCGACGCTGGCTCGGGCGATGAACTCGAAGCCATCAAGGCCAACAAGGACAACAAGGGCCCCCAGGCTCCCGACGTGATCGACGTCGGGCTCTCCTTCGGCCCGCAGGCCAAGGACGCCGGCCTGGTGCAGCCCTACAAGGTTTCGACCTGGGACAGCATCCCGGATGCCGCCAAGGACGCCGATGGCGCCTGGTATGGCGATTATTACGGCGTGCTCTCGTTCCTCGTGAACACCGACCTCGTCTCCAAGGTCCCCGCCACCTGGGCCGACCTCAAGGGCTCGGACTACGCCAACGCCTTCGCCATGACCGGTGACCCGCGCGTTTCCAACCAGGCCATCCAGAGCGTTTACGCCGCGGGTCTGGCTGCTTCCGGTGGCGACGCCACCAAGGCCGCCGATGCCGGCCTCGCCTTCTTCGCCGACCTCAATAAGGCCGGTAACTTCGTGCCGGTGATCGGCAAGGCCGCCTCCGTCGCTCAGGGCACCACCCCGATCGTCGTCAACTGGGACTACAACGCCCTCGCCTGGCGCGATGGCTTTGCGGGCAACCCGAAGGCCGAAGTCGTGGTTCCGACCGATGCCGTCGTCGCCGGCGTCTATGTCCAGGCCATCAGCGCCTACGCCCCGCATCCCAATGCCGCCAAGCTCTGGATGGAATATCTCTATTCCGACGAAGGTCAGCTCGGCTGGCTCGCCGGCTATTGCCACCCGATCCGCTTCAACGACCTCGCCTCCAAGAGCAAGGTTCCGCAGGCGCTCCTCGACAAGCTGCCGCCGGCTGACGCCTATGCCAAGGCCGTGTTCCCGACCCTGGCCGAGCAGAACGCCGCCAATGCCGTCATCACCAAGCAGTGGGACAGCGTCGTCGGAGCGAACGTCCAGTAATGGATCAAGCCAGCGTCATGGCGCCCACATCTGCCGGCCCGGTTTCGACCGGGCCGGTCTCCGCGACGCCGCGTAGCCGCCGGACGGTCCTCGCCGGCCTGCCGCTGGGCGCAATTCTCGGCGTTGCGCCATTCGTCATCTTCTCGGTGATGTTCCTGCTGCTGCCGACGCTCTTTCTCGTCGGTGCCGCCTTCGTCGACCCCGATGGCCACTTCACGCTGCAAAACCTCATCGATCTCGGCACGCCGCAGATCATCGCCTCGTTCTGGATTTCGATCCGCATTTCGGCAGCCTCCGCCGTCCTCGGCTCCGCCCTGGGCCTCGTCATCGCCCTGGCGGTCATTCGCGGCCGCCTGCCGGCCTCGGTCCGCGCCGCGGTGCTGACCTTTTCGGGCGTTGCGTCCAATTTCGCCGGCATCCCGCTTGCCTTCGCGTTCCTCTCGACGCTCGGCCGGCTCGGATTGATGACCGTACTGCTGAAGTTCATCGGCATCGACATCTATCGCGCCGGCTTCAACCTGCTGAGTTTTTGGGGCCTGACCCTCACCTACCTCTATTTCCAGATTCCCCTGATGATTCTCATCATCGCGCCGGCCATCGACGGACTGAAGAAGGAATGGGGCGAGGCTGCCTCCACCCTTGGGGCCAGCAAGGGCCAGTTCTGGCGCTATATCGGCCTGCCGGTGTTGTGGCCGAACCTGCTCGGCACCTTGTCGCTGCTCTTCGCCAACGCCTTCGGCGCCATCGCCACGGCTTATGCGCTGACCGGCTCGTCGCTGAATATTGTCCCCATCCTGCTCTACGCGCAGATCCGCGGCGACGTGCTGCACAATCCGGGCTTGGGTGCGGCTCTGGCTCTTGCCATGATCGTCATCACCGCGCTTGCCAATGTCATCTACCTGATCGTGCGCACTCGCGCTGAACGGTGGCTCAAATGAAGCAGTCGCGTATCTGGGCCTGGGTGGTCTTCGCCCTTGGCGCCCTCTATTTTCTAGGGCCGCTGATCGCCACCTTCGAATTCTCGCTGCGCATCCGCCGCGATGCCTATACGTTCGATGCCTATGCGTCGGTCTTCTCAGATCCCCGCTTCCAGCAGACCTTCGGCTATTCGCTGCTCATCGGCGTCATCACCATCATCGTGGGCGTCGCCATCGTGGTGCCGACCGCCTACTACGTGCGGCTGCGCATGCCGGCGCTGCGGCCATTCATCGAATTCATTACCCTGCTGCCGCTGATCATTCCGGCCATCATCCTGGTCTATGGCTATATCCGGCTCTACAACTCGTCCTCGTTCCTGCCGCTGACCGGCAGTGCGCTCGGCACCGACGTGCTGCTGACCTTCGGCTACGTGGCGCTCGCCATGCCCTATATGTACCGGGCCGTGGATACGGGCCTGCGCACCATCGACGTGCAGACCCTGACCGAGGCGGCGACCATCATGGGAGCCAACCAGGCGACCATCATCACCCGCGTCATCCTGCCCAACATCATCGTGGCGGTGCTATCCGGCGCCTTCCTGACGCTCGCCATCGTCATCGGCGAATTCACCATTGCCAGCCTGCTGAACCGTCCGGCTTTCGGCCCCTACCTGCAAAATGTCGGCGCCAACCGGGCGTTCGAGCCGGCGGCGCTGGCCGTCATTTCCTTCGTCATCACCTGGGCCGCGATGGGCATGATCCAGTTGCTCTCGCGTTTTGCCCCCAAAACCGCCGCACGTGCGGACTAGAGACCGTCATGGCTGAAGAATTCCTGCGCATCGACAAGATCGTCAAGACCTTCAAGGGCAACACGGTGGTCCATGGCGTCGAACTGGCCTTCAACAAGGGCGAGTTCATTTCCCTGCTCGGCCCATCCGGCTGTGGCAAGACCACCATTCTCCGCATGGTCGCCGGCTTCGAGCGCCCCACCACCGGCGCCATCATCGTCGACGGCAGGGACATCACCAATCTTAGTCCCAACCAGCGCAATATCGGCATGGTGTTCCAGGCCTATGCGCTGTTTCCCAACATGAACGTCGCCGACAATGTCGGTTTCGGCCTCAAGATTGCCGGCATGCCCCGCGAGCAGGCCCGTGCCCGCGTACAGGAAATGCTGAAGCTTATCGGCCTCGCCGGCTTCGACAAGCGCTTCCCGTTCGAGCTTTCCGGTGGCCAGCAACAGCGCGTCGCCCTCGCCCGCGCCCTGGCACCGCGTCCGCGCATGCTGCTGCTCGATGAACCGCTGTCGGCGCTCGATGCCAAGATCCGTGTCTCGCTCCGCCAGGAAATCCGTGCCATCCAGCGTGAGTTGGGCATCACCACCATCTTCGTGACGCACGACCAGGAAGAGGCCCTGTCGATCTCCGATCGCATCGTGGTGCTCAATGCCGGCCGCGTCGAGCAGTTCGGCAATCCCTTCGAGATCTACAACCGCCCTACCACAAGGTTCGTCGCCACCTTCGTGGGCACGCTGAATACGCTCGAAGCCAGGATCGAGGATGTCGATCAAAAACGCGTCCTGGTGGACGGGCAGTCGATCACACTGGCAACGCTGCCGGCCGGTGCACAAAAGCACGGGGCGCTGTCGCTGACCTTGCGCCCCGAAGCGGTGGCGCTCGGCAAGACCAACGGCCAGGACATCCTGCTCGAAGGCACCGTATCCGACGTCAGTTTCCTCGGCTCGGTCATTCGCCTGCGCGTCAACCTCGGACAGAACTCGGTCAGCCTCGACACCTTCAACGACCAGCGCACCCCGCCGCCGGCGCTGAACGAGAAGGTAAAGGTCGCCATCGATTCCGGCGACATCCTGATCCTCAACTAGCCACACCGACCATGCGGACGTATCCTTGCGTCCGCATGAAAATCGCCTACGATGCCGGTAACTTCCGGAGCATCCATGTCCCCTTTCGTCTCTACCGATTGGCTGGCCGAAAGGCTTCAATCCCCAGAAATCGCACTGGTCGATGCGAGCTGGTACATGCCGGCGGCGCAGCGCGATCCGCATGCCGAATTCGTCGCCAGCCACCTGCCCGGCGCGGTGTTTTTCGACATCGACGGCATTGCCGACAAGACCACCGACCTGCCGCACATGCTGCCTGAGCCGGAAGACTTCGCGCATAGGGTCGGAGCCCTCGGCATCGGCGACGCGCACACCATCGTCATCTACGATGAAAGCGGCCTGTTTTCCGCGCCGCGCGTCTGGTGGACATTCCGCGCCATGGGGGCTCGGGACGTACGCATCCTCGAAGGCGGTGGTCCCAAATGGCGGAGCGAAAACCGCCCGCTCGCAACCGGCGAAGCCAGCCCAAGGCCGGCTGTCTTCACGCCCCGTTTCCGCCCCGAACTGGTTCGGGACTACGACGCGGTACTGTCCCTTTCCGCCCGCGCCTCCGGCACCATTCTCGATGCCCGACCGGCCAACCGCTTCACGGGCGAAGCGCCCGAGCCGCGCGCTGGCCTCAAGTCCGGGCATATCCCCGGCAGCCTCAGCATGCCCTCCACCTTGCTCACCGCCGACGGCCGCATGCGCTCACCCGAAGAGCTGCGGCGCATCTTCACCGAGGCGCGCGTCGACTTGACGCAGCCGCTCGTCACCACCTGCGGCTCCGGCATCACCGCTTCGGTCCTGGCCCTGGGGCTGGAAATCGCGGGCGCTCAACAGGTTGCGGTCTATGACGGCTCCTGGACCGAGTGGGGCGGACGGTCGGATTCGCCCGTCGAAAAATAACCGTCTCACCAATAAGTTAGGCAATCTTACTGCAAATTAATGTGCGGTAAGCCGCCTCGCTGCTAGGCTTTTCTCATGTCAAGTGCAGCCCTGTGGACCACCAGTCCCGGGGAAGCGTATCATAGTGTCGCCACGACGCTTGCCCCCGCTGGCGTCGAGCGGCGAATTGCCAAGGAATTTCCGCTTGTTAAAGCAGCTGTTGGTTTCCGTTGTGGTAGTGGTCATAGCCTTCGTGGGCTACGTTTACTTCGTGCCCGGGGCAAACGACAACCTGGCGAAGGTCGGAATTGTTCTGCCTTTCGGCCCTGCGGGCGGAAACACTGAGCAACAATCGGCAGGTGCTGGTGGCCCCGGAAACCCCGGCGGCGCTGGGCGTCCGGGTGCGGCAGGTGGTCGCGGCGGCTTCGCCGGCGGCGGGGCTCGCGTCATCACCGTCAACACCAAGCCTGTGACCACGGCGGTCGTCAACGACAAGCTGGCGGCCATCGGCGATGGCACGGCACTCCGTTCGGTGACCGTGACCTCGCAGTCCGGTGGCACCCTCGATGAACTGGTGGTCAAGCCCGGTGATCACGTCAAGGCCGGCGACGTACTTGCCCACCTCGACTCCGACAGCGAAAAGATCGCGGTCGACAAGGCGCAGCTCGCCGTCACCGACGCGACCGCCGCCCTGTCCCGCTCGCAGGAATTGGCCAAGTCCAATTCCGTGGCCAAGACCGACGTCACCGCTGCACAGCTCGCGCTCGATAACGCCAATCTCGAATTGCGCGACGCGCAGGTGGCCCTCGATCGCCGCACCATCACCACCCCGATCAATGGCATTGTGGGCCTGATGCAGGTAACCCCCGGCAACTTCGTCGCCGCACAGGCCGCCGTCACCACCGTCGAGGACGATTCCTCGATCCTGGTGAATTTCTGGGTGCCGGAGCGCTACGCCAACACCATTGCCATCGGCAAGCCGGTTTCGGCCTCGCCCGTGGCCATTCCGGGCCAGACCTTCCAGGGCACCGTCGATGCCGTCGATAACAAGATCGACCCTGTGAGCCGCACCCTCGAAGTCCAGGCCACGGTTCCCAACGACCAGGGCGCGATGCGTTCGGGCATGTCCTTCGAAATCGCCATGGATTTCCAGGGCGAGACCTTCCCGGCCGTCGACCCGCTCGCCGTGCAGTGGTCGGCCGAGGGTTCCTATGTGTGGAAGCTGACCGATGGCGCCGTGCACAAGGCCATGGCCAAGATCGTGCAGCGCAACAGCGACGGCGTGCTGATGTCGGGCGCCATCGCCAAGGGCGACACCGTCGTGACGGAAGGCGTGCTGCAGTTGAGCGAGGGCGCCAAGGTCAAGGTGCTCGAAGACGGCAGCCTGAACGGCCAGAAGGAAGCTGAGGCGGATCCCGTAAAGCCATCGGGTACCGTCGCGGCGACGAAGTAACGGCGAACGAGAACCAGGAGCACCCGATCGATGTCGATCCAGTCCCAGAATTCCCGCGGCGGCGTCATTGCTTCGCTGTTCGTCCGCCGCCCGGTTCTCGCCGCAGTGGTCAACGCGCTGATCGTGGTTGCCGGCCTTGCCGCCTTCTTCGGCATCGAGGTGCGCGAGCTCCCTAGCGTCGAGCAGCCCCAGCTCTCCATCCGGACCACCTATGACGGCGCCGCCGCCGAGACCGTCGACAAGGAAATCACCTCGGTGGTGGAGAACGCCGTCGCCCGTGTCCCGGGTGTCGCCTCCATCTCATCGACGTCGTCCTATGCCAATTCCCGCGTGTCGCTGGGCTTCAACGACGGCACCAACATCGACACGGCCAGTTCCGACGTCCGCGATGCCGTTTCGCGCCTCACCCGCCAGCTCCCCGACAACATCGATCCGCCGACCATCGTCAAGGCCGACAGCGACGCCAGCTCCATCATGCAGCTGTCGGTGACCTCCGACACGATCTCCATGGGCGATCTGAGCCAGCTGGTCGACGATACCATTTCGGATCGTCTGGCCGCTGTCCCCGGCGTTGCCGACGTGCAGGTCTATGGCGAGCAGAACAACGTCTTCCAGGTCGACGTCGACCAGGCCAAGCTCGCCAGCCTCGGCCTCACCGCCGCCGATGTCAGCAAGGTGCTCGCCACGGCCTCCTTCGATGCCCCGGCCGGCTCGCTCAACGGCGCCAACCAGAACATCAACGTCCTGGCCACGGCGGCAGTGAATACGCCCGAAGAGTTCGAAGACCTCACCATCAAGGACAAGATCAAGCTCGGTGACGTCGCCACCGTGGTGTTTGCGCCCAGCACCGCCTCGAGCGGCTTGCGCGCCGACGGCAAGACCGGTATCGGCCTCGGCATCGTTCGCCAGGCTCAGTCCAATACCGTGCAGATCTCGCAGGATGTGCACGCCGCCGTTGCCGAATTGCAGAACACCCTGCCCAAGGGCGTCGCCATCAACATTTCGAGCGACGACTCGGTCTTCATCTCCGGCGCCATCGAGGAAGTCGAACGCTCGCTTATCGTCGCCGTGGTCGTGGTGATTGCGGTTATCTTCATGTTCCTCCTGGATTGGCGCGCAACGCTTATTCCCGCCATCACCATGCCTGTCGCACTGATCGGCACCATGGCGGGCGTCTATCTGGCGGGCTTCTCGATCAACATCCTGACGCTGCTCGCGCTGGTTCTGGCGACAGGCCTGGTGGTGGACGACGCCATCGTGGTGCTTGAAAACATCGTCCGACGACGTGGTATGGGCATGGGTCCGCGCGCCGCCGCCGTGCTCGGTACCCAGGAAGTGTTCTTCGCCGTCGTGGCGACCACCGCCACGCTCGCCGCCGTGTTCGTGCCGCTGTCCTTCCTTCCCGGCCAGACCGGCCGCCTGTTCCGCGAATTCGGCTTCACACTTGCCATGTCGGTGGGCCTCTCCTGCGTGGTGGCCCTCACTCTCGCTCCCATGCTGGCCTCACGCCTGCTCAAGCATGCCGACAGCATGCATGGTGGCGGCAATCCCGGCCTCATTCACCGTTTCCTGAATGCCATCGGCGGCGTCTGCGGCAAGTTCTACCGCGTCACGCTGCATGCCTGCCTGCAGTTCCCCTTCGCCGTCGTGCTCGTGGCGCTGATGTTTGCCGGCTCGGCCTATTTCGTCTTCGTCAATCTGCGCCAGGAACTGACGCCCAGCGAAGATCGCTCGGCCATCATGCTCAGCATCCGCGCACCGAACACGGTCAGCCTCGATTACACCCGCACCGAGATGCGCCAGATCGAGGACCTGCTGCAGCCGTTGAAGGCTTCCGGCGAAATCCAGTCGATCTTCTCGATCTCCGGCTTTGGCAGCAACACCAGCAGCGGCTTCATGACGCTGACCCTGGCCCCCTGGGACAAGCGCACCCGCAGCCAGCAGGCCATCACCGCCGACATCAACAAGCTGCTCGTGCAAGTGCCGGGCGTCACCGCCCGTACCCTATCGGCCAACAGCCTCGGCATTCGCGGCGGCGGCAACGGCCTGCAGTTCGCCATTCTCGGATCTGACTACACCCAGCTCTATGATGTCGCGACCAAGATGCAGGATCAGATGCAGAAGGATCCGCGCTTCGGCCGCATCCAGATCAGCTACGATCCGACACAGCCGCAACTAACCCTCACCGTCGACCGCCAGAAGGCGTCTGCTCTCGGCATCGACTTCGACGGCCTGTCGACCACCATGCAGGCCATGATCGATGGCGCTGATGAAGGCAACGTCTTCATCAACGACAAGAGCTACACCATCACGATGATGTCGACGACCAACGAGGTCAACGACCCCAGCGATCTCGCCAGCATCTTCATCAAGACCAGCGATGGCCGCTACGTGCCGATGTCGACTATCGCGACCCTGGTGGAATCGCCCATCGCGCCATCGCTTGGCCGCGAGGAGCAGCGCCGCGCCGTCAGCGTCACCGCCAGCCTTGGCGATGGCATGACGCTGGGCGACGCCTACACCCAGGCATTGCAGATCGCCCAGCCTCTCCTGCAACAGGGCGACAGCATCATCCCACTGGCCGAAGCCAAGACCCTCGGCGAAGCCAATAACGGTCTTTACGTCACCTTCGGCTTCGCGCTTGTCGTCATCCTGCTGGTGCTCGCGGCGCAGTTCGAAAGCGTGTGGAGCGCCCTCATCGTCATGGCGACCGTGCCGTTCGGCCTCGCCTGCGCCATCTACGCACTGCAACTCACCGGCGGCACGCTCAACGTCTATAGCCAGATCGGCCTCATCCTCGTGGTGGGCATCATGGCCAAGAACGGCATCCTGATCGTCGAATTCGCCAATCAGTTGCGAGATCAGGGACGGAGTGTGGCGGAAGCCATCGAGGAAGCCTCCAACATTCGCCTCCGCCCGGTGCTCATGACCATGATCGCTACGGTGCTTGGCGGCCTGCCCCTGGTCATCAGCCACGGTGCCGGCGCCGAAGCCCGCCAGGCACTCGGCTGGATCATCATGGGCGGCCTCGGGCCGGCCGCGGTCTCCACCCTCTATCTCACGCCCGTCGCTTATCTGCTGCTGGCGCGCTTCTCCAAGGCCAAGGCCGAAGAGGAAGCCAGGCTGGAACGCGAACTGGACGAAGCGCATGTCGTCGGCCTGGACGACGAGCCGGCGCCGCAGCCTGCCCCGGTATTGCGCGCCGCCGAATAGCCAGCAGAACCATCACAGCCCTATCCACGCCGCCCCAGCGAACGCTGGGGCGGTGTCTTATTTTGGTGTCCCCATGCCGGGCCAAACCGCTCCCGGGAACCAAATCTCCGCTGCTGCCGTTCATTTCAGCAAGCGCACATCGAGCGCGTCGTTCCTCAAAAGCGGCCAATCCGCAAGGAGATAGCGATGACCATCATGGAAATGGACGAGAGAAATCGGACCACCAAGGCACGCGTTCTGACCTTGACCCAGGGCTATGACGGCGAGCGGCATTATCTTGCCCTGCTGGCCTCGATCATTCCGGCTCTCGCCATTCTCGCCGTCGCTGTTTCCCTGCTGATGGCGGCCAACTAACTCACCGACTTCCCACAAATCGGGGCCCGCTCAGCGTCACGCCTCGTCAACAAGGAGCACACGAAGATGGGCACAATACTCATCATTATTCTCATCCTGATCCTAATTGGCGCTTTCCCGTCCTGGGGATACAGCCGCGGCTGGGGTTATTTCCCCTCGGGGATCGTGGGTGTGGTGCTGGTCATCATTTTGATCCTGGTGCTTTTGGGACGGATCTGACATCGCCCCCTATGGGAGCACAGCCGGTCTGTCCCCTGCTCCCCGCGCTAGAAGATCAGCCTTCTGCCCCTAATCACCCGGCAGCCTGTACCCCGCCGGGTGATGTCCACTTGACTCCGGTCCCGCACGGAACTCCCCTTGTCGAAGGCGCGTTTACGCCAGGACGGAATCAACAAACTCAACACGGAGCATCAACATGGCTACCACCAGCGACATGGCCCCCAACCGCCCTCGCAAGGCAAGCACGACGGCTTCCGCCGCCGCTTCCGAGGCCAAGGACGCGATCAAGTCGACCGTGAGCCGCGCTCGCGACGAGGCCCGTGAGGAACAACTCGAGGCCCAGATCGCCCGCCTGCAGGACGACATCAAATCGATCGCCACGACCTTGAGCCGCCTGAGTGGTGAAAAGGTCGCAGAAGCGCGCGACACCGCCAAGGGCGAATACCGCCATCTCATGCAGCAGGGCAAGGACGCCATCGGCGCAGTCGGCGATCAGGCCAGCGACCTCGAAACACAGCTCAAGGATACCATCCGGGAGAAGCCGCTGACGGCGGTCGCTGGCGCCATCGGCATCGGCTTCCTGCTCGCCATTCTGTCGCGGCGCTAGTTTCATGAACCTGCTGGGACCGCTCGCGGCCTTGCTGGGCATAGAAACCGACGCGATCGTCGAGCGCGTCAGACGCAAGATCGTGTTCTGGTCGATCATCGGTCTGTTCGGCGCAATCGCCATGATGTTTCTCTTGCTCGACCTTTACCTCTGGCTCAGCGACATCTGGAATCCCATCATCGCGGCGTCGATTATCGCTGCCGGCGGCGCGGTGATTGCGCTGATCACCTACATCGTCATGCGGATGGTGGAGGGCGGCCAGAAGGCCAAGGAAATGGATCGGCGGCGCGCCAATGAAACCACGGCGCTGGTGACGACCGCGGCGCTGACGGCCCTGCCCGTGTTGCTGCGCTCGCCGCTGGTCCGCACCGTCGGATTGCCCTTGGCGGCTGTTGCGGCGGTAGCGCTGTTTGGCCGCTCGTTCATGGACAAGCGCGACGAAAAATCCGATTGATGTTCGATTGAGTGTCGCGACGGGCGCTGCCGCAAGGGAGCGCCCGTTCTGCTATGCCTCGACCGGCAGCGGGAAGGAAATTCGCGCCTCGACGCCGGTCTGCGGGAAGGTCAGCTCCACCGAACTATCGAGCACCTTGGCAAGGCTGCGTTCGATCAGCTTGCCACCCAGGCCATACTCCTGGGGCTCCACGACTGGCGGGCCGCCGGTCTCGGTCCATTGGAGCTCGACGCGAAGGTCTGGTGCCTGACGCTTGATCCAGCGGATGACCACGCGGCCTTCCGGGACACTGAGGGCGCCGAAGCGGGCCGCATTCGATGCCAGCTCGTGCAGCACCAGGCCCAGGCCCAGGGCGTGATCTGGCGGCAGGAAGACGTCCTCGCCGTTGAGTTCTATCTGTTCGGCCTGCAGATCGACATCCCCGCGCACCTGCAGGCCCACCAGTTCCAACAGGCCAATGCCTGACCAGTCGCGGTCCGACAGTAGCGCGTGGGATTCCGACAACGTCCGCAGACGTCCCGAGAATGCGTCGATGAACCGTTCGGGGTCCGGATTCCGGCGCATCGTCTGCCGCGCCAGTGACTGGATCATAGCCAGCGTATTCTTTACCCGGTGGTTGAGTTCGCGCAGCAACAACCTTGTGTGCTCGGCGGCTTCCCGCGTCTCGGTCAGATCGAGATGGACGCCCATCATGATCAGCGGCTTGCCGTTGCCGTCGCGCTGATAAACCCGGCCGCGGCCCAGCAGCCAGCGCCCTGTCGGGTCTACCCGGAATTCGCTGACATAGTCGATACCGTCATCGAAAGCAGCCCGCAGGGCTTCGTCCACACCTGGACGATCCGCCACATGCACATTGCCGAGCATGTCCCGCCCGGTCATGGGAACATCCACCGGCAGTTCGAACATGCGCCGCAAAATGTCGTTGGCCACGACCTCGTCGGTCCTCAGATCCCAGACCCAGCTCCCAACCCGGCCTGCTTCGAGGGTGAGCGCATGCCGCCACTCTTCGCGGATCAGTGCCGCTGCGGTACGTGCCCGCACACGCGCCTCGTCCTTCAGCTCGAAGAGCGAACTGGCCGTCGCGGCCAGGTCCGCGAGTTGCTGCAATTGCTTTTGCGGTACGTCGTGTTTCGCCTGGGGCGCCAGCACACACAGCGCCCCTATGCGTTGCCCGCGCACCACCACCGGCGCTCCGGCATAGAACCGAACATGATGGGGGCCGGTGACCAGCGGATTGTCCGCAAAGCGTTCATCGAGCGTCGTATCTTCGACGACCATGTAATCGTGTTTGCTGGCGATGGTGTGTGCGCAAAAGGAGATGTCGGTGGCGGTGCCGTCATCATCGAGCCCCGCCTTGGACATGAACCACTGCCGCTCGACATCGAGCAGGGTGATCAGCGCCACCGGCACGTCGAAGATTTGCGATGCGAGGCGCGTCAATCGATCGAAATCCGGGTCGGGATCGGAATCCAGAACCGATAATGCCGCGAGCATGTCGCGGCGCTGCGGATCTTCAACGACCTGCCTTACGGGTCCGGGCAGGGGCCGGGTCGGTTCTTTCACCTCAAGTCCTGACAAGAAAATATATGAAAGATCGGGACAAAATTATTCTCGACGTGCGCAGAAACGCACCGACGCAAGGGTGGTTCCAACACGCTTCAAATTCGTTACTGCTGAAAATATAGTGCGGTTCCTCTCCGGGACAATAAACATCCGCAAAGGTGGTTTAAGCGCCGGCCGGCACTACGACCCGCAAGGCCCCAGGATGAATTCTAAGCACCACCCGGCCGGGCAGATTGAAGAGCTCGCCATCGATCACCGCCTGCGCCGAATGCTTGCGCCTGGGGAAATCCAGCGTCACCGCGCTGACTTCCATTTCCACCACCGAGGGGTGGGCGCGCCAGCGGCCGATGAGAACGCCGATGAGCAGCCGGATCAGTGAAACCCTTGACATCGGCGCGGCGACGTAAACGCCGAGCACGCCTTGGTCGAGCACATCCGCATAGGGGATGTGACCATCGCCGGCACGATTGTTGGACACCGCGATGCCCGAAACCATCCGCTTCGCGGCGCCCTCCGAGGAGCGGATTTCCACATGGAACCGTGGCGGTGGCCGCACGATGGCGCCGGTGACCGAGCGCACACTCGCCAGCATCTTGCCCCACCGGCTGCGATACGTCATGTGATCGCGGATGCGGATCAGTCGCGCGTGGATCCCGACGCCGAACTGGTGCACGAAGGCCCACTCATTCGCGGTGGCGATATCGACGGACTGCACCTCGCCGGCCGCCAGCGCCTCGAGCGTCTCCCGCAGCGAGAGCGGCAACCTCAACGCCCGCGCGAACAAATTCATCGTGCCGGCGGGAAGCACGGCCAATACGACGCCGGTGCGGAAGGCGATCGCCGCGGCAGCGGAGATCGTGCCGTCGCCGCCGCCCGCGAGCAGCACCCCGTCCCCGGCGTCACGCGCACCCTGTTCGAGCGCCTCCGATATCATGTGACCGGCGACGACCCGGCATTCCAGCGTATCGCCATGCATCTCGAAAATACGACGGGCGCTATCGCAGAACGCCTCCATATCCATGGAGCGAAAAGTGCCGCCATCACGGTTGAAGACGCCGACGAAATGCATGATGCCCCCAAGCCGCCACGAGACCGGCAGGTCCTCACGACGCTTCTGCCACCTTCTCGACCACCGGCAATTCCGGCAAGCTTATGGTGGTCCTGGTTCCCCCGCCGGCTCGCGGCGAAATATCGGGGCTGCCACCGAACTGCTGCGCCAATTGCTTGATGATCAGCGATCCCAGCCCATCGGGTTTTTCGTCGTCATCGGGCGGGCGGATGCCGATGCCGTCATCTTCCACCACCAGCGTCACCTGCCCCGCCGCGTCGCGGTAAAGGCGTGTCCAGATATTGCCGCCGCGCTGGTTGGGGAAAGCGTGCTTCACCGCATTCGTGACCAACTCGCCGAGCACTATCCCCACGGTGGTGGCATCGCGCGCCTTGATGAACAGCGGTTCAAACGCGGTCTCGAAATGAATGGTCGAACCATCGGGGCGGTTGAGCTCGAGATCCTCGACCACCGTATTCAGGAAATCATCGGCTCGCGTCGTTTCGAGATCGTCTCCCAACCGCAGGCGCCGGTGTCCCGAGGCAATGACCTGCACCCTGCTGCGCGCCGCCTCCAGTGCGGTCTTCACTTCGCCCGACCGCGTCCGCATCATCTGCAAGCCGAGCAGCGACGACACCGTCGCCAGCGAATTGCCGATGCGATGGTTGCTGTCCTGCAGCAAGGTTTCGACCCGCTGCCGCTCGCGCTCGGCATGCCTGCTGGCCTCCTCGAACTCCGCCGTGCGCTCCTGCACCCGCGCTTCCAGTTCTTCATTCTCGGAGAGCAG
Source organism: Devosiaceae bacterium (assembly GCA_036499825.1). Classification (GTDB taxonomy): domain Bacteria; phylum Pseudomonadota; class Alphaproteobacteria; order Rhizobiales; family Devosiaceae; genus Paradevosia. The sequence goes on from DASYCZ010000055.1 coordinate 41,177, forward strand.
GAAGCTTTGCGAACGGGCCAGCGCGCTGACCTGCTTTTGCGACCGCGTGAACAGCGCGTAGGTCAGGCTCGCTCCAGCCGCCAGCGCCACCAGGATCACGCCGATCAACATGGTTCGCAGATGCGCCAGATTGTCGTTACGCTCGACCAGCAACTGGCTCTGCGTTTCGAGCAGTTGCGATATGCCCTGCCGGATGCTGTCCATCTGCCGCTGACCGGTATCGGTCAGGATCATCTCTTTGGCCTGCTGGAGATGGCCATCTTTGGCCAGCGTCACCGTCGTTTCCATCTCGATGCGCTTGCTGCCGATGTCGCCTGAGATCGCCACCACGCGCAGATGCTGCAGCGGGTTGTCCTCCGTCAGTCCCATCAGCGTCTGCAGCCGGCTGTCCATAGTGGCCAGCGCGAGATTATAGGGGGCGAGGTAACGCTCATCCAGCGTCAGCAGGAAGCCGCGCTGCCCGGTTTCGGCATCCGTAATGGCTTGCGACAGGTCACGGGCGGCATCGCGCACATCATAGGAATGCACCATCTCGTCGACCTGGCGATCGAACCCCCGCACCAGGTACAGCGCCGTGCCCGCCGCGAAGATGATCATCAGGAGGGAGGCGACGACGGCTAGACGGCGGCCGCCGAGCCAGCGCCGATTAATAAACACACCAAGAGAAGCAGCCACATCGGTCATGGAAACTTTCGATCGATTGTGAGGCAGAGCCATCCAAGTACGTCCCTGGACTAGCGCCTGCAGGTGGCCGGAATAGGGCTCGGGTGTCTTTCGGTTGTGATCATGCTGGTCAGATCAGGGGCCGCTTGACTTCCGGCAATCCTTGCCAGGACGCTATATCCATGAGCGCTTGCGGATCGCGCACTTCGCAGGTCCGATCGCGCCATTCGATCAAGCCCTTTTCCGACAGTTTCCGCAAGGTCTTGTTCGTATGCACGATCGATAGACCCAGCGTGTCGGCAACGTGTTGCTGGGTGATGGGGATCAGAAGATTGCGCTCTTCCGTCAATCCGACCGAGCGGGCGCGTTGATAGATGAACGCAATGAGGTAAGCCGCGCGCTCCAGCGCCGTACGCCGGCCCAGGCTCAGCAGATTTTCGTCGAGCATGCGCTCTTCGCGTGAAGCGAGCCAGGTGATGTCGAAGGCAAGGCCTGGGTGGTTCTTGAACAGGGTCGGCAGCTTGTCGCGCTGGAACACGCACATGACCACCGGCGACAGCGCCTCGATGGAATGTTCCATTTCCCCCAGCACCGAACCCTGCAGTCCCACCATGTCGCCCGGCAGCACATAGTTGAGAATCTGCCGCCGGCCATCCCCCAGGGTCTTGTAGCGAAACGCCCAGCCGGAAAGCAGCGTGAACAGATGCGCGCTGTGGCTGCCCTCGGACAATATCGTGGTACCCGGTTCGGCCACCAGTTCGGCCGTCTTGAAGCCCGACACGAAGCGCAGTTCCTCGGCCTGGAACGGCCGAAAATGCGGCATGGCGCGCAATGGACATCTTTCGCAAGGCACGCGGCGATTGGTTGGAGGCATGCCCGAACTCATGGATGAAGCCTCCGAACGCTATCATTTGCGTATCGGTCTGCAACGCGACCTTTTGCGAATAGTTGCCCAACTCGCATGTCAAACTTAAATGACACTGTCGCCGCCAGCGCCCACACCGTGCCACCTAAATGGTGCGGATTTTGATCATATGCTGAGCGGAAAACGTCTTCTGATCGTGGAAGAAGAATTTCTCATCGCCCTCGATATCCAGCGGATGCTGGACGGGGCTGGGACCACGGCAATGATTTTTGTGCGCTCGGTCGACGAAGCCGAAGCGCATGTCGATAGGCTTGAAAATATGGATATCGCGATCATCGGGCTCCCGATGGAGACGAGTTCTGCGATCACCCTGGCCCAGGCCCTGCACGAGCGGGGCATTGCGGTGGTGGTCAGTTCATCCGACCACCGTCATCGTCACGGGATACCCGCGCTGCCCTTCGCGGCCATCATCATCAAGCCCTTCGCCGACGAAGATCTGACCAGGGCCTGCCTGAAGGCCCTGGGGGGCTGACGGGTCTAGAAATTGTGCGTGGTGACCTGCGCCGACACCGCATCCGGGCCGTAATCGGCTTCGCCTGATACCTGAAGCAGGTCCTGCAGGCGTGTCCGGGCCCGGCTGACGCGGCTTTTCATCGTACCGATGGCGCAATCGCAGATTTCAGCCGCCTCTTCATAGGAAAAGCCTGAGGCGCCGATGAGAATGACCGCTTCGCGCTGATCCGCCGGCAGGGCATCGAGAGCCTTCTTGAAGTCTTCCATATCCATGGCGCCATATTGCGCCGGATGCACGGAAAGCCGCTCGGTAAAGGCGCCGTCGCTATCCTGGATTTCACGGCCGCGCTTGCGCATCTGGCTGTAAAATTCATTGCGCAGGATGGTGAACAGCCAGGCCTTTATGTTGGTGCCGAGCTCGAAGCTGTCCTGCTTGGCCCAGGCCTTCATAACGGTGTCCTGAACCAGATCGTCAGCCTTGTCGTGTTTCCCTGTGAGGGAAACCGCGAAGGCTCGAAGGCTGGGTAGAGTAGCAAGCAATTCACGTTTGAACGACAGCACGGGTGCAGTCATGCTTTATTCCCCTTGCGAAGCTTCGTTGCCTTGCTGGCGCTCGACTTCATCCAGCTTCTCGAGCAGGTCGAGCAGCTTGTCCGGGATACCTTCATCTTGAACCGCACCATAAAGTGCGCGCAAACGGGCACCGATATCGGAATTGGGCCCTAGCCCTTCGTCCGATTGCCCGAACTGCACTTTCCCGGGTTTCCGGGTCGTGCTCTTTTCTTTCATCATCATTGCCTTGACCGTCAAAACAGCGTCTCAATCCGGCTTACAGAATGCGCCGCTGTCAAGAAAGTTCCCCAGTTTGCGGAACTTTCCGTGAAACGGCTCGTTAGCGATATTCGTGAACACGACAAGCGTCTCTGGGAGTTACGTCATGACACTGTCCGCGCGGATCGCTCCGCATCTTCCCTACCTGCGCCGGTTTTCGCGTGCGACAACCGGTTCGCAGACCTCGGGTGATGCCTACGTTGCCGCCACGCTCGAAGCCCTGATCGGCGACACGTCGATCTTCCCCGAGGCCTCGAGCGACCGCATCGCCTTGTACAAACTGTTTTCCGCACTGTTTTCGTCTTCTTCCATAGCCGTGCCGCAGCCGTCGTCATCCTTTGCGTGGGAGCAGCGTGCCGCCATGAATCTTTCCCGCCTCGCCCCGGTCCCGCGCCAGGCCTTCCTGCTGGTTGCCGTCGAAGGCTTCAGCAACGAACAGGCAGCGGAAGTGCTTGGTGTCGCCGATGACGAATTCACCTCGCTGCTCGACGAGGCGTCCGTCGAAATCTCGCGCCAGGTCGCTACCGACATCATGATCATCGAGGATGAACCGCTCATCGCCATGGATATCGAGCAGCTCGTCGAGAGCCTCGGCCATAAGGTGGTGAGCGTCGCCCGCACGCACAAGGAAGCGGTTGCCCAGTTCGCCAAGACGCAACCCAAGATGATCCTGGCCGATATCCAGCTGGCCGATGGGAGCTCGGGCATCGACGCCGTCAACGACATCCTCAACGCGCATTCGGTGCCGGTGATCTTCATTACCGCCTTCCCCGAGCGCCTGCTGACGGGCGAACGCCCCGAACCGACCTTCCTCGTCACCAAGCCGTTCAATCCCGACATGGTGAAGGCCCTGATCAGCCAGGCCTTGTTCTTCGACGAAGGCTCACGCGCCGCCGCCTGAATTTACCCACCGATCAAAATAAAGGCCGGGCCTCGTGCCCGGCTTTTCTTTTCCGGAACTCCGTCCCCGCTCACTCGTTATGATGTTGGATGAGTTCGGAGTTGCACTTGCTGTACTACGCTCTGGTATTTCTGGCAGTTGCCGTGATTGCGGGTTTGCTTGGATTTACCGGCATTGCTGGCGCGTCTGCCGGTATCGCACAGATAGTGTTCTTCGCGTTTCTGGCTTTTTTGATCATTTCGCTGGTTGTTGGACTGATACGGCGTGTGTGATCCGGGAATAAGCGGTGTCTGCCTGCCCCACACAGGCGGCCATTCGCTTGGCGGCTTCACCAATGGTGAAGCCGCTTTTGTTTTCGTGAGGTTGCAAGGCAATGTCCGATGAAGCCGATCGCAGCAACGAGACCCGCCTGCGATCCTTGTCGTGGGGGCTGCGGGATCGCAATCTTTCAATCCTGCATCAGACCCCAGAGTATCTGTATGACCTCGTGGAAAACCTTCCCGTCGTCTGGCCATCCCAGGATTTGATCGGGCGCACCGACGAGGAGGTCCTGTCGGCCGAACTCGCCGCGACGCTTGGTAACGTTCGGCGCCTCGCGACCGAAAGCGCGGGACCGGTGGCCGCCGAGGTCGAAATCTGTGCCGAGCAAGGCACGAAGCACCTGTTCGAGGTCCGGATCAGCCGTGACTACGACACCCGCAATGCTGCGGTCGGCTTCGTCATGGTTCTGGCCGACATCACCGCGATCCGCGAGCGCGAACAGGCTCTGAACAGCCTCATGCGAGAAGTCAGCCATCGCTCGAAGAACCTGCTGGCCATCGTGCAGGCGGTGGCGATGCAGACCGCCAACCACAGCGACACCCGGCAGATTTCCTTGGCAAGTTCCGTGGCCGGCTTCACGCCTTGGCGGGCGCACAGGATCTGGTCACCGAATCCGACTGGCGCGGCACGACCTTCCGCGAGCTCGCCGCTTCCCAGCTTGCCCGGCTGGGCCAGACCACGCTCGATGGCATCGAGGTTTTGGGCGACAACCCTGTGCTCGGCCCCAATGCGGCGCTGCATATCGGTCTCGCCATCCATGAACTGGCCACCAACGCGCTCCTTCACGGAGCGCTGGCAGATGGCCGTCACGGCCTCATCCGCCTGGCCCTGGACTTTCCGCCCATCGCCAATCGCCCGCTGGTGCTCGAATGGCGTGAGCACAGCGGCACGTCGAGCCTTGCCGAGGCGCCGCGATTCGGAACGCTGGTGCTGGAGCGGATCGTACCGCTCTCCATGCGAGGTACCATGACCTACGGGGTCTTGCCCGATCTCGTCACCTATCGCCTGGAGGTTCCGCGCGATCAGGTCGCCAACTGATCCGGATTGGCGATCCGCAACAGCACGTCGGCGTGGCAGGGGCCATCGAGCGAGCACCAGCAGGCAAGGTTCTTGCCGGCAAGTTCAGCCACAATGGTTGCATGACTAGGTGCATCGCCTGGAGAAAGCGCCTCGTCGAGCCCGCCTTCCAGCCACTCGCCATACATCGCTACCGCCCTGGCGCGGGCAGCGACCACATCAAGGCCCTCGCGCGCCGCAACATCGGCGATGGCAAACGGATTCCCCCAGCGACCCGGTCGACTCACCACCTGTGCGGACAGGCGGTTCAGGCCCTGCGAGGCCGCCTGCAGATCGAAGCCCCGTTTACGACTGAGCTGCAGGCGAGCCGGTTTCATCGCAGCTCTTCGTCGTAGACGAATTTCGGCATCGCCAGCTTGAACATGATCGCCACCACCCGCAGCGAGAAACCGACGGCGATCGAAACCAGGATGACGACGTCGTGCTGGAAACCGAGCCGATCGCCGATAAAATATAGGGCCCCCGTGACGATGGACACCGTGGCGTAAAGTTCGCTGGAGAACACCAGGGGAATATCGTTGCACAACACATCCCGCAGGATGCCGCCCACAATGCCGGTGATCATTCCGGCGACTATCACGATAATTGGATGCTGATCCATGGCGATGGCGACATTGCAACCGATGATGGTGAAGACCACCAGGCCCAGCGCATCCAGCAGGAGGAACGTCCAGCGCAGCCTGCCGACCACCCGCGCAAACGCGATGGTCACCAGCGCCGCCGCGCAGGTCTCCACCAGCAAATAGGGATTGGCCACCCAGCTCAGCGGATAATGCCCCAGCAACAGATCGCGCGCCGAGCCGCCGCCAAGAGCGGTGACGCAGGCGAGAATGCAGACGCCGAACCAATCCATCTTGCGCCGCCCGGCCGCGAGCGCGGCGGTCATCGCTTCGGCGGCGATAGCGACATAAAAGATCACTTCCAGCAGCAGGCTGGTCCCCTGCCCGGCACCATCGATACCCATCAGTTATCAGTCGCCTGGATGGTGACGATCTTCACATCGAACGTCGTGCAGGCCGTGTCCTTACAAATGCCGTTCAACCACACTTCACCTTTGCCGAACATCACGCCCTGGTCGTTGACGAATAGGGTCTCATAATGCTGCTCCAACACTGCCTTGGTGATAGCCGGGGTAAAGATGGCTTTATAATTCCTGAGGAAGTCTGTCGCCGACGCCACCTTGTGCCGCTTGCCACCTATCGTGACCGTGATCGGATAGGAAACCAGATCGGCGACGGCCTGCAAGTCAGATGCCGCCAGGTCCATTTGCAGCGCCTTGATGGCAGCCTCATAAGGCGCGTGGTCGCCCAGGATGTTATCGATCGCCTGATTGGTCTCGGCTACGGATTGCGCCGACACGGTTTGTGCCAACGCTGCCGCCAACATCAATCCGGCAACGAAGAGGACGGAACGCTGCATCTTTGGCCACCTCGATTTGACCCGATGCTGCCTCCGGCGCGACGCCATGGCAAGGGTGCGATCAGGCCGCGACCGTCAAAATGTGAACAGCAGCAGCGCCATAGATACGCCGGTCCTCAAGCGTAAAGCCCTCCGGCACAGCCAACTCGATTTCCGCGCTTTCTTCCACCACCAGCACCGCATCCGGAGCCAGCCAGCCGCCATCGCGCAAGGACGCAAGCGCCTGTTCCGCCAGCCCTTTGCCATAAGGCGGATCGAGAAACACCAGTTGCATCGGCCCCATGGTGCCCGCCGCACCAAGGTCGGTCGCGTCGCGGCGCAGCAGCTTGGTGACGCCACCCGCGCCAAACGCTTCGATGTGATCGCGGATCAATCCGCGCGCTTCCGCGCCCGTATCGACGAAAATCACATGCGCTGCCCCACGCGACAGGGCCTCCAATCCCAGCGCGCCCGTGCCGGCGAAAAGATCAAGCACGCGCTTGCCGTCGAGCTGCGGTCCCAGCCGGCTCGCCAGGATGTTGAAGACCGATTCTCGCGCCCGATCCGAGGTCGGACGGATGCTGTCGTCAGACGGGGAGAGCAACTGCTTGCCGCGAAACTTGCCGGCGATGATCCGCATGGCCTAGCTGCGCGGCTTGCGCGGCCCCGCCGGGGGCTTGCCGCCGCTGCGCGGTCCGCGCGCCGAGGGCGGCCCGTCCTTGCGGGGGCCGCGACCGGCCGGCGCCGCTCCATCGCGTCGTGGCGGCCGTGAACCCGGCGCACCGGCATCCTTGCGGGGGTAGCTCTTGCGCTCCGGACGATCGCCGCTACGCGCAGGCGCCTCATCACGTGGCGCCCGCGGCTTGTCGCCGAAGCCACGCGCGGGCTTGTCACCAAAACTGCGAGTCGGCTTGTCGCCGAAACTGCGGGCAGGACGCTCGGAGCGCTCGGCTCCCGGCTTGCCGCCGGCAGGGCGCGGGCGATCCGAGAATGCGCGCTTGGGGCGATCGCCGAAAGCCGGCTTGCCACGATCGGCGCCCGCGGCCGCACCACGCTCGCCACGCGGCTTGTCGCCAAAGCTGCGGCGCGGACGCTCGGCGCCACTATCGTCGCGACGCGGACCACGCGGATGCTCTGTGCCGCTATCGCGGCGTGGACGAGCGCCGCCGGTACGAGGCGGCTTTTCGCGCTCAACGGGCTTGCCGAACGAGCGCGCCGGCCGATCGTCCGCGTCGCGGAAGGCCGGCTTCTTCTTGCCGTAGGATTTTTCCTTGAACTCGGCAGGCTCGCGGCCGTCATCGAAGTAGATTTTCCGTGGCGGCGGACCATCCACATCGGGCTCGTCGGCACGCATCGGCATGCGGGGCTTGCGGCCGATCACGCTGCGGCCGGGACGGTCCTGGCGCGGGCGCTCGGCGCGCACCTCTTCCATGGTCTTGTCGGTACGGTCGGTAAAACGAAACCGCTGCTGCGCGATCTTGACGGTGTTGGTGCCGCGTCCGGTATCACGGTCGCGCACCGGCTTCGCCTCGACGCGCGCCTCCGGCATCTCGGATTCAAAATCGACATCGGCCTCGTCGGCAAGGCGTTTGCCCAGCTGGTCGCGCAACACCCGCGCGCGAACGACTTCAACCGCCCCGATCGGCAGGTCGCCTAGTTGGAACGGACCATAGCTGACCCGGATCAAGCGGTTGACCATGAGGCCGAGCGCCCCAAGCACATTCTTGACTTCGCGGTTCTTGCCTTCGCGCAGCGCTACCAGCAGCCAGACATTGGCGCCCTGCTCGCGCTCCAGCGTCGCCTCGATGGAGCCGTATTTGATGCCCTCGATCTCGATACCGTCCTTAAGCGTATCGAGCATCTTCTGGCTGACGGTGCCATGGGCACGAACGCGATAGCGGCGCAGCCAACCCGTCGCCGGCAGCTCCAGCACGCGCTTCAGTCCGCCATCATTGGTCAGCAGCAGCAGGCCTTCGGTATTGATATCGAGGCGCCCGATGGTGACCACGCGCGGCAGGCCGTGCTCGGCGAGCTTTTCAAAGATAGTCTCGCGGCCTTCGGGGTCCTTCTCGGTGACCACCAGACCGGCGGGCTTGTGATAAAGCCAGACGCGCGTGCCCTGCCGTTCGGCCAGAGGCGCGCCATCGACTTCGATCTTGTCCCGGTCGGTGACATTGAAGGCGGGCGTCAGCACCTTCTTGCCGTTGACCACGACGCGGCCGGCGGCAATCCAGGTTTCGGCATCGCGGCGGGAACACAGGCCCGAACGGGCGATCACTTTGGCCAACCGGTCGCCAGTGGCCGGGGCAGTGCGGCTTTCAGACATGCCGAAACGCTTTCATTTCATGCGGGACCCAAAACGGGCGGCGCGGTCAGTCGTCGTATAGCGTTCAGCGCCGCGGCACAAGGCGCCGCGGCGAAACAAGCCGATCAGGGATTGGCGTGATCGAGATCCAGGTCCTTCGACAGGGCGCTCGTCGGGCTGAGATCGGAGGGCGCGGTCGGCTGGATTTTCCGAGACATCGCCTTGCGGATTTCCGGCGGACACCTCGCATCGCTGAGCTTGACCAGCTCACCGCTCGGCGTCTTACAGATGAGATCGGTGCCGCCGACATTGACGAAATATTCGTCAGGCGGGAAATACAGCGGCTTCTTGGTATTGCCACGCGTCGCCATATTGGCTGCATTCATGCGGGCGGTAAGCTGCTTGGTTTCGATATCGGTCAAGGGGCGCCCACCCAGAGTGCGCAGATCGACGACGCGGGCGTTGCGCAGGCGCGTCATGTCGGCTTCGCTGATATTGGTGGTATCGATCCGCACCGTATTGGAATCGGGCGGCAACTGGGCAACCTGCGTTTCCGGCTGCGGCAACGGCGCGGCAGTCCCGGCCTTCGGCATCACCAGCGGTCCGCGACGCTCGGCGATATCGGGCTTTTCGTCCTGCGGCACAAGCGACAGGCCCTGCAATGTCGACGTCATCACTTCGCGCTCGAAGGTGCCCGGATCGGCCAGGGCATTGGTGCCTTCCGCGGTGGTGCACGCACTCAAGGCGACGCTAAGCAACAGGGCCACCGACACGAGTCCTGTCCGGGTCACGGCCAAGAGGCTGGGCCGCCGCCCGTTTTCGACGTTATGCATGCAACTTCCCTTTGTGAGCCCTTGGGCCGAGCGGCCTTATACTCCATTGCCTCGCCTAAGACCAGATTCTGGCAGTAACGTGTTCACCGCCTTGTCAGGCGTTGCTCACCACGGTCTTGGCTCGGCCTACCCCAAGCAAATCGAGGAGCAGCAGACATACCCCCAGCGTAATGGCGCTGTCGGCGAGATTGAAGATGTAGAACGACGCATCGCCCCAGTGAAAATGGAAAAAGTCCGCCACCGCGCCGTAAATGACACGATCGAGCGCGTTGGACAGCGCCCCGCCTATGCACAATGCCAGGCCGATCCGCACCAGCGGCGCCGTGGTCCGGAGCCACCACACCGCCAGCGCCACGATGGCGACCAGCATCAGCAGCCCCAGCGTCCATACCGGCAGCCGGTCGAGCAGGCCATATGAAATGCCGGTGTTCCACACTAGCACGTAGTCGAAAAACGAGGTGACGGAAATGCCTTCCCCGCCACGCCATCCCTGGATCTCTATCTGATAGAACTTTTGCCCGCGATCCAGCGCGAAGGCTAAAATCCCGAGCAGCAGGCTGAGCCAGGTCGACATGCTGCGGCTCATGCAGCAAGGCCCGCCTGCGCCCGCTCACGCATCGCCTGGGCGTCACGCGGCGACAGGTCCGGATAGTCGGGATCGGAGCCGACCTCCGGCAGGATCTTCCACGACCGCGCGCAACGCTGCCCCTCGGCCAGCGCCGAGACCACCGCGACACCGGCAACGTCTTCAAGCCTGAAGGCGTCGGCGGGAGCATCGCCGGATGCGAGCACGAGATTCGAGGTGATGGCGATCTCGGCCATGTCCTCGCCCTGCACTGCCGTCAGCAAATCCGGATTGGCAATGAACACCTTCGGCGCCGCTTCCAGCGACGAACCGATGGTCTTGGCCCGCCGCTCGATCTCCAGCGCGCCGGTGATGACACGGCGCACTGCCCGGATCTTCTCCCACTTTTCGGCCAAAGCCGCATCGGCCCACTTGGCCGGCACCTCGGGGAAAAGCTGCAGATGCACCGAGGACCGCTCGCCCGGATTGCGTTCCAGCCAGACCTCTTCCATCGTGAACGGCAGGATCGGCGCCAGCCACGCGGTGAGGCAGGTATAGAGCTGGTTCAGCACCGACAGGGCCGCGCGCCGGCGCACCGACGAGATCGGATCGCAATAGAGCGCATCCTTGCGGATGTCGAAATAGAACGCCGACAGCTCGATGTTCATGAAATTCGACAGCGTCGAAACGATACGCTTGTAGTCGAAGTCGCGATAGGCCTGCCGCACCAGCGCATCAAGGCCGTTGAGCCGGTTGAGGATCAACCGCTCCAATTCCGGCATATCCTCGAACGCCACTTCTTCCTGGGGCCGGTAATGGGCGAGATTGCCCAGCATCCAGCGCAGCGTATTCCTGAGCTTGCGGTAGTTGTCGACCGTGGTCTGGATGATTTCCTTGCCGATGCGCTGGTCTTCCGAATAGTCCGATTGCGCCACCCACAGCCGCAGGATGTCGGCGCCGTACTGCTTGATCATGTCCTGCGGTGCAACGGTATTGCCCAGCGACTTGCTCATCTTGCGGCCTTCGCCATCGAGCGTGAAGCCATGGGTGAGGACTGCCCCATAAGGCGCATACCCATTGGTGGCGCAGCTCTCCAGCAGCGAGGAATGGAACCAGCCCCGATGCTGGTCAGACCCCTCGAGATAAAGGTTGGCGGGGAAATTCAGCCACGGCCATTTCTGCTTGTTCTTCAGCACCCAGGAATGCGTCGTGCCGCTCTCGAACCACACGTCGAGAATGTCGTTGATCATTTCCCAGTCGGCGGAATTATAGGCCGAGCCGAGGAAACGCTCCGCCGCACCCGGCTTGAACCAGGCATCGGCGCCCTCTTCCTCGAAGGCCTGGCCGATCCGGTGATTGACCGTTTCGTCCTTGAGGATTTCGCCCGTTTCCCGGTTGACGAACACAGCGATCGGCACGCCCCAGGCGCGCTGCCGCGACAGCACCCAATCCGGGCGCTCGGCAATCATCGCGCGCAGGCGGTTCTGCCCCGCCTGCGGCACGAACCGCGTCGCATCGATGGCGTTGAGCGCACGATGCCGCAACGTATCGCCAGCGCCGTCGATATCGCGGTCCATATAGACGAACCACTGCGGCGTGTTGCGGAAGATCACCGGCTTCTTGGAGCGCCAGGAATGCGGATACTGGTGCTTCACGCGACCGCGCGCCACCATGGCGTTGCGCTCGGCCAGCGCCGTGATGACGCGGTTATTGGCATCGCCCTTCTTACCGGCATCATCGAGCACGCGCGCGCCCTCGAGGCCCGGCGCGTCTTTGGTATAAAAACCGGCATCGTCGACCACATACGGAATGGCTGTATCGACGCCGCGCTCGGTCAGCAGCCGTCCCGATTTCAGCCAGATGTCGAAATCGTCGAGGCCATGGCCTGGCGCCGTATGCACAAAGCCCGTACCGGCATCGTCGGTGACATGCTCGCCATCCAGCAACGGCACCTCGAACGTGTAGCCGCCGCCCAGCCCCCGCAGCGGATGGAAACACGAGGTGATGTGACGCGGATCGACGTCGCCGATCCGGGCGAACTCCTCGACCTTGGCCTTGGCGAAGACTTCCGCCGCCAGCTTGTCGGCCAGCACGTATTTTTCGCCGACCGAGGCCCAATTGCCCTCAGGCGCCTTGGTCACCTCATAGAGCCCATAGGCGATCTTGGACGAGAACGAGATGGCGCGATTGGCCGGGATCGTCCACGGCGTCGTCGTCCAGATGACCACCGATGCGTTGAGATCGTGGAAAGCCTTGGAGGTGATCTCCCCGCCGCCCGAATGGATGGGGAACTTCACCCAGATCGTGTCGCTTTCGTAGTCGGCATATTCGATCTCGGCCTCGGCCAGCGCCGTGCGCTCGACCACCGACCACATCACCGGCTTGGAGCCGCGGTAAAGCTGGCCGGAAGCCGCCACCTTCATCAATTCGCGCGCGATCTGCGCTTCCGCATCGAAGCTCATCGTCAGATAGGGATGCGCCCAGTCGCCGAGCACGCCGAGCCGCTTGAATTCCTCGCGCTGCACGTCGATCCAGTATTGGGCGAATGTCCGGCACTCGGCCCGGAACTCGATGACCGGAACGTCGTCCTTGTCCTTGCCCTTGGCGCGATACTGCTCTTCGATCTTCCATTCGATCGGCAAGCCATGACAATCCCAGCCCGGCACATAGGCCGAGTTGAAGCCCAGCATCTGGTGGGAGCGGGACACCATGTCTTTCAGCGTCTTGTTGAGCGCATGCCCGATATGGATGTTGCCATTGGCATAGGGCGGGCCGTCATGCAGCGTGAAATTCGTCCGATCCTTGGCCTGCTCCCGCTGCAGAGTGAAAATGTCCATTTCTTCCCAGCGTTTGAGCCACATCGGCTCGCGCTCGGGCAAGCCGGCGCGCATCGGGAATTCTGTCTGCGGAAGGAAGAGCGTCGCCGAATAGTCTTTTTCGGCGGAGGCGCCCTGAGCGGTATCGTTCATCGCGGATTTCAACTTGGAATTGGGTTGCACACAAAGGGTGCATTTGGCGCCGCTTGTAGCAAGGCAAAACGCCGGGTGGAAGTTTTTTTGCCCATTGCACGCAAACGCCCCGGCGGTTGCGTCGGAAGCGTCGAATTTACCCGGATGCCCGAGCGCTACGCCGCGAGCGGCTTTCCGGCGGCATCGAAGCGATGGATGGCGCCGGTCGGCGAAATAGCCAGCGTCTCGCCGGGCTGATGCCGGGCCGTGCCTTCCTGGCGCACCACCAGCGGCTCGCCAGTCCCGATATCGACATACACATAGCTGTCCGAACCGAGATTTTCGGAATGCACCACCTGTCCCCTCCAGGTGCCTTCCTTGTTCTCGTTGATGGTGAGGTGCTCCGCCCTCACCCCCAGCGTATGCGCCCGGAAGGCATCGGCATACTGGCCATTGAGGAAGTTCATCTTTGGCGAACCGATGAACCCCGCGACGAACAGTGACTGCGGCCTTTGATAGAGTTCGAGCGGCGTGCCCACCTGCTCCACCAGCCCATCGCGCAATACGCAGATGCGGTCCGCGAGCGTCATGGCCTCGACCTGGTCATGCGTCACATAGATCATGGTGACGTTGTTCATCGAGTGATGCAGCTTGGCGATCTCGATCCGCGTGGCGACCCGCAAGGCGGCATCGAGGTTGCTGAGCGGCTCGTCGAACAGGAACACCTTGGGATCACGCACGATGGCGCGGCCAATGGCGACACGCTGGCGCTGTCCACCCGAAAGCTGCTTGGGCAACCGGCTGAGATAGGGCGTGATCTGCAGCAGCTCCGCCGCCTTCTCGACCCGCCGCTGAATCTGCTCCTTGCTTCCCTTGGCCAGTTGCAGGCCGAAGGCCATGTTCTCATAGACCGTCATATGCGGATAAAGCGCATAGGACTGGAACACCATGGCGATGCCGCGCTTCGACGGCGCCAGGCTGTTGACCACCTGCCCGTCGAAGCTCAACGTGCCGGACGAAATTTCTTCCAGGCCTGCCACCAGGCGCAGCAAGGTGGATTTGCCGCAGCCCGAGGGGCCGACAAAGACCATGAACTCGCCGGAGTGAACCTCAAGGCTCACCCCCTTGATGACCTCGAAACCGCCGAACGACTTGCGGATATCAGTGAGCTGCAGCTCGGCCATGTTGTCTCCTACCCCTTGACGCCGCCGGCCGTGAGGCCGGAAATGATCTTGCGCTGGAAGATCAGCACCAGCGCCACCAGCGGCACCGTCACCACCACCGACGCAGCCATGATGATGCCCCACGGAATTTCGAACTGGCTGGCGCCCGACAGCAGCGCGATGGCGACAGGCACGGTACGTGTCGCGTTCGAAGACGTGAAGGTCAGCGCGAACAGGAACTCGTTCCAGGCGGCGATGAAGGCCAGCAGCCCCGTTGTCACCAGCGCCGGCCACATCAGCGGCATGAATACGCGCGTGATGATCACCCACGGCGTCGCCCCGTCGACGATCGCGGCTTCCTCGATCTCGATCGGCAGGTCGCGCATGAAGGTCGTCAGCACCCAGACCGTGAACGGCAGGGTGAAGATGGTGTAAGAGAAGATGAGCCCCCAGACCGTATTGAAGAGCCCGAAGGTGCGGATCACCTCGAACAGGCCCGCCAGCACGGCGATCTGCGGGAACATCGATACGGACAGGATCGTCAGCAACATCAGCGACCGGCCGCGAAACCGTACACGCGACAGGGCATAGGAGGCCGTCACCGCGAACAGCAGCGACAGCACCACCGTGAACGTCGCCACGAAGATCGAATTCATGAGGTTCTGCGGGAAACTGCCGTTGCGAAAGATCGCGACATAATTGTCGAGCGAAACCTGCGTCGGCCAGTAATTGACCTCAAACAGCGACGTTCCGGATTTGAAGCTCGTCAGGATGGCGTAGTAGAACGGAAACACCGCCTGCACGATGATGATCAGGACGAGCAGGTAGAACCCGGTCTTCTTGGTGGCGGTCCACAACATCAGCGGTCACCACCTTCGAGATTGACGCGACCGAGCCAGATGTAGAGCACGGTGATCGCGGCGATGATCAGGAACAACAACGTCGACTGCGCCGACCCATAGGCGAATTTGTCGAAATCGATGAGGTTCTCGCGGCTGACTACCGACATTGTCTTTGTCTGCGCACTATTGGGCGTCAGCACGTAGATCAGGTCGAAGATGCGCAGCGCGTCGAGCAGGCGGAAAATGATGGCCACCATCAGCGCCGGCCGCACCAGCGGCAGCGTAATGCGGAAGAACTGCTTGATCGGATGCACGCCATCGATCTCGGCAGCCTCGTAGATGTCTTTGGGGATCATCTGCAGTCCGGCCAGGATCAGCAGCGCCATGAAGGGCGTCGTCTTCCAGATATCGACGGCGAGCACCGCCGCCATTGCAGTGTCGGCGGTCGCCGTCCAGGCGATCTTGTGGTCGATGAGATGCAGCCGCAGCATCAGGTCGTTGATGATGCCGAACTGGTCATTGAGCATCCAGCTCCACATCTTGGCGGAGACGATCGTCGGAATGGCCCATGGCACCAGGATCGCGGCACGTACGAGGCCGCGTCCCTTGAACTCGGCGTTGAGCACCAGCGCCACCACCATGCCGAGAATGGTTTCGAGGATGACCGAAATGGCGGCGAAACGCACCGTGTTCCACACGGCATTCCACCAGGCGGGGTCGGCCAGTACGCCGGAATACAGAACGCGGCCGCTCTTCAGTGTCGTCCAGCTCAGATAGTTCTTGAAACCGATGAACTCGGCACCGCCGATATCGCTGAGCGAGGCGTTGGTGAAGGAAAAATAGATGGTGCGGAGCAGCGGCCAGCCGGCAACCACCAGCAAGGCGATGATCATCGGCAGCAGGAACATCATTGCCGTACGCCGGCGCGATGCCAATAGTTCGGACCGGATCGGCTTCAACGCCGCCAGTGCATCGACTGCCGATGGCGCACTCTGACGCGTCGCACCCTCTGTGGTCATCGCAAGTCTCCTCCCGGCGGCAATCCTTGGGATCGCAGTTCAGATGGGACGAACGGCCCCAGGGGAGCCGTTCGCAGTGCTTGCCGCAGTTACCAGCTGTCGCCCTTGAGTTCGGTCAGCTTGGCTTCGAGGACTTCGAGATTGTCGGCGGCGCTGCCGTTACCGGACAGCGTGTCGTGGACGGCCGACCAGAAGTCGCTGGAGACTTCATTATACTTGATGCCGGCACCGCGCGACGGACGGCCGATGGCGTTCATGAAGACGCTCTTCATGTTCGGCACGATCGGCTGCGCCTTGGCCACATCCGGATCGTCGTAAAGAGACTCGATGGTGGGCAGCGCCGAACGCTGTACGGCGCGGTCTTTCTGGAACTCCGGCGAGGCGATGAACAAGGCAAGCTTGATCGCCGCATCCTGGTTCTTGGAATACTTCGATACAGCTATGTTCCAGCCACCCAGCGTTGCCGCCGAACCGGCGCCGCCATCAGGCAGCGTCGTTACGTCGAACAGGCCCTTGACCTTGGAGTCAGAGCCGTTGCCGAGCGAATAGGCATAGGGCCAGTTGCGCATGAACGCCGCATTGCCTGTCTGCCAGACGCCACGGCTTTCCTCTTCGCCATAGCCGAGCACGCCCGGCGGGGAGATGGTGTTGACCCAAGTTGCTGCCTCGGTGATGGCCGCAGCTGCCTTTTCGTTGTTGATCGAAATCGTCCCGTCGGGCTCGACGATCTGGCCGCCCCCATAGGACTTCACCCATTCGAGCGCATTGCAGGTCAGCCCCTCATAGGCGTTGCCCTGGAACACATAGCCCCACATGTCGGCATTGCCGGCGGCGCGTTCACCGTCCATGACGGTCTTGGCCGTAGCCGCCATCTCTTCCCAGGTCTTGGGTACCGGCAGTTTGTATTTGTCGAGCAGATCCTTGCGGTAGTAGAGGACGCCCGCATCCGTGAAAGCCGGCAGGGCGACGAGCTTTCCGTCCACGGTCTGCGAATCCACGATCGACTTGAAATGTTGCCCGATCACGTCCTTGGCGGCGGCCGTCAGGTCGACGAACTGGTCGGCAAGCTGCGGCGCCCAGATCACGTCGGTCTGATACACGTCGATGTCCGAATTACCAGCCGCCAGCCACAATTTATACTGCGCGAACTGGTCGGTCGTCGACGACGGCATCGGCACGATCGTCACCGTATCGCCGGTCTGTGCGGTGAACTTCTGGAATTCCTGCGCATAAAAGCTCAAATCGTCACCGGTGGAGCCCGAGACGAAATGCAGCTCGACGGCAGAAGCAGCGGTAGCGCTCAGCGCCACACCGGTAAGCAAGCCCGCGAGCAAAACCCTGAATTTCATAATGACCTCCCAAAGGAACGCTAAGGACTGAGGGAAGGCATGCAGCATCGCGCCTCCCATAGGCACGGGCCACCACGACAATTCCTCCCCAAAGCGACCCGGCCAGCGACGATTTTCCGTCACAAATTTCCAAAGCGCTTTGGAAGAAAACCTGTCAGAGCGCCATTTCCCTGTCAAGGCGCATAATGAAACCACAAGGGAAAGGTTCCACACCGAGGGGCAGGAAGTATAAAGTATTCAGATGGTTACACGCAAAACCCATGCTCGCGCGTTGTGAGCTGCTCGGGGCCATCTGAGGTACGCGCCTCAGAAAGTCGAAATCTTCCAAAGCGCTTGCGGAAAAATTTGAAATCGCTTTGAATGCCGCTCCTCAGCTTGCGGATTGCGGAAGCCATGGCTATCAGTGCCGGCCTTCAAGCAGCGTCATTGGGAAGCGTCACTGACCACCTTGATCGCCACGCCGAAGGAATATGTCTATGAAACTCAAGGAATTGGCCGCAGAGCTCGGGCTCAGCCAGACCACCGTGAGTCGCGCCCTGAACGGCTATCCCGAAGTGAATGAGGCGACACGCCAACGCGTTTCCGAGGCGGCGACACGCCTGGGCTATCGTCCCAACATCAACGCCCGGCGGCTCGCTACGGGCCGCGTCGGCGCCATCGGCGTCTTCCTGCCTGCACTCAGCAGCCATGAACTGGGACCCCACACCAGCGAATTCCTGTCCGGCCTCGCCAGCCGCATGGCGCGCGAGGAAATCGACATCGTGGTCAGCCCGCTTGAAAGCGACGACGAGATCCCCGCTTACCGCCGCATTTCCTCCGGCAACCGTGTCGACGCAGTGGTGATCTCCTCTCCCAAGCTCTCCGATGAGCGCGTGCGCATTCTCACCGAAATGGGCATCCCCTTCGTGCTGCACGGGCGCACGCAGGTGGACACACCCCATGCCTGGCTCGACATCGACAATCGTGGCGCCTTCTTCCGCGCCACCTCGCACCTGCTCGATCTAGGTCACCGCCGCATCGCCATGATCAATGGTATCGCCGGCATGACCTTTGCCGAACATCGCGAACAGGGCTATCGCGAAGCCCTCCTGGCGCGGGGCGTGGCGCCCGATATCAGGTTGATCGCCAATGGCCAGTTCACCGACGAAATCGCTTTTCGTCACACCCAGGCCTTCCTCGAAATGTCACCGCGGCCGACGGCTATCCTCGCCGGCTCCATGATGACGGCGCTCGGCACCTTCCGGGCGATCCGCGCGGCGGGGCTGGTGCTGGGCAAGGATGTGTCGATGATCGCCCATGACGACGTCTTCCCTTACCTGAATGCCGACAACATGGTGCCCTCGATGTCGACGACGCGGTCCTCGATCCGAGCCGCCGGCAACCGCGTCGCCGAGCTGCTACTGCAGCTTCTGGCCGGAAAGCCCGTGGAAACGGTGCATGAATTATGGCCGGTGGAGCTGGTCCTGCGGGAATCCACGGGGCCAGCGCCCAACATGTCCTAGGGGAACGTTCCCGCTCGAGCTAACCGGCGAGGCGCTGCGCCGTGGAGAGATCGGCGACCGAGCCACGCTCGATGAGACGGCATGGCAGATGCATGCGGTCGTGCTCGGTCTCTGCGGCAATCTCGATCAGCAGCCGGGTGATAGCGCACTCGCCGATCTGTCGCGCCGGCTTTTCGATCGTGGTCAGCCCCGGCCAGCATATCGCCCCCGCCGCGAGGCCATCGAAGCCAAGCACCGACACGTCCTGCGGACAGCTCAAGCCACGCTCACGCGCTGCCAGGATCGCTCCCAGGGCCATCAGGTCATTGGCGGCGAAGACCGCCAGGTGCCCCCCGCCGCGCGGCCTTTCCAGCAACCGCAACATGGCTTCGTGGCCGCTCTCGACGCTGTAGTCGCCCTCCTCCACCGGCAGCACCGCCGGATCGACATCGCGTTCGATGCAATGCTCGTAAACGGTGCGCAGAAACCGCGCCCGCGCCAGCCGCGCCTTAGGGCCCAGGATCAGCGCCGGCCGATTGTGGCCTTTAGAAACCAGGTGATCCAATGCCAGGCGCACGCCTTGGTTGATGTCGGGGCCGATGCTTGTGGCATGCGGATAGCCCTCGGCGCTGGAGCCGATCAGCACGAACGGCAGCCCGAAACGCTGCAAATCGTCAAAATTGTCGGCCACCGGATTGATCACGGCGCCATCGACCCGCGCCTGCCGCAAGGCCCGCAATTGCTCGGTTTCCTTGGCAGGATCCCGATCCGAGGAGAACACCAGCAGCGACACGCCACATTCCGTGGCGCGATCCTGCGCCCCCCGCACGACCGCGGCCCAGAAGGGGTTGGTGATATCTGGAATGACGAGCCCGACCATGCCCGAATGTCCGGACCGCATGCCCACGGCGAGATGGTTGCGCTCATATCCGGTCGCCTCGACTGCCTTGGCGACCCGTGTCCGCGCGTCCTCGGAAATATTGACGGATCCCGCCAGCACGCGGGCCACGGTACTCTTTGAGACACCGGCCTGTTCGGCGACATCGATAATGGTCGGCCGGCGGTTGCGGCTTCTATCCATCGTCCATCCCATGCGCGGCAAAAGGTCGCTGCATGGGAACGTTACTCAGGGGTTCAAACGAAAGCAAGAGCCGGCTTCGACGGCCCTAAACAGAAAAATCGGGTGCTTTATGAACGAGGTCTGAACGGATTATGAACAAAGCTCAACTGGTCCGTCCGCGCCGGAGACGATCTCCATTGTCCGACGGCGCCTCGGCTACGGCTTCCGCGTGATGGTGTCGTGGATAAGCCGCAGCACCGCCTCGGACTGGCTGTCGATGGCAGCGAGCTGGCTGGGTTGATCGACCCAGGGCGCCGCCTTGCGACGGGGACCATCCGGGCTCTGGATGGTTTGGCCATCCGCGATGCCGCCAACGACGACGCGGATGGGGCCCGGCCTTGTCGTGAACAACTGGGGCGCCACCACATAGGCGCAGGCGCAGCTATCATGCACCATCATGTCGCTGCCGATGCTTTCGTAGAAAGCCACATAATGCTGCGAGATATCGACCAGCAGTTGCGCCCGCTCGCCGCCCTCGGCACCGAGCCGTGCCAGTGCCGCGCGGCTCATGATGGTGCGAGACGTGACGTCGAGGCCGATCATCACCACCTTCCACCTGGCGGTCATCACGATATCGGCTGCTTCCGGATCGCCGAAGATGTTGGCTTCGGCCACCGGTGTGACATTGCCCTTCGTGTCGACCGCACCGCCCATAATGACGACCTCTTTGACCAGGTCGGCCAGTTGCGGGTCCTCGGCCAGCGCCAGCGCAAGATTGGTCATGCGGCCCACGGCGACGATGGTCACCTCATGGGGATTGGCGCGGACGGTCTCGATGATGAAACGATGCGCCGGACGGGGATCGAGGTTGCCCGGCACGGTGTCCGGAATGGCGATGTTTCCCAGGCCGTTGTCACCATGGACGATCGCGGGCGGCACATGCTCGTGCCGGTCGGCATTGAGGCCGCGGACGGTGCCTTTGGCTACCGGGGCTACAATATCCCACAGCGATTTCAGATGCAGCGCGTTGCGCGTCACCACCTCGATGCTGGCATTGCCGAACACCGTCGTAATGCCGATGAGATCGATGTCGCGATGATGGTGCAGGAACAGCAACGCCATGGCGTCGTCAATGCCGGGATCGGTATCGAAAATGACTTTGCGGGACATGGAAACCTCTGGGACAACGACATCGCGTCTATACGATGCGGCTCCCGCCCGCCAGCCGTCATGCACCCAAAACAAAAGGCGCCCGGATGAGCGCCTTTACAGTCAACCGACGATGTCGGTGAAGGCGTTTCTTAGAACGCCTTGCCGCGAGCGACGGTACGGATGTCGGCGCGGGTCAGGCCGAGGTCGTTGAGCTGACGGTTGTCGAGAGCCGAAAGCTCACGGACGGTCTGCTGGTACTGGGCGAATTGTGCAATTTTCTGGCGCAGGTTCATTTGAATGTCTCCTTTTCACAAGCTTTAAATGGAGCATTCCCAGCCCAGCGGTAAGAGGAGTTTCCGCACGCCAGCCATGCGATGGACGAAGGTCGCGTTAACAGGAGTTAGGGTAAATCGGAGGTTAATTGGGTTTAGTGATGTTGGGGATCGGGGGCGTCTCCACAGAAGTCGGGCCTGAGTGAACCGGTTTTAGATTAATTTCAGGGGATTTCGGTGCGATGCCGGCTCGCTCGCGTCAATTCTCAGCCCTGCAAGTGCCCGTCTCCCTGCAGTGGGGGTCATGCAAGCGGAGCCCGTGGCCCCGCCTGCATAGTCGCATCCACTACTCCGCCGCCGCCAGGCCCCTGGTCAATTCCAGCGCCTGCCGTTCGAACAGGCGACGGTAGATACCCTGGGGCAGGCGGACGAGCTCTTCGTGGCGGCCTTCCTCGACGATGCGGCCCTTGTCGAACACCAGCAGGCGGTCGAGCGCCCGGACGGTGGATAGCCGATGGGCGATGACCAGCGTGGTGCGGCCGACCATCAGGCGTTCCATGGCCCGCTGGATCAGCACCTCGCTCTCGGAATCGAGGCTCGATGTCGCCTCGTCGAGGATCAGCACCGGCGCATCGGCAAGGAACGCCCGGGCGATGGCGACGCGCTGGCGTTCACCACCCGACAGCTTCACGCCGCGCTCGCCCACCAGCGTCTCGTACCCTTTGGGCAGGGCCGCGATGAAGTCATGGGCGCTGGCAAGTTTCGCCGCCTCCACGATTTCGGCGCGGGTAGCGCCGGGACGCCCATAGGCGATGTTCTCGGCCAGCGAGCGGTGAAACAGGATCGGCTCCTGCTGCACGATGGCGATCTGCGAACGCAGCGAGGACTGCGGCGTCTCGGCGATGTCGCGTCCGTCGATCTCGATACGGCCGCCGGTGACGTCATAAAGACGCTGCACGAGCTTGACGAACGTCGTCTTGCCCGAACCCGAATGACCGACGAGCCCCACCTTCTCGCCCGGTGCGATGGTGACCGAGAAGTCGTTGTAGAGCGGCGTCAGGTGGCTGCCATACTGGAACGTCACATGCTTGAAGGCGATCTCGCCCTCCTCGATGACCATGGGCCCGGCGCCCGGACGATCTTCGACGCCGAGCTTTTGGTGATGGATATCGACCAGTTCCTCCATGTCGTTGATCGACTTCTGCAGGTTGCGGATGTGCATGCCGACATCGCGCAGATACCCCTGCAGCACGAAGAAGGTGGTGAGGACGAAGGTGATGTCGCCCGCTGTGGCGACGCCTTCCTTCCACAACAGGATGCCGGCGCCCAGGATCGAGGCCCGCAAGGCCAGCAGCATGGCGCCCTGCACGGTACCGTTCAGGGTGCCCCGCTGCCAGGTGCGGCGGGTACGCGACCGCCACTTGGCGACGGTCAGCGCCAGCCGGGATTCCTCCCGGCTTTCAGCGCCGAAAGCCTTGACCACGGTGTTGCAGCTGATGGCATCGGCGAGCACGCCGCCAAGCTTGGTATCCCAGGCATTGGAGAGCGTCGCGGCCGGCGCCACGAAGCCGATCGAAAGCAGCACGGTGAGCCCGATATAGATGACCGAGCCGCCGCCGATGATCAGCCCCATGATCGGCCAGTAGATGCCGAGCAGGATAGTGGAGCCGACCAGCATGACGATGGACGGCAGCAGCGCCACCAGCAGGGTGTCGTTGAGCAGATCGAGCGCCCACATGCCGCGCGTCACCTTGCGCACGGTGGAGCCGGCGAAGCTGTTGGCGTGCCAGTCGGTCGAGAAGCGCTGCAGGCGATAGAAAGCCTGCGATACCACGTCGTTCATCATGTGCAGCGTCAGCTTGATGATACCCATGAAGGCGAACTGGCGGCAGAGCACGGCAACGAGGCCGAGGCCGAGCAGCATGACGAAGGCTGTGACCGCCGTATTCCAGAGGGCCGGGTCGGTCGCCGCACCGGAGGCGACGGCCTCGACCAACTGGCCCGAGAACAGCGGCGTCAACACATCGGCGATGGTGGAGAACAGCACCAGGCCGGCGATGGAGGTGATGCGCCAAGGCTGGTGGCTCCAGTGCCCGGCGGTGAAGCCGAGCACGCTGCGGAACGCCTTGCCGCGGAAATCGAACTTGAAACGAGCCATGATATCGATCCGGTGCCCTGGGGGCGGACCGGTCCCGTTGCGGAAAATGGGTGACGCGGGCTCTGGAAACGCCCGAAAAACTACTGGAAATGCGGAGGGGGTCTAATGACCCGAGGGACCTAACGTCGGCCGGTAAACGGCGAGTACGCGGTCATACTAAGCTCCACTGCACCAATGGAAGCGAACGCACTATCTGCCATAAGACGCCTCCCTGTTGCCGAGTGTGAGCGAGGCAATTCTTATAGCCGAGGTTTCCCCTATCGCCAAGAGGGCGCCGGAAGTGGCGGCAGGCCGTGGCGAAATGATCACACAGGTCTGGCGCAACCGCATGGCCCATGGCACTATGTGACATCGCAACTCCCTGACCGCACAGGCGAACTGCTCGCGCGGCCTTTCCAATGTCCAGCGGACAAGGACCAAAAGTGAGCGAACGATCGACTGCTCTGGCGCCTTTCGAGCACTCGACTTTCCGCAACCTGTGGCTGGCCAACCTCTCCTCCAATTTCGGCGGCCTTATCCAGGGCGTCGGCGCCGCCTGGCTGATGACCTCGATCACCGATTCCGTCGACATGGTGGCGCTGGTGCAGGCCTCGACCTCGCTGCCGGTGATGCTGTTCTCGGTGGTCGGCGGCGCTATCGCCGATAGCTTCAACCGCCGTAACATCATGTTGGGCGCACAATATTTCATGGTGGCGGTATCGGCGCTGCTGGCGGTCTGCACTTTTTTGGGCGTGGTGTCGCCCTGGCTGCTGCTGACCTTCACCTTCCTGATCGGCTGCGGCACCGCGCTCAACAACCCCTCCTTCCAGGCTTCCGTCGGCGACGTGGTGCCGCGCACCAAGGTGCCGGCCGCCGTGGCGCTGAACAGCATCGGCTTCAACCTGTCGCGCAGCATCGGGCCTGCCATCGGCGGCGTCGTCGTTGCGGTAGCCGGCGCCGCGGCGGCTTTCGGCATCAACGCCATCAGCTATCTGGCGCTGATCGGGGTGCTGTTGCGCTGGCATCCTGAGGCAACGCCAAGCCTCATTCCGCGTGAATCCATCGGCGGCGCCATGCAATCCGGCATCCGCTACGTCGCCATGTCGCCCGATATCCTCAAGGTTTTGCTGCGCAGTTTCATCTTCAGCTTCTCCGGCATCGTCATCCTGGCGCTGCTGCCGGTAATTTCCGCAGAACTGCTGGGCGGCGGGCCGCTGACCTATGGCCTGATGCTGGGCGCCTTCGGCATCGGTGCCGTCGGCGGGGCGCTGGTGAGTGCGCCGCTGCGCCGGCGACTGAACAGCGAAGCCATCGTGCGCTGTGCCTTTATCGGCTTTTGTATATGCGCCCTGCTCTCGGCGATGAGCACCTCACCCTGGCTCACGGCATTCGCCATGTTGTTCGGTGGCGCCAGCTGGGTGCTGGCCAACGCCCTGTTCAACGTCTCGGTGCAACTGGCCTCGCCGCGCTGGGTGGTGGGGCGGGCCTTGTCTCTCTACCAGACAGCCAGCTTCGGCGGCATGGCGCTGGGCGCCTGGTTCTGGGGCCTGCTGGCGGATGGCTACGATCTCAAGGTGTCGCTGGTGGTGGCGGGCCTTGCTTTACTGGCCGGCGGCGCGCTGGGATTGCTGCTGGCGCTGCCCCAACAAGTGCCGCCCAATCTCGATCCGCTCGGGACCTGGCGCGAGCCGCATCTGGAACTGGACCTGCAACCCAATAGCGGGCCCATCATGGTGGAGATCGCCTATATCATTGCCGCCGCCGATATCGTGCCGTTCCTCGACGCCATGACCGACCGCAAGCGCATCCGGCGCCGCGACGGCGCTCGGGACTGGACGCTGCGGCGTGATCTGAACAATCCCGAACTGTGGGTCGAGAGCTACAAGACCCCGACCTGGCTCGAATATATCCGGCATAATCTGCGGCGCACCCAGGCCGATTCCGCCAATACCGAGCGGCTGCGGGAACTGCATCGCGGCAGCGAGGCGCCGATCGTGCACCGCTTCATCGAGCGGCCGACTTACTGGCTGAAGATGCTGACACGGCACCGCAGCACCATCGACCCCGTTTAGACCTAGAGCGCTTCACGCTTTGATTGCATCAAAACGAACGCTCTAAGTCTTTGTTTTGGCGCGTTTTCGAACCGGAAAAGTGGCATCCACTTTTCCTGAAAACGCTCTAGCGTCCGGCCCCTTCGAGGAACGCCACCAGCGACTTGCCGGCATTGACGATGTGCTCGCGCGTCTGCGCCGCGGCGGTGGCGGCGTCGCCCGCAAGGCATGCATCCATGATGGCCTGGTGGTCGCGGCGGGCGCGGGCCATGCCATGGGTCAGCTCGAGCTGGGCGCGCACATAGCGGTCGATGCGGTCGTTGGTGGCGTCGATCACCGACAGATAATAGGGCCGCCGGGCATCGCGATAGAGCGCCGAGTGGAACTGCCGGTTGAGATCACCCCAGCGCTCGGGGCTGGTCTCGGCGGCAAAGGCGTCGCAATAGCCCTGCGCCAATTGCAGCGAGGCCTCCGTCATCTGCGGAACGGCGATCTCCAATACACGCGGCTCGATCAGCGAGCGGAATTCGAAAATCTCGGAAATTTCGGCGATCGACATCGGCGTCACCACCACGCCCTTGTAGCGGGTGGAGGTGACGAGGCCATGGGCCTCGAGCCGCTTCAGTGCCTCGCGCACCGGAATGCGGCTGACATTGAACATCTGCGCAATGCTGTCCTGGCGCAGCACGTCGCCTTCGGCGACCTGGCCGCGAATAATGGCATCGCGCAGGGCGTCATAGATGACATCGGACGACGAGGCGGTCTTGCCCAGGTCGGATGCCCGCAATTTCAAACCGGTCGGCACGTCGGGGCCCTCCTCAGCGACAGGTTTTGCCCCTTTCGCCGCAAGGAAGCAACCATGTTGTATATTGGATCCAATCGTGCAAACCTCCTGTTAACCCGGCGACGGCCGGGCAGAGGAAAGACGTCAAAAACAATCAAGGGAGAACGAAGAAAATGAAGCTGACTTCCATTCTTGCCGTCCCGGCGCTGCTGGCTGCCTTTGCGGCGCCGGCGCTGGCGCAGAACCTGACGATCGGCGTGCTGGTGCCCACCACCGGTTCGGAAGCCACCTACGGACAGGACATGGCCAATGCCGTCACCCTGGCCCTCGACGAGATCAACGCCGCCGGCGGCGTGCTCGGCAAACAGGTCACCTCGATCGTGGGCGACGACGCCTGCGATCCGCAGCAATCGGTGAACGCGGCCAGCAAGCTGGCATCCTCGGGTGTGGTCGGTATCGTCGGCGGCTATTGCTCGGGCGCCACCGTGCCGACATTGAAGATCTTCGGCGACGCCAAGCTGCCCTTCGTCATCACCGCCGCCAATTCGACGCAGCTGATCCCCGCCAATCCCGGCACCGCCTTCATGGTCAACTCGACCGGCAACGACCAGGTCGCCAAGGCCACCGAATTCTTCAAGGCCAAGGGCATCAAGTCGCTAGCCATCGTCAACCAGGGCGATGCCTACAGCCAGGATCTCGCCGACCTGACCAAGACCGCCTGGGAAAAGGACGGCGGCACCGTGCCGGCCTTCGAAGTCGCCAACAAGGGCGAGCAGGACTACTCGGCCATCGTGACCGCCATCCGCTCGGCCAATCCGGACGCCGTATTCTGGACCGCCTACTACGCCGACGGCGGCGTCTTCATCAACCAGCTGCGCCAGGCCGGCTACCAGGGCACCATCGCGGTGGGCGACGGCTCCAACTCGCCGGAACTGTTCAAGATCGCTGGCGGCGCCGCCGAAGGCGTCTTCGCCTTCTCGAACCCGACCGCCGAGTTCCTGCCCGGCGCCAAGGCCTTCATCGATGCCTATACCAAGAAATTCGGCAACGCCCCCGGCCCCTACGCACCGCTGACCTATGACGGCACCAAGCTGCTCGCCTGGGCCATCGGCCAGGCCGGCTCGACCGACAGCGCCGCCGTCATCAAGACGCTCAAGGGCGCCAACTACACCGATGGCCTCGCCGGCCCGATCTCGTTCCGTGACGACAACACCCTCGCCCGCTCGAACTTCATCGTGCTCGAAGGCAAGGGCGGCGCCTGGGCCCTGGCCCAGTAACCCCAACCGCTGAACTGATCCGGCGCCACGGCGCCGGGTCACCGCGGAGGGCGGTCAAGGCATGAGCTTTTTCGACATCTTCACCCAGCAATTGGTCAACGGCATCGTGCTGGGCTCGTTCTATGCGCTGGTAGCGCTCGGCTACACCATGGTTTTCGGCGTGGTGAAGCTGCTCAACTTCGCGCATGGCGATCTCTATATGTCGGGCGCCTTCATCGGCTTTCTGGCGCTGTCGGCGCTGGCCGGGATCGTCGGCGTCGGCTGGTTCGGCGTCGCCATCTCGATCCTTTGCGCCATGCTGGCGGTGGGCGTGCTCGGGGTGTTCATCGAGCGGGTGGCGTACCAGCCGATGCTGAAGGCGCCGCGGCTGTCGATCCTGATTACCGCGCTCGCCGTGTCGCTGGTGCTGCAGAATGCCGTGCTGACCATGACCAATGGGCAGATCGTCGCGTTCAGTCCCAAGCTCGGCTTTGCCGGCATCGATCTT
>DASYCZ010000056.1:0-2337 GCA_036499825.1 Devosiaceae bacterium
AAGCTGCTCGTCGTCGCTGCTATCGGTCTGTCCTGCGAAGTCGATGAAGCCGCCAAGGCAGGCAGGGCGACCGGCACAAAGGCCTCTCGCGCCGCCGACTGGCCGATCCCGAAGTCTCGCCGCCACCGGAACAGCAGGTTCGGCGCGATGTTGTGCTTGCGGGCCACCGCCGAGACCGGGGCCTTGCCGATGCTGCACTCCGCCACGACCGCCTGCTTCTGTGCACGCGTCCAACGACGACGCGTATCCGCCACGATCACAAACCGATCTTCCTCGGAACTGGTTCCAGACATAGGCACCGCATCAGGCGGTCGTGTCCCATTCTGTGGTGTAGCTGGTTGGAGCAAGGCCGCGAGCGAGCGCGCCCGATGGGGTGCGCTGTAGCGAGGGAGCGGCCTTGCGGCGGTCACCGGCGATTTCCGGTTAGGGTCGGGTTGTGAGCTCAACCTGTTACCAAGGAAACCACCGATGACCGAAGAGATGATGAACCTGCGCACGCTTGTCGAGAAGACCCCCGACGCCGACGTTCTGCGCGAGATGATCGCCTTTGCCGCCGACCGGCTGATGGAGATCGAGGTTGGCGCGCTGACGGGGGCCGCCCATGGCGAGAAGAGCGCGGCCCGCCTGGCCCAGCGTAACGGCTATCGCGACCGTGACTGGGAGACGCGGGCTGGCACGGTGGAGCTGCGCATCCCCAAACTGCGCAAGGGCAGCTACTTCCCGGGCTTCCTCGAGCCGCGCCGCATGGCCGAGAAGGCGCTCACCGCCGTTATCCAGGAGGCCTACATCCAGGGCATCTCGACCCGATCAGTCGACGACCTCGTCAAGGCGATGGGCATGAGCGGCGTCTCGAAGAGCCAAGTGAGCCGCCTGTGCGAGGACATCGACCAGCGGGTCAAGGCCTTCCTCGATCGGCCGATCGAGGGCGACTGGCCATATCTGTGGGTCGACGCGACCTATGTGAAGGTGCGCCAGGCCGGCCGTATCGTCTCGGTCGCCGTCATCGTCGCCGTCGGGGTCAATGCCGACGGCCGGCGCGAAGTGCTCGGCATGGATATCGGTCCGTCCGAAGCCGAGACCTTCTGGACCGGCTTCCTCAGGAAGCTTGCAAGGCGTGGCCTGCGGAGTGTGAAGCTGGTTGTCTCCGACGCTCACGAGGGCATCAAGGCGGCGGTCTCCAAGATCTTCACCGCGACCTGGCAGCGCTGCCGCGTCCACTTCATGCGCAACGCCCTGGCCCATGCCGGCCGCAGCGGCAGACGCGTCGTCTCGGCCTTCATCGCCACCGCCTTCGCCCAGGACGATGCCGAACAGGCCAAGGCGCAATGGCGCCGCGTCGCTGACCAGCTCAGGCCCAAGCTGCCCAAGCTCGCTACTCTGATGGACCACGCCGAGCCGGACGTGCTGGCCTACATGAGCTTCCCTGCTCAGCACCGCGTCAAGCTGCACTCCACCAACCCGCTGGAACGTCTCAACGGCGAGATCAAGCGCCGCACCGAGGTCGTCGGCATCTTCCCGAACGAGGCTGCCATCACCCGCCTCGTCGGCGCCATCCTGCTCGAACAGAATGATGAATGGGCCGTTCAGCGTGCCCGCTACATCACGCTGGAAAGCATCGCCCCCATCAATGATGATCCCCTTGTCAGCTTGCCCATGGCGGCAGCCTGACCGATCCGGCCACAACCGGACATCGTCGTGAGCGATGATCAGCTACACCACGCCTCGGGGCACGATCGGGATTGGGGCGGTCGCCGGTGCCAGGCGTTTGCGATCACTGGCAATGCTTCTCTGTCCGATCCGGCATGCAGTCGTCTGCCGATCACGGGCAGGTAGAGGCCGTTCGGCGGATCACAAAGTCGGGACGCAGTATTCATCGTCGCTGGCGTCCGCTTGAAACCACCGGCACCCCGTAGTCCGCCAGAATGCGCTCGATTGCCGCCTTGTTCCGGACTAGCGCTGCATCAAGCGCAGCCCTGAGGGCGCCGTTGCCACGCAGCACCCCAATCGAAATGTCGAACACCATGGATAACGGCACAGCGTTCTCCGGCTATGTGATTTCATGGTGGGCAAATTGATTGCCAAGCTCGCCGCGAGATGTCGGCCTTAAGGGGACAGAGCGAATATCTACACAAAGGCTGGCGAGGGACGGCGTCTCGCGCTGGCGCTATCTCGCGAAGAGGACAAGTTGAACTTGCTCAAACATGCTGATGAGCTTGAGGCGCAAGCCTCCGAGATTGAACGCCTCCTGCGAAATCAGACAGACAAAACCTGAAGGATCTTGGGTCGTTTAGTTCAGCGTCAGTTTGGGTGGGTTCGCAGGGTGTAAACGTCGTCGCC
>DASYCZ010000057.1:0-1712 GCA_036499825.1 Devosiaceae bacterium
GGTGTCGCCGCATGCGCCACGGCAATCTTTGCCAGCGCCTTGTGCCCCGCGAGCCGTCCCTGCTCCACCGGCGAATACGCCATGATTGGAACGCGGTGCTCCGCCGACCACGGCAGCAGATCGTACTCGATGCCGCGTCGCGTCAGATTGTAGAGCACCTGGTTGGCCGCCACCGCCTCGCCACCGAGCGCGCGCAGTTGCTCCATGTCCTCGACATCGAAGTTGGACACGCCCCAGTGCCGGATCTTGCCGGCCCGTTGCAGCGCCTCGAACCCGGCGATGGTGTCATCGAGTCCGTACTGCCCGCGCCAGTGCAGCAGGTAAAGATCGAGCCGGTCGGTGCCGAGCCGTTTGAGGCTGCGCTCGCAGGCCGCGATGGTGCCGGCCCGGCTGGCGTTGCTCGGCAACACCTTGCTGACGAGAAACACCTCGTCGCGGCGCCCGGCGATCGCTTCGCCCGTCACCTCTTCGGCGCCGCCGTCGCCATACATCTCGGCGGTATCGATCAGCGTCAGCCCGAGATCGAGCCCAAGCCGCAGCGCCGCCACCTCGTCGGCGCGGCGGCGGCCGCTCTCGCCCATCTTCCAGGTGCCCTGCCCGAGCGCCGGAACGCCCTCGCCCGATGGCAGCCGCACCATGCGCATGCTCAGAAATTGCCCTTGAGGCCAGCCTTGATGCTCATCACGTCGAGTGTGGCACCGGCAGCGCCCGGTTCATGGGTCGTGGTCCCCAAATCGTGGTCGTACACATCGGTGTCGCCGTGGCCAGACTTCAGCTTCTCGTAGCTGGCTGCAAGGAATACGCCCAGATGATCGCTGAAATCGTAGCCGAGATTGGCGTCGGCGGAGAGGAACTGCGAATAATCGAGGTGATCGACAAACACGATGTTGCGCAGGAAATGATGATCGGTGTCGGTCGCGTTGAAGGCAATGCCGGCCTTGCCGTTGACGTCGAGACTCCACGGACCGTCTTTCACCGTCGTATCGATGCCGGCAAAGACCGTGGGCAACTGCATGCGATAGTCGCCGATGCGCTCGTCGCCGAAATTGCCAATGGTGCCGCGAAAGCCGTTGATGTTGTCGCTATAAATGAAGCTGCCGCCGTTCGCCGTCCATTTGACGTCGGTATATTTGAAGCCGCCATTGACGTTGACCGTCAGCGCATCGCTGACCGGCAAATCGCGGCCGACGGCGATGCTGCCGTTAAGATACCAGTCGAGATTGGTATTGGGGCTGATCGAGCGCTGGTCCCAGTCGTTCATGCTGAGGCTGGGCGAAAAACTGGTCCAGTCATAATCCGTCACGACGCTGTCGCCGCTGATGGCCGCATCGATATGGCCGCGCAGCGTCCACTCGCCCGGAAAGCGCAGCTTGGCGTCCAGCGACGCGATCGGCGCCGTGCTCTGCCACACGAGCAGGCTCAACAGGTCATCCCCTCGCGGCGCCCGGAACACTTGTTCGTTCGCTGTGATGCTGGTGACGCCGACGCTGCCGCGTAGAACGAAGTTCTCATTTGGATCGGCGGCGGTGAAATCGGTGTCGGACATGAAATAGTCATTGCCGCTATTGAACATGTCGTCGGCGAACGCCGGTGAAACTATTGACGCTGCGGATATAGATGCGGCAGCGATCAGGAACTGTTTGAAATATGCCACGACACCACCCCCAGTAATGTCCGTAAGTAGGCCAGTTTATGGTTAACAATTGCTAAGC
>DASYCZ010000058.1:0-3621 GCA_036499825.1 Devosiaceae bacterium
GCAGCCCGCACCGACGCCGTCATCCTGAGGTGCCGAAGCGCAGCGAGGCCTCGAAGGATGGCGTTGCAGAACGACGGCGTTGCCGAACACCCATCCTTCGAGGCTCGCCGCAAGATGCGGCTCGCACCTCAGGATGACGCCAGTCGTGCGGCGCGGGCCTGCGAAGGGACAACGCTGAACTCAATACTTGTTCGGATGATGCCCGTGCCCAAAATGCCTGCGACAGGCCTGGCTGAGATGTTTGACGTGATGCTCCATGCACAGGGTGATCCGGTCGACGTTCGGGATTTCGTGGCTGCAGAGCCGCATGGCATCGCCATGGCAATCGCGATGTTCATCCGCCGACCCGTTTGCGAGAGCGGGCGATACCACGGCCAGGGTCGCAGCGATTGTCAGAACGCGCACCGATTGAAGACAGTATCTCATTTCCACACCAATTGTTCGAAGCCGATGGATTTCACTATCGCATGCCAGCGAAGCGTTTCCATTGAACCATCATGCGGTGAAGCGAGGGTGAATGGACCGAGCGATTTTGCATCATCGACCTCGCCCATCCAATCAAAAAGCCCCGCCATGAGCGGGGCCTTCGCATCTCCTGAACCGGCGAACAGCGCGGTGGCCGTCAGCCCTTCAGGCACTTCTTGACGTAGCTGTTCTTGGCCGCGCCGGCGAGCGCCTTGCCGTCCGCGCTCTTGGCGCTGTCCTCGCAGCATTTCTTCATGAAGCTGGACTTGGCGGCGCCGGCCAGCGGCTTGCCATCGGCGCTCACGGCATTGCAGGACTGCGCCAAGGCGGGGCCTGCGGCAAACACGGTCAGCACGGCGAGAAGCGAGAGGCGTTTCATGGTGGTCTCCCTGGGGTTGATGCTGCAGCCTACCTGAACCCGGTTTCCTGACAACGCCCAAAGCGCAAAAAGGTTGACCCGAACCTGTCCGTCCGGGCGGCGCAACGGCATCGGTTCAGCCCTGCCGGGCGCCGTTTTACTTGTGCGCCGAATGCCCCTAAACGACAGCCCATGCTGTCCCGCTCCTCCGACTCCCGCTTCACCGGCTTCGTTCTCCTCGCCATCACGATCCTCGGCTGGGGGCTGAACTGGCCAGCCATCAAGGTGCTGCTGCACGAATGGCCGCCGCTGTTTTCGCGCGGCGTCGCCGGCGTTGCCGCCGCCGTTCTTCTCGCCGTCATCGCGCGCGGACGCGGCGAAAGCCTGCACGTCCCGGTGAAGGCGCTGCCGCGCCTCGCCTTCGCCGCCTTCACCAACGTGTTTGCGTGGATGGGGTTCGGCACCGTCGCGATGAAGTACCTGCCGATCAGCGAGGCGGCGCTGCTCGCCTATACGATGCCGATCTGGACCATGCTGTTCGCGTGGCCGGTGCTCGGCGAGCGCCCGACCTTGCGCAGCGTTGCGGCACTGGTGCTGGCGTTCGCGGGTCTCGCGGTACTGTTCAGCGGCCAAAGCTTTGCGTTCGACCAGGGCAAGATCATCGGTATCGCGATGGCGCTCAGCTCGGCCGTGCTGTTCGCCTTCGGCAGCGTCACAGCGCGCGCGCCAATCCCGCTGAAGCCGATCGCGCTGGTGGCATGGCAGGTGGGGCTCGGTTGCCTGCCGATGATTTTTCTCGGGCTGCTGATCGAGCATCCGGATCTCGGCGCGCTGTCGCCGCGCGGCTGGGCGCTGATGGTCTATATGACGCTCGGGCCGATGGCGATTGCCTACGTCACATGGTTCGCAGCGCTGCGCCGCCTTCAGCCTGCCGCCGCGACCACAGGTTCGCTCGGCGTCCCGATCGTCGGCGTCTGCGCCGGTGCGCTGTTTCTCGGCGACCCGTTCGGCGTTCGGGAAGTGGCGGCGCTGGTGCTCACGCTGGCCGGCGTCGCGCTGGCGCTGCAGCGGCCATCGGCGCCGAACAACGCACAGGCGTTGCCTGAATGAGACAATGCAGCATCCTATCCAGCCGAGCCGTTACTTCCGAACCTTGCGCCGTTTCACACCGCGCGCATCGGCGCGCTGATCCCATAACCGGAAGCCGCCTTCGAACGCATCGGCATTGTCGCCCCGTCGGGCTTTAGGCGGCAGCTTGTCGATCTTCTCGACGTTGCCGCCGCCAAGCAGCACATAGTCGGGCTGCAGGGCCGCACAGAGGTGTTTGACGACATCGGCCACATGCTTGCGCCACTTCTTGCGCCCGCTACGCTTCAGACCAGCGGCGCCGAGATAATCCTCGAACGTCTTGCCCTTTTTGTATGGCAGATGACCGAGCTCCATCGGCTCCAGTTCGCCATCGACGATCATGGCGGAGCCCAGTCCCGTGCCGAGCCCGAGAAACAGCATGCGTCCGCCTTCGTAACCGCCCAGTGCCTGCATCAAGGCGTCGTTGACGACATTCGTGGGACGCTTGAACGCTTTCGCAAAATCGAATCCTTTCCATCCCTTCCCCAGATTGTAGGGCTCCCGGAGCGCGCGATTGCCGGCAACCGGACCCGGGTAACCGATCGAGATCGCGTCATAGGACCAGTCCTTGGTGATGGCCTTGACCTTGCGGACCATCTCCTTGGCGGAGAGATGCGGCCCCGACTCGAATTCACGTTTGGTACGCTCCCGATCGGTCATCACCTTGACGTGAGATCCTCCGACATCGATCGCGAGGATGGTGCGAGCCTTGGTCTTTCTCCGCGCTTTTTTCATTTCGCCTGCTATTGCTGGAGTGCCGAGATCAGCCCCATTTACGTGAAATAGATACTTGCAAAGGCCCTCGCAATTGCCACTTTCGAGGGTGCCAATCTTGTGTTCCCTCCTTCCGTAGTCCCCCCGGAGCCACTCATGACCGATGCCCCCTACACACCGCCGAAAGTCTGGACCTGGAACAAGGAGAACGGCGGCAAATTCGCGTCGATCAACCGGCCGACGGCAGGCCCGACACATGAGAAGGCGTTGCCGGTCGGCAAGCACCCTCTGCAGCTTTATTCGCTGGCGACGCCGAACGGGCAGAAGGTCACGATCATGCTGGAAGAGTTGCTCGCGCTCGGCCACAAAGGCG
This sequence comes from Devosiaceae bacterium, assembly GCA_036499825.1. GTDB lineage: Bacteria > Pseudomonadota > Alphaproteobacteria > Rhizobiales > Devosiaceae > Paradevosia. Next base: position 3,039 of record DASYCZ010000058.1, read on the forward strand.
CCGAGTACGATGCATGGCTGATCAAGATCGGCGACGGAGAGCAGTTCGGTTCGGACTTCGTCGACATCAATCCGAACTCAAAAATTCCGGCGCTGATGGACCGCTCGGGGCCGAAGCCGATCCGCGTGTTCGAGTCCGGCGCGATCCTGCTATATCTTGCGGAGAAATTCGGCGCCTTCATTCCCAAGGACGCCGCGGGCCGCGCCGAATGCCTGTCGTGGCTGTTCTGGCAAATGGGCGCCGGCCCCTATCTCGGCGGCGGTTTCGGCCACTTCTATGCCTATGCGCCAACCAAGATCGAATACGCCATCGATCGTTTCGCAATGGAAGTGAAGCGGCAACTCGACGTGCTCGACCGCCGCCTCGCCGACAGCGAGTATATCGCCGGCAGCGATTATACCATCGCCGACATCGCGATATGGCCGTGGTACGGCGGGCTGGTCCGGGGTCTGCTGTACGGCGAGTCCGCGACCTTCCTCGATGTCGCGAGCTATGAGAACGTGCAGCGCTGGACCAAGCAGATCGGCCAACGCCCGGCGGTGAAACGCGGCCGCATCGTCAACCGGGTTTCCGGCGATCCGGC
>DASYCZ010000059.1:0-1511 GCA_036499825.1 Devosiaceae bacterium
GGGGCGAGATCGTATTGTGCGTGAGCGTATCGTCGCCAATCTTGTTGGCCGCGTTGATCGCCTCGTCGGTGTCGCCATTGTCGAGGAAGCCCGCGTCGAACTCGCCCTTGGCCCAGGCGCCGGCGTAGCAATCGGCCTGCAACTCGATGCGGACGGAATAGGCGTTGGCCTGGTCCTGGCTCATCGTCTGCCGCGCCTGGTTGAACTTGGGCAGCGTGCCCACGAGGTCCTGCACATGGTGGCCGACCTCGTGCGCGATCACATAGGCCTGGGCGAAATCGCCCGGCGCGCCGAACTGGTCGCGCAGTTGCTGGTAGAACGCGAGATCGACATACACCTTCTGGTCGTTGGGGCAGTAGAACGGCCCGCTCGCCGTGTCGGCCGTGCCGCAGGCGGAGTCGGTCTGGCCCGAAAACAGCACCACCTTGGGCGGCGTATAGGTCTGTCCCTGCTTTTCGAAATAGCCGGTCCAGTAGGTTTCGGTGTCCTTGACCACGACGCCCACGAACTGGCGGAGCTCGTCTTCGCCCGCGTTCTGCGTCGGCAGCGTCGAGGTGCCGATGGTCGTGCCCGTGCTCGAGCCGCCCAGATCGCCGTTGAGCAGTTGCAGCGGATTGATGCCGAACGCCATGGCGACGATGATGAACAGGATGATGAGCCCGATCGAACCGAGGCTCCCGCCGGAGCGGCCGCTCGGCAGGCGAAACCCGCCGCCGCCGGTGCCGAAGGGGTTCTGGCCGCCGCCGAAACCGCCGCCCAGCCCGCCGCCGCCGGTCGACTGGCCGCGGCGATCTTCGATGTTCGAGCTTTCCTCGCGTCCCTGCCACTTCATGAGAGTCTCTCCGCTATGCCGGCCATCCTATGCCGGAGGCGAGCCCAAATCCACAATTTGACCATCGGGTCTAATTTTGACACGCTCGCGGCGCCGCAGTCATCGCAGCGTCACCTCGACCCGGCACATCAGGACGCTTGCCCGCGGCATCAACCATCACGTCTTCAGTCTGTTCCGTGGCATGCTATTCCATCAGGGAGAACGACATGAATTTCAATATCTCACGCCGCGCATTCCTCGCCGGCTCCGCCAGCGCGGGCGCGCTCATTGCGATGCACCCGTTCGCGGCGATGGCCGCCAGCAACCAGGTGCACCTGCGCCTGATGGAAACCACCGACATCCATGTCGCGATCTACCCCTACGACTATTATGCCGACGCGCCGAACGACACGATGGGCCTCGGCCGCACCGCCGCGCTGATCAACGCCATCCGCGCCGAAGCCACCAACTCGATCCTCATCGACAATGGCGATCTGATCCAGGGCAACCCGATGGGCGACTATGTCGCCTATGAGCGCGGCTTCAAGGACGGCGACGTGCACCCCACCATCGCCGCGATGAACACCCTCGGCTACGAGATGTCGACGCTGGGCAACCACGAATTCAACTACGGCCTCGATTTCCTCGGCAAGTCGCTGGCCGGCGCCAACTTCCCGCTCGTGTGCGCCAACCTGATCAA
>DASYCZ010000060.1:0-2081 GCA_036499825.1 Devosiaceae bacterium
CGCAGCGCCTCGAACCAGGTTCGCGCGCAGGCCTTGCGGGATTCGATCTGGGTTTCGTTCATGGTTGTCATATTGGCCGTCACGTTATGTCACGCCGCCTTAGCCTGCGGCAAAGCCCCGAGTCTGCCGCAGCGCTTCGCCCATCACCATAGCGGCCGCGACGGCAATATTGAGCGAGCGTAGATCGGTCCGCATCGGGATAGTGAGGCGCGCATCGGCCGCGTCATGCACCGAATCAGGGACACCAGCGCTCTCGCGGCCGAACAGCAGAATCTGGTCGTCCGTAAAGCGATGGTCGAGGTAGCTGTCGGCCGCCGCGGTCGTCAGCAGCACCAGTTTCAATCGTTCGTCCCGCCGCCAGGCATCGAAGGCGGCAAACGAGGCGTGGCGCGTGATGGCGACCTTGTCGAGGTAGTCGAGGCCTGCCCGGCGGAATGCCCGGTCGGTCACCGGAAAGCCCGCAGGCTCGATAATATGGGCTTCCACGCCGATGCAGGCGCAGGTCCGCAAGATCGTGCCGGTATTCTGGGGGATGTCCGGCTCATAGAGAGCAATTCGCATCTGCTGCCTGTTTAGAGTCAGGATTAGTTGTGGGATAACCCGTTCTAGACGAACGATTTATGAGACTTCCATCCGTCGGGCTTGCGCTCTTAGCACAAGGGTGCCAATAAAACGCACCGCAGCAATGGTCCTGCCTTTCCCAGGACTATCGTGACGGTCCGCCCCGCACCTGCGGGACAATTCCCAACGGCACCTGCCGCGGGCGGATGACTAAGCCAGCCGGGGGAGAGGGATCCAGACGTGACGACCGTGTCTTCTGCGGAGCACACGCGCCGCGATTTTCTATATGTCGCAACCGCCGCCATCGGCGCGGTAGGCGCTGCTGCGGTTTTGGTACCGCTCATTTCGCAAATGAATCCGGATGCCTCGACCATTGCGGCCGGCGCACCGATCGATGTCGACTTGGCGCCCATCGGCGAGGGCCAGATCATCAAGGTGTTCTGGCGCTCGAAGCCGATTTTCATTTCGCACCGGTCGAAGAAGGAAATTGACGAGGCCCAGAAGGTCGACGTCAACAGCCTTCCCGACCCACAGCCCGACTCGGCCCGCGTCAAGCCGGGCCACGATCAATGGCTGGTCGTGATCGGCATCTGCACGCATCTCGGCTGCATCCCGCTGGCGCATCAGGGCAACTACGACGGCTGGTTCTGCCCGTGCCACGGTTCGCAATACGACACCTCCGGTCGCATCCGCCAAGGCCCGGCTCCGGCCAACCTGGTGCTGCCGCCTTACGCATTTCTCTCCGACACCAAGATCCGGATCGGCTGATCCGCGACAGATTGTTCTGAAGGTTCGATCATGAGCGGGCACTCGACCTACCAGCCGCAAAACGGGTTTATGAAATGGATGGAGCGCCGGTTGCCAATCGGCGGCTTGGTCCATTCCTCTTTTGTCGCCTATCCGACGCCACGTAACCTGAACTACTGGTGGACGTTCGGCGGCATTCTGAGCTTCATGCTCGGCGTGCAGATCATTACCGGCGTGGTGCTGGCGATGCATTACACGCCGCATGCCGACCTGGCGTTCAAGTCGGTCGAAATCATCATGCGCGACGTGAACTACGGCTGGCTGCTGCGTTATCTGCACGCCACCGGCGCGTCGATGTTCTTCATCGCGGTCTACATCCACATCTTCCGCGGCATGTATTACGGCTCCTACAAGGAGCCGCGCGAAGTTCTCTGGATTCTCGGCGTCATCATCTATCTCTTGATGATGGCGACCGGCTTCCTTGGTTACACGCTGCCGTGGGGCCAGATGAGCTTCTGGGGCGCGACCGTGATCACCAACTTCTTCTCGGCGTTCCCGGGCATCGGCGAGCCGCTCGTCACCTGGCTGTGGGGTGGCTATGGCGTCGGCAGCCCGACGTTGAACCGCTTCTTCTCGCTCCACTACCTGCTGCCCTTCGTCATCGCCGGCGTCGTGGTGCTGCACGTGTGGGCGCTGCATGTCGCCGGTCAGAACAACCCGGCCGGTATCGAGCCGAAGTCGGACAAGGACACCGTGCCGTTCACGCCTTATGC
>DASYCZ010000061.1:0-4679 GCA_036499825.1 Devosiaceae bacterium
CGCCAACCGACGATCGGGAGCAGCTGCCAGGCCGCGAGACCAGCCAGCATGCTGCCCCCGGGCAGCAGCGTCGTGATGAGCGCGCTGACCCAGCCGCGCTTGTAGGCAGGAATGAATTCCTGCACCAACGGCAGGTCGATCGTGAAGATGCCGGCATTCCCGACACCGACGAGGAAGCGGAAGAACATCAGGAACAGCCAGCCCGGGACGAAGCCATCTTGGCCCGGCGTGAAGACCATCACGCCGGTGGCGAGCGAGATGGTGACCGCCGACAGGATGAACACCGTGCGGCGGCCGATCCTGTCGCCGAGCCAGCCCCAGAAGAAGGCGCCGGGAACCGCGCCGAGGCCGGAGGCCAACAGGATTGCGCCGCCCTCCCAATAGGTCAGGGACCACTGTTTGGTCAGCGCGGCCGTGACGTACCCGATCAGGAAGAAATCAAAGAAATCGAGCAGATCCGCCACGTTTGCCGTGCAGATCAGCTTCCACTGGTTTGCCGTCAGTTTCTTCTGCTGTTCCAAGAGCTCGATCATGACGCTCTCCTCCGCTGGCCGGCGGATCGCGAAATGAACGCTGCGCGACGCTCTTCTCCATGATGCGTGACGGGAAGCTACGCGTGACTGGTAACGAACTACCCAACCGTCCATCGGTGGTCGCAACCGCCAGCGAAAATCGAGCGTAACAATGGGAGCGGCCGCCGGCAATTTCTCTTTGTCGTGCTTTTCCCTGGGAACGCGGCACTCCAGTGGCGTGTCATGGTCTTCCGGACCGCGGACCTCCACGTCCGCATCATGATGATGAGCGAACCTGAAGGTGCGCGGTCCGGAAGATCATGACGCGCCACTGGAGTGGCGCGCCCCAGCACAAGACTAAGGGCAGCCCGACAAAGAGAAATTGCCGGCGGCCATTCACGTTGTTAGACTCGATTTTCGCTGGCGGTTGCGACCACCGATGGACGGTTGGATAGTTCGTTACCAGTCACGCGTAGCTTCCCGTCACGCACACTAGAGAAGAGCGTCGCGCAGCGTTCATTTCGCGATCCGCCGGCCAGCGGAGGAGAGCGTCATGATCGAGCTCCTGGAACAGCAGAAGAAACTGACGGCAAACCAGTGGAAGCTGATCTGCACGGCAAACGTGGCGGATTTGCTCGATTTCTTCGATTTCTTTCTGATCGGGTACGTCACGGCCGCGCTGACCAAACAGTGGTCCCTGACCTATTGGGAGGGCGGCGCAATCCTGCTGGCCTCCGGCCTCGGCGCGGTTCCCGGCGCCTTCTTCTGGGGCTGGCTCGGCGACAGGATCGGCCGCCGCACGGTGTTCATCCTGTCGGCGGTGACCATCTCGCTCGCCACCGGCGTGATGGTCTTCACGCCGGGCCAGGACGGCTTCGTCCCGGGCTGGCTGTTCCTGATGTTCTTCCGCTTCCTCGTCGGTGTCGGGAATGCCGGCATCTTCACGATCGACCTGCCGCTGGTGCAGGAATTCATTCCTGCCTACAAGCGCGGCTGGGTCAGCGCACTCATCACCACGCTGCTGCCCGGGGGCAGCTTGCTGGCCGGTCTGGCGGCCTGGCAGCTGCTCCCGGTCGTCGGCTGGCGCGGCTTGTTCCTGGTCGGCCTGGTGCCGCTGGTTCTGGTCCTCATGATTCGCTGGTGGGTGCCGGAGTCGCCGCGTTGGCTGCTGCTCAAAGGGCGCCCTGAAGAAGCGCGCCGGTCGCTCGCCTGGGCGCTGATGATCGACCCCAGGGAAATCGTCCTGCCAAGCACGGTGCCCGCGGTCCAGACAACGCGCTGGGTCGAGCTGTTCAAATATCCACGGTTGGTCGCCGCCGGGTGTCTCACCGGCCTGACCCAGACCGGCGGTGCCTCGCTCGGGCTGTGGGGACCAACCCTGCTGGTGCTCGTTCTGGTGCCCAAGATCACCCCGGAACACGCGGCATTCCTGATGATCTTCGTGAATATGGCGGGAATCGCAGGGCGGTTCAGTATCACCGCGCTGATCGAACCCCTGGGGCGGCGCGGTTCGGGCACGCTCTATTGCGTGCTGGCCGCCGTGTTGATGGTGCTCGCGGGCTATCTGCACGACGTCTATGTCGCCGGCGCCTCGCTGTTCTACATCCTGATCGTGGCGCAGGCCTTTTTCGGCAGCGCCGTCTACACCGTCGTCGGGCCGTACATGGCGGAGATCTGGCCGGCCCGGCTGCGCGCCAGCGGCATGGGCCTCAGCTATGGCGTCGGCAATTGCGGCAAGTTCATCGGCCCACTCGGGCTGGCGCTGATCATGGGCGCGGGCGATCTGATCAAGCCTGCCGCGCCGAACCTCGTCATGCTCGGCCCGGCGCTGACCTACTTCGCCGCGTGGTATCTCCTCGGCGTGATCGGGTTCTGGGTGTTCGGGTTCGAGCCCAGGGGCCGCACCTTCGACGAGATCGACCGCAAGCATGATGCGCCGACGCCGACAGTCGCCACGGCTGCTCGCGCTGCTGAGTAAGTCTTGTGCTGGGGGCGCGCCACGCAAGGGGCGCGTCATGTTCTTTGGACCGCGGACCTCCAGGTCCGCTCTTCGTCATGATGCGGACCTGGAGGTCCGCGGTCCGAATGAGCATGAGAAGACGCGCCACTGGAGTGGCGCGCCCCCAGCACAAGACTAAGAACGGCTTGGCAGCAGCGTCACCACGAACCGTCTGAGCACCCGCACCTGCTGGCCAAGCCAGCCGCGGGCGTTGTCGGCGTCGATCTCGCGGTCGTCGACGCCGGTCGGCCGCGTCGGCGCGTCGAAGCGGGCGGTGCCGAACAGCACATCCCAGACCGGGAAGACCGGCGCGAAGTTGTGGTCGTGGATGTGCGGGTCGCGCGCATCGGCCAGGGCATGGTGCAGGCGGTGGAAGCGCGGCGCCACCAACAGGCGAGAGCCCAGCCAGCCGAAGCCGACGTCGAGACCGATATGGCTGAAGCTCTCGACCAGGCGGCCGACGATCAGGATCAGCACGAAGTCGTCGGGCTGCACGCCGACGAACTGGGCGAACACCGACAGCACGAGGTTGACCAGCAGGTCGTCGAGGATGTGGTTGCGGTCGTCGGTCCAGGCGGTCACCCGGCGCTGGCTGTGATGCAGGCTGTGCAGCGCCCACCACCAGCCGAAGCGGTGCTGCGCGCGATGCACCCAGTAGGCGGCGAAGTCGTACAGCACGAAGTAGGCCAGGAACGAGGCCAGCGCGTTGTCGTGCAGGCCAGGGATCAGCGATTCGAGCCGCGGCGGCGCGAAGCCCAGGATGCGCACCAGATAGTCGAGCTCGTTGGTGAGGGGATAAGCAGCCACGAACACCAGCAGCGGGATGATACCGAGCTTGTTGAGCGCCGTGTAGACCCGGTCGACGCCGATAAGATTCTCCTCGCCCCGCTCCCCGCCCCATCGGCGTTCGATGGGCCGCATCACCAGCATGATCACCGCGATCTGCACGAGGCCGAGCATCACGAACTCGACGGCGCTGAAGGCCGCCTCGTACCATTCCATCAGGTCGAGGGTGTACAGGACCGGGCTGGCGAAGGTCTCGAACGCCCAGGTCTGCGCGCCGACCCAGATGTCGATCAGCGGGCGACCCATACTCTTCCGGACCGCGCGCATCCTGCGCGCTCATGAGCTTGAGCGCGCAGGATGCGCGCGGTCCGGAAGACAATGAGGTGCCTCCCCTTCAATGGACTACCTTAGTCGTTGGCGGCGGCGCGCAACGGCGCGGCCGGCGCCTTGAGGATGAACACGCCGTGCGGCGACTTGCCGACCGGGAGGCTGCCGATGACCTTGTAGGTCGCGAGATCGACGATGGCGACGCGGCGCAGGAAGCGCTGGGTCACCCACAGCTCCTTGCCGTCGGGCGTGATGTCCATGCAGTCGGGCCCGCCCGGCACGCGGATGGTCGCCACCACCTTCATCTCCTGGGTGTCGATCAGCGAGACCGTGCCTTCGACGCGGTTGCTCAGGAACCAGTGGCGGCCATCGCCCCTGGGCCAGAAATTGTGCGCGCCCCGGCCGGTCTGCAGCCGGCCGGTCATGGCGCCAGTGGCGGGATCGAGGGTGACGACGGCGTCCTCGCCGGTCAGCGCCACCAGCAGGCGCTTGTCGTCCGGCAGCACGACAACGCCCGCCGGAGTCTTGCCGACCTCGACGTTCCACTTGGTGGCCTGCGTCTTGAGGTCGAACGCCACCACGCGTTTGCTCTGCTGCAGGCTCACGAACACGGTGGTCGACGCGTTGTCGAAGGCGAGATGGCTCGGCATGCCGCCGGTGAACGTGCGGTTGGCGAGCGTGAAGGTCGTGCCGTCGTAGCGGTAGATGTCGACATGGTCGAGTCGGTAGGCGGCGGTGACGAACCATTTGCCGTCCGGGCTGAAGCCGAGCTGATAGGCATCGACGATGCCGGGGATGGTGCGCTTGCGCTCGCCGGTCCTGGTGTCGAGCGCGACCAGCTCGTTGGTCACGGTCGAGGCGATCAGCACTTCCTTGCCGTCGGGCGTCTGCGTGAGGTGATGCGGCTCGCGGCCGAGCGGCACGCGCTGCAGTTCGGTGCGCTGACCGCGACTGAGCACGCTGTAGGACGCTTCTTCGGAATTGAGGACGATGACCTGATCGGCGCGCGCCGCGGCGCTCACACCCAGGAACAGCGCAAGTGCCGAAATGACCGC
>DASYCZ010000062.1:0-330157 GCA_036499825.1 Devosiaceae bacterium
CGGATTGCCCATGGCGCGCGCGGCCTCGACATAGTCCTCGACCTTGACCGCCATCACCTGGCCACGCGTCAGCCGCACGAAGATCGGCGTCGTCGAGATGCCGATCGCGATCATGGCATTGCCGAGACTCGGGCCGAGAAACGCCGCCAGCGCAATGGCGAGGATCAGGAATGGGCAGGCCAGCATGGCATCGGTGATGCGGCTGATCAGGGCATCGATGAAGCCGCCGCGATAGCCCGACAGCAGGCCCAGCGGCACGCCGACGCTGAGCGCGATGCCGACCGAGATCGCGCCGGCCAGCAGCGACGCCCGTGCGCCATAGACCACGCGGACCAGAACATCGCGGCCGAGTTCGTCGGTCCCGAACCAGTGCGCAGATGATGGCGGCTTGCGCACCAGCGACCAACTTGTCGCGATCGGATCGTAGGGCAGGATCAGCGACGCCAACAAGACGAGCAGGATGAACGTCGCGATCACAACGAGACCCACCACCGCACCCTTGCGCTGGAATAGCCGCCGTAACGCGCGCCGCGACGGGCTCTCCAATTCCTCGGAGACGGTGATCGGCATCGTGCTGAGCGTGGCGTCGGTCATTACGCCCTCAGCCGCGGATTGACGAGGATATAGGCGATATCGGCCACGAGATTGAGCGTGATGTAGATCGTCGCCGTCGTCAGCACGACACCTTGCACGACGGCGTAATCGCGGTTGAACACGGCGTCGACGATCAGCTTGCCAAAACCGGGAATCGAGAAAATCTGTTCAGTGAGCACCGCGCCCGACAGCAGCGTGCCGAGTTCGAGTGCGCCAAGCGTGATCACCGGCGTCAGCGCGTTGCGCATGGCGTGGCGGATGACCACCGTGGGTTCGTACAGGCCCTTGGCTCGCGCCGTGCGCACATAATCGCTGCTCAGCGCCTGTAGCATGGCGCTGCGCGTATGCCGCATGATGACGCCCGCGATGCCGCTGCCCAATACCAGCGCCGGCATGATGGTGGTCGCAAGGCTACGCTGCCAATCCTCCGTGATGCCGACGAAACCCGAAGCCGGCAGCCATTTGAGGATCACCGAGAACAGCAGGATCATCATGATGCCCTGCCAGAAGTTCGGCAGCGAGATGCCCGCAAGGCCCACTACGTTGGCGACATAGTCCCACACGGTGCCCTGCTTGACCGCCGAGATGATGCCGGCCCCAAGGCCAAGCACCAGGGCGATGATCATCGCCATCACGGCCAGTTGCAGCGTCACCGGCAGGCGCTGCAGGATGAGCCCGAACACCGGGGTCTGCAGCCGCATCGAATTGCCCAGATCGCCATGCAGCACGCCCAGCACCCAGGTGAAGTACTGGATGGGCAGGGGTTGATCGAGCGCATACTGGTGGCGAATCTGCGCCAGAAGTTCCGGCGTCGGATCGTCGCCCGCCAGCGCCAAAGCCGGGTCGCCCGGCAGCAGGCGTTGCAGCAGGAAGATGATCACCGACAGAATGATCAGCGTCGGAATGATCTGGACCAGGCGCCGGGCGATAAGGCGGATCATGCCGTCGCTCCGTCGGCTACGGGGGTGCGGAAGGCCGCGAACAGCTTTTCCAGCCTGGGATCGACTGGTCGCGGCGTCGGAAGGATGTCGTCCGCCGGGGGCAGCGTGTCGCGGAAATGACATGCTGCCGGATGGCTGCCGCTGCCCGAAATCAGCGCCGGCTTGTCGGTGCTGCAGATTTCCTGCGCGAACGGGCAGCGCGTATGGAAATGGCAGCCACTCGGCGGATCCATGGCGCTCGGCAGGTCGCCTTCGAGCGGTTTCTGTTCGCCGCGCGCGCCGGGCTCCGGCAGCGGAATGGCGGAAATCAGCGCCCGCGTATAGGGGTGCCGAGGCGTGCTGAACACGTCCTCGGCCGTACCGATCTCGACGATACGCCCCAGATACATCACCGCCACGCGGTCGGCGATGTGCCGGACGACGCTCAGATCATGCGAGATGAACAGATAGGAGAGATTGCGCTCCACTTGCAGGTCGCGCAGCAGGTTGAGGATCTGCGAGCGGATGGACACGTCCAGCGCCGATACCGGTTCGTCGCAAACGATCACCGACGGATTGGCCGCCAGGGCCCGCGCGATGACCACGCGCTGCCGCTGTCCGCCCGAGAATTCATGCGGATAACGATGAAAATGCTGGGCGCCCAGGCCCACGGCCTCCAGCAGCTCGATCACACGGTCGGTGCGCTCCCGCGGCGGCACGATGTTGTGGAGCATCAGCGGCTCGGCCACCATCTGACCCACCGTCATGCGCGGATTGAGCGAGGCGAACGGATCCTGGAAGATCAGCTGGATCTTGCGCCGCACTGCCTGCAGATGGTCGTCGCTGAGCGCCGTGATGTCCTCGCCATCCAGCATCACTGTGCCGGTGGTCGGCTCGATCAGCCGCATCATCAGACGCCCGAGCGTCGACTTGCCGCAACCGGATTCGCCCACCAGCGCCAGCGTCTCGCCACGATTGAGCGTCAGTGTCACGTCATCGACGGCTTGCACCGTCTTCAGCGGCTTGCCTAAGACGTTGCGCTCGGCAACGAACGCCTTGGAGATCCGGTCGATGCTGAGGATTGTCGTATCGGTCATGCCACCATCTCCTCGAGCGGGGCGCGCCAGCAGCGCGAGGCGCGTGTCGGCGACAGGTCGGCGAGGGGCGGCGCCTCGCTGCATTTTTCGATGGCGAAGGGGCAGCGGGCCCGGAAGCGGCAGCCGCTGGGAAGATTGCGCGGGTCCGGCACCGCACCCGCGATCACCGGCAGCCGCTCGGTCTTCTGGTCGAACTTGGGCAGCGAGCCGAGGAGGCCGATCGTATAGGGATGCTGCGGAAACGCGAAAAGTTCGGCGACCGGGGCGCGTTCGACCACCTGGCCGGCATACATCACCGCCACGTCGTCGCAAACTTCCGCCACCACGCCGAGATCGTGGGTGATGAGGATGATGGCTGCGCCGGTCTCTTCCTTGAGCTGGCGCATCAGGTAGAGGATCTGCGCCTGGATGGTGACATCGAGTGCCGTCGTCGGCTCGTCCGCGATCAAAACCTTGGGCCCGCACGCCAGGGCCATCGCGATCATCACGCGCTGGCGCTGCCCGCCCGACAGCTTGTGCGGAAAGTCGCGTGAGCGCCGCTCGGGCGAGGGCATGCGAACCAGCCGCAACAGGTCGATGGCCCGGTTGCGCGCCGCTTCCTTGTTGAGGCCCTGGTGCCGGATCAGCGCTTCGGCGATCTGGTCGCCGATCCGGTAGGCCGGATTGAGCGAGGTCATCGGCTCCTGGAAAATCATCGCCAGCGTATTGCCGCGCAAATCGCGCATTTCGGCATCGCTGGCCGCCAGCAGATCGCGCCCTTCGAGGGTGACGGTGCCGCTGACCTTGGCCGCGCCCTTTTGCAGGAGCCGCATGATGGCGAGCGAGGTGACGCTCTTGCCGCTGCCGGATTCCCCCACGATGCCGAGCGTCCGTCCAGCGGTGACCGTGAAGCTCACATCATCGACGGCCGTCACGGTGCCGGCATCCGGATTGCCGAAGCTGACACTCAGATTACGGACATCCAGCAATGGTTGGGCGACTTGGGTCACGCGGCAAATTCTTGAAATTGACTGATAGGAAAAGGAGTCGCCGGCCCAAATAGCAGGCCGGCGACGGATGTTTGTGCTTACTTGGCGTCGGCGAGGGTCACGCCGTCAAGACGGATGATGCCGTCCGGATAGGGCTTGAAGCCGTCGACGCCGGCCTTCATGGCGTACGGTGCCTTCGGGTTGTAGAGGAACACGATCGGCATGTCGGTCATCAGGATATCGTTGACCTTGTCGTAGATGGCCTTGCGCTTGGTGTCGTCGGATTCCGCCCGGCCCTCGGCCAGCAGCTTGTCGACCGCGTCATTGCAGTACTTGCCAACGTTGTTGGCCATGCCGCACTGCACGTCCGAGGCAAGGTTCAGGTCCGGGTCGGTATGGCCCGAGCTACCCACCACATAGGCCTGGAAGTCGCCATTGGCGGCCTTCTGGCGCATCGACACGAATTCGGTCGGCAGGATGTTCAGCGTGATGCCGGCCTCGGCGAGCATCGACTGTTCCATCTCGGCCACGGCCTCGCGCTGCGGGTCGGTCGAGATCATCAGGTCGATGCTGACATTGGTGAGGCCGACCGAGGCGAGCTTGGCCTTGGCGGCTTCCACGTCGCGCGGCTGCACCGGGAAGTTCTTGTCGTACCACTGGCTGGAGGGCGGGAACGCCTGGTTGCCGGTGGTATAGCCGCCGCCGAACACCACCTGGTTGATGGCATCGCGGTCGATGGCCAGCGAGAAGGCCTGGCGGACTTCCGGATATTTGGCGACGTCCGGGTTGGCGCCGGGGCCGTTCAGGTTGAACTGCAGCATTTCATAAGCCGGCTGATCGCCAACGGCGACCTTGAGGCTGGTATCGCCGGCGAGCGAAGCGGCATCGGTCGGCGCGATGTTCTCGGCCAGGTCGAGGTCACCGGACTTGAGGTTCAACAGGCGCACATTGCCATCGGGGATGGCGCTGTAGACGACCTTATCGAAACTGAAGGCCGCAGCGTTCCAGTAGCCCGGGAACTTGGCGAGCGTCAGGTCCTGCTGGGGACGGTACTGGGCGACCGTATAGGGACCGGCGCAGACCGGCGCCTTGGCGAATGCGTCGGGAGTCGTCGCCTTGTAGGCGGTCGGGCTCACCATCATGCCGGCGCGGTCGGTGAACTGGGCCAGCAGCGCCACGGAAGGCGAAGACAGCGTCAGCTTGACGGTCGAGGGATCGACGACGGCGACGTCCTTGATCACGGCGATTTCCGGCTTGCGGCGCGAACCTTCCATGGTCAGGTAGCGGTCGAGATTGAACTTCACCGCATCGGCGTCGAACGCCGTGCCGTCCTGGAACTTCACGCCATCGCGCAGCTTCAGGGTGACTTCCTTGCCATCGGCCGACCATTCCCAGCTCGTGGCCAGCATCGGCACCAGATTGCCCTGCTGGTCGATGTCGACCAGCTTGTCGCAAACCGACTGCAGCGACACGCGGCCGACGAATGTCGCGTTGGTGGCCGGATCCAGCGAACCCGGATCGTCGCGCATGCCGATGCGCAATTCGCTTGCGGCGAAGGCGTTACCGCTGAGGGCGAGCGTCGCCACCAGCGTTGCGGCCAATACCGTCGTTTTCTTGTTCATTACCTAGCTCCAAAGGTTGCTGGCGACACAACGCGATCCTGCCTCCTGCAGACACGCTATACGCCGGACACCTGAACCAACCTCGCAATTGGTTCAGTCGTTGACCGCCATAAATCGTAATAAGAGGCGGAAGTCCGGCAGCGTCAAGCAAAAATCCGAACCGAATATGAAAAACCAATGGGCAATTGGTCTCGGTGCACATTATATCACCAGTCATATTTGGACCACTGGACAGAGTCGTCGAAAGCTGGTTCGCAATGGTTCAGCACTTGAGGGAGTGGTGATGGAACAGGCCGTATCGGAAAACCAAGCAGGATCAGATGCCTCGTCGGTCCTCGAGAGGCTGCGTGCGGCGCTGGAAAATGGCGAACTCGTCGAAGCCGGGCGGCTGCCGCCTGAGCGTGAGCTTGCCGAGACCATCGGCGTGGGCCGCCGCTCTTTGCGCCAGGCGCTGGCGCATCTGGAAGCCGAGGGGATCATCTGGCGGCGCCAGGGGCAAGGGACTTTTGTTTCTGCTCTGCGTCCGCGCGAGCCCGATCACTTCCGCGATCTCGCCTCCAGCACCAGTCCCGCCGAGGTAATGGAGGTGCGTCTGGAACTCGAGCCCGTGCTGGCGCGCTTCTGCGCCCTGCGCGCGACCCGTGACCAGGTCGAGCGCGTCCGTCTGGCCGCCGACCATGCCGCCGCGGCGGAAAGCTCCTCGGCTTTTGAAACCTCGGATGCGGCTTTTCATCGCGCTCTCGCCGAGGGGGCCAATAACAGCCTCTTCCTCGCCATGTTCGAATCGATCACCGCCGTGCTGCGGCAATCGGATTGGCGGGCCGTGCGCCAGAGTACCTTCTCGCATTCCCGCCGGTCCGAGGTCTCGCACCAGCATGACGATGTCGTGCAGGCCGTGGTCGCCCGAGATCCGTTCAAGGCCGAGCAGTCGATGCGCGAGCACCTGCTCTCGGTTTACGCGCACCTGCAGAACAGGCATACGCCCCGCGGTTGAGCCAACATCCCGCGCGGCGCCGCTGCCTGGAGCGTTTTCAGGAAAAGTGGATGCCACTTTTCCAACTCGAAAGCGCGCTAAGACAAAGACTTGGAGCGTTCGTTTTGATGCAATCAAAACGTGACGCGCTCTAGGCTGTCAGCCGCTGCCGGAGCGTTGCCAGGGTTTCCTCACTCACCCCGATGGCGGTGAAATAGGCGGCGAGGCCCTCATGCCGGCCTTCCAGATGATCGAGCATCGCTTCCATCGTCTTGGCATCGCTCGCCAGCACCCGGTCCACCCGCTCGGGCGCGGCCCCACGCGCGATCGCTCGCTCGCGCAGCTTCTGCAGCAGGCCCCGGGCGATTTCCGCCGTCAGCGCATAGTCGGCCACCACCGTCTCGCGCGGCACGCCGGCCGCCGTCAGCACCAGCGCCGAAACCACGCCCGTGCGGTCCTTGCCTGCCGTGCAATGAAACAGCACGCTGCCGTCCCCGGCTTTGGCGATGGTACGCACTACCTGCGCTATGCGGGGGCCGCAACGGTCCAGCGCGCGGGCATACCGGGCGCCCATGTCGAAGCCGTCGTCATCGACGGCGATAGGCGCCATTTCGTCGAACAGCGCGATATTGTGGTAACGCACCCCATCGTGCTCGGCGAACGGGTTGGGATCTGGCACCGTCTCGTGATCGCCGCGCAGGTCGATGATGGTGCGCACGCCCATCTTCACAAGGGCGTCCATCGAGGCCGGCGTCATTTCGTGCAGGCCATCCGCCCGCAGCATCCGTCGCCACTGTGTCTCGCCGCCTGAGGCCAGCGCATAGCCGCCCAGATCGCGAATATTATAAGTACCGGCAAGCGGGATATGCCGCTCAAAAGACATCGTCATCAACGCAGACCCGATTTCATGAAGGATTCAATGACCTGCCGTTGCAGCAGGAGATAGACGACCAGGATGGGGAGACTGGCCAGTGTCGAGGCCGCCATCAGCGGTCCCCACAGATTGCCTTCCTGCGTCATGAACATCTGCAGGCCGATCTGGACCGTTGTGTTGTTCATGCTGCGGGACAGCAGCAGCGGCCAGAAATAGTCGTTCCAGGCCGAAATGAAGGCAATGATGGCCAGCGACGCGATCGATGGCCTGAGGTTGGGCACCACGATTTCCCACAGGATTCGCCAGTAATTGGCGCCATCCATGCGGGCCGCTTCCACCACTTCCTCAGGGAACGACTTCATGGCGTGATAAAGCATCATCACCGCGAAAGCGGCCGCCGCGTGGGGGGCGATGAGGCCCGTGAGGCTGTCCAACATGCCGAGCTTGGAGGCGAACACGTAATTCGGGATCATCGTCACCTGGAACGGCACGAGCCAGGAGAGCGCGATCAGCCCGTAGACGAACGGCGCCAGCTTGAACTTCCATTGCACCAGCCCGTAGGCGGCGAGCAGGCCCGTGATCACCTGCAATAGGGCGGCTGCGACCGATATGATCGTGCTGTTGACCAGCATGCGCAGCATCGGCACCGAGGTCAGGACGAAGCCGTAATTGTCGAGCGAGGGCGATTGTGGAAACAGGCCCGGCGAGAAGATCTCGTTTTCCGACTTCAGCGACGACACGGCCATCCAGTAGATCGGAAAGATCGAAATCAGCGCCAGCACGATCATCGACGCATGCATGCCGATCTTGCCGGCATCGAGCGGCCTGCGCGGCGTCGGCAGCGCGACGGGGCTTGCGGTATCAGTTGTCATAGACGGCTCGCTTCCGGATGATCCACAGACACGCAAAGGCGACGATGCCGAACCCGACGAACGTCATGATGCCTGCCGCTGCGCTCCAGCCCGCCGTCATGCTGGCAAAGCCGTACTGGTAGAGCAGGTAGAAGATATTGGTCGTCGACTTCAGCGGCCCGCCGCCGGTCAGTATGTTGATGTAGATGAAGCTCCACTGCGCCCCGAGCAGGATCGTCATCATCGACAGCAGCAGGATGGTGGGAGACAGCAGCGGCAGCCGGATATCGCGTACAACTTCCCAGCTATTGGCGCCGTCGAGCTGAGCCGCCTCGATATAGGTCGGGTTGATCGACGCATTGGCGGCGGCGAGCA
Organism: Devosiaceae bacterium; assembly: GCA_036499825.1. GTDB lineage: Bacteria > Pseudomonadota > Alphaproteobacteria > Rhizobiales > Devosiaceae > Paradevosia. The sequence continues at coordinate 8,275 of DASYCZ010000062.1, forward strand.
ACAGCGTTGAAAAGCCGATGAGCTTCCATCCGGTGATCCAGATGAGGGTGGGCATGGCCCAGTTCGGATCCTCCAGGAACCCGACTGGTCCAAGGCCCAGGCCGGTGAGGAACTGATTGATGAGGCCGTGATCCTGCGCCAGGAGCCAGCGCCAGACGATGCCGGCGACGACCGGTGCGATGATCATCGGCACGAAGATGATGGCGCGGTAGAAATTGCGCAGCTTGCCGTCGAGGTTCTGCGTGAAGATGGCGATGCCGAGCGGGATGAATACCGACAGCGGAAACAGGCCCGCGATGTAGATCACCGTGTTGATCAGCGCTCTCTGCATCTCGGGCAGGGCGATGAGCTGGCGATAGTTGTCGAGCCCGACGAAAACCTGGGGCGCGGTTGGCAGCATGTTCCAGCGCACGAAGCTGATCTGGAATTCCTGCACCAGCGGTATGTAGATCCAGACAGCGAGGATGATGAGCGTTGGCGCCAGATACAGCCAGGGCTGCCATTGGAAGCTCCTGAAGCTGGGCCGGTTGAACGCCAGCCTGGCGCGCTCGGCCTTGCCGGGGAATTCGGCTGTCGTTATTTGGGTCATCGCCTGCCTCCGTGTGGAGCGGGGACAAGGCCCCCGCTCCGGATTGGATGTCAGTTGGTCGGCATCAAGGCCTGGCCATTGGTCTGGGCGGTGGTCAGCGTCTGGGCTACGTCACCCTTGCCGAACACGGCTTCCACCACGGCGTCCTTCATCATGTTCTCGACCTGCCGGTAGTTCGGGCCAGGGAACGCCACGTTCGGCGTCAGGTGCGCCAGCTGCTCCAGGTTCGGGCGGATCAGCGGATGGTCCTTGGTCCACTGGCCGAGATATTGCGGGTCATCCACGATATCGAGTCGCAGCGGCAGGTAGCCGATCTTGCTGGTGATGGTGGTGTAACCCTGCTTGGAGGTCAGGAACTTCAACAGCTCGTACGAGGCGCGCTGCTTCACCGGATCCTTGGAGAACACGAACAGGGCCGAGCCGGAATTGGTCGGCGCGGTCGGCTTGTCGCCGAACGACGGCATCGGGGCGACGCGCAGGTCCCACTTGCCGGCCGAGGCCTTGGAATAGCTGGACTGCACGGCGCTGGTGTAAAGGAACATGCCGAGATTGCCGGCCGCGAAAGTGTCGCTCGGGCTGGCAACGTCGAGCCGGGCGTGACCGCCGCTGTCGACCATGTCGCGCAGCATCTGCACGGCCTCGATGCCTTCCTTGTTGGCGAAGGTCAGCGTGTTGCCGTCGCGGACCTTGCCGCCATTCGACATCATGATCGCCTGGTAGACGAACGTGCCGTCGGCCGGGCCGTAGGCGCCGGGGAAGAAGCCGGCCTTGCCGGTCTTCTGGGCGATGGCATCGGCGTCGGTCTTCACTTCGGCCCAGGTGCGCGGCGGCTTGTCGGGGTCGAGGCCCGCAGCTTTGAAGATGTCGCCATTGTAGTAAAGAATCGGCGTCGAGAACGTGAAGGCAAGACCGTAGGTCTTGCCGTCGATGCGGCCGAGTTCGAGGCCTGCCGGCAGCATGCCGTCGAACAGCGCGTCGACATCGGCCTTGGGGGCCATGTCCTCGATGGCGTCGGCGCCGAGGTCGGTGGCGATGTAGATCATGTCGCGGAACACCATCTGCGCCACGTCCGGCTGCTGGCCGGCGACCATGTCGGCCTGCACGCGCGTCAGCACTTCATTGGACGAAACCGGAATGGCATCGACCTTGATATTGGGATGGCTCGCCTCGAACTGGGAGATCAGCTCCTTGGTGGCATCCGCGCCGAGACCCGCCGTGGCGAGGTTGTAGTCGTAGAACGTGATGGTGACGGGCTGGTCGACGGAAGCCGCCATTTCGGCATGCGCGGCCGAGCCGAGCGCGCCGAAGCTGACGCCTGCCGCGAGCAGCAGTTTGAGCGAATGTCTTCTGAGCATTCCAGGAAATCCTTGGGTGAGGGGAGGGGTCATGCCATCTCATCGATGCGCTTGCGCATCTGGACGAGCGGCACGGTATGGAGTTCGCTGCGATCCGACGGCAGCGGCACGAAGGCCACGGTCAGGCCGGACTTCCGCACCGTGCCGATGGCGAAGGACGAGCCCGAGACCATGCGCAGGCGCTCGGTATCGAGGATGTCGGTGGCGGCGTGCTGGCCCATCCCGACCACCACCGGAATGCCGTGCCAGACCGATACGCGGTCATGGTGGATATGGCCCGACAGGATGCCGATGACGTTGTAGTCCTTCAGCATTTCGGCCAGTTGCTGCGTCTGGGGGAACACGATGGTGCGCCAATGCGCCCAGTCGGCTTCCTCGCCGAGCGCCGGCGGATGGTGCGAGATGATCAGCTTGGGCAGGTCCGCATGGGTATCCAGCACCTGCTTGAGCCAGGCGAACTGCTCGGGCTCGATGGTGCCGCCGACCTGGCCGGGCGTCGAGGAATCGAGCGTGATGATATGGATGCCGTCGATCACCTGGTCGCCGAAATAGGGCGCTTCCAGGTTCTCGGCCTGGCCGAGCATGCCCTGGTAGAAGCCCGGACGGCTGTCATGATTGCCCAGCGCATAGAGCACCGGCAGATCCGTCGCCGCCATCAGTTGCTTCAGGTGTTCATAGCTTTCTTTATCGCCACGGTTGGTCAGATCGCCGCTGGCCACGATGAAGCTCGGGCGCGGCGTGATGGCGTTGACCATTTCGAGGATGCGCGACAGCGTTGCCGAGGTGTCGCTGTAGAGATGCGGGTCGGCGACGTCGGGCCGGCCCACATGCAGGTCCGTCAGGTGGATGAAGGTGGTTTCGCTGGCCATGGGGAACGTCTCCGGAAATTGCACTGGAGGACGGCCCGTATGGACTGGCCACCTCGCTACCGGTGGTAACGAGGCGATGTCTCACCGAGGTGACAGCTTTAGAACGCCGTTTGAAACTGGGCCTGGCGGATGGGCTCGACGGCCGCATTGGGCCGGCTGAACATGGGCACGATGACCATGATCATGTTGTCGATCACCGTTTCGGGGTCGGTGAAGTCGAGCTCGTGGTTGGTCAGCACTTCGGTGCGCGCCCGCTGCCGCGTCACCTGCGAGCGGATGCCCAGCGCGCAGTTCACCCGCCAGCCGATTTCGCTCTCGCTGAGCCAGGGCGTCACCTGCTTGAGGTAGTGCACGAACGTCCAGTGATGGCCGATATCCTCGACGATCGGGCGGTAAATGGCCCGATCCTTGCTGCGCAATTCCATCGCCGTCAGGTGGCGGAACACCGCATAGCTCGACTTGCTGTCGAGGCTCCAGCGCACCGACGGTCCGACCAGCGCTCCGATCACGTCTTCGAGCAAGGGCGGACGCGGTGAGCGGCGCTGTACCGCAGTCTGCAGCATCCGCAGCCGTTCGGCGTTGAGCCGCTGATAGACGCGCTCCGCCACCGCCACGACCAGCTTCTCATACGAGCCGAAATGGTAATTGATGGCCGACACGTTCGTCTCGGCCAGGGCGGCGATGCGCCGCACCGTGACGTCATCGAGTTTTTCGGCCTGGGCGAGCAATTGCTCGCAGGCATCCATCAGTCGCTGCGGTGTCGCACTGCCTGTATTCATAGCCTGTGCAGTCACACGGTTAGCCTATCGCCGACGCGTCTCGGCGACGCTCTACGCTTAGCCTCCCTTCTGTGACAGCGATGTGACGATCGCGGCGTGTCTACTCAGCCACCCCATCACCCTTTGGCGGACCCCCGCTTACTTCCACCGCCGGATATCGGCGGCCTTAGCCCTTCGTATTAGCCCAATTCGCTCAATGGCGGAATCGAACGGGATTCACGCGCGGCATAGTTTTGTCCAGGAGGCGGCAAGAGGGTCGACACCTGGGAGCGATGCGATGGGCATCTATCTGGTTTATGCCATGAATGCTTTTCTGGTTACGGCGCTGCTGATCACCTGGCTGCGCCCGGTGGCTGTCCGCCTGTCGCTGGTCGATCGTCCCGATGCCCGCAAGCTGCATGAAGGCGCCATTCCGGTGTGTGGCGGCATCGCCATGTTTGCGGCGATCATGATCTCCAATGTCGGTCTGGGTTTCGATCGGGCCTTGTCGCCGGTTGCGGCGCTTTGCCTCTGCGTCATCGCCGTCGCCGGCTTCATCGACGACCGCCGCCAGCTTTCCGCCCGTACCCGGCTGGTCATTCAGGGTACCGCCGCCGTGGTGCTGGTCGTCCTGGGGCTCGACGGGCCCATCCAGCTGCTCGGCCCCGTCCCGGCTGAATTCGTCGAGCCTTTGCTGCTCGTCGGACCGCTCGTCGCCGTGATCTTCATCATGGGCACCATCAACGCGATCAACATGATGGACGGCGTCGACGGCCTCGCCGGTGGCTATCTGACCCTGTCATTCTTCTGGTTGGCGCTCCTGGCCCAATCCATCGGCCGCACCGATATCGCCATCGAGGCGCTGGTGCTGATGTCCGCCGTCGTCGGTTTCCTAGTCTTCAACCTGCGTCACCGCTGGCGCAGCCGAGCCTCGGTGTTCATGGGCGATGCCGGCAGCACCATGCTGGGCGCCGCCATCGCCTTCCTCATCGTCAAGCTGGCCAGCGGCCCCGACAGCCTGCCATTCCCGCTATTGCTGTGGCTGGTCATCGTGCCCGTCACCGATACGCTGGTGTTGATCGTCACCCGCATGGCCGCCGGCCGCAGCCCTTTCCAGCCCGACCGCCGGCATCTGCATCACCTGCTGCAGGACCGCGGCTTCTCGTCCGGACAGGTTGCGGCGCTGCTGATCGCCGTGTCGTTCTTTTACGGCGCCGTCGCCTATGGGGCGCTGCTGCTGCGGATTCCAGAATCGGTCATGCTGGGGGCGCTGGTGATACCGGTGGGCCTGCATGTGGGCTTCGTCACCGCCACGGGCCGCCGCGCCATCCGCGCCGCCACCGGGACTGCGGCCCCGCAGCAGACCCTTCCCAACTCCTCACTCGCCGATCGCAACCCGGGTAATGCCTGATGACCGACCTTCTCGACGCCCCCGTCGCCGCAACCCGTCCGTCTTCACCGGCGGAAGTCACGACCAATATCTCGGTCCTGATCATGACCCTCAACGAGGAGGCCAATCTTGAGGCCTGCCTCGACTCGGTCTCCTGGTCCGACGATATCGTCGTCCTCGATTCCCACAGCACCGACCGGACCGTGGAAATCGCCCGGGCCGCCGGCGCCCGCGTCTATCAGCGCGCCTATGACAACGAGGCCGATCATCGGACCTACAGCCTCAAGGAAATCCAGTTCAAGCATCCCTGGGTCTATACGCCCGACGCCGATGAACTCACCCCCGACGACCTTCGCGACGAGATGCTGGCCATCGCCGCCGATCCGGCGCGGCCCGAAGTGCTGTTCCGCGCCCGCTACAAGAACATGTTCATGGGCCGATGGATCCGCCATTCCAGCCTCTACCCCACCTGGATCACGCGGCTTGTCCGCCCCGACCGCGTCTTCTGGGAGCGCCACATCCATGCACGCTGCGTCGGCGACGGTCCCAACGGGCAGCTCAAGGCGCATTTCCTGCACTACAGTTTCAACAAGGGCATGCAGGCCTGGTTCGACAAGCACAACAAATATTCCACCACCGAGGCCGATCTTTCCCGCGAGATGCTCGAAAGCGGCATCGGCTGGTCGGGCCTTTTCAGCCGCGATCCCAATCGGCGCCGTCGCACCCTCAAGGAGATTTCCTACCGTCTGCCCATGCGGCCATTCCTGCGTTTTCTCTACATGTACATCTGGCGCGGCGGTTTCCTCGATGGCTGGCAGGGCTATGCCTATTGCCGTCTCCTGGCGAGCTACGAGTACATGATCGTCATCAAGATCGCCGAGCGCCGCCGGCGCGAGCAGGGGCTGCCGGTGTGACCGATACTTCTCCCAGTTTCCCGCTGCCCACGCGTGCCGCCCGCAAATGGGCGACCTTCGGCCTCGCGGCGTTCTGCTTCCTCGAAGTCGCCACCTATCCCGCCGCCATTGCGCTGTCCGGCCCTTTGCTTGGCGCCTTGCCCACGGCCGGCAAGGCTGACGTCATGGTTGTGCTCGGCGGCGACGGTCCGGCACGGGCCGACTATGCCCTCTCGCTCTGGCGGCAGCGGGCCGCCGGCAAGGTACTCGTCACCGGCGACGGCGACTGCACCTCGATCCGCGACGTTCTCGTCGCCGGGGGCGTTCCCGATGCCGATGTCACCATCGAATGCCGCTCCGGCAGCACCTGGGAAAACGCTGAATTTTCGGCGCCCATCCTCACCGCGATGGGCGCGCACAGTGCCCTCATCGTCACTAACTGGTTCCACGCCCGCCGCGCCCTCGAAAGCTTCAATGCCATGTGCCCGGGCTTCAGCTTCAGCGTCGCCTCGGTCCCTGCGCCACCCTTCGCCACCATCGTCACCGGTCCTTACGGTTCGATGGTGATGGCGGAATATCCCAAGACGGCGGTTTACGCCCTGCGCCTCTGGCTGCGCGGCGTGTTGGGTGGGGCTCCCCAAGCGGCAGGAGGACAGGCATGGCAACGTTGCTGACCTGGACCATTGCGAGCCAAGCGTTCGCCCATCTCCGTCGTGCCGCCTTTCGTCGCCCGCATATCGTGACGGCATCCTGGCCGTCGATGCTCGCGGCGGGGCTGGGGTGAGGCGGCCGCGTAGTGCCGGATTCTATGCAAGAAGGAAGCGAAGCCATGCAAACACTCAAAGGCAACCGCCCGCGGCAGAGTTCGTCGGCCGCCGTTCCACCGCGTTTTGGTGGACCCACCTTCTCGCGCCGCAATCGCATGGCTCGCGCTTTATGGACGATGAGCTGGACCCTGTTGGCAGCATGGACCCCGTCGCCCTTCATGCCCTGGCGGAGAGGCTTGTTGCGCGTTTTTGGCGCGCGGCTCGCGCCGACGGCGATCGTCCGCTCCAGCGCACGGATCTGGTGGCCGGGAAACCTGGAAATGGGCGACCACGCCTCCCTCGGTCCTGGCGCTATCTGCTACAACGTCGCGCCGGTGACCATCGGGGCTGGCGCGATCGTGTCGCAGCGGGCGCACCTCTGCACCGCCGGTCACGATATCGACGACGCCGGCTTTCCGCTCGTCTCGAGGCCTATCGTCGTTGGCAAAAACGCCTGGGTGGCGGCTGAGGCCTTTGTCGGCCCGGGCGTGCGCCTGGGCGATGGCGCGGTGCTCGGTGCCCGCGCCGTAACGGTCCGCGATCTGGCCGCCGACACTGTGTATGTGGGAAATCCCGCCCGCCCTGTCAGGCTGCGTTCACATGGCCATTCGACGCCGTGATGCGCCGGTAGATCTCTTCCATCTGGGCGGCCGAGCGCTGCCAGTTGAAGCGTTCCTCGACCAGCCGCTGGCCGTTCGCACCCATCGCGCGCCGCCGGTTGTCGCTCAGCCTGAATAGCGCCGATAGCCCCCTGGCGATGCCGTCGACATCGGTGCCGATGCGCAGCGCTGCATCGGCACCGAACGCTTCCGGCAGGTTGCATTCCGGCGTCAAAAGGCTCGGCAGGCCGCAGGACAGTGCCTCCAGCGCCCCCATTGGCAAGCCCTCGCTGATCGAGGGCAATATGAACGCGCTTGCGGCGCGATAGGCCGCCGCCCGTTCCACACCATAGGCGGGTCCTGCCATATGCACGGTTTGGGACATCAGGTGCTGGCGCAGCATTTCGCTCAGCGCCGCGTTGTAGCCGGCATCGATCGGACCGACCACCACCAGCTTCCAGCGCTGCGCCGCTGCCTCGACCGCCACGTGGTTCCAGGCGTGCAACAGCTCCAGCACATGCTTTTTCGGCGTCACCCGGCCCAGGAACAACAGGATATTGTCTGTCGCCTCGAACAGGTCGCGCCATGCCGGCGGCTTAACCGCCGCCGGTATCGGGTCGACGCCGTTTGGAATGACGCAGATCGCGGGCTGATACCCCAGTTCGCGGATGGATTTGCGCTCCGATTCGCACAGCGCATGCAGGCACGCCGCCTGGCCGAGATGGGCATCCTCATAGAGCAACCGCGCCGCGCGTTTTTTCAGCCGCTGCTGGCGCATGGCCCAGCCGTCCAGCATGCCGTGGGGACTGATGATATAGGGCCGCCCCGTCATGGCGTGCCAGCGCTGCGCCGCCACCGACAGATACATCCAGATGCCATGCACATGCAGGCAATCGAGGTTGCGCTGTTTCAGCATATCGAGCAGCGACGGCGCATAGCTGAAGCCGCGCGGCCCCAGCACCGGCGCCACGTGCAGCGGAATGCCGTCGAAATCCAGCCCTTGCGCCGCATCGTGCTGCAGGCTGAACACCTCGATCTCCATCGTGCCGCGCTCCACCAGCGCCCGGCTCAGCGATTGCACCGCCTGCGGCACGCCGCCGCCGGTCGTCGTCGTCGATCCCACCAGCATGCCGACACGCAGCGGTCTCTTCATTGTACCGGCTCCCTGGTCCGTCGCAGCGGCGCCAGTGCCTCCAGCAGCCGGCGTCCATAGGCATCGAGATCAAAGTGGTTGCCGCGTTCCACCGCCGCCGCGGACATCATCGCCAGCTTGTCGCGATCCTCATCGAGGCACCGCAGCGCCGCGACGATCGCCTCGATATCGCCCAGCGGCACCACGATGCCGCTGACGCCGTCCTCAACCACGCTGCCTGTATTGGGCGTCACGATCAGCGGCAGTCCCGCCGCCAGCGCCTCGTAGGTTACCGTTGCCGACCCTTCACAGGCCGAGGGCAACAGGAACACATCTGCCCAGGCGAACTGCGCGGCTATCTCGGCGCGCGGAATCTGTCCCAGCAATGTGAGGTTCGGAGCCTCCAGCAAGCCGCGATCGACGCCGATGCCGCCCACCATGCGGAATTCCGCCGTGGCCAAGAGCCGCCGCGCCGCCTCCACCACATAGGGGGAACCCTTGCGCAGTCCGATGGCGCCAACCGTCAGGACGCGCAGCGGGCCGTCATGCGCACGCACCGGCGCGCGAAACCGCTCGGGATCGATCCCGTAAGGCACCACCACGCATTTCTCCGCCGGCCCGCCTTCCGCGATGACCGCGGCGCGCACGAACTCAGATGGACAGACGATGAGGTCCGCCACGTCCCACTCGTTGCGCTCGCGCTTGCCGAACGCCCAGGCATGCGGATCGAACGCTGTCTGTCCCCAGGCTGGGAACCGCGTCGCTTCCGCCGCCACCAGACTCTCCACAATATCGCGTGGCGCGATGATCTGCTCGACCGCCGTCCACAATCCCTTGGCCCTGGCGGCCCGTAATTGTTCGAGGCATTCCCCGGCGATGCCGTAAAAGCCGGTGGCGCCGCAAAACCCGCGCCGCACCACAGCGCGCGAAAACGCCCGTGCTTCGGCCAGCACCAGTACGGTTTCATCCGCCGGGTTCTTGAGGCGCATGCGCTCCATCACCTGCAGCGCGCCCATCGTTGGAAACGAGCGGATCGCTTGTGGCGGTATGCCCACCGGTACCCGCCCCAGCAGCCGCCGCAGCGCCTTCGGCTGCGCCCGCCGCGGCAGCGATTTCAGCAGCCGCGGGAACCCCTGCACGGCGCAGATATCGGTATAGAGCCGCTCCAGCAGCCCCGCTTCGTTGAGAATGCGCGGCACCGCATAATGCATGCGCGCGCCCATCTGGCTGACCACGATGCCACCGCTCATCCACCGGCTCCCTGCTGCACCGGCGCCGTTTCCGGTTTCGCCATCAAGCCGTCCAGCAACGCCTGCCAGGCCGCGACGCCCTGTTCCCGCGTGTAGTGCGCATCGAACAGCGCCTTGGCGTTCGCCCCCATATTGGCGACGATGTCGGGATAGTCCGCGAGGTCGCTGATCATCGCCGCGAGCCTTTCGCCCTCGCCGATATTGACCGCCAGCCCGCACCGTCCTTCGGCGATGACGCCGGCCACTTCGCCTGCGGTATCGCCGACGAACAGCGTCGGCCGGCCTGCCGCCAGGATGCCGTAGAGCTTGGATGGAATGATGCTGCGCTCCAACGCCGGCAGCAGCGACACCAGATGGACGTCCGCTACGCCGAGGCTTTCCGCCAGCCTTTCGCGCGGCTGCAGCGGCTTGAATTTGATGCTGCCCAGCGCCCGGTGCGCCACCTGCGCTTCCACCGTGGCGCGCTGCTGTCCATCGCCGATGAACAGGAAGCGGATATCCTGCCGGTCCCGCAGCCGTTCCGCCGCCTCCAGCACCGTCGAGAAATCGTGGGCTCGGCCAAAATTGCCCGAATACCCGACCACCAGTTCGTCGCCATAATGCCAGGCGCGTCGCAGCCGGTTGTAGCCACGCTTGACGGGATAAATCTCGTTCGCCTCCGACCAATGGTGCTCGATGGTCAACTGCGCCGGCGCGATGCCGCGTTCCTCGAGATAGCGCGCCATGGTGCCTATGGGACATGAGTTGACCGCCGCCTGCCGCAGCGACCAGTCGCGCAGCGCCAGCGCCAGCCGGGCCGGCGCGCCACCTGCCTTCACCAGTCCAAGATCGATGGCGACTTCCGGAAACAGGTCCATGATCCAGTTGACCAGCCTGGCGCCCTTGAGCCGCAATGGCAGCGCCGCCGTCACCGACAGCATTGGCGGGTCCGTGCACATCACGCAGATGTCGTCGCGCTGCGCCGACCGCAGCAGCCATGCCGCCGCCGCCGCGTGATAACTGAGATAATCGGCCAGCCGGCCCGGCAGATGCCTGCGCCCGAAATGCGTGGTGCCGAGCCGATAGACGCGCACGCCCTCGATCACCTCCTCGGCCGGCAGATCCTTGCGCGAGCCGTCATGCAACTCCCGGCTGGTCAGCACTGCCACGTCCTCGCCCGCCCGCGCCAGCGCCAAAGCGAGGCTCGACACCATGCGGCTCGTCGCCGACTGGTCCGGGTGGAAATAGCGGTTGGCGAAGATGATGGTCATCCGTCCCTCAAACCTTAGTCCTCAGGGCAACTTGGCGGCATCGCACGCGCCTTCTCAATGCCGGCTTTGGGGGAGGGGGAGAGGGGGCCTATCCGCCGAAATGCGCAGGGCGCGCAGGGCCCAGTGGTTAGCATACCCTTAAGGGGTAGGGCGGATGCCTTCGGCTAGCCGATTAGCCAGCGGGACAGCGGTCCCGCAAACCCTATGCTGGGTTCACGATCAGCAAGGACCGTTGGCCCATGTACGGCAAATTGAATGGCAAGACCGCATTGATCATCGGCGTCACCGGCCAGGATGGCGCCTATTTGAGCGAGCTGTTGTTGGCCAAGGGCTACATGGTCCACGGCCTCAAGCGCCGCTCGTCGTCCTTCAACACCGCGCGCATCGATCATCTCTACCAGGACCCGCACGAAGCGGACACGCGCTTCCGCCTGCATTTCGGCGATCTGACCGACGCCACCAACCTCATTCGCGTCGTCCAGGAAGTACAGCCGGACGAGATCTATAACCTGGGCGCCCAGAGCCACGTACAGGTGAGCTTCGAGACCCCCGAATACACCGCCAATTCCGACGCCACCGGCGTCCTGCGCCTGCTCGAGGCCATCCGCATCCTCAATCTCACCAAGACCACGCGCTTCTACCAGGCCTCTACATCCGAGCTCTTCGGTCAGGCGCCCGCGCCGCAGAGCGAGCGCACCCCGTTCTATCCGCGCAGCCCCTATGCGGTTGCCAAGCTCTATGGCTACTGGATCACCGTGAACTACCGCGAGGCCTATGGCATCCACGCCTCCAACGGCATTCTTTTCAACCACGAGAGCCCCATCCGCGGCGAAACCTTCGTCACCCGCAAGATCACGCGGGCCGTCGCCGCCATCGAGGCCGGCACGCAGTCGCGCCTGCGCCTCGGCAATCTCGATGCCCGCCGCGACTGGGGCCACGCTCGAGACTATGTGGAGGGCATGTGGCGCATTCTTCAGCATGAGACGGCCGACGACTATGTCCTTGCCACCGGCGAAACCCACACGGTACGCGATTTCGTCGAACGGGCCTTCGGCGTCGTTGGCCGCCGCATCGAATGGAGTGGCCAGGGCGTCGAGGAGCAGGGCTTCGATGCCCGTTCGGGCGATTGCCTGATCGAGATCGATCCGCGCTATTTCCGCCCCACCGAAGTCGACCTGCTGCATGGCGAGCCCACCAAGGCGCGCACCGTCCTCGGCTGGCGCCACACCACCGAGTTCGCCGACCTGGTCGAGGAGATGGTGGAGGCCGATGTGGCCGCCGTCATGCGCGAAAGGGGACGCAACGATGTCATGGGCTGGTGATGCTCCGGGCCTGAGCCTGCGGGGCAAGCGCGTCTGGATCGCCGGCCATACCGGCATGGTGGGCTCGGCGCTGGTCCGGCGCCTGAAGCGCGAATATTGCGATCTGCTGCTCGTCTCCCATGACGAGCTTGATCTTCGCCGCCAGCACCATGTCGAACGCTGGATGCGTATAACGCGCCCCGAAGTGGTGGTCGTCGCCGCCGCCCGCGTCGGCGGCATCATGGCCAACGCTACCTATCCGGCGGATTTCCTCTACGACAACGCCATGATCGCCATGAACGTGCTGCACGCCGCCGCTGAGATCGATGTCGAGCGCCTGCTCTGGCTCGGCTCGAGCTGCATCTACCCGCGCGACGCCGCCCAGCCGATCACCGAGAGTGCGCTTCTGACAGGGAAACTCGAGCCCACCAACGAAGCCTATTCGATCGCCAAGCTGGCCGGGCTCAAACTAGCCGAAGCCTATGCCCGCCAGTTCGGCCACCGCTTCTTCACGGCCATGCCCACCAATCTCTATGGCCCCAATGACAATTTTGATCCCGAAAACGCCCATGTGCTGCCGGCGCTGATCCGCAAGGTCGACGCCGCCCGCCGCCAAAATCTGCCCGCCATCACCATGTGGGGCAGCGGTAAGCCCTTGCGTGAATTTCTCCACGTCGATGATCTCGCCGATGCCTGCATTTTCCTCCTTGAGCACTATGATGGCACTGCGCCCGTCAACATCGGCAGCGGCCAGGAAATCTCCATCCTCGATCTGACCCGCCTCGTCGCCGATATCGCCGGCTATGAGGGCGAGATCATCTCCGACACCTCCAAGCCCGACGGCACTCCGCGCAAGCGCCTCGACACCACTATCCTCGACCGCCTGGGCTGGCGCCCGCAGATGCCGCTGCGCACCGGCATCGAGTCGGTCTTTGCCGCCTGGCGTGAATCCCAGGACGACGAACTCTCCACGCCACCGCCTGGCCGCATCTCTGCCGCCGTCGCCCCGCCGCCGCGCTAGCAACCAGCATTTCCATATGAGGCCGTGTTTACCTTGAGGGGCGGAGCGCCGCTTCAGATCTTGGGGTGGGGAGCACACCGCCCTCTTGTGCACTCAACGGTCCGATGCCAGGCGATCTACCCGTCAGTCGTCCTGGCTGTTCCCACCCCCGACCAATGCCGTGGCCTGCAGAATGTCCCCCGGCAATATCTCAGTCGTCTCGGTCGCGGCGATCTGCGTACGTTGCCCCTCCACCAACCGCGTGATGGAGTAATTGATACTCATCGGCAGCCGGCTCGCGGCAGCCGAATCGAGTGATGCCAACTCGCCCATGCTGTCCATCAGGCTCTTGAGGCTTGCCGTATCGCGTGAGATCTCGATCTCCAGGTCCCGCAGATCGCCCGCCGCCTCGTTCTGGCGCGTATTGGCGAGGATCGTGCGCCTGAGCCCGAGATCGAGCAGGCTTTGCTCCGCCCGCGCCTTGGCGCTTTGCAGCTCCAGCGCATCGCGCTTGGTGGCCGACAGGGTCCGCTCGACGACCCGGAGGCTCGTATCCGTCGCCAGCTTGCGGTCGACTAGCGACTGGGCGCCGGCGACGTCTTCCTCCAGTGAGGCAATCTCCTCGTCATGCAGCTTGATGCCTTCGGTGATAGTCTCGATTTCGGCCTTGAAGCTGGCCTCCTGGGCGCTGATGCCGTCGTCTTCGGCCTGCGCCGTGCTGGCGCGCACCGCCAGGATATTTCCCTCGGCATCGATGATGGCCTGCCGGTCGGCACGATCTTCCTGGGGGGTATCGGCAGGCAGCTTGAATATGAACGCCACGTGGTCGCGCTCCGCCTCGATGCGTTTGCGCTTCACCGTCAGAGCGAACAGCTGCAGGGATTGATCCTGGTATTCCTGGCGGGTGGAGATGAACTGCAGCCCGAGATTTTGCGTCACGTCGGTGGATTTGCGCATGCCGCCGCCCAGCGCCAGCAGCTCGAGCGCGATCATGCCGGGCCGGTATTGATAACTGCCGGGCGTCGAGACGTCGCCGAGCACGAACACCGGCGCGTAGCTGCTGACCGATACCGTGGCGATCAGGCCCGGCACATGCTCGAGCAGCGCGCTCGTAATGGCGTCGCCGGCCTCGCTGACCGTCATGCCCGCCACTGCCATGTGGCCGATGATCGGGTAGCCGATGGTGCCACTGTTATCCACCGCATAGAGCCCGGTCAGCGCCGCGTTGCCATAGGTCACGATCGAGAGCGTATCGCCTGGGCCTACCCGATAGGGCGTTGCGCCCTGCGCCATGGCGGGGAGGTCGAGACCGGCCGAAATGGCCAGCGCGGTCATCAGCGTCAGGAATGCCGGACGCAGAGGTTTGCGATGGGAGATGGACACCGTGGTCTCCTATACGGTCAGGGCGCCGGACGGGCGGCCCTTGTTCGCCTGGGCGCCGACCGTCATCGTGCCGGTCGGCGTATGATCGATGACCTCGCCGGCGGCCGGAAACGGCGCCGGCCGGAAAAAGCTTGCCGTAACCAGGGCACGGGCCCCATGGGTGACGCCGCACAATTGCAGGGCGGCCCGCGCAACGTCCTTGATCGACGTCCGGGCCACATTGACCAGCAGCAGCGTCATGTCCGATTGCGCCGCGGCCTGGCCGGCCACGCCGTATTTCTGCATTGCGGGCGTATCGATCAAAAGGATGTCGAAGCGCTCCCTGGCCCGTTCCATCAAGGCGCCGAAACGCTTGGCGTCGAGCAGCACTTCCGGCGGCAGCCGCCCGGGACGGCAGGCGATCAGCGTGATCTCGCCATCTTCGCCATTGCGGCGGATCGGCATGATGAAATCCGGATTGCGCAACGCCTGGTCCAGCGGCACCATGGCCTCTCCCTTCAGCGCCGCCTCCAGCCCGTCGCCGTCGAGATCGAGGTCGAAGGCCAGAACCGTGCAGCCGCTCGCGGCCAGGGAGCGTGCCAGGGCGGCGGTCACCAGCGTCTTGCCCTCGCGGGGCAAGGCCGACGTAATGGCTATGACCTGTGCGCCGCTGGCGTTGGTGCTCGACCGGAGCGTTGCGTGCAGCGTCGCTACCGAGCGCTCGAAGGCGGTCGGCGCATCGTTGCCGTTCTTGCGGCGTCGGGGCGACTGGATGGCTCCCAGGATCTCAAGTCCCGTCGCTTCTTCCAGTTGCCGGTTGGAGCGGATGCGCTTGTCGGTGAACTCGCGCAGCATCGCCGCCGCCAGCCCCGCCAACCCGCCGCCCGCAAGGCCCAGCAATATCGCGAAGGGCAGGCTCTGGCCGATCTTGCCGGATCCGGCCTGCGCCGCCGAGATGAGCTGCGCTTCCGGCGAGGTGATGCCGTCCTGCTCGACCGTCTGCTTGTAGCGGGTCAGATAGCTGTCATAGAGCTCACGACTGGCGGTGGCCTCGCGGTCAAGCTCCGCCGCCTTGACCAGCGACATGTTGCTTGTGGCGAGATCGGCCTGCGCGGCCTTGAGATCGGTGGTGAGATCGCTTTCCTTGCCCTCCAGTACCGCGACCTCATTGGCGAGGCTGTCGATCACGTGTTTGGTTTCGTCGGCGATCTGCTGGTTGATCGAGGCGAGTTGCGATTTCAGCACCGGCAGGTCGCCGCTCTTGATGGCGCCGGCGCTCGAAATGTCCTCGATGGCGCGCTGCAGGCGGGCCTGTTCGATGCGGAACGCCTGGATGGTCGGTGAGGCCAGCACTTCCGAAAAGGCGATGCCGTCACTGTCGGCCGTCAGCCCCTGCGCCGTCTGCAGGCGTGCCCGTGCGCCCCCCAGGCTCCCCTTGATATTGGCGAGTTCCTGATCGAGCGCCGCGACACGACGCGCCTGCAGCGTGGCCCCGTCCACCTCCACAAGTCCCGCCTGCTGGCGGAACTGGGTGCGGGCGCTCTCGGCCATCTCGACCTCGTGCCGCAGGCCGTCGACCTTCTGGCCCAGCCATGTGCGGACCGTCTCGATCGCCGACATCTGCACGTCGACCTGGTGATTGATGTAGGCGTTGGCGAAAGCGTTGGCGACGGTGGCCGCCGTCTGCGGATCGTCCGCCGTATAGTAGAGGAAAATGGTGAGCGAGTGCCCGTCATTGCTGACGCCGAGATTGGCCAGCAGCATGTTGATCGTATCCTGCCTGCGCGTGTCTTCCGAGATCACGGCCGGCGCCGGCATCGGCGAACTGCCTGTCAGTTGGGTGATCGTCGACTGTACCACGCCCTTGATGTTTTCGGCGAGGCTTGGACGGCGGTGATAGGGGTCGAGCGTCACGCCGGCCGCCGTCAAATGGTCCAACACCTTCTCGGCCATAAGCCGGGAACCGATGATGTCTAGCTCGGTCTTGAGGCCAGGCGTATCCTGGGGCAATGGCGAGATCACCGCCTCGCTCGGCATGCCCTGCAATTGCCTGCCATCGAGCGCCAGCACCGCTTCGGCCGAATAGCGTGGTGGCGTAGTGAGATAGGAGGCGATCGATAGCGCAAGAGCTGCGGCGATCACCACTGCGATCGTCTTGCGCCGTCGCAGCAGGATCTGCTGTAGCCGCGAAACCTGAAGGTCGCTGGCCGCGACGGGCGTAGACACGATCATTTTAGAGCCTCGATAGAGAGAGTTGGCCGTCGGGTCCTGTTGGGGCTTATTCCGGGAACATGTTGCGGATCTTGAAGGCGACCTCGGTGCGGTTGGTCGCGTTCAGCTTGCGCATGATGTTGCGGATATGGACCTTCACCGTGCTCTCGCGCAGGTTCAGCTCGTAGGCGATGATCTTGTTGGCTCGGCCGCGGCGCAACGCTTCCACCACCGCCATCTGCCGGTCGGTGAACAGCGTATGACCCTGTCGTTGAGGCGCCTGCCGCTCGAGGAGCTGTTCGCTGACGGCCAGGACGCTGCTGGCCGGCACAAACAGGCCGCCTGCTATGGTCATCGCGATGGCTTCCGAGGCCACCCGCAAGCCGACATTTGTGGGAATGTACCCGCGTGCGCCATGTTGCAGCGCCGCGATGATCTGCGGCAGCTCGTCGGTATCGGCGACCACGATCACCGGCACCGTGCCGGCCGCTGCCACCAGTTCGGTCAAAAGGTCGGTCGAGCGCTGTTCGGTGAGCCGCCGGTCGGCGAGCGTCAGCAGGATAGCCGACGGCTGCAGATGCTGGGCGCTGGCCTCCTGCCAATGTCCGACGCTCGGATATGACAGGAATTTATAGGCCGGCGATTGTGCCGTAAGGCTCTGCACCAGGCATTCCCGGTCAAGCTCGCGGTGGTCGATGACCACCACGATGTGCTCATGCACATGGTTTGCGGGGGTGTGCGAGGCGCCGACAACCCGGATATTCGTGCCGCGGGCCGGGCGTGTTCCTCCGGCCCCGCTGACACTCGTCAGTGGCGTTTCCATCATATTCCATCCTCTCTGCGATGACGCCCGGCAGTTCGCGGAAGACGAAGTAAAAATCCGGAAAAGCTCGTTAAGGCGCCTCTCTATATTGTCTCAGGTCGAAATTTTCTTCGACCATAGTGTCATGATGTGACAGGAAGTATATTATGTATATAACATAGGTTAATTAATGGACGAATTATTACAGTCTCATTAACTATTCAAAATGACATCGTCGCGCAAATAGTCGGCGTTGAACTCCGATAGTCTGCTCAAGCGATCCCAATCGTGCAGTCTGACGATCTTTTTCTCTACCGTGGCAAGTCCGAGCGCACGGAGTTTCCGCAGGGTACGGTTGACATGGATGGGGGTAAGGCCCAGCGCATCGGCGAAATCTCCCTGCGTCAGTGGACAGGCAAAACTCATCTCCGGTCCGGAATGCTCAGGCTGGATGCGCTGGCCCAGTTCGAGCAGGAAATGCGCCGTGCGGGCGATGGCGGTGAAGCGGCTGAGTCGCACGATATGTTCGACATGGATCGCCTCGACGCGTTTCGAGGCCGCCTCGAAATAGCGGGCGATGTCGGGGCGATGCACCAGCAGAGCTGTCAGCGTCGTCACCGGGAATTCCAGCGTTCTGACCTGGTCGATAGCACGGGCAGAAGCGCGGGCTTCGCCGGCGACCGTGGGTAGCTGCAGGATGTCGTTCTTGAGGTAGACGTCGATGATCAGGCGCGCGCCGCTCAGCAGCTGGATCTCGCTGCCTACCCACCCGCTCTTCACCAGCTTGATCGAGGTTACCGGGTCGCCTTCTTCAAGGACGATGCCACCAGGCTCGTAGACCCGCTCGATTGCTTTCAGGCCGAGCTCCCGCGTTATGGCCCGTTCGGCAATTTCTGCCGAGATACGGGTCAGCCGCTGGGGCTGGGCGAAGTTCTTCTGAACCACACTCATTACACTTTACCTATAAGTCTAGTTTGTTACTGCCCCCGAATTTTGATTGACGCTTTGAGCTTCGATCAAGAAGCCCGCCCCCAAGTATTCATGGTGATCAAAACATGAATACGCCCCCTTCGCCTTGATCCATATCAAGGCGTTTGCCGGGTGCTCATCTACGCAGGTGTGCGGGGAAGCTTTTGGTTTTATTGCGGTTGTGAGCCGGGCCGGGATAGGCCGGCGCCGGAAAGCCTCCGCCGCGCCATCTTCACGATTTGCTTACCATGATGCCAGGACAGGCCAGCCGACAGTGCGGCGGCGAATCTTACCCGTTCGTAACGGGGTGCCGTACGCCAGCGGGCGAGTCGTTGTGTCACCGTCTCGGTCAGCACCCGCTCCCAGGTTTGCGCGATGGCATCCTGGGTATAGAGCGCCGCCTTGCGGGTTCCGTTGGAGACCAGCATCGCGTAGAGCGCCGGATCGTCCCGCAGCCACAACGCCGCTGCCACCACGGCGTCCGGCGTTTCGGCTCGCAAATAGTCCTCACCGGGGCTGCCCGTCTGCAGGAACGCCGAATCATAGCCGCCGATGAACGGAATCCGCGCATGCCAGGCATTGACCATCTTGCTCGGCGGCTTGCCGTTATAAGGCCTTTTGTCGAAGCTGCGGACACCGATCATCACGTCGATTGCCGACATGTCGTGCCATGCCCCGCTCGGCGGCTGCACGAAAGCCATGCCGTGCCGGGCGAAGCGCTGCTTCCACGCCTCAACGCCACCGGCGAGGTTGCCGTTCACGATCTCACCCGCATAGGCCACCGTCGTTACGCCCTGCCGTTCCGGGTCGCGGCCGATCAGGTGGGGCTGTGGCCAGAGCGGGATGTAGGAGCTGTCAGGTCCCATCTGCGCCCGGTTCTGCACCAGGTGATGATGCGCCCAGCCGCGCCGCGGGAAATCCGCCTGCACCGAGACGACAAAATCGTCCGGCCAGCCCCTGAGGTTGAGCAGATGGTCCGAATGCACGATGTTGACCGCTTCCGCCGCCAGCCGGTTCGAGAGTTTTACCGGCAGGCCGCGCGGTTTCAGCAGCAGGTATGACTGCAGGCACCAGCAGAGATCGCCTTTCGACGAGATGCGCGCCAGCAATCCGGAATCCGCCTCCAGCGCGGCATCAAGGCTCTTGGTCGCCGCATAGCGGCCCACATCCTTGTCCGGCAGGTCGACCAGAAAATTGAACACGGGCGCCATGCCGTCACCGGGCGCGCCGGACGAAGTCCGAGATCGCCGCGACGGCGCGCCGATCGGGGCGGCTCAGATGCCGCAAATGCCCGAAGGGCGGCCAGTAGCGCGTATCGGGGTTGAGGCCGCGCGCGTAACCGAGCAGTTCCCGGCCAATGGTCTTGTTGCCGCGCGACAGCTGCGCGACGCCCGTCCAATACGCCGCGTCGCCCAACCGGCGCGAGGCCAGCCGCCGGAGGCCGCCTGCTCCAGGCACGCGGGCGCTGTCACGGTCGAAGAAGGTATCGAAGGCCGCCTGCCGCTGGAGGTAGTCCTCCAGCACCTTCTTGTAGACGCCTGTCGACATGTTATTGCCGTGCAGCCGGTAGAAAGCCTGAACCGCCGGTGTCACCGCCACGCTGCCATGCGCCGCAAAGCGCATCCACATTTCCATGTCGCCCGAATGGTAGAGCGCCGGGATGTAGCCGCCGATGGCTTTCTGTACCGATGTCCGCACGATCGCGGTCGGCGTCGGCACGTTGTTGCGGATGGTGTCGCAGGTCTCGGCGATGAACTCGGGACCCGGCCGCACCGTGAAGGCGTCGCCGCCGGGCGGCGTCTGCGGTACAGGCACCGGCTCGCCGGAATGAATCTCGATGCAGGCGCCGTAAGTCAGCACCACGTCCGGGCGGGCATCCATGATATCGGCTGCTCGCTGCAGTGCACCCGGCGCCAGGAAATCGTCGGCTGACAGGCTGAGGAAATAGGGCGACGAGGCCCATTCGATCCCCTCGTTGTAGGTTGCAATGTGCCCCCGATTGACAGGATGCACGATCACCTCGACCCGTGGATCGCTGCGCCCCAGGCGCCGCGCGACCTCGGCGGAATCGTCGGGGGAGGCGTCGTCGATGATCAGAACCCTGAAATCATGCAGCGACTGGCTCAAGATGCTGTCGATACACTCCGGCAGGAAACATCCGTAGCGGTAACAGGGAACCACAATATCGACCTTGGCCATGATTTGCCCTTTCATGCATGCATCACCATCAATGTCAGCACGATAGGGCGGGGCCGTCGGCGCGCGTATGCCCCAATTCGGCCCAGGGCTTGCATCGAAAGCGGTAGCTGAGGCAGTGGTGTTGAGTTAACGGCCCGATCAGTGACTGCTGGCAGCCGCCAGCCGCTTCTTGGTAAACCGGCTCCGCAGCAGTCCAATGGCCTGGCGGAGCTCGCCATGGAGCGGGTGATGGGTCGCCCTCAGGCCCAGCAGCCAGCCGATCCCCGCCCCGGCGCAGGCGACCACGAGTGCCGTCAGCGGCAGGTCGGCCGTAAATCCGGCATGGATCACTACCGCCGCGGGCACGAGTCCGGTGCTGATGCAAACCGGCACGCTCTTCCATAACGCCCCTAACAGTTCCCGCCAGCCAAAGCCGACGCGGTGCTGCACGAACAACATGGATACCGCCACCTGCAGCGGCCACGAAGCCAGCATGCTGAGCGCCACCGCCATCAACCCGAACGGCGCCGCCACGAGGATCGCCGCCACCCCGATCGGCAGCGTGATCAGGCTGCTGGTCGTGGTGTCCTTGACCTTTCCCAGTGCCACCAGCGTCGGATAGGTCAGCGGCGCCGGCGTCATCGCCATGTAGGCGATGGCAAGGATGCGCAGCACCGGCGCGGCCGTGCCCCATTGCGATCCGAGGAGGATCGCCACTATGGGTTCGGCCAGCAGCGCCATGCAGATCAGCACCGGCCACTGCACCGCCGTCAGCAGCGCCAATGCATGCAGATACGCGCCCTTCAGGTCGCCACCCGCCCGCACTTCGGCGGCGAAAGCCGGAAAGATCACCGGCTGGAAAGCACCCACGATAGCGCGATCGGGCAACTGGCACAGCGTCATCGCCCGGCTGTAGAGACCGGCGCTCTCGAACCCCGCAAGCCGCCCGAGCAAGGCCTGCGGCAGCACCTGGTAGAAATTGTTGAGCACTGCTGTGGCGCTCGAGAAGCCGCCGAAGCTGAACACTTCGCGCCAGTGCCCGAAGCTCGGGCGAAAAATCCAGAATTTGGGATGATAGAGCACGGCGCCTAACGTCACGGTCAAGGCGGCCGCGAACGAGGCGAAGGCGAGGCTCAAATAGCCTGCGCCGAGCTTGATGAACACGACGCTCGCCACGAGGTTCGCCAACAGACCCGCCGTGTTGATGATCGCCAGCTGGCCAAACGCCAGTTCCCGCCGCAGCAGCGCCACCGGTGGCGCAGCAAACGATCCGAGCAGCACGCCCATCGCGGCGATTCGCACGACCGGCACCAGCCGCTGGTCGGCATAGAAATCAGCGATGGGTCCCGCCAGCAGCGCCAATGTCCCGGCGATCGCCAGCGACAATATTGCCATCGCGGTGAATGCCGTCCGTACCGCGTCGCGGTCGAGCACACGCTGCTGCACGATATAGGCGCTGGTGCCGAAGTCCCTCAGCGTCTCGGCCAGGACCACGATGGCGCCGCCCACCACGAACACCCCGATTTCGTCGGGCGTCAACAGCCGTGCCACGACTGCCGTCGTCGCCAGGTTGATGATCAGGCCGACATATTTGTCCATGGCCGAGAACAGAAAAGGGCGGTGCAGGGTGCTCATCGGATCGCGTTCCTTGTCGCCCGCAAGTGTGCGACCAGCCCGGCATTCCGGTCGACTATCCGTTTGGAGTAGCCGCGCTCATCCATCTCATCACCCGTTTTGGGCGGCTCACACGCCGCCGTGAACGCGCAACATTTGCGTCACTCCGCCGGTACGCCGGCTTGCGTTGTGTTTGGGATCGGAGATCGTCAATGCCGATAGCGTCATGCAATATTGCAGAAGGCGTGGTGATCGTTCACCGCTATCTGGTGAATCTTTACGGTTGCACTATCGGCGCCAATACTCGGATTGGCCCGTTCGTCGAAATACAGAAGAATTCTACGATCGGCGAACGCTGCAAGATTTCTTCCCATTCCTTTATTTGCGAAGGCGTCACCATCGAGGACGAGGTGATGATTGCCCACGGTGTCATGTTCACCAACGGCATGGTGCCGCGCGCCACCAATGACGATGGTTCCCTGCAACGCGACGGCGACTGGGAACTGACGCCCACCCTCGTGCGCCGCGGCGCCTCCATCGGCTCCAACGCCACCATCGTCTGTGGCGTCACCGTCGGCGAGATGGCCCTTGTGGGCGCCGGCGCCGTCGTCACCCGCGACGTTCCCGACTACGCCATCGTCGCCGGTGTACCGGCGCGCATCATCGGCGATGTGCGGACCTATCGCCCCAAACATCGCAACCGCCTCGTCGCCGGTATGCAGGACGTCAACCTCGAAACCACAGCAGGTGTGCAATGATCCGTCTGGGCATCATCGGTTACGGCTATTGGGGCCCTAATCTCGCGCGTGCGGCGGCCGAGACCGACACCGCACAGGTCGAGGCTATCGCCGATTTCTCGGTAGCCGCCCGCGATCGGGCCAGTCGCCGCCATCCCTCGGCCCGCCTTTTCAGCGACTGGCGGGAAATGCTCGCCGATCCCGATGTCGACGCCGTCATGATCGCGACGCCCGTGGTCACCCATTTCGACATCGCTCTGGCTGCGCTTCGTGCCGGCAAGCATGTGATGGTCGAAAAGCCTATGGCCGAGACCACCGCCAAGGCCGCCCATCTCATCGACGAAGCCATGCGGCGCAACCTGACGCTGATGGTCGACCACACCTTCGTCTATACGGGCGCGGTGCGCGCCATCCGCGACCTCGTCGCCTCCGACAGCCTGGGCGATGTCTACTATTACGACTCGACCCGCGTGAACCTCGGCCTGTTTCAGCGCGACGTGAATGTCATCTGGGATCTGGCGGTGCACGACTTCGCCATTCTCGACTACGTCCTCGATTCGCGGCCGGTGGCCATCTCCGCCAGTGCCGCCAGCTTCGTCGCCGACAGCCCCGATAACATGGCGCACCTCTCGGTCTATTTCGACGACGGCGCCATGGCCCATCTCAATGTCAACTGGCTGGCGCCCGTAAAGGTCCGCCAGACGCTGATCGGCGGCAGCCGCCGCATGGTCATCTATGACGACATGCAGACCAGCGAGAAGATCAAGATCTACGACCGCGGTGTCGCCGTCGCCAATGATCCCAGCGTCGCCCACGACCGCATGATCTCCTACCGCATCGGCGACATGTCCGCTCCGGCTATCTCCGCCAAGGAGGCCCTGCTGACCGAGACCGAACACTTCGTCCGGTGCATCGAGACCGGCGCCCGCCCCATCACCGACGGCGAAAGCGGTCTGCGCATCGTCGAGATGCTCGCCGCCGCCACGCGCTCGACGCAACTGCGCGGCCAGCCCATCGAAATCGCCGGCTTGAGGAAAGCATCATGATTCCGTTTCTCGATCTAAACGCCCAGTACCGCAGCATTGCGCCCGAACTGGAAGCCGCCGTGCTCGATGCACTTCGCAGCTGCAACTACGTCCTCGGCGAGCCGGTAAGCCGGTTCGAGCGCGCCTTCGCCAGTTACAGCGGCACCACCGAGGCGGTCGCCGTCAATACCGGTACGTCGGCCCTGCACCTGGCTCTCCTCGCGGCCGGCGTCGGCCCGGGCGACGAGGTCATCACGGTCTCGATGACCTTCGTCGCCACCGTCGCCGCCGTCGTCTATGCCGGTGCGACGCCGGTGCTGGTCGATGTCGATCCCGATACCTGGACCATGGATCCGGCCAAGCTCCGCGCCGCGCTGACCCCCCGCACCAAGGCTATCCTGCCGGTGCATCTGCACGGTCGGCTGGCCGATATGGCTGCCATCAATGCCTTTGCCCGCGAACACGGCCTCGTCGTCATAGAAGATGCGGCGCAGGCGCATGGCGCCGAACGCGACGGCATCAGAGCTGGGGCCCTCGGCGACATTGGCTGCTTCAGCTTTTACCCCGGCAAGAACCTTGGCGCCGTCGGCGAGGGCGGGGCCGTCACCACCAGTAACACCGCTTTCGCCGAGGCCGTGCGCTCGCTGCGCGACTGGGGGCAGGCCGGCAAATACAACCATATCCGCCACGGCTTCAATTATCGCATGGACGCGATCCAGGGCGCCGCACTCGGCGTCAAACTCCGCCACCTCGAGACCTGGAACGCCGCACGCCGCGCCATCTGCAATCGTTATCACGCCGAGCTCGATGTCACGCTCGATCGTGCCGCCGGCCCGTTCGGCGCCGATCACGTCTGCCATGTCTATGCCATCCGCACGCCAGGCCGCGACGCGCTCCGCGCCAGCCTCGAACAGGCGGGTGTCTCGATCAATATCCACTATCCGCGGCCCGTGCATCTGCAGCCCGCCTATGCGGGTCTCGGCTACGGCACCGGCGATTTCCCGGTCACCGAAGCACTGGCGGCCCAATTTTTGTCGCTGCCGCTCTATCCCGAACTCGATCCGGCCGATCAGGCCCGCATCATCGATGCCGTCAACGCCGCCATTGCCAAGTCGCCCGCCAAGGTCGCCTGAGGAGGACCCCTTATGCCCAGTAACGAGAATACACTTGCCGGCCAGCGCGTCCTGGTCACCGGCGGTGCCGGTTTCGTCGGCTCGCATATCGTCGATCTGCTCGTCGATGCCGGTTGCGAGCGCATCGTCGTCGTAGACAACATGATTCGCGGCCGCGCCGACAACCTCACCGCGGCCCTCGCCAGCGGCCGCGTCGACCTCATCGAAGGCGACATCCGCGATCACGCCCTGATGGCCGATCTCGTCGCCGGCTCTGACACCGTGTTCCACCAGGCAGCGCTGCGCATCACCCAGTTCGCCGCGGAGCCCGACGAGGGCATGAGCGTCATGGTCGATGCGACCTACGACCTGCTCAAGCTGTGCGTAGCCGCCAAGGTCGGCAAGGTGGTCATGGCTTCTTCTGCCTCCATCTACGGCATGGCGGAGAGCTTCCCGACGACCGAAAGCCATCACCCCTATGGCAACCGCACCCTTTACGGTGCTGCCAAATCGTTCGGCGAAGGCCTGCTGCGCTCCTTCAACGACATGTACGGGCTCGATTATGTCGCGCTACGCTACTTCAACGTCTACGGCCCGCGGATGGACCTCCACGGCCGCTACACGGAAGTCATGGTGCGCTGGATGGAACAGCTCGCCGCAGGGCTGTCGCCCGTGGTCTTCGGCGATGGCTCGCAGACCCTCGACCTTATCCATGTCCGCGACGTTGCCCGCGCCAACATTCTCGCCGCCCAGAAGCCGGTGACCGATGCGGTCTTCAACGTCGGCAGCGAGACCGAAACCTCACTGCTGGCTTTGTCGCATTTGCTCGCAACGGCCATGAACCGGCCCTATGTGCAGCCCGGCCATGTCGAGGCCCGTACCGTCAATGCCGTGCCCCGACGCCTCGCCTCCGGCGCCAGCGCATGGGAGCAATTGCGCTTTCGTCCACAGATCTCGCTGTCCGATGGCCTGCGCGATCTTGCCGACTGGTGGCGAGACCAGGTCAAGCCGGCGATGGCGGAAAAGGCTGTATCATGATCCCTATCGCGCAACCCATGCTGGGCGAGCCGGAGGCGGAGGCGGCCAGCGCCGTCGTCCTCTCCGGCTGGCTCACCCAGGGCCCGCAGGTGCAGGCCTTCGAGCAGGAGTTCGCCGCCTATGTGGGGGCCAAACATGCCTGCGCCGTGTCCAATTGCACCACGGCGCTTCACCTCGCGCTGCTCGCCCTCAATATCCAGGCCGGCGACGAGGTCATCACCGTCAGCCACACCTTTATCGCCTCGGCCAACGTCATCCGCCAATGCGGCGCGACGCCCGTCTTCATCGACATCGAGGTCGATGGCTTCAATATCGATCCAGCCGAGATCGAGGCCGCCATCACACCTCAGACCCGGGCCATCCTCTGCGTCCATCAGATCGGCATGCCCTGTGATCTCGCCGCCATCCTCGCCATCGCCCGTCAATATGGCCTGCCGGTGATCGAGGACGCCGCATGCGCCATCGGGTCGGAAATCCGCATCGATGACCGCTGGCAAAAGATCGGCGCGCCGCGCGGCGATATCGTCTGTTTCTCCTTCCACCCCCGCAAGGTCATCACCACCGGCGATGGCGGCATGCTCACCACCGACAATCCCGAATTCGATGCCCGCTTCCGCCTCTGGCGCCAGCACGGCATGTCGGTCCCCGATACCCTGCGCCACGGCAGCCCCACCGTCATCTTCGAGAGCTATCCGGTTCAAGGCTTCAACTACCGTATGACCGACATCCAGGCCGCGGTCGGCAGGGAACAGCTCAAACGCCTGCCCGACATCATCGCCCGCCGCCGCGCCTTGGCGGCGTCCTACACCGCGCTCCTCGCCGGGATCCAAGGCATTGAGTTGCCACACGAGCCCAGTTGGGCCCGCTCCAACTGGCAGAGCTATTGCGTCCGGCTCGATTTACGGCTCGACCAGCGTTTCATCATGCAGGCCATGCTCGATCGTGGCGTCGCCACCCGCCGCGGCATCATGTGCATCCACATGGAGGATTCATATGCCGACCAGCCGCGGCGCTTCTCGCTGCTGCGCTCGGAGTTGGCGCGCGACCACTCCATCCTGCTGCCGCTCTTCGCCCAGATGACGCGCGCCATGCAGCTCGAGGTCGTCGATGCCTTCACCGCCGCTATCGCCAGCCATCGCCAATTGCTGCGGGCTGCTATAGCGTGAGCACCATCATGTCGGACATGCCCGTCACGGCGCCGCCATCGCAGGACATGCTGCCGCTCATCGAGCAGCAGATCGCCGCCACCGGCCTCGATCTGGATGACATGCGCGTCGTCACCGAGGCGGCGACCGGCGCCTACGCGACGACGGCGGTGATTGCCGCAGTAGCGGGTGCCGGCGACGTTTTCGCCCTGGCGCGCGATACCGCCCACCATGGCTCCGCTGCCGATGCGGCGCGCGAGACCCTGACCCTGGCCGATCGTTTCGGGGTTGCCGATCGCATCCATATCGTCGAGCAGCTCACGCCCGAAATTCTCGCCGAATGCGATATCCTTACCAATTCCGGTCACCTGCGGCCCATCACGGCGCCCGTCATCCGCCAACTGCCTCACCGCGCCGTCATCGCCTTGATGTTCGAGGCCTGGGAATTCCGCGGTACCGATCTCGATCTCGATGCCTGCCGCACCCTCGGCATTCGGGTCGCCGCAGTGAACGAGCGTCATCCCGATGTCGGCGTGTTCCCGTTTCTTGGGCCGCTCTGCGTGCGCCTGCTGGAGGATTCCGGTATCGCCGCCGCTGGCACCCATGTTGCCGTGCTTTGTGACAATCCTTTTGCTCCGTTCATCGGTGCCGGTCTTGCCGAGGCCGGTGCCTGGGGCACCATCGCCAGCACCGCCGCCGATATTGTCGAGGCGGATTGGGGGGCAGTGGTCGTCGCCCTGACACCGGGCGATGAGGATCGGTTGGGCGCCGCCGATTTCGAGCATCTTGCCAAGGTCGCGCCGAGAGCATTGATCGCTCAGTTCTGGGGCGATCTTGACCGCGTCGCCGCGCGCCACGCCGGCTTTTTTCTCTGGCCACCGGCCCCGCCTCGCCGTGGTCATATGGGCATCCTGCTCAACGCTCTTGGGCCGGAGCCCATCATCCGGCTGCAAACCGGAGGCCTGCGCGCCGCCGAACTGGCCGCGCGCGGCGCGGATTCTTCGCCGGACGGCGTTCTACAGCTGCTCTAGTCTCCGCGATTTCACCCCAAAAATAACCATGCCTTATCAAATTTTAGTTTTGGCTGACTGGGTCAGTCGAAATACTTAACGGTTTATGATATATTGAAGGCTTGTTGCGCCAGGGTGAGGTTCGAAAGTTCGCGGTCGGAGAGGGGTGGCCGTGATATGGATATTTGGTGGTGGATATTTGGCCGAGTAAATCGATATATCGTCACCTTAGTTGTCGTTTTACTCGCATTTTCAACGAGACTGTCTCTGGAACAACTCTTGGGTGGAGCTGCATCTGCTTTGCTCTTGGTTCCGGCCATCCTGATAGCGTCCTTGCTTGGCGGCATTGGACCAGGAATCTTTGCGACTATTTTGGCGCTGCCGCTGACACTCTATCTAATTGAGCCGGTTGCCCCACACTATGCCATCGTCCATCTTTTGCTGCTTGGACTCATCGGGCTGTCCATCGCCATCATGGGACGTTCGCTGACGCGCGCCCTCGACAACGCCAAATTGACCGAACTCGATCTGCGCCGGCGTGAGGCGCATCTTCGCTCCATCCTCGACAATAGCCCCGATGCCGCCGTCGTCTTCGAAGCCAACGGCACCATCGTCACCTTCAATGCCGCCGCCATGCGGCAGTTCGGCTACACCCAGCAGGAAGCTCTGGGCGCCAATGTCAGCATGCTGCTGCCCGCGTCGCGCCAGAGCGACATCGATCTGAACAGCCAGTACGGCATCGATGACTGGGTGC
Source organism: Devosiaceae bacterium (assembly GCA_036499825.1). Classification (GTDB taxonomy): domain Bacteria; phylum Pseudomonadota; class Alphaproteobacteria; order Rhizobiales; family Devosiaceae; genus Paradevosia. The sequence goes on from DASYCZ010000062.1 coordinate 37,424, forward strand.
GGCAGGGCGCCAGTCGCCTGGTCCTGGGGCGCCGCAAGAATGGCACTACTTTTCCCATGCGGCTGACCGTGGGTGAAATGGCGGTCGAAGGCGACCGCTACTACACCGGCTTCATCCAGGACCTGACCGATCGTCAGGAATCGGAAGCCCGGCTCGCCGAAGCCAATAACGAACTGGCGCGTCTCGCTCGTATCAGCGAGTTGGGTGAAATGGCTTCGACGCTGGCACACGAACTCAACCAGCCGCTTTCCGCCATCACCAACTATGTCGAAGGCTGTCGCCGCCTGCTCGACGGGGTCGACACCAGGATCGCCGGCCGCATGCGCAACGCGCTCGATGAGAGTGCGCGCCAGGCCATGCGCGCTGCCGACATCATCCGTCATCAGCGTGAATTCGTGGCGCGGGGCGAAACCGACAAGCGTCCGGAAGATATCCGCCAACTGGTGGAGGAGGCGGGTGCGCTGGCCCTGATCGGTTCGCGTCAGCGCGGCATCAACCGCGTCTTCGAATTCGCGCCCGAAGCCGGCTCCGTCATGGCCGATCGTGTGCAGATCCAACAGGTGCTGGTCAATCTGATGCGTAATGCCATCGAAGCCATGCGCGACAGCGAGCGGCGCCTCCTGCTGGTTCGCACCATCCTTGCCGACAAGGACAGGGTCATGGTCGAGGTGCGCGATTCAGGCCCTGGCCTCGCGCCGGAGATCGAGGAGAAGCTGTTCCAGCCCTTCACCACATCCAAGCCGGGCGGCATGGGCATCGGCCTGTCGATCGCCAAGCGCATCATCGAGGCGCATGGCGGCGAGATCGGCTTCCGGCCCGGTGAAAATGGCGGCGCCGTATTTCATTTCTCGCTGGCGGCGGCGGATACCGAGGAGAGCGAACGTGCAGGCTGATATCATCCTCCACATCGTTGACGACGATGAAGCGGTGCGGCAGTCGCTGGTCTTCCTGTGCAGCAGTGCCGGTTATGCCGTGCGGCCGCATGAATCCGCCACGGCCTTCCTCGCCGCCGCGCCTGCCATCGCCAACGGATGTCTCCTTGCCGACCTGCGCATGCCCGACATGAGCGGTGTCGAGTTGCTGCAGCGCCTTCGCGACATCGGCGCCTCCATGCCCACCGTCGTCATTACGGGCGATGGCGACGTGAAAATGGCGGTCGAGGCCATGAAGCTCGGCGCCGTGGATTTCGTCGAAAAGCCCTTCGCCGAATCCGTTCTGCTCGGCGCCATCGAGCGCGCCGTAGGGCAGGCGAAGTTCCAGTTCGACTCCGCCCAGGCCCGCGAAGTGCTGCGCTCCCGCCTCGAAAGTCTGAGCGAACGCGAGATGCAGGTGCTCGATGGCATTCTCACGGGCCAGTCGAGCAAAGCCATCGCCCAGGACCTCAACCTCAGCCCGCGTACCGTCGAAGTCTACCGCGCGGGCCTCATGTCAAAGATGCAAGCCTCCAGCCTCTCCGAACTCGTCCGCCTCGCACTTGCCGGTGGAAGAGGGAGTAATGGACATATTCATTCCTGAATTAAGTTTGCATGATCTAGCTCAAGACGGGCGGGGTCGCCCCTAGTATGCTCGACCTCGCCCCTCGACGTGCAGCGGTGCGCGGTTGGGTTTGGGAATAACAAAATTCTCGATCAAGGACTTATACTTGTGGTGTCCGCGGACACCGACATACGGAAGTCTCTCGCTTTCGTACTCGGGGCCGAAGGCTTTACCACGATTGCGCTCGCCGACCTCGCGTCGGCCCGGGCAACTGGAGCCGTAGCCGCCTGCCGCGCCGCCATCGTTGAGGAGGTCGCTCCCGGTACCACCGGCGACCTGGCCTTGCTGCCCCCAATGCCGGTCGTGGTCCTTTGTGATCATCTGTCCGCACCGTTCGAGGGCGGTATGGTGCGTTATATGATCAAGCCGGTTCTGGGCCAGAACCTCATCGTTCTGCTGAAACAGCTTCTGGATCCGCCGCGGCGCGAAAGTTCCCTTAGTAGAACCCCTAAGACGACGTCACGAATTTAGCTTTCCGGCAGTTCGGTGCACTGTGCTTGTGTACTGGATTTCGGGGCTTATCATGTTGCTTGAAAGAGCCGGAGAAGTCGGCAGGCGTCCGCAGGGACGCTGGGCCGGCGAGGAAAAATTCGCGCCCGTCGCGGCCTCCGCGTCTGGGCTGTCCAGGCGGCTGACCCTTTACGAAGCCGATGAGGAAATCCTCATGCCGGCTGCCGGCAGCAATAGGCTTTTCCAGGTCGCCTGCGGCGTGGTTCGCATCTGCACGGTCCTCAATGACGGGCGCCGCACCATCAGCGCTTTCCACTTCCCCGGTGAGGTTTTCGGCTTTGAGCCGGGTGGCCATCGCGCCTTCCGGGCCGAGGCTGTCGATTCCGTCGGCATCCGGCCATTCGCCCTGCCCGAGGGCGATCTGCGCGGCGGTGAATTCCTGCGCATCGCGCTGGCCCGTCTCGCCGAAACACAGGAGCATCTGCTCGTCGTCGGGCGCCAGACGGCCAGCGAGCGCATCGCTGCTTTCCTGCTTGATGTCTCTCGCCGCCAGCACGAGCCCGAGATCGTCGACCTCCCCATGCCGCGCACAGATATCGCCGATTATCTGGGGCTTACCCCGGAAACGGTCTGCCGCGTTTTCAAGCACCTGCGCGATGGCGGCCTGATCGATTTCACCGCTTCGCGGCGTGTCACCATAAAATCGTCCAATGCCCTGGGCAGGCTGATTGCTTGAGTCGCTTATGCTGCAACATTGTCGCAGCGACGATTATGCTCAACGGATCGACCAATGTTGTTCTAAGGAAAACCCAACGACCACCATTGGAATGGACGATGTTGGCCATAACGAAATGCAGAATACAGTCCGTCAGGGGGGAGGTTTACTCGGACGGGGCTGGCCTTTGACTCGACTGGTCGCCTTGGGAAACTCGCGGATTCCCTCACTCTCCAGGATTTCACTTATACCTTGTTAATTTGCCTGACGAATGCCGAAGGTACGATTCATCACCTAAATTTGCTGTTAGCCTAACGGCCGTTAAATGAGGCTGTGTGCCTCACTATTGGGCGACCAATCGTTGACACACCCTGTGTCGGTCGCTACTCCATCCCCATGAAATTCGCAGAAAACCAGCGAATTTAACGCCTTCGGGTCGCGACGCCCAGCGCTTCGCGCCATGGGTGTATCTAAGGAAGACCCTAAGTGACATCGTTTCTAGAAGTTTCCAAAACCGCTGCCAGCTTGCGCCGCTTCGGTTCGCTGGCGGCTGTCTGCGCCGTGATGACCGGCGCGGCCCTGTTCTCCGCTTCCGCAGCCTTGGCGCAGGACGCGACCTCGGCCGAAGCAGGCGACAAGGTTTTCCACAGCGTCGGTTGCTCGGATTGCCATGGCCCGGAAGGCAAGGGCGACTTCGGCCCCAACCTGATCGGTTCGCCTGCAACGAAAGATCCCAAGGGTCTCATCACCCGCGTGCTGTTTGGCGGTGGCGCCATGCCCGGTCTCGGCGATCAATTGACCGACGATCAGGCTGCCGCGGTCGTGAATTTCGTGCGTACCAAGCTCAATACCAATACCGATCTGGTTACCTCGGCCGACGTGACGGCCATCCGAGGCGGTTCCAAGTAACACTTTAGGCATTTCGCTTTCGCAATTCTTTCTGGCCCGGACCGCCGCGCGGTTCGGGAGCGGGGAGGTTTTGCGCTGGCCCTTTGCCGATCTTCACTCTTTCAAGTCCACCACGATGGGAGGTTCTCAACATGAGACTATCTGACTGCTTGAAAGGCGGCGGCATCACTGCGATGTCGCTTGCCGTGGCGATGCTGGTTGCTCCAGCTTTCGCCCAGACTGCTGCACCGGCAGCGGCACCCGCCGCGACCCCGGCTGCCGCCACCGCTGGCGAGGACGTCACCGCTGACCGCCTGGTCAACGCCAAGTCCGAGACCGGTAACTGGCTCACCGTGCATGGCACCTATGACAGCCATCGTTACTCGTCGCTGAACGAGATCAATGCCGACACCGTCGGCAAGCTGCACCTCGACTACGTTGTGCCGCTGAACCTGGCTTCGTCCGGTGGTCGTTACACCAGCGCCCAGAACGAAGGTACGCCGCTCGTCGAGAACGGCTTCATGTATCTGCAGAGCGGCTGGTCCGTCGTGACCAAGGTCGACGTCCGTGATCCGGCCCATGGCAAGATCGTCTGGCGCTATGACCCGGAAATCGACCGCACCTACGTTTCCGACACCGCTTGCTGCGGCGCCGAGAACCGCGGTATCGGCCTCTGGCACGACCAGGTCATCGCCCTGACCATGGATGGCCGCATGGTTTCCCTGAACAAGGACACCGGCGCCGTCACCTGGGAAAAGCAGTTCGCCGACAAGGACCGCGCCGAGACCTTCACGACTGCTCCGCAGATCGTCAAGGACACCGCGATCTTCGGGCCTGCCGGTGGTGAATATGGTATCCGCGGCTGGCTGGCTGCCGTCAATCTGACCGACGGCTCCCTGAAGTGGAAGACCTATACCATTCCGGGCCCCGGCGAGCCGGGCAACGACACCTGGGAAGGTGACGACTGGAAGACTGGCGGCGGCCCCGTGTGGGAAACCGGCAGCTACGATCCGGAACTGAACATGGTCTATTGGGGCACGGGTAACCCGGCGCCGCAGTTCGACGCTGAATATCGCCCAGGCGACAACCTGTACACGGACAGCCTGCTTGCTCTCGACGCCGACACCGGCGCCATCAAGTGGCACTTCCAGTACACCCCGAACGATCCCTACGATCACGACGAAATCAGCGACAACCAGCTGATCGACGCGACCATCGATGGTCAGCCGCGCAAGCTGATCGTCCATGCCGCCCGTAACGGCTTCGTCTATACGTTCGACCGTACCAATGGCCAGTTCCTCGAAGGCAAGCAGTACGTCAAGATCCTGAACTGGACCGATGGCCTTGATCCCAAGACCGGCGCTCCGGTGTCGTACAATCCCGACAGCAAGCTGCAGACCTATGTTGCTGGTTCCGTTGCCCGTCGTGGCGGTGGTGCTTCGCTCATGTGCCCGGGTCTGACCGGCGGCAAGAACTGGCAGCCGGCTTCCTATAGCGATACCGATCACCTGCTCTATGTGTCGGCCGCTGAAGGTTGCAACAACACCTACACTGCCGAAGAAGCTCCGGCTCCCACCATCACCGGTGGTACCTTCAAGCTCACCGACCCCAAGGGTTGGCGCGGTCGTGGCTTCGCCCCGGCTGACAAGCGTCCGGCTCTGCCGGAAGGCGCTGCCGATCTGAAGTTCTCGGTCAACGCCATCAACCCGCTGACCGGCGAAGTTGTGGCCAAGCAGTTCCTCGATCAGCAGGCCCAGGGCATGCTGTCGACGGCTGGCGGCCTGGTGTTTGCCGGCGACAAGGCTGGTAACGTCACGGCCTACGACGCCAAGACGCTCGAAGTTAAGTGGCAGGGCAATGTCGGTACGGCCATCTACGGGCCTCCGATGACCTACACCGTCGACGGCAAGCAGTATATCGCCATCCTCGCTGGCGGCCCTGGCGCTACCGGTGCTGATCCCTCGCTGCAGTTCTACGTGCCGCAGGATTCGCTTTACGTCTTCTCGCTGTAATTTACAGCGGATAGTGAAGGGGGCGGGCAACCGCCCCCTTTCCTTCGATACCGCCCCAATGACGCCACCGCGGCCCGGCATCCTGCCCCGGCCACATGCTGGAAACGTCGCTATGCACAAGCTTTTTTCCAAGATCATCGCCGCCGCCGGCCTTTCCGGGCTGTTGCTGGCTGCAGGCCCTGCCATGGCGCAGGAGGCCTTCAAACCCGATTTCCGCGACCTCGCTCTCGGCAAATCGGCAGCCGACCTGTCGCCTGCCGATTACGATGTGTTCGCCTGTGGCAGCGACGGCGGTCCCCCGCTGGCGCAGTTGACCGGCTGGACTGATTTCGCCAAATGCGCCCCCGACGCCCGTGGCCTGCACGAGGTCTATGTGGCGTTCGGCACCGATCTCAAGGCCATGGCCGACAGGGTGCAGGACCAGTTCCACGACGAGCCCTGGTACAAGAAGTTTTCCGGCACCCGCGTCGCCGGCTTTCCCGTCGTGATGTCTATGCTCTTCGATGATGCCGGTATCGCCCGTGGTTTTCGTGTCGTCACCGACCAGCGCGCCCCCATTGACGAGCGTGCCCATGCCTACATGCTGCCGTTCCGCGTCAAGCCGCGTTTCGACGGCTGGGTTTGCACCGATACGCCGCCCGCCGATGGCGAGACCCCGGTCGGAAAGGTGTTCATCAATCAGCAGTGCAGCGTCACCGTCGGCCCCAAGCTCGTGACGCTCGATACGCATCTGTTCCGCAAGCGCGGCCAGACCGGTCTCGATACCAACGGCCAGCCGGTCCGCGGCGAATTCGAGAGCCTCACCCGCTGGGAAACCTGGGACAAGGCCTTCCTCGATAAGACGGCGGCCAAATGACTTTTGCCGTGATGCCAGCCTTGCGCCTGGGCACTATTCTGTCTCTGGCCGCCGTGGCGCTTGTATCGCCAGCCCTGGCGGGGCCGGCCGAGGATTTCATTGCCGGCCAGACAAAGGATTGCCCTGGCTGTAATCTCGCCGACAAGAATTTTGCCGGTCGCGATCTCTCCAAGGCCAATCTCTCCAAGGCCGACCTCACGAATTCCAACCTGACCGGCGCCAACCTGCTTGCTGCCGATCTCACTGGAGCCACGCTCGATCAGGCTGATTTCACCCAGGCCAAGGCCGCGGGCCTCAAACTGGGCGGCGCCAGTCTCAATGCCACCACCTTCTATCTTGCCAACCTGTCGCAGGCCGATTTCAGCGGCGCATCGGGGCAAAACGTCAGCTTCACCCGCACCAATCTCACCCGCGCCCGCTTCGATAATGCCGATCTCTTCTATACCCAGTTCGGCGATGCGGTGCTGGGCGGGGCCAGCTTCGTCAACACCCAGCTCAGCGGCTCCAAACTGCAGCAGGCCGTGCTCAGCAGGGTCGACATGACGGGTGTCATTCTCGAAGGCGCTGATTTGACCCGCGCTAATCTGCGCAACGCTATTCTCAAGGGCGGCCTGCTCGATGGCTCCGATTTTTCTGGTGCCGATTTCAGCGATGCCGATCTGTCGGGCGCCGACTTCTCCAATTCCCGGCTGCTTTCCGCCGCGCTGCTGAATGCCAATTTAGAAAATACGGTTTTCGGCGGTACCATCATGCCGGATGGTTCGGTACATCCCGTCACGCCTGCGCCGGCAACCGCCGCGGGTACGTCCGATGCGAAATAGATCTTTTCAGCCGATGCCCGGCGCCATTTGTTTTCATCATTCACCACCGGACGGTGCAACGATCGTTGCCGCCAAGGATTTCGCCTCCCCGAAATCCGCGGCAGGAACGACCGGCCAATCGCAGCCGTCCTAACTTCCTAGGAGTAAAAATGTCCCGTCTCTTGAATTCGAGCGTCCGCGCCGTGGCCCTGGCCGCTGCCGTCCTGGCCGTCGCCGCGGGCGCCGCCCAGGCCGCCGATTGCGCCGATCCGGCCATCACCAAGTTCAGCTACGAAAAGATCGTTCCTACCATCGCTGGCGAACTGGCGACTTACAATTTCGATTTCGTTGCCACCATCCAGAACGTCGGCACCAAAGATTACACCTCCACCGCCGGCGCCCAGTCCGCTGATCTGACCGCCGATGGCACCGCCGTCGCTACCGTCGATTTCCCGAGCCTCGCCGCCGGTGCCACCACCGAACTGCGTGGCAAGGTCAAGGGCTGGTCCCCGCTCGATGGCGCCCAAAAGTTCACCGCCACGCTGAACTACAAGGCTGAAGGCGGCGATTGCAATGCCGACAACAATACCATGAGCGTCAGCGCCGAAGATCTCGAGCCCTTGCTGCGCGGCCAGGGCGGCTGATACCTCTCGGCGCCCTTCGGGGCGCCGCATCCCCTCGGGGAATTACATCGGCGCACTATCGCGCCATCAGCGGGTGAGGGGGCTCTCTCCCGGCATCGACTTTCAAATTCGGAGCCACCGAATGACCCAGCCCCCACTACGCCCACACGACCCGGTGTCTCCCTCCTCCTTGTGGGCGTCGCACCTGTTCCGCCGCCGGCGGACTAATCGCTTCATTGGAGCCGGTGGGGCTAGGCTGCTTGCGCTGAGCGTTGCAGGTCTTCTGCTCACATCCCCCGCCTTCGCCGCCGAACCCGTCCCGGCTCCACCCGGCCAGATCGTCCTCGCCGATGTCGGTTTCGTGCTTCCATCCGCGATGCGCTACGATGCCGAGAACGATCGCTACCTCGTCGCCAATGTGGGGGCCGGCAATGACAATGATGGTTTCATCTCCATCGTCAGTCCCGATGGCAAGCTGCAGCAGCTCAAATGGATCGAGGGCGGCGTCAACGGCGTCGAGCTCAACGATCCCAAGGGCATGGTGGCGCTCAACGGCGTGCTCTATGTCGCCGACCTCAAGGCCATCCGCAAATTCGATCTGAAGACCGGCGCGCAGTTGCCCTCGATCCCCATCGAAGGTGCCGTGTCGCTCGCCGATCTCGCCATCGGTGTTGACGGCGCCATCTTCGTTACCGACCGTGGCTTGCAGCGCTCCACCGAAGGCGCCGTCTATCGCGTCGATCCAGATGGCAAGGTCAACCAGCTCGAGCGCGGCGAACAACTTTTCAATCCCCACAGCATCGCCGTCGACGCCGACGGCACCGTGCTGACGACCTCGGGAAGCGCCAGCTATGTCGTGGCTCGCTCGCCTGATGGGCCCGTCATCGGCACGCTGACGCTGGACGAAGGCCGGCTCGATGGACTGCTCATCCTTGCCGACGGCACGATCCTTGTCAGCAGTTGGGAGGGCAGGGACATCACCGCCATTGATCTCGACGGCAAGCAGAAGGTCGTCCTCTCCGATGTCGATACGCCGGCCGCCTTCGGCTTCGACAGCAAGCGTAACCTGCTGCTCGTTCCACAGATCATCGAGAACGAAGTGCGGATCGCGCCGCTGCCGAAATGACGGCACTTGGCGTCGCGGGCCTTTCGCGGCGCACCACGTTTTAATCGCAATAGGAGCGAACGATGACGAAACAATTCCGCCCGAGCCATGGCCTGGCCATCGGCCTTTTCGCCTGTCTCGCCGCGACCGGCGCTTACGCCGCCGGCCCCGACAAGGTGCAGATCGGTGATGCACCCAACGTTTTCCCCGAAAGCATGTCCGGCATTTCCGATGGCACGCTTTACGCCGGTAGCTCGCAGCTCGGTGTTGTCTATAAAGCCGCCCCCGGCGCCGCCAAGGCCGACAGCTGGATTCCTGCGCCTGCTGACGGCCCGCAGGCTATTCTGGGCGTTTATGCCGACGAAAAGGCCAAGACGCTCTGGGTCTGCTATTCCGACTTCAAGTCGCGCCGCGGCACCGGCGGTCTGCCGGCGATCGTCCGCAGCTATGATCTGGCGACCGCCGCGGTGACGGGCACCTATCCGATGCTCGATGGCAGCTTTTGCAACGACATCACCACTGCCGCTGACGGCACCCCCTATGCGGCAGACACCAGCGGCGGCCGCATCATGCGTCTCAAGCCAGGCGCGACCGCGCTCGACGTCTATTATCACGACGATAAACTCGTGGGGATCGACGGTATCGCGATGAGCCCGGATGGCAAGCTCTTCGTCAACAATGTCGACAAGAGCCAGCTCTTCCGCGTCGACATGGCCGCCGACGGCAGCGCCTCCGGCATCACCGAAATCCAGACATCAGCTCCCCTCAAGGGCCCCGACGGCATGCGCTTCGGCGACGACGGCAAGCTCTACGTCGCCGAAAACAAGGCGAGCCAGGTCGATGCTCTCACCATCGACGGCGACAAGGCCGACGTAAAAGTCATCAAGTCCGGCTTCCAGACTTCCACCGGCGTCACCAAGCTCGGCAATACCCTCTGGGTCTCCGAGGCCAAGTTTGGCCAGAAGGATCCCGGCGCGTTCTACATGTATGCCGTTCCGCTCAACTAGGACGCCCCGTTCGGCCTCTCCCCCCGCGGGGGGAGAGGTTACCCTGGACGGATGCCTCAGAACTCCCTGAACGCGCGTGCCATGCTGTCCGTAATCGGCTTGGTGAGATATTCGAAGAACGTCCGCTCCCTTGTCTCCACCAGCACTTCCGCCGGCATGCCCGGGGTCGGAGTGAATCCTTTGACCCGCGCCAACTGGTCCGGCGAGATGCTTACCCGCATCAGATAGACTTCCTTGTTGCCTGAGGCCTCGGCGATGGCGTCCGCCGACACGTAGTACACCTCGCCATCCAGCATTGGGGTGATGCGCTGGTTCAGCGCCGTCAGCCGCACCGTCGCGATCTGCCCTTTCTTCACTTCGTCGATGGAAGTGCGCGGAATCTGCGCCTCGATGATCAACGGCACGTTGCTCGGCAGGATCTCAAGTATCGACTTGCCGCTTTCGATGACACCCCCAGAGGTGTGGTAGTACATCCTCACGATGGTGCCCGAGACCGGCGCCTTGATCGTCGTCCGCCCCAATACGTCACCAGCCTGCCGCATCTGCTCGCGCACCGCGTCAAGATCGGCTTCCGCACTCTGCATCTCGTCGAAGGCTGTCTGCCGCGCCTCATCCTTGACCTGGATGATCTGCGCCTGGAACCGGCTGACCTGTGCATCGATTCCCGCCTGTTCCGAGATGAGCCGGGCGACGTTGCCCTGCGCCTCGACCATCGGTCGCTCTACGGCGCTCACCAGCGGCCGCGTGATCAACCCCTTGTCCAGCAATTGCGACTTGGCCTGATATTCCTCCTGCAACAGTTTGTATTGCTGCTGCATGGCGCCGATCTGCGCATCGAAGCCTTTGCGCTGTGCCGTCAGCGCGTCGATGCTCTTCTGCAGCACGTTGACCTGCGTCGAAAGCTTGGCTTGCGCTGAGCTGAAATTCGCCAGCTGGCTGTCATTCATCGTCTTCACTTCGGGATCGGTAATCGCTGCCGTGAGCACCGACATCGGTGCCCGGTAGCTGATCAGCCCCTGCGACTCCGCCGTCAGCCGCGCCAGGATCGCCTCCAGACGAAGGCTGCGCAGCGTCAGTTGCCGCGCATTGGCCTCAGCCGCCGTCTCGTCGAGCTGCACCAGGTCTTCACCCTCGGTGACCTGGTCACCCTCATGCACCAGCAGCGCCTTGATGATGCCACCCTCAAGGTGCTGCACGATCTTGTTCTCGCCGGTGGCCACGAAGCTGCCGGGGGCGATCACCGCAGCCGCCAGCGGCGCCGTCATCGCCCAGATGCCGAAGCCCCCTATGATCACCGCGATCAGCGCCGCCCCGATCAGCGTCTGCTTGCGGATCGAGCGCGGCACGGTCGCATACCATTCCAGCGTCGGTGTTTCATTCGCCATTGCCATCAGGCTTCCTCCGCCAGGCGTTGCTGCGCCGCCGCCACCGGATTGCCCGCCCCCGTCTGCTGCGCCAGCGCCTTGAGCACCTGCATGCGCGTCCCGAACATCGAAACCGTGCCGTTGCTCAGCACCATGATCTTGTCGACGCAGTTGAGCAGGGCCGGGCGCTGCGTGATGGTCACCACGGTGATCTTTTGCTGCTTGGCCTGCACCACCGCCCGCGCCAGCGCCGCCTCGCCCAGCGAGTCGAGATTGGAATTGGGCTCGTCAAGGATCACCAGCTTGGGGTTGCCGAAGAACGCCCGCGCCAGCGCGATCCGTTGCTTCTGGCCGCCCGAGAGGGGCGCCCCGTCCGCCGCGACGAACGTCTCGTAACCTTGCGGAAACGAGGCGATCAATTCGTGCACGTCCGCCAGCACCGCTGCATCGAAGATCGCCTCGTCGCTGGCGTCCTCCCGCATGCGGCCGATATTAGCCTTGATGGTGCCGGGAAACAGCTGCACGTCCTGCGGCAGATACCCCACATTCTCGCCGAACTGCCGCTGGTCCCAGTTCCTCAAATCCATCAAGTCCAGCCGCACGCTGCCCGAGGTAGGCAGGATGGAGCCTACCAGCATGCGCCCCAGCGTCGATTTCCCCGCGCCGGAGTTGCCGATGATGGCAAGCGATTCACCCGGCTCCAGGGAAAACGAGATACCGTTGAGGATGACTTTCTTGTTCGGCGGCGGCACATAGAGCAACCGGTCGACGTCCAGCCGCCCTTTCGGCTCCGGCAGGAGCAGCCGTTCGAAGTTGAACGGCGACGATTGCAGCAACCCCTTGATCCGGCCCAGTGAACTGCGGAATTGCGAGAAGCTGTGCCAGCCCTCGATGGCGCCCTCGATCGGCGTCAGTGCCCGACTGGCGATGATCGACGCCGCGATCACCATGCCGCCCGTCATCTGCCCTTCGATGGCTAGAAACGCGCCCCAGGCCAGCATGCTCACCTGCGTCAGCAGGCGGCAACCCTTGGAAACGCTCGCCATGGTGATGTTGCGGTCCTGGGCCATCACCTGCGCCTTCAGCGATCCCGCCGTATCGCGCCCCCAGATGCGCACGGCCTCAGGGATCATCGCCATGGCGTTGATGATCTGAGAGTTGCGCGACATCGAATCGAGGTGCAGCGCCGCCCGGCTCATATAGCCGTTGGCTTCGCTGAAATGCTTGGCCGTCAGCCGCTGGTTGGTGATGGCGATCACCAACAGGCAGAGCGCCGCCACGATGACGATGCAGCCGAGCTGCCAGTGGATCATGAACACCGCTATCACGAAGATCGGCGCCACCGGCGCATCGAAGAACGCAATCAACGTGCCCGAGGTGATGAAACCCCTGAGGTTCTGCAGATCGCCCAGCACCTGGTATTCGCGGCCATTGCTCTGCAGCGACGCCCGTGCCGCAGCCGCAAGGATCGGCGCACCCAGTTGCACCTCTACCTCCACCGCGGTGCGCATCAGGATGAACCGCCGCACCGCGTCGAGTGTCGTCTGCATCACCACCGCGCCGATCACCACGATCGTCAGCATGGCCAGCGTATCGAGCGAGCGGCTGGTCAGTACCCGGTCCGAGATCTGGAAGAGATACACCGGTATCGCCAGCACCAGGATATTCAGCACCAGCGTGAAGAACAGCACGATGGCGAGATTCTTGCGCACCGCGTTTACGCCGTTCTTGTAGCTTTCGGCGAAGTTCGGCATCGACGTGCGCTTGTGAAAACCGCCGCCGCCATTACCGGGAGGCCGCTGCCCCTTGTCGGCGTCGCCGGAACGCTTGCCGCCCTGCAGGGGGCCGCGATCGAGTTCGATCAGCGGCGGAATGTCCGTCTTGCTGCCTGGCTCCCGCAGGGTGGTTTCCTGCGTCTGTTCCGCCTTTGGCGTCGGCTCCGGTTCTGATGACGACAGCTTGGCGGTCGGTTCCACCGCTTGCGCCTCCACCATCGGCTCTTCGGGCTTTGCCTCGGCCGGTTTCTCGATAGTCTCAGCCTCAACCGGTCTCGCACTTGCCGCAGGAGCCGCGGGTCTGAGCGCTTCGACCGGCTTCGCCACCTCGACGACCCGGGCTTCCGCCACCTTGGCCTGTGGCTGCACCACAGCTGCGGGCGGGGGGGCAGGTTCGGCCGGCTTGCGGTCAACCCTGGGCGCTTGCGGCTGGGCGGCGCGCTCGATGCCGCTGCCGAGAATTTCGCGTAGTGCAGGACGGGGCGCCTGCTCCAGCACTGGCCTGCTGGACGGCATTGGCGTTTCGATCCGCTCGACCCGCGGTGCCGTATGCGCCTGTTCGTGCATGCCCTGCGGATGGTTGCGCAACAACTTTGCACGCAGGGCGTCGGCCACGGCCTCACGGCTGTTATGCGGGTTCAGCCGCTGTGCCTGCGCCGGCTGCTCGTCCGTCAGCGCGTCGCGATAGGCGCGTGTCAACGGATTAGGCAGATACTCGACCTCGGAGAGCGGTTTTGCGATCGGTTGCGCCGCGTCATGGCTTGGCGCGTCGTCGATACGGTTGGTGGCGGTATCGTCGCGCATTGTGGGTCTCAGCTTTCTGAAAAATCACGCCAGGACCGAATGCATCACATCCAGGGATGGTGCATCGACATGGATGTGCATGGTGTTGTTGCTGTCGTCGTCGGCGGGCGCCGCAAGCGGCGCGTCACCATCATGGTCGAGGAAGGCGATGGCTTCGTTGACCAGCGCTCCGCCATCGGCGGTGGTCGTTGGCAGGCCCGCATGGCTGCCGTCCGCCACCAGGTCCGACTGGATCAACATGGCCTGGGAATAGACCTGCCCACCCACATAGGCGGCTTTCCCAAGCGTGTCGTAGTCGATGATGGTCGCGGTGTTGACCAGCGCGTTGTCGCCGGTACTGATGTCCCAATTGACCGCCGGCGTGGCATCCAGCAGCTGCTTTTGCGCAATCGCCACCTGGTCGGCGTCGCCCAGCACATTGACCTGTTGGATATAGTTCAGGTCGTAGAGGTTGCCGGCGATGAAGAGCACCTTCAGCATCGACAGTCCTTGGAAGTTGCTGTCGGTGCCCAGCCCGTCGGGCATGGTCAAATCGTGATTGGCAAGCCCCTGGGCTACCAGGGCATAGGTATCCGGCACGCCCATGGTAATGGTGGCTGCGCCGACATTGACGATGCAGGCCTCGTTCCAAAGTAAGTTGCCGCCGGTGTTGATGACGCCGTCACCAACGTCGCCGCCATTCGCCGCGACCGTGTCGTTGTCGTACAACACATTGGTCTGGCTGATGAAGTTACCGTCGTAATAACTGCCCCCCACGACGATGAGGTCGAACAACCGACCGAGTTCGCTGAAATCCAGGGTGTTGAACGTCTCATTGCCGCCGGTGGTGATCGTGGTCGTCGTGCCGGTCGTGGTCAGCACATGCATGTCGTTGTCAAGCGCGAAGCTGATCTGCGTCGTCCAACTGGCGAAGGTCAGGTCGCCGCTGACCGTGCACACCTGCCAATTGGTGGGGAACACTTCGGGATTCGCCGTGGCGGTGTCGTCCTGCACGCTGGACGTCTGGTGTTCGAAAGTGGCGATGTTCTGCGCCGTCGTCGACGCGGCATCGCCTGCGATCGCGGCGAGATTGGGCGTTACGGCGTCCACATCGCTATAGGCGTTGGTTTGGATGATGGCGTCCGTCTGGTGATAGTCGCCCAGCACCGCCAGGATCGTGGTGGTGAGGCCAGCATTGATGACTGTCGCCTCGTTCACCATCAGATTGGCGCCCGCTTCGACGCTGATCGATACGTCGTCCGGCGTTATCGTCGTCGTCTGAGATGTCACCTCTGGGGCGGCGGGTGCCTCGATCTCGGTCTGCAGCGCCGCCGGCAGGCTATCCTCCAGCACCGGCGCTGGCTCGGAACTCATCTCGCCATTGATGAAGGTACCTGCGAGCGTCGGCCCTTCCGCCACATGCACACTCACCGTTTCCGTCGCTCCGGCGCTCGTCTCGCCGGCGATGGCAGTCTGCGTTTCCGCGACCTGGTGAAAGGCCACCGCCATGTCGTCCATAAAGGCTGGAATGTCGTTGATCGAAGCCGGGGCGCCATGATCCGTGATCGGCGCGCTCACTGCCAGGGCGTCGTTGACCAGCCCATCGAACGCCCGTCCGTCCATTGGCTGAAACACAACCGCGACATCGGGGGTGCCCAGCACCACCAGATCGTTGTCTGCCAGCAGCAGTGTCTGGTGCGTGTCGATCACCACCGCGCCGGGTTCTTCGCCGACCTGCGGTACCGGCGGGGCGGGGCCATCCGAGCCGCCATGCGCTGGTTTGGGCAAGTGCATCTCGGCGTTTCCGCCGTTTGGATGATTGAGATGGATGAAAGTAGGATTCACCTTGATCAGGTGCAGGGAAGGGTCCTGATCGATCGTCCAGCTCGGCGGTGCATAGTGGACCGCCGGCACATAGGCCGAAATCTCGAGGGTTGGGGTGAACGCGTGCGCGGCGACCGGCAGTTCCGGTTGCGCCGGCGGCAGCGGCTTCTCGGCCGGAAACGGATCATAGTCCCAGCGCAGGCGCCCAGCTTCGACCTGCAGCTCGAAATAGCCGATGAAATGCGCAATGACGTCCGAGACACCTTGATTGGTCAGAAACACCATACCCCCCTTTTGCCGATGCCACCCGCCTCCCGGTGGAGGCGAGCGGCGGGTTGGGCCCGCGCCGGCGGCGCAGGCCCTGCGTTCAGGCCAGGGTCAATGGTGGCTCGAATTGTCCGTGTGGTTGTCGTCCATGGTCCCGCCGACGACATTCACGTCGACAGCGTTCTGCTGCAGGTTGGCGCCGAGCACGAGATCCATGTTGAACGCCGTCCCGGACGTCGTGGCATGCGCATCGGCGATGGAGCTGCTATCGCCGCCGCCGGCATTCGCGAACGCGTTGCCGTCCTGCCCGTCCCATCCGAACGAAGCATCGCCTGCATCGGCTGCCAGGGTGAAAGAGCCGGAATTATCCATGCTCACACCTGACAGGCTGTCATTGTCGACGATGTCGGCCACCTGGTTGAAGGCAAAGCCCATATCGGCCCCGCCGCCCGAGAAGGCGCCATTGAATACATTGTCGAAGTTCACATCGATATGGCCCCAGCTCGTGCTGGAGTCGCTGGTATTGTAGGAGTCGCTGACATCGGCCGAGTTGAACGCATCGGAGATCGCCGTGTTCAACGTGGCGTTGATGTTGGTCGAGCTGTCATTCATCGCATCGGTGATCGAATTGTCGGATTGGTCGTTGAACGAATCCGCGATCGAATGGTCCGAGCTGTCGTTGAACGAGTCGGCGATTGCCGTGTTGATCGAGTTGTCGGAATTATCCGAGTTATCGGAGTTGTCGGAGTTATCCGAATTGTCCGAGTTATCGGAATTATCGTTCAGCGAGTCATCGAGATCGACATCGACCGAGTTGTCGGAGTTATCCGAATTGTCGGAATTGTCCGAGTTATCGGAGTTGTCCGAATTGTCGTTGTTCGAATCGTTCGTCGAATTATTCGAGTTGTCGTTGTTCGAGTTGGTGGTGTCGTCATCGGTCTTGAACGCATCGCTGACCGAGGTGTTCAGCGTGTAGGTCTCCTGGTTCGACCAACGTTGTGAATTGTCGGAATTGTCCGAGCTATCGTTGAACGAGTCGGAGACATCGACGGAGTTGTCCGAATTATCGGAATTGTCCGAGTTATCGGAGTTATCCGAATTGTCGGAATTGTCCGAGTTATCCGACATGTCCTTGAAGGCGTCGTTGATCGCCGTGTTGATCGAATTGTCGGAGTTGTCGGAATTATCGGAGTTATCCGAATTGTCGTTCAGCGAGTCGGCGAGCGCCACGTCGATGGAACTGTCTGAATTATCCGAATTGTCGGAATTATCCGAATTATCCGAGTTATCTGAATTATCGGAATTGTCCGAGTTGTCGTTCAGGGAATCGGTTAGCCCGATGGAGTTGTCGGAATTATCCGAGTTATCCGAATTGTCGGAGTTATCGGAATTGTCCGAATTATCCGAGTTGTCGGAATTGTCGTTCAACGAGTCGTCGAGATCGACATCCACGTCGACTGAATTATCGGAATTGTCCGAATTATCGGAGTTATCCGAATTGTCGGAATTGTCCGAATTGTCGTTGTACGAGTCTGTTGCTGTTGCGGAATTATCGTTTTGCGAGTCGTCCAGATCAGTGCTCGTCGAACTGTCGTTGTTCTGGTTCGAGTTATTCGCGCTGTCTGACGCAACGATCAGGCCATCATCCTGGATGAAGCCGTTGTTGATACGATCCGGCATTGGTCGCTCCTCTGTTATGTGAAGCGGTGTGTGGCCGGGCCTCTATGCATTTCAAACGAGGCCATGAGCTCGTCCACCGCGCCTGCCCAGTGCCGTCGGCAGTGGGGACCTGCATCCTGGGCGCGCTCGCCGTCGCGGGGTACTTGACTGTTGGAGGTAGGACGCTACCCCCATCCGGTAACCCCGAAGGAAGGGGGGCCGATTTCCCAATCCGCCGATGTGACTGGCGGCCAAAAAAATCACCGCCTGCCGATTCGGCGGCACGGGTATAAGTTCTCCCTTGGCCGGTTTCAGCCCACACCAGCCAAGTCGTTCAGAATGCATGATACTTCATCGATGAGGGACCATCCGGGCACCTTATGGTCCGCGAAAAGGGAAGCGCCTATGGTCAAGATCGACGAAATATTGCTGCTGGTCGGGCGCCTCAACTACACTTGGACCAACACCGAAAGCCTGCTCATCTATCTGATCGGCCATTTGATGGGCACGCCCAAGGAGGCTGCCATCGTGGTCTTCCTGACCCTCAATACGACGCGCGCCCGCCTCGACCTCGTGGAGCGCCTCGCCAAAATGGCCGCCACGCCCCCGGAAACCCGCGCCGAAATCCTCGCCATCACCAACCGGCTGAAGGCGGAGTCACGCCTCCGCAACAAATACAATCACTGCATTTATTCCTTCGACGAAAACGGCGAAATGGGGTCCACCCAACTCATGCGCCTCGCCGAGTTCGGCGACGACCTGAAATACGGCAAAGTCGAAGACATCGATCAAGATGAAGTCTCCCGGATTCAGGATTGTATTCGCGAGGTCGTCGCGGCCAACAAGCTGATCTGGAAATTCATCAATGCCAAGGCGATAGCCACATAGCCGCCCACCGTCACAAAATATTCTCATAGTTGGGATTTGTACCGCTCGCCCGAGACGCTTGCTCGCACGGGGCCTTATCTGCTTTGCGGAAATCGTCCCGCATCTTTCCACGCCCCGGCCAATCGGCCGAATGTGGAAATGCGGAGAGCGTCATGTTATCTGGGCGTTCGAATCCCTCGCTTGGCAGGGGGGGCATCGCCTTTCACTGCGGTTGGAGTGTGCAATTTGAAGTCCGAACTCATCAAGAAGCTGAACGATAAGAGCGCCGTAATCGGCGTCGTCGGATTGGGTTATGTCGGACTGCCGCTCGTCCTGCGCTTCAGCGAAGTGGGTTACAAAGTCGTCGGTTTCGACATCGATAGTCAGAAAATCGATATGCTTCGCCAGGGCAAGAGCTACATCGAGCACATCGACGCTTCGCGTCTCAAAGAGGCCCTCGACAGCGGCCTGACCGTCACCGAGAATTTTTCCGAAGCCAGCAAGCCTGACGCGCTGATCCTGTGCGTGCCCACGCCACTCGACAATCACCGCGAGCCGGATTTGAGCTTCGTGCTCAACACTGTCGACTCCCTCGTGCCGCATCTTCGCCAAGGGCAGGTCATGTCGCTGGAAAGCACGACCTATCCTGGCACCACCGACGAAGAACTGCTGCCCCGCGTGCAGTCGGCGGGCCTCGAAGTCGGGACTGATTTCTTTCTCGTCTTCTCACCGGAACGCGAGGATCCAGGCAACGCCAATTTCACCACCCAGACCATTCCCAAGGTCTGCGGCGGTGTCACGCCGGCCTGTCTGGAAGTTGGTCTCGCACTCTATGGCAGCGTGATCGATAGGGTCGTGCCCGTCAGTTCCACGCGCGCCGCCGAGCTCACCAAGCTGCTCGAGAACATCCACCGCGCGGTCAATATCGGCCTCGTCAACGAAATGAAGATTGTTGCCGACAAAATGGGCATCGATATTCACGAAGTTATCCGCGCCGCCGCCACCAAGCCCTTCGGCTTTGTGCCCTATTTCCCCGGTCCCGGCCTCGGCGGTCACTGCATCCCGATCGACCCCTTCTATCTTACCTGGAAGGCCCGGGAATTCGGCATCAACACCCGCTTCATCGAATTGGCCGGCGAGGTCAACGCCGCCATGCCAGACTATGTCATCGCCAAAGTCGGCGGCGCGCTGAACGGCGCCCGCAAGTCGATCAACGGCGCCTCCGTGCTGGTGCTCGGCGTCGCCTACAAGCGCAATGTCGACGACATGCGTGAATCGCCGTCCGTCGTGCTGATGGAGAAGCTCCGCGATCTCGGGGCGACCGTGGCTTACAGCGATCCCCACATGCCGGTATTCCCGCGCTTGCGTCACCACGCCCACTTCGATTTAAGCAGCGTGACGCTGACGCCGGAGACGCTCTCCAGCTATGATTGCGTGCTACTCGCAACCGATCATGACCGCTTCGACTACGACATGATCAAGGCCAATGCCCGGCTCATTGTCGACACGCGCGGTCGCTATCTGGAGCCCGCCGATCACATCGTGAAGTCCTGACCATTTCGCCGCTCCCTCTGCCACAGGATCGTTGATTTGCCTTACACGGCGCATCCTACCGCTATCGTTGATGATGGCGCCCGCATCGGGGAAGATACCCGCGTCTGGCATTGGGTGCATATCTGCGGCGGCGCTGAGATCGGCCGAGGGTGTTCCCTCGGTCAGAATGTGTTCGTCGGCAACGACGTTGTCATCGGCGATAACGTCAAGATTCAAAACAATGTGTCGGTCTATGACGCTGTGCGCCTCGAGGACGATGTCTTCTGCGGACCGAGCATGGTTTTCACCAACGTGTATAACCCGCGCTCTGCGGTAAACCGCAAGTCCGAATACCGCCAGACGCTCGTTCGGCAGGGTGCGACCCTGGGCGCCAACTGCACCATCGTCTGCGGCGTCACCATCGGCAAGTATGCCTTCGTTGGTGCTGGTGCCGTCATCAATCGCGACGTTCCCGACTATGCCTTGATGGTCGGCGTTCCCGCTCGGCGGATCGGCTGGGTGTCCGAATCCGGCGAGCGCCTCGAGGGCATGGGGCGCGTCACAGACGAGGCCGGAAATTTCTATGAGATCACTCAGAACAGTTGTAGGCGGCTATGAGCGGCAAGATCGAATTCGTAGATCTCAAGGCGCAATATTCTGCGTTGAAACAAAGCATTGATGCGCGCATTCAAGCAGTGCTCGACCACGGTCAGTTCATCATGGGGCCCGAAATCGTCGAGCTTGAGACTAAGCTCGCCGCCTATACGGCTTCGAAGCATTGCATCACGGTTTCCTCGGGCACCGAGGCATTGCTGATCGCCATGATGGCGCTGGGCATCGGTCCAGGCGACGAAGTCATCACTACGCCGTTCACCTTTGCCGCGACTGCCGAGGTCATCGCGTTGGTCGGGGCTACCCCGGTCTTCGTCGATGTCGAGCGCGACACCTGCAACATCGATGTCAGCCTGATCGAGGCGGCCATCACCCCAAAAACCAAGGCCATCATGCCGGTCTCGCTTTACGGCCAGACCGCCGATATGGATGAACTCAACGCCATCGCGGATCGGCATGGTCTCACAGTGGTAGAGGACGCGGCGCAGAGCTTCGGCGCCACCTACAAGAACCGCCGCAGTTGCGCCGTTTCCTCCATCGGTTGCGCCAGCTTCTTCCCCAGCAAGCCTCTTGGTTGCTATGGCGACGGCGGCGCCATCTTCACCGATGATGATGTGCTCGCCAAAGCCATGGCTGAGATCCGCGTCCACGGCCAGGAGCGTCGCTATTACCACACACGCATCGGCGTCGGCGGCCGCCTTGACACCATCCAGGCCGCCGTACTGCTGGCCAAGCTGGAGCGGCTCGATTGGGAGGTCGAGGCTCGCATCACTGCCGGCAATCGTTATCTCGAGGCGTTGGCTGGACAGAACACGATTGTATCGCCGGCGGTACGCCCTGACCGCACCTGCGTCTGGGCCCAGTTTACCGTCCAGGTCGACAACCGTGACCACGTCGCGGCGGCGTTGAAGGAAGCCGGCATCCCCACCGCCGTCCACTATCCCATCCCGCTGCACCTGCAGCCCGCTTACCGCGATCTCTGCCGCATCGCCGGCTCGCTTCGCAACGCCGAACGTGTCGCCCAACGCGTGCTGAGTCTGCCCATGCATCCCTATATCGAGGCGGATGTCCAAACGACGATCTTTGACGCTCTGGTCGCAGCCACGCACCAGAGTTTCCCGGCGTAATGAGAGTGACGGTATGAAAAGGCTGCTGAAGCTGTTCTCAGCCCAACACGGCTCAGCCCTTCGAAGAAATTTCATGCACGTCGCCAGAGCCAACATTCTGGCTCAGATCGTGTCATTGTTGGCGTCTCCACTTCTGACGCGTGTCTACGCACCCGCCGATTTTGGCGCCTATGCCCTGTTTTCCTCGATTTCCGCCATGATCATCGCAGGTGCAGCCTGGCGCTTCGACTGGTCGGTTCCGAATGCCCGATCAGCGACAATTGCTGCCTGTCTAATGGTTCTGGGCTTTTCCTTTTTAGCAGCATCTACCATCTTGACGTTGATGGCCGTTGCAGCTTTGGGACGATGGGCACCAGACAAGCTCGGAAATCTGGGATTCTTGAGTTATCTACTGCCGATCGCCGTACTAGCAGGCGGGCTAGCCTATCTGTTCCAAGCTTGGTTCGTCCGAAGCAACGATCTTCGGCTGGTCAGCAAAACCAAGATCGCTCAAAGTGGTAGCAATGTAGCGCTCAGCGTTACCGGCGGGCTGATGCATTTGGGTGCGAGCGGCCTGATTGGCGCGTCAGTTGCGTCATCGTGGGTCGGTATTCTCACACTGATAAAAAATGCCCCAAGATTTCGACTAAGCCTGCGGTTGGTAAGCCGGCTCCGTCTCTGGATTACGCTACGGCGTTTTGGCCGAGAAGCGAGTTGGTCCACGCTTGTCGCTATTGTAAACGCCGCAAGTTTTTCGGCCATAGTGATCGCGCTGACGGCCAGCTTCTCTTTACATGAAGTCGGCTGGTACACTTTCATGTACCGCCTCGCCGCTGCACCCATAAGCCTTATCTCTTCTGCTTTAGGACAGAGCTTCTGGAGTGCGGCGGCGCAATTGGCGCGAGATCGGCAGTTTAATGCGCTGCAAAATCTTTATCTCTCCACCACACGACGGCTGGCTCTCCTGGCTATACCTGTCGTCCTCGGTTGTCTCGCCGGCCCATTCGTCGTGGGCCCCATATTTGGCGAAGAGAAGTGGGGTGGTGCAGGCTACGTCCTCATGGCCCTAGCTCCCATGTTGGTGGGTTCTATCGTATTTTCGTCCACCAGCCATCTAACGGTCCTTCAACGCCAATCAATGCAGCTTTTCGCCGATGGCGTTCGCCTCATGTTGATTGTTGCATCCATATGGGTCTGTAAGATGGCGGGCTTCGGGTTCATGGCAGCCGTGGCTCTGGCGTCAGTGTCCTCCCTAATTGGACACTTGATCCTTTTCTGGCTTCACCTCAGGGAGTTAGCGCGCTTTGGTTAGTTCTAAATCGTTCTGGGACAAGCAGTCATCCAGCCTTGGAAGGGATTCGAGTGCGGAATTTTATCGTCGCAAGGCGGCAGAGCATTCCGAAATTATTACAAAGAATGATCATAGCGTTGGGATAGTAGATCTGGGATGTGGGGCGGGGGAGTTGCTGCAATTCCTCGCTGAAAAACTGCGCATTGAGAAAGGTATAGACTACTCAGCTTCTATGATACAATCAGCGAGGGTTGCTCTCGCTCGGTTTCCAGATATAACTTTTGAACAAGCTGACATTTTTCAGTATCTGCCGCTATCTGCGCACGCCGTTTGGATGAGTACCGCTGCCATTGATCAATATCTAAATGCTTCAGACACACAAAAATTTCTAACTATTTTTGCAAACAACCAATCTGCCCGTTCACTTTATCTATTCGACTGCATTGATCCTGTACGGTATCGGCTCATGTCGCTGGGCATCAGTTATCGACCGGAAGATGCAGTTAAATTTGAACCTACGAATACACGAAAGAGATTGTCGCTCTTACGCCGACGATCGGAATTTGCGGCCAAATTGGTCACGGGCGGTCTTGCGAAAGAGTTCGTCTATCTCGGGACGCCTGAGATGGGATACGGGGCCTTGCCGCGCTTCTGGTTGAAAGCGGCAAAATCTCTGGGCTTGTCGGTTGAGATAGTCAGCTCGCGATACTACGAGTACCGCTATCACGTCACCATGAGAAAGTCGGGCCGGTGATCGACAATCGCGACCACTACAGGCAGCTGACGAACGAAGATTCCTCCATTCCAATCTTCGCCAAATCCTGGTGGCTTGATGCGGTGGCCGGTGAACATTGGAATGTGTCGCTCGCGGTGCACGGCGATACGATACAGGCTGCATTGCCCTACACGACGCGGCGACGCGCAGGCCGACTTATCCTCGGGCAGCCGCAGCTGACTCAATTTCTTGGGCCATGGTTCAAACCTGCGCCCGGCAAAGCAGCAGCGCGTCTCGCTCGACAAAAGGACCTGATGTTCGAATTGGTCGATGGGTTGCCGACTTTCGCGCAATATGCGCAAAATTGGAATCCCGACATAACCAACTGGCTGCCCTTCCATTGGAAAGGCTTCGATCAGACGACGCGCTACACATATGCTCTGACCGATCTTAAGGACGCTGACAAACTGTGGAGCGGACTGCAGGCAAACGCACGCACCGATATCCGCAAAGCTTCCCAGCGGTTCAGTGTGCGGTTGCGTGAAGAACCCGTGCTTGACGATTTCATCCGCTTGCATGAACAAACGTTCGCGCGACAAAATAAAAGCTCTCCTTACTCACAGGCGCTCATCCACAAATTGGATGCAGCTTGCGCTGAACATGATTGCAGGAAGATATTTATCGCCGAAGACGAAGAAGGCCGTGCGCACGCAGCGGCCTATGTGGTCTGGGATGGACAAACCGCTTACTATCTTATGGGGGGCGGTGACCCTGACCTCCGCAATAGCGGCGCGACCAGCTATTGCCTTTGGGAAGCCATCCAATTCGCCTCCACCATCGTTGACCGGTTCGATTTCGAAGGCTCCATGATTGAACCGATCGAGAGGTTCTTTCGAAGTTTCGGAGCCCTTCAACTGCCGTATTTTCGTGTCAGTAAAACGCCCTCTCGCTTGCTAAAATTTCGCGCTGCCCTTCGAACGATCTTATAGTGTCACAAAGGTAGAATCTTTGGCTCTTATCATCGAAATGCCAGCGGAGAGGCTAGCTGAGCGAAAACATATTCTGGATATCGTTTTCAATGAATTTCTTGGCATTGAGTTTCATTTAGTTCAGAGCACGCGAACCAACGTGAAGGTGTTTGCTAGCGACGCAGCTGGCGCCATCTATCTGCCCGACTCGTTTTTTGCTCGAGCGCACCTGCAGTGGGCGCAACCCGAGTCCTTACCTTGCACACCTCTTTTGCACTGGGATAGCGCGACGTCGGGTTTGAATGTCGATCTTGTAGATCCCCTTGTTCCTGTGATTTACGGCGATCCGGTTACAGCATCGGTGAAGGATACTGAATTATTTCTGCCAATAGACATCTTCGGCAGCTGCTTCTTCATGCTCACTCGTTATGAGGAAATCGTCCAACCTGTTGAAGATGAGCACAGCAGATATCCCGCCAGTGCTTCGCTGGCCTATAAAGAAGGCTTTCTCGATCGACCGATCGTAGACGAGTATGTCGAGATACTCTGGGCAGCCATGAAGTTGCTGTGGCCCAATCTAACCCGGTATGAGCGGATCGGAGCTATCAAGGTTAGCTGTGATGTTGATCGTCCCTTTGATCCATCACTTCGTTCAGTTGGCGTGGTGAGCCGGATAGTTCTTGGCGATGTATTGCGCCGGCGGGATGTCTCCGCAGCTCTGCGACGAATTCGGAGATATGGGGCTTTTCGGCGAGGCGACCACAGCAATGATCCCTTTCATAAGTTCACTTGGTATATGGCCGTTTGCGAAGCCGCGGGGTTGGGGGCTGCGTTCTATTTCATTCCCGCTCGATCTGATCCGCGTATGGACTGCCATTATGAGATAGAAGACCCCGACATCCTGGCTCTGATACGGGATGTTCATCTGGCCGGTCATGAGGTCGGCACGCACGGCAGCTACAACACGTTTCGCGATCAGCTGCAGATTCAGCTGGAAAGGCAGCGGCTAGTTTCTGCTGCTGCCCTAGTTGGAAATAACATCGAGATTAGTGGGAACCGTCAGCACTATCTCAGATGGGACAGCCGCGTCACGCCCGACTATTTGGACGGTGTCGGGTATGGATATGATACCACCGGTAGCTTTGCCGATATGCCAGGTTTCCGCTACGGCACGTCCAAACCGTTCTCGATGTGGAGTTGGATTCGATCTGAGGCCCTCCGAATTCAGGAAAGGCCACTCGTAGTTATGGAGTGCTCTGTCATAGACGATGCCTATCTGGGACTAGGTTACGGCGCTGAAAGTTTCGATCTCATGAATCGACTAAAGTCTCGCTCGATGCAATTCGGCGGTGATTTTACGTTGCTCTGGCACAATTCTCACTTTTTACATGATAGTGACCAAGAGTTGTTTAGAGCCATATTAGGGGTACATTGATGGCCGGAGTGTCATTCCACGAGACCAGTATGGCAGTTCAAAGATTCTATGAGAGAATTTGGCCAGAAAATGTTGGATGTCTAATTCTTGTCTATCTGTCTGGTTGTTTGGTTTCGGCAACTACCTTAATTGACTTTCAGTCGAATATATTATTTTGGCCATGCCATATTTTCATTATTTTGTGCTTGATCGTGACGGTGTTTCGGAAGGGGTATTTTGATAATATTGTTGCGATTTACAAAAGGGACTGGGCGGCTCTCGTTATAGTCTTGTTTTTGTTGTACTTTATATTTATCGCGACAACATACCATGATAGCCATACGGCGCTGGCTTATGAGAAGACCTGGCTAACAAAAATTGGGGCCGGAATTATATTGGGATTTTTTCTAGCTAATCCTGGTATGGGCGAAGGGTACTCACGAAAGCAAAGTCGTGCTGATGCTGTTGCTATAACATTCTGTCTATTGGCGTTGTTGTGGATATCTTGGCGTCTCGCCAGCAGATTACGGCCAGATATATTTCTTATTAGGATAAATCCCGGGTCGCCAAATTATTATCAAATGTTTGGTGACTATCTAATTTTGGTATTCTTCGGGATGATCTTGACATTGCGACGTTTGGTTGATTCCAAAAAGCACGCCGCGCTTCAGGCCGCATCACTTCTGATAATAACAATCTGGGCGTTGCTGCTTGCACAAATAGTTGGATCGAATAACGCAACCATCGTAATTGCCATAATTGGGGGCGGGATCTTCATGTGTGACATATTCGCTAATAGGGGTTCATCTGGGGCGCGGCGCACAATCTATGTTCTCATTTCCGAAGGTGTGCTCGCGGCGGTATTGGTATTCGTGACGTTTTCGTCTCTTCCTCCAGTGCGTCTTTTCAATTACCGGCCGGTTCCGTTCGCAATCTCAAATTTTACTTCTGAGCGGCTTCGGACGGTAGTTCCGGACGATATTCGTCCAGATGTGGAGCAAGACTCTGCTTCGCCATCACCAGGTGCGCCGGCAGATGATGAGATAGAGTCGCCTATCGCTGGTTCAAGTATTGATTCGCGGTGGAGGATCTTGCTAAATAATGGCCTCGAACAATTACGGGTAAACCCCCTTTTTGGAGACCTTGGGGCTGAGATTGTGACTGGCCATCCCGGTGAATATATCCATTCGATATTGTCCGTTCAGAGTCATACCGGCATAGTTGGGTCGATGCTTATTATATTGTTTCTTGTATTAAGAGTGCCGGCTCTTGTTAAGTTAGGGGGATACTACGCCGTATCCGTATTTGTGCTCTCTGTTATCTTGGTGTCGCTGGCCGCGACATTTTTTGTCTGGGTGCCCTTTTGGTTAGCCATGGGCGCTTTGCTGGCGGCGCCGCTCATGCGTCGGAGGGGTGGCTGTGTTGCTTGATCTGGAGGAGCGTAAGCTTACTAACTTCCATATTGCGATGAACGGGGTTTTCAACGCTAGTCGTATCTTGAAAGAAACCCAATCAATTGTTCAGTTTGGCGTCGCCGACAAGGTCATTATCGTTGGGTTGTTACAAGACGACTTGCAACAAAAAGAGGTTTTGGATCAGAGCCGAAAAATAGTTCGAATTAAATTGCGGACACGTAACTGGCCTAAGAATATTTTCTTTCAGATAATTAAATACATAGAATTTGTATTTGCTGTTCTTTGGATGGTCGTTGCGCAAAAGGCAGGCATAATCAACGTTCACAGTGTTGCTTTGTTGCCGCTGGGGTGCGTTGCTAAGATCCTCGTTCGAGGGCGACTTGTTTACGACGCTCATGAACTTGAAACAGAAACGGCGGGCCTGCGGGGGGTTAGGAAGAGGGGTGCAAAGATTATTGAAAGGGCTTTGGTAAAATTTTGTGATTTAGTTATAGTTGTAAGTCCGTCGATAGAAAGGTGGTATAGGGAAAGTTACAATATTGTAAACGTTGTAACGATAGGTAATATGCCTCGATATAGAAGAGGTGAGCCTAGCGACATTATTCGAGATAGACTTCGTATTCCATTTGGAAAGCGGATATTAATTTATCAGGGTGGGTTTTCTAGGGGGCGTGGCATAGAAGAATTAGTTGCCGCAGCTCCGGCGCTCAATGACATCGGATATGTCGTTGTCTTCATGGGCTTTGGGCGCCTTCAGTCGTTTATCGAGGATAGCGCAAAGTCTGCTTCCAATATCTATTTCTTGCCATCCGTAAATTCAGATGAAGTCCTAAAATTTACCGCTTCGGCCGATATAGGCGTATCTTCGTTGTCCAACGCCGGGCTTAATCATCAATACGCTTTGCCAAACAAGTTATTTGAATATGTAATGGCCGGCGTGCCAGTAATCGTTTCCAATTTGAAGGAAATGAGTGCTTTTGTACACGAAAATCGGGTTGGCGTTTCTGTCGATTCTTGGAGTCCGTCATCAATTGTTGCCGCTGTTAGCGAAATTGACGCCATGAGGGGGCCTGAATTGCAGGAACGCTTGCGACTGGTCGGTAAAGAGTCAAGTTGGGAGAGTCAGGAGCCTAAGTTGGTGAAGGCCTACGATGACTACGTGAAAAGGCCGGTGACGTGACGGACGTCGGCCGACATGTGTTGGTTCAGGACTCTTCGCGAAACGAAGTTCGCGTGGTGCATGTCACCTCGGTCCACAGTGGAGACGATGTCAGGATACGCTACAAGGAGGTAAGGGCTCTAAGTGGCGGGGGTTTTGACGTGACATTGATTACTCAGCGATCCGGCCGCTTACTAAACGATGGTGTCCGTCTTGTCATCGTACCGGCATCGTCGGGGCGCCTTGCCAGGTTCCTATTTGCGCCATTCCGACTTGCCGTGGTTATCAGTTCCATTCATCCAAGAATCATACATTTTCACGACCCAGAGTTGCTGCCGCTGGGGCTATGGCTGGCATTCCGCAGGCAGCAAGTCATCTATGATGTGCATGAAGACACGCCTCGCCAGATATTGGACAAGCACTACCTCCCGCAAATCCTGCGGCGTCCGTTAGCTTGGCTGGTGGAAACGTTGGAGAGGGCCTCGTTCAACAGCTTTGCCGCATTCGCCGTTGCAACGCCAGAGATCGGGCGCCGCTTTCCCGCGTCAAAGACGGTCCTCGTGCAGAATTTTCCCCAACTCAGCGAGTTCAATATCGTCAACATCGACAACTATGACGATCGTGGACCGAATTTTGCCTATGTGGGCGGGATCACGGCGGCGCGCGGTGCCAGGGAAATGGTGCAGGCGCTGTACTTGGCGACGCAATCCACCAATGTCGTGCTGAAACTGGCTGGCAAATTCAACCAGTCGCTGCAACAGGAACTGGAAGCATTGCCAGGTTGGAAGCACGTGGATTTCGTCGGCTGGGTCGACCGTGATGCGACAGTCGATCTGTTGAGAGAATGCCGTGCCGGCCTGGTCCTTTTCCATCCAGATGCCAATCACGTTAAGGCCCAGCCTAACAAGATGTTCGAATATATGGCCGCCGGCTTGCCGGTCATCGCGTCCGACTTTCCACTTTGGCGGGAGATCATAGCTGGCGCAGATTGCGGAATACTTGTCGATCCACTTGATCCACAGGCCATTGCAACGGCGATGCGCTGGATCATCGATCATCCCGAGGAGTCTCGTGCGATGGGGGAACGTGGGCAAAAGGCCGTCAAGGAACACTACAATTGGGAGATCGAGCAGAAAGGCCTGGTTGCCCTGTATCGGCGGCTCGTCGGCACGCCTGATCTCACCCCAACGACACCCTGAAAGTTCGCCATGAAGACAATCGTTACCATCGTCGGTGCCAGGCCCCAGTTCATCAAGGTTGCGCCTGTTAGCCGGGCCATCCGCAATGTCCCCGATCTGAAGGAACTTCTCGTTCATACCGGGCAGCATTTCGATGCAAATATGTCCGACGTCTTTTTTGACGAGTTGGAAATCCCCAAGCCTGACTACACATTGGATATCAACGGTGGCGGACATGGCGCCATGACGGGATCCATGATGCAGCGTCTTGAGCCGCTGCTGCAGGATATCAAACCTGATACCGTGCTCATTTATGGCGATACCAATTCGACGCTCGCGGGGGCGTTGACTGCCGCCAAGCTGCACATTCCCGTAGCGCACGTAGAGGCGGGGCTACGTTCGTTCAATCGTGCAATGCCCGAAGAGATCAACCGCGTCGTTGCCGATCATCTTTCCGATTTGTTGTTTGCCTCTACGGCCGCAGCCACAACTAATCTGCTGCATGAGGGGGTCGATGGGGCCAAAATCCTGGAAGTCGGAGACGTCATGTATGATGCGGCGTTAATGTTTGCTCGGAGGGCCGAACAGCATAATGGTCTGTTGGTCCGACTGGCTGTTGTACCGAAGGGTTTTGTTCTTGCGACGATTCATCGGGCTGAGAACACCGACGATCCTGTTCGTTTGACTGCTATTATCTCGGCACTTGAGGCGGTCGCCGCTCAACTGCCTGTTATTTTGCCCCTCCATCCTCGCACGCGGAATGCGATGGCCAAACTTGGCTTGGCATTCAATCGCGTGAAAACTCTTGAGCCGCTTGGTTACCTCGATATGGTCGCTCTCGAGTCCCAAGCGGCGGTAATCGCCACCGATTCCGGCGGTGTTCAGAAGGAAGCCTTTTTCTACGGGGTGCCATGTGTGACGCTTCGCACGGAAACCGAATGGTCGGAACTGGTGGATCTTGGGTGGAACCGGCTAGTTTCTCCAGACTCTGGCGACATCGCTCAGCGAGTCCTCGAAGCTGTTGGCACTAAAGGGCAGGAATCATATCCCTATGGCAACGGTGACGCAGCGCCGGCAATCGCGGCGGCCTTGGCGGGATGAAGACAGTCTGGCTGCTCAACCACTATGCGCAGGAGCCCGGCGGCCCTGGTGGAACGCGGCATTTTTCGCTGGCGCGTCACCTGCGAATGCTTGGGTGGCGTGCGATAATCATTGCCTCCAGCGTTGAGCACGGCACAGGCCGGCAACGTTTGGCCGGGGAGGAGAAGTGGCAACAAGACACCTATGACGGCGTTGAGTTCCTCTGGCTCAGAGGAGAGACCTATGCGGGGAACGGTGACGACCGCATACGCAACATGCTGGCTTACACACATGCCGCTTTGCGCATTCCGTCCGTGGTGCTACCCGCACCCGATATAGTGGTTGGATCGAGTGTCCACCCTTTCGCAGCCTGGGCTGGGCAGCGGCTTGCAAAGCGTTTTGCTGTGCCGTTCGTCTTCGAAATTCGTGACCTCTGGCCACAAACCCTTATCGACATGGGGCGCCTAAAGCCGAACCACCCGATGACGCTTGCCTTGCGCTGGCTGGAGAGATGGCTGTGCGACCGGGCTTGCAGTATCGTTACCCTTCTGCCGTATGCACATCGCTATTTGGAGACAATTGGAACCCCAGCAGAACGCATCTTCTGGGTATCCAATGGCGTTGAAGTGTTCGGCGAGCCATCGCAGCGAGATACACGATCAGAGGGCCAACCGTTTACTCTGATGTATTTTGGCGCTCACGGTGCGGCCAATGGCTTGGACAATGTTCTGAGAGCTATGCGTCTTCTGCTCGATCGGAAGAATATCCCACTCATCCAACTTCGATTGATCGGGGATGGTCCTGAAAAGCCAGCATTGCTCGCAATGGCTGCGGATTGGAGACTGACGAACGTTTCCTTCGAGCCCCCGGTCAAAAAGGCCGAAATACCGGCACTTGCTGCGCAAGCGGACGCCTTCGTGTTCAATCTGATAGATGCGCCGGTGTTTGCCTACGGGATCAGCTCTAACAAACTGTTCGACTATATGGCGGCGGAGCGCCCGATTATTTTCTGCTGTGATTCAACCAATAATCCCGTTGCTGACGCTCATGCGGGCGTAACGGTGCAGCCGGGGCGACCTGATGAACTCGCCGACGCAATAGTCGCCATTGCGGGCAAGTCCCCAGAGGAGCGCGCAGCTATTGGTAAGGCAGGACGGGCGCACGTCGTCGCTAATTACTCATATGATGTGCTTTCAGCTAAGTTTGCTGCCGTACTCAATGAGTGTGTGAAATCTCGATGAAGCGGATTTTTGATATCGCATTGTCGGTCGTCGCCCTCGTTCTGCTTTCCCCTGTGGTTGCCGTCCTTGCAGTGCTGGTGAGAACAAAGCTTGGCCGACCGGTGTTTTTTTGTCAGACACGGCCAGGCCTCCACGGCACGCCTTTCATGATGGTCAAGTTCCGTACTATGACCGACGCACGTGGAACGGACGGGGAATTGCTTTCCGATGCGGAGCGTCTTACGCCTTTCGGACGTTGGCTCAGGGCTTCCAGTCTTGATGAATTGCCGGAACTCTGGAACGTCGTCAAAGGCGAGATGAGTATAGTGGGGCCTCGCCCTCTACTGATGGAATATCTGCCGCTGTATTCGCCGATGCAGTTCCGCCGCCATGAAGTGCGGCCGGGCATTACCGGTTGGGCGCAGGTCAATGGACGAAACGCGTTGTCTTGGGATCAACGGTTCGAACTGGACGTTTGGTACGTCGACCATCACACTCTAGCACTTGACCTTCGGATAGTCGGTCTCACCGTTGCTAAGGTCCTGCGGCGTGATGGAATTTCGGCTCCGGGTGAAGCGACGATGGGCAAATTCAGGGGGCAGCGATAAGCCGGCTCCTCGCCATATTGGGCGCCGGGGGCCACGGTAAATCCGTGGCCGACGCCGCTACGTCTGCCGAGTGGGACGAAGTTGTTTTCTTTGACGACCGCTACTCGGGTTCCGCCTCGCCCGTTGGCCCTTGGAATCTCGTTGGATCAGGCGCGGCGCTTCTGGACTCCGTTGATCTTTTCGCCGGCGTCCTGGTCGCCATCGGCAACAACGAGGCCCGGCTTGCCTGGTATCGCCGCTTGCATGAGCGGCAAGCAACATTCGCAACGATCGTGCATCCGCGCGGCTGGGTAAGCTCGCATGCAAGCCTGGGCGCCGGTTCGGTTGTTATGGCTGGAGGCGTTGTTAATATCGGTGCGAAGGGTGGGGCTGCCACGATCATCAACACCGGTGCTACTGTGGACCATGATTGCGAGTTAGGCGAGGCGGTCCATATTTCACCAGGCGCTCACCTCTCAGGAACAGTGCGTATCGGGCACCGAAGCTGGATCGGCGCGGGCGCCATCGTGAGGCAGAATATAACTATAGGTTGCGGTGTCATTATCGGTGCGGGCGCGGTAGTGATTTCGGACATTCCTGATGATGTGACCGCAATAGGCGTTCCAGCAAAACCACGGCTCTAATGATGCTCAATACTCCCTTCTCGCCCTGGCCCTCTTATTCCGCTGAGGAGATAGCAGCCGTATCGAACGTACTTGCCTCCAATCGCGTCAACTATTGGACTGGCGATATCTGCCGGGAATTCGAGCGGCGCTTTGCCGCGTGGTGCGAAACCAGACATGCCGTCGCGCTTGCCAATGGGACGCTTGCTCTGGATATCGCCCTGAAGGCGTTGGGTGTTGGTCCGGGCGATGAAGTGGTAGTGACCCCACGTAGTTTCATTGCGTCGGCCTCTGCCGTCGTCAATGCGGGAGCGGTCCCTGTATTTGCAGACATCGACCGAAACAGCCAGAACTTGACGGCCGAAACGATAGCTGCGGTACTTACCCCTCGGACTAAGGCAATAGTCCTTGTGCATCTTGCGGGCATGCCCTGCGATATGGATCCTATCCTGGCGTTGGCGAAGCAGCACGATATCAAAATCATCGAGGATTGTGCCCAGGCTCACGGTGCACTTTACAAGGGACGTCCTGTTGGCTCGCTCGGCGATATTGGTGCCTGGTCGTTCTGCCAGGACAAGATCATGACCACTGGCGGGGAAGGCGGGATGGTCACCACCAACGACCCGGAATTGTGGGCGGCCATGTGGTCATACAAGGACCATGGCAAGAGCTGGGAAGCCGTCTACGAACGCCAGCATCCCCCGGGCCCGCGACTGGTGCACGACAGCTTCGGAACCAACTGGCGAATGCTCGAAATGCAAGCGGCGATCGGCCTCGTTCAGTTGGACCGGATGGAGGAATGGACCACGCGACGTACCGCTATCGCTACTCGCCTCGCTGAAGCATGCCGGAACCATGCGGATATTCGGGTGCCGGTGGTGCAAGACGATGTTCGACACGCCTACTATCGCTTCTACGTCTTTGTAAATGCCCAACATTTGGCACCAGGCTGGACACGCGATCGCATCATCGAGACGATATCAGCGCGAGGAGTGCCCTGCTATCACGGTTCTGCGCCGGAAATTTACCTGGAGCGGGCGTTTGATGGCACTGGTTGGCGTCCGGATCATCGTCTGCCGAATGCCAGGGAACTGGGCGAAACAAGTATGGCATTTCTGGTTCACCCAACTCTGCTCGATGCGGAGGTCGACAAGGCCTGCAGGGTTATCAACGAAGTCTTTCATGAGGCTCACGCTTAGAAAAAGCGCTTCAACGTCTTTCGGTTGCTTTCGCGCGTTGAATACGCCACTGCCGCCGCCACACGCATGGTCCCCGCCCTGATTCTGGGATAGGTACATTCGCGAGTGAAGGATATCCATATGTACCAACAAGCGCGAACGGCGGTGGGCAATCTGCCTCGGCCCTTGAAGCGTGCGATTCTCATTGTTTTCGATGTCGTCGCGCTCGCAATCGCACTTTGGCTGAGTTACGCATTGCGCTATGGCGTCTGGACGCCGCCAGCGACACGCGACCAGTTCGCCGTTATCCTTACTGCCCCACTGATCGCCATACCAATTTTCGTTCGCATGGGACTCTATCGGGCGGTCATTCGCTATCTGCCCGAGCGCGCCCTTTGGACGATCGTTCAGGCCGTGACATTGACCACCGTAGGATGGGTTGTCGTCGCCTTTCTGGTGCAGATGATCGGTCGTGGCGTGGTGCCACGTTCGGTGCCCCTCTTTTTCTGGATGTTTGCCATCGTCTTCGTCGCTGGCAGCCGGTTCCTGGCGAAGGCGTTACTTGGGGCGGGGGCCCGCATCGGTCGGAATGACCGCCCGGTCATCATCTATGGTGCGGGGGAGGCGGGAGCGCAATTGGCTATCGCGTTGAAGCGTCAGCGTAACAAATTTATTGTCGGCTTTCTGGACGACAACAAAAATCTGCAGGGCCGCGACGTTGCCGGCGTTCGGGTATTTTCTCCTGACTATTTGCCCCGATTAGTTGAACAATACGGGATTCGCGAAGTCATCCTGTCGATCCCTTCACTCGGTTCGGCGCGGCGCCAGGAGATCGTGTCCAGGATCAGTGGGCACGGCATACGTATTCGTACCCTCCCGCACATTGCAGATCTCATCCACGGCAAATACCTCGTGAGCCAGATTCGCGAGATCGACATCGACGAACTGCTCGGCCGATCCACAGTGCCGGCCGATCCGGAGCTCGTCGGCAAGATGATCGAAGGCCGGACCATCATGGTGACGGGCGCTGGCGGCTCGATCGGCTCTGAACTATGCCGACTGATTTCGAAATGGTCGCCGCAACGCCTGGTGCTGTTCGAGGCGAATGAATTCGCGCTCTACAAGATCGATCAGGAACTGTCCGTGTTGAAGGATACCGTCATCGTTCCGGTGCTCGGTTCCATAACGGATCGTGACCGGGTGACTCATGCCATTGTGCAGAATGGCGTGCAGGTCGTCTTTCATGCCGCTGCGCACAAGCATGTACCTTTGGTGGAGGCAAACGCTCTTGAAGGTATCCGGAACAATGTTCTCGGCACTTTGACTGTCGCAGAGGTCAGCTTCGAGCAGGGGGTCGAAAACTTCGTGTTGATCTCCTCGGATAAGGCCGTGCGGCCCACCAATGTGATGGGAGCCACCAAGCGTTGGGCGGAACTGATTGTCCGGCAGAAAGCCGCTGAGGCCTCACAGGGCAAGACCGGTCAGCATTTCTGCGCCGTCCGCTTCGGCAATGTTCTCGGGTCCAACGGTTCGGTCGTTCCGCTTTTCAAGGATCAGATTGCCAATGGTGGTCCCGTCACCCTGACCGATCTTGAGATGACCCGCTACTTCATGTCCATTCATGAGGCTGCCGAACTCATCGTTCAGGCTGGTGCGCTATCGCAGGGCGGTGACGTCTTCCTGTTGGAAATGGGCAACCCGGTTTTGATAAAAGATCTGGCTGAAAACATGATCCGGCTTGCCGGCTTCACGGTACGTGATGCTGAAAATCCTCAGGGCGACATCGAAGTTGTCGTGGTGGGGAAGCGTCCTGGTGAAAAGATGTACGAGGAGCTGTTCTATGACGCGGCCAGTGCTTCTGCCACTCGCCATCCAAAGATCCTCCGTGCTAGTCAGATAGGATCCAAGAAACGCGATATTGCCAAGGGACTTGAACGACTTACCGCCTCTCTCAGGGATCAGAACGAACCTGAGGCGCGCAAGGTACTTTTTGAGTTCATCGTTTAGGCTCCAGAACGGCTCTGTGAAGGAAACTATCCCTTACCTCACCGCCTGTTGTGTCCTGGCGTTAGCCTTAATTAGAGCAAATCGACACGTTTGAACTGGCTGTACCTCAGGGAGCGGCTTGTTTGAAGCACAGGCCGTGCTGCCGGGCCCAGCCGGCAGTGAGAGGAGTGGCTGGAGCATGAATATGACCGCACTGGCGGAAACTTCAGTTACCCGCCCGTTCATTTCAGGTTGGCAAAAGTTGCTGATCGGCCTGATCTTGCTGCTCGCTTTGGCTGGACCTTATGTGGGGGGCCTCTGGGCTGCCTATCCACTCATCTTTATTACGGTTTTTTTGGCTTTGAAGGCCTTGGTCCAGCGAGTGAACGTCTGGCGCCTTCCAGATCGTACCAATCTGTTTTTTCTCGGTGGCTTTGGATTGCTGGTGGTGGCTTTCGTGGCTACGGCGCGCCAGCCCAGCGACGTTATCTACATTGGGAATTTCCTGATGTTCGCCTTTTACGCGCCGGTGGCTTGGAATTTGTCGATTTCAGCTATGCCTCGAAATGGCAGAACGGTTGCCGTTTTTGCCTTTGTGGGCACGGTTCTCGCCAGCCTGTTGGCCAGCTATCAGGTGTTCGTGGCCGGCGCCGAGCGCGCTGCCGGTCGCGGCTCTGACCCGATCTGGTCTGCAGAGGCGGCGGTATTGTTGGGGTTCGTCGCCTTGCTCGGTTTTTCCCGCTTTCGCGGTGTGGCGCGTATCCCCTTTCTGGTGGCTCCTGCGATCGGCATCTTCGTGGCTATCCTATCAGGCTCGCGCGGCCCGTTATTTGCAGTGCCCCTGCTGGTGATCGCCTACGTGATCTTCGATACCATCCACTGGCTGCGCAATCTCATTTTGGGGCTGGTGGCTGCGGCTATCTTCATCGGCGCGATCTTGCTTGTCGTGCCCGATACCAACAAACGCTTCGAAAGCCTGGTGAAAAGTCTGCCGGAGGTGGCAGACGGTGGAAGCGTCGTCGATCAATCGATCTCCCAACGGCGGCTCATGTACCAGGCCGGTGGGGATGCGTTCATGGCGTCGCCCTGGATTGGCCATGGCTGGGCAGGGAAGATGGACGCCATCGTGCCATATCTGCCGCCAAAATTGTCGAAGTTGCCGGAGACCCACCACCACCTCCACAACGACGGCCTCGACTTCGCCGTTTCCGGCGGCGTTCTTGGTATCCTCGCTTACCTGCTGGTGCTGTTCGCGCCGATTGCCGGTGCGGTGACGTCGCAACGGGATAGTCAGTATCGGTTTAGGCTCACGGCGAGCGTCATGCTGGGGGGGGGGTATGCGATATTCGGGCTGACCTATCTGCTGTTCGGTTACGAGTTCCACACCACGCTGTATGTGATTTTGTCAGCCATCATAGTGGCTTACTGCCGGGATGAGCCGATGGCGGCAGTGCTTCGCAAGAAGACTGCCGCCACGGCTTGAGTTCAGCTCCAATACCAGCCGTGCGGGGCGACCTTGGGCAGGTATTTGGCTTGGGGCAGGGAGTCCTCGGTGCGGATCGTCCACTGCAAAAGCTCCTCCAGCATCTCCATGCGTGCCGCGGCAAAGGCCTGGTCCGCATAAAGGTTTCTGATCTCGCCGGGATCGTCCACTAGGTTATAAAGCTCGCCATTTCCATAAAGGTCGTAGACGAGTTTCCAGTCGCCCCTACGGACCATCTTCAAATTGCCGCTCTGGGTGACGCTGTTGAGTTCATCGAACGTCGGGCCCTCATAGGGGAAATGCAGAGGCGGGCGCTCGTCGGAGCCGTAGGGCAGGCTGCCGATGCCAAGTTCGCTGTAGATGCTGGAGAATTCCTTGGCGGGATAGTCGTCACCGGTAAGCATCGGCCATAGGCTCCGGCCTTGCACCCCGAAGGGTATCTCGGCGCCGATGATTTCGCAGATGGTGGGCATGATGTCGACCAGCGACACGAAGTCAGTTTCGTTGCGGTGCTGGATGGCGCCCCCGCCGGCCACCAGGAACGGGATATGCACCAGTACTTCGGGCAACCCGACGCCTTTGCGTTGCAGCCCATAATCTCCGACATAATCACCGTGATCCGAGACGAAGAAAATGATGGTGTTGTCGAGCTGTCCTGCTGCCTCCAGATGATCGACGAAGCGTTTCAGTTGGTCGTCGATCATGCGCAGCATGCCGGCATAGACGGCGCGATAGCGGCGCCAGTCTTCATCGTAGCCTGGGCGCTTTTCTTCCTGCAGCGTCCTCAGCCATTGCCAGTCGCCGCCGCGTGTCAGCGTCTCCTGCGGGCTGCC
Organism: Devosiaceae bacterium; assembly: GCA_036499825.1. Taxonomy (GTDB): domain Bacteria; phylum Pseudomonadota; class Alphaproteobacteria; order Rhizobiales; family Devosiaceae; genus Paradevosia. The sequence continues at coordinate 76,336 of DASYCZ010000062.1, forward strand.
GGCGCGCTCGGGCATATCGTCAGGCGAAAACATCGAGAAATACGGCTCTGGGGCCTGGTAGGGGTTGTGGGGTTCGGGCAGCGACAGCCACAGGAAGAAGGGGTTGTTCCGGTTCTGGTCGACGCAGGTGATGGCGTCCGAGACGATGCGATAGCAGAGCTGGTTCTCGAGCGGAAACGGTGTCGGGATGGTCGACACGTGATGATCGAGCGCGAAGAGCCAATCATCGGATTCTTTCTGCGATGCCGTAGCGCGGTCTGCCGGCCCGTGCGTATGGCTATAAGGGGCGCCGTAGAAATCGAAAGCCTCAGGGCCGAGATAGCTGTGGTTCTTGCCTGCGAGGTTGACCGTATAGCCCTGTTTGTGCAGCACCGTTGGCAGATCCTCGCTGAAGGTGACGCTCTTTTCCGGCGACCAGTTCTGCTTGACACGCGTGGCCTTGGGAAAGCGGCCCGTCAGCATGCTGCTGCGCGCCGGCGTGCAGGTAGGCATTGGCGTGTAGGCTCGCGAAAATCGCGTGCCTTTGCGGCCCAACGCGTCGACAAACGGCATGGTGTCGACGGGAAAGCCTTCGGATTTGAAGAACTCGAAGCGCTGCTGGTCCGTCATGATCAGGACAATATTGGGCTTGTCTGTCTTCATGACGGACCTCCTTGCGATGAAAGTGACCGGCGCGCTTAGGCGCCGAGGATACGCTGGGCTTCCGAGAAGAAATTGTCGGTAGCCGCTTCGGGCGTTACTTGCTGAAAGCCGACCTGGGCATTGAGCCTGCCGAGCAGGGCTTCCAACTCGCCCTGGCCGCTGATCCAGCGCGGTTGCGCCATCGGGGCCTTGGCACGCAGGTCGGTGAGATAGCCGAGCACCTTCTTGCTGGGCGCATCGGCGGTCTTGGAAAGGATGGCGCCCGCCGCGTCCGAAGCCGGGCCCCCAAGGGTAAGGCCGAGCACTTCGATGGCCTGCGGATCGTTGAGCAAAAAGTTGATCAGCTTGGCGGCTGGCTGCTTATTCTGTGAAGACTCCGGGATGACCCAGAAATCGAGTGCCCGGATCAAATGGCCATTGTCCTTGGCGTCGGCCGGGATCGGGCAGGAATGGATATCGAGCTCATCCTGGGTCAACGCCTGGTAGAATACCAATTGCTGGTTCCAGCCAACCTGCATCGCGGCCTGGTTCTTGACGATGGGCGCGTTCTGGAAGCCTACGGCTTCCGCGGTCAGTGCCGGCGGTGGTGCGCCTTGCTCGGCGCGGAGTGACTGCCAATAGGCCAGCCAATCGGTCAGGTCCTTGGGCTCGAATCCCAGCGCATTGTCGCCCGAATAGAGCGACTTGCCGCGTTGCGTCACGAACAGCTCGAAAAAGCCGAAGAAGCCGCCGCCATCATTGGTACCGTAATAGTTGGGGCCGCCGGCCTTGCCGATCTTGATAGCAAGGTCGCGATAGGCATCCCAGGTAAGGTTGTCGAGCGCATTTGCACCGGCCGCCTCGACTTTGGCCTTGTTGTAGAACAGGCCCACGGCGATCTGGTTGTTGCCGATCGCATGGATCTGGTCACCGTCGCGGCCGATGTCGACCACGCCCGGATAGACCTTGGTGATGTCGATTTCCTTGCCCACGAACGGCGCGAGATCGGAGAGCAGGCCACGCTTGATGTAGTCGAAGAGGTAGGTCATCGAATGCCGGTGCATGTCCGGCGCGGCGCCGCCCTGATATTCCACCGGCAGCCGGTCGTAGAAATCGGCGAACGCCGCATATTCGACGTCGACCGCGATGTCGGGGTTCTGTTTGGTGAACAGCGCGATGGCCTTCTGCATGCGGTCATGCGTGTCCTGGCCGCCATACCAGCCGGCCTTGATCGAGGCGGCCTGCGCCAGCGCGAACACCGACGAGCCCAGCCACAACGCCGTGGCGCCGCCGATGCTGAGCTTCAGGATATCGCGGCGGTTGAGGCCGGATGCATCTATAGAATTGGGCATAGTGTCCTCCTTGTTGGTTGTCGTTCAGAGCGGATTTTGGGCGATCATCCCTTGAGGCCCGTGGTCGCTATGCCTTCGGCGATCTGCCGCTGGAACAGCACGAACAGGATGAAAAGAGGTACCAGCGTCACCACCGACATGGCGAACAACATCCCCCACGCGGACTCGCCGCTGGTGGCATCGATGAACAGATTAAGGGCCAGCGGTGCCGTGTAGCGATTGGCCTTGGTCAGATAGATCAGCTGCGAGAAGAAGTCGTTCCATGTCCACAAGAAGGTGAAAATGGCCACGATCACCAGTGCCGGCCGGCAGATCGGGAAGATGATGTACCAGAACGTCTGATACTTGTTGCTGCCATCCATTTCCGCCGCCTGGTCGAGGTCGCGCGGAATGGCGCGGATGAACTGCACCAGGAGGAAGATGAAGAAGGCATCGACCGCGAAGAACTTCGGCAGCACCAGTGGAATGAAGGTGTTTACGATGCCCAGCTTCTGGAACACCACATATTGCGGCAGCACCGTCACGTGGAACGGCAACATGATGGTCGCCAGCATGATGGCGAACGCGACCTTCGAGAAGCGGAAATCCAGCCGCGCAAAGGCATAGGCCGCCAGCGTGCAGGAGAAGAGATTGCCGATAATGGCCAGGCCGCAAATGATCGCCGAGTTGAGCATGAACAGCGCGAACGGCATGCCCAGCTTGTTCCAGCCTTCGACATAGTTCGACAGTGTGAACTGATCGGGCCACAGGCCCGGTTCGCTGAAGATCAGCTTTTCGGGCTTGAACGAGCTCGATAGCAGCCACAGCAGCGGATAGCTCATGACGATGGCGACGACGATCAGCACGATGTTGCGCAGGATGGCGAAGCCGCGGCGATTGGTGGCTGTTGTTTCCATGTCCGGGCTCAGCTCTCGTAATGGACCCAGAACCGCGACGACCAGAAGGCGAGTGCGGTGAACACGGCGATGATGAGCAGCAGCACCCAGGCCATGGCCATGGCGTAGCCCATGTGGAAGTTTCGGAAACCCTCGAGATAGAGGTAGAGCGTATAGAACAGCGTCGCATCGATCGGGCCGCCCGAGCCGTCGCTGACCACATAGGCGGGAACGAACGCCTGGAAGGCGGTGATGGTCTGCATCACCAGGTTGAACAGGATTAGCGGGCTCAACAGGGGCAGCGTCAGGGTGAAGAAGCGCTGCACGGGCGTCGCCCCATCGAGCACCGAGGCCTCGACGATCTCCTTTGGGATCTGCCGGACGCCGGCAAGGAAAATCACCATCGGCGCACCGAACTGCCAGACATGCAGGATGATCAGCGTCCCCAGCGCAAACCTTGGGTCGCCGATCCAACTGGTGCCCGTAATGCCGATGAGGCCGAGCGCCGCATTGATGAGGCCCTGGCTGCCGAACAATTGTCGCCACAGCACGCCAATGGCGACGCTGCCGCCGAGCAGCGAGGGCAGGTAGTAGACGCTGCGGTAGAAATTGGTGACCCGTGAAGTCGACGACAGCGCGACAGCGATAACCAGCGCTACCGCCACCGACAGCGGCACGGAGATCGCCACATAAGTGGTCGTTACCTCCAGCGACTTGATATAGCGCGGATCGCCAAGCAGTCGCTGGTAGTTGGTGGCGCCGATGAAGCGGGGCAATGACAGCAGGTCGTAATTGGTGAAAGACAGCGCAGCCGAAGCGATCATCGGCAGGGCGGTGAGGAAAATGACCCCGAGCAGCCATGGCGCCAGGAATACCAGCGCCGCTTTGGTATCGCGCCGCGATACCCGCTCGCCCCGGCTCCAACCGAAGGCCTTGAACACCGTTCCGAGCCGTGTTCGTTCCGCGGTTGCTGTCGTTGCCTGCTCTGCCGCCAAGCAGTCCTCCTCTTAAGGTCTCGGGCCTTTGATGCCGCTTCCTGAACGGGCGCCTTTACTTTCGGGGGCCTGCCCGAAAAGCGCCAGCGTCCCTCTGACAAGCCTTGCTGAATTTGTTGGGCAACAGGAACAATCGTTCCTGCCCAGCGTCCCTCCCCGAAATTCACGCGCAATCGAAGGCGGCGCGCGGCCTTGCTGGCCGCGTCGGTTTCACTTTCGGTTACGGTTCTGAAAAGGGACTGGCGTCCTCTCGCCAAGCCCTGCTAAATTTCTTTAGCAACTTGATTGGCGTCCTGGGCTTTGTCAAGCAGGTCGTATTGGGCGCTGCCGGCGAAAACCCGCCGGGGGAGAATGGATTGCAGAAACGTGTAAAGATGATCGACGTTGCGCGCCAGGCGCAGGTGTCGCAGACGACCGTTTCGCTGGTGCTCAACAATATCGCCGGCATCCGTATCGCCGAGGAAACGCGGCAGCGCGTCATCGATACCGCGCGGCGTCTCGGCTATACACCGGGCCCGTCGCTGCGCGATCTCGACCCCGCCGGCGGCAAGATCATCGGCGTGCTCATCAACGAGATCTCGTCGGCCTATCCCATCGACATCATCGATGGCCTGCATCTTGCGGCGCGCGCCCAGGGTGCGCAACTCGCCATCTTTGTCACCGACGGCACCGTCGAACGCGAAGCGAGGGCCCTGCAGACACTCCAAAGGCTTGAGGTCTCGGGGGTTATCTACGCCAATACCTTCACCACTGGGGTCTACCCCACTGAGGCGTTGCGCCATCTCCCTCATGTCCATGTGAATTGCTTCCGCAACGACCGTACAGGCATCGCCGTCATCCCCGGCGAGCGCGCCGCGGGGTTCGTCGCGGCCGGGCACCTTGCCGATATTGGCCGCAAGCGCATCGCCACCATCACGGGCGATGCCTGGCATACCAGCGCCGAGCGGCGGCTTGCCGGCTTTCGCCGCGGCCTCAAAGCTTCTGGTCTTACGCTCGATGATGCTTACCTGAAACGCGGCGACTGGTCCCATCGCAGCGGCCGCGCCGCCATGGCGGAGCTGCTGGCATTGCCCCAGCGTCCCGATGCCGTCTTTTGCCAGAACGACATGATGGCGCGCGGTGCCCTGGAAGTCATTGCCGAGGCCGGCCTGACCGTTCCCCACAATATCGCCGTCCTCGGCTTCGACGACCGTGAATTCGCCCGCGACCTTTCCCTCAGCACCTTGCTGCTCCCTCACGCCGCCATGGCCGAGCGCGCCATGCAGTTACTGACGCGAGCCGGGGGCATTGGTCCGGATGCGACGATTTCCATGCGCTGCAAACTGATCGTCCGCGGAACCACGGAAACGCGCGCATCAGCCGCATAGACACGGGTCGCCGACCGCGACGCTCGCGCTCAACGCATCTCTTGACTCCCGCTCGCGAGCTTCTAAAGTTGGCTGCTTAAACGTTTAAGCAAGGCCATGAACGCCCGTCTGCGCCCGCCCACCATTGTCGACGTCGCCAAACGCGCCAACGTCTCGGCTGCAACGGTTTCCTATGTGCTGAGCGGGCGCGAGGAACTGGTAAGACGCATCGGCAGCGACACGCGGCAGCGCATCACTGCGGCGATCGCCGAGCTTGGCTATGTGCAAAACCAGATTGCTCGCCAGCTTCGCCTGCGCCGGACCCAGCGCATCTGCGTATTGCTGCCGCAGATCGGTGTGCCGTTCGTCGACAACATCGCCAAGGATGTCGAGGCGGTGGTGCAGCGGCGTGGCTATTCATCGATCGTCGTCGTCGGCCGCACCTTCGATATGTGCCGGCAATTGGCGCTCGAGGTCGAAGCGGGCCTTGCTGATGGCATTGTGGCCGATGTCGAGCAGTTCGATAGTGGCGAACTGCTGGAGTTGTTCGAGCCGCTCCGCAAGGCCAATAAGGCCGTACTGCTGCTGCATCCGTCGGTCGATCCGGGGCCGTTTTCGACGGTGCGGCAAGCCCGGCTGCCAGCCTTCAAAGCCATGCTCGAGCATCTTCATAAGTCTGGCCGCCGCCACTTCGCCTATATCCGCCATGGCCAGTCCGATGACGCCCAGCGCTCCCAGGTTCTGCGCGCCTTCCTTGCGGACAAGGGCCTGCCGCCACCGCGCATCGTCACCGGCGCCGAAACCCGCGATACGGCCGTGGCCGCCGCACTGGCCATGCTGGACGAGAATGTCCGTCCGGATGCCTTGCTCATCCAATCCGATTTCAGCGCCGTCGCCGTCATCCATGCGCTGTTGCGCCGTGGCCTGTCCGTGCCGCGAGAGATCGCCGTTGCGGGCTCGGGCAATGCCGAGGAGGGCCGCCATTGCTTTCCGGCGCTGACCACGATCGGGCCACAGCGCCCATCGCTGGAAACACCCGTGGGCCACTTGCTCGACGAGATCGAGGGCAAGGCCGACGCCACGCCGCAAACCTTCGAAATCCCCTGGTCGATGATCGACAGGGAAAGCGCCTGAAGGCGCGACAACAGGGAGAGAACCATGACATTATCCAATCTTCGCCGGCGCACCGTGCTGGCTGGCGGTTTGGCCGGCCTGCTGGGTCTGCCGTTGACGTCACGTCTTGCCTTCGCCCAGGATAATAGGCGCCTGCGTTTCTTCTGGTGGGGCAATCAGGATCGTCTCAATCGCACACAGGCGGCGATGGACCTGTTCACGTCCCGGCACCCAGGCGTGCAGATCGATGGCGAGACCGCGCCTTTCGATGATTTCTTCCCGCGCCTTGCCACCCAGGTCGTCGGCGGTAACCCGCCGGATGTGGTGCAGATGGATTTTCGCTACATCGCCGAATACGCCCATCGCGGCGCGCTGCTCGATCTTGGTCCCTATCTCGGCAAGAGCCTCGACCTTTCGCAGATTCCGGCCGACCAGGTCGATGCCAATCGCGTCGACGGCAAGCTCTATGGCGTCAGCTTCGGGGTCAATTCGGCAGCGTTGATGGTCAACACCACTGCCTGGGGTGAGGTCGACGCGACGGCGCCGCATCACGGCATGACCTATGACGAATTCGCCGAGGCTTGCGCCAAGCTGACCAAGGACACCAAGCGCGCCAACTTCTTCGGCACCTCCGATTCTAGCGGCAACGACATCGCCCTGGAAAACTGGCTGATGCAACGCGGCAAGGGGCTCTATACCCCTGAAGGCAAGCTCGGTTACGACGAAACCGATGCCGCCAGCTGGTTCGACCTATGGGCCAAGATGCGCGATGCCAAGGCATGCGTGCCCGGCGACGTGCAGGCCCTCGATCTCAACACCATCGAAACCAACATGGTCACGCTTGGGCATGCGGCGACCAGTTTCCAGCTCGCCAACGCCATCGGCCCGCAGCAGAACGCCGTGAAGGAGGCTATCGTGCCGCAGCCCTTCCCGATCATTGCGGCCGATTCAAAGCCCGGTCACTATTTGCGTCCTGCGACCCGCCTCAGCGTTACCGCCGCGACCAAATATCCTGACGACGCCGTAGCGTTGCTGGCTTTCCTCACCGGCGATGTCGATGCGGCCAAGATCCTTGGAGCCGATCGTGGCATTCCGTCCGCGCCAAGCCTGGCCAAGGCCATTTCGCCGACGCTGAAGCCTGCCGAGAAAATCTCGGTGGACTACATCGCCAGCCTCGCAGAACTCGTTGGCCCGCTGCCGCCGGCCCTGCCGCCAGGCGCCGGCGAAATCACCAAGCTGGTGCATGACGTCAGCCAGCAGGTGGCGTTTGGCACGCTGTCGACGCAGGATGGCGGCGGCGCCCTGGTTTCAGGTGCCAACGACATCCTCAGCCGCAACTGACCCCCATACGCATCGATCGTTCCGGCCGCCACTGTGGCCGGAACCCCAACCGGTGAGACGAATGCCAACCACACGTCCCAATGTCCTCTTGATCACCGCCGACGAATGGCCCGGCACGCTTCTCGGCTGCGCGGGCCATCCGGCCATCGAGACCCCGACCCTCGATGCTCTGGCCCGCTCGGGCACGCGCTTCAGCCGTGCCTATTCGGAATGCCCCGTCTGCATGCCCGCCCGCCGTTCGCTGATGACCGGCATGTCGCCACGCGCCCATGGCGATCGCGTCTTTCAGGGCAAGCTTGCCATGCCGTCGACGCCGACCCTTGCCGATGCCTTTGTGGAGGCTGGCTATCAGGCCTATGCGGTGGGCAAGCTTCACGTCTATCCGCCACGCTCGCGCATCGGCTTTCACGATGTGATGCTGGCGGAGGAGGGACGGCAGGTCGACGGCGCCATCGACGATTACGAGCAGTTCCTCGCCGAGCGCGGCCATGCCGGACGCCAGTTCATGCACGGCATGGGCAACAACGAATATGTCTGGCGCAGTTGGCATCTGCCCGAGGATACCCATCCTACCAACTGGCAGACCGACACCGCGGCTCGCATGATCAAGCGGCGTGATCCGACCAAGCCGGGTTTCTGGTATGTTTCCTATACGCATCCGCATCCGCCGCTGGCCCCGTTGCGTGAATATCTCGAACGCTATGCCGGCAAACCGATGGATCCGGCGGTCTTCGGCGATTGGTCGTCGCCTGAAAAGACCCTGCCGCCGGTGCTTGATTATGTCCGGCGCCATTGGGCCTATTTCACGCCCGAACAGGTTGCCGACATCCGCCGCGCCTTTTATGCGCTGTGCACCCACATCGATCACCAGCTCCGCGTGCTGATCGGGACATTGCGGGAGGAGGGCATCCTCGATGATACCATCATCCTCTTCACCAGCGATCATGGCGACATGCTGGGCGATCATGGCCTGTTCGCCAAGCGGCTGATGTACGAGAAATCCGCCAACATCCCCATGTTGCTCTCGCCCGGCCGCTTCGCGCCCGCGGCAGCCCGCCAGGTCGACGACCGTCTCGTCGGGCTGCAGGACGTCATGCCGACACTGCTGGAGCTCTGCGGTATTCCGGTGCCCGAACATTGCACCGGCCGTTCCATGCTCACCGGCGAGCGCCGCGACCTGATGTATTGCGAGTGTGTCGCGGGGCTCGAGGCCAACCGCATGGTGCATGATGGCCGCTATAAGCTCATCTGGTACCCGGCCGGCAATACCGTGCAGGTCTTCGATATCGAGACCGATCCGCTGGAGATCGACGACCTCGCCGCATCGGCCGGGCACGCCGATATCCGCGAGCGGCTGACCGCACGGCTCATCGCCGAACTCTATGGTGAGGATCTTGACTGGGTGAGCGATGGCAAGCTCACGGGCTTCGTGCCCAACCACAGCCTTCCCACCCACGATCGCGATCTTTATCTGCAGCGCGGCCTGCAATACCCGCCGCCGCGCGCTTGACCCCCCGGGGCGGCGCTCGATGCCGCCCCATTGCTTCCTCCCCTTATTTCTCACGCCTGGCTACGTCGCGCATGTCAATGCGCGACAATGGTCTTTCAGTATCTGGCTGAAGGATAACGTTGTGCATTTTGTCGGCAGAACAGCTTGGTTGACCGCCTGTTTCGCTGCATGCTAGCTAAGAATAGCCAATTCTGTCGACAAAACTAAAAATCAGACAGCTTGGTGATCAGGTGAGGGGGTGGTGGCCGGAAACGAGACCGGCCCAATTGCCCTGAGAACAATCAAAGGAGGAAGCTCTCATGAGCTGGAAGAAAGCCCTATTGCCGATTGCCATGCTGGCGAGCCTTGCCATGGGCAGCGCCGCCCAGGCTCAGGTCAATGTCATGCTGCCCGCCGATCCAGGTGGCGGCTGGGACGGCACCGGCCGTCAGGCCATGCAGGCGATGATCGATGCCGGCATCTACAAGGGCGGCGTCAACTTTACCAATACCGGCGGCGCCGGTGGCACCATCGGCCTCGCCGCGTTCCAGAACTCCTCAACCGGCAAGCCCGATTCCCTGGCCGTGTTCGGCGCCATCACCGTGGGCGCCATCGCCATGGGCGGCTCACCCATCAAGCTCTCGGATTTCCGTCCCATCGCGCGTCTCACCACCGAATATGACGTGATCGCCGTCAAGGCGGACTCGCCCTACAAGACCCTCGGCGATTTCGTCACGGCCCTGAAGGCCAACCCGGGCGGCATGCCTGTGGGCGGTGGCTCGGCCGGTGGTGTGGATCAGATCACGCTGGCGCTGCTGGCCCAGTCGGCCGGTATCGCCGTGCCCGATCTCAACTATATTCCGCAAGCCTCGGGCGCAGAGACCGTAACCGGCATCGTCAACGGCACCCTCGCCGCCGGCATCTCGGGCGTCTCGGAATTCAAGCAGTTCGCCCAGCAGGGCCGCATCCGCATCCTCGGCATCACTTCGGCCGAACGGCTTGCCGACGTCGACGCGCCGACTTTCAAGGAAGCCGGGTTCGATGTGCAGATCGGCAACTGGCGCGGGTTCCTCGGCGCTCCCAACATGCCCGAGGACAACTACCAGATGTGGGTCGACAACTTCAAAAAGCTGAACGACAGCGACGCCTGGAAAAAAGTCCTCGCCACTCAGGGTTGGCAACAGAACTATCTCGGCGGCGCCGAGTTCGGCACCTTCATCGGTGACGAGACGACGCGGATCGGCAAGGTCCTGAAGGACGCCGGACTTGTCAAATAGCCCGGAATTGACCCCGGAGGGAGGCGGCCCGGCGGCCGTCTCCCGTCCCTGGTGGCTGGGCGCCGCGGTGGTGGCGCTTGGCTGCGTCTGCCTCTATGGGGCAACCGGCCTCGCTCAGGGCGCGCGGTACGCCGCCATCGGACCCGGCCTCTTCGTTACGGTCGCGGGCGGCGGGCTGGTGTTGCTCGGTGTGCTGTTGCTGGTGCAGATCGCTCGGGGCGAGCGCTTCGAGCCTCAGGATTCCGAGGACGCGGCGGGGGACGTGAAGGCCGATCCCAAGGCGCTGGCCATCGCGCTGGTCGCCGCCGTCGTGCCCATATTCACCATGCAGCCGCTTGGCCTGCCGATTACCGCCATGCTGTCGTTCACTCTGGTCGCCCGTGCCTTCGGCTCGAAAAAAACGCTGCTCGACCTCGTTTATGGCGCACTGCTCGGCATCTTCGCCTGGTTCCTGTTCACGCGCCTCGGGCTGCAGCTCGGCGGCTTTCTGCCAATCGCGGGGATCTAGATGGACACGCTGTCGTTGCTGTTCCAGGGCTTCGGCGTCGCCCTGCAACCCGCCAATCTTGGCTGGGCGCTGCTCGGCTCGGTACTTGGGACCGCCATCGGCGTATTGCCCGGTATCGGGCCGGCGCTCACCATCGCTCTGTTGCTGCCGGTCACCATTTCGGTGGCCCCGACCTCGGCCTTCATCATGTTTGCCGGCGTGCTCTATGGCGCCATGTATGGCGGCTCCACCACCTCGATCCTCATCAACACGCCAGGTGAATCCGGCTCCATGATGACGGCGCTCGAGGGTAACAAGATGGCCCGCAATGGCCGCGGCGCCGCCGCTCTCGCCACTGCCGCCATCGGCTCTTTCGTCGCCGGCACCATCGCCACGCTGCTGCTTACCTTTGCGGCGCCGTTCATCGCCGAACTGGCCTTCTATTTTCGCCCCGCCGATTATTTCGCTTTGATCGTCCTCGCTTTCACCTCGGTTGCCGTGGTCATGGGGACGTCGCGTGTTCGCGGTTTCATCTCGCTGTTCATCGGCCTTGGGCTCGGCGTCATCGGCATCGACAAGATGACGGGTCAGCCGCGGCTGACCTTCGGGGTTCCCGGCCTCTTCGACGGCATCGATCTCACGGTCGTGCTGGTCTCGCTCTTCGCCGTCGGTGAAATTCTCTACATCGCCAGCCGCTACCGCGCCGGCGAGGGCAATGTCATCCCCATCAAGGGCCAGACCTGGATGACGCGTGACGACTGGAAACGCTCGTGGAAGCCGTGGCTGCGCGGTACGGCGCTCGGTTTCCCCATCGGTGCCCTGCCGGGCGGCGGCTCCGAAATTCCCACCATGCTGTCCTACATGCTGGAAAAGAAGCTCGCCAAGAACCGCAACGAGTTCGGCAAGGGGGCCATCGAAGGTGTCGCCGGACCGGAAGCCGCCAACAATGCCGCCGCCGCCGGTGTGCTGGTGCCGCTGCTGACGCTCGGCCTGCCGACCTCGGCGACCGCTGCCGTGTTGCTCGCCGCCTTCCAGAATTACGGCCTGCAACCCGGCCCGTTCCTGTTCACTTCCAACCCGCAACTGATCTGGGGGCTTATCGCCTCACTCTATGTCGGCAACGTCATGCTGCTGGTGCTCAACCTGCCGCTGGTCGGCATTTGGGTCCGCCTGCTGCTGATCCCCAGGCCGCAGCTCTATGCCGGCATCCTGGTCTTTGCCACCATCGGTATCTGGGGCGTCTCCGGCGAGGTCGTCGACCTCATCGTCATGGTTCTCATCGGCGTCATGGGCTACGTCATGCGCGTCTATGATTTTCCCATCGCGCCGGTACTGATCGGCCTCATCCTCGGCCCCATGGCCGAAGTGCAGCTGCGCACCGCGCTGGCGGCGGGGCAGGGCAATCCGGCGGTGCTCGTGTCGACGCCGCTCTCGGCCATTCTCCTCGTCATCGCTGCGCTTTTCCTCCTGGCGCCGATCATCCTGCGGCGCCTGCCGAAATAGCGGCCTGCGTCCCGTTTTCCTGAAAGTGCGTGCATGCAGACCCATACCGTCAAAGTCCACCCATCCGCCGATAACCTGCCCAAGGAGCGGCAGCTCGCCTGGCATATCGCCAGCTTTGCGACCGGCGTCGGCCCGCTCGATGCCGATGTCGTCGAGATGATCGCGTGCCGCATCGTCGACAATGCCAGCGTCGCCATCGCCGCAATCAACCGCGCGCCGGTCGCCGCCGCCCGCGCCATGGCGCTGGCGCATCCGCGCCGGGCGGGCTCAACCCTCTACGGTCTCGACCGCGCCACCCGCGTCGATGCCGAATGGGCCGCCTGGGCCAATGCCACGGCGGTCCGAGAACTCGATTATCACGATACCTTCCTCGCCGCTGATTACGCCCATCCGGGTGACGCCATCTCGCCGCTGCTGGCCGTGGCCCAGCAACTGGGCCTCGATGGCGCGGCTCTGGCCCGCGGCATCGCTGTCGCCTATGAGGTGCATGTGGCGCTGGTGAAGGCCATCTCGCTGCACAAATACAAAAAGGACCACGTCGCCCATCTGGCCCCCGCCACCGCGGCCGGTCTTGGGGCCATGCTGGATCTTTCCACTGACACCGTCTTCCAGGCCATCAACCAGACCGTGCACCTGGCGTTCTCGACGCGCCAGTCGCGCAAGGGCGAGATCAGTTCGTGGAAGGCTTATGTTCCGGGCTTTTCCGGTAAGCTTGCCATCGAGGCGGTCGACCGCGCCATGCGCGGCGAGGCAGCACCGTCGCCGATCTATGAGGGCGAAGAATCGGTCATTGCCTGGATGCTGGGCGGTCCCGACAGCGTCTATCGGGTCAACCTGCCGGCCCCGGGGGAAAGCCCGCGCGGCATTCTCGAAACCTACACCAAGGCGCACTCCGCCGAATATCAGGCGCAGGCGTTGATCGATCTCGCCATCGGCCTCAGCGCCGAGATCGGTGACCTCTCGGCGATCCGCGATATCGTGCTGGAAACCAGCCATCACACCCACAATGTCATCGGCACCGGAGCCAAAGATCCGCAGAAAAGCGATCCTGACGCCAGCCGCGAAACCCTCGATCATTCGATCATGTACATCCTTGCCGTGGCGCTCGAGGATCGCCGTTGGCACCATGTCGACAGCTACACCAGCGCGCGGGCCCATAAGCCCTCGACCATTGCCCTCTGGCATAAGATCCGCACCATCGAGGACCCTGCCTGGACGTCCCGGTACCTGGACCCGGATCCGGACAAGCGCGCCTTCGGGGGCAAACTCATCGTCACCCTGAACGATGGCCGCACCATTGTGGGCGAGCGTGCCGTGGCCGATGCCCATCCCAACGGCGCCCATCCCTGGACCTGGCCGGACTACGCCAACAAGTTCGAGATTTTGTCGAAGGATACGCTGGCCGAGGCCGACCGCGCCGCCTTCCTCTCTTCTGCGAGGGGCTTTGCAACGCTCGGGTCAGGAGCGCTCGACGGCCTCATCCCGGCTCTCAGGGAAGGGGCGGTAAAGCCTTCCAGGCCGACCGGCCAGGGCATCTTCGATCACGGGTTGGAGTAGGCCAGATGCTCAATCACGAGATCAATCGCCAATTCCGCGAACGCCTTGGACAGCGGCGCGCCGTGTTGCTGCCGGGCGCCGCCAATGCGCTTTCCGCCCGCATCATCGCCGATCTCGGCTTCGAGGCCGTCTATCTCTCCGGCGCTGGCCTTACCAACACCTTCCTTGGCCTGCCGGACCTCGGCTTCGTCAGCCTGCCCGAGATCGCCCAGCACACCGCCGCCATTCGCGACGCGGTGGAACTGCCCATCATCGTCGATGCCGACACCGGCTTCGGCAATGCGCTCAACGTGCGCCACACCGTCCGTACGCTCGAACGGGCCGGCGCCTCGGCCATCCAGCTTGAGGATCAGGTCAACCCCAAGCGTTGCGGCCATTTTTCGGGCAAGGACGTGGTTTCGCTCGGCGAGGCCCGCAGTCGCGTCAAAGCTGCTGCCGATGCCCGGCAGGACCCGAACCTGCTGATCGTCGCGCGCACCGATGCCCGGGCCACCCTGGGCTTCGATGCCGCCATCGAGCGGGCCCAGGCCTTCATCGAGGATGGGGCCGACATCACCTTTGTCGAAGCGCCCGAAAGCGTCGCGGAAATCCGCGCCATTCCGCAGCGTCTCGGCGCAACGCCGCAACTGGTCAATCTCGTCGTCGGCGGCCGCACGCCCATCATGCCGCTCGCCGAACTGGATGACATGGGCTTCTCGCTGGTGCTTTACGCCAATGTGGCGCTGCAGGGCGCGGTCTATGGTATGCAGGCCGCGCTCGGTCAGCTAAAGGCCAATGGCAGTCTCGATGAGTCGGGGCCGGTCGCCAGCTTCAAGGAGCGGCAGCGCCTCGTGCAGAAGCCGCTCTTCGATACGCTCGAACAACGTTATGCCGTGAAAGGCGAATAGTCTCGCCGCCATGAACACCATCATCGAACCGCTGGATCTGGAAGGCGCCGAGCCGGTCGGGGCGGACGGCGAGTCACTGTCGGATTCGCTGTTCACCCGTCTCAGCGAGGCAATCGTGCAGGGCGAGTTCCCGCCCGGCAGCAAGCTGAGCGAGCCGCGTCTCGCCGCCCGCTTCGGCGTCAGCCGCGGGCCCCTGCGCGAGGCCATCCGCCGGCTGGAGGAGCGCAAGCTGGTGACCCGCGCGCCGCGCCAGGGCGTCCGTGTCGTCGTCCCGTCACGCGAGGCGGCGGTCGAACTGTTCCAGATGCGTGAAGTGCTGGAGGGCTTGGCCGCCCGCGAGGCCGCGCGCCGGGCGACGCCCGCCGAAGTGCAGGATCTGCGGGATATGCTGGCGCGCCACGCCGAAGCTTTGTCGCGGCCCGATGCGATGGTCTATTGGCAGGCGACCGCCAATGCGGATTTCCATTTCCTGGTGGCGCGCATCGCTGGCAATGGCCGGCTTTTCGACCTGCTCTGCGGTGAATATTACACCATCCTGCGGCTCTACCGCATGCAGCACCGCATCGTGCCCGGCCGCGCCAAGCGGGCGTTGCTCGAACATGAGCGCATTGTCGATGCGATTGCCGAAGGCGATGCCGAACTCGCCGAACTGCTGATGCGCCGCCACATCGCCGCCGCCCTCATAGGGCTGGAAGCCAGCGTCGCGACAGCCGAGCAGGCCTAGGCGGCCTTGATGCCGTAATAGTTTAGGAACATATCCACGGCGATCGCCACGACGCGCTCGACCTCGTCGCGGGGCGCCGGCGCCTTCATGTTGCCGAACAGGCGCCGCTTGAAGATCGAGGATTGGGACAGGTCGAGAAACTGGCGCGACGCCAGCTCAGTGTCTTCTATCGCCAGTTCGCCCGCTTTCACTTTCGCATCCAGATAGTCCTGGAGTACCGAAAGTCCCGAAAAGGGATCGGGCCCGAAGAACGTCTCGGCGATCTGCGGCATGCGTTCGGCGACGCCCAGAACGATGCGCTGGCAGCGGATGACTTCGTCGGACGTGAGTTTGGTGGTGATGGTGACGCCGAAGCGCTGCAACGCTTCACGAACGGATGATCCCTCTTCGAGATCGTTCTTTGCAACCGTCATCAGCGCCGCTCGTTCGCGCTGGATGAGATCGGTGAACAGATCTTCCTTGTTCTCGAAATACACGTAGATCGTGCCTTTCGAGACCCCGGCTTCCGCCGTGATGTCGTTCATGCTGGCTGCTTCAAAACCGAGGTCAAGGAAGCAGCGCTTGGCGCCATCGAGGATCTGTTCGCGCTTCTGGGGATCGCGTCCGGCCGCCGGCCGTCCACCCGGCCGCAGGGGTGCAGAGGTTTCCATTTCATCCGTTTCGGCGTTGTAAACCATGGCTTTCCTCCGCGAAATTATTTCGAACCGCTCGGTTCGATTGCTCTTGATATGGGCCTGGGGCGAGCGTATGTCAATTCGAACCGAACGGTTCAGTTCGATATTTGAGTTCGCCTGAGCGACAGGATTTCAAGATGGCCCAATTTGATGACAAGGTTCGGCGCTTTCCGCGCAATGCAGAAGCCGGCGATGCCGCTGAGCGTCCGGCCGACGAAGCCCCCCATCTTGTTCCGGGCGATGCGCCTGCTGCCGCACCGTCTTCGCCGCCGGCCGGCAAGCCTGAAAAGCCCAAGGGCAAGGGTGGTTCGCGCCGCAAGGTCATCCTGTCCATCGTGGCGCTTGCCGCCGTGGCCGGCGCCGGCTGGTTCGGCTACAATTTCTACACTTTCGGCCGCTTCATGGTCTCCACCGACGACGCCTATGTGGGCGGCGATATCGCCACGATCGCACCCAAGATCGCCGGCTACGTCGCCGAGGTGAACGTCGTTGCCAACCAGGAGGTCAAGGCTGGCGATCCGCTCGTCACCCTCGACAATGCCGACTACACCATCGTCCGCGATCAGGCTCAGGCCCAGATCGACACCCAGAACATGTCGCTGAAGCGTTTCGATGCGCAGATCGATGGCGCCCGCGCCGCCGTTGCCCAGGCCGAGGCGCAGAAGGTAGCGCTGCAGGCCGCGCAGAAGAACGCCGCGCTGGCGCGCGACCGCGCCAACCAGCTCAGCGCCCGCAACGTCTCCTCGCAGGCTGAAACCGACCAGGCGACTGCCGCCCTCGATCAGGCCAACGCCAATCTCGTCGCCGTCGACGCGCAGATCGCCGCCGCCAATGCCAACGTCACCGTGCTGCAGGGCCAGCGCAACGAAGCCGAAAGCGGCATCCGCTCTCTCGAGCTCGCCCGCGACAAGGCCGAGCGCGATCTCGGTTTCACCGTCCTGCGCGCGCCCTATGATGGTATTGTCGGCAATCTCGCCGTGCAAAAGGGCGATTTCGTCAGCCCCGGTGCCCGGCTTGCCGCGCTGGTGCCGGTGAAGGACCTCTATGTCGAGGCCAATTTCAAGGAGACCCAGCTGGCCCAGCTGGTGCCCGGCGAGCAGGTGCAGATCCACGTCGATGCTCTCGACGATACGCCGATCATCGGCACGGTGCAGTCCCTGTCGCCGGCCTCCGGTTCGGTGTTCTCGCTGCTGCCGGCCGAAAATGCCACGGGCAACTTCACCAAGGTGGTGCAGCGCGTGCCGGTGCGCATTGCGCTCCCGGCCGATGCCCTCGCCTCGGGCAAGCTGCGCGCCGGCCTCAGCGTCGTCGTCGATGCGGACACCCGCACTATCCCGGCCAACCACTAGTCGAAAGCCGGGGAGGGCCCTGCCATGGCCGATATCACTGCAAGCGCCGGCACCTTGCCGGCCGATCACATGCCTGTCCGGCGCATCATCGCCTTCGTCGCCATGGTGTTCGGCATGTTCATGGCCATTCTCGACATCCAGGTGGTTTCGGCCTCGCTGAGCGAGATCCAGGCCGGCCTCAGCGCCGGCTCGGAAGAAATCGCCTGGGTGCAGACGGCCTATCTGATCGCCGAAGTCATCATGATCCCACTGTCCGGCACGCTGGCGCGCATCATGTCGACGCGCGTGTTGTTCACCATTTCGGCCGCCGGCTTCACCGCCGCCAGCGCCATGGCGGCAACCGCCACCAATATCGACCAGATGATCGTCTACCGAGCCCTGCAGGGTTTCATCGGCGGCGGCATGATTCCGTCGGTGTTCGCTGCGGCCTTCACCATCTTCCCGCCTTCCAAGCGCCCGATCGTTTCGCCCATCATCGGTCTTGTCGCCACGCTCGCGCCCACCATCGGGCCCACTGTCGGCGGCTATCTCACCAGCGCCTTTTCCTGGCACTGGCTGTTTCTCATCAACGTCATTCCGGGCATCGTGGTGTCTTTCGCCGCCTGGACGCTGATCGACTTCGACAAGCCCGAAAAGGGCCTGATGAGCAAGTTCGACTGGATTGGGCTCGGCGCGCTGGCCGCCATGCTCGGATCGCTCGAATACGTACTGGAGGAAGGCCCCAGCAATGACTGGCTGAACGACCAGACCATCCTGTTCGCCGCCATCCTCATGGTCATCGGCACGATCGTGTTCTTCGTGCGGGCCTTCACCACCGAGGAGCCGATCGTCGACCTCAAGGCTTTCACCAACGTCAACTTTGCCTTTGGATCGGTGTTCTCCTTCGTTCTCGGCATCGGCCTTTACGGGCTGACCTATCTGTTTCCGCTCTATCTCGGGCGCATCCGTGGCTATGATTCCCTGATGATCGGCGACACGCTGTTCATCTCCGGCCTTTGCATGTTCCTCACCGCGCCGCTTGCCGGATTCCTGTCCAGCAAGATGGACCTGCGCGTCATGATGATGATCGGCTTTTTCGGCTTTGCCGCCGGCACATGGTCGATGAGCCAGCTGACCGCCGACTGGACCTTCAATGAGTTGCTCATCCCGCAGATCCTGCGGGGCGTGTCGATGATGCTATGCATGGTGCCGATCAACAACCTGGCGCTGGGCACGCTGTCGCCCGCCCGCATCAAGGGCGCCTCGGGCCTGTTCAATCTCACGCGTAATCTTGGCGGCGCGGTCGGGCTGGCGCTGATCAACACCGTGCTGATCGACCGCACGGCGTTGCATCACGAAAGGCTGGCCGAACACGTCAACTGGTCCAATCCGACCGCCGTCGAACAGCTCAACAACATGGCGGCCAACAACACCGCCAACGGTCTCGACGGCATCGCCGCCGCCACCCAGCAGCTCTCCAACATGGTGCAGCAACAGGCCTATATCCTGTCCTTCATCGACGTTTTCCTGCTGCTGACGGTGCTTTTCGGCGGCCTCGCCATATGCGCCATGTTGATGCAGAAGCCCGCAGCCCGGGCCGGCGGCGGCGGACACTGATACCCTCTCCGTTCCTCACAAAGGGCGAGGTTGACCTCACCCATGCATGGAACGGCGCTCTTGCCCTTGTCGGGGAATGGAGAGGGAAGACCCTCAGGCGAGGGTGTCCTTGTAGAAGACGCCATCCCGCATGATCGCCGACATATGCTTGCCATCAGCCGTCAGCAGCGACAGATCATCGAGCGGGTCGCCATCCACCACGATCAGATCCGCCAGTGCACCGGCAGCGAGCGTGCCCAATTCGCCTGTCATCCGGCACAGCTCGGCGCCCACGGTCGTTGCCGAGCGGATGATCTCCGCCGGCGTCAGCACCTTGGCCAAAAGGTCGAACTCCATGCAGTGATAGCTGCGCAGTTCGCCCAGGAGGTCTGAGCCGAACGCCATCTTCAAACCGGCATCGCGCATGATCTGAAGCGATTTGAAGCCGCCCTGGCGCACCACGTCGATCTTGGCGAATTCGGTTTCGCCGAAGCCGAAGCGCTTGCCCTCGAGGTGCAGCGCCTCATAGGCCACGAGCGTCGGCACCGCGATGCAGCCCTTGTCGGCCGCCATCCGGGCCGTCTCTGCGGTGATCAGGTTGCAATGCTCCAGCGAATGCACGCCGAGCTCGACGCAGCGCCTGATGGCGGCATCGGTATAAAGATGCGCCGACACATAGATGCCGGCATTCTCTGCTTCCTCCACGATGGCGCGGATTTCGTCCTTTGAGAACTGGATGGATTCGATCGGATCGTTCGGTGACGATACGCCACCATTGGCCATGATCTTGATGAACTTGGCGCCGCCCTTGATCATCTCGCGCGCCGCGGCCCGGCAGGCATCGACGCCGTCGACCACATAGCCCATCGAACCGAGCCGGTCCGACATCATGCCCGGGCGGTCGTCGGTGCGCTGGCGCAAATCGGCGTGGCCGCCGGTGGTGGTGAGCCCCTTGCCGCAGATTACCAGACGCGAGCCGTCGATCAGGCCTTGCTCGACGCCATAGACGAGGCCGACATCGGCCCCGCCGAGATCGCGCATGGTGGTGAAGCCGCGCTGCAACGCCTCTTCCATCACCCGCGCCGAGCGCAGGGCGGCAAGCGAGGTCGGGGCGATGATGTTGGCCCACAGGTTCAAGGTCTCGGCCACCACATGCACATGGCAATCGATCAGCCCCGGCATCAGCGTCTTGCCGCAGAGCTCGACCACGCGCGCGCCGGCAGGCGCCGCGATACCCTGTGCTAGTGCCTTGATGCGGTCGCCCTCGACCAGTACGTCGAGCCCCTGCCGGCTGCTGCCGGCCTCCGGATCGAGCACCTTGCCGCCGGTGAAGAGTGTGGTGGACATGGGATGCACCTCGGGAATTACAAAACATCGAATGTGGTTGACCCCCACCCCAATCCTTCCCCACAAGGGGGAGGGAGGCGTAAGAGCCGCGATTTCTCAGTCTGCGTCTGCCTCCCCCTTTTGGGGAGGGGCTAGGGGTAGGGGTGAGCAGCGGGCGCGATGCTTGCCCTCACCGGTGATGACACGCCACCAACCGCCCGTCGTCACGCGGCGTCAGCGCCGGCTCCGTTGTGCTGCATTCCGCCGTCGCCAGCGGGCAACGCGTGTGGAACGGGCAGCCGCTCGGCTTGTTGATGGCGCTCGGAATATCGTCGTTGCGGGCGCTGAACTTGTGCCGATTGCGCGGGTCGAGCGAAGGCGCCGATTTCATCAGCAGCTCGGTATAGGGATGCGTCGGCGTGGCGAAAATCTCGCTCTTGCCGGCCAACTCCACGATCTTGCCCAGATACATCACCGCGACCTGGTGCGAGATGTGTTCGACCACGCCCAAATCATGCGAGATGAAGAGATAGGAGACCCCCAGGTCCCGCTGCAGGTCAGCCAGCAGGTTGAGGATCTGGGCCTGCACCGAAACGTCGAGAGCCGACACCGGCTCATCGCACACGATGATGTCGGGGTTGAGCGCCAGAGCCCGCGCGATGCCGATACGCTGCCGCTGACCGCCCGAGAACTGGTGCGGGAAATTGCTGGCCTGGTCCGGCCTAAGCCCGACGCGCGCCATCAGTTCCTCGACGCGCTTCCGCCGCTCCGCCGGTGTGCCCACCCCATGGATGTCGAGCGGCGCCCGGATGATGTCGCGCACCCGCTGCCGCGGATTGAGCGAGGAGAACGGATCCTGGAAGACGATCTGCATGCGGCGGCGATAGGCTTTGAGTTCGGCGCCGTGGAAGCCCGCAATGCGGTGCCCGTCGAACGTCACCGCGCCTTCGGTGGCCTTGACCAGCCCCATCAGCGCCAGGCCAGTAGTGGATTTGCCGCAGCCGCTTTCACCCACAAGGCTCAGCGTCTCACCGCGCTTTAGCGCGAAATCCACCCCGTCCACGGCCTTTACGGCGCCGACCTGGCGTTGCAGCAGGCCCTTGCGGATGGGGAAGTGAACCTTGAGGCCTTCGACGGCCAGTAGCGGGGCCGCGGCCTCAGACATCTTCATGCTCCCAGCAGGCCGCGAAATGTCCGGGGCGCTTTTCCTCGAATGGTGGGCGTTCCTCCCGGCAGCGTGCCGAAGCGCCGGGGCAACGCGGCGCGAAGGCGCAACCCTTGGGCAGGTCCCATAGCGGCGGCACGGTGCCGGCGATATCGGTCAGCCGCTCGCTGCTCTGGCCACGGGGAATGGCCCCCATAAGACCGCGGGTATAGGGATGGATCGGGTTATCGAAGAGTTCGTAGACCGTGGCTTCCTCGACCCGCCGGCCGGCATACATGACGATGACGCGGTCGGCGACTTCAGCCACCACGCCGAGATCGTGGGTGATGAGAATCTGTGCCGTGCCCAGCCGATCCTGCAGGTCAGAGATCAACCCGAGAATCTGAGATTGGATGGTCACGTCCAGCGCCGTCGTCGGTTCGTCCGCAACGATGATGCGCGGCTCGCACGCCAGCGCCAGGGCGATCATGGCGCGCTGCCGCATGCCGCCCGACAATTCATGCGGATATTGCCTTGCCCGCTTGGCCGGGTCGGGCATCTGCACCAGCTTCAGCGTTTCGATCGCATGCTCGAACGCTTCGCGATGTCCGGCCTTGCGGTGCTGGCGCACGGCTTCGGCAATCTGCTCGCCGATGGTCAAGACCGGATTGAGCGCCGTCAGCGGCTCCTGGAAGATCATGGCGATCTTTTCGCCGCGATAGTCCTCGACCGTGTGCTGGTTGAGACCGAGGAAATCGACGCCCTCGATCTCGATCTTGCCACCCGTGACCGACGCCGCCTCCGGCAGCAGCCGCAACAGGGCCAGCGCCGTCATCGACTTGCCGCAGCCGGATTCGCCGACGATGCAGACTGTCTCGCCGGCGGCCACCGTCAGGCTCATGTCGGAAACCACGGCAAATGACCCGTGCTCGCCCTGGATCCGGACTTCCAGATCGCTGACGGCGAGGACCGGGGCTTGGTCCGTAACGGGGACGGTTGCGTTCATTGCCATGGTTCCGTGTACTTTCCGGCTCAGTCGGACGAGCCTTCGATATTGCCGACCATCCAGCCATAGTCACCAGGCTCGACGAGGTTGCGGGTGAGGTGCTGCATGACCATGATGCCGTTCGGGAACGGCGCCGGAATTTCTTCCAGCACTTCGAACGTATAGGGGCTGACCACGCGGCCGAGCAGTTGGTCGCCCTTGATCAGCTCGCCATTGGCGGGGGACAGCGGCTCGACCCAGCCGCCCTTGGTGGGGCGGATGCCGACGAGTTCGGTGACCACGACCTGCTTCGGGTTCGGCCTGACCTCGCCCGGGATGACGCCGCGCACGCGCAGGATATTGAGGATGCCGTCGACGACGCGCTTGGTATAGGGCGTCTGGTCGACGATGCCGCCGCCGAGTTCGACCGTCACCACCTTCACGTCGCGCTTGTCCATCGTCACCACCTTGCTGGTGCCCGCATAGACGGTGCCCGCCTTGCCCGGCTCAGGCCGGTACAGCACCTTGGTGCCAAAGGCGCGCGACAGTTCTTCGTCGTTCCAGATGTAGGTATAGTCGACCGTCGGCCGGTCCGTGCCCGAATGCAGGTCGATATGGATATCGAGCTGGTCGAGGAATTCCTTGGTGTAGGCTACGGCGAGCTGCTGGGTGAAGGTGCCCTTGGCGTCGCCCGGGAACTCGCGGTTGAGGTTCAGCGCATCGACTGGCGTATTGCGCTTGTTGGCGGCGAAGGCGCGGGCGTTGACCACAGGCAGCAGCAGGATACGGCCCTTGATCGGCAGATCCTTGAGGATGCGGTAGAGGTCGAGAATGGCCTGCGAACCGGTGTTCTCGTCGCCATGGACGCAACCCGTGACGCCGATGGTGGGGCCGTCGCTTTCGCCGATCAGTTCGTGGATGAACAGGTTGGCGTCGCTGCCGTCGGCATGGACGGTGAACTTTTTCTTGATGAGGTTGATCGCTTTGACCATGACTTGCAGTCCTTATTACTAGCCGATTATCAGGAGGCCTTGGCGGCGGGACCCCCGCCGCGGGTCAATTGCCGCGGATCGAGGATGTCCCTGAGCCCGTCGCCCAGAAGGTTGAAGCCGAGCACCGTCACCATGATGGTGAGGCCGGCGATGATGGAAAGCCACGGCTGGTCGCGCATGAACTTGGTGCCATAGGCGAGCGTCCAGCCCCAGGTCGGTGTCGGCGGCGGCAGGCCGAAGCCCAAAAAGCTCAGCGCCGATTCCGCGATGATCGCCGTGCCCAGGCCAAGCGAGGCGAGGACGATGATCGGCCCCAGCGCGTTGGGCAGGATTTCCTTGAAGATGATGCGGAACGGGTTGGCGCCTAGGGCCCGCGCCGCCTGCACATAGTTCTGCTCGCGCAGAACCAGCGTTGCGGCGCGTACCACCCGCGCATATTCGGTCCAGAACACCACGATCAGGGCGATGGCCACATTGGCGATGCCGGGGCCCATCACCGCGACGATGGCGAGCGACAGAACGATAGCCGGAAAGCCGAGGAAGATGTCGGTGATGCGCATCAGGATGAGATCCACCCAGCCGCCGAAATAGCCCGCGATCAGCCCCACGCATGTGCCGATGAACGCCGCGCCGCCCACCGAGATGATGGAGATGGAGAGCGACACCCGCGCGCCGAACGCCAGCCGCGCCCACAGGTCGCGGCCGAAATTGTCGGTGCCCAGCCAATGGTTGGCGCTCGGCCAGGCGAAGCGGTTGCGCATGTCCATCTGCTCGACGCCATGCGTCGAGATGTAGGGCGCCAGCACCGCGCACAGCACGATGATGAGCGTGATCAACGCGCCGACGACCAGCGAAGTATTGCGGAAGGCTTTTGGAATGCGCATGGCGGTCACCCGAGCCGGATGCGCGGATCGACCGCGGCATAGAGAAGATCGACCACCAGGTTCACGAGCGCGAAGATGATGGCGAAGGTCAGGACGATCCCCTGGATCAGGGGCAGATCGCGCTGTGAGATGGCCGTGATGGTCAACTGGCCGAGCCCCGGCCAGGCGAAGATGCTTTCGGTCAGCACGGCGCCGCCAAGCAGGGCGCCGAAGCGCAGCCCGATGACGCTCAACACGGGCAGCAGGGCATTGCGCAGCGCATGACGGATCACCACGCGCGGACGCCGGAGGCCCTTGGCATAGGCGGTGCGCACGAAATCCTCGCGCAGCACTTCCAGCATCGAGGTGCGGACCAGCCGGCTGATGACGGCCGCCGAGTTGACCGCCAGGGCCAGTGCCGGCAGCAGGATATGCTGCAAGGAATCCAGCAGCACCCCCGGCCGTCCGCTCAACGCCGCGATGAGCGCCGAGGGCAGGGGCTCGCCGCGCCCGATGGAGGGCAGCCAGCCGAGCTGCACCGCGAAGGCCAGCATCAGCAAGAGGCTCAGCCAGTAGACCGGCATGGAGACGCCCAATTGCGCGAACAGCATCGTCACCGTATCGACGATCGAGCCCTGCCGCATCGCCGCGATGACGCCCAGCGTCATGCCGATGATGGTGGCGAGGACCAGCGATACGACCGCCAGCTCGATCGTGGCGCCCAGACGGCTGGCGATGATCGTCGCCACCGGCTGGCTCTGGAAGATCGACATGCCCATGTCGCCATGCAGCAACGCCGCGAAATAGTCCCACAGCCGCACATACCAGGGATCATTGAGCCCCAGTGCATCGCGGAGATTGGCGATGGCGTCGGGCGTGGCTTCCTGCCCGAGCAGCACCGCCGCCGGATCGCCGGGAATGAGCAGCAACAGGCCGAACGTCACCACCACCATGCCGATGGCCATGGGGATCAACAGCAGCAGGCGACGGGCAACATAAGCGATCATCTCGCCGCCTTTCCATGAGTTTGCAGCATGGTCATCAGTTCAGCACGATGTCTTCGAAATCGCGCGGATAATTGGTCAGCGGTTCCGGACCGTTTTGGGTCACCAGCACCGTATCCGCCAGCCGGAAGCCGCCGACTTCCGGAACATACAATGCCGGCTCGCTCGAGCACACCATATTGGCCTTGAGCACGGTCTGGTCACCGGCCTCCACCCATGGCGACTCATGGAAGGCGACGCCCATGCCATGGCCGACGCGATGCTTGAGGAAGGGCGTCATGCCCTGTTCGCGGATATAGGTGAGGGCGGTGATATCGGCGGAGGCGCAGGTGCGGCCCGCGATCAGCCCGCCGGTCCCCAGCCGCTGCGCCTCATGGGCGATGCGGTAGTATTTCTCGTGGTCCTTGCTCGGCTGTCCCAGAACGAAGGTGCGCTCGCTCTCGGCCGCGCGTCCGCCGACGCGGCAGCCCAGCGACAGCATGAAGCATTCGTCGGCATGAATGCGCCGGCTCGAAATGATCCCGTGCGGAAACGCCGAATTGGCGCCGCCATAGACGAGGCCCCCGGCACGCACCGGCACGTCCATGACGTCCGTGTGCTCATTTTCCATGATGGCGAGCGCATGCCGCACCACATGGGCTTCAAGCGCGATCTCGCTCGGCTGCGGCTTGCCGCTGCGGAAGTTCTCGCGCACCAGCTCGACGCCGGCCTTGACCATCTCGTCGGAGATGCGCGCCGCTTCGCGATGCAGCACCAGCTCTTCGGGGTATTTTATCTGCCGCATTTTAACGACCATGTCGGTCGAAACGACGCGCGCGCCGGCGAAGATGCTCGCCAGTTGTGCGGCCCGTGCCGTCGACAGGCCGGGCGAATGCCCGACCGTACCCTTGACCGTGCCCAGCGCCTTGGCCAGGACCGCGAAGGGTTGCTCGACGCCGGGGAATTCAAAATACACCACCGTCTCGATCGGCAACCGCTGGCTCTCGGCATGCTCGCGTTCGAGCTCGGGGATCAACAGGAATGCCTGTGTCCGCGTCAGCGCCACCACGACCGGCCGCTCGTTCGGGCGGAACGAGAAGCCTGTCGTGTAGAGCACGTCGTCACTGGCATCGAGCAGCAGCAGGTCGATGCCGTTGGCATCCATGCGGGCCCGCATGTCCTTGTGCAGATTGCTGTAGAAATCGGCGCCAAGGCGCTGGCTGAACGTCATTGTGGTTCCTTCCGCGTCACGCGATCACGACGTCGTCGAGCTTGCGCGGATATTTGGTCATGCTGTCCGGCCCCGCCTCGGCGATGAGCACGGTGTCGGCAATGCGATAGCCGGCAAAGCCCGGCACGAAGATGGCGGGCTCCGAGGATGTGATCATGCCCGGCTTCATGATGGTGTCGTCGCCGCCTTCCACCCATGGCGGCTCGTGGAACATGATGCCCATGCCATGGCCGACGCGGTGCAGCAGATACTCGTTCATGCCGGAATCGCGGATGAAGGCCAGCGCCAGGTTATCGGCCGAAGCGCAGGTGTGCCCGGCGATCAGCGCTGCCGTCGCCATGCGCTGCGCCTCATAGGCAACCGCATAATGGCCCTCCTGCTCCTTGGTGGGCTCGCCGATGAACAGTGTCCGCTCGCTCTCCGCGGCCCGGCCGCCGACCCGGCAACCAAGTGACAGGATAATGCTCTCGCCGCGCTTCACCGGATTGCCGGTCGGCATGCCATGCGGAAACGCCGAGCGTGCGCCCGAGTAGACGAGCCCGCTGGCAAGGCCCTGCACCAGCATCTGCTCTTCATGCTCTTCGAACATGATCTTCATGGCGTGGCGCGACACGAAGGATTCGATCTCGATCTCGCTCGGCAATTCGCCGCCCTTGTGCATGGCCTCGCGGATCAACTCGACCCCAGCCACCACCATGGCGTCGGAAATCCGCGCCGCCTCGCGGTGCTGCACGATCTCCTCGGGGTATTTCACCAGCCGCATCTGCTGCACGATATTGCTCGGCTTGTGTGCCTTGGCATTGGGAAAGGCCGCCTCGATCTGCGGCACGCGCGCCAGCGAGATCGCATGGCTGTAGGCGACCACGCCGTTCATATCGGGGAAGGCGCGGCCCAGGACGTTGAAGGGCCGGTCGATGCCGGGGAATTCGAAATAGATGATCGGCTCGGCCGCGATGTCCTGGTGCGCAGCGTGGGCGCGCTCCAATTCAGGAAGCAGCAGCCAGGCACCGGTCTGGGAAATGGCGAACACCACCGGCCGCTCGGTCGTATAGTGCGAAAAGCCGGTCGTATAGATGACGTCGTCGTTGGAATCGAGCAGCAGCAGGTCGATGCCGGCCTCGACCATGCGCGCACGGATGTCCTTATGGACCTTGGCGTAGAAATCGGCACTCAGACGCTGTGTGAACTTCATCGAAATCTCGAAAATATGGGAGCAGCGGAGGAGGGAGGGAGCCGGCGCGGCAATGCGCGCCACGCCGGCCACCGGGAGGATTACTTGTCGTCGTGATAGCCAATCAGGCCGCGGAGATTGCCGCGCGGCGTGACCTGGACTTCGTAGGGCAGGTCCTTGCTGTAGAACAGCTGATAGCCCTGGTCGGACACGATGTAGTAGGGCACGTCCGCGGCGAGGATCTTGGCAGCGCCCTGGTAGGCGGTCTTGCGCTCATCCTGCGTCAGGGCCGAACGGCCTTCCTGCAGCAGCTTGTCGACTTCGGGGTTGGAATAGCCGCCCCAGTTGGTCGGGCCGCCCGTGGTCAGCTGCGAGAACAGCAGCCGGTCGGGATCGACGATGTTGAGCCAGCCGAGCAATGCGATCTGGTGCATGCTCTTTTGCACATAGTTGGTCGAGAACGACGGCCAGTCGGTGATCTGCGCCTTGGCGTCGACACCGGCTGCCTGCATGGTGGCCTGGATGAACTCGATGGCCTGCACGCGGTTCGGATCCTCGCTGTGCGTCGCCAGCGTCACCGTCAGCGGCTTGCCGTCCTTGTCGAGGATGCCGTCGCCATTGGTGTCCTTCCAGCCTTCTTCGTTGAACAGCTTCACGGCGCCGTCGACATCGAACGGCGGCTGCTTGATGTCAGCCGAATAAGCCCAGGAAGAGGGCAGGATCACCGAGTTCGCCGCCACGTCCACGCCCTGGTAGATGTCGTTGACGATGGTGTTGCTGTCGATCAGCATCGAGAACGCGTCGCGCATCTTGGCGTCGGCGAGCAGCGGGTCCTTGGTGTTGTAGTTGATGTAGGTGACGCCCAGGCCCGGGATCACCACATTGCCGAAACGGCTGTCGGCCTGCAAGCGCTTGATGTCGCCGGGAGACAGCGGCGCCTGGATGACGTCCAGGTCGCCGGCCTCGAAGGCCTGCGCACGGGCGCTGTTGTCGCCGATGATCTTCAGCGTCACGTGATTGACCTTGGGGGCGCCGCCCCAATAGTTCGGGTTGGGCTCGAGCTGCAGGTCGCTGCCGTGGTTCCAGGCCGTGAGCTTCATCGGGCCGGCGCCGAGCGGCTCCTGCGCGATCTTGGCGCCGCCTTCGACAGCGGCCTTGGACACGATGCCCATGTCGAGATAGCTGAGCAGCGGCGCGTAGGGAGCCGACAGCGTGAACTTCACGGTGTTGTCGTCAACCGCCTCGACGGCCTTGATCGGTGCGAACAAGGCGCGCTGCGGCGCATTGAACTTGGGATCGGTGATCGTGGTGAAAGTATAGACCACGTCGGCCGCCGTCAGCGGCGAGCCGTCGGAGAACTTGAGACCCTTGCGCAGGTGGAAGACCCAGGTCGTCGGATCGGGGTTTTCCCAGCTTTCGGCCAGGTCCGGCACGGCCGTCAGCGACGGCGTGATGTGCACGAGGCCTGCATAAACGAGGTCCGCGGTCCGATAGGCCGTGGTGTCGGTGGTCAGCCGCGGGTCGAGCGTGCCGGCATCGACGTCGGTGCCGATCACAATGGTGTCCTTGGCATTCTGGGCCCAGGCGGGCGCTCCCATGCCCAGGCTCAGCGCCAATACGGCGGCGCTGGTGGTCAACAGCAGTTTCTTCATCTTTCGTCCCTTTGCGATGATGGTTGGGCGCATGTTGTCGTCGTTAATTCCCTGCAGCGCGAGCCTTCCGTGCCGGTGTCCCCTCGGCATGGTTAAGCCTGGTACGGCGGAGATGGGCGAGGTAAGGCACCAGCACATTGTGCAGGGCCCCCTGATCGGGTGCATGGCGGTATTCGAAGCAGCGCACGCCCGGCCGGGCGAGATTGGCCACATCGTCCGCCCCGGTGGCATAGATGACCGCATCGCATTGCTCAACCACTTCGGCGACATCGGGCGCCGCCGACCAGGTGACGCGGATGTCGGCGACGTGCGGCGCGAATTCGCGGATGCTGGGGCGCATGATCGCGATGTAATCCTTGAAGTGGGTGACCGCGGCGACGCGCGTGCGCGGGTCGAGGCTTGCCAGCGCCTGCCGGGTTTTTTCCGATGGAATGAAGCGCAGCGCCAGGATGCGGGCTTCCTTGACCAGAGCCTGCACTTCCTTGTCTCGATGGACGAAAGTCAGCACGACGTCGGCCTCGGCGCAGATCGCGCGGGCAGCCTCTGAGGCCTGTAACTGCTCAAGGGTCACGATGCGGACCGTGTCGTCGGGCGCCAGCACCGGCTTGATGTCCTCGACATAATCCTGGGTCGGGCCCACGAAGATGCCGCAGAACACGATGTTGAGCCCGGTGCGCGGCTTGCGCAATTGCGCCTGCGCGGCGACCATCGACACCAGCGCCGTCGCCGAGATGCCCAGATGCTCGGCCTTGCCGATCAATGCCTCGATATCAGCGCGCAGGGCATGCGTGGGCAGATGCTCGTGCAGTTGTGCGTATGGGTCGCGGCCGGTGAAGGCGCCGAGGCCGCGCTTCATCTCGATCAGCCCGTCGTCACGCAACTCCTGGTAAACCTGGCTCACCGTCATGGGCGCAATGCCGAGGTCCGCCGCCAATTGCCGGACGGAGGGCAGCTTGGTGCCGTAGGCCATCTCGCCATGCGACAGCACATAACTCAGCAATCCATGCAGCTGCGTGCCCACCGGCACGGGCAGCGACTTGTCGATCGACGAGGCGTCGATAGGGAATTGACTGAACATTGATGTGTTCTAACCGATTGATACACCGGACCCTAATGAGGAATTAACATCAACGCAATAACCGCGCGCAACAAATGCGCACCTGTGGAATATGCGCGGAAATTAGGCGAGAAACGTAGGAAAATCAGCATTGTTTTGTCACGATTACCACAGGCGGGCAGTTCCCAGCCGGCCAGAGTCATCGTAAAGACGAGTCCAGAAGCCCGATCCGAGGCGCAAGGAGTGTACTAATGGATTATGTCAACCTCGGCCGGACCGGCCTCAAGATTTCACGTCTCGGCCTTGGCTGCATGACCTTCGGCTCGCCTTCCTGGCAGCCCTGGGTTCTCGATGAAGCCGCCACCACGCCGATCGTCGAAAAGGCCATCGACCTGGGCATCAACTTCTTCGACATGGCCGACATGTATTCGCTCGGCGAGAGCGAGGCCGTCGTCGGCCGCATCCTCAAGCCGCGCGTGCCGCGCCACAAGCTCGTACTCGCCACCAAACTCTACAACCCTATGAGCGCCGACGCCAATGACCGTGGCCTGTCGCGCAAGCACGTCTTCGAGAGCGTCGACGCCAGCCTCAAGCGCCTGGGCACCGACTATATCGACCTCTACCAGTTGCATCGCTTCGACTACGGCACCCCGCTGGAAGAGACGCTCGATGCCCTCAACGATGTCGTGCGCATGGGCAAGGTTCGTTATCTCGGTGCGTCCTCGATGTTCGCCTGGCAGTTCATGAAGGCCATCGGCTTGCAGCGCCAGCACGGCTGGGCCCCGTTCGTCTCCATGCAGCCGCACTACAACCTCATCTATCGCGAGGAAGAGCGCGAAATGCTGCCGCTGTGCCTCAGCGAAGGCGTGGGCGTCATCCCATGGAGCCCGTTGGCGCGCGGCCTGCTCGCCGGCAAGCGCGAGGGCACCACGACCCGCGCCGAGACCGACAAGACCATCCGTAACCTCTATGATCGCAGCAAGGTCCAGGACGACGCCGTCATCGCGGCCGTCGAAAAGGTCGCGGCCCGCCACGGCAAACCCATGGCCCAGATCGCCTATGCCTGGGTCGCGACCCGCCCCGCCATCACCGCCCCGCTGGTCGGCATCTCCAAGCTGCACCAGTTCGACGACGCGGTCGCGGCGCTCGATATCAAGCTGACGGACGAGGATGTGCGGGAAATGGAAGCGCCCTATGCACCCAAGGCGGTCGCGGGACACGTGTAAGCCGGCATCTGAGCGGTGGGCTCACTCCCACCCCTGTCCCCCTTGCGGGAGGGGGCAGGGGTGGGGTGCGCAACACCGCCAGGACCAACCGCTACGCGGCCAGCCCCATATTCACCCCAGTGGCATCGAAGAAATACGTCCGCGCCTTATCCAGCTCCAGCCAGATCTCGTCCCCCGGAGCAAACGTATAGCGATCCTTCAACACCGCCGTGACCTGCACGCCATCGGCATCCGCGGTCAGCACCGTCTCCGAACCCGTCGGCTCCAGCACCACGACCTTGGCTTTCAATGCGCCGCCGCCGGCGGTATCGGCGACCCGCAAATGCTCCGGCCTGATCCCCAGCGTCATCGCTTTGGCGCCCGACGCCGGCACGGACAGGGCCTGTCCGCCCGCGGTCACGAAGCCGCCGGCCTGGCTTTGCCCGTCGAGAAAGTTCATCGCCGGCGAGCCGATGAAACTGGCGACGAACCGGTTGGCCGGTGTGTCGTAGAGCTCCAGTGGCGTGCCGATCTGTTCGACTAGCCCATCGCGCATGACTACGATGCGGTCGGCCATGGTCATGGCCTCGATCTGGTCGTGCGTGACGAAGATCGTCGTCGTCTTCAGCCGGTGATGCAGTGTCTTGATTTCGGTGCGCATCTGCGTCCTGAGCTTGGCATCGAGATTGCTGAGCGGCTCGTCGAACAGGAACACCGCCGGGTCGCGCACGATGGCGCGGCCCATGGCGACACGCTGGCGCTGGCCGCCCGACAATTGCTTGGGCAGCCGCTGCAGCAGGTCCCCCAGCCCCAATATGTCGGCGGCGCGTTTCACCGCTGCGTCGATCTCTGCCGGCTTGCGCTTCTGCAGCCGCAGCGAAAAGCTCATGTTCTCGGCCACGGTCATGTGCGGATAGAGCGCGTAGTTCTGGAACACCATGGCGATGTCCCGATCCTTGGGCGGCAGCTCGTTCACCACGCGCTCGCCGATGCGCATGGTGCCCGAGGTGATCTGCTCGAGGCCGGCGATCATGCGCAGCAGCGTGGACTTGCCGCAGCCCGAGGGCCCGACCAGCACCACGAATTCGCCGTCCGGTATCTCGATGTCGATACCGTGCAGGATCTCGACATTGCCGAACGACTTGGTCAGATGCGCGATGGAAACCGGCGCCATCTCTACTCCTTGAACATCTTGATGGCTTCAGCCGTCGGCTCGACGCCGATGCCCGGCCGTTGTGGCACCACATAGGCGCCTTTCTCGACCACGAACTCGCCCTCGATGAACCGGCCTGTGCGCTCGATGATGGTGTGCTGGAACTCATGGCCCGCCACCGCCTGGACCGCGGCGCTGGCCTGGATCGAGGCCGCGAGGAAAATGCCGAGTCCGATCGTTGCGTGCGGCATGACGATGCGGTGGTGGGCCTGCGCATACTGGCTCATGCGCATGAACTGCGTGATCCCCACATGGCCCATTTCCGGCTGCACGATGCTCGGCGCGCCCTTCTCGATGCGCAGCGCCACGTCGAACACATGCCGCCATTCCTCGCCCGCCGCGGTCGGCACCGGCGAACGCCTGGTGATCTCGGCGAGGCCGTTGATGTCCTCCGGATGCACCGGGGCCTCGATGAACCACGGATTGTACGGCAGTACGCGATGCGCCAGCGCGATGGTCTCGATGTCCGTGTAGGCCCAGTGCAGGTCCGCCGCGATATCGGCCGTCGGCCCCAGCGCCTCGCGCAGCGTCTTGAACTCCAGCGCCACATCGTCGACGGCGGGACCAGCGAACTTGAACTGGTTGAAGCCCTTGGCCTGCCAGCTCAGCGCCAGCTCGGCCCGCGCCTGCTCGTTGGGACCCGGCAGGCCCGACACGTAGCCCGGCAGCCGCTCATGCCGGAGGCCGCCCAGGAGCTTGGCAACCGGCACGCCATGGATCTTGCCGCAGATATCCCACAGCGCGATATCCACCGCCGCCAGCGCGTCGTGATAAAAGCCGCCGTCATAGCCGCGTACGCGCATCAGATCATAGAGATCCTCATAGATGACGCTGACATCCAGCGGATCGCGGCCGACCAGGAACACCGTGAACAGGTCGCGGATGATCGCCAGCACCGCCCCGGGCGCCACGATGCCATAGGTCTCGCCCCAGCCGATGATGCCGTCATCGGTTTCGAGCCGCAGGATGATGGATTTGTCGGTGGCAGGGTAAACCGTCCGGTTGCCGCCACGCACGAAATAGCCGCGCTCGTTGATGGTCTCGCCCGGGCGCAACTCGCCCAGATAAGGCTTGTCGCGTGGAATTTCGAGCTGGAAGGCTTCGACGCGCTTGATGCGGCTCATATCGCGGTTTCCCTAGGTGTTGGAGGCGGGCAGCGGCGCTGCCAGCAGATCGTGCAGTTCGGTTAGGATGGCGCCGATCTCGGCCAGGCCCCGCTCGTCGAATTTCGGCAGCGGCGCACGCGTCAGCGCATTGTCGAGCAGTCCGCGCTGCACCAGCGTCTCCTTGGTGAGCGTCATGCGATAAATGAGCTGAATCAAGAGGATCGGCAGGGTGCGGATGTAGATCTGGCGAGCCTTGGCATGGTCGCCGCCCGCATAGGCCCCAAACAGCGCCACATGCGCGTCGACGATTTCGAGCGCCGGCATGGCCGCAACGGCGCCGCGCTCCAGTTCGTCATAAAGATGCCGCGCCCCGCCGCCGCCGATGACGCCCTTGAGCGAGGCCGGTGCGCCGGCGATCAGCCCGCTGATGCGCGGCCCGGAGGGCAGGGTCTCTTCCTTTATATAGGCAATCTGCGGAACGGCCTTCGCCACGGCCAGAATGGTCTCGATCGGCAATCCGCTACCGACCGGCGGTTGGGCGTTCTGCAGGATGATCGGCAGGCTGGCCCGCTCGGCGATGGCGGAAAAGAATGCCACCAGCGCCGGGATCTCGGTGCCGATGCTTGCAGGCGCCATCACCATGGCGGCGGTCGCCCCGGCGGCCCGCCCCTCGTCGGAAAGCGCCACCACTTCGTCGACGGTGTTGCCACTGGCGCCGACCACGAAGGGCAGGTCGCCCACATTGGCGCCGACGATGCCGATGAGCGTCCGGCGTTCATCGAGGCTCAAAAAGTTGAATTCGCTGGCGACGCCCGGAAACACGATGCCATGCGCTCCGGCGCCGACCGCGAACTGCACCAGGCGTGCCATGGCCTTGGGATCGATCGCTCCGTCCTGCCGGTAGGGCGTGGGCAATACCGGCAGAACCCCGATCAGGGGCGGAGACTCGGAAGACATCAGCAAGGCCTGTTCTACATGTTGGAACAATGTTTCTAAGTGTAGAAAGCTAGAGGGCGGCATGCTAGCTGTCAATCGCCCGCCGCATACCCCGGGCCGTCTTCGTTTAGGAAGTTGTGATGATTTTGCTGGTGGATTGGGCGAGCTCGGCGCTCGGATTGCATAGCGTCGGTAACGACGGCGCGGTGCTGGCGAGTCGCCAGTCGGGCAGTGGCACGCGTACAGTGACCGATGGCGATTTTGCCGCTGTCCTTGCCCGTGAAGCCGGCGACTGGCTGGCCGCGAGTGATGCCATCTATGTGGTTGGCATGGCCACGGGTCGTGGCGGCTGGGTTGAAACCCGCTACGCACCGGCGCCCGCCGGTATCGAGGGGCTGATCGCCGGTGCCAGGGACTTGGCCGTCGCCGGAAAGACCATCACCTTCCTGCCCGGCGTCTCTGTCGCCATGCCGCTGCCCGATGTCATGCGTGGCGAGGAGATCAAGGTCTTCGGGCTCGGTGATCTCGGCGATGCCCACATCATCGTCCCCGGCCATCACAGCAAGTGGGTGAGCCTGCAATCCGGCTATGTGGCGGGTTTCGCCACTTACATATCCGGCGAGGTCTTCGCGCTGCTCGCCAAGGATTCCATCGTGTCCCGGCTAATGCCGGAAGCTTCGCTGCCCTCCGACGCAGCTTTTCTGCGGGGTATCCAGGCGGCGCGGCAGGGTGGGGATCTCGGGGGCGGCGTCCTGCGCCGCCTGTTTTCCGCCCGCAGCCTTGTCCTGAGCGGGGGCCTGCAGCCTGATGATATCCGTGATTATCTGTTCGGCCTCTTGACCGGTGGCGAGATCGTCGAGGCCCTGACCGAATTCGATGCCGGCGTCGGCAGCGATTTCGCCATTCTGGGTACCGGCGCCCTCAGCGTCCGCTACCAGCAGGCGCTGCGATTGTTCGACCGCAAGGCAGTGCTGCACGAGCCGGTCGAACTGGCCGCAGCCGCCATCGCGCGCCTCCACAGGCGTCGGCAAGTTTGACTGGAACATCATTTCAGAATATGGAACAAAACCCTGCAGAGCCAGGATCCGGAGTTGTCGTGAAGGCCAAACTGCAAGCAACTGCCGAGATTTTTGAGGACGAAACCCAGTCCGTCAATGCGGATTCGGTTGTTGTTCCAGGAACCCAGGCGCTGCGCAAAGGCATCGCGCTGCTCGAACTGGTCGCCACCTCACCCCTGCGCTTCGGTGAACTTTCCACCCGCACGGGCCTTCCCAAGGGCACGCTGCACCGCATTCTCGCGACCCTCATCGAAACCGGCCTGCTGCGCTTCGACAAGACCACCCAGACCTATCGTCTTGGCGTCCGCCTTTTCGAAATGGCGCACCATGTCTGGGACGAGTTCGATCTGCGCGGCGCCGCCGAGCCAGAGCTTGAGCGTCTTTCCGAACTCGCCGGTGAAGCCGTGCGGCTCGCCATCCTCGATCGCGAACAGGCGCTCTATATCGACGAGCGCGCCGCTATCCGCACCATCCGGCTCGGCAGCGGCATCGGCAGCCGCGTCGCCATCCATGCCTCAGGCGTCGGCAAGGCCATTGTGGCGCATCTGCCGCCCGCCGAACGCGCTCAGATGATAGGGGAGTTGAAGTTCGAACGCTTCACCCCCAACACCATCACCGATCCCGATGAGTTTTTGCGCGAACTCGATCTCATCAAGGGCCGCGGCTATGCGATCTCGGTCGAGGAGCAGACGGCCGGCGTATCCTCCGTCGCCGCCGCCATCCTGGATCACCGCGCCCGCGCCATCGGCGCCGTGGCCATCGTCATTCCGTCCTTCCGTGTCACCGTCAACGATCTGCACGCCCTTGGCCGCGAGGTCATCGAAGCCTCGCGCCGTATCTCGGGCAATGCCGGCGAAGCCGCCATGTCGCTGAAGGTGCAGAAGAAGCCGCTGGGAGCCGAGCGCACCGATGTGAGAGTTGCCATTCCCGGCAGCGCTTTCCTGGGCGAAGGCCCCCACTGGTCGGCCAGCCGCAAGCGCCTTTACTGGGTCGATATCCTCGCCCCGGCCGTCCTCCATGCCGATCCCGTGCGGGGCGCCGTCACCACCGTGCCCATGCCCGAGCTGATCAGCGCCATCGTACCGCGCCGGCGCGGCGGGTTCGTTGCCACCACCCAGCACGGCATCAAGGCCATCGACGTCGAAACCGGTGCCGTCACCCCGATCGCCGATCCGGAAGTCGACCGCCCCGGCAACCGCTTCAACGACGCCAAATGCGACCGCGCCGGGCGCCTGTGGGCCGGCACGCTCGCCATCGACACCACCCCCGGAGAGGGGAGCCTTTATCGCTTCGATCCCGATGGGCGCGTGCACCGCATGGATGGCGGCTTCCACGTCTCCAACGGCATCGACTTCAGCCCCGACAACCAGCGGCTCTATTTCACCGATACCGGCAAGCGCCGCATCTATGTCTACGATTTCGATCTCGAGAGCGGCGCCATCGACAACCGCCGCGTCTTCCATGAACTGCCTGAAGGCGTCGGCACGCCCAACGGCCTGACCGTGGATTCGCAGGGCTTCGTGTGGAGCGCGCAGTGGGATGGCTGGTGCGTCACCCGCTACGATCCCGACGGCCAGGTCGAGCGCGTCATCAACCTGCCGGTGCCGCGCCCGACCAGTTGCATCTTCGGCGGCCCTGGGCTCGACACGCTTTACGTCACCAGCGCCCGTATTCGGCTCTCGGCCCAGCAATTGCTGGAAGCGCCGCTGTCGGGCAGTGTCTTCGCCGTCGACACCGGCGTTCCGGGCCTGCCGGAATCGAGCTTTGCGGGATGAACGCCATGGACACGGAACTGGATCAGCCGAGCCGCGCCCATGCCGAAGCCGCCATGGCCCGGCTCAATGCCGAACGGCTCGATTGCCAGATCCCGTTCCGTGATATCTCCGCCTACGCCGCCGGCAATACCGGCATTCCCTATGCCTTCACTTTCGATAGCGGAGTGCCGGGCCCGCATGTGCTGATCACCGGCCTCAGCCACGGCAACGAACCGGGCGGCCGCGACACCGTGACGATGCTGCTCGACCGCGGCGTCCGCTCGCTTCGCGGCCGGCTGTCGCTGGCTTTGCTCAATATCGCCGCCTATCACGGCGGCAACGGCGTCGATCCCTACGGCACCCGCTTCATCGACCAGGATTTCAACCGCGTCTGGGACGACGCCATGCTCGATGGCGACGTCCGCAGCGTCGAACTCGACCGCGCCCGCGAACTGCGCCCGCTGGTCGCCACCGCCGATGTGCTTCTCGATATCCACTCGACCCCCTACGAGGCCGCGCCCTATTTCGTGCTGACGCCGGGCTCCAAGGCCGTGGGCCTTGCCGAACGACTGCAGTTGCCGCGTACACGCATGCTGTTCGAGCAGGGCAGCGCCCATAGCCCGACCATCGCCAACTACCGCCAGTTTAGCGACCCCGCCAGTTCCGCCGTCGCGGTGAGCCTCGAAACCGGGCTCTTCTTCGCCCGCACCAGCGCCGCCGCGGGCCTTTCCAGCGCCATCCGCCTGCTGCGTCTCTACGGCCTGCTCGGCCCCGAGGATCACGCCGATCTCGTCACCTGGGACGATCCCGGCCCGGTGCGACTGGTGCGCGTTTTATCCCCCGAGGTCGTCAGCACCGCCGATATCGCGCTGCTGTTCCGGCCCGCCGATTTCCGGCCGCGTCTCAAGGGCGAGGTCGTCGCCTACGATGCCGGCCGGCCCATCCATGCCCCGTTCGACGGCGCCGTGCCGTTGTGGATCAAGCAAAAATTCGAGGCCGGTATCCTGGCATTCATGTGGGCTCGGCTCGAAAACTAAAAGAAAACAGAGGAGTGAGGAACCGTGCATAAATTTCTGCAGATCGCCGCGCTGACCGCCGGCCTGGCGCTGTCGGCCGCCCCGGCACTGGCCCAGACCACGCTGACCTTCCCCAGCTGGCAGACTGAGGACAAGGTCTTCCAGCCGTGGTGGCAGGCCGTGATCGCCGAGTTCGAGGCCAAGCATCCCGACGTCAAGATCGAGATGAGCAACATCCCCTTCAACCAGTATGTCGACCAGTTGACCGTGCAGTTCGCCGGTGGCAACCCGCCCGATATCGTACACCTGCCGGCCCGCAATTTCGGCCAGTTTGCCGAAAATGGCTGGCTCGCCCCGCTCGACGACATGCTGGCTCAAACTGATATTCCCAAGACCTGGAACCCCATGCAGCAGGGCATGGTCTGGAACGGCCAGACCGAGGGCGTGCTTCTCATGGGTT
The DNA here is from genome assembly GCA_036499825.1 of Devosiaceae bacterium. Classification (GTDB taxonomy): domain Bacteria; phylum Pseudomonadota; class Alphaproteobacteria; order Rhizobiales; family Devosiaceae; genus Paradevosia. Next base: position 115,653 of record DASYCZ010000062.1, read on the forward strand.
ATGGCTATGTGCTGTTCTACAACCAGGCGCTGCTCGACAAGGCCGGTATCACCGCCGTGCCCAAGACCGTCGATGAGCTGATTGCCGACGCCCAGAAGATCACCAACAAGGACGCCGGCATCTTCGGCTTCGGCGGGGTCACCACCGAGCATCCCAATGTCAGCGCTGAACTCTCCAACTGGATCCTGAGCCAGGGCGCCGATCCCCTCAAGGACGGCAAGTACAACTTCACCGACCCGGCCGTCATCGCCGCCGTCGACAAGTACCGTGAGGCCTACAAGCAGGCTGCGCCCGGCCTCAACTCCACCCAGCTCAACCAGATTTTCATCGATGGCAAGGTCGGCTTCATGATCGCCGGTCCCTTCGCCTGGCCGGCCTTCAAGGGCGCCGACGGCAAGCAGATGGCCGATGCCCGCATGGCTCTCCTGCCTTTCCCCAAGACCGCCGGTGGCATGAGCAACAGCCTGCATTTGTCGGCCACCACCGATCCTGAAAAGCAGAAGCTCGCCTGGGAGTTCATCCGGACTGCCGCCGAGCCGAAGTTCCAGGAAATGTATACCGAGATGACCTATTCGCCGGCTTCCCGCCAGGGTGCGCTGACGCCGGAAACCATCGCCTCCAACCCGGTTCTGAAGACCGTGAACGACGCGGCCGTGGGCGCCATCGACGTGTTTCCCACCATCCCCGCCGTGCGCGCTGCCTATAATGACTACTCCACCGCGCTCACCCAGGCCGGCATTCGCCTCCAGACCACCAGCGATCCGACCGCTACCGTGATGGGCGACCTGCAGAACGAGTTGCAGCAGCGCATTCCGCTGAACTGACGATGGCAGATCAGGCAACCATCTCCGCACCCGCAACCCCGGCGCCAGCGCGCCGGGGCAACACCCGTTCGGGTCCGGTCGGCAATACGCGCCTCTTGGCCTATGGCCTTCTGCTGCCAGCGCTGCTCTGCGTCGCATTCCTGCTTGGCTATCCGCTCTATCTGGTCTTCCAGCTCTCGCTCAGCGAACGCGCCGGCATGAACTTCCTGCAGGTCGGCACCCAGCATTGGGGCCTGGCCAATTTTCAGATCATCCTGAGCGACGGACGCACCTGGTTCGCCATCTGGCGCTCGGTCGCCTACACCATCGGCAGCATCGTGCCGAGTTTCCTCATTGGCCTGGGCGTCGCGCTGCTGTTCAACAACGTCTTCCCCGGCCGCCGCTGGCTGCGCAGCCTGGTGCTGCTGCCCTGGGCCGTCCCCGGCGTCGTCGTCTCCATCATTTTCCTCTGGATGTTCGACACCAGCTTCGGCGTCATCAACTCCATACTGCGCGACCTGCACATCATCTCGGGCGAAGTCCCCTGGTTCACCAGCCCCAATGTGGCGCTGATCTCGGTGATCATCCCCACCATCTGGAAGGGCTTTCCCTTCTTCGCCCTGACGCTGCTGGCTGCCTTGCAGTCCATTCCGGCCTCGCTCTACGAGGCCGCCAAGGTCGATGGCGCTACACGCTGGGAGCGTTTCCGCCACGTCACCTGGCCGGGCATTCGCGGCGCCGCCGCGCTGGTGACGATCCTGCAGACCCTGTGGGTCTTGCGCGAATTCGACATCATCTATGCCACCACCGGGGGCGGCCCCATCGGCTCCACAGAAACCCTGGGGCTCCTGGTCTATAACGAGGCCTTCAAGTCCTTCCGCATGGGCACGGCCTCGGCCATCGGCGTCCTCATGCTGGTTATCGCGTTGGTGCTGATCGTCCTGTCGCTGAAGCCGCTCAAGCGGGAGTATTTCTGATGCAGACGCTTACCCGCGGCCAGCTTGCGGCGTTGCTCGGCGCCATCGCCGTCACCGTCGTGGTGCTGTTCCCGATCTACTGGATGATCGTCACCTCGATCCTGCCGACCTCGACGGTGCTGTCACGTAACCCGCCGCTGCTGCCGCCGCTCGATCAGGTCAATCTCGAGGCCTATTTCGAGGTTCTGGCCCGCAAGCCCATCCTCAAATGGATGACCAACAGCGCCTTCGTGGCGCTCGGCTCCATGGTCATAAGCCTCGTGGTTTCGATCATGGCCGGCTACAGCCTGTCGCGTTATCGCACCGTCGCCCAGCAGGTCGCCGGCTTCACGCTGCTCGCCAGCAAGATGCTGCCCTCGACGCTGGTGGTGATCCCGTTCTTCGTGATGTTCACCACCTTCCACATGATCAACTCGCCCTGGGCATTGATGCTCGCCAACGCCTCGGTCGGCGTGCCCTTCGCCACCTGGATGATGAAGGGCTTCTTCGATTCCATCCCGCGCGAACTGGAACAGGCCGCCATGGTGGATGGCTGCACGCCGCTGCTGGCGCTGTGGAAAGTCGTACTGCCCCTGGCGCGCCCCGGCGTCAGCGCCGCCGCCATCTACCTGGCCATCGTCAGCTGGTCCGATCTGGTCTTCGCCCGCACCCTCGCTCAAAAGCCCGATCAATGGCTGCTCACGGTGGGCCTCCAGAGCTTCATCGGCGAATATCAGGTCGAATGGGCCAACCTCATGGCCGCCGGCGCCCTGTCGCTGATCCCGGTGGTGCTGCTGTTCATCATTCTCGAACCGTTCCTGGTCAGCGGCCTTACGAATGGGGCGGTGACCAGCTGAAGGCTGGTGTTCACGTTGGAGCGGCGGTTGCTGCTCCACCCCACCCTCAGTCCCTCCCCATCATGGGGAGGGACTGAGCCCCTCGCACGGCACTCAGTATCTAGATGTGAACAATGCGCCGTGCGGGAAAGGGACCGGAGGCGAAGAGCCCACCAACCTACCGCTTATCCAGCATCAGCTTGATGTAGACCCCGCCTACGACCGGCCGTGCGCGGAACCCGCCGACGCCGACCTGCTTGCTGGTTTGTGTGTCGAACCAGTCGGACAGCGGTACCCGGTCCACTGTCTCGTCCAGCCATACGCCCACGGGCTTCAGCAAGGCCTCGAAGTCTGCCTGGTCGTCGGTGAGGCAAGCCGTCCACACCAGCCAGTCGAGCTTGGTGTAATGCTTGCGGCTGTCCAGCGGCAGGCCGAACCGGTCCTGCCGCGTCCGATAGGCCGCCATCTCCTTGCGGGCGATAGCCTTGTCGAACAGGTCGAGCCCCAGGATACGGTCCCAGACGAGATTGTACTTCTGGCTCCACGACGCCTTGAGGTCGAAGCCCAGCCGATAGGCGTCGCCGTCATCGGCAAGGCTCGGCCACTGCCTGGCCCAGTCCTGAGCCAGCTTCAGATGCCGCTCGGCCTCCTCCGTCTTGCCCAGCCGCCGGCATAGCAACCCGAACGCCCCGATGCCGACGATCGCCTTCAGCGACAGATTGGCGTTGTGCGGCAGGTGTCCGGCGAAATCGTCGGTGCAAAGCTGGTTGTCGGGGTCGATGCCGCTCTCGACCAGATACTTGGCCCAGCTCTCCAGTTGCGGCCAGAATTCGCGCGCAAAGCTGTCATCGCCGGTCGCCTGCGCCAGCGCCTCGGCGAGGATCAGCATGTTGCCGCTCTCCTCATAGGGCATCTGGTTGTCCTCGGTCAGCTCGCCACCGCCATAGACCTGACCGTTAGCCAGGGGGAACTGTCCCATGTCGTGCGGCGCATAGGCGAACGGCCAGCGGCCGCTCGCCGCATAGGCGCAGATCGGCCGCATCTGCGCTTCCAGCAGCGCCGGGTTGAACAGGAGGAAGAAGGGCGCCCCCGGATAGGTCAGGTCCACTGTGCCCAGGCAGCCGTTGGAGGAATTTTCCTTGGAGAAATACAGCAGCTTGCCATCGACATCCTCGACCAGCGCGTGGCCGCCCAGGCACTGCCGGAACGCCAGGATGCCGATGCGGGCATAGGTGTCGCCGCCGGATGCCGAAAGATCGGCGACCAGCTTGTCGTCGAACTCCACCACCTGCTGCGCCAGATCCTCGCGTTCGGCCCAGGCCTGCTCGATCAGCCCGATCGCCGATTGCCCGTTGCGGCTCCAGAACGGCCGCAGCTTCCGGTGAAAATAGGCGATGGAATAGACCTGGTCATAGGCCACCAGCACGCGCCAGTTGGCGCTGCCGGTCACACTGCCGAAATCCTTGCTCCAGGCCGACACCACATAGGCCGGGCGGTCCTGGTTGATGCCGCTGACATTGAGGTTGGGCCCGCGATGCCCGATGGCCGGCATGCCCAGCGGACGCTCTTCCCGCACGTCGTCGCGCTGCGGAATGGTGCCGTCCGCCGCAAACCCTCGGCGCAGCGTCAGCGCGTCGCCGAAGGCGCCGGTTGCGCTCGAGCCGGGCTCGGGCGAGGTATAGAGATAACCCCAGTCGATCTGCACTTCGTCGCCCGAACGACCGATCGGCGTCTGCTCGTTGGCGCCCATGAACAGCGCCTCGACCTCGCCGGCGCGATGCCGCCCCCAGACCACCGCGGTTTCCGCTTCGCCCGTCGCCCAGTTGGCGCTCCAGTCGAGATAGGCGGAAACCTTATGCGGCTTGCCGTCCGTCGCCTTGACGTCGAGGTCGATATAGCTCACCGGCCGCGTCATCAGTTCCAGATCGTCCGGAAAGCTCGGCGTGGTGAAAGTCAGCGTCAGCGCGATGCCGCCGGCCTCGAACCCGTAGATCGTCCGCAGCGGCGTCACTTCGCGGCTGAGCTGCCGCATCGCCGGCACGTCCGCAGCCATGCGCGTCACCAGCCCCATGAACCGGTACGGCTTGCCGTCGATATTGAGCATGCCGCACATGGACTGGTTCTTGCCGGTCCAATGCGTCGACCATGATTGTGTCAGCTCATCGGTGATCGACCAGACGCTCAGGAACGGGTCATGCACGATCAGCGGCGTGGCCGGGGCGCGGGCGGAGAGCAGGGACATTTGTGATTCCTTCGATAACGCTAATATCGACCCTACCAAGCCGCGCGCCGGAGCGGCAGGGGATCGGCGGTGAATGCCATGCGATCGCACAGCCTTTGCATCAAATCGCACTTTGTTTCCAAAAGCGCGCTCCGGTCCCAGAGATTGTCGGTCTCATTGGGATCGGCCTCAAGATCATAGAGCTCGCCGCGCCGGTCCCCATGGCTCAACACGAGCTTGTAGCGCTCGGTGCGCAGCATCGTGCCATAGGGCAGGTGCGGCTCGCGGTGCCACGGCATGGCGTTGTAATATTCGCAATAGACGTCGGGCGTGTCCGTGCTGGTGCCGGTTCCGACCAGCAGCGGCCATACCGATTTGCCCTGCATGCCCGGCCAGACTTCCAGCCCCGCCGCGTCCATCAGCGTGGGCGCGATATCCATCAGTTCCACCAGCCCCTCGATCCGGCGCGCCGGAATATGCCCGGGCCATGAGAAGGCCAGCGGCACATGCACGGCCGGCTCGTAAAAGAACGGGCCCTTGAGATAGACACCGTGATCGCCGAGCAGTTCCCCATGGTCGGACATGAAGATGACGATGGTGTCGTCGAGCTGGCCGGTCTCTTTCAGCGTTTGCAGCATGCGCCCGACCTGGTCGTCGATCAGGTCGCACATGGCGAAATAGGCGGCACGCACCAGCCGGTGGTCGTCGTCGGTCATCTCGTCATAGGGCATGCCGGCATTGCCCCCATAAGCGCCCTCATGGTCGATCTGCTGGAACACCGGCTTGTCGTCGAGTTCGCCCCTGCGATAGTTCGGCAGCTCGATCTCATCGAGCCGGTCGAGATAGCGGTCGAGATATTCGGCCGGCGGATCGAAGGGGTGATGGGGGTCGAAAAAGTTCACCGAGAACAACCAGGGCCGCTCCGAGGCCTCGTGCGCCTTCATGAAATTGATGGCCTTGTCGGCGCACCATGTCGTCTGGTGGTTCTCGGCCAGCGGCCCCGTCTGCACATATCTGGAGCCGCGATAGGGCAGGGCCTGGTATTCGGCCCCCCGCTCGATCAGCCAGAGATTGTATTCGTTCAGCGGCCAGTTCTGCTTGCTGCCGTAGTGGCCGGGGTGGTGTGACCAGTGAAACGCCGAATAGCCGTCATTGATGCGCGGCTCCATCACCGGCGCCACGCTCGGATTGGCCGCCGAGATATGCAGCTTCCCCGATAGCCCGCACGTGTAGCCGTTGTCCGCCAACAGCCGCGTCACAAGCATCTCGTCGGGGGGCATGTCCTGCCCGTTCTGGCGCGTGCGTGTCGTGCGCGGATAACGCCCGGTGAGGAAGCTGGCGCGGCTGGGCGTGCACACCGGGCTTTGGCAATAGGCCGATGCGAACTGCGCGCCCCCGGCGAAAAGCCTGTCGAGATTGGGCGTTCGGACATGCCTGTTGCCGGTAATGCCGAGCGTGTCCCAGCGCTGCTGGTCGGTGCAGATCCACAAAATATTGGGTTTGGTCATGTGAAGTCCCTTCCGGGCAACGCCTTACGCCTTCACGGCGCCGGCGATCCCCTCGACGAAATAACGCTGCACGAAAAAGAAGAACACGATCACCGGCAGGAGCGAGATGGTCGCCGCGGCGGCCATGCCCGACCAGTCGGTCTCATTGGTGCCCACGAATGCCAGCATGCCGACGGGCAGTGTCCTCAGGCCCGGCGAGCCGAACGTGAACACCAGCGGAATAAGGAAGGCGTTCCAGGCGGCAAGGAAGGTCAAAACCGTCACTGTCGCCGTCACCGGTCCGGCCAGCGGCATCATGATGTTGAAGAACACCTGCAGGAAACCGGCTCCATCCATGGTGGCGGCCTCTTCCAGCTCTTTGGGCAAGCCGCGGAAATACCCGGCATAGAGCAGGATCGCGGCCGATTGCCCGCTGCCCGCCAGCGCCAGGATAATGCCCCAGTGGCTGTTGAGCAGACCGAGCGCATTGGTGAGGTCGACGATCGGGATAATGGTCAGCCCGCCGGGAATGATCAGCGTCGCCCCGAGCACGCCGATGACCAGCTTGCGGCCCACGAACTCGTAGCGCCCGAGCACATAGCCGGTCAGCGCCGTGTGGATCACCACCAGCACCACGGTGCCGACCGTGACGATGATGGTGTTGAACATGTAGCCCGAAAATCCCGCCGTCACCCACGCCCGCGCATAGTTGGACCACAGCAGCGTATCGGGGATGAGGTTCAGCCCCTTGGAGAAAATCTCCAGCGGCGTCTTCAGCGAGGCCGACACCAGCCACAGGAACGGATAGATCCAGACCAGGCACAATGCCGTCAGCGCGATATAGCGCAGCGCGATCCATGAACGTCCGGCGGGCGAGGTGAGCCTCCTCATGTGTGCCTCCGCCGCCGGATACGCGTCAGCAGCACGATCTGCGCTACCGCCACCACGATGAAGCAGACCCCGAAAAAGATCGCGGCCGCCGACGAATAGCCGAGCCGCGGCACCGTCGAGGTGAAGGCCTGCCGGTAAACGAAGATATCGATGACCTCCGTGGCGTAGAACGGTCCGCCGCCGGTCAGCGTCAGCATGAGGTCGAACACGTTTGTCGCCTCGATCACCGTGATCAGCGTGATGATCAGCGTGAATGGCGTCAGCAGCGGCAGCGTGATGGTGCGGAACCGGTCCCATGCCGTCGCCCCGTCGATCTCGGCCGCCTCATAGACATCCTTGGGCACCGTCTGCAATGCCGCCAGCCAATAGATCAGCGTGATGCCGAGCCACTTCCACACCCAAACGCCCACGGCGCTATAGAGCGCGAGCCCGGCCATGCCGAGAAAGTTCAGCGGTTGCGAAAGCATATGCGAATTGAGCAGCGCGATGTTCATGGGCCCGCCCGTGGGGTCGAGCACGTAGCGCATCACCACGCCCACGATCGCCGCCGTCGTCACCACCGGCAGGAAGATCGCCGTCCGGAAGATGCGCACGCCTCGGAACGGCTGGTTGAGCAGCACAGCCAGTATCAGCGCCAGCCCCACCCGGATCGGCACGGCCAGGACCAGGAAGACGATAGTGTTGCGGAAGGCGTTCCAGAACAGCGGGTCGCGCAGCAGGTCCTGGTAGTTCCTGAGCCCGATGAAGTCGCCTGCCCGGTCGAAGCCGTTCCAGTCGAGCAGGGAGAACCAGATGCTGGCGAGCACCGGATAGAGCGTGAAGCAGCCCACCAGCGCCAGCGTCGGCGTCAGGAAGACATAGATCCAGCGATCGGCCCACATCCGCTGCCAAAGGGAGGGCCCGCGCAGGGCTGATTGAGACATCGGCTTTATCCTGCGCGGGAGGGAGGAACTCAGTACTTGTCCGCGGTGAAGTCCTCGCCGGGCTTCCAGTTCTCGAACTTCCAGTCGTCCACCGAGACTGTCACGCCCTTGGCCTTGACCGCCGCGATGGCGCGGTCGCGCTCGGCCGTCATCTGGTCGTTATACTGCTTGAGAACCGGCTGCGGATCGGAGAACGCCCCGCTGAAGGCGCCCTGGATGATCTCGCCCAGGCCAGGCGTCACATCGCGCATTTCGGCATAGACGGCGCTGATGGCCTTGTTGCGGATCAGCGGATCGGGCGCCAGGCGTGCATAGTCCTTGTAGCCCGCGATGACCTTCTTGTAGCCCGCATGGGCGTTGGACTTTTCGACCGCCGACAGGTCGAGCGGCGGCTGGTCCATCTGGTTGGCAAGGCCGATATAATAGTCCTGCGTGGTCAGCTGCTGCAGCACGTCGGTGGCCACATCCGGATGCTGCGACGAGCTCGACACGAAAAACGTGCCGCCCTTCGGCCCCTGATAGGTGAACGAGGTCGCCGCCTCGCCCGGATACGGCACCCGGCAGACGCCGATCTTGTCGATCTGCTCCTTGAAGCTGCCGTTCAGCACGCCGCTGTTCCACGGCCCGTCGAGGAACATCAGCGATTCCCCCGCCACCCAGCGGGCGCGGCCTTGCCGGGCGTCGACCGAGGACGAGCCGGGATGGAGCGAACCGTCTTTCTGGAACGACATCAGGAACGTCAGCGCATCGAGGAATGGCTGCGACGCATAGGCGTATTCCCCCGTCTTCCAGTCGACGGACCCCGCCGCGCCTGCGGCCTGCGCCAGGTCGGTGAGATGCGCCGACATGCGGTCGGCGAACTGTAGCGGCAGGATGAGGCCATATTTGCCATCCTTGGTGCCGGCGAGCGCCGCCTTGCGGGCGTCGTCCCATTTCTGCGGCCCGGTCTCGGGATCGAACCCGGCGGCCTTCAGCCCGTCGTTGAAATACCACAGCGACGTCGAGGTCTGCCGGAACGAGAAGATCGGGAAGCTGTAGGTCTTGCCGCCGAAGGTGGTGAAGCCCTCGGCAAGCACTTCCTTCTGGAACGGCGCGTCGAACTTGAAGCTGTCGGCGAGCGGCGCGAACCAGCCCGAGCCCTGCAGCGAATTGATGGTGGCGATGGTGCCGTTGGGCACGTTGAACACGTCGGGCAACTGGTTGCTGCGGAACGCCAGCTGCAGCGCCTGCATCATGTCGGACGGGTTCATGCCCGTATATTCTATCTTGGCGGGATGGCTGGCCGCATAGGCGTCCCAGATCTTCTGGTGCAGCGGGATCAGCGGCTGGAAGATGTCCCACCACTTCAGCGTCACCGTCTCCTGCGCCCAGGCGGGCACGGCCGGCAGCGCGCTCACCGCGCCCAATGCCGCCATGCCCTTGAGCAGGCTACGCCGGCTCACGCCTGTCGAAAGGCGTTGTTCCTTGTTCATCGCATCCTCCCCTCGCATCCGACGCCTTTGGCGTTCGGACAACGTTGAAACCTTGTCGCCGGCCTGTGTCGGCGGCTTTCGCACTGCGGTTCCCTCCGTGCAGCACGATAGGTGAGAACGCTAACGGTTATATATAACTGGCGTCAAGTGGCCATGTTATTTATAACTTCGCGCCAAAGCGGGCGGCGCGATATTTCGTTCCGCTGGCGCGCTGAATCGCGCTATTTCTTGCCGGGGAGGGGCCATGAATCGACTGAAGACCGAAAAGGCCAGTGCGCGCCCCACCATGGTGGATATCGCCAAGCTGGCAGGCGTCAGCCAGGCCACCGTCTCCATGGTGCTCAACGAGACCGGCGGCACACGCGTTACCGAAAAGACCCGGAAGCTGGTGCGCGATGCCGCCGAAACTCTGGGTTATCGCGTCTGGCTGCGCGGACCGGTGGGTCGCGGCGGTCTCCAGGCCATCGGCTTCGTCATCGACGACAGCACCAGCAATCCCATCGTCAACAAGGCCATCGATTCCGCCCGTCAGCTCGCCTGGGAGAATGGCGCCGTGCTCGTCGTGCTGCCGACACAGGGTGATGAGCGCCTCCGCAATGCCGCGCTGGAGCTGCTCTTTGCCCACCGCGTCGTCGGCGTCATCTTTGCCGCCTTCTTCACGCGTGAATACAGCCTGCCCACCAAGCTTCATTCGGTGCCCACCATCCTGATCAACTGCTACAGCAAGGGCGACCTGGCGCCGGCCGTGCTGCCGGCCCATGCACGCGGCGCCGAGGCTGCCGTTACCCATCTCGTCGCCGCCGGCCATCGCCGCATCGGCTTCATCAATGGCGAGGCCTGGATGCCGGCCGCGCAGGATCGCCTGCGTGGCTATCGGCGCGCTTTGAAGAAAGCCGGCATCGACTTCGACCCCGATCTCGTCCGCATGGGTAACTGGGTCCTGTCGGGTGGCCACGACCGCACCAAGGAACTGCTGGCTCTCGCCAATCCGCCCACCGCCATCTTCTGCGCCAGCGACGAGATGGCCATCGGCTGCTACGAAGCCGTCAAGGAGGCCGGGCTTGCCATACCCCGTGACATCTCGGTGGTCGGTTTCGACGATGATCCTTCGGCGCGCTATCTCGAACCACCGCTGACCACGGTGCTGGTTCCGCATGAGGATATGGGACGGCGCGCCGTCTCCCATCTTTATGCCAAGCGCGATAATGCCGATCGTTCCGGGATCGTTACGGGCCGGCTGCAGATCGATTGTCCGCTCGTCGAGCGCAACTCGGTGGGGGCACCGAAAGTTGGCAGATAGTCTGTGAATCGGGTGTCGCTGCATGCGGTCGAAATGGAACAATCCACAACTTTTGCGCACTTGTGCGAAATCTTCGCCGCCGTTCAATATCCTGCTGTTCCAAGACGAAGTTGATTTGAAAACAGTACGTTGTAAGCGATTTTAGCGCTGACACCCAGAATGGTGTGGCTCCGCTGGAGCATGCGTATGGGGATGGATCGGCAGTGATCCCTACCTCCAAAGGGGGTTGACCCCAAAGCTCATAGGATCGCCCCAATGTTACGGTTAACCTTGGGTTAATGGAACGGAGCTTGCCTCCCGTCATTAAATGCGAATTAACCTGCATTTACGACAGTGATGGCGGTGTCTGAACCGATCCTGAGAAGAGTGCGCGTCGGGAGAGAATAGCTACGGAGGGGCGTAATGAAGGCGATTGATTTGTCGCGGTGGGAACTATTGTTGCCATCGACTCCAACTGACCTGAATTACCTGCTATCCGGTGCCGATATTGGCGGCGGCAGTCTTGCCGGAGCGGCAGAAAATGTTCGGTTCGAGAGCGATGGGGCGCTGACCTTTATCGTGCCCGCCTCCGAGACGGCTCAAGGGCCCGATGACATGCTCGCCTGTGAGCTGCGCGAATTCGACGATCGCGTCGGGGCGCATGGCTGGAATACCTCGCAGGGCGGCTATCTGTCCGCCTCGCTTCGCATCAATGAGTTGCCCGAGGCCCGTATCGGCGGCGAGGCGCGCATCGCCATCGGCCGCATCATGGGCTCCACCGGCCAGATGTGCGTGCTCTACTACGATGCCGGAACCCTCTACATTACCGACAGTATGGATCGCCGCGACGGCAAGCCTCTGCGCCTCGACCTGCGCTCGGTTTCCGGTGAAGCGACCGCCATCCCCCTGGGGGAGCGCTTCGACTATTTCCTCAAGGTGTCGATGAGCGATTTCGTCGTCTCGGTCATCCACCACGGCGTCACCTATTCGGCCCGCCAGGAACTCAATGACGACTGGCTTGGCAAGGTGCTGCACTTCAATGTCGGCATCGGTGTCCTGCCCGGAGAAGTCCGTGGCGCCGCCAGCGCCTCCTACTATGCCATCTCCGAGCCTATGGTGGCCCTTGCTCGCAACGCCGATTTCGGAGGGGCGCTGGACGATCGCAACATCGTTTCCGCCAAGGTGGTGTTGACGCTCGATGACGGTGGCGAGGTCGAGATCCCGCTGGATTGGCGCGCCAGCATCCGCCACTGAGGATTTTTCGCGAAAATCGCGGAATGCGTAAAATTGCATGTTTTGGTCTAACGGCGACTTAGAGCCGGCCCGCTAGCGTCCCTGCATCCAGAAGGGTGCACCCATGCTTCGCGTTGCCGTTACTCTCGCCGCCGTCCTGACTGCCGCCGTCTCGGTCCAGGCTATGATGCCTGCCGGAAAGCAGGCTTTCGTACCCATGGATGCTGCGTTGGTTACCACCGCGACGCCAGTCACCGCCGCAACGCCGCCGGCACCCTCCGACGGCCTGCTACAATCGGTCGTTACCACTTGCGCCGGCGTCTATGTTCCGATGGCCGGTCTCGACACGACCTCCAAATACGATCAATCGCTATCGACCCGCTCCGAACTCGATGTCGCTGCTGCTTCGACACGCCGCGCCCAGATCGGGCCGATCGAACAGGCGATCCGCTCGATCGGCGATCTTGCCGCCATGCAGTCTGGCCAGCCGCAGATCGATACCCTGGCTCATGACTGTGCCGTCAAGGCGCTGGTCAAGTGGGCCGATAATGGCGCGCTGCTGCAGATGACCAGCAAGGACGCCGCCCTGACGCGCGGCCGCATGATGGCAGAGATCGGTGTCACGCTGGTTGGTCTCGACCGCGCCGGTGCGGTATCGGACGTCGATCGCGCCGCGCTATCGCCTTGGCTCTCCAGCATTGCCGACGACACCATGGCGTTCTTCTCGACCGGTGCGGGCTCGGTGTCCCGAAACAATAATCACCGCTATTGGGCTGGCCTCGCCGTCGGTGCGATCGGTTTCCTGACCAGCACCCAGCGCTATCGCGACTGGTCGGTCGACGGGATCAAGATCGGCACCTGCCAGGTCGACGCCGATGGTCATCTGCCGCTGGAACTGGCCCGCGGCGCACAGGCCCGCAACTACCATCTCTATGCCTTCCGCCCGCTGGCCGCGACACTGTCGCTGTTCCAGCTCAATGGCGAGCCCGTTGCAGATGCGTGCATGTCCGGTTTCCGCCGTCTGGCTGCAACCACGCTTGCAGGTCTGTCCAATCCGGCCGATTTCGCCCGTATAACCGGTGTGGCACAGGCAAAGCTGCCGAGCGAGACTACTTACGTTACCGGCCTGCGGCTAACTTCTGCTTATCTGACGCCTTACGCGAGCAACGATATTCTGTCTGCTTCGCTCTGATCGCGGCGCTATAAGCGAGATTATACAGAAAACAGTTCTGAACTGACTTTATTACGGTCGGCTATCGAGCCGGCGCGGAGTCCTTCCGCGCCGGTTATTTCTCATTCAAATGCAGGAAAAGCGGCTTTTGAGTTGAAGCTGGATTTTTTGCCTGTCGATCGTCCTCATGAACGGTGAGGAAAGACGCTCGCGTTCACGAAAACCATAGATGTCGCCAGATCACTTTCTAGGTGGCGTTCTTAACTGCCGATGACATCTCGTTTTTTTGTATAGCATGGTATCTTTGCTGTCGCCCGCGTTAAGGTTAAGATAAAGACAACAAGCTCCTTACCTCAAGGGCGCTTGCTATAACGGAAGCCGGAACTGTAATCTGAGATTGTTGGCAGGATGACGAGTTAATCAAGTCAATGATCTAGTTCTAAGGCTTTATGATTTCCGGAAAATTCCCTGAAATCACCGTGTTCCGCACTATAAAATCATAAGTGCACAGAGAACACCAAACCTCGCGTCATGACGGGGAATAATTCTTCTGGCCGTGCCGTAGCGCCCCGTTTGGCGTCGAAAGAACTATAGATGAGAGACAGTTGGTCTTGAACATGAGTGCAGTACAAGTAACCGATGGTGATGGCGACGCTGTCGTCGATCGGAGGCCCAGTGAAGGTCCCGGTGAGCGCCTGTTACGCTTGAGCGAGACTTGGTACGCGCATCTGTTGTTCATTCTTTTTGTGGTGGCGCTTGCTCTTTTGGTGCCGCCCGAAGCCACCGGGCATCTTTGGCATATTGAGGCGGGCGTTTTCTTCAGTCTCGGTATCTTGGCGATCTGGCGTTACACCTGGGGGCTGATGCACTATGTGCGTTCTCTCATCTACCGCCGCTATACTTTCCTGCGCATGCGCAGGGCCGCCGATGCTGAGCTCGCCAATTTCACCGATCGCGAGACCGCCCCACACGCTTATCTGCTAGTGACGTCTTTCCGGCAGGACGGTGACACCTCGGCCTCGGTCTACCGTGCCGCCTTCCAGGCCGCGCTCAATGCGCCGGGCAGGGCCACGGTCATCGCGTCCCTCGTGGAGGTGGGCGACCTGCGCCTCGTCAACTCCATATACCGGCTGCTGTGCGGCCATACCGACCGCGTCAAGCTGATCATCGTGCGCATCGATGGCACCGGCAAACGCGACGCCCTGGCCTATGGCTTTCGCGCCATTTCCAAGACTGAGCCGCGGCCGGACGATCTCGTCGCGGTGATCGACGGCGACAGCGTCGTACCCACCGATCTCGTCAACAAATGTCTTGGCTTCTTCCAGCTCGATCCGCAGGTCGGCGCCCTGACCACGGATGAAGTCTCCGAGGTTCGTGGCCGCGCCATCTTCCACATCTGGTACAGCCTGCGTTTCGCGCAGCGCCACATCCTCATGGCCTCCAACGGCCTCGCCGGGCGCGTTCTGACGCTGACCGGCCGCATGTCGATGTTCCGGGCAGATATCGTGTGCAACCCCGATTTCATCCAGCAGGTCGAGAACGACCATATCGAACACTGGCGCCTGGGCCGCATCCGCTTCCTCACCGGCGACGACAAGTCGAGCTGGTTCTGGTTGCTGAAGAACGGCTACAAGATGCTCTATATCCCCGACGTCGTCGTCTCGACCGTCGAGGTGCCCCCGGGCGAAGCCTTCATCCCCACCGCCGCCAAGCTCATGCGCCGCTGGTTCGGCAACATGCTGCGCACCAATGGCCGCGCGCTGCTGCTTGGGCCGGCCCGCATCGGCGCCTTCACCTGGTGGAACATCTTTGACCAGCGCATCTCGATGTGGACCTCGCTGGCCGGCTTCGTGATGGTGCTCATCGCCGGTATCTTCATTACGCCCTACGCCTTCATCGCCTATGCGGTCTGGACACTGGCGACGCGCTACGTGTTGACGCTGATGCTCTTCAGTTCGCGCAAGCGCGTATCGGCGCTCTATCCCTTCTTCATCTACTTCAATCAAATCTTCGGTTCGATGATCAAAACCTACGTCTTCTTCCGTCCCAACCGGCAATCCTGGACACGACAGAAGACCTCACTGACGGGGCGCTCCGGCCTACTGGGCGGCGTCATGTATGCCTCGTCCGTCTACATGCACATCCTGGCCATCGGTGTGTTTGTGACTGCGCTTGCCTGGTTCGTCGGCGTGTTGCCGATACCGGAGCCAGGATTGCTGTTTCGAATGTTTGGATGGGCTTGAGCCTGCCTTAGAGGACACGACATGAACGAGAACTTTGTGAAATTCGAGGCAGATGTGCAGCGCCAGCATGCGCGGTACCAGCTGCCCCTCCGCTGCACCATCGGCAACCAGACCTTCAAGGTGCTCGACTGGTCGGTGGCCGGTATCGGCATCTCCGCCCCCGGCGCCAACCTGCCGGAGGACTCGATCCAGGACATCAAGCTGGAATTTCCGTTCGTGGGCTCCAGCTTCTCGCTGGATATGAAGGCCCGCGTCCGCTATTCGCGGCCCGTCGATGGCCGCACCGGCCTGCAATATGTCGAGGTTACTCCCGAGCAGATGCGCCTGATGCGCTATGTACTCGACGGGCACCTGTCGGGCGAGCTGGTGGCGATGGACGATGTCCTCGATATCCAGAAGCGCCCGGTCGAGGCCAGGGCCCGTCGTGACGGCAGTGCCGCCAAGGCTGGTGGCGTCTCCGCCCTCGGCACCCTCGTACGCCTGGCGCTCGTCGCCATCGTCACGGTCGGCCTGCTCTGGTTCATCGCGTCCAGCATTTACCAGCGTGTCGCCGTCATCAACCCGGCTTCCGCCGCCATCGCTTCCGATGCGACGCCGGTCTATGCCAGCGCCGACGGCATGGTCACCTATATCGCCAAGGGCAGCGTCGCCACCGGCCAGCCGGCGGCCACCATCCTGGTCAACGGCCAGAGCGTCACCATCCCGGCAAGCTGTGATTGCGTCGTCGAGGACGCCGTCGCGGAAAATACCCCGGTGAAGGCCAACAGCCGCCTGTTGTCGCTGCGCAGCCCCGATACCAAGACCTTCGCCGTGGCCATGGTCGATCGCGCCCAACTGCTCGATGTCTACCAGGGCGTCACCGCCGATGTGCAACTGGCCGATGGCCGCACCATCACCGGCGCCCCGCTGCTGGATCTGCCCTCGGTCTCGACCGGTGACAGCGCCGCCCAGGTTCCGGTCCGCATCGATCTGGGCGCCGCCGCCACCGGGGTGACGGTCGGCCAGCCGGCCAACGTCAAGTTCTTCCGCACCCATCCGTTCAACAACTCGCCGCTGCAAAGCGTCGCCTCGCTGTTCGGTTCTGCCCCGGCTGCGCACTAAGCCCTTTCACGTCTGCGTCGCGTTTAGGATTTCGACTGATGCACATGCACTTTGACAGGAAAGCACCGATGATTGCCGGCCTCGTGCTGGCAATGCTCTCCGGCCTGCCGGTCTTGGCACAGGACGGGTCCGACACGGCGCAGGCCGTGGTCGCGCAGATCGAAAAGTCGATCCTCACCGGTGACAAGGCCAAGAGCCTCGAAGAAAAGCTCGATGCCTACCGCGCCGCGCGCGGCCGGTTCGTCTATCTCGACCAGATCAATGGCGACACCGACAGCAAGGATACCGCTGCGGCCACCCAGGCCATCGATAGCCTGGCCCAGGACGGCATCACGGGCGACGTACTGACCACCAACGTGCTGTCGACCATCATCGCCCTCATACAGGAGGGCAAGGCCGACGCCGATACCATGACGCAGTATAGCGTCGACATCGACGCCATGCTCTCGGCCATCAAGAGCCCGCAGCTGCAGGCCAGCTCCTATGCCAAGCTCGCCGATCTCGATGTCAGCCGCGATCCCGACGCAGCGCTCGCCTATCTGGGCAAGGCGCTGGACGTGTCTTCGTCCATCACCGAGGAAGAGAGCAAGAACAGTACGCTCAACGCCGTCGCCCAGACTGCCAGCCGCCTGAAGTCGGCCAATGCTTCCGAACTGGTCGATCAGGCCATCGGCGCCATGTGGCCGTCCCGGGCCCGCGGCTACGCGCATTATTCCATCGCCAAGGCGGCGCTGGCCGGCACCGATCTAGCCAAGGCCAAGGATGCCAAGCTCGTCGATGCTTCGGCTGCCGCGCTCGATGCCGGCGATCTCACGGCGGCCCTCGATCGCGCGCTTGCCATTGATCCGGAATCCGAGAAGGTGCGGGCCGATGCCCTCAACGCCGTGCTCGACAAGGCCCTGGCTGCCGGCGATCTCGGCACCATGCAGCAGTTGACCACGGCCTATACCGATGACAGCGACCAGCAGGATGCCATCGCCGCCATCGTCGCCAACCGCATCAAGGCCGATCATACGCTCGATGCCGTCGCCATCGCCGCCAAGCTGCCCGACGGTCCGACCCGCGCCCGTGTCGAATATATGCTGGCCGGCGCCCTCAAGACCGCCGGCTTCGACCAGATGGCCGACGATGCCTTCGCGCGCGGCGGAACCGTCATCGCCGCCCTGACCGGCGCCCAGAAGGACGCGGCGCTCGGCGAGGCCATTCTGGGCGCCGCCACGCTCGGCAAGCTCGACGACGGCGTGGCGTTTTTCAACCAGCTCACCGATCCGACCGAGGCGTCTTCGTCGCTCCGCAAGCTCAGCAAGGCGCTTGCCGATGCCGACAAGGTCGACCAGGCGCAACTGGTCTATGCCAAGATTACCGGCGCCGACGATCGTGACTATGCGCTCTCCGGCATTGCCGAGGCCCAGGCGTCGGCCGGCGACCTCGATGCCGCCAACAAGGCGTTGGCCACCATCACGGCGCCGGACAATCAGGGCCGCGTGCTCGCCGAGATGGCGCGGCAATACGCCAGGAAAAAGGATTTCGACCACGCCTTCGCCACCGCCCAGGCGATCAAGGATGCCGGGTATGCGGTGAAGGCGCTGGTCAACATCGCCGACCGGGCCATCGATACCAAGTCCGACGATGTCGTCGTCAAGGCCAACCAGTTGGCGCTGGCAGCCGCGCAGGGGGCCGAGGCCGACTTGCGCAACCAGCTCCTGATCTCGGTGGTCGAAAGCTTCGCCAAGGCCGGCGACGTCGACCAGGCCCGCATCACGGCCGACAGCATCGCCGACCCCAAGAGCAAGGCCAAGGCGCTGACGCTGATCGCCAAGGCGTTGGCCCAGGCCGGCAATAGCAAGGATGCCCTTGGCCAACTCGACGCCGTGCCTGCCGCCGATGCCAATGATGACGATATCGCTGCTGCGCTCATCGCCGTCGCCGCCGATCCGGCCGCGCTCGAGGAAGCCACCACCCGCGTCCGCGCCTTCCCCGAGGACATGCTGCGTGTCCGTACCTTTCGCCTGATCGCCGCTGAGCAATTGCAGCGCCTAGACGTGCTCAACTACGGCCTCGGCAAGGGCAAGAGCCACGATTACACCGTGGCCGACAATGATGCCGCTCCGCCGCAGGTCGTCAATGCGGCGGCGACCAAGCCCAGCGCCGTCTTCGCCGCCAACAACCTCGAAATGTACCGGCTCGACGGCAATGCGAGCGGCCTTGCCAACTATGATTTTCCCGATCTGACCGCCGGCGTCGCCGATATTCGCAAGGAACTGCCGACGCCGACCCCGGGCTATGTGGGCGTCACTCTCGCCCACCTCAGCCCCTACAATGAGAAATTCCTCGAAGACCTGCCGGGCGGCGAGACGGGCATGAGCTATGCGGCCAAGGCCCAGGGCCTGCTCTCGGCCAAGATCATCGTGATCGAATCCGGCGTCTACACGCTCGGCTCGCTACAGCAGGCGCTCGCCGCCTCCGGCAACTACCAGATGGTCACGCGCGATCATGACGTCGTCACGCTACGGGCCCCGGTTATCGTCAGCGCCGGCGCCACGCTCATCCTCAGCGGGCAGGAGGCCTCGACCTATCGCCTCAGCGCCACGGGCGGCGCCTTTATCTCGGTCGCCGGCAAGCTCTATGTCGTCGACACCAAGGTCACCTCATGGGACGAGGAAACCGGCGCGCCGCGCACGTCCGATCCTCATAAGCGCGACATCTATCGGCCCTTCATCATCGGTTGGAGCGGCTCCAACATGCAGGTTGGCGGCTCCGTCATGGATTCGCTGGGCTATTCGGCGCCCAAATCCTTCGGCCTGGGCTTCTCGACCGGCCCAAAGGCCATCCAGGACCAGCATGACGACCTGCCGGCCCCGACCGGCCGCGTCGTCGACAACATGTTCCACAATTTCGAATACGGCTTCTATTCCTACGAAGCGCGCGACGTCTTCATCGTCGGCAACGAGTACAAGGACAATGTCGTCTATGGCGTCGATCCGCATGACCGTTCGCGCCGCCTGGTCATCGCGCTCAACACCGCCTATGGCACACAATACAAGCACGGCATCATCGTGTCGCGTGAAGTCGATGGCAGTTGGATGGTCGGCAACGTCTCGTTCGACAACAACGGTTCGGGTTTCATGCTCGATCGCGACAGCACCGACACGCTGGTCTATGGCAACGTCGCCTTCAAGAACAAGGGTGATGGCCTGACGCTCTTCGAGAGCTCGTGCAACATCGCCACCGCCAACCACTTCTTCGACAATCACCGCGCCGGCATCAAGGTCCGCAACAGCTGGGATGTCGGGATGTACTACAACAGCATCGTGGGTAACGGTGAATCCGCCATCGAGGGCTACACCTCGCGCATCGAGGACACCAGCGAAGCCCGTAACTTCACCGAAGATCCCTATGTGGCGCTGACCACGTTCGTTGCCGGCAACAACCTGATCTCGCAGAACGGCTCCGGCATCAAGGTCAACGGCGTCTCTGGCTTCTCCCTGTTCCAGCAGGATTTCAAGGACCAGCAGGGCCCGCTGCTGGCTGGTGAGGCCCGCGCCTTCGAAGGCTACATGCTGCGCTTCAACGCCAGCGGCGGCACCACCGTCGTCTCCGGCGCCTGCCTGCTGCCGCGCCCGGCCTATTACTGCGGCTTCCGCAACAACGGCATCCTCGGCAATGATGGCCAGAACCTCGCTTTCGCCCCGGCCGGCCAGCCTTGCACCACCCCGGCGGCGGCCAGCGCCAATGTCGGCCCCGCCACGGCAGGTGGCTGATGCGCAGGCTCTTTTCCACCGCCCTGTTCCTGCTGGCCGCCTTCGCGCCGCAGGTCGCCAGCGCCAGCCAGAACTATGGAGGTCTGTTCGATGTCGAGGCGCGTCGCGCCGCGCTGCAGACGCCGGCGCTCGCCTCGATGAAGGCGGCATGCCTGGCTATCGCGATCGACCCCAAGTGGAAGAAGATCCCGGTCATTGCCGGGCTCGATGAAACCGAAGGCTACGGCACCGACCGCACCGCCAACGATTTCAACTGGGCCGTCATGGTCCTGGCCGGCCGCTCGCTCGCCGGCGATACCGCCGCCACCGAGGAGCTCAAGCAGTTTCTGCTCGACTGGTCGTCGCAGCACGCCTTCGAGAAGACCCAGGTCGTCCATGACGCCTATTATTCGCTGAAGCGCGTCATGCTGCCGACCGCGGTGGCCTATTCGATCCTGCGTCCGGCGCTCAGCAAGGCCGAAGACACCCAGATCCGCGATTGGATCGACCCGCTGGTGCGCGATGTCGACCAGCTCTTCGATGGCGAAGTCGATCTCAACAATCACCGCGATCTTGCCGACAGCGTGCTGATGGTTTGGGGCGGCATCATCGGGGACGACACCCTCTACCAGAAGGGCTACCAGCGCTTCCTCGAAATGCTGTCGGTCGCCCGTCCGGATGGCAGCCTGCCGCTCGAGACCCGCCGTGGCGCGCGCGCCCTCTGGTATACCCGCCAGGCGCTATCCAGCATGGTGGTCATGGCCGAAGTCGCCCGTGGCCATGGTGATGATCTCTACAGCCAGCAGCACGGCAATGTTTCGTTCTGGACCATCTTCAGCTTCCTGCTGAATGGCCTCAGCAACCCGGTCCTCGTCGATGCCTACGCCGCCCAGAATTATATTCCGGGCCCCGTCGATGACTATCGCCATCTCGATTTCGGCTTCCTTGAGCGCCGCAGCAACGGCCGCAACTATCTTGCCTCGATGGAAGCGCTGGCCATCCAGCCACCCACCAGTTTCGCCCTGCAGCGCATCGACCAGATGTTCGACACCTATGCGCTCGGCCAGCGGCCGTTGATCGACGAATTCGTCGGCGGCAACGCCACTTGTTTCTGGGGAGCACCCAAGTCATGAACTACCGTCGGACCCTCGCCGCCCTGGCGCTGCTGACCACCGTCGCTCCGCTGCCCGCCATGGCACAGGCGACGCCGACCCCGACCGCCGGTGCGCCGGCAGTCGAGACCGTCGCGCAGGATCCCTTGCTGGTCGGCCGCCAACTGCGCATCGGTGTCGCCAGAAGCGCCGATAATCCGCTGCTGGTCCCCGATTTCGTTGCCGCCCGCGCCGCCTTCGAGCAGGCCCTGACGCGCCCCGGCGCCGCCAATGCCGATGCGCAATTGTCGCTTGGCAAGATGCTGCTGATCGGGGAGGGGGGCGCCGTCGATCTCGATCGCGGTATGGATCTGCTGCAGCAGGCCATGCGCGCCGGCCGCGGTGAAGCCGCCTATGTGCTCGGCAATCAGCTTCTCCTCATGCCCGGCCGCGAAGCCGATGGCGTCTCCGCTCTCCAGAACGCCTTGCGCCTCGGCTACCCGCAGGCTGGCCTCGCGCTTGCCGCCCATATCCGGCCGGCCGACGCCGCCCAGGCCGACAGCCTCGAGGACCTCTCGGTCACACTGCTGAAGCAGGCTGCCGTCACCGGCGACGCCTCAGCCGCCTTCGCGCTCGGCGAATTCTACCGCACCCAGGGCACGCCCGCCGCGGCGCAGAACGCCATCGATTACTACAAGCGCGCCTTCGCTTTGGGTAATGAGCGCGGTCTTTACTGGCAGGCGCGTTTGGAGGCCGACAAGACCTCGCCGCTCGCCAACGCCGCCGATGCCGCCAAGCTCTACGATCAGGCGGCCGCACGCGGGTCCGTCACCGCGGCCCGCGAACTGCTCGCCGCCGCCACTGCCGGCACGCTGCCCGTCGACAAATCCCGTGGCGACTTCTGGATGCAAAAGCTGATCGAGATCGGCGATCCGACGGCTCAGTTGCTCTATGCCGATCAGGTGCAGACCACGCTCGAGCAGCGGAAGGCCTTGTCCGACAAGCTCTACGCCCAGCTGATGGCCGATCCGTCACCCGATATCGACGTGCTGCTCGATGCCGGTTCGCGCTTCCGCGACGGCAATGCCCTTGTCGTCGATGTCAGTCGTGCCCTCGACCTTTTTGCCCGCGGTATCGATCGTGGCGACAAGGACTCTGTCCTGCGCTATGCCGAACTCGTGCTGGCCTCGCCGAGCCTGCAGACCCCCGACAACACCAAGCGCGCCTATACCAGCATCCGTGCTCTCGTCGGCGCGGGCAGCTATGGGGGCGCCGTCACCCTTGCGGATATGCTCGCCAAGGGCATCGGTACCCCGGCCAACCAGGCCGAGGCCGTCAAGCTCTACCAGCTTGCCGCCAATGAGGCCGGCTCTGTCACCGCCATGATGGATCTCGCCGAGATCTACCGCGCCAGCCCCGACCTCACCGAGCGCCAGAAGGCCTTCCCATGGATCGCCAAGGCCGCCGATGCCGGCAGCGTCTCCGCGCTCATGAGCCTTGCCGAAGCCTATAACACCGGCGACATCATCGCCCGCGACCGCCTCAAGGCCGTCGACCTCTACCAGAAGGCCATCGATGCGGGCGCCGGCACCGCGCTCGACGCGCTCTCCGCGCTCTACCTGCAGACCGGTGGCGATGCCGCCATGGATCTTGCGCGCAACGTCTATGAGCGCGCCATCCGCAACAGCTATCCAGACGCCGCCATCAAATACGCCAACTTCCTGGTGCGCACCGGCCAGGCCCAGCAAGCCATTCCTATCCTCGAAAAGCCTGAATTCAGCGACCGCGTCGACGTCGCTCTGGCACTGTCGCAGCTCTACACCACCGGCCAGGCCGGCGTGACCGATCTCGACAAGGCCAAGTACTGGCTCGGGATCGCTGCCGACAAGGTCAGCGAAGATCCCAAGCAGCGCATTGCCGTCGCCGGCGCCCTGCTGAATTCGCCTGATGCCGCCAACCAGGTCAAGGCCGTCGCCATGCTGGATGAATTGGCCGGCGCCAAGGTGCCCGCCGCCGGCCGCTTCCTCGGTCAGGCCTACTTTGCCGGCAAGGGCGTCGCGGCGGATCCCGAAAAGGCGGTTGCCAGCTATATGGGCGCCATCGCCCTGGGCGATCCCGATGCCCGCATCGAGCTTGCCGACGTCTATGCCAATGGCGTCTATGTGCCGGCCGATGTCGATCGCGCCGTCAACCTCTATCAGGAAGCGCTGGCGCAAACGCCCGACGACGCCAATGCCAACCTGCGCCTCGGGCGCCTCTATGCCGGTGGCCGGCTCGGAGCCGGTGGCCTGACCACCGCCATCCAGTATTATCAGCGCGCTGCCGCGACCGGGAATTCCTCCGCCCAGCTCGCGCTCGGCAATGCCTATCTCTGGGGCGCCGGAGTTACCCAGGACACCAGCATCGCCGAGAAATGGCTGCGCTCCGCCGTCGATGCCGGCTCGATCGATGCCACTGCCAGTCTGGCGGCGCTCCATACCTCCGCCATTGCGGCCGATGTCGATCCCGCCGCCGCCTTCGCCTACAACTACCAGGCAGCCAAGAAGAATTACGTTCCGGCCATGATCGAAGTCGGCGTGGCGCTGGTCAGCGGCTTCGGCGTCGCCAAGGATGCCGATGCGGGCATCACCTGGTTCGAAAAGGCCGCCGATTTTGGCTCCAACCCCGCCATGTACGATCTCTACCAGATCTATGCCGACGGCAATGGCGTGCCCAAGAGCCCCAAGGATGCCGATGCCTGGCTGACGCGCGCCGCCGGCGCCGGCAACGGTTCCGCCATGTACCAGCTGGCACTGAAATACCTCGCCACCAAGCAGGCCCCCGACCATGACAAGGCCGTCGCCCTGCTGCAACAGGGCGCTGCTATCAACCATAATCAATCCAGGAAAATGCTGGTGAAGCTTGGTCTCATAGCTGCGTCCGATGCCGAGGAAGATTGAAACTTAATCAGCGTCCTAGTCTCCGAGGGAGGACCGCGTGAATAAACAGTTTAAGGTGTTCGGATCGGCGCTTCTGGCCGGAGTTTTCCTGCTGTCGGCCTGGCCGGCGGCAGCGCAGAGCGTGGCCATCAACCTTGATCCACATATGGATTACCGCACGTTCTGTACGCCCGTGGCGACGCCGGTCCTCAGCTATGACTGGACCCAGTGGGACGGCACTTCGACGCCGACCATCGGCTTCGACCGCATGTATAGCGACGCCTCGATCTATCTCGCCGGCGGCACCGGCACCCTGCGCAACCGCGAACTCGCGGCCAGGATGCTGGACTATCTGGCCAAATCCAACTGGGGCCGCCGCGACGACGCGCTCTACCAGCTGGGGCGGCTGCACCTCGATCCGAGTGCCGGTGCCCATGACACGGCCCTGGCCGTCACCGAACTGCAGCAGGCCGTCAGTCTCAACAACAGCGGTGCCTCGACGCTCCTCGGCAAGAGCTATTTGCTGGGCGAGGACCTGCCGCAGGACGACGTCAACGCCGAACACTTCCTCAAGATCGGCGCCACCGCCAACGACGTCGACGCCACCATGTCGCTGGCCAAGCTGTATTTCCGCCGGCCGGACATGCAGACCGAGGCCAATGCCGCCGACACCTACCTGAAGCTGTCATTGACCACGATCTATCGCAACATCGCCAATGGCGATTGCGGCGAGCTCAATTTCCTTGGCGATCTTTTCGCCGACAGCGACCTG
This sequence comes from Devosiaceae bacterium, assembly GCA_036499825.1. GTDB lineage: Bacteria > Pseudomonadota > Alphaproteobacteria > Rhizobiales > Devosiaceae > Paradevosia. The sequence continues at coordinate 140,790 of DASYCZ010000062.1, forward strand.
CACAGCTATGATCCCGCCCAGGCCATCGCCTGGTACGAAGCGGCCTACAACACCGGCAATATCGACGCGGCCGTCAATCTGGCCAAGTTCTACATGGATCCTCAGAGCCCGTTCCACGATACCGCCAAGGCAGCAAGCTACCTCGAATTCGCCGCATCTACCGGCCGTATCTCCGCCATGGTCGATCTCGCTGAACTGCAACTGCAGCAGCCGACCCCCGACAACACCACCAAGGCCATGGCATGGCTCGAAACCGCCGCCGCCAACCAGGAAATGCCAGCCTATGAAACCCTGGTGAGCATCGCCCAGGGCGGCTATGGGGGTACTCCGGATTATCCGCGCGCCTTCGACTACCTGTCCCGCGCCGCGCAGCTTCCCAATGTCAGCCCTGAAATTCTGCTGAAACTGGCCAAGGTCCAGGAGCAGGGCGAGGGCACGGTCGTCGATCGCGTCGCCGCTTATGACAACTACAAGCGTGCCGCTGCTCTCGGCAGCGCCCAGGCCTACGTCCCGCTTTACGATCTCAGCACCAGCGGCGTCACCACCGCCGACCAGGCCATCGACTTCCTGCGCAAAGGCGCAGATGCCGGCCAGTCCGATGCCATGGCGCGTCTTGGCGATGCCTATATGTGCGGTGTCGAGGTGCCGCGCGATCCGCAGGCCGCCACCCAGTGGTATGACAAGGCCGCCGCCGCCGGCAATGTGCCCACCATCGTCCTGCTTGGTCAGACCGCGCTCAAGGCCGGCGACAAGAGCACCTATTTTGATGACATCAAGCAGGCCGCCGAAGCCGGCGACGCCGAATCCATGATCCTGCTGTCTGACGCCTACACCACCGGCACCGGCACTACCGCCGATGCCGGTCAGGCCAAGATCTGGCATGACAAGGCCATCGATACGCCCGCCACCAGGGCCCGGGCTCTGGTGACCCTTGCGCGCCTCACGCTCAACGGCAGCGATGCCGCGGCGCCGGATGCGAAGGCAGCGGAAAGCCTGCTGCAACAGGCCGCGTCGCTCGGCGATCCGGCGGCGCTTTATGCGCTCGGCTCCCTCTACGCTACCGGCTATGGCTCCACCATCGTCGCCGATCCGGTGGCGAGCCGGCAATACATGGTCCAGGCTGCCAATGACGGCAATGTGGGCGCCATGGTGCGCCTTGCCGAACTCAAGATCGGCAAGCTCGATGGCAATGGCAAGGATTGGCAGGATTGGCTTGGCCAGGCCGTCGCCGAAGGCAATGTGCGCGCCGTGCTCATGCAAGCCGCCGATGTCTCCGATGTCAGCGCCCGCCGCTTGATGTTCGATCAGGTCCTCGGCCACGCACTCTGCGATCCCAAGGACCTCGTCAACGTCGCCAAGGCCATCTCGCCCGATCCGAACTACAAGGACGCCGCCGCCAAACTGGCCGAGCGTGCCGTCGCCATCGGCTCCGACGATCCGAGTGTTCTCTACCAGCTCGGCGACATGATCGGCTCCGGCCTTCTTGGCGCCGACCGCGTGCCCGATTCCATCGGCTACCTGCAGCGCGCCGCCGATGACGGCAAGGTCGAGGCCATGCGTGAACTGGGCAAGGCCTATTACAGCGCCACCATCGTGCCGCAGGATATTCCGACTGCCCGCAAGTGGTTGCTGCAGGCCGCCCGCGCCGGCGATAGCAACGCCGTCAAGGAGCTGGGCGACATGGTCGCCTCGCTCGGCCCCGATGCCGTTGGTCTCGACGACGTCATCGCGGCCCTCAAGACCGCGGCCAACACCGATCCGGCCGGCGCCACCGTCGTGCTCGCCAGTGTTCTTTCCGAAGCCGCCGTCACCGATAGCCGCTACGAAAAGGAAGCCAATGAGTGGCTGGTGAAGGCGGCCGATGCCGGCGATGGCAGCGCCATGCTCACCCTTTCCAACGCCTTTGCGCTCGGCCTCGGCGTCGACCAATCAGACGAGCAGAGCGCCCATTGGCTGAAGGCGGCGGCTGAAGCCGGCTATCCGGAAGCCTATTCCAAATACGCCATGGTGCTGGAGCTTGGACTCGGCACTCCCCGTGATGCCGACCAGGCACGCTACTGGCTCGACAAGTCGACCGCCGCAACGGCTCAGAAATGAACATCAGGAAACGAGGCACTGCAATGCGTAGGATTGTGTTGAGTACAGCCATCGTGGCCGCCGTCATCGGCTCTCTCACGCCGGCTTTGGCCCAGGCCGTGGTGGCGCCGCCCCCGCCGGCGCGTGCTGTCACCCCGCCTGTAGCGGTTGCGCCGCCTGCAGCTCCGGCTCCGGCCGCCGCCCTGCCGCTGCCGCCGCTCGAGGAAGCCAGAAAACTCCCGCCGGCGAAACTGCTGGCGCTGGCGAACCAGACGCTGATCGGGCAGCCGCGCAATCTTGACTACGGCTTCCAGCTTCTGCTCGGGCCGGCCCTCAAGGGCGACCGAGCCTCCGTTCGCCTCTTGGCCAAGGCTGTTGACGCCAACGAATATGGCTTTGGCGACAAGAGCAATGATGTCCTGCGTGTCCTCGGCAACGAGGCCATGCGCGGCTCCAGTGGCGCCATCATCGCCTGGGCCCTGATCCAGGATCGCGGCATCGATGTGCCCAAGAACGAGACCAAGGCCTATGAGTGGTATCGCTGGGCCGCCGTCGTCGGCTCCGATACCGGCGCGCTGATGACCTCCCTGGCTTTCGCCCAGGGGCGCGGCGTCGCCGCCGACAAGGCGCAGGCCATGGTCTGGGCCGATCGCGTTTCGCCTGCTCGGCGTGGCAGCGCCTATATGCAGCTTGCCAAGATTTTCTATAATGGCGCTCCGGAATTGCAGGACCCGGTACTCGCCGAGCGCCTCGCCCTGCAGGCGCCTGTCCTCAACAAGATCTACCGCGTCCAGGCTGCCGACCTCCTGAGCAAGCACGCCAACAATCCCGATGTTCTCGCCAAGGCCCAGGCCATGTTGCGCGATGCGGCTGCCGATGGTGATCTCAAGGCCAAGTTCTACCTGGCCGAGAACGATCCATCCGCCGATGGCGACGACAAGGACTCGGCCATTGCGGACGACGTCTATGCCAAGCTTGCCGCCTCGGGCGACAACGAAGCCATCAAGATCATGGCCGAAGGGCTGACCGACCAGGGCGCCACCGCGGAAAGCCGCGACAAGGTGATCGCCCTGCTCAAGAGCGGTGCCGATCACGGCAGCGTCGAGGCCATGAAGGCGCTTTCCAACGCCTATTTCTTCGGCCTTGGCACTGAAGTTTCCTTCGAGACCGCTGCCAAGTATTACCGCCAGGCCGCCGATGCGGGCGATGCGGAATCGCAGTACCAGCTCGGCCTGATGTATGCCAATGCCATCGGCCTCACCAAGGATCTGAAGCAGGCAACCTACTGGCTGACCAAGTCGGCCGATGGCGGCTACAAGCTGGCTGCGGCCTCGCTGCTGTCTTTGCCCAAGACTGAATAGAATCAATAGTCTTCAATACGAAAGCGCCGGATCATCTCCGGCGCTTTTTCTGTTTCAGTGATGAGATATTGGCAGACTAGCCTTTGAGTTCTGCCAGCCGGTCGCTCAATTCCACGATAGCACAGACGATGTGGTAGAACGAGCTGGCCGGCGCCGCTTCTTCCACCCAAGATCCGTCGGCCCGCATCTTGTCGCGCCACAGCCCGGCCACCGGCACTTCATTGAGGAACCGGTTCAGCGCATCGACGCCCGCTTCTGTGTCCCTGAGATAGCGCGCACGTTCCTCGCCCTCGGATAGGACGGCCAGCAATACTGCCGCCTTGATCCATTCCGCCTGTGGCCATAGCCGGGCGACATCGTCATGCACGCTGAAATCGTCGAGCAGCTGCATGCGCGCGACCTGCCGTCGGGGACAGATGCCGTGCTGCATGCCGATGTCGAACAGTCGCCGCGCTGCGACGATTGCGTCGGGCCGGCCACGCCGGCGGCCCCAACTCGCCAGCAGCCAGGCCCATTCGAACTGGTGGCCCGGCTCCATGATGCGGCCCGCGATACCCGGCATCGGTCGCCAGTCGGCGTCGAAGAACTCGCGCAAGCCACCCGAGCGCGCATCGATAAACCGTGTCAGCGCCAGCGTCGCGATCTCGTCTGCCAATGCGCGCCATACCGGGGCGTCGGCAACCTCGACCTCTTCCCAGGCGAGGCACGCCTCGAATATGTGCATGTGCGGGTTCGAACAGAGCGGCAATTTGTGGTCGTGGTTTTCGTTGAACCCCATCTCCCCGTGCCGCAGTCCTTGCAGCAATTCGCGCAACCGCGCGGCTTCCGTCGCCATGGCCTCGCGTTCATCAGGCGCGCTACGGGCGCGGCAGGCAAATGCCAGCAACGCAAACGCCTGATTATAAAGGTCGAAAGTTGAGTCTATAAGTTCGCCGGTATCGTTCGCCAAGGCGCCAAAACTACCGTCCGCACAGCGGTAATGCGTCAGTAGATAGCGCATTCCGTGTTGTTGTGCCACCGCCGCCGGTCCGTTCCATTCTAGTTGTTCGGAAATATTATAAGAATAGACTTGCCTAGGCTGGACGCGAAATCGCCGGTTTCCTCTGAAAATATGCCCGTTGAGCGCGATAGTCTCAAAAAATCCGCCATTTAGATGATCTGCGCCCTCGTTCCACCACAATGGAAACGCGCTTTCGGTCAGCCATGTCGAAAGCGTGAGGCTCTTAGACGACAAAATAGAGTCGTTCGAGAGAAAGAGAGCCGTCACGCTATTTAAGTAGTTTGGAGCGGTTTCCATATCGAACGTCCCATTGTGCATGTTGAGAGTCATGAAGCTTGGAAAGATTGTTGTTTGATAGCTCAGTCGTCAACAAAATCACTTTGTTGAGATTAACGCTCTCACATTAACCATGTGAATTTAGCATATGAGGCATTCGTGCAAATGAACGATTGCACATATCCGGGGCTCTTGAGTAAACTCAGGACAACAAAAATCTCGTTGGGAATGTCACGAAGTCGAATCCCAAAAATGTTTAGGTAGTTCCATTAACTTTTGGAATGGTTACGTCCGGCGGGGGCACAGTCCGAGTGTTCATGCAAATGGATGAGGCGGAAGCGAATCGGATTGTAAGTAAGGGAAGTGTGGCAAGTGAGTGACAGTGTTTTAACGATCAGCGTTATTGGTGCTGGCTATGTCGGTTGCGTTTCGGCCGGGTGTCTGACGAATGATGGCGTCCACGTGATCGCGGTGGATGTCGATCCGTACAAGATCGAGAAGTTGAACAACGGAAATGCTCCGATATTCGAACCCGGCCTTGATGCGTTAATCAGTAAAGGCCGTGAAGTTGGACTTTTGTCCGCGACGACCGACATCGCCGATGGTGTGTTGAAGAGCAACGTTTCTCTGGTTTGCGTTGGCACGCCGAGTCGCGAAGATGGTTCGCTCGATACGCGTTATGTCGAGCAGGTCGCTCAGCAGATCGGTGCTGCATTGCGTGGCAAGGATGACTTCCACGTGGTGGTCATGCGATCCACTATCTTGCCCGGTACCATGGAAAAAATCGTGCTTCCGGCCTTGGCGAACTTCTCCGGTAAAATTCCGGGCGTTGATTTTGGTGTTGCCTATTATCCGGAATTTCTCCGTGAAGGTACTGCCATCGATGATTACTACGCGCCAGGCGCAATTGTTCTCGGTCAATACGATCAGGACACGCGCTCTATTGATCTGCTGAAAGAAATATGCGCGTCCCTGCCGGTTTCGCCGCACGTGATACCGATGCGCAGCGCCGAAATCGTCAAGTACACCAACAATTGCTGGCACGCTGTGAAGACCAGCTTCGCCAACGAGATCGGTAATCTTTGCAAGGCCAACGGCATCGACAGCCATGAAGTCATGGATGTTGTGTGCGCCGATACCCGCCTCAACATCTCCCGCGCCTATATGCGTCCGGGTTTTGCTTACGGTGGCTCGTGCCTGCCCAAGGACCTGCGGGCCCTGGCGCATCTCGGCCGCATTTCCAACGTCGCGACCCCCGTGCTCGATGCCACTCGCATGGCCAACGAAATCCAGCTCGAACGCGCTCTGACCATGGTCAAGAAGACCGGCAAGAAGAAGGTCGGCATCGTCGGTCTTACCTTCAAGGCCAACACCGATGACCTGCGTGAAAGTCCGATGTTGACCCTGACCGAGGCCCTGCTCGGCGCCGGTTTTGAGATCAGCGTTTATGATCCGAACGTTGCTTCGGTGGATGACGGTGGTCGTAACTACCTGCCGCACATCGCGAAACTGTTGCGCCAGGAAGCCAGCGACGTGATCGGGGAGTCCGACGTCGTGGTTATCGGCAACAAGTATGACGGCGTCGCCGCAGCCATCGCCAATGCCTCCAACGAGATCGAGATTGTCGACCTCGTCCGCATGCCGATCTCCGGCGCCGGCGAAAACGTCAAATACGACGGTCTCTGCTGGTAGGCGCCGCAAGGCGCCTTCCACCTGCCTTTCGAACCGCATGCCTCTTGTGATCGCCAGGGTGTTGTCATGACGACCAAAGTTACGCCTGCCATCATGATCGGAGGGCTCGGAACGCGCCTGTGGCCGTTGTCCCGTGACAACCAGCCCAAGCAGTTCCTCTCCCTGTTCGGAGACCAGAGCTTCTTCCAGCAAACCTTGGGCCGTTTTTCCGGCGATGCTTATCGCCCGGCCTGGTTGATGGCTTCCAATACTTCCATGGCGCATGCCTTGCGCCAGTTGACTGATGTCGAGGGTAGTGTTGCGGGCATTATTGCCGAGCCCGCCACCCGTGGCACGGCGGCCGCTATTGCCGCACTGACCCTGGCCGTGCACCAGACCGATGCCAATGGCGTCGTTCTGGTGGTGCCCTCCGATCACCTGATCAAGCATGGCGAAGAACTCCACAAGGCCATCGCCAAGGCGGTGCCGCTGGCGGAGCAGGGTTATGTGGTGACCTTCGGCATCACGCCGACGGCGCCCGAAACCGGCTTCGGCTATATCCGGGGCGGCGACGCGCTGTACGACGAGGGTCGTGCTGTCGGTTTCGACGTCAAGCGTGGCGGCTTCCTCGAAAAGCCGGACCTGCAGACCGCCCGGCAATTCGTCGCGGATGGCTATCTCTGGAACGCCGGTATCTTCCTGTTCCGTGCCAAGACCATGCTCGATGAACTCGAGCGCTACGCGCCGCAGACCCTCAAGGCGGCGCGCGAGGCAATTTACAACGGTCGCCTCCAGAACCGGCCGCTGCGCAACCGGCCTTCGGTCGCCTATCTCACGCTCGATTTCGCTGCCTTCTCGGAGGCGCCCGCGGATCTGCCGATCGACATCGCCGTCATCGAGCAGTCCGAGCGCGTCGCCGTGGTTCCGGTTGCCGATCTCGGCTGGAGCGACATCGGTTCGCTCTCCGCCCTGTGGGATGTCGGGGAGCGCGATGCCGATAGCAATGTGCTCAACGGCAACATCGCCATGGTCCAGTCCACCGGCAACTTCGTCTATTCCGGTACGGGCCGTAAGGTGGTGCTGTCCAACACCAACGACATGATCGTCGTCGATACGCCCGACGCCTTGCTTGTGCTGCCGAGATCCGAAGCGCAGTCGGTCAAGACCGTCGTCCGCCAGTTGCAGCAGACCCTCGATCCAACCTTGAGCGACACGCGCATTCGCCGCTTCGAATGGGGAAGCGTTGAAATCAGCAGTAATGATCGTCACCACCGCATTCTGCTGGTCACGCTCCTGGCTGGCAGCCGCCTGCCGCGCCGCTACCTGAAGTTCCATCAGGAAACCTGGACGCTTCTGTCCGGCGCGGTCCGCTTCACCAGCGGTCGCCGCACCGTGCCGCTGGCTGCAGGTGGAGGCGCTGCCCTGGACCCGGGCACCTATCTGGAAATCCAGAACAACGGCCAGCACGAAGTGCGCCTGGCCGTGGTTCAGATCGGCCCCGGTCTCGATATTCTGGCCAATTTCGGCTTCTCGGAAATCGACGTGCACTTCGCCGACGAGCATGTGGTCCGCCATAACCGCTTCGACGGCAGGGCCGACAACGCCGATACGCCGACGCCCTCCCAGCAGGTGGGCTTTGCCTGAACGACCGCGGCGGCTTCGGCCGCCGCGCCATTTTTGAACGACTATTGCAGAGGAGAAACCCGATGAAAGTCAGATTTGCGTTGATGGCGGCGTTTGCCGTCGTATCCCTGTCGTCCATCACCGCGCCGGCCTCGGCGCAGATGGCGCGGACGACCGCATGCCAGCCGAGTGGACCGTTCGCTTTCCCGGGCCTGCTACGCACCTCGACCGATCCCATCCAGGGCAAGATCCGCAAGACCATTTCGGCTGTCGGCATCAAGGCGATCCACGATCATTGCGGCCTGAACGTCGTCTGCGTTTCTTTCGACAACAGCAAGCCGTCCTTCGAGGATGCCAAGCTGCGCTGCAAGGTCATTCGTGACATCCTCGTCCAGTCCAAGACAGGTGACGACAAGTCCGCCGCCAAGGCCAAGGTCGTCCTCAAGACTGTCCGCCCCGAAGATGGCTTCGCCGCAGGCGCCATCAACATCAGCCTGCAATAATCCGGGCTTATCTAGGGGCAGCGACGCCCAGACGGAGATCGCCAATGCGCAGCACGCTTCGCCAGGCTGCCCGGAACCGCGCGTTCCGGCAGGCTCTTGCCTTTATATTCGGCCTGGGGTTGCTTGCTCTGCCCTCTATCGCTCTGGCGGCAACTCTTTACGTGTCGCCTGATGGCCCCAAGGACGGTACAGGCACGAAGGCTGCGCCCTTCGCCGCCATTCAGGATGCGCTCAGGGCCGCGCAGCCCGGCGACACCATCGATCTGCTGCCCGGCATCTATTTCGACGATTTCGTCACCGTGCGCGATGGTACTCCCGACAAGCCCATCACCATCAGGGGTGAAAAGGGCGCCATCGTCAAAGGCGCCGGCCAACCGCGCGTCGCCCAGATCAGCCACGACTACATCCAGTTGCAGGATTTCGTCCTCGACGGTCACTGGAAGGACGGCATCACCGAGGATGCCTATCGGGACAAGCTGCTTTACGTAATCGGCATCGAGCCGGGCAACGGCGTCACCGGCCTCAAGATCACCGGCATGACGTTGACCAATGCGGGCGGCGAATGCATCCGTCTCAAATACCAGGCGCAGAAGAACGAAATCTCCGGCAACAATATCAGCCTGTGTGGCCGCCATGATTTCCAGTTCGGCGGGGGCAAGAACGGCGAGGGTATCTATATCGGAACGGCGCCCGAACAACTCGGCCAGTTCGGTGCACCCGACGCCGCGGTCGATCATTCCAGCGATAACTGGATCCACGACAATGTTTTCGATACCCAAGGCAATGAATGCGTGGATATCAAGGAAGCCTCATCCGGCAATATCGTCGAGCACAACCGTTGCACCGGCCAGTCCGATCCTGAATCGGGCGGCTTCGACTCGCGCGGCTCCGGCAATATCTTTCGCTTCAACACCGTGACCAACAATAAGGGTACGGGCATCCGCCTCGGTGGTGATGGCGAGAGCGATGGCATCTCCAACGATGTCTATGGCAATACCTTCTCGGGCAATGCCCAGGGCGTCATGCGCGTGTTGCGCGCGCCGCAGGGCAAGATCTGCGAAAACATCGACAGCCAGAATGGCGCGCGCGAGCCCAACGACCTGATGAAGCAGATCGAGGTCACGGCCAGTTGCACCGCACAGGTGGCGACCGCCGAGGGCCGGGCACAGTTGGCGCTCACCAGGGGCGACGGCGAGGATGCCGATGACGAGGATAGCGACAACGGCGGTGACGACGAGGACGATCAGCCCCTGCCGCTGAAGTGTTCGTCCCAGCAGGTCTACTGCGTGCTGGGCACGCTACTGGGCGATGCCCGCAACCGTATCAAGATTCTGCAGTCGAGCGAGGATTCGCTGGTCGATCATCAGCTCGTCCTGTCGCAACTCGTGCAGGACAGTGCCGTTGATCTCAAATCGCTGGCGGGCAAGACAGTCTTGGTGGAATTCTCTGGCTTGCAGGATAAGGAACTGATCGGCGCCCGTATCGTCCAGGTCATGGGCAATGGCGGCTGACGAGGCCGCTTCCTTCTTCTTCCTGGCGGCAGAAGGGGACATGGAGCGCCGGATGATGTCCCGCTAGTCCTATGGGAACGTGACGTTTACTCATGAACTGAAGCTGTTGAGGGGAACAGTGAAATGGCGGACAGCCTCAAATTCGGCACCAGTGGCCTGCGTGGCCTCGTAACCGACCTCGTTGGACGCCCGAGCCAGCGCTACACCCTTGCTTTCGTCGCCTACCTGCGCGGCAAGGGCGAGATCGGGGAGGGCGGCACCATCCTGATCGGCCGCGATTTGCGCGACAGCAGCCCGTCCATCGCCGCCTCGGTGATCGGCGCGATCCGCTCGGCAGGTCTTGTGGCGATCGATTGCGGCGCCGTGCCCACCCCGGCGCTGGCGCTCGAGGCCATGCGATTGCGGCTCCCCGCCATCATGGTCACCGGTAGCCATATTCCGGCCGACCGCAACGGTCTCAAATTCTACGTCGCCGACGGTGAGATCGAAAAGGCCGATGAACTCGGTATCGTCAAGGCACTCGCCGGCCTGCCCGAACCCGACGCCGTGGAAACGCCCGTTGATGCCGGCGATCCGAAGGTTCTGCAACGCTATGAGGATCGGTATGCCGATCTCTTGGGCCCGCGCGGTCTCGCCGGCCTCACCATCGGGGTCTATCAGCATTCGACCGTCGCGCGCGACGTGCTGGTGCGCATCCTCGCCAGGGCCGGCGCCAAGGTGCTTGAGCTCGGCCGTTCCGATATTTTTGTGCCGGTCGATACCGAGGCGCTCGATCCGACCGATGTCGCCCGTGGCCGCGCCTGGGCCCGTGAAGCCGCACTCGACGCCATCGTCTCCAGCGATGGTGACGCCGACCGGCCGCTGATTGCAGATGAGAAGGGCGCCTTCCTTCGTGGCGACGTCGTCGGCCTGCTCACCGCGCGCTTTCTCGGCGCTGACGTGGTGGTAACGCCCGTCACCTCCAATTCGTCCATCGAAGGCACCGGCTTCTTCAAGGATGTCCGCCGCGTCAAGGTCGGCTCGCCCTATGTCATCGATGGCATGCGCCAGGCCAGTGCCGCAGGAGCCCGCGCCGTCATCGGCTTCGAGGCCAATGGCGGCGTGCTGGCGGGGTCCGATTTCCCGGCCCGGCACCTTTCGGCGCTGCCGACCCGCGACGCCGTACTGCCGATCCTCGCCGTGCTCGGTCTTGCCCGTCAGCAGGGCATCGCCGTCTCCGAGCTCGTCGCCACCCTGCCGCCGCGCTTCGCCAAGAGCGATCGTCTCGAACATATCCCCACCGAACGCAGCGCCGCTCTCATCGGCGATCTCGCCGCCGGCAGCGCCGCGACCTACTTCGCCGATATCGGTCCCATCGCCGACGTTTCGTCCATCGATGGCCTGCGCTTCGTTTTCGCCGATGGCAATGTAATCCACTATCGCCCCTCCGGTAATGCACCGGAGCTGCGTTGCTACACGGAGGCAGCGACGGATGAACGTGCCGCCGAACTGTTGCAATGGGGCCTGGCCGCAGCCAGGAAGGCAGTCTCCGCTGGTGCCTGATCCCGCAGGTTAGGAGGGGGCGGATTTCACGTCGCGGCAAAACGTGGACTAGGCTTTTTGGCCGTCAATTCCGAACTTGTTCAGAATGCGCTCATATGGGACCGAACCTTATCGAGGAAGCCCTTCAACCTGGCCTCCCCGTTATTGTTCATGTCATAAAGCGCGAGGTATTGGGGCGGCGTCCTGAAGGTCGCCCAGCCCCAGCGTTTCACCACCTTGCGCGGCGGATCACCCATCAGCCAGGTGCGCCAGCGATCGCCCCCATAGGTGGTGATGAACGCGACCTTCCTGATGTTGTCGAGATTGGGTGAAAGCTTGCCGTCATCGAGACGGAACGATACCCCCGGCAGGAAGATACGATCGAAATAACCCTTTAAGATCGCCGGGAAACCGTAGTTCCAAACCGGAAACACGAACACCGCCGCATCGGTCCCCAGCAGGCGGTCCACATAGGGTTTTATCTCCGGCGTCTGGTTCTCCGGCACCTCGTGATAGCGCAGCCTTTCGTCCCGGCTCATCGCCGCCCTGAACCCCTCGTCATAAAGGTTCAGGTCATCCACCAGATGCCCTTTGGCCGTCAGCGCCGCCACCACGGTATCGTGAATCGCCCGGTTGAAACTGGTCTCCACGGGATGCGCATGGACGACCAGCACGCGCATCAGTTCGCCCCGAGCGTCTGCAACCCGGCGAACAGCCAGACACGCCCGCTGTCGAAATCGAAGTTCGGATCATCCCAGGCTATCATCTTGCCGGGATTGAGAATGCCTTGCGGATCGGCTTCCTTCTTGAACTGGAGCTGCGACCGGTCGGTCTTCTTCATCCCGCCTTCCTCCAATGTATAGCGGTGTGGGTTGAAGACGAGGCAGCCATTCTCTTCATGGATCTGGATGATCTCTTCCAGCCGCTCCTCGGTCGTGTAGCGCACGACCGGCAGGCCGGAAAACACGATCCTGCCGTCGAACCGCCCCATCTCGATATGCATCGGCAACTCGTCGCCGAAGATATCGATGATCCGTTTCACATGCTCCAGATCGGGATATTGCGTCTGCAGATAGGTGATCGACGGATCGACCTTCAAACCACGTAACGTCGTGTGATTCCACGCCAATTCGTAGATCGGCGGCAGCTTGGCTTTCTCTTCCGGCGCCAGCGTGTCGGTGCGCAGCAGCAGGTCACCCTTGTGATAGGCGATGAAATCCACCAGCGCCGGGACCGCCACCGGCGCCGCCATCAGCAGCACCACCGACTGGTCGCGATCGCGCATGAACTGGCGATGCCGGTTGAAATAGTCATGCGCCAGGGGTGCCGCGATCGGCGCTATTTCCTTGAGCAGCAGGCCATCTTGCTTCGCCACCTGCTCGCCGAAGGCACAGGCTTCCTGGATGGAGTTGAAGCCGACCATGAGGTCGACCCATTTGTGCGCCGTGGTCAGCGGCATCTCGGCTTCGACGATAATGCCGTTCGTCCCATAGGCATGCGCAACCTTCAGGATGTCGGGACCAGTGAGGTCGAGCACGCGCGGTTCGGCCTCGCAAGTGATGACCCGAAGCCCCAGGATATTGCCGAAATTACGCAATCCGCCCCAACGGATCGACCCAACGCCGCCCGAACCGCCGGCGATGAAGCCGCCAAGGCTCGCCATGCGATAGGTCGAGGGATGAAAGCGCAGCTCGCCGCCGACCGCCTCGGTGGTCTTCTCGTCCAGCTTTTCGAGCACGATGCCGGCTTCCGCCCGCACCCGGTCGGGCTGGATGTCGATGATCCGGTCGAGCCCCATCAGGTTGAGGATCGCGCCGCCCGACAACGGCATGGCCTGGCCGTAATTGCCGGTCCCTGCGCCGCGCGGCGTTATGGGCACCTGGAATTTGAAGGCGGCGGCGAGGATGGTTTTCACCTCGTCCTGGTTGCGCGGCGAAACCACCAGCTCGGCCGTCACATGCTCGAGCTGCGCCTTGAGGATCGGCGAATACCAGTAATGATCGCGGCTTTTCTGCTGCACGATGCGCGGATGATCTTCGATGGGAATGTCGCCGAGCGCTTGCCGAAATCCAGCGATATCCATGGTCTCTACTCCATCAAGTCGTCAAGTTCGCGATAGTCGGGCAGGGTGGTGTCGATGCTTAGGCCGCCCCGCATGACGATGCGATCGACATGCGGCCGTGACAGGAGTTCCGTCCAGCTACGGGCACGGAACAGCATGAAATCGGCGGGCGCGCCCACGGTGATCTGGCCCTTGTAGGCGAAACCGCCGATCGCCGCCGGATCGGCCGAAACACTGCGCAGCCAGGTCCAGGCGCTGCCGGCAGGATGATCGAAATGCTGGATACGAGCACCCTCGCGCAGCACTTCCAATACGTCCAGATCCCCATAAGCATAGAACGGATCGCGCGTGTTGTCCGAGGCCAGCGCCACCGTCACGCCGGCGGCCTTCAATTCATTGACCAGCGTCGCCCCGCGGTAGCGCGGTGTGCGGTGGAAGGCGGCATTCTGCCGATCCTGCAGATACATATTGCACATCGGCAGCGACACGATGGCGACGCCGGCCTCGGCGACGCGCGCGATGGTGCCCATGGCAGTGGCCTCGTCCTGCACGGTTAGCACGCAGCAATGGCCGGCGGTGACTTTGCCCTTGAAGCCGGTTTCGATCACCGCATCGGCCAGATGGCGCAGTGCGCTCGCTTCCGGATCCAGCGTCTCGTCGCAATGGAGGTCGAGATCGAGCCCCAATTCCCCGGCCGTCTCGACGGCATTGAAGACTGCCGCGCGCGCCTGGGGATGAACGCCCAATGCTCCACCCAACAGGCCACCGGCGGCCTTGGCGCGCTCGGCTACCGGCCGGATCACGGCATCGTCGAGCATGTCATCGGGCCCCATCAGGGCCACGGCCTGCAATTCGATCCGTCCGGCCCAGCGCTCGCGGATCGTCTCGAACACGTCCCAGCTCACATCGAGCTGCGGCGGTACGCTGTCGAGATGCGTGCGGATCGCCGCCGTGCCATGCGCATAGGCACAGCGCAGCGCAAAATCCATGCGCCGCTCGACGTCGGCAGCCGACCAATGCGCGGCGCGGTCTTCCCCGACGGCATTGAGGGCGCTCATGAAGGTGCCGTCCGGGTTCTGCCGGCGCGGCCAGATATGGCCTTTGTCGAGATGCGTGTGCATGTCCACGAAGGCAGGCAGCGCCAAGCCGCCATCGACGTCGTGAACCGGCAGGCTGTCGGAGACGGTTTCACCAGCCGTCGTGATTGCGATGATCCTGCCATCGGCGACGCTGATATCGACACGCCGGAGCGCGCCATCGGCAGGCCTGCCGAGAAGGGCCCCCGGAACCCTGGCGTTCCTGAGGATGAAGGCGGAAGGGTTGGCCATGCGGCTAGTTCTCGCGCCTGATGGCACTCTCATGCCAGCGCCGCAGCGTCAGCCACGAAATCAACGACGTCAGCCCGAAGATGGCAACCCCCGTGCCGGTCAACAGCACCAGCGCTGCGAACAGCCTGGGAATGTTCAGCCGATACTGGCTTTCCAGCAAGCGGAAGGCGAGCCCCGAGCCGGCGCCGGCCGAGCCGGCCGCGAACTCGGCGACCACCGCTGCGATCAACGCCAGGCCGCCGCCGATCCTCAGGCCGGCCATGAAGTAGGGTTGTGCCGCGGGTATCTTGAGGAAGACCAGGGTCTGCCAGCGTGAGGCGCCATAAAGATCAAAAAGATTCAGGAGGTTATGATCGACGCTCTTCAGCCCCTGCACCATATTGGAAAGGATCGGGAAGAACGCCACGAGGAAGGCGCAGATCAGCAATGCCGTCTGCGTGTCCGGCGCGTAGATCAGCAGCAGAGGCGCGATGGCGACGATCGGCGTCACCTGCATGATGACGGCGAAGGGGAAGAGCGCCAACTCGATCCAGCGTGATTGCACGAGGATGATGGCGAGCCCGACGCCGCCGATGAGCGCCAGGATCAGGGCCAGGAAGGTGATGCGCACCGTCACCAGCAAAGCCGGGAACAGCGTGCCCCAGTCGTTCCAGAGCGAGCCCGCGACATCCACCGGGCTCGGCAGGATGTATTGCGGCGTGCCGGTCACCACGACATAGAGCTGCCACACGATGATGGCGAGGATCAGCATGCCAACCGGGATGACGACGCGCAGGATCTTTTCGCTGTTCGACGTGCTGGCCGCCACGATGGCGACAGCGCTGTCCGTACCGGCTTCCGCGGCGGTGCCCGGACCTTGCTGCACAGTTTCGCTCATCGACGGTTCCCCACGTGAATGGCTTCCTGCAGGGCGCGCGAGACGGTGTCGGTCGTCGCGCGATATTCCTCGGACGTGCGATAATGGTCGTCGCGCTCGGTCGATGTCGTGATGGCGATATCGGAATAGACCTGCCCCGGACGCGCCCGCATCACGACGATGCGGTTGGACAGGAACGCGCTTTCGAACACCGAATGGGTGACGAAAATGACGGTGATGCCGGTCTGGCGCCAGAGCCGCAGCACATCGTCATTGAGTTTCTGGCGGGTGATTTCATCGAGTGCTGCGAACGGTTCATCCATGAGCAGCAGTTTTGGCTTGATCACCAGCGCCCGGGCGATGGAGACGCGCATTTTCATGCCGCCCGACAGCTCGCGCGGGTAGGACTTGGCAAAATCGGCCAGCCCGACGCCGGCCAACGCTTCCATGACGCGGGGACGCGCCTCTTCCTTTTTCACGCCCTTGAGGCGCAACGGCAAATAGACATTGCCGAACACCGTCTGCCAGGGCATCAGCGTCGGATCCTGGAACACGAAGCCGATATCGCCTTCCGGCAGGCCGCGCGAATTGATCGTCGACAGCGGCCAGGCGATGCTGCCGGACGATGCGCCGCCAAGGCCCGCGATGATGCGCAGCGCCGTCGATTTGCCGCAGCCGGAAGGGCCGAGCAGGCTGAGGAACTCGCCCGGCTTCACATCCAGCGACATGTCGCTGAGCGCCAGCGTGCCGTTGGAAAACACCTTCGACACATTACGCATCGTCACGATGGAGTGGCTGGATGCGTTGCCCTGCGGCGGCGCGGATTGAGCCGAAGCGATCACAGTCAAAAATCATGCCTTGCATATTGGAGCCATGCCTTTTGTTGGCATGGCTCGATTGCCGGAAACGGTCGGTGTATCCGGCTTATTTCGCCAGATCCATGCCGACGCCCTTGCAGACGAATTGGGTATCGATCGCCTTCGAATAGTCGAGCGAGGCGTCATACAGCCCGATCGACACCAGCTGATTGAAGAAATCCTTGTAGCGGGCATCGGTGAGGCAGCCGATACCCTTCTGCTTGGAGTCCCCAGAATCCACGATGCCGTACTCTTTCATCTTGGCGATCGAGAAATCGAGCTGCCCGTCGGTCATCTCGGGATTGTCCTTCTTGATCAGCTCGTTGGCGGCTTTGTTGTCGCCATAGAGATAGTTGTACCAGCCGATGATGGAAGCATCCACGAAGCGCTGCACGAGGTCTGGATTGTCGTGCACCAGCTTGTTCGACGTCTCGATGGTCTCCGAATAGGCGTTGTAGCCGGCATCGGCGAACAGGAACACGTGCGGCTCGAAGCCGCCCTGCTGCTGGACCGCATAGGGCTCGGAGGTCACATAGCCCTGCTGCACGGCCTTGTCGTCGGCGATGAACGGCGCCGGATTGAAGGTATAGGGGACGTATTGCTCGTCCTTGAAGCCCGGGAAGTTCTTCTTCATCCACTCGAACTTGGTGACCAGCACGTCCTTGCCCATGATGATCTTCTGGGCCTTGGCGAGATCGGCGAAGTTCGCATAGCCGGCGTCCGGATGCGTCATCAGGACCTGCGGGTCCTTCTGGAACATCGAGGCGACGGTCACCATCGGAATGCCGGCCTTGACGCTATCCAGCGAGGACAGCACGCCGCCCATGTAGAAATCGATCTTGCCCGCGATCAGCAGCGCGCGGTTGGCAGCCTGCGGCCCGCCCTGCACGATGGTGACGTCCAGCCCGTATTTGGCATAGGTGCCATCGGCGACGGCCTGGTAGAACCCGCCATGCTCGGCCTGCGCCAGCCAATCGGTGCCGAAGCTGACCTTGTCGGCTGCCTGCGCGGGCAGGGCGCTCAACGCCAGCATGGTCACGCCTGCGGCTAGAAGTCTTTTGAAATCGATCATCGCTCGTCTCTCCGGTTGCGGCCTGTGAGGCGCATCGCATCCCCCTGGGATAGGCAAACTGCTGTGCCGCAGGGCGGCACGCCTGCAATACATTTCGTGATGGACGCAAAAAGAAAAGCCCAAAAATACGCCATCTTGTCGTTTGCCCACAATTTGGGCGATGGGCGCTTATTGGTCTTCCATTTCCCGCAGAATGGCGGTTAGTTGAGCGACCATACGAGGTCGCCTTGCACAAACCGCTTTCGCCTGCCGAAATCCATCCTCCTTTCGCACCATACAGCCACGGCGTGGAGATTCCAGCCGGTCAAAAACTTGTCCTCTGTTCAGGCCAGCTGGGCATCGCGGCAGATGGTAGCATTCCGCCCGATTGCGCCAGCCAGACGCGGCTGTGCTTCGACAATATCGGCGCCATTCTGGGTGCCGCCGGGCTCGGCCTCGAGCACATCGTACGCGTCAACGCCTATGTCAGCGGCCGCGAACATCTGCGCGCCTATATGGATGTGCGCAACACGCTGTTTTCCGATCCGCTGCCGGCCTCGACCCTGATGATCGTCTCCGGCTTTGCCCGGCCCGAATTCGTTGTCGAGATCGAGGCCATCGCGGCCGGTCCCGCCTGATAATTTTGAGAGCTTGAACATGACCCGCAAGATCTGGTGGACCGATTTCTGCGCCACCGACTTCCACAATATCGATCCGATGCGCACCATCGCGGTGTTGCCGATCGCGGCCATCGAGCAGCATGGCCCGCATCTGCCGGTCGGCACCGATACCATTCTCAATCAGGGATGCCTCGACATGCTGGTCGAGCGCGCGCCGGCGGCGTTGGATCTGCGCATCCTGCCCGTGCGCTCGGTCGGCAAGTCCAACGAGCATCTTTGGGCCAAGGGTACGGTCACGCACACCTATGCGACCTTGATCGACGACTGGCTGGAGCTGGGGCTTTCGGTGGCCAGGGCGGGCATCAAGAAGCTCGTCTTCATCAACTCGCACGGCGGCAACGAGGAGATCATGGGCGTCGTGGCGCGCGAACTGCGCGTCCGCGAGAACATGTTGGTGGTCAAGACCGGCTGGACCCGCTTCCAGCCGCCCGAAGGGCTGCTGACCGATCTCGAGCGCCGTCACGGTATCCATGGCGGCGATCTCGAAACCTCGCTGGTCATGCATTTCCGCCCCGGGCTGGTGAACCGGGACAAGCTTGACAACTTCGTATCGATCGCGGCGCGCGACGAGGCGGAATACAAGTATCTCCGCCCCACCGGCACCCATGCCTATTCGTGGATCGCCAGCGACCTCAACCCCAACGGGGCCGTCGGTGAAGCCGCCAAGGCCACGGCCGAAAAGGGCAGGCTGATCGCCGAGGCCGAGGTGAAGGGCATGCTGGAACTGCTCGCCGAAGTGGAGCGGTTCCCGCTGCCGAAAAGCTAGGCTAGCGCCTTGCGAAGATTGCCATCGTTACGCGCCAGCAGGGCTTCGGCCTCGCTGCGCGAAGCCTGGCGCACCAGCATGACCACGGCCAGCTTGATGGTGCCGCCGGCCTCGGCCAGGGTGCGCTCGGCGACATCAAGCGGCGCGTCGGCGAGATCGGCGACCATCTGCACCGCGCGGCCCTGCAGTTTCACATTGGTGGCCCGCATCTCAACCATCTTGCCGCGATAGACGAAGCCGAGCTTGACCATCACGCCGGTGGAAAGGCAGTTGAGCGCCGCTTTCTGCGCCGTGCCGGCCTTCATGCGGGTGGACCCCGCCACCAGTTCGGCGCCGGTTTCGATCAGGATTGGAATGTCGCTCGCTTCGCCCAGCTTGCCGCCGGCATTGTTGTAGATGCCGATGGCGAGGGACCCGACTTGGCGGGCATAGTCCAGTGCGGCGATGGCGAAAGGTGTCCGGCCGCTGGCCGCAATGCCCAGAACCACGTCGTTTTCGTTGAGCTGCAGGTCGCGGAGCGCCTGTTGGGCGGCATCACGGTCGTCCTCCGCGCCTTCGGCGGCGCGGATGAGGGCACGCTCGCCGCCGGCCATGACCGAGATGGCGCGTTCATAAGGCCAGGAGAAGGTCGGCGGCAGTTCCGCGGCGTCCTGCGCCGCGATACGGCCGGAGGTGCCGGCGCCGGCATAGATCAGGCGGCCCCCGGCAGCCAGCCGCGCGGTTGCGGCATCGATCGCCTCGGCCAGTGCGGCTCGCGCGGCATGCACGGCAGCGATGGCGCCGAACTGGCCCTCGACGATACCGTCAACCAGTTCCAGGCTGCTCCAGTCGTCGATGCCGACAAAGCGCGAGGAGGCGGATTCGGTCGTGGACATCATGAACTCCGAAAGGTTTGTGCCCGCTCGCGCGCCAGTTGCGCGGCCCTGAGAGCGGCATCGATTTTGGGGAAACGGACTTCGGCGTCGGGGAGGGCGGCAACAAGCCCCGGCCGGATGGATGGGTGCAGGTCGATGATGCCGCCCACATAGGCGAGGGGCAGCGCCCCGCCGCGCTGCAGCAGCGCCTGGCCCAGACGCGCCAGTTCGAGGACTGCCTGATCGAGGACCTTTTGCGCCAGCGGATCGCCGGCCGAGGCTGCCTTGGCGACGACCTGCGCCAGCGCGCCGATGCGGCCGCGATCGCTGCCATAGACGAAGCCGCGCACCGCATCCCAGCTATTGCCGCCGCAGGCGCTATAGAGTTCCGCCGCCAGTTCTTCCGCGCCCTCGGGTCGCCCCTTCATGTCGATGAGACGGTAGAGCTCGTCGAGGGCCTTCAGCGCGATCCAGGTGCCGGAACCGCCATCGTCGATGAGCAGCCCGCGGCCACCGACGCGAATGGGCGAGCCGTCCGCTTTGATATGGAGGCCGATCGAACCGGTGCCGGCGGAGACCATGTGGCCCTGGCCACGCTCGAAAGCGGCGAGATAGGCCAGCTGCATGTCGTCATTGGTCGAGACCCGCTCGGGCGCGATGCCGAAAGCATTGCCGATCAGCGCATGGGCGTCGTCCTGCACCTGCGGGCCAAGCCCGGTGACGCCGGCGAAAATCCCCGCCAGTTCGAGGTCCGGGTCGACACCCGAGGCGACCTCGACGATCATGCGTTCGAATTTTTCCCGCTCGGCCGGCACGAACAGATGTCCGGTCGCACCAGGTGCGGCGCCGCGCGCCAACAGCGCGCCGGCATCGTCGATCACCGTCCAGCGCGACGCCGTCCCGCCGACATCGATGCCGAGATAGACCGGGCTCATCGCGCCCGGGCGACTTCCGCCGCGAAGCCGCGCGTGATCTCACGCGGGTTGGTGATCATGGTGCCGACCACCACCGCATGCGCGCCGGCCTCCAATGCCTGGCGCGCCAGGTCCGGCGTGTTGTAGCGGCCTTCTGCGACAATGGGGATCTTGCAGTGTTTCGCAAAAGCCTCGATCAGCGCCAGGTCGGGTTCGACCTGCTTGGGTGCGGTCGGGTCGACATAACCGGACAGGGTCGAGGACACATAGCTGGCCCCCCACTGTTCGGCCGCCATGCCTTCCTCGAGATTGGAGCAGTCGGCGAACACCGGGATCTTCAATTCATCGACGATGCGGCGCACCAGTTCGGAGACCGGCCCGCCCTCGCGCGGACGCGGCGTGCAATCCACCGCGATGATGTCGGCGCCCGCTTCGGCCAGCACGGCCGCGGAGGCGAAATTGGGCGTGATGTAGACCGGGTAGGCGTCGTTGAACACCTTGTTGATGCCGATGACGGGCAGCCCCGCCGCCTTCACGGCGCGAACGTCTTCGGGACCGTTGGCGCGGATGCCCCTGGCGCCACCGTCACGCGCCGCCAGCGCCATGGCGCCCATGAAGATGGGGCCATGCAGCGGGTTGTCGACTCGCGCCTGGCACGAAACGATCAGCGCACCCTTCGGAATAATCTCAGTCATTTGATGGCGCCTTGCGTCATGCCGTTGATGAACTGCCGCGACAGCAGGATGTAGATGACGATGATCGGCGCGGCGCTGAGCGTCAGCCCGGCATAGAGCGCGCCGAAATTGGTGGTGTACTGGCCCATGAAGGCCGTCATGCCCTGCGGCAGCGTCTTCAAATTGTCGTTCTGGATGAAGATCAGCGGAAAGAAGAAGTCGTTCCAGATCGGCACCAGGTTCTGGATAGCGGCGATCACCATGGCGGGCCGCGCCAGCGGCAGCATCACCGACCACATGATCCGCAACTCGCTGGCGCCATCCATACGGGCCGCATCTTCGAGTTCGTTGGGCAGTGTCCGGATGAAGCTCGTCATGATGAACACCGTCGAGGGCAGTCCCATGGCGACATAGACGCAGATCAGCGACAGCTGGTTGTTGAGGATGCTCAAATCCCGCATCAGGATGAACAGTGGGATGATGGCAAGTTTCAGCGGCAGCGTCAGCCCGGCCAGGAAGAACAGCAGCACGAAGCTCGAGCCAAAGAATTCGTAGCGCGCCACCGCATAGGCGGCCATCGTGCCCAGCACCAGGATCAGGACGATCGAGGAGCCGGTGATCAGGAACGAGTTCATCAGGTAGCGCAGGAAATTCGTCTGCGTCCAGATGGTGAGATAGTTGCTCAGATTGCCGAAGTTCGGGATGCCGAACGGCGAATTGAAGATCTCCGCCTGGGTCTTGAAGCCCGACATGATCATGATGATGATCGGGAAGAGCATCAGCACGGTGTTGGCGATCAAGAGGATCTGCAGCAGCCCGTCGCGTCCCAGCGTGCCCAGAATGCCGCGGCGATCGTAAGTGTCGACGGTCGCGCTCATAGCTGGATCTCCCGCTTGCGCAGGCGGATGGTCCAGAATGCCGCGATCACTGCGATGAACAGGAAGGTCAGCACGGCCAGCGCGCTACCCTTGCCGAAATCCTGTACGCCGGCGGATTGGTTGCCGAACGCCGTCCGGTAGAAATACAGCCCCAACACGTCCGTGGAGCCGAACGGCGAGCCGTCGAGCCCGACCATGATGTAGGGAATTTCGAACCAGTTGAACGCACCGATGAACAACAGCACGAACACCACCGTGGCGCTGGGCGCCACCAGCGGCCAGACGATCTTGGTGATCTTCACCCATTCGCTCTCGGTCTCCATGCTGGCGGCATCGAGCACTTCGGTGGGAATGCGCTGCATGCCGGCAAGGAAGACCAGTGCGGGAAAGCCCACCCAGTGCCAGGCATTGACGAAGATCAGGGCGCCGAGGGCCGTGGAACTCTGCCCCAGCCAGGGTTGCGCCAGGGCATGAAGCCCCACTGCGTCGAGGCCCTTGTTCACCACGCCGAACAGCGGATGGAAGAACAGCTTCCACAGATAGCCCACGATGATGGTCGACAGCACCACCGGCAGGAACACCGCTACGCGATGGAACTTGGCGCCCGGCAGCTCGCGCCACAGCGCATAGGCGAGAAGGAAGCCGAAGCCGTTCTGAACGATCATCAGCACGACGAACACAATGATGTTGTGCATGAAGGCGTTGCGCGTCCAGGTCGCGAACGGTTCCTGGAACAGCACTTCCTGGAAGTTCTTGAGGAACACGAAATCGCCGCGCACCAGCCCGTTCCAGTCGAAGAACGCATAGGCCAGCGCCGAAATGATCGGATAGGCGACGAAGGTCGCCATGAAGACCAGCGGCGGCACGATCAGCGCCGTGATCCATAGTCCGCGTCCTGTCAGCCGCAGGCTGGGCATCTGCTTGTTCTCTCCAACTTCGAGGCGGTGAACCTCGCGATCTCACCTTCTGTCGTTGTCGTCCTTCAGGGGGGCGACAGCGATAGAAGGTGAGGGGCCTTTCGACCCCTCACCGGGTTTGAAAACTTACTTCTTGAGCTTCTGGAAGGGCTCGTAATAGGTCGCGATACCGTCGGTCACCGACTTGGCGGCGTCTTCGGGAGTCGACTCGCCGGCCAGCATCTTCTGCACTGCGGTCTGCAGCAGCACCGAGCCGGAGGGCTCCTTGTAGCGGAAGTGCACGAGCATGATGTAGGGGATCGAATGGTCATCGAGGCCCGCAACCTTCTGCAGCAGCGGGTTGTCGAAGGTGACGCCCGGGATCGGCGAGACGTTGTTCAGCTTGTTGGCGAACACCTGGCCGAAATCCTTGGTGGTCAGGTAGCTGAGGAACTTCTGCACCGCTTCGGCATGCTGGGTCTTGGCATTGCCCGCATAACCGCCGTCGAAGTAGAGGCCGACGAGCGGCTCGTCACCGTCCTTGGCCACCGGCGCCGGAATGACGCCCATCTCCAGGTCGGGATTCAGGCCCTTGAAGGTCGCGAGCTCGAACGATCCACCGGCGAACATGCCGGCCAGGCCCGAAGCGAACAACTGCTGGGCCGACGGATAGTCGAGACCCTGGAAGCCGTCGGGGAAGTACGCGCTCATTTCCTTGAGCTTGGCGAGCGCGTTGACGTAACGCGGATCGTTGAAGTCGGTCTTGCCGGCCATCAGGTCGTTGTAGAAATCCTTACCGATCAGGCTTGAGCCGATGGCGGAAACGATGGTCTCGTTCTGCCAGGCGGTCGCGGTACCGTTGGCGAAGCCGAAGATGCCATTGGCCTTCAGCGTCTGGGCTGCCTTGGTGAGGTCGTCCCAAGTCTTGGGCTCGGCGATGCCGAACTTGTCGAACAGGGCCTTGTTGTAGATGATCAGCATGGTCTGGCTGGCGAAGGGCACAGCGTAGATCTTGCCGCCCGAGGTTTCGGCAGCCAGCGCCGGAGCCGGCAGGGTATCGAGGCCGGGCACGGTTTTGGCATCGAGCGGCATCAGATAGCCGCCGGCGGCGACGGTCTCGAGGGCGCCGTGGGCACGCACCATCATCACATCCGGGCCGGTGCCGCCGGAAAGGGCGGTCGACAGGATGGTGTTGTACTGGTCAGGCACGAAGGCTTCGTACTTGACGGTGATGCCCGGATTGGCCTTCTCGAAGGAATCGATGACCTGCTGGTAGACGGCGGTGTCTTCCTGACGCCAGCTCCAGAAGGTGATTTCCTGGGCGAATGCCGGCGCGGCGACCAAAAGGGCGCCGAGCAGGGCACCGGCCCTGAGGATGGTCTTTCTCATGTTTGTCCTCTCCTTGTTGACTTGGTAGTCCCGCCGGGCGTTAGGCCGCGGCGGCAGCAGCCGGCAGACGCCGGCCGTCGCTTTGCGAAAAGAAATGTGCAGCCGCCGGATCGATCCGCACGGTTACCGCCTCGTCAGGCGCATAATGCTCGCTTGGCGAGGTGCGCACGCTGATCTGCGTGCCATCGCCAAGGCGGGCATACACATAGGCATTGTCGCCCAGGTATTCGGTGTAGATCACCTTGGCGGAGAAGCCGTTGTCGGCTGCGCCGCGAACGATCGTCAGCGCATCCGGGCGGACACCGAGCTTGAGTTTGGTTTCGCCGCCTGCCGGCAAGCGCCCGACCACCACACTGCCCGACTGTGCCAGGCTGACCCGGTCGCCATCCCGGTCGACATTGACCAGCGTCATCTTGGGCGAGCCGATGAAGGTGGCGACGAACGTGTTGGCCGGCGTCTCATAGAGTTCGCGCGGCGAGCCCACCTGCTCGATGCGGCCGAGGTTCATCACCACGATGCGGTCTGCCAGCGTCATGGCCTCGACCTGGTCGTGGGTGACGTAAATCATGGTGGCGCCGATGTCGCGGTGCAGCTTGGCGATTTCCAGCCGCACGTCCGAGCGCAGGGCGGCGTCGAGATTGGACAGCGGTTCATCGAGCAGGAACACGTCAGGCTTGCGCACCAGCGCGCGGCCGATGGCGACACGCTGGCGCTGGCCGCCGGAAAGTTCGCGCGGCTTACGCTGCAGCAGCGGCTCCAGTTGCAGCATGCGGGCGGTGTCGGTGATACGGGCTTCGACCTCAGCTTTGTCGAGGCCCATCAGCCGCGCCCCGAACGCCATGTTCTCGTAGACATCCATATGCGGGTAGAGCGCATAGGACTGAAACACCATGGCAATGCCGCGCTTGGACGGCGCCACGTCGTTCATGCGCTGGCCGTTGAGCGTGAACTCACCGTCGGTGATGGGGTCGAGACCCGCGATCAGCCGGAGCAGCGTGGACTTGCCGCAACCCGATGGGCCGACGAAGACGACGAATTCCTTGTCCCCAATATCGAGGTCGATGCCGTGCAGCACCTCCATCGTCTTGAATCGCTTTTTGACGTCGCGCAGGGAAAGTCGTGCCAATGTGGTTTTCTCACGGATGAGGCCAGTACCATACCAATTCCATGCCACTAGTCACGCGGAAGGGCAAGGCCTGCTTTTCGAACTCCCGGCTTTTAATGGATTAACCGCCTTTATGACCGAGCCAAGTGGGCGCCGCTTGACCACCGGTCGTGCTGACGGCAGGTTCCCCGCATGGATGCACACGATACGCCGCAGATCGGGCCGGTAATTCAGCGGGAACGCAAGGCCCGCCACCTGACCCTCGAACAACTCGCCGCCCGCTCCGGCGTGTCCAAATCCATGCTGTCGCAGATCGAGCGCGGCGAGGCCAACCCGACCTTTGCGGTGTTGTGGAGCCTGACACAGGCGCTCGGGCTGGATTTTGCCGACCTTATCGCCGGCGGCGTCGCCCATCGGCAGAACAATCCGGTGGAAGTAGTCTCTGTGGCCCACACGCCGGAAATCAAAAGTCCGGACGGCGCCTGGCGGCTGCGCATTCTCAGTCCCCCAGCCTTTGCGGGACGGGTCGAGTGGTATGAGGTGGAGATCGCTCCCGGCGGCAAGCTGGCCAGCGCGCCGCATGCACCCGGCACGATGGAGCACCTGACCGCCTGGTCGGAAGGACTGACGGTCGAGACCGAGCAGGGCAAGCGGGCTTTGCTGTCGGGAGAAACCGCCCGCTACCGCGTCGACTGCGAGCATGAAATCGCCAATACGGGTGACCGCGAGGCGCGCGCGCTGATGGTGGTGGTCTACGAATAGACGCGCGCAGGAAATCCACTGATCCGTTGACTTGAATTCCGTTATATTGGATATTCCATCTAACCGGAACGGATCTTAACCATGGACGCTGGCTTCACCACTCACCTCAAATCCGTGCTCGCCGAAATCGAGGCCGACGGTTTCACCAAGCGCGAGCGGCTGTTGAGCAGCCCCCAGGCAGGCGAGGTGCATCTGGCTACGGCACCGGCCGAGCGGGTGATTAACCTCTGCGCCAATAACTATCTGGGCCTCGCCGACGAGCCGGCGATCGCCGCCGCCGGTGCTGCCGCGCTCGAAAAATACGGTTTCGGCATGGCCTCGGTCCGCTTCATCTGCGGCACCAACGAATTGCACCGCGAACTGGAGCAGCGCATCGCCGCTTATCTCGGCAAGGACGACGCCATCCTCTTCGGCTCGTGCTTCGATGCCAATGGCGGTGTCTTCGAAACCCTCCTGGGTCCGGAGGATGCGGTGATTTCCGATGCGCTCAACCATGCCTCCATCATCGACGGCATTCGGCTGAGCAAGGCGCAGCGCTTTCGCTATGCCAATAGCGACATGAACGAGTTGGAGCAGCGCCTCAAGGAGGCAGATGCCGCCGGCGTGCGCTTTAAGCTCATCGTCACTGACGGCGTGTTTTCCATGGATGGTTATGTCGCCAACCTTCCGGACATCTGCACCCTTGCCGAACGCTATGGCGCGTTGGTGATGATCGATGATTGCCACGCCACCGGCCATCTTGGCGACAAGGGCAGGGGCACGCCGGCCCTCACCGGGGTGGGCAACCGTGTCGATATCGTCTCCGGAACGCTGGGCAAGACCCTGGGCGGCGCCATGGGGGGCTTCATCGCCGCCAGCCAGCCCATCATCGATATCCTGCGCCAGCGCGCGCGGCCCTATCTCTTTTCCAACGCCCTGCCGCCGGCCATTGTGGCGGGATCCCTCAAGGCTATCGAAATCGCCGAGGCTGCGGATGACCGCCGGGAACGGCTGGGCCGCCATGCCAAGACCTTCCGCAAGGCCCTGGGCGATGCAGGCTTCGATCTGTTGCCCGGCGACACCCCGATCATTCCGGTGATGTTGCACGAGGCGACGCGCGCCCAGCAGATGGCCGCAAGCCTGGCCCACCGCAATATCCTGGTGACGGCGTTTTCGTTCCCCGTCGTGCCCAAGGGCAAGGCCCGCATCCGCACTCAGATGTCGGCCGGGCTGACCGATGCCGACATCGCCTTTGCCATCGACGCCTTCATCGGTGCCGGCAAGGAACTCGCGATCATCTAGGAGCCGCCATGAAAGCTCTCGTCAAAGCCAAGTCCGAGCCTGGGATCTGGATGCAGGACGTGCCGGTGCCCGAGATCGGACCGGACGATGTGCTGGTCAAGGTTGCCCAGACCGGTATCTGCGGCACCGATATTCATATCTACAAATGGGACGAGTGGGCCCAAAGTGCCGTGCCGGTACCCATGGTCACGGGGCACGAATATAGCGGCACCATCGCCGAGGTCGGCGCCAATGTCCGCAACCTCAAGGTCGGCCAGCGCGTCTCCGGCGAAGGACACGTGATCGGCATGAAGAGCCGTGCCGCCCGTGGTGGCCGCTTTCATCTCGATCCTGAAACCAAGGGCATCGGCGTCAATCTGCCGGGGGCCTTTGCCGAATATGTCCGCATCCCGGCCTTCAATATCGTGCCGCTGCCGGATAGCATTTCCGATGAAATGGGCGCCATTCTCGATCCATTGGGGAATGCCGTACACACTGCGCTGACTTTCGACCTGGTGGGCGAGGATGTGCTGATCACCGGCGCCGGCCCCATCGGCATCATGGGCGCCGCCATTGCCCGCCATGTCGGCGCCCGCCACGTCGTCATCACCGATGTCGATGCCAAGCGCCTGCAACTGGCCGGGCGGACCGCGGATGTGACCCCGGTCAATGTGGCGACGGAAAACCTCCACGATGTCATGGACCGCCTGGGCATGCGTGAGGGCTTCGATGTCGGTCTCGAGATGAGCGGCTCGCCCCAGGCGCTCGACCAGATGCTCGATAATCTGGTGATGGGCGGCAAGATCGCGTTGCTCGGCCTGCCTGCCAAGCCGGCGCCGCTCGACCTCAACAAGATCGTCTTCAAGATGATCACGCTCAAGGGCATCTACGGCCGCGAGATGTTCGAGACCTGGCACAAGATGCTTGCCATGCTTGAAAGCGGCCTCGATGTCAGCAAGGTCATCACCGATCGCTACCGGGCCGATGACTATCAGCAGGCCTTCGCCCAGGCAGCAGCGGGCGGTGCGGGCAAGATCGTGCTCAACTGGCGGTAAGTCGCCGGCATTTGTAAGTGACTTTCCTGGGGAACTGATTTATCTGCTTGCGGGAGAAAAAATTCGGCTGAAACTGCCGGATTGTGAAAATTTCTTACGGTTTTGCCGCGAGCAGAAAGCCTCCCATCGTGCGCGTGTTCACCGCAGCCCTGGCGACCGAAACCAACACCTTTTCTCCCATCGCCGTCGATCGCCGCGCCTTCGAAGCCTCGCTCTATGCCCCTCCGGGGCAGCATCCCGCAACGCCGACGCTCTGCAGCGCCCCCATCACCGTGGGCCGCGAAGTGACGGGGGAGCTCGGCTGGACGTTGATCGAGGGCACTGCCGCCTGGGCCGACCCCGCCGGCCTCGTCAATCGGCAGACCTACGAAGCCCTGCGGGACGAAATCCTCGACCAATTGCGGGCTGCCCTGCCGCTCGATGGCGTCGTTCTCGGCCTGCACGGCGCCATGGTGGCCGACGGCTATGATGATTGCGAAGGCGATTTCCTGAGCCGGGTGCGCGATATCGTGGGCCCCGATGTGCTGGTTTGCGCCGAACTCGATCCGCACAGCCATCTCACCAACAGGCGCGTTGCTGCCGCCGACTTCTTCGTGGCCTTCAAGGAATTTCCGCATATCGATTTCGTCGAGCGTGCCCGCGATCTCTGGCGCCTTGCCGTCGCCACCTTGCGGGGGGAGATCACGCCCGTGATGTCCACCTTCGATTGCCGCATGATCGACGTGTTCCCAACCTCGCGCGAGCCGATGCGCTCCTTTGTCGACAAGCTCTATGACCTGGAAAGTCGTGACCCCGATATCCTTTCCATCTCGGTGATCCATGGCTTCATGGCCGCCGACGTGCCCGAAATGGGGACCCGCCTGATCGTCGTCACCAATGGCAAGCCCGAAAAGGGCGCGGCGCTGGCCGAGCAATTGGGCTTCGAACTTTATTCCAGGCGCGGCACTTTCCGCGCCCCGGAGCTGGACGAGAAAGCGGCCGTCACCCATGCGCTGGCTCAGCCCAAGGGGCCGGTTGTCATCGCCGACATGTGGGACAATCCCGGCGGCGGCACTGCGGGCGATGCCACCGTTATTCTTGAGGAACTGATGGCGCGCGGTGTGACCGACGTTGCAGTGGGCACCATCTGGGATCCCGTCGCCGTGCAGATCTGTTTCGCCGCGGGCGAGGGCGCGGAAATCCTTCTGCGCTTCGGCGCCAAGTCGGCGCCCCATACGGGTGCGCCGATCGACAGGCGGGTGCGGATAGCCAGACTGGTGAAGAACGCCGAAATGCGTTTCGGCGAGAGTCTCGCGCCCTTCGGCGATGCCGCCGTCATTGCCTTCGACGGCATCGAGGTCATCCTCAATTCCACAAGGGCGCAGAGTTTCGATCCCAGCCTGTTCTCGGTGATGGGGATCGATCCGGCGCAGCGTCGAATTCTGCTGATCAAGTCGACCAACCACTTCTACGCTTCATTCTCCAGGATCGCGTCCGACATCATCTATTGCTCGGCCGGACGGCCCTATCCCAACGATCCGGCAACGACCGATTATCGCAAGGTGCGGCGAAACATCTGGCCACGCGTTGAGAACCCGTTCGGCTAGAGCGTTTTCAGGAAAAGCGGATGCCACTTTTCCGGTTCGAAAACGCGCCAAAACAAAGACTTAGAGCGCTCGTTTGGATGCAATCAAAACGAGCGCCCTAGTTCAGCTCCTCCCAATAGCCGTACATATTCGGCATCAAGCCGACCAGCGCCGAGAATCGCGGCCACGATTTGCGCTCCAGCGGCGTCCATCCCGCCTCGGCTATGGCGGAAAGGCGCGGAAACACCAGCCGGTCGAAAATGGCCCGATCGGTCATCGGCTCGGACCAGATACAGGCCTGAACGCCGAGCAGGTGTTTCAACTGCTCTTC
The DNA here is from genome assembly GCA_036499825.1 of Devosiaceae bacterium. Classification (GTDB taxonomy): domain Bacteria; phylum Pseudomonadota; class Alphaproteobacteria; order Rhizobiales; family Devosiaceae; genus Paradevosia. The sequence continues at coordinate 171,615 of DASYCZ010000062.1, forward strand.
TGTCCACCCCGCCGTCGCCTCGAACGCATAGGTTTCCTCGGGGCCCGACCAGCCGGCCCAACTGGCGCCGGGCTCGGACCAGGCGATGCCATTGGACATGTCGAGATAGTAGCGCTGCCCTGGCGCCGCGACGATGTCGTAGCCGCGTCCGGCCAGTTCGGCATTCACCTCCACCGAGCGCCAGCCCACCAGATAGCTTTCGTCCCTGTCGATGACATCGCCATGAGCCGCTTCTTCCCAACCACCGGTGAGCACGCCTCGTTCGGCGAGCATGGCCTGGACGCGGTGGAGAAATTCGGCCTGCAGCACCGCCGTTGCCGACCCTTCGATCTCATCGGCGCCATGCAGATTGCCGATGGTGTTGAGCAGCTTCGCATGCTTTTCCGCCAGTGCGGCGCCGGCGATTTCCGTGAGCTTTTGCAGCGCCAGGGGCGAGCCCGACCAGGCGGCAAGCGGCACTTCGTCGGCGCCGAGATGAATGATCTTGGCTGGGAACAGTTCGACCAGTTCGTCGAAGACTGTTCCCAGAAATTCGTAGACCGGTTCATAGGAGGGGTTGAGGCAGTTATTGGGAAAGCCCTGAACCGATTGATATTCGCCATGCTCGCCCGGATCGCGGAGCTGCGGCAGTGACTGCAGCACCGCATAGCAATGTCCGGGAATGTCGATCTCGGGCACCACCATGATGCCGAAACGGTCGGCCATTTGGACGATCTGTCTTATGGCCGGCTTACTGTAATAGCCACCCTGTGGTTCGGGGCCGGAACCGAGCAGCGGCGGCAAGGCCATGCCGTGGCCTCGCCAGGCGCCGACCCTGGTCAATTCCGGGAAGGCGTCGATCTCGACACGCCAGGCTTCGTCGTCGCTGAGATGCCAATGGAAGCGATTGAGCTTGTTCCACGCCAATAGGCGCAGGAATTGCCGGACCTCGGCCGACGAATAGAACTGCCGCGCGACGTCAAGATGCGAGCCGCGCCAGCCATACGCCGGCGCATCCTCGATCTCGCCCTCTGCGGGAAATACGAAGGTTCCGGGATGCCGCCGCGCGCCCCGCCAGATCTGACCTAGTGTAATGAGGCCATAAAGAAAGCCGGTACGCGTGGAGGCTCGAACCGTCAGCCCGGATTTGCCGAACGCCACCTGGTAGGATTCCGCGCCCAGTGCCGCCTCCGGCACGAGGCGCACCCTGAGGCCGCCCTCCGCCGCCGATCGTACGATGCCTTCTGCCGGGAATAGGGCGTCCGTCAGCTCGGCGAAAGCCTTCGCCGCCTCGCCGGCCTCGGCTGTGTCGCCGTGTGGGTCGAGCCCCGCGGGAAGAGTACGGCGGCCCGCGACGCCCACCTTTGCGGGCCAGGGAACGATCGACACGGGAACGGGCGCCCTGGTCGGCACCGGGTAGAGCGTCGTGCCCTTCTTGAGTGGCGCATTGTCGACGGCCGAGCGCGTCGGCTCCACGGCGACGGGTGCCGTTGTGCCATCGGCAAGCACCACATAGGCGGTGGTGGCTCCATCGCTCCAATGCCGCAAGGGGCGGTTGAGGCTGGTGATTTTCACCGTCCACGTGGCGCCGGCAGCGAGCGAATAGCTCGGATCTGGCGTAAACTGCGAATGATTGGACAGCCGCGCGGTGAGTTTTGCGCCCTCGATCACCGCCGTGGGGTCGGTGCGAGCGGGACCGCTGACGCAAAGCCCAAACCCCGAAACCGCCTCTCGAGACTGGTTGGTCAGCCGTAGCGTATAGGCTAGCGGCTCGTCGTCGCGCGTCGGCTGCCAACTGGTTTCGAGGCGGAACTGGAAGCGCGGCGAGGAGGTCATCGACGAGGCCCTTGGGGTTGGATGAGGGAGCGTCAGTCGCCCAGCGCCTGGCTGTCGTCGCTGTCGCGGTTGACGATGAGCTGGTGCTTGATGCGGCGCATGCTGGCGACGGCCGCAATGCGCATGCGCGTCGCTACCGTTTGCGACAGTACGTCCAGCATGGCGATATAGGTATAGCGTGCCGCGGTGGGGCGGAGGATATCGGCATCCTCGGGGATATCGATCGGCAGCAGGATGTCGGCTTCATGCGCCACTGGCGATCCGGGCCGGGTCAGAACGATGCGCACTAGCCCATATTCGGCGGCGATGCTGAGCGCCTTGGCCATGGGCAGGTTGTTGCCGCTCATCGATGCTGCGATGACCACGGTCCCCTTCGGCGCCCCCGCGGCGCGCATCAGTTGCGCCTGGTGATCGAGCGATGAAGTGACCTTGAGCCCGAGACGGAACAGCCGGTTTTCCAGCTCCACCGCCACCATCGAGGAGACGCCGCCTGAGCCGAACGCCAGCACATAGCTGGAATCGACCACCGCCTGCGCCGCGCGCTCGAGCATTTCGGCATCGAACCGGTCGAAGAAGGCATAAAGGCTGGCCTGCGCATGGTTGACAATATTCTGCGCAATCTCGCGCGCGGTTTCCGGGCCGCCCGCCGGCTGCAGATAGCGCTGCCCTATGAACCGGCTTTGTGCCAGCCTCACCTTGAATTCCGAGAATCCGTCGCAGCCGATGCGGCGGCAAAAGCGCGTCACTGTGGGTGGCGAGACGTCGGCGGAGGCGGCGAGGTCGACGATAGAGGAGCTCAGCGCCGTATCGACATCGGCGAGAATGAGATCAGCCAACCGCTTTTCCGAGCGGCTGAAGCTGTCTCTCTCTGTCTGCAGATACCCGACCAGGTCGAGCATGGCGCCTCTCCTATGATACCGTCGCGTGCCCCAAGGTGGCGGTTCAGCGTACGGCAAGACCATCGGCGTCAAACAAATGGCATTGTGCCGGCTCGACCCCGATCCGCATCGGGCGCCCGGGCGCGACGTCTGGATCGCCCTCGAACAGGGAGATGAAGCCGGCCCCGGAAGGCTGCGTGGAATAGACCACGGTGTGGATGCCCAGCCGTTCGACGATATTGGGCGTGATGGTCATTTCGAATCCGCCGCCGCCCAGCGTCATGTGTTCCGGGCGCATGCCCACCGTCAGGGACTGCCCGGCGAGGCTGCCGGCGCCGCCGCGCGGCAACGTCATCGTGCCGAGGCCTTCAAGGTCCACCGTGATCCCCTGAGCGTCAGCCGCCCGGCAGGTGCCCCTGATGAAATTCATCTTCGGCGAGCCGATGAAGCCGGCCACGAACAGGTTCTGCGGATGATGATAGAGTTCGAGCGGTGTCCCCATCTGCTCGATCTCGCCGGCATTCAGCACCACGATCTTGTTGGCCATGGTCATGGCCTCGACCTGATCGTGGGTGACGTAGATCATCGTGGTGCCGAGCTTTTTGTGGAGCTCCATCAACTCGATGCGCATCTCCGAACGCAATGCGGCGTCGAGATTGGAAAGCGGTTCGTCGAACAGGAAGATCTTGGGCTCGCGCACGATGGCGCGGCCGATGGCGACGCGCTGGCGCTGGCCGCCCGACAAGGTGCCTGGGCGTTGCTCCAGCCGGCTTTCGAGCTGCAGCACCTTGGCGGCGCGCGTCACGCGTTCCGTCACCTCCGCATTGGGCAGGCGCTCGACGCGCAGCGGAAAGGCGATGTTCTCGAACACGCTCATATGCGGATAGAGCGCATAGGATTGAAACACCATGGCGATGCCGCGCTTGACCGGCGGCAGATCCTTTACCGGCTGGCCGGCGATGATGATCTCGCCCGCGCTCACATTTTCAAGCCCGGCGATCATGCGCAGCAGCGTGGACTTGCCGCAGCCGGAGGGGCCGACGAAGACCACGAATTCGCCCTCCGTCACATCGAGGTCGATGCCCTTGATGATCTCGATGCCGCCGAACGATTTCTTCAGATGCGACAGGCTGAGCTGGGACATGGATCGGTCTCCGGAGGCGGATGACAGGCCGGTCCGGCCGCTGGAAATTCAGCGGCCGGACGATTGCTTGCTCTATTTGTATTGCTCGAGGTCCGCGGCGGCCTGCTTGAGGGCCGCGGCCGGCTCGGCCTGGCCGGTGACGACCGATTGCACCATCTGGATCATGACGTTCTGCAAGCCCTTGTAGTCGAGGAACAGCGGCTCGGGCCCGCCATAGGCGATACCGTCGATGAACGGCTTCCAGTACGGCTTGTCCTTCACCAGCTGGTCGACTTCCGGCGATTTGCGGGTGGGCGTCAGGCCCTGAGCGAGTTCGGCTTCGTATTGGTTCTTGGGGTTGGTCAGGAACTTGGCGAAGTCGATCGCCTTGTCCTCGACGCCCGTGCCCTTGAAGACCGCGAGGCTGTCGGTGATCAGCAGCGTGCCAGGGCCCTTGGCATGGGGGCCCAGGGGCAGGGGAGCCACGCCCCAGTTGATCTTGCTTTCCTCTAGAAGGTTCACGGCGCCCACCGAGGCATGGATCATGCCGATCTTGCCGTCGAGGAAGATGGCGCGCACTTCGTTCTGCTCATAGGCCGTCGGGCCTTCCTCGGCATATTGGGTGATGTCCTTGAGCGCCGTCAGCGCTTCGAGGTTTTCCGGGCTGTCGAGGGTGATGTTGCCATCGGCGTCGATCACCGAACCATTGTTGGTGTAAACCCAGTGCAGGAACTGGTGCATGGTGTTGTCGAAGGTCTTGGCGACGACACCGAAGCCGGCGGCATCGGTCTTTTCGGAGATCGCCTTGGCGTCGGCGATTTCCTCGGCCCAGGTCTGGGGCGGCTTCTCGGGATCGAGGCCGGCGGCCTTGAACAGGTCCTTGTTCCAGTAGAGAGCCTTGGTGGAGAACGCTACCGGAATGCCCCATTGGGTATCGTTGAACGTCACCGTCGCCGGCACGAAATTGTAGTAGGCGGCCTTTTCGGCATCCGTCATCGGGATCGGCACGATCAGGTCGTTCTCGGCGAACTGCTTCAGCGTCCGTGAGCCCACATAGGCGAGAGCGACGGGGGTGCCGGCCGCCGCCAAGGTCGTCACCTTGTCCTGGCACTGGCCCCAGCCGACCACTTCGGGAGCGATCTTCCAGCCCGGATTGGCCGCTTCCCACTCGGCAATGTACTTGTCGTAGCCAACGGTGAGCGTATCACCGCAATTGATGAAACTGATGGTCTGGTCCTGCGCCTGAACGGCGGTGATCGCCGTCGACGCCGTCAGGGTGATCAGCACCCCCGCGAGTATGTTGACGTGTTTCGTCATGGTTGGTCCATCCCTTGTTGATTGCCCCGGTATTGGGGTTAGTCCTGTCGCTTCTCCTATTGCTTCACCGCGCCGGCCGTCAGGCCCGCCACCAGGTAGCGCTGCAGGAAGAAGATCACGATCATCACCGGCGCGATGCCGACGAAGCTGGCCGCCATAAGCTCGTTCCACACCACTTCCTGGCGACCGAAATAGGCGAAGAGCCCGATCGAAAGCGGCATGTATTCCGTCTTGGAATTGAAGGTCAGCGCGAAGATGAACTGCTGCGCATAGGCGCCGATGAAGGTGGTGATCGCCACCACCATGATGCCCGGCATGGCGATGGGCAGGATGACACGCCTCAGCGTATAGAGCCGGCTGGCTCCATCGACCCAGGCGGCTTCGTCCAGCTCCCGCGGAATGCGCATCAGATAGGTGCGCAGCAGCCAGATGGCGGATGGAATGAGGAACGCGACGCCCGGCACGATCATCGCCCAATAGGTGTTGAGCAGGCCCGAGGCGCGCATCAACCGGTAGAGCGGGATCAGCAGCACCGCGCCCGAAAACATGTTTACGGCCAGGAACATGCCCAGCAGCATGCCGCGTCCCGCGAAGGGAAAACGCGCGAAGGCATAGGCTGCCGGCACCACCAGGCACAGCACCACGATGGTGATGACAGTGGAGATGAACAGCGAGTTGAAGATGTAGCGGCCGAAGCCCGGCACGCTCTGCCACATGGTGTAGTAGGCCGTGAACGAGCCGTTCTGGGGCCAGAAGCTGTAGGGCGAGGAGAACAGCAGCGACAGCGGCTTCAGCGACACCAGGAAGCCTTCGACGAACGGGGACAGTACGAAGCAGAGAAAAACGAAGATACCGAGATAAATTCCCAGCATTTCGTACCAGCGATAGCGCTCGATCATGGGCTTTTCGCTCATTTGCTTTCCTCCATCGAAATGCGGCTGACAGTTCGGAAGTAGAAGTAGCAAAACACCGACAGGAACAGGCAGATCATCACCGCCCGCGCAGCGCCCTCGCCGTATTTGTACGAGCCGATGGCGGTCTTGTAGGTGTCGATGATCATGGTCGTCGTCGCCTGGCTCGGCCCGCCGGCGGTAAGGATCCAGATGATGTCGAAGGAATTGAACGTCGCGATCAGCGACAGCATGGAGATGGTGATCAGGGCCGGCACGATCATCGGCAGGGTGATGCGGCGGAAGCGGTAAAAGCGCCCGGCGCCATCGGTCCAGGCAGCCTCGTAGAGATCCTTGGGGATCGATTGCATCGCCGCCAGCAGGTAGATCGTCACCAGCGGCACGCCGATCCACACATCGGTGAAGATCGTCGCCCAGAAGGCGGTATTACCATAGGCGAGGAACGCCACCGGTCCGTCCACCAGCCCGAAATTCTGCAACAGGCCCGATATCATCCCGAACTGGCCGTTATACATCCAGCCCCACATGAAGATGCCGATGGCCATGGGGATGATCCAGGGCGGCATGGTGAGGACACGGAAGAGGGCGCGGCCGGGCACGGCGGCATTGAGCAGCACGGCCCCGCAGGTGCCGATGATCATTTTTATGGAGACCGAGAAGAACGTCCACACGAAGGTGCGGATGATCACCTGGTCGAAATGGCCCTGGAAGATCTTCTGGTAGTTGGCCCAGCCGACCCAGCTGTAGGTCGGCCGCAGGGCCGCATTGGTGAAGGACAGGTTGATGGTGTCGGCGAGAGGGTAGGCGACGATGCCGAGGATGTAGACCAGGGCGGGTGCCAGGAGAGCGAAGGCGAAGATTGTTGCGCTGCGCGTCCCGGTCATTGCTGGCTCCTAGCCTCTGCGTCCCAGGGCGGTGTCGAACCGCTCCCAGATCGGCCCCATGTCGATGACGCTTCTGGTCCTCCTGGCCTCATCCATGGTCAGCGCCAGCAATCCTGCCTCCAGCGCATCGACGACCGAGACGGGCAGTTGTGCGCCCTTGATCAGGTGTTTGGCGATATCGGCGGCCATCTGCTCGTCGGCGCCGTAATGTACGGACAGGTCCGAACCGGTATAGACCTTGTCGATCAGCCGTTGCGACGTGCGCGCGTTGGTGACCTTGAAGAAGTTGCGGACGAAATCGCCCTCTGCCTGGCCCTTGGCGCCCATTACCGCAAAGCGCCGGAAATCGTCGGGCACACTGAGATTGGTGTGGAAGGAAAGGGCGGAACCGTTCTCGTATTCGACCATCGCGGTCTGGAAATCGATGATATCGCCATCGCTGTCGAACACCTTGTCGGTCCCCATCCAGCCGCTCGGCTTGCGATGGTAGACTTCCATGTCGTTGATGCCGTCGTTCTGCGGCGCGTTCTTGGGAATGAAGGTCTTTCGTCCCCCGAAGCTCGACACATATTTCGGGCGGCAACCCATGACGCCGTTGTAGAGGTCGAGGTCATGGCAGCATTTTTCCAGCATGAAGCTGCCGGAATAGCGCTCGTAGCGCCGCCAGTCGCGCATGAAGAAGGCGCCGTGATAGGGCGGGATATGCTCGGAGGCTTCGATGGAGACGATGTCGCCCAAGAGCCCGTCGGCCTGGGCCTTGCGCAAATCGACATAGAGCGGGGCATAGCGGAGCACCAGGCCCACCATGACCTGGTCCGAACCATGCCTGGCGATCAGCGTCGCCAGGTCCATGGTTTCCTCGACCGTCGTCACCACCGGCTTTTCGGTGAAGATCTTCATGCCGTGGTCGAGGCCGGTGCGGATATGGCCCAGATGCATGTGGTTGGGCGAGCCCACCATCAGCAGGTCCAGCTTTTGGTTTTTCAGCATGTCGGCAAGCTCCGCATAGGACTTGCCGACGGAAACGCCGAATTCCTTTGTATAGCTGAGGCCGGCGGGCTCGGGATCGACGTGGGCGACGACCTCGAAGTCATCGAGTGTCACTGAAAATACGCGGGCCAGATAGCCGAGCCGGTATCCGAGACCGACGATCCCTACACGCATGTGCTCCTACCCGAGAATTGCCGATCTTATGCCTGATCGGTCGGAATTTTGTAAACGATTTTCAAGACTAAGAACGTCTTTACTCTGATGTCAAGCGGCATTGGCGGTTAGTCTAATACCAATCTGAACCGCCTGAAATTTCCGTGGAATTCATGTTCAATATCATGGAGTTATAAGAACGAAGTCTATGCAGATCTTGAGCGTCCGCCGATCGAGAGGGTCCAAATTTGCTCCGGCGGGAACAATGCACACAAGAAAATCAGCCCGAAAAACAAAAGAAGGACTGGTTCAAATGAAAATTTAGAACATACTCTGATGGTCGACAGCTTGAGGGTGTCCGCCGCAAGGCGGCACTGTAGGTCCATTCAACGCCAAATGGGAGCGAAAACCCATCCATGTCGTACACAGCAAACCCTTTTCCCAAGGATCCGGACCGGGGCGCAATCTGGACCATGCTGGTCGAGCGGGATATCGATGCCTTCATCTCCGCCGACTGGAGCATGGTGGAGGGCGATTTCATCCGCGAGGGTTTCCTCGGCATCAATGGCGGCGGTTCGGACAATCCGGACAGCTGGCGGATCGGCTTTCCTACCCTTGATGCTTATCGCGACGAATGGCTGCGCCAGGCAGCGCATAGCGCCACGGTGAAATATGCCGAAGATCAGCGCACCGGCATCTTTCGTGCCACGACTTTGCAGCACATCGAGATCGATGGCGACATAGCCGTGGCTCACAAGAAGTTCGACGGCACCATCGCCCGCGCCGATGGCGGCAAGGACATCATGAACTGGCAGACCGTCTATTTCTGCCGCAGGGTGGGCGCTGCATGGAAGCTGACAGGCTTCCTCGGCTATCTGCCATTCCCCATGGGCACGCCGCGCAAGGGCTGACCCTCCGGCCCATTCTCCGCTGGAAGTCGGCGCAGGCGCTCTTGCCACGCCATTCTTGTATGGTAGTTATGAGGCTTGCGCCGTACCGCCCGCGGCCCTTCTTGCAGCAAGAGAAGTCCTCATGAAATACGCAATCGTCGGCACTGGTGGCCGGCATCAGATGTATCGCACCGCCATTGCGGCCAATTACGGCAATCGCCATTCGCTGGTGGCCCTGTGCGACGCCAATGCCAAGCGTGCCGAGCTTTCGGCGCAATGGGTGAGCGACAACACCAACCGGCAGGTGCCGACCTATTCGGATGTCGAGTTCGACCGGATGATCGCCGAGCAGAAGCCGGATGTCGTCGTGGTCACCACGCCGGACTTCACCCACAATAAGTACATCACCGCCGCCCTTCGCGCCGGCTGCGACGTCATGACCGAAAAGCCCATGACGGTGAATATGGAGAAGCTGAAGGAGATCCTAGACGTCCAGCGCGAGACGGGCCGCTCGGTCACCGTCACCTTCAACTACCGCTACACACCGGCGCGCACCCAGATCAAGGATCTCCTGATGAAGGGGACGATCGGCGAGGTCACTGCCGTCGATTTCCGCTGGTATCTGGATCGCGTCCATGGCGCCGACTATTTCCGCCGCTGGCATCGCTACAAGGAAAAGTCCGGTGGGCTGCTGGTGCACAAATCCACCCACCATTTCGACCTGATGAACTGGTGGCTGAGCTCCACGCCCAAGCGCGTCAACGCCATGGGCCGCCGGGCTTTCTATACGCCCGAAATGGCCATTGAACTCGGCCTCGCCGGCCACGGCCCGCGCTGCCATGGTTGCCCGGTGGCAGAAAAGTGCGACTTCCGCCTCGACCTCGACAATGATGCGGCGCTGAAGGCGCTCTATCTCGATGCCGAATCCGATGACGGTTACCTGCGCGACAAGTGCGTCTTCGCCGACGACATCACCATCGAAGACACCATGCAGGTGCAGGTCGAATACGCCAACCGCACCACCATGAACTATACGCTTCAGGCCTATAGCCCCTGGGAAGGCCTGGAGATCAAGTTTCGCGGCACCAAGGGCGATATCACCCACCGCCATGTAGAGGTCCATGGCGTCTTCGGCGGCAAGCGCGAGCGCCCCGATGGCGAGGCCATGACCACCGAAATCCATCTTGCCGGGCAAGAGCCGCAGCAGATCGAGGTGTGGCACGGGACCGGCGATCACGGTGGCGCCGATCCGGTGATGCTGGGTTATCTGTTCGATGCCGACAATGTCGAACCCGATCGCTATGACCGCAGCTCCAACCAGGTCATGGGCGCCTGGTCGATCCTCAGCGGCATCGCCGCCAATGGCTCGCTCGCCTCCGGCCAGGTCGTGGATGTTGATGCGTTGCTCAAGAGTTATGATATCAGCCTGCCGAGACATTGACCCCGAGGACGAATGGACCAGCAGACACAAGGCCCTGCCGGCGACATGACGACCATGGCATCGCGCATGATGACGGCGCTGCGCGATGCTATCGTCCGGCTGGAGCTGAAACCCGGCGACACCATTTCGGAAGCGGAAATCGCCGACAAATACGGCGTCTCCCGCCAACCGGTGCGTGAGGCCTTCATCCGGCTGGCCCAGCAGGGGCTGCTGCTCATCCGCCCGAAGCGGGCGACGCTGGTGAAGCGGATCGACGTCGAGAGTATTCGCCACTCCCGCTTCATTCGCGAAGCCATCGAGGTGGAAATCGTGCGCCGCGCCGCCGCCGAGGCCACGGCGGCGACCGGCAAGCTGCTCGAAGCCGTGATGGCCGACCAGGATGCTGCCGGCAAGGCGGGCGATCTCGTCCGCTTCCACGGCCTAGACGAGCTGTTTCACCGCAGCCTCGCGCAGACGGTCGGCGCCGAATATGCCTGGCAACTCGTCGACGACCACAAGATGCAGCTCGACCGCTTGCGCTTCATCACCCTGCCCAGCGCCGATCCGTCGCGGATCGTCGCGGAGCACCGGCTGATCGCCAAGGCGGTGATGGCGGGCGATCCGGCGGCTGCCGAGACGGCGCTGCGTGACCATCTCGGCAAGTCGGAGGGCCTGCTTTTGCAGGCCCGCCTCGACTTTCCGGATTATTTCGCCTGATTTAAGCGCCGGCCTGCAAGGCGTGGATGATGCCGCGAAGCTCGGCCAGGCCGCGCAGCCGCCCGATCGCCGGATAGCCCGGCGCCGTCTGCTTGGTCAGGTCGTCGAGCAGGCGCTGGCCGTGGTCGGGCCGGAACACGCACTTGTCCTTCTCGGCGCGGCGTCCATCTTCCGCAAGCAGCGCTCGCAGCACGCCGACCATGTCGACATCGCCTTCCAGATGTGCGGCCTCGTGGAAGGAGCGGCCATCGCCTTCGCGCTTGGTGGCGCGCAGATGCACGAAATGAATGCGTTCGGCAAACCGCCTGGCGATCGCGACGAGATCGTTGTCGGCCCGCACTCCCAGGCTGCCCGTGCAGAAGCACATGCCGTTGGCTTCCGATGGCACGGCCTTGAACAGGGCCGCATAATCCTCCGCCGTCGACGCAACGCGCGGCAGACCCAGCAGCGGCCGCGGCGGATCGTCGGGATGCAGCGTCAGCTTGACCCCACTGGCTTCCGCCGCTGGCGTCACGGCTTCGAGGAATTCCACCAGATGCTGGCGCAACTGCGCGGCATCGATGCCCGCATAAGAGGCCAGCCGTTCGCGGAACGCCGGAAGCGTCAGTGAATCCGTGGTCGAGCCGGGCAGGGCGCTGGTGATATTGCGCGTCAGCGCCTTGATGTCGTCCTCGCTCATCGCCTCATAGGCGGCGCGAGCCTGCCGCTTGTCCTCGTCGCTATAGCTCCGCTGTGCGCCCGGAAGTTCCGCTATGAACAGCTCGAAGGCCGCGAAGGCCACATGGTTGAACCGCATGGCGGTCGAACCCGTCGGTGTCGGATAGTCGAGATCGGTACGGGTCCAGTCGACCACCGGCATGAAATTATAGCAGATGGTGGAGATGCCGCATTTGGCCACCGCCTCCATGCTGGCGATCCAGGCCTCGATATCGGCCTTGGCGGCCTTGCCGGTCCGCTTCACGTCATCCGGAATGGGGATGGATTCGACCACCGACCACGTCAGCGGCGTGCGTCCGGCGGGAGCGTCCTCGATGAGGCTTTGCCGCTTCCTGACCTCGGCTTCGGTCCATACCGTACCGATCGGCACGTGGTGCAGCGCCGATACGATGTCGGTAGCGCCGGCCTGCCGCACATCGTCCAGGCTCACGCCCGCATCGGGTCCAAACCATCTCCAACCTTGACGCATGATGTCTCCTTGTCGCTAGGCGATGCCTATCAATCCCAGCGCCAACTGCAAAGCGCCGCCGGCGAGAATCCGGTGGCCACGATGGTATTTGCTGATTGACACAACTTGTATGGTAGATGTAGTCGAACGGCAACCAAGGAGGACTTCGTGGCGCTGCATCCTGACCGGCTTTTGCCCATCGAACCCGAGGCACGCGGCATCGCGCGCACGCTCTATAATAGCGTCAAGGCGCTTCCCATCGTGTCGCCGCACGGCCACACCGATCCCAACTGGTATGCCGACAACGAGGCCTTCAGCGATCCAGTATCGCTGTTCGTGAAGCCGGATCACTATATCTTCCGCATGCTCTATTCCCAGGGCGTCTCCATGGAGGCCATGGGCATCCCGGACCGCAAGGGTGAGCCCAAGAAAACCGACGATCGCGCCATCTGGCGACTGTTCGCCAAGAATTTCTATCTCTTCCGCGGCACGCCCTCGCGTATGTGGTTCGAGCATGCCCTCGAAGACATCTTCGGCATCTACGACCGGCTGACCGAGACCAATGCCGACAGCATCTACGATCGCATCATGGAACAGCTCGGCAAGCCCGAGCTGCGGCCCCGCGCCCTCTATGAACGCTTCAATATCGAAGCCATCTCGACCACGGACGGCGCCACCGAAACTCTGGCGCCGCATGACAAGATCCTGGCATCCGGCTGGAAGGGCAGGGTGCTGCCCGCTTACCGGCCCGATTTCGTCATCGATCCGGAACGCGAAGGCGTTATCGACCGCATTGCGCAACTGGTTGCCCTGGCCGGCACGCCGCTGACTTGGTCTGGTTATCTCGATGCCCATCGCATCCGTCGCGCCTATTTCAAACAGCGCGGCGCCACCTCCACCGATCATGGCCATCCCACTGCCCACACCGAGAACCTCTCCAAATCCGAGGCCGAGGCGCTGTTCAACCGTGTCATGAAGGGCAATGTCTCGCCTGAGGATGCCGAACGCTTCCGTGGGCAGATGCTGACCGAGATGGCGCGCATGAGCCTTGAAGATGGCCTCGTAATGCAGATCCATCCGGGCGCCTGGCGTAACCACAACCGCGATCTCTTCGCCAAGTTCGGCACCGACAAGGGTGCCGATATCCCGGCTCCGACGGACTATGTGAAGGCGCTGAAGCCGCTATTGGATGAAGTCGGCAACCGTGCCGACCTGACGCTGATCCTGTTCACGCTGGATGAGACCAGCTACAGCCGGGAACTCGCCCCGCTGGCCGGACACTATCCGGCGCTGCGCCTCGGGCCGGCCTGGTGGTTCTTCGACAGCCCGGACGGCATGCGCCGCTACCGCGAACTCGTCACCGAAACTGCCGGTTTCTACAACACGGTCGGCTTCAACGACGACACACGCGCCTATCTGTCGATCCCGGCCCGCCACGACATGTCGCGCCGCGTCGATTGCTCGTTCCTCGCCCAGCGCGTCGCCGATCACCGTATGGATATCGACGAAGCCCATGAGGTCGCCCACGACCTCGCCTACGGTCTCGCCAAAAAGGCCTACAAGCTCTGATTGGATGGGCCGCCGCCGCATCAGCGCGGCGGCGGCCTAGGCGATTTCGTCCAGCGCCTGCCGCTGTTGCAGCATGGTCAGGAAAATCCGGTAGTCCTTGTCGAATTGCCGGGCCGCGTCACGGTTGGGGCGGCGGTCACGGCCACCCTGATGCATGGCGGCGCAAGCCCTGTTCAACGTCGGATGTAACCCGGCAGCCGTCGCCGCCACCATCGCGGTTCCCAGCAGCACGGCGTCGTCGGTCGTCGGCTCGATCACCGTGCAGCCGGTGGCGTCGGCATAGAGCTCCATCAGCAGCGCGTTGCGGGTATGGCCGCCCGTTATGTGCAGCGTGTCGATGGCATAGCCGCGCGCATTCAGCGTTTCGAGGATGTGACGAACGCCAAGCGCTATGGAGACCGCCGTCCGCCAGTAGAGCCGGCAGAGGCTGTCGAAATCGCTGTCCAGCGTCAGTCCCGAAATTACGCCCAGTGCGAAGGGGTCGGCAATCGGTGAACGGTTGCCATGGAAATCCGGCACCACATGCAGGCGTTCCGCCAGCGCCAGGCCTTCGGTCCTGCGCAATTCCATGACGCGCTCGGCGATGGCCTTGTGCATTGCCGGTGTAGGCGTGCCGCCGGCGCCGTGCCAGCGAATGATATGATCGAGCAGGGCTCCGGTCGCTGATTGCCCGCCTTCGTTCAGCCAGCAGTCCGGTAACACCGCGCCATAATAGGGACCCCATACGCCGGTGGTCGGCCGCGCTTCCGGCGACAGCGCCATCAGGCAGCTGGAGGTGCCGGCGATCAGTCCAAGATGGCGATGGATGCTGTCCACATCGGCCGCAAAGGCGCCGAGTACGCCCAACGCGCCGGCATGCGCATCGATCAGCCCAACCCCGACACGGCAGCGCTCCGTCAAGCCCAGCGCCTTGGCGGCCTCGGCAGTCAATGGACCGAGATCGCTGCCGATCGCGGTGGCGCGCTCCGGCAGATTGCCGCGCTCGACCAGGTCTTCGAGCCCGACCTGCTCGAGGAAATCCGAGCGCCAGCCGGGTCGCGTATGGCTGAGATAAGTCCATTTGCAGGTGAGCGTCGATTGCGACCGCGCCAGCGATCCCGAAGCCTTCCAGGTTAGGAAATCCGCCAGATCGAAGAAATGGCCGGAGCGGTCCCAACTGTCCGGCATATGGCGTTTCAGCCACATCAGCTTGGGTACTTCCATTTCGGGGCTCATCACCCCGCCGACATAGTCGAGCACCAGATGGCCGGTACCGGTGCATTCCTCGGCTTCGTTCAGCGCGCGATGATCGAGCCAGACGATCGTATCCCAACGATCTTCACCGCTCGACGATACCGTCACCGGTCGCCCCGCGCCGTCGCGGACAACCAGCGAGCAGGTGGCATCGAAACTGAGCCCGATCACCGCGTCCGGCGTGGCGCCCGCCGCCGACAGCGCATCGCGCACGGCCGCGCAGGCGGCGTTCCATATTTGCTCGGAATCGTGCTCGGCATGATTGGCATCGGTGCGGTTCATGTCGATGGGGCGCTCGGCCCGACCGAGAAGCTTTCCCTCGGGTGTGAACACCCCGGCACGGGCGCTTCCGGTGCCTACGTCTACTGCAACCAGCAGGCTTTGCATCAAGAGGCCTTCTCACACGATTGGAGCGAACCTACTAAATCGGGAAGATGCTGCATATCGGTGGAAATGACATCCGGATGCAGCGCTTTGGATAGTCATGCCCTGTCGATCAGCATCCCCGTGCCAAGCGGCTCGCTGTCGACCGGGACGCCGTCACAATCGAAAATGATGAGATCGAGCGAGGGAGGCATGCCCGACCCTAACCGGGCAAAAGTCGATCGTCCAAATAACGTTTCAAGGTTTCCCGTGTTCCCTTCGCCCACAAGGTTTGCAAAGCGTTAGAAAATGCCCCGACATAGACGGGATGTTTCGCGACTTCGCCAAAGATGTCCGTCATGGCCAACCAGGCCGCGGGCTCATCCTTGGCCAGGTGCGCCTGCTGCCGCAGACGGCTCCAGTTCGGATCGTTCGGTGCGATTGCCGCGCCGCTGTCGGTCTCGCCATAGCAGTAGCGGCACCATAATGCTGAAACCAACGCCAGGCCGGTGACGCCTTGACCTTGCCGCAGGCGCTCGGCGGCGGATGGCAGGATGAATTTGGGCTGCCTGTTGGAGCCGTCGAGGCAGAGCCTTGTGATGGTGTCGCCGATCTTGGGATTGGCGAACCGCTTCTCGATCAGTTTGTAGTAGTCATCCAAATCGGTGTCCGGCACTGGCGGTACGATCGGGATGATCTCCTCGCGTTCCACCTTTTTGAGGAACTGCAGCACGAGCGGGTCGTCCATGGCTTCGTGCACGAAATGGATGTCCATCAGCGCAGCCGGATAGGCGATGGTGGCATGGCCGCCGTTGAGGATGCGGATCTTCATCAACTCGAACGGCGCCACGTCGTCGACGAATTGCACACCGACCTTCTCCAGCGCCGGCCTGCCCGCCGGAAAATGGTCTTCCAACACCCATTGCCTGAATTCCTCGCAGAACACGGGCCAGGCATCGTCGATGTCGAACGTCTCCGCGAGCAGCCTGCGCTCGCGGTCCGAGGTTGCCGGCGTGATGCGGTCGACCATGCTGTTGGGGAATGCCACACTGGCTTTGACCCAGGCCGCCAGTGCCGGATCGATCAGTTCGGCGAGGCCGCAGACGGCGTTCTGCGTCACATGGCCGTTGCCGGGAATGTTGTCGCACGACATCACGGTGAACGGAGCGATGCCCGCTGCGCGCCGTATAGCCAAAGCAGCCAGGATCAGGCCGAATGCGGTCTTGGGCGCGCTGATATTGGCAGCATCGACGACGATTTCAGGGTGTGTCGGATCGAATTTCTGGCTGGCTGGGTCGATGTAATAGCCACCCTCCGTAATGGTCAGCGACACGATGCGCACGGCCGGATCGGCGAGGCGTTCGAGCATGGCGGCGGTGTCGCCTGGCGGCACATAGTCGATCATTGCGCCGGTGACGCGTGCCCGTGAGGCGGTGGCTTCCTGCTCTACCACCGTCGTCAGCCAGTCTTGCTCCTTGAGTTTTTGTCGCATGACCTCATCGGCCGGCCGCACGCCGGCGCCGACCAGCGCCCAGTCATGGTCCTCGCCGCGATTGAACAGGTCATCGAGATAAGCCGCCTGATGCGCACGATGGAAATTGCCAACGCCGATATGGACGATGCCGGCTCTGAGGGCCGCGCGGTTATAGCGGGGCACTCCTGCGTGCGGTGACAGTAGCGCAAAATTGCCGGCGGCGAGCTTGATGGTCATCGGCCAATCCTCCGCCCACCATAGGTTGCCACTCCGCGATCCGGCGCAATCCCGCAATGGCCCTGTGCACAGGCTTCGATACCGTTGCCATCGCGCCCTGCAGCGGCCGGCGGCGCCAAGATCGTGATTTTCATATGAATGTCATGCGCAATCGAGAGATTCATTCGCACTCAGGCGCTGTTCTCGGCCTTTATCTGCCTGAACCATCGGATATCCACGGTTCTTGTCACAAAAGTGCAATGTCGTTTGCATAGGTGTGGCGCCGGCCACGACGGCCAACAACCATGAACCCAACCAGTTTGCCTGCCGAAAATCTTCATATGAACTTTTGCGCTGTTGCATTAGCATGCATCTATCTGCCGCAGCGCAACGAGGGCAGTGAGAACTTTCGACGACAAAAAGGGAGAGACTTTCATCATGAATAAGCTAGCTCTGCTTGCATCAGCCGCCGTGTCGGCTCTTGCATTCGCGACCGCAGCGCAGGCTGCCACCGAGATTACCTGGTGGCACGCCATGGGTGGCGAGAACGGCCAGAAGGTCGAACAGATTGCCCAGAAGTTCAATGAATCGCAGTCGGACTATCATGTCACCCCGGTTTTCAAGGGCGACTATCCGACCACGCTGACCGCCGCTATCGCCGCTTTCCGTGCCGGCCAGCAGCCCGCTATCGTGCAGGTTTTCGAAGTCGGCACCGGCACCATGATGGCCGCCAAGGGCGCCGTCTACCCGGTCTACAAGCTCATGGCCGACGAAGGCGAACCCTTCGATCCCAAGTCGTTCCTGGCCCCCGTCACCGGTTACTATTCGGACCCGGATGGAAACATCCTGTCGATGCCGTTCAATTCGTCGACCCCGATCATGTATTACAACAAGGACGTCTTCAAGAAGGCCGGCCTTGATCCCGAGAATCCGCCCAAGACCTGGGCCGAGCTCGGCGAAGACGGCAAGAAGATCGTGGATTCCGGCGCTGCCAAGTGCGGCTTCACCATGGCCTACGCGGCCACCTGGCTGGGCCTCGAGAACTATTCCGCCATCCAGGACCTGCCGTACGGCACCAAGCAGAACGGCTTCGGCGGCATGGATTCGGAATTCACCTTCAACGGTCCGAACCAGGCCAAGTTCTGGGATCAGATCAAGAAATGGCAGGATGCCGGCGTGTTCAAGTACGGCGGCCCTGGTGGCGGTCCGGACACCGCTCCGATGTTCTACTCGCAGGAATGCGCGATGTACCTGAATTCCTCGGCCTCGCGCGCCGGCGTCGTCGCCAACGCCAAGGACTTCCAGGTCGGTTTCGCTCAGCTTCCCTATGACGACACCGTCACCAAGGATCCGAAGAACTCGATCATCGGTGGTGCGACCCTCTGGGTGCTCAATGGCCAGTCGCCGGAAGTCTACAAGGGCGTCGCCAAGTTCTTCACCTATCTGAGCCAGGCCGACGTCCAGGCCGATTGGCACCAGTTCTCCGGCTACCTGCCGATCACGAACGCTGCCTACGAACTCGGCCAGAAGCAGGGCTACTACGACAAGAACCCGGGCTCCGACATCGCCATCAAGCAGATCACCCGCGGCACGCCCGACGACAATTCCAAGGGCGTTCGCTTCGGTAACCTGACCCAGATCCGCGATGCGATCGACCAGCAGTTCGAGCAGGTCCTGTCCGGTGCCAAGACCGGCCAGCAGGCCCTCGATGACGCCAAGGTCGCCGGCGACCAGATCCTCCGCGATTTCCAGGCCGCCAACGAATAGTCGGTCTCTCCTCCCGAAGTCCGCGCCCTGGCGCGGGCTTCACCTCACCCGGCTCGGCACTCTCAGGCTCATCCGACCATGCAGACCAAGCGCACCCCATTCCCCAACAAGCTGCTGCCTTACGCACTGCTGGCGCCGCAGTTGGCCATTACTGTCGTATTCTTCCTGTGGCCCGCCGCGCAGGCCATTCGCCAGTCCTTCCTGCGCGAGGACCCGTTCGGGCTCGCCAGCAAGTTCGTCTGGTTCGAAAATTACGCCAAGCTCCTGGCCTCGCCGCCCTACATCAAGTCGCTGGGCACCACGGCCATCTTCTCCATCAGCGTGACGCTGCTCTCCATGACGCTGAGCCTCCTGCTCGCCATGGCCGTCAGCCGCGTCCTGCGCTCCAATCGTTTTTACACTACACTGTTGGTCTGGCCCTATGCGGTGGCGCCCGCCGCCGCCGGTATCCTGTGGTGGTTCCTGTTCAACCCGTCCATCGGCATCCTGCCTTACCTGATGTCCTTCACGGGCTATCAGTGGAACCACCGCATCAACGGCGTCGATGCCATGGTGCTGGTGGTGATTACCGCCGCCTGGAAGCAGATCTCCTATAATTTCCTGTTCTTCGTGGCCGGCTTGCAATCGGTGCCGCATTCGCTGTCCGAGGCTGCGGCCATCGATGGCGCCGGGCCGACCAAGCGCTTCTGGACCATCGTCTTCCCCATGCTGTCGCCGACGACCTTCTTCCTGATGGTCGTCAACGTCACCTACGCCATGTTCGACACCTTCGGCATCATCGATGCCACCACGTCGGGCGGCCCGGCCCAGGCCACCAACATCCTGGTCTACAAGGTCTATGCCGACGGTTTCCTGGGGCTCGACCTGGGTTCGTCCTCGGCTCAGTCGGTCATCCTGATGCTCATCGTCATTTTGTTGACCGTGATCCAGTTCCGCTGGGTCGAGCGCAACGTGCAATACTGATAGGGGCGCGCAAATGGTTGAAAATCGGCCCGTTCTCGACTTCATCACCCATGTGGTGCTCATTCTCGGCGTTCTGGTGGTCGTGCTGCCGGTCTATCTGGCGTTCGTCGCCTCGACCCATACCAGCGCCGACTTCATTTCCGGCGTCATGCCGCTGTGGCCTGGTCCGCACTTTCTCGATAACTACAGCAAGCTGTTCCTGGGCGGCTCGGCCGCCCTCAGTTCGACGCCCTTCGCCCTGATGCTGATCAACAGCCTGTGGATGGCGTTGATCATCGCCATCGGCAAGATCGCCATCTCGATCCTGTCGGCCTATGCCATCGTCTACTTCAAGTTCCCGTTCCGGATGCTCGCCTTCTGGCTGATCTTCGCGACGCTCATGCTGCCGGTGGAAGTGCGCATCCTGCCGACCTTCAAGGTGGTCGCCGACCTCGGCCTGCTCAATTCCTATGCCGGCCTCACCATCCCGCTGATCGCCTCGGCGACCGCGACATTCCTGTTCCGGCAGTTCTTCCTCACCGTGCCGGATGAACTGGTGGAGGCTGCCCGTGTCGATGGCGCCGGGCCGATGAAGTTCTTCCGCGATATCCTGCTGCCGCTGTCGCGCACCAATATTGCCGCGCTCTTCGTCATCCTCTTCGTCTTCGGCTGGAACCAGTATCTGTGGCCGTTGCTGGTGACCACCGATCCCAAATACTACACCGTCGTCATGGGCATCAAACGCCTGTCCTCGGTCGTCGACGGCGACACGCAGTGGAACGTGGTCATGGCCGGCACCATCTTGGCGGCGCTGCCGCCCGTCCTCATCATCATTTTCATGCAGCGCCTCTTCGTCAAAGGCCTTACGGAAACGGAGAAATAATATGGCGACGATCGATCTCGTTGACCTCAAGAAGAATTACGACTCCGTACCGGCGGTCAAAGGCGTCAATCTCAACGTCGCCGACGGCGAATTCATCGTCCTTGTCGGCCCGTCCGGCTGCGGCAAGTCCACCTTGCTGCGCATGGTGGCGGGGCTCGAAAGCGTCTCTGGCGGCGACGTGTTGATCGGCGGCAAGAACGTCAACAAGGAAGAGCCGGCCCGGCGCGACATCGCCATGGTGTTCCAGAACTACGCGCTCTATCCGCACATGACGGTGCGCGGCAATCTCGAATACGGCTTGAAGAACCGCGGTACGCCCAGGCCCGAGATCGATCGGCGCGTGGCTGACGCCGCCGCCATTCTCGAAATCGGACCGTTCCTCGATCGCAAGCCGCGCCAGCTTTCCGGCGGGCAGCGCCAGCGCGTCGCCATGGGCCGCGCCATCGTCCGCGAACCGGCGGTTTTCCTGTTCGATGAACCGCTCTCCAACCTCGACGCCAAGCTGCGCGTGCAGATGCGCGTTGAAATTCGCCAGCTGCAACGGCGGCTGAAGACCACGAGCCTCTACGTCACGCATGACCAGCTCGAGGCGCTGACCCTTGCCGACCGGCTGGTGGTGATGAATGGCGGCCTGGTCGAACAGGTGGGAACGCCCGTTGAGGTCTATGACCGTCCGGCGAGCCTGTTTGTCGCCAGCTTCATCGGCTCGCCGCCGATGAACATCATTCCGCTCGACTACGTGCGCCAGCAGGGTGGTGACGTCAATAATTCGGTGCCCAATTTCACCGACGTCATCGGCGTGCGGCCGGATTCACTGCTGCTGACCGCACCCGATGGGCCGGCCGCGCGTATCGAAGCCACCGCCGAACTGCTCGAGCCCGCTGGTGGCGAAAGCCATCTCTACCTCCGTCTCGACGGCTCCGATCAGCCGGTCGTCGCCCGTATCCAGGGGCGGCCGTCGATCGAGGAAGCCAGCCGCATCTCGCTTTACGTGCGGCACGCCGATTTCCATCCCTTCAACAAGCAGTCCGGTAGAAGGACCGACTAGAGATAGCCATGAACGTTGTCCCGCCCCGTTACGAAAACGACATCAAGCTCAGCGCCGACCAGGTGCAGGGCCATCGCGGCGCCTCCAAGGTAGCGCCTGAGAACACCCTCGCGGCCTTCCGCGCCGCGCGCGGCCAGCAGGCCAATTGGGTCGAGTTCGACGTCTCCCTGCTGGGGGACGGCACGCCCGTGGTCATCCATGACGCGACCGTCGACCGTGTCGCCACCACGACCGGCAGGCTGCAGGACATGGTGTTGGCCGACCTCGCCAATATCGATGTCGGTTCACGTTTCGATGCCTTCTATCGCGACGAACGCATCCCCACGCTGGAAGCGGCGCTGGAGTGCTTTGCGGCTTTCGAGCTCAACGGCAATCTCGAGATCAAGCGCCATCCGCACCAGACTTCCGTGGATGAACTGACGGGCGCCATTCATGAAGTGCTGAGCCGGCGGCCGCCATCGGTCAGGATCGGCATCTCCAGCTTCGACATCGAAGCGCTGAAATCGATGGGCAAGCTTGATTCCAGCCTCGAATTGGCCGTTTTGTGGAGCAAATTGCCGGACAATTGGCGCGACGTCCTGGCCGATGTGCCGACCAACGTCATCCACTTGAATTATAAAGAACTGACTTTTCCCTTCCTCGAGGAAGCCACGGCGAAGGGGTTGATCGTACGCGCCTGGACCTGCAACAACCCGCAGGAACTGTCGCAATACTGGCAGGCGGGCCTGTCCGCCGTCATCACCGACGAGCCGAGGTTTTTCCTTAGCCGCTAACCGGAGTGACCGGGGATGCTGTCTGAACGCCAGGCCGAAATCCTGGCGCTGATCGAGACCGAGGGCGCCCAATATATCGACGCCCTGGCGCAGCGCTATGGACTGACGACCCAAACCATTCGGCGCGACATCAACTACCTGTGCGACCGTGGTTACGCCCGCCGTTTCCACGGTGGCGTGACCATGCTGGTCGAGGGCCGCAACATCTCCGCCAATGCGCGCTTCGCCCTCAACAGCGGCGCCAAGCAGCAGATCGCGCGCCGCATCGCCGCCGAAATCCCCGAAGGCTCGACTGTCTTCATGGGCATCGGCACATCGGTGCAATATGTCGCCGAGGCACTGCGCGACCACCGCGACCTCACGGTGGTCACCAACAATATCGATGTCGCGCTCACCCTGGGCGACGCCAAGCACCTCGAAGTGCAATTGACCGGCGGCATCTACCGTCCGGACGACCGCGACATGGTGGGGCTCGACGTCATCCAGTATTTCGAGAAGTTCCGCGCCACCTGCTGCGTCGTGGGTACCGGCGCGCTGGAGCCGGACAGCGGCCTGCTCGAATTCAGCTATGAGGAAGCCCAGGTCACGGCGGCCATCATCGCCAATGCCGAAATGCGGTTCCTTGCCGCAGACGTAACCAAGTGGGGCCGTGGCGCGGCTGTGAAGGTTGTGCCGCTGAACCGCATGACGCGGTTCTTCACCGACCGCCTGCCGGACGACCCCGATATCACCGCCACGGTGCGCGCCAGCGGCGTCGATCTCGTGCTCTGCGGGCCGGAGGCCTCATGACCTTTCTCGGTCCGGCCCCCGCGACCGCCGATCTCAGCGGCGTGCGCTACCTCTTCACCGATATCGACGACACATTGACCACCGGCGGGCGGCTGTTGCCGCAGACCTACCAGGCGCTGTGGGACCTGAGCGATGCCGGGATCGCGGTCGTGCCGGTGACAGGGGGGTCTGCTGGCTGGGCCGAACACATCGTCCGCACCTGGCCGGTGGCGGCGGTGATCGGGGAGAGCGGGGCGTTCGTCCTGACGCTTGACGGACGGCGCGTCGTGACCGAATTCTGGGATGGCGAGGCGATACAGCGCGAGCGGCAGGCCCGGCATTTGCATGCCTTAGGGCCGCTTCTGGGGGCGTTCGCTATCGCCCATGACCAGGAATTCCGCATTGCCGACGTCGCCATCGATATCGCGGGACATACGCCGGCAGAAATCGACGGCATCTTGGGGCGCATCCGCGCCACGGGCGCCAAGGCCGTGGCAAGCTCGATCCACGTCAACACCTGGATCGGTGATTACGACAAGCGCGCCATGAGCGAACGGCTCTTACACAAGCATTTCAACGTGCCGGCGGCAGATGTTGCGGCGCAGACAGCCTTCGTCGGCGACTCCCGCAATGATGCGCCGATGTTTTCCTTCATCCGCAATTCGTTCGGGGTCGGCAATATCGCGCCTTACCTCGCCGAATTGCCCCGCGCCCCCCAATGGGTGGCGCGGCAGGCGGCAGGGCTGGGTTTCGCCGACATCGCCCGTGTCCTGTTGCAGGCGAAGGTCTAGAGTGTTCGTTTTGATTGCATCAAGATGAACGCTCCAGGTCCTTGTTCGATCGCGTTTTCGAACCCGAAAAGTGGCATCCACTTTTCCTGAAAACGCTCTAGGACTTGAGCTCCGTACGCCAGCTATGCTGTGGCCAGTAACCGAGGATGCGCTTCGCCTTCTCGATGGATAGCAGCGTGCCGTTCGCCGAGATCGTGCCCTTTTGCGGCACGTCCGGAAAAACTTCGGCGAGCAGCGAGGTGTTGTCGCGGCTCATGACCGTATCGGCATTGGCGATGATGAAGGCTTCGAAGCCCTTGAAATCGGCCTCCAGCGAGCGCCGCACGGCCTGCGCACCGTCGCGCGCGTCGATATACCCCCACAAATTCCATTTGCGACCCAACGGGTTCGCATTGAAGCTCGGGAAAGCCTTGTAATCTTCAGGGTCCATGACGTTGGAGAAGCGCAGGCCGACCATGCGCAATTCCGGATCCCAACGACAGAATTGCGCCGCCATGGTCTCGTCGAGAAGCTTGCCGAGCGAGTAGGCTGTCTCCGGCCGAGGAAAATATTCCTCGTCCACCGGAACGTAGGGCGGTGGGTTCTCGAAGGGCAGGCCCAGCACGGTTTCGCTTGAGGCGAACACCACATTCTTGATTCCGGCCTGTCGCGCCGCGAGGAAAACATTGTAGCTCGCGGGAACATTGTTCTTGAAGATCGCGGCGTTGGGCGCAAGGCCGGGAGCCGGGATAGCCGCCAGATGCACGACCGCATCGAACGGCCCCTTATGCTCGTCGATACCACCCAGGATGGCTTCCGCGACCTGCCCGTAATCGGCCAGATCGACTTTTACGCTGGGGCAGGGGCCATTGCGCGGCGCGACCGTATCGAGATTGAGAACCTGGTAGCCGTGCTCCAGCAGATCGCGGACGACGGCGCGTCCAAGCTTGCCGCTGCCCCCGGTGACGATGACTTTCGGCATCGCATGCCTCCCTCATGTTATCGTTTCAGCACCTTATTAGGTCGATTCCGATTGGGCAAACAGGGTCGCCTTCGCTCCCCTTGCGGGTACCTGAACGGATTCTGAACGACCGGCTCAGCAGCGGTTCAATCGTCGTGGCCTAACCTCATGATCATCGCGATTGCGACATCGCGTTGCCTCCTGACCTCCTGAACGGCTCTTGCGAGAGAGTTGACTTTTCCGGTTCCGTGCTGTCCCTCCGGGGATAATACGGGACCGGAGTTTTTGCATGGACGCCAACCCCATTCTCGCCGAGTTGACGCGCGGCAACTGGGTCGAGAACCGCCATCGCGGCGCCTTCGCCATCGTCGATACCGCGGGCAATGTCATCGCCGCCGCCGGCGACATCGACCGGGCCATCTTTCCACGCTCGGCGATCAAGTCGATGCAGGCGCTGGCCATGGTGACATCGGGCGCCATTCAGAGGTTCGATCTCAGCGATGAGGAACTGGCGCTGGCCTGCGCCTCCCATCACGGCGAGGATGTCCATATCGCCGGCGTCACGCATTTCCTCGATCACCTGGGGTTATCCAAGGACGACCTCGAATGCGGCGCCCACCAGCCGAGCAATGGCGCGGCGCGTGAGGCCTTGCGACAGGCGGGCGAGTTGCCCAGCCAACTTCATAACAACTGTTCTGGCAAGCATTCGGGCATGCTGAGCGTGGCGCGGGCGCTGGGTGTGCCGACCGAGGGTTATGTGGGGCGCGAACACCCCGTGCAGGTGCGCGTCCGCGCCGCGATCGAAACGGTGATCGGCGAGCCGCTGACCGAAGGCCGCTGCGGCACCGACGGTTGCTCGATCCCCACCTGGGCGGCGCCGATCCGCGCCTATGCGGGGGGATTTGCGCGCATGGCGACGGGCGAGGGCCTGCCCCCCGATATCGCTACCGCGGCTCAGCGCATCTTCGACGCGGCTACGCGCCATCCCCGCCTCGTCGCGGGCACGGGCTATTTCGATACGCTGGTGATGGAAGCGTTTGGCGGCCGCATCATGCACAAGGGCGGCGCCGAAGGCGTGCAATGCGGCGCCATACGCCACAAAGGCTGGGGCTACGCATTGAAATGCGACGATGGCAACATGCCGGCCTCCCACGCCATGGCGGCGGCGCTCTTGTTGCGTTTTGCCGAGCCCGATGCCACGCAGGCAGCGTTGCTGCAACGGTTCGCACGCCAGACGGTAAGGAATGTGCGCGGCCTCGAGGTCGGGACGCTGGCCGCAGTATAGCGGCCAACACTGCGGGTCTTTTCAGGCCTGCGTCACTGTCGAAAGGAGCGCGGTTGCCGTTCCTTTACACGCGGCCTTACTTTCCTAACTCGTCCATGACGGCGGTAATGGCCTCGGGAGAAACCCGCGCGGAGCCGGCGAAGGGGTGATCGATCACCACGATGATGAGCAGGCCCGAAAAGATCAGTAGGGTCAGGATGCCGGTCATTCCCGATTGGGCGAGAATGTGCTCGGTGCCGAAAAAGAAGGTGAAGCCTACGGTCAAAATAGCGCCGCCGAAGAGGATGACCCAAAGCAAATCGGGCACGATCCCTGAGGATGAGACCAGCCTGTCCCGGCGCGCCTGGGTCAACAGGTCGAGCTGGTGCAGGACTTCGCCGAGAATGACACCGTCCCGGTTGCTCGACGGCGAGAACCGCAGGGCTGCCTGATACAGATCGTTGAGTGCTGACGTGGCCGCGACACTGCCTTGCCCGCGCTCCATGGCGGGCCAATCCTCCGCCACCGCGACTTGCAGATACTGCGTCAGCGCACCGCGAAGCTGTGGCGCGGTTGTTCCATCGAGCCCATCGGCAAGACGGTAGATCGTAGCGGCCGCGCCGGCCTCCTCGGCTACCTGACTGTCGGAGTCGCTGAAATTCTGCCACACCACAACGACGGCAAAAGCCAGCAGAACCGCATAAAGTACGCCCACGACGGCGAACTTGAAGCCGGCGACCTCGTTGTTGGTGCGCAGCATCTCCAGGCTCATGACCCGACGGATTGCCGGTGGCGCCGCCATAGCCACAAGGGTTGGCAACACGACCAGCGTCAGACCGAGTATCCAAATTGGTGTCGTCGTGAAATACGCCATACAGCCAACCTCAAGACTCTTTCAGTGTTGATAGCGCGAGTTTTGTGACGCTAGCAACGGCGGGCTGTCGGCGCTGCACCGGTACCTTAGCCTCAAACCTGGAGACGCAGGTGTTATGGGCGGCTTGCTATTTGCTCGCGCGGCTTATAGGGTAGGGGAGTATATTATATGAGGCGGTGATGTCCCATACCATCAAGGAAAAATCCAGGCTGCTGGGCCGGGTGAAGAGGATCAGGGGCCAGGTTGAAGCGATCGAGAGGGCGCTCGAAGCGGAACTCAGTTGTGCGGACGTGCTGCAACTGGTGGCGTCGGTGCGTGGGGCAATCGGCGGACTGACCGCGGAACTGATGGAGGAGCATTTGCACCATCACGTTCTGGAGCCGGCCGACGAGAAGGAGCGGCGCCAGGGCGGCCAAGAGTTGATCGAAGTCATCAGGACCTATCTCAAATGACCCATACCCATGATGCCGGCGTCGGGGCGGCCCGGTTCGGCGCCGACCACGATCATGTTTTTCTCGGTGGCGGGCATGACCGAAATGCGCGGCGGACATGGATGGTCATCGCCCTGACCGCGACCATGATGGTCGCCGAGATAATGGCGGGCAACTTCTACGGCTCGATGGCTCTCGTCGCCGACGGCTGGCACATGTCCACCCATGCGGCCGCGATGCTCATTGCGGCCCTGGCCTATATGTTTGCGTCGCGGCAGGCGCGCAATCCGCGCTTCTCTTTCGGTACCGGTAAGGTCGGCGACCTGGCGGCCTTCGCCAGCGCCATCGTGCTGGCCCTGATTGCACTGCTGATCGGGTGGGAGAGCCTGCAGCGCTTCTATGCGCCGGTCCATATCAGCTTCGCCCAGGCGATTTTCGTCGCGGTTGTGGGCCTGGCCGTCAACCTGGTCTCCGCCTGGATCCTGAAGGATGATCATACCCATGCGGGGCACGGCCACCACCACGAACACGATCACCACGGCGCTCCCCATTCTCACGGGGGACACGGCGGCACCGACAACAACCTGCGGGCCGCATACCTACATGTGCTGGCGGACGCGTTCACCTCCGTTCTGGCCATATTGGCGTTGGTGATGGGGAGCGTGCTCAACTGGCAATGGATGGATCCGGCCATGGGCATAGTCGGCGCCCTGGTCATCGCCCGCTGGTCATGGGGTCTGATCCGCGATGCAGGCGGAGTGCTTGTCGATTACGTTCCCGTAATCGAGGACCTGCCCGGTGAAATCCGCGACGCGATTGAAGGCCCCGCGGATCGGATTACCGATTTGCATGTCTGGCAGGTGGGACCCGGGCACCATGCCGCGATCATCTCATTGTCCTCGTCGGCGCCACGCCCACCGGCGGACTACAAGGCGAAGCTGGCCCATATCCACGACCTGTCGCATGTCACCGTGGAGGTTCAGCCAGTCTAGAAGGCGAACCCACCCGTGGACTCGACTCTCAGGCCGATCGGGCGATCGAACGGATATCGCGCGCGACGGCGCTCATATCGTTGTCGAGCTGGTGGTCGTTCCCCGCAAGAGCCCGGACGACCGCCCGTGGAATGGCTTTGGCATAGAGCTGAAGATGGCTCGAAGGGACGATCGCGTCTTTTGTGCCTTGATAGAAGAAAATCGGGGCGTCTCGCGGAAGACGCTCAGCCAGATCCTTGCGCGGCTCGAAGTCCTCGCTCGGCCATCCGCCTTCTCCAATGAACGGGGCGGCGACGAAGAAGAGCGCGCCGGGCCGCAGTTGCGCCGGTTCCTCGACGAGGACCTGCAGCAGGATGGCGCCTCCGATGGAGTGGCCGACGAGAAATGCACCGTCTTTAAGACGCCGGAACTCGCCGATCAGCGCGGCCTTCCAGGCGCGATAGCTGGGGTCGGCTTCGTCGGGCATTCGCGGATAGCGCACGGCATAGTCGTCGCCGAGAGTGTGTTTCAGACTTTCGGCGAGCTTGTCGTCCCATTGGTCATGGACGTCGGCGCCCGCGCCTTGGACGAAGAGAACTTGTCTCATCATTGCTCAACCTCCCAGGAAATCTCGACCGCAGCGAGGCGGTGCTGCTGTTCGTGAGGTGTAGGGATGACGGCGCTCTACCCTTTTTTGAGGCATTGCACGGCCACATAGGCTCGTCCAGCATCGTCGCAGCACGGTCGTACGGGGGCGGGACGATGTACAACGTCATGATAGCGGGACTGATGTTCATCCTGCCGATTGCCTCGATCATTGCCGAGATGACAACGCCCGGCGCCAGCCTGATTATTCTGATCGGCAAATGGTTCGTCTTTTGGGCAGTGGGGTTGCGGCTTCTGACCGCCGGTATCAAGCAACTGGTGCAGCCCGGGTTCACCGCCAAGACGATTTTCGAAATCGAAGATCCCGCCGCCGGCAAGATTGTCTCGGAACTGGGCATCAGCAACCTGGCGATGGGTGTCATCGGCCTGCTGAGCCTTTATTTTCAGAACTGGGTCATGCCAGTCGCCATCTACGGCGTCATATTCTATGGCCTCGCTGCCGTCCGGCATTTGGGTAACAAAACCCGCAACGCCACCGAGAACGTGGCGACGATCTCGGATGCATGGGTGGCCATAGTGCTGGCGGTTTATCTGATTGGCGCGGTGGGGTTCAGATGAGGCCAGGCTCCATCGTCAGGCAGGGGCGACACTGTTGCCGGAAATGGTGAGGCTGGGGTAGCGCGCCACATCGGAGGCAAGGTCGCGGGTGACGGTCTCGGTCCAGGCCATGCCGACGATGGCAGCCTCGTGTGCCGCGATGATGTTGCCGGTAACCTGCGCGGTGCCGGCGCCCTCGGCGACACTGACCGCAATGCCGATATCTGCGTCGCTGATGACATTGCTGCTGACCAGCACGTTGCGCAGATACGGGCCCCAGCCGGCGCTGATGGCTGGGCCGGGCACGCCCTCTATGACATTGCCCGTGATGGCGACATCGGCCTCGGCGGCGATGCCTGAGGGCGTGGTGTCCGGGTTGACGGTCGAGCGCGGCGCGATGTTGCGGATGATGTTGCCGCTGCAGGTGGCGAGGTGGCCGTCATTGTCGAGATTGGCGATGGAAATGCCCACCGTGGCGCCGTCAACGATGTTGTTGGCGATGACCGAACCGGAAAAGGCGAACTCCGAATAGAGCGCGGTTTCACCCGAGTTGAGGCAGGTATTGCCGGTGATCTGGGTGTTCCTGGTGGTGTTGGCGCGTACCCCCGAGAAGGCGCAATCGGCAACATGGTTGCCCGAAACGATCACCGCGTCGGCGCGATAGATGTTGATGCCATTGCCAT
Organism: Devosiaceae bacterium; assembly: GCA_036499825.1. Taxonomy (GTDB): domain Bacteria; phylum Pseudomonadota; class Alphaproteobacteria; order Rhizobiales; family Devosiaceae; genus Paradevosia. Next base: position 202,071 of record DASYCZ010000062.1, read on the forward strand.
TCTGGCCGTTCCCGCCATCGGTCCAGCCGATGCGGGCGATGCGGTTGCCTGTGACGATGGTGCCATCGACACCGGTTTCGCTGCGCCACACCAGGATGCCGCCATTGTGGCAATCGGCGATGCGGTTGGCGAGGATGGAAAGGCCCGTATTGTCGAGCGAAAAGATCGCGGCCTGGGTCGCGTTGGCGAAGCTGCAGTTTTCGATCAGGCCGTCCGAACCCGAAATCGTGAGGGCATTGCCAGGCGCGGCATTGAAGCTGCAGGCGGTAAGGGTGAGGCCCGTACAGGCCTTGAGATCGACGAGGCCGCCATCGGGGCGGTCGGTGCTCGTACCGATGCCCGTGAAGGTGAGGCCGGTAAGCGTTAGACTGGCGGCGCCGTCGGCGGTGAGGATGGGATCGCTGCCGGTGGCCGCAAGGATAGTGGCCCCCGGTTGCCCCTGAAGTTGCAAATGGTCGGGCAATTTGAGGGTGCCGGTATGGAAGGTGCCGGCGGGCAGGACGAGCGGCGTCTTGTGCTTGGCCGCATCATCGATGGCGGCCTGCAGAGCGGCGGTCTGGTCAGTTGCGGCGTTGGGCTTCAGGGGCGCCGCGATGGCCGGGCGGATGGCGGCGGCGAGGCCCAGGGCGCCGGCGCCGAGGAGCAGGTGACGGCGATGGAGCGAGGGGACGGCCATGGTGAGAGTGTGCTGGATACGGGCGGGCGGAGGTAGGGGATTTTGGGGGTTTGGTGAATGAGGGGTTTGGGGATTGCGGCTCACCCCCACCCTGTCCCCTCCTCGCAAGGGGGAGGGAGACGATAGAGCCGCTTGCTCCGAGTATGGGGTAACGGTGGCTGATCGAGAGGATCACCCTCCCCCTTCCGGGGAGGGACAGGTGAGCCTACAGCGGCTTTGTCGCCCGTAGCGACAGTGCCAGCGGAATCCGCACCGAACCTTCCGGCAACCGCCACAGGCGGTCGGGGAATTGCGTCATCTGGTCGAGCATTTTCCACTGCAGGGCCTCATGTTCGTGAAGCCAGTCGATGTCGAGGCCCGCGCCGATCAGCGCGTTGACGATGGATGACATGGAATGGCTCCACTCATAAGTGCGCTTGTTGAGAAGCTGCTGCTTGGCGAAGCTGTAGTTGATGGTGACGTTGATCGGCAGCGGCTGGTCGGGCGGCGTCTCGTAGTCATAGCGAAAGACGATGCGGCCATCCTTGTCGTTGGCGAGCATCCAGGCGGTGGGGTGGCAATCGGCATAATAGAAGCTGCCGCCCGGCTTCAGCGTGCCGGCGATGGCGTCGGCCCAGCGGTTGAGGTCGTCGATCCAGACGATGGTGCCCCAACTGGTGAACATCAGGTCGAAATCGGTACCCATGCGCAGGGGGGCATCATAGACGATGCCCTCGACGAAACGGGCTTCCACACCGGTGCGCGCCGACAGCGAGCGGGCATGCTCCAGCGAGCGCGAGGAAAAGTCGAGGCCGACGACGCTGGCGGCGCCAAGACGCTTCAGCGACAGCGTGTCGGTGCCGATATGGCATTGCAGATGGCCGACTTTCAGCCCGTCGAGGGGCCCCAGTTCAGCGGTCTCGATCTGGGTCAGCACCGATTCGCCCGCCAGCAGCCGTTCGACCTGATAGAAGCCGGTTTCGTCGGCATAATGCAGGTCCGCGCGCTCGTCCCAGTTGGCGCGGTTGATCGCGGTGTAGCCGGAAAGCTTTGACATAAAAGTGGTTTTCTTCTCGACGCGTTGTCCTTGTCGCTGCCGGTCGGCCGCAGCTATAAGAGACTACTCAGTTCTAGAGGTAACGCGCCCATGCTCGTTGATGACAAAATTTATCTGGGCACCAGTACGCGGCCCGAATATCTCGCGCTGAAATACGGCAACCGCCATGGACTCGTAACCGGTGCCACCGGCACGGGCAAGACGGTGACGCTGCAGATCATGGCCGAAGGCCTCTCGCGGGCTGGGGTGCCGGTGTTCGCCGCCGACGTCAAAGGCGATCTGTCAGGCATCGCGATGGCCGGAAAGCCTCAGGATTTTCTCGCCAAACGCGCTGAAGAGATCGGCTTCACCGATTATACGTTCGATGCGTTTCCCACAATTTTCTGGGACCTGTTCGGCCGCCAGGGTCACCCGATCCGCGCCACTATCTCCGAAATGGGGCCGTTGCTGCTGTCGCGGATTCTCGACCTCAACGACACCCAGGAAGGCGTGCTGAACATCGTCTTCAAGCTGGCCGACGACGAAGGCCTGCTATTGCTCGACCTCAAGGATCTGCGCGCGCTGCTGGTCGAGGTGCAGGGCCGGGCGGCCGAGATCTCGACAAAATACGGCAATGTCACCACGGCCAGCATCGGCGCCATCCAGCGCGGATTGCTGGTGCTGGAACAACAGGGTGGCGACAATTTCTTCGGCGAACGCGCCCTGGCCATCGCTGATTTGATGCGCACCACCCCCGACGGCAAGGGCTATATCTCGGTGCTGGCCGCCGACGAGTTGATGAATTCGCCGCGGCTCTACGCGACGTTCCTGTTGTGGATGCTGTCGGAACTGTTCGAGGAACTGCCGGAAGTCGGCGATCCGGACAAGCCCAAGCTGGTGTTCTTCTTTGACGAGGCGCACCTGTTGTTCGATGACGCCCCCAAGGCCCTGGTCGACAAGGTCGAACAGGTGGTGCGGCTGGTGCGCTCCAAGGGTGTTGGCGTCTACTTCGTGACGCAGAACCCCGTCGATGTGCCTGAGACCGTGCTGGCCCAACTGGGCAACCGCGTACAGCATGCCTTGCGCGCCTATACGCCGCGCGAACAGAAGGCCGTGAAGGTGGCGGCCGAGACATTCCGCCCCAACCCGGCGTTTTCGACCGAGGACGTGATTACCCAGCTCGGCACCGGTGAGGCGCTGGTGTCGGTGATCGAGGACAAGGGTATTCCCTCCATGGTGGGCCGCACGCTGATACGGCCGCCGTCTTCGCGCATGGGGCCGATCCTGCCGGAGGAGCGCCGCAACCTCATCGCCAACAGCCCGGTAGCCGGCCTCTACGATACCCCGGTCGATCGCGACTCGGCTTTCGAAGTGCTGACCAAGCGCACCAAGCAGAAGCAGGACGATGAAGAGCGCCAGCGCCAGATCGACGAACAGCTGAAGCAGACGCGCACCACCTACAATGACGGCTATGCTCGCCAGCGCAGCGCCCCGCGGTCGAACAGGCAGACGCCGACCGAGGCTGCCATCAAGTCCTTCACCCGTACCATTGCCACCTCGCTCGGCCGCGAACTGGTCCGCGGCGTGCTCGGCAGCCTGAAACGCGGCCGCTGAGCATGCAGGCCAACACGACGCGCCCGACGCTGGCGGTCTTCGCTTCGCAGATCGGGCCGGGCGATCCCGAACGGTCCTCGATCATGTCGCAGGCCGGCACTTATTTCGCCCGCCATGGCGCCCGTATCGCCTGCCTCATCGACAATAAGTCGATTCCCGTACCGCTGATCACCAGCGCCCGTGCCGCCGGTGGCGAGGTCATCCTGGTGGCCGACCCGGAAGTGCCGATGCTGCCCTCGTTGCGCGGCATCGAGGTGGAACGCCTGGCGGGTCTGGACGAACGCATGGCCCGGATCGCGGCGCTGGCCGATTGCTTTGTCGGATTGCCCGGATCGCTGGCCTCGGCGTCGAGCCTTTATTCCACCTGGGTGCTTGCCGGCGGCGGTGCCTCCGGCAAGCCAGTGGTGCTGTACAACCGCAACCACGCCTTCGAGGTGCTGCGCGGCTATGCGGCGGATATCTTGTCCCACAGCATGAAGCGGCATGAGCAGATCATGCAGTTCGCGGATTCGGTCGAGGACGTGTGGGGCCGGGTGGCGCGGCTTGTGGGGGCGCATTGAGGGGTGACCTCTCAGTGACGACGGACAGTCGGGACGGAGAAACAGCTTGTCCGAGGAAAGTGCCATCCAGCGGGCCAATGCGCCGCGGACCCGGGCAAGCCTTGCCGCAGACCTCCGCACACTAGGACTTGCGGCCGGGAAAATTGCCATCGTGCATACCTCGCTCAGCGCCTTGGGCTGGGTTGCGGGCGGGCCGGTAGCGGTCATCGAGGCGCTGCTGGATGTACTGGGACCGCAGGGCACGCTGGTGATGCCGGCGCATTCCTCCCACCTCAGCGATCCGGCGAACTGGCAGGCGCCGCCGTGCCAGCCAATTGGGTCGAAACCATTCGCGCGGCGCTGCCGGCCTATGATCCCCGGACGACGCCGACGCGGAGCATGGGCGCTACCGCCGAATTGTTTCGCACCTGGCCAGGGGCCCTGCGCAGCGCCCATCCGGCGTGCTCGTTCGCGGCGCTCGGGCCTGAGGCCTGGGCGATCCTCGACGGGCATGCGCTCGATTCGCCGCTGGGTGAGCGATCGCCCCTGGCGCGCCTTTATGATCTAGATGCCGACGTCGTGCTGCTCGGCCCCGGCTTCGACCGATGCACCGTGATGCATCTGGCCGAAGCCCGTGCCTGGCCCAATCGTCCGCTCGAAACCGCCGGCGCTCCGGTCATGGTGGCAGGCGAACGGCGCTGGGTCGAATACCGGACGGCACCCGACATCGATCCCGAAAATTTCCTGCCGGTCGGGCAACTGCTGCTGGACAGGGGAGCAGCGCGGATGGGGCAGGTAGGGTCGGCAAAAGGCATCATCGTGCCGGTACGCGCCGCGGTGGATACGGCGGTTGCGGCGTGGCGGGGGAAGGACGCACGGGTGTTGGAGTAGAGGGCCGCGCGGCCCACCCCCAACCTTACAGCGGGACGACCTTGTCGGTGCTGCGGGAGAAGGCGAGGACGGGAAATTTGCCAAAGGGCAGCCGGCCACGGCGGTCGGGGCCGTGATAGAGGCCGCGCTCGGTTATGGCGGCTTCCTGGCGCTTCAGGAGGGATTGAACGCGTTCCAGCAGGTAGCGCGGCGACATCGGTTTGACGATGACCTCATCGATTCCCGCTACGATTGCGGCGCGCTTGGTGGTGTCCGTGACGGTGCGGGTCAGGGCGATGATGGAGAAATCGCGCCGTACCAGCGTCGTGTCGTGCCGGACCGCATGGGCGACGAGGTCGGCAGGCGCTTCCTCACGGTCGAAATCGACCACGAGCAGATCGACGGGAGCAAGGCGCATATAGGCAACGAGCGTTGCCTCATTGTCGAAATTGCGAACGCGCAATGTCGGGGCGCTCGCCAGCACCATCGTCAGGATGGACGCCAGAGCCGGATTGGCAGCCAACACCGCCACCACTTTGACCCGCTCGACCAAGATGCCCCCCTCTCTGGTTAATGAAACGTTACCACGCAGCCAAAGTCCCGAGAAGGGGGCGGCCATCGCCAAACATGTTTTATGCGGAAGGAGTAGGGGGGATGCATCCGGCATCGAGGAGAGTACTCCCAGGGCCATCGTGCAGCTTAGCCCGGGAGGGCGCAGCAAAAAGCCCGCCCGCGAGTGCGGACGGGCCGTGGGCAAGCCGGATAAAAGCTTACTTCGTGGTAGCTTCGTACAGCTCGGCGACATGATCCCAGTTGATCAGGCTGTCGAACCAGGCTTCCAGATATTTCGGACGGGCATTGCGGTAATCGATGTAATAGGAGTGCTCCCACACATCAACGCCCAGGATGGGCGAGCCGCCATGCACCAGCGGGTTTTCGCCGTTCGGGGTCTTGCTGATCTCGAGCTTGCCGTTCTTGACCGCAACCCAGGCCCAGCCGGAGCCGAACTGGGTGGTGCCGGCGGCGATGAAATCGGCGCGGAACTTGTCAAAACCCCCGAGGTCGGAATCAACCGCCTTCTGAAGGCCGGCCGGCAGGCTCTTGCCGCCGCCATTGGGCTTCATCCATTTCCAGAAATGGATGTGGTTGTAGTGCTGGCCGGCATTGTTAAAGAGACCAGCGTTCTTGCCGTAGCTCTCCTTGACGATGTCTTCCAGGCTCTTGCCCTCCAGGCCCGAATCCTTGAGCAGGTTGTTGCCGTTGGTCACATAGGCCTGATGGTGCTTGTCGTGGTGGAACTCCAGGGTCTCCGCCGACATGTAGGGCGCCAGAGCGTCCTTCGCATAGGGAAGGGCGGGCAGTTCAAAAGCCATTTTCAGCCTCCTTGATGATGATTTGGGCAGGGCCGCAGCACGGCCGGGCCAGGGGTTTAGCAATATACTTATTGTTTTATTCGGGCAATCGCCGCCTCACTCCGTTTCGCCGAGGCCCACGCAGGACAGCGCGAAAGCATAGCTCAGCGCCGTTTCCTTGAGGCGGTCGAAACGGCCGGAGGCGCCGGCATGTCCGGCCCCCATATTGGTCTTGAGATATAATGGCTGCGTGTCGGTCTTCGTCGCCCGCAACCGGGCCACCCACTTAGCGGGTTCCCAATAGGTGACGCGTGGATCGGTGAGCCCGGCCAGGGCAAAGATCGGCGGATAGGCCTTGGGGGCGACCTGCTCATAGGGCGCATAAGCCGCGATGCGCTGGTAGTCCTCCTTGGAGGCCAGCGGATTGCCCCATTCGGGCCATTCCGGCGGCGTCAGCGGCAGAGTCTCGTCGAGCATGGTGTTGAGCACATCGACGAACGGTACCTGCGCCAGGATGCCGGCCCAAAGATCGGGCCGCATATTGGCGATGGCGCCCATCAGCATGCCGCCGGCCGAGCCGCCCATGGCGACGATGCGGTCGCGCGCCGCGTATTTGTCGGCGACCAGCACTTCGGCCGCCGCGATGAAATCCGTGAAGGTATTGACCTTGTGCTCGCGCCGGCCGAGCCGGTACCAGCGATAGCCCTTATCCATGCCGCCGCGGATATGCGCCGTGGCATAGACGAAGCCGCGATCCACCAGGGACAGCGCTGAGACCGAGAAAGAGGCCGGCATCGACATGCCATAGGCGCCATAGCCATAGAGCAGGGCCGGAGCGGTGCCATCGACAGGGGTGCTCTTGCGATAGAGCAGGGTGACGGGCACGCGCTCGCCATCGGCGGCGGTGGCGAAGATGCGCCGCGTTTCGTAGTCATCGGGATTGTGGCCTGAGGGGACCTCCTGCTCCTTGAGCAGGATACGCTCCCCCGATTCGAGATCGACGTCATAGGTGCGGTTGGGCGTCGTCGGCGAGGAGTAGTTGAGACGGAAAGTGGTGGTGTCGAACTCGTAACCCACCGACATGCCGATGGAATAGGCTTCCTCGTCGAACTTGACGGTCTCTTCCCGGCCGCTACGCAGGTCCCGCACGACGATGCGCGGCAGGCCCTCGAAGCGTTCGAGCCGCAACAGGTGGTTCTTGATGACGATGAGATCGAGGATCAGCACGCCCTCGCGATGCGCCACCAGGTCGGTCCAGTGCTCTGAGCCGGGTGTTGCGACCGGCGTGGTGACGATCTTGAAGTCCTCGGCCCCGTCGGCATTGGTGAGGATGAACAAGTCGCCGTCGCGCTCGTCGATATCGTATTCGCGCTCGACCTGCCGCTCCGACACCAGGAACGGCGCTCCGCCCTTGTGGGCATCGATCAGCCAGACTTCCGAAGTCTGATGGTCATGCGCGTCGATGACGATGAACTTCTCCGACAGCGTCTTGTCGACACCGACGAAGAACCCCGGATCGGCCTCCTCGAAGACGATGCTGTCGTCGGCCTGCGGCGTGCCGAGCACATGCTGGCGAACGCGGAACGGCCGGTGATTGTCGTCGAGTTCGGTATAATAGAAGCTCTTGCTGTCGGACGACCACACGCCATCGCCGGCGGAGTTCTCGATGCGGTCGGCGATTTCCTTCCCGGTTTCGAGGTCCCGCACCACGATGGTGTAGTATTCCGAGCCCTGCCGGTCGGCGGCCCAGGTCATTAACCGGTGGGTGGGATCATGGCTGGCGCCGCCGAAGCCGAAATATTCGACGCCCTCGGCCTCGACATTGCAATCGAGCAGGATCTGTTCGTCTCCGCCCTCGCGCGGCGTGCGCACGATGAGTGGATACTGCTTGCCCTCCAGCATGCGTGAGTTATAGGCCCACGGTCCATCGGGTGTCGGCACGCCGGAATCGTCTTCCTTGATGCGGCCGCGGATCTCACGGAAAATCTTGTCCTGCAGCGCCGCAGTGGGTTCGCCGAACTGGGCCTCGAAATAGGCATTCTCGGCATCGAGATAAGCGCGGATATCCGCCGGCAGCGTCTCCGGCGCCTGCATCACCTCCTGCCAGTTCGCGGCACGCAGCCAATCATAGGGATCCTGGCGGGTGATGCCATGGACGGTCGCCGTATGCTGGCGACGCTCGGCGACGGGCGGCGTGGATTGAGGCATGGAAATTCCTTGGGAAACGAACGCCTCATATCTAGACGTTCGGATGCGGCGAGGTAAGGGCGCAAAAAAACCTGCCGCCGAAACTGAAGGCGGCAGGCTGATCATGTGGTCGAGCTATTCCTTGGCTTCGAAATCCAGCGACGTGCCGTTCATGCAGTAGCGCAGGCCGGTCGGGGCGGGACCGTCATTGAAGAGATGGCCCAGATGGGAGCCGCAGGCGTTGCAATGGACTTCGGTGCGCGTCATGCCGTGCGAGCGGTCGATGGTCTCGCCGACGGCGTCGGCGCTGATCGGCCGGAAGAAGCTGGGCCAGCCGGAGCCCGATTCGTACTTGGTGGTGCTTTCGAACAGCGGCGCGCCACAAGCGACGCAATGATAAATGCCGTTACGCTTTTCCATGTTGAGCGGGTGCGAAAAGGCCCGCTCGGTGCCGTGTTCGCGTGTAACGCGGAACTGGTCCGGCGTCAGTTCACGGCGCCACTCTTCGTCGGTCTTCTGGATTTTGGCTGTTTCTGTCACGATAACCTCCGTTTTGCACCTGATGTAGGTATCGGGGGCCGGCCTTGCCACTCAAAACTCTGTGGTAATCGCGATGACCGGCGGTCGATGGCAGTCGTTTCGACTTGTTATGGCTGGCTCAGCCGATAAGTTGGCAGGCGAGCAGGGCGTTGTCGCGAGACGACTTCGGGCGACCGGGTATTCCGGTAATTCACGAGTGGGCCGTGGCACAATCGCTTGATCTGACCATTGCGCTGATCGCGGTCACGCCCTTTGTCGCGGCCGTTCTCGCTCCATTGCTGTTCAACCTCATGGGCGCCTATGCGGGCTGGCTTCTGGCCATCGTACCCGCAGTACTGTTTGTCGTATTGCTCCAACTGCTGTCGGCCGCCGCCGATGGCGGCGCCATAACGGCCGGCTTCGACTGGATTGCCGCCTATGGCATCCGCTTCTCCTTCATCGTCGATGGGCTGAGCCTAGCTTTCGCGCTGACCATCACCGGGGTCGGCGTACTGATTCTCATCTATTCGGCCGCCTATCTGAAAGGCCATGCGCATCAGGGCCGTTTCTTCGCCTTCATGCTGGCCTTCATGGGCGCCATGCTCGGCCTGGTGCTGGCGGATAGCATGGTGACGCTGTTCACCTTCTGGGAATTGACCACCGTCACCTCCTTTCTACTCATCGGCTTTGACCATTCCCGGCAGGCGGCTCGCCGCGCCGCCATCCAGGCACTCGTCATCACCGGTGGCGGCGGGCTGCTATTGCTGCTGGGCTTTATCCTACTGCAGGCGATGTTGGGCTCGTGGGATTTGAGCGCGCTGCGCCACATGGGCGACATGGCGCGTGGTAATCCGCTCTATCCGCTGGCCCTGCTGCTGGTACTGGGCGGCGCGTTCACCAAATCGGCGCAGGTCCCGTTCCACTTCTGGCTGCCCAATGCGATGGAAGCGCCGACGCCGGTGTCGGCGTTCCTGCATTCGGCGACCATGGTGCAGGGTGGTGTCTACCTGCTGCTGCGTCTGACGCCGATCCTGGGTGGCAGCGCGTTATGGACGGCGCTGCTGACGATCTTTGGCGGCGCGACACTGCTGTGGGGCGCCGTGATGGCGCTGAAGCAGACCGATCTCAAGCAGATGCTGGCGCAATCGACCATCGCCTCGCTCGGACTGCTGGTGTTGCTGATCGGCGTCGGCACCGAGGTGGCGATTACCGCCGCGCTGGTCTATTTCCTGGCCCATGCGCTCTACAAGGCCGCACTGTTCCTCGCCGTCGGCGTTATCGACCACGAGACCGGAACGCGCGAGATCATCGCCCTGGGCGGCCTCAACGAGAAGCTGCCCGCAACCTTCATCGCCGCCGCCATCGCCGGGTTTTCGATGATCGGCCTGCCGCTGAGCGCCGGCTACCTCGCCAAGGAAGAGATGTATGCCGGCCTGTTCCAGGGAGACTGGCGGAGCATCGTCGGGCTGCTGGTGGCTATCCTGGGCAACGCCCTGCTGGCCGGCGTGGCGTTGGCGATCGTCATCAGGCCGTTCCTGGGCACGACGGTATCGACACCCAAGGTTCCGCATGAGGGTTCGGTGGGTCTCCTGGCCGGCCCCCTGTTGCTCGCGGCCCTGGGCCTCGCGGTGAGCATTGCCACGGCCACGGTGGGCAGCATCATGCTGGCGCCCGCAGCTGCCGCCGTGTTGGGCCTTACGGTCGAGAGCCACCTCGCCATGCACGTCAACCCGGTCTCCCCGCTGTTCTGGCTGTCGGTACTGACCTGGGGGCTGGGCGCGCTATGCTTCGTCTATCTCGATGCCGTCCGCATCTGGCTGCGGCGCCTCGATGCCCGGCTCGGCTGGAACGCCGACCGCCTGTTCGACGGTGCGATGTTCGGACTGATCCGATTTGCCGGGACGGTGACGCGGACCTGGCATCATGGCCGCCTGGACCGCTATCTGCTGGTACTGTTCATACTGCTCGCCGCCGCCGTCCTGGCGCCGATCGGCCTGCTGGGCGGGTTGCCGTCACTGCCGGCTTTCCCCCGGCTCACCTTCTATGAATGGGGCATCGGCATCGTGGCGCTTGCCGGGCTGGTGGCGCTGCTGATCGCGCCGTCGCGGCTGGTGGCGATCGTGTCGCTGGGAATCCAGGGCTTTGCGGTTGCCATGATCTTCCTGCTGTTCGGCGCGCCCGACCTCGCCTTCACCCAGTTCATGGTCGAGATCCTGTCGGTCGTCATCCTGGCGCTCGTGATGACGCGGTTGCGGCTCGACACCGCCGATCATCGCGAGCTCGAAATCGGGCTGCGCGATGCGGTCGCGGCGCTGGCCTGCGGCATCGGCGTGACGCTGCTGCTATGGGCCATACTGGAAAAGCCGCTGGATATGCGGCTCAGCACCTTCTTCGAGCAAACCAGCGTCGCCATCGCGCACGGGCACAACATCGTCAATGTCATCCTCGTCGACTATCGCGGCCTTGATACGCTGGGCGAAATTTCGGTGGTGATGACCGCCGGCATCGCCATTCTGGCCCTGATCCGCAGCCAGCGGCGGCCTGCATCGGCTGATGGTTTGGCGCCGAAAGCCGGGCGCCGGCGCGCGGTGAGCAAGCCATGAACACGGTGATCTTTCGCACTACGGCTCCGCTGATCGTCGCCGTGATGATCGTGTTCTCGATCTATGTGCTGCTGCGCGGCCATAACGAGCCGGGCGGCGGTTTCATCGGTGGACTCATCGCGGCTTCGGCCATTGCCATTTTCGGCATGGCGACAGGCGTTGCCAACGTACGCCGGGCACTACGGGTCGAGCCGCTTGCCTTTGCGGGCTTCGGCGTATTGCTGGCGGGAACGGCCGGACTGCTCTCATTGTTCGTCGGAGCGCCCTTCCTTACCGGACTTTGGGCGTTCATCAATCTCGGCGAAACGGATGTCGCGCTATCGACACCGATGGTGTTCGATATTGGGGTCTACCTCGTGGTTTTCGGCACCATTTCCTCCATCGCCCTGGCGCTGGAAGACGATGGGGAGGCTCCCTGATGGAAATGGCGCTGGCCGCGCTCGTCGGCATTTTCATCACCGTGGCCGTTTACCTGCTGCTGGCGCGTTCGCTGGTCCGCATGCTGCTGGGGCTGGGGGTGCTCGGCAATGCGGTGAACCTGCTGATCTTCACGGCGGGCCGCTTGACGCGAGCCGTCCCGCCGATCGTTCCCGACGGGCTGCGGGTACCGGCGGTGCCTATCGCCAATCCGCTGCCGCAGGCGCTGATTCTGACCGCTATCGTCATCGGCTTTGCCCTCTTCACCTTCCTGCTGGTACTGGCCTATCGCGCTTACCAGTCGCTGGGTGATGACGACACAAAGACCATGCGGCTTACCGAACCCGAGGGCGGGCCGTTCCCGCCGCTGAGCTACTAGATGAGCAGTGCCGTAACGCCCATCGCCGACTGGATCGTGGTGCTGCCTGTGCTGGCGTGCCTGATGGGCGCGGCTCTGCTGTTGATGCTGCGGCAGACACGGCTCTACCTGGCCGGCCTCGCCATCGTCGTGGTTGTCGCCGTGATCGCCTGTGAAGCGGCGCTCCTGCAGCGCGTGCTTGTCCAGGGGCCGCTGACCATGACCATGGGCAGATGGCTGCCGCCATTCGGCATCAGCTTTTCCGCCGACATCATGGGTGCCGCTTTCGCGCTGGCGGCGGCTGTGGTGACCCTGGTGGTGCTGGTCTATGTGCAGATGGATCGGGCCGGCAGCGATAATGGCGGCGGCCTGCATGCACTGATCCTGCTGCTGCTCGGTGGCGTCACCGGTTCGTTCCTCACCGGCGACCTGTTCAACCTCTATGTATGGTTCGAAGTGATGCTGATCGCCTCCTTCGGGCTGATGGTCATTGCCGGGCGCGACATCCAGCTCGATGCGACGGTGAAATACGGCTTCCTCAACTTCCTGGCGACGACGTTCTTCCTGTTGGCTCTGGGTCTGCTTTACGGGCTCGTCGGCACGCTCAACATGGCCGACATCATCGTCTCCGCGCCCGGCGTCAATTCGGCGGCGATGGCCAGTGTCGCGGCGCTGTTCTTCCTCGCCTTCGCCACCAAGGCGGCGGCGTTTCCGGTGAACGCCTGGCTGCCGGCTTCCTACCACGCACCGCCGGCGGCGCTCTCGGCGCTGTTCGCCGGTCTTCTCACCAAAGTCGGCGTCTATGCTCTGTTGCGCACGCTGGTGGCGCTGCTGCCGGCGAGCCGTGCGGTGCTCGAACCCGCAATCCTTGCAGTCGCCGTGCTGACGCTGCTGATCGCGCCGCTGGGCGCCATCGCCGAAACCAACCTGCGCCGGGCTCTGGGCTTCATCGTTATCGGCGGCATCGGTGTGGTGATCGCCGGGCTGGCGCTGCCGTCGCAGCACGGCATCACCGGGGCGATCTTCTACGTGCTGCACGCCATGCTGACCATGAGTGCGCTCTACCTGGTCGCCGGGCTTATCGAGAAGGCGACGGGCGAGAGAGATACGCGCCGCATGGGCGGGCTTTACGCCGCCAGCACGCCCATCTCCATCCTGTTCCTGGTCCTGGTATTGGCGGCCTCCGGCACGCCGCCGTTCCTGGGCTTCTGGCCCAAGCTGGTGCTGCTCGGCGCTGGCGTCGAGCAGGCAGGGCTGGGGCAGGGTGGGGTGATCGACTACGGCGCTTTGGTGCTGACTGCGGCGCTGCTCGTCAATGCGCTGGTGACGCTGATCGCCGGTACGCGGCTATGGGCGCACATCTTCTGGCGACAGGGGCCTGAGGGCGAGTTGTCGGAACAGCCCAACCCCAGCCTGCGGCCATTGGAGCGGCGCGTGCGCTGGTTCGGACTGCTGCCGGCAGCGGGTTTGACGGCGGTCATCGTGGTGGCCGGCCTGTTGCCAGACCAGCTGTTCCAGGCCGCCAGCATGGCGGCGGGCGACCTGTTGTCGCCTCAGCGCTACATCGCCTCGGTCGGGTTGGCGGTGGCGCCATGAGCCTCGCCCTTGTCGCCATGCTTCTGGCTTTGGGCTGGGCCGCGATGACCGGCACCTTCACCCTGCCGAATGTGTTGCTGGGGCTGGTTGTAGGTCTATTGGCGCTGCTGTTGCTGCGTGACCGGGTCGAGAGCCCCCGCCTGCTGATACGCCTTTGGCGCATCCTGCGTCTCGTCGGAGTGTTCATCTACGAACTCTGCGCCAGCGGCGTGAAGGTCGGACTGCTGGCACTGTCGCCCAACCTCAACGCCCGGCTGCGGCCGGCTATCGTTGCCTTTCCGTTGACCGTGACCACGGATGCCCAGATCACGCTTCTCGCCAATCTGATCACCCTGACTCCGGGAACGCTCAGTGTCGATGTGTCCGACGACCGCGGCCTGCTCTACATCCACGTGCTCGATCTCGACGACAGGGCAGGGTTGATTCGCGATATTGCGGCCGGATTTGAGGCGCGGGTTATCGAGGTGTTCGCATGACCGGCACAATTTTCCTCAATTATGCGACCTTAGCCGCATTAGGTCTGCTCACTACTGCCCTGCTACTGGCTGTATTGCGGATTATTCTCGGAAATACGCTGCCGGACCGAATTCTAGGTCTTGACGTGCTCACTACTATTGCGGTGGGTTATACTGGCGTATTCGCGGTGCGCACTGGCTTTATGCTCTATATCGACATTGCCATCGCTATCAGTTTGGTCGGGTTTCTCGCGACCGTCGCCCTTGCACGCTATGTGCACTCTCGAGGGCGGGCGGCGCGCAATGCCGAACAGCAAGGGGAGCAGGGCAGATGATCGCTGAAGTCGCACAATATCTGGCCGGCCTTCTTCTCGTTCTCGGGGCTGGTTTTGGACTATTGGCCGCTATCGGTATCCTGCGATTTCCCGACCTTTACACACGGATGCATGCGGCGACTAAGGCCGGCGCACTCGGATGTGGCCTGATTTTTCTCGCTGTCGCGATTAATTCGTTCGATGCGCCAGTGATATTGCGTGCTATCGCCGGTATAGCGTTTCTGGTGTTGACGACTCCCGTCTCCGCGCATCTGTTGGCGCGGGCTGCGTACTTCGCAGGTTACCGTCCTGTCGGCTGGACAGTAGTCAACGATTTAGACATAGACAGAAACAATTGACGCTTTTGTGCTGCTAAACCTAAGTGTTGAGCAATTTAACTTGCAACGCCTGTAGAAGTGTGCAGAAAGAGCGATGGGAAACCATCGATGAGCGCGACTCCTGCCCGCCGCCATCAGTAAATATGAAGTGGAAAGCTCAGATATGAACGACATCAATGGTTTGGCGACTTTGCCTGACAACGATCTCATCGAACTCAGTGCTGAGATTGTGTCTGCCTATGTTAGTCATAACGCGTTAAGTCCCACGGATCTGGCACGGTTGATTGTTGAAGTGCACGGCACGCTGCGGGGGCTGCACACCAATGAGGCGCCCGAGCCCACCGAAGAACTGAAGCCAGCGGTGCCTGTCCGCAAGTCTGTCGCGGCCGATTACATCATCTGCCTCGAAGATGGCAAGAAGTTCAAATCGCTGAAGCGCCACCTGCGCACGCACTACAATCTTTCGCCCGAAGAATACCGCGAAAAGTGGGGCCTTCCGGCTGACTACCCGATGGTCGCCCCGAACTATTCGGCGACGCGCTCGCGTCTCGCCAAGGACAACGGCCTGGGTCGCAAGGCCGGCGGCAAGTAACACCTGCCAAATCGCAACGATGATTCGTAACGGCCGCCACTGCGCGGCCGTTTGCTTTTTCAGGGGTCATCGCCGCCCTGTTGAAGCACTGCCAAGGGGCGCTGCGACAGGTGCTTTCCTACCGACCTGGCCATTTCCCCAGAGATGCGCGCTGTCTATCTCCAGGTCACTGAAATGATTACGTAATCAGTGAGATTAAGCGTCATTCTCCGATGTCAATTGTGACTGCAATGTGTTTATAAGCGTCCAAGCCCGCGCGCGCGGGTTTTTTGGAGGAAGCGTCAATGCATAAACTTGTTCTGGCTGCCGCCGCGGCAGCCCTTTTTTCGACCTCGGCCTTTGCTGCCGATCTCAGTGCACCGTCGGTCGTCGTGTCGTCGTCGGCAACCAACTGGAGCGGCTTCTATGCCGGCGTGTTCGGTGGCGTCGCCACTGGCGATTTCGATTATAGCGCCGTGCCTGCGGGCGGCGGGCCTTCGGTCCTCGATCTCAACGTCAATGGCGGTGGCGGTCTTGCCGGCGTGCAGGTTGGTGCCGATGCGCAGTTCGACCAATTCGTCGTCGGCGCGGTTGCCGACCTTGCCTTGACGAACCACCGCGCCGAAATCGGCGTCAGCGTTCCGGGCGGCGGTCTTGATGCCGACATCCAGTCGCAGTTGAACTATCTGGGCACCGTGCGTGTTCGCGCCGGTATGGCCTTCGACAATGTGCTCGCTTACGTCCATGGCGGTCTCGCCTATGGCCAGACCGAGCCGTCGATCAGTGTTGCCGGCATCGGTGCCGTGCCTGGCCTCGATAAGCAGAATCGTTGGGGCTACACGCTCGGCGCCGGTATCGAATACAAGGTCAACGACAACGTCTCGCTCGAAACCGAATATGCCTACACGCACTTCGACGACAAGTCGCTCGCCGACCTCGGTGCTGGCTCGATCAACGAAGCCCTGTCGTTCCATACGGTCAAGGCTGGCGTGAACTTCCGCTTCTAAGCCTCGATCCATTGTTGAAAGCCCCGGCTTTACGGCCGGGGCTTTTGCTTATGCGGATGGCCGCAGCGCTCGTCCAACAGGCTCGCTTTGTGCGAAAGCGTACCCTAGCCGGTGCGCGCTGCCTGAGCCGGAACGTTTTGTCTCAGGAAGGCTTTGTGGTTCTGGCTCCATTCAGGTGAGTCGCGGAGACGACATGGCCAGGAAAAAACCAACAACAAGCGATCAGGCAACTTATGGCGACCAGATCGTCACGCGCGGCAATGGCGGGGAGATCCATCAGACGGCTGAGGAAGGTTATGCTGTCCTGACTACCCAACAGGGCACCCCGGTTTCCGATGACCAGAACACTCTTAAGCAAGGAGATCGCGGCCCGGCGCTTATCGAGGATAGCCATTTTCGCGAGAAGCTCTTCCATTTCGATCACGAGCGCATCCCGGAGCGCGTTGTCCATGCACGAGGCTACGGGGCCCACGGATTCTTCGAGACCTACAAGCCGCTCACGGAGTTGACCAAGGCCGATATCTTCCAGCGCGAAGGCGAGCACACGCCGGTCTTCGTGCGGTTTTCGACCGTTGCCGGCAACAAGGGCTCATTCGATCTGGCGCGCGATGTCCGCGGTTTCGCGGTGAAGTTCTATACCAGGCAAGGCAACTGGGATCTGGTCGGCAACAACATTCCGGTCTTCTTCATCCAGGATGCGATCAAGTTTCCCGATGTGGTGCATTCCGTAAAGCAGGAGCCCGACAGGGACTTTCCGCAGGCCCAGAGTGCGCACGACAATTTCTGGGACTTCATCTCGCTGACCCCGGAAGCCATGCACATGATCATGTGGACCATGTCCGATCGGGCCATTCCGCGGTCATTCCGGTTCATGGAGGGTTTCGGCGTTCACACCTTCCGGCTGGTTGCAGCCGATGGCACCTCGACATTCGTCAAGTTTCACTGGAAGCCCAAGCTTGGCCTGCAGTCGGTAGTGTGGAACGAGGCGGTCAAGATCAATGGCGCCGACCCTGATTTCCATCGGCGCGATCTGTGGAACGCCATCCAGTCCGGAGATTTCCCGGAGTGGGAATTGTGCCTGCAGACCTTCGACAATGATTTCGCCGCCAATTTCGATTTCGACGTGCTCGACCCGACCAAACTTATCCCTGAGGAACTGCTGCCGGCCGTGCCCGTCGGGCGGCTTGTCCTCGACCGGATGCCGGAAAACTTCTTTGCCGAGACCGAGCAGGTGGCGTTCATGACGCAGAATATCGTGCCGGGCATCGATTTCTCGGACGATCCACTGCTGCAGGGCCGTAATTTTTCCTACCTCGATACGCAGCTGAAGCGTCTGGGCGGCCCTAATTTCACGCATCTGCCGATCAACGCACCCAAATGCCCGGTCAGCAATTTTCAGCAGGACGGCCACATGGCCTTCCGAAATCCACGGGGACGGGCGAATTACGAACCTAATTCCTGGGGGACTCAAGCCGGCGGGCCACGAGAATCGGTGGAACATGGCTTCCATTCGCTTGCGGTGGAGCCGGATGGTCCGCGGCTGCGGCAGCGCCCTGAAAGCTTTGCCGACCATTATAGTCAGGCCCGGCAATTCTATATCAGCCAGACCCTCATCGAGCAGCGGCATATCGGCGATGCCCTGGTGTTCGAACTCTCCAAATGCGAAGTCCTGGCGATCCGGGAGCGCATGGTCTCCCACCTTCTCAACATTGACATGGACCTGGCGCAAACGGTGGCCGATGGTCTGGGGTTGGCAGCCTTGCCGGCCGCCGCAACCCCCGCTGCCCCGCCCCGCATGGATCTGCCTCCCTCAGACCCGCTGAGCATCCTCAAGAATCCGCCGACCAGCTTCAAAGGCCGGAAACTGGGTGTGCTCATTACCGACGGCGTCGATATTTCGTTGGTCAAGGCCCTGCAAAGAGCCATCGACGATGAAGGCGCAATCATGGAACTCGTCGCGCCGGTGGTCGGCGGCGTAACCGCCAGCGATGGTACATTGCTTTCCGCTCATCACCAGATCGATGGCAGCCCCTCCGTCCTCTTCGACGCCGTGGCGGTGTTGGCGGCGGAGGAGGGCGTCCTTGGCTTGCAGAAACTGCCCCCGGCCCGCGATTTCATCACCGACGCCTACGCGCACTACAAGTTCGTGGGGTTTACGCAGCCATCAACAAAATTGTTTACCAAAGTCGGCCTGCCTGAAGACCTCGATGATGGCTTCATCGCCCTCGCCAAACCAGCGGACGCCAAAGCTTTTATCGCCACATGCGCAACGCTCCGTTTCTGGGACCGTCCCGACGGAGCCTAGGGTTATACTTTCGCGGCGGCTTGCGAGCGGATGCGGTTGACCATGGCGACAAGGCCGTTGGAGCGTTGGGTGGTAAGGTGTTCGCGCAGGCCCAGCCGGTCGAAGATGGCGATGGCGTCGGTTTCGGCGATCTCTTCGGCCGGACGGCCGGAATAGATGGCGACCAGGATGGCGACGAGGCCACGGACGATCATGGCGTCAGACTCGCCGCGAAAGGTCATGTGGTGCTCGTCGTCTTCCTCGCTCACCAGCCAGACCTGGGACACACAGCCATGCACGCGGTTTTCGGCGTTGCGCTCGTCGGGCTCCAGCGGTGGCAGTGCCTGTCCGAGTTCTATGATGTAGCGGTAGCGGTCTTCCCAGTCATCGAGGAAACTGAGGTTCTCGGCGATTTCGGTGAAGGCTTGCGGCTCGCTCATGGATCTTATCTAGTGCAAGCCATCACGCAATCCAAGCCGGCATACTTCTTTCGGAGAAGTTGCCCGCGCCCCCTCAAAGTCGTGAACTCCCTCGGGGAACGATGGCCCGCGTCAGGCCGTCGGAAGGGGCGCGAGGATGATCGACGCCAGCTTTTCTGGGTTTCGATTGCAGCAGTCGGTCGTGGTGCCCGGCACCCAACCGCTCGCCACGGCGGAGCGGCTGAAGGAACTCATGCAGACCGCGCCCGGACCACTGGCGCCTTCGGATTTTTCTGATGGCTGGTCCTTCGTTTCGGGCAATCCGCTGGCTCGGTTGCTGGTGGCCATCACCGGCTCGATCGATTTCGAGCATGACCGCGTGAATTTCTCGATCGTCGGCAAGAAGTTCGTGATCCGCCAGATCATACTGGTGCTGATCTTCTCCGCAGTGTGCTGTTATGCCGTGTTTTTATTGACCTTTTACGTCGTCATCCCGTTGATCGACGCGGAAACAGGCGGTGCGCCGACGCGGCTCTATACCTGGGCGGTGCAGAACCTGAACCCGCAGGGGCAGTTGCCGTTGGTCGACATGTTCGCCGAGACCACCATCCGCGGCATCTATGCGCTGTTCGCGACCTTCATCGCCGCTATCTATGCGATCTTCGGAATGGTCCACATGGTTATGGAAGGCCGCAGCAATTCGGAACAATTTGCACGGCGGATCTCGTCCTGGCTGAGCGATCGCGAGCAGGACCTGAGACAGCTCGAGATCAGCCAGCGTGGCCATTCCTGAACGACATCATAAAAAGCGGGCTGCAAACACGCGGCACGCGTTTGCAGCCCGGACCGGGCCGGAGGTCAGATACCGCGGCTCCAGGAGCCGGCGGGGGCCGGAGAAGTTGAGTGAGCGACCTATCCCAGCCAGTCGGGCCGGGGCCGGGGGAATGGAATCGGCTGTTCGGCCACGGCCTGCCTGGGAGCAGCCGCGGAACCGGTGGGAGAGATCAAGGCAGCAGCAAGCAGCGCCTTGCCGCCCGCGCATTGGAGAGTGTCGCATTGAGTTTTGTCGAGCTGCTCGCCGATCACCTGCTGGCCGGCCGCGACCGCCTGGTGGGTCAGTGACCCGGCGGCGGCGTTGAGGTCGATGCCCGGCCGGATGACCAGGAATGCGACGACGAGCCAGAACACGGATCGGAGCAGAAATCTCAAGGTAATGCCTCTTTTGGGCGCAGCGAGGAGCCGCTGTCTGCAAGCTCGACACTAGAGCGATCGAATTAAGGCAGGCGTGATCCGGTCGATAAAATTTGAATCAATTTCACCGCACCACCCGGTCGCCGGCAGCAAGGTCTTGTTTACGCTAACTGGCGAAACCAAGCGCAGAAACGGAACTTGGCAGCGGGAAAGCGGGGCACGCCGGGATGCACTTAATTGTGTCTTAGGTCTTCGATGAAAGGGTGATTCCAAGTTTAAGAGGCATCCCCTCAGTGAGTCTTGTAATGCGTAGCCTGTTCTCTTTCGGCGCAAGCAAAGAGACGTCCAATCCTCCCGTCATGGCGGCGGGGCGGCCGGAAATCCTGCGCCGTAAGACCTTGGGCGCCAATGGCCGCAATATTACGCTGGCCAGCTGCATCTGCCTGCCCGTTGCGCTCTATGCACTGGTGACGCTGGGCGTGGTGCTGCCGTTCCTCCTCGCCATCATCGGCCTTGCCGTCGGCATCGTCACCGTGGCGCTGCACCAGCGTGGCCAGTTCGAGGCCGCCGCTGCGTCCCAGGTCTATGGCGTGGTGGCGCTGGGCGTAATTCCCGCCATCGCCGACCCGGCCATTGTCGACTTCGGCCTCGCGACCGCGCTGCTCGCCCCGGTGCTGGCCTCGCTCGTCGGCGAAAACCCGATGCGCAAGCGCAGCTGGACGCTGGTCGTCGGCGTCGTGGCGCTGGCCTGCGCTTCCTATCTTCACTGGATCAGCTGGCCGCAAATCGCCGTCCGCGATTTCAGTCTCAACGGCGCCGTGGCTTTCGCCATCATCGCGCTGATCGTCAGCGATACAGCCGCGCGCCTTGGCTCCGCCTTCGAAGTCTATGACAGCGCCCAGATCAATGCCTACCGGCACCTGATCGAGCACGTGCAGGACGCGGTGATGCGCTTTTCCGGTGATGGCACGCTGCTGTTCGCCTCGCGCTCGACGGAAACATTGTTCGGCTGTCAGCGCTACGAACTGACCGGCAACGGCATCGGCGAGCGCCTTCATGTCCTTGACCGTCCGACCTACTTCACGGCGTTTTCCGACGCCAATCGAGACGGCCGCACGCGGCTGATCGAGGTGCGCATGCGCCGCGACGATGCCGATGCCAGGACGCCGCAGTTCCTGTGGGTCGAAGTATCGCTGTCGCCGGTGATCGAGAACGACATGCCCGAGGAACGGCACGAAGTGGTGGCGCTGTTCCGCGACATCACCGACCGCAAGGACCATGAGCAGGAAATGCGTGACGCCAGGCGCGTCGCCGAGGACGCCTCGAACGCCAAGTCTCGCTTCCTCGCCATGATCGGGCATGAGCTGCGCACGCCGCTCAACGCCATCGTCGGTTTCTCGGAAATGATGACCACGGGCATTGGCGGTGAATTGTCGCCCAGCCACCAGGAATATGCCGCAATGATCCATCAGAGCGGGCATCACCTGCTCGACGTGGTGAAGATGTTGCTCGACATGTCCAAGATAGAGGCCGGCAAGTTCGAACTGCAGACCGAGCCATTCGCGCCCGAGGCGCTGGTCGAGCCCAGCCTCAAGATCGTCGAATCGATGGCCCGGACCCGCAAGCTCACCATCGAGACCGACATCGCCGCGCACCTGCCGCAACTGGTGGCGGACGAGCGCGCCTGCCGGCAGATCCTCATCAACCTGTTGTCCAACGCCATCAAATTCAGCCGCGATGAAGGCATCGTGCGGCTGTCGATGAAGCGGCAGGGCCAGAACCTCAATATCTCCGTGCACGACGACGGTATCGGCATGTCAGCCGAATCGGTGATGCGGCTCGGTGAGCCGTTCTTCCAGGCGCAGGACGGTCTGTCCCGCCGCTACGAAGGCACGGGCCTTGGTCTCTCGATCGTCAAGGGCCTGGTCGACCTGCACGAGGGCTCGCTGCATGCGAGTTCCGAGATGGGCGTCGGCACGACGATGACGGTTTTACTTCCGGTAAACGGTCCGGCGCTTAAACTGGACGAACCTGCCGAGATAACTCCAATTCGACGCGAAGCGGAGCCGGTACTGATCCCCTCATGGCAAGACGCAAAAAGAAAAGCTTTATGACGGCTGCGACCATTTCTCACCTGCCGCTCGCGGTCGGCGGCGCTGTCGCGTCCTCCGCCGGACGCGTTGGACTTTGGGCTATCGCCCGCTTCGCCCGCGCGCCGCTGGCCTATTCCGGCATTTTCGCCATGACGACGCTGTCTGTCATGGCGGCGAGCAACGCGCTTTATCATCAGGCGCATCGCCATCCGGCGCCGCTGTTCGCGCCTGCTGCCACGCAGCAGAGCGCCGAGTTGACGCCGGTGCGGCAGGTGCAGCCCCCGACACGACCGCGCACGCAGCCGGCACGCCCGACCTATGTCAGCACGCCCGTCGTGACGCAGGAAACCACCGGCAGCCTGCCGGATACGGCTGATACCGGTGATTCGGTCGGAAACAGCCAGGTCTTCGCCGTGCAGCAAAAGCTGATGGCGATGCAGTTGTTCGAAGGCAAGGTCGATGGCTATTACGGCCCGATGACCGCCTCGGCCATCCGCAAGTTCGAAACGCAGACGGGACGGCAGCCCGAAGGCGCGCTCAGCCGCGACGTCGTTGACGCCATTCTCAATACGCCTGTGACCGGGCCGATGTCGGCATTGACCCGGCCGTTGCAGCCCGAGCCCGCACCGTTGCCGCCGGCCGCGCAGCCCGTGCAGATGGCCGCGGCCGATGTGCAGCCGAATATGTATGTGGCGCCGCCCGAGGCGCAGGCACAGCCGCAGCAGGCCGATGTGATTCCGCCGCTGGTCTTCGGTCAGCAGGCGCAACAACAGCAGGCGCCCGTGCTTGTCGCACAGCAGGTGCAGTCGGGCCCGGAAGACGTGCTCGACGATGTCGCCGATGGCGCCGCCGGCGCGTTCGATGCCCTGGTGTCGACCGTGCAGGGGGGAACGCACCAGCAGTCGAGCGTTCGTGGAACACCGCAGCCGCAGGCCAATGCCCCGATACCGCCGGCCCGGTTGATCCAGGCCTCGGCGCCGGCCGTCCAGCCGGCCATGCAGCCGATTACCGAAAATCTATCCGCGGACCCCAGCGATGATCCGGCGCTGGTCGCGAGGGTACAGCGCGGGCTCGCCAGCCTCGGCTTCCTCGCCGGCACCGTCGACGGCGTGCCTGGTGAAGCCACCGCCAAGGCCATCCGCAACTTCGAAGTCTATTACAACTACAGCGTCACCGGTAAGGTGTCGCCACAGCTGGTGGGCATGCTGCAGGACGCCGGAGCCGTGTTATAGGGGCGGTATGACACCGCTTCGCTCCGATCTCTGGGCTGCCGTCTTCCTCAGGCGCCACAACGATCTTGGCCAATTCTGCGTGGTCTCCCGCAAGGGGGACCCCGTGGCCGGACAGATTTTCATCGAAGTCGACCATCTCAACGGCACGGTATCGCTCTATGTGCCGGCCCCGGCGGTGAGCCGCGACGAAGACAGCGCCGATCGCATCTTCACGCTGCGGTTTGATCGGGTCGAGCCCGCCAAGGTGCGGGAACGCATCGCGCGCGAGGCGGAGTTCGACCCCGACCTCTGGGTGCTGAGCCTCGAAATGCGGGACGGGGATCTCGGCTTTGAAGTCGTAGGGTAGGGCCCCTCGCTCTGCCGGCTGACGTACCCTCTCGCGTTCAAGGCGTTATGAAACTGTCGTAATGGATAATTGACAAGGCGAACTCTGCGGCAGATCAGTGGGGCGGGGCGCCGGTTCTCGTGCGTCTCTTCCTCCCGAACGGGACATCCGCACGAAGGTCCGCATGGATAGTGCCCCCCAGCCGAGTGGCGTTCTGCGCCATCCCGCTTATCTGCAGTTCGTTGCCTCGCGCGTGTCGTCATCGCTGGCCTTCCAGGGCACGGCCATTGCGCTGGGCTGGCTGGTTTACGACAAGAGCCACAATGCCTTCGACCTTGGGCTGATCGGGCTCTTCCAGTTCCTGCCCATCGTGCTCCTGACGTTCGTGGTGGGCCAGGTCGCCGACCGGTTCGACCGGCGCCGCATCGCGCTGGTCTGCCAGATCATCGAGGCGTTGACGGTGCTGACGCTGGCAATCGGTGTCTGGCAGGATTGGCTGACCGTGCACCTGATTTTCGTCGCTGTGGCGGTCCTTGGCGCCTGCCAGGCCTTCGAGCGGCCCACCATGCAGGCCCTGCTGCCCAGCATCGTGCCCACCACGCTGCTGCAACAGGCCATCGCCACCTCGACGTCATTCATGCAGACCGCGCTTATCATCGGGCCATCGCTGGGCGGCCTGCTCTATGGCTGGCACCCGATGGCGCCGTTCATCTCGGCGACGGTGCTGTTCTGCATCGCCAGCTACAACATCATTTCGATTCCGCAGGTGGTGAACGTCGCCAAACGCGAGCCGGTGACGTTGAGCTCGGTCTTTGCCGGCGTGAACTTCATCAAGAGCCGGCCGATCATGCTCGGCACCATTTCGCTGGACCTGTTCGCGGTGCTGCTGGGCGGCGCGACGGCATTGCTGCCGATCTTCGCGCGCGACATCCTGCATGCCGGTCCTTGGGGGCTCGGCCTGCTGCGCGCTTCGCCGGCCATCGGTGCGCTGTCGATGTCGATCGTGTTGGCGCGCATGCCGTTGCGCAGCGCCGTCGGCGTGAAGATGTTCACTGCCGTCGCGATCTTCGGCGTCGCGACGATCGTCTTTGCGCTTTCCAGCAATATTGCGCTGTCGGTGGCCGCACTGTTCGTCCTGGGCGCCGCCGATACGGTGAGCGTCGTGATCCGCTCCTCGCTGGTGCAGTTGCTGACGCCGGATGACATGCGGGGCCGGGTTAACGCCGTGAACTCGCTGTTCATCGGCACCTCCAACCAGCTCGGCGAATTTGAATCGGGAATGCTGGCCGGCTTCCTCGGACCGGTGGTCACCGGCGTCGTCGGCGGCATCGGCACACTGGTCGTCGTGGCGCTGTGGATCAGGCTGTTCCCGACGCTGAAGTCGGTGAAAACGCTTCGGGGCTAGCAGGCGGCCGCCGGGGCAGCCGCCTGTCTTGCAAAACGCTTAGCCGGCGCGGCGAGCGCCGATGCGGGAGAGAGCTTCCATGGCCTGGTCGGCCAGCGGGCTGCGCTGCACCGCAGGAGCGGCGACTGGGGTGCGGCGGCTTTCCTGCGTGAACGGCCGGTATTCGGGCTTGGCAAGATCGAGCAGGTTGACATCGCCGCGCCACGAACTCATCAGGAACGCCATTGCCTCGATTTCGACAGTCTCGAAGAGCTGCGCGAATTCGGCCAGTACCGGCGAGCGGTCCATGTCGTGCGAGGTGGCGTGGATGAGAACCTTCAGCCCTTCATAGCCCGAGCAGCCGAAGGCGCGCAGCACCACGAACAGGGCTGCGCCGCTGGTGTCGTGCGAAATCTGCCCGCAGCGCAACTCGTCAAGACCGGTGATCTGGTTGAGCAGCCGGGTGACTTCCGGCCGGCGATTTTCGGAGAAGAGCTTCATCAGCGCGCGGCTGAGTTCGCCCGTCGCAACCGATAGCTGCTCGATGGTCTTCTGGATGGGCGTCGAGGGCGTCTTGCGCTCGGCAAAGGCCTTGATGACCTTGATTCGGTCGCTTTCGCCCAGATCGAAGAAGGCGGGAGCCAAGAGGCCGCAATCGAAATCGTCGCGCGCCGCCAGCGAGAAGGCGACCTGGTGATCCATCTGCGCCGAACGGGCGAGGGCGGAGAGATAGGCGCCGCGCGGCACGATGCTGGTATTAGTGGCAAGCGCCCGGTAAACCTTGCGGCTGTTCATGCCGAAGAGCTTGGCCAGCACCACATTGTTGAGATCGGGGCGCCGCGCGATGGCGGCGGCGCTGGTCACATCCTGGGCGGCGAGCAGTTTGAGCTGTGTGGCTTCCGATAGTGACGGCGTCGCGATCAGGTAATCGGGGAGGCCGTCCCCTACATTGTCGAGCACGAGATTTTCCAGCAATTCGGACAGATGAGCCGAGCGGCCGAGAAGCTGGGCGGCCTTGACCTGGATCTCAGGAGCGGCGGCCTGGAACAGACGCTGCGACAGCGCCTCGAACTGCTCCAGTTCCGATGGCGTCGGGCGGGCGCGGCGCGAGAACGCGTCGCATGCCGCCATCAGCAACGTGTTGGCGCGATCGTTGCCACCGTTTTCGACGAGCAGCTGGAAAGTTTCATAGGGTTGTAAGCCGAGCATTGGGAGCCTGCGGTCGGAGCCGAAAAAGTTGCAAAATGACACGCAATTCGCGTTGACCCGACTATTTCAGAAGATTCGTTAGCGAACTGTTAACCTTGACGATCCCTTAATGAAAACAGTTGGGAAATGTGTCGCCCAGCGTTGCGGGACCGCAATGGCGCGGTTCGGGGCATAGGCAGAACGCCGACATGGAGGATGGCTTGGGAAAGCTGGTCCTGTTCGATAGACCGGTCCGCCCGGTAACAGAAACCAGGCTTCGCGAAAAACGCGAGGGCCAGATCGTGATCTTTACCGGGGTCAGGTATGAACGAAACGAAAAGCCTGATACCGGCGCCGGCACCGATCCGGCCAAGCCGAACCGAAAGCGCGTCTAGGCCTTCGCCATGGCGCTTGGGTGGGCAGGCGCTGTTGGCCCTGACCCTGCTCGCGGGCATTGCGGCCTGCGCGCGGCCCATCGGCGATCTCGGACGACCCAAGCCCAGTTACCTGAACGATGTGGTTTATCCCACCATCGGCACGGCACGGGCCAGGGCAGCGGGCGAGCCGGTATCGACATTCAATGAGACCGACCAGGAAACCGAGATGCATGATCGCGTCTGGCGGTTCCTGGTGTCGCCCAACGGCCGTGACTGGGCCTTCGATAGTTCGGTCGAGCGCCAGCGCACCCGCATCGAGCCGGGCGCCGACAAGAAGTTCACCATCGACCGCTATTACCGCACGTTGCGCACCGACGCCTATGCGTCGTCACGGGTGCGCTATGCGCGGATCAGGGAGGACGCCAGCGCCGACGTCTCGACGCTGCCCGCAACCTTCAAATCCATCTGCGATGTCTTCGAGGTCGACCGGCAGCGGCTGGTGGCGCTGAATGCCCTGGCGCTGGATCCCAGCATGGCGGGCGAAGTGGCGTCGCGAAAGGCCGAGAACGACAAATACATCGCCTGGTTCACCCGGGCGCTGCGATATCGGTATGACTCGTATTCCTATGCGCTGGACCATTTCCTGGTTGAGACGCCGCATGAGGAGGCCGTGGAGGCCGATGCCATGCTGAGCGATATGCGTATATTCGTCGAGGCGGCCGAACGTGGCGATTTCTGCGGTGGCGCGGGCGGCATGTATGGCGGCGTGCATGACATCGCGCCGCTGCCAGGGCGGGTGCTGATCACGCCGCGGGATACGAACCCGGCCTTGCCGCCGAAGTAGGAACTCAACGAGTTCGCCGGTCGGGTGGGGGCGTGGTAGCCCGCGCTCACCAGCCACCGCTACTCCTCGTCGATATTCCCGCAGTCGAGGTTGGCCAGCGCCGCGGCGAAGCGGGCGCGCATGGCGGGGTGGGGCGGGGCGAAGCGCACCAGGATGAAGATGTCGTCGTCAGGGGATTCGACGATCAGCAGTCCTTCGGCGACATCGAGACGCTGCTCGGCAAGAAGCCGGGTCTGCGCGGCATTGAAGATGCCCAGGTCCAGGGTCTGGCCGATGCCGTCGCGGTTGGTGGTGGAATAGACGACATTGCCGGCGCGATTATAGATGGCAAGCGACCAGAAACCGGCAGGGAGCTGGCCGCTGAGCGTGCCGGGGGCCTTCGAGATATCGATGCGGCAGACCGCGTAAGCCATTTCCGGATCGAGCCGGAGCGGATTGGGCGCACCGGCCGTAACCGCCGGCAGGACGATCGGATTGTCGAGCGCATCCATGGCCATCACACGTGACCACACGTCGTTGGTGGCGAAATTTGGCAGAGCCAGGATCACCACGAGGTGGATGATGCCGCCCAGCAGCACGCCCCCGGCGATCCAGAGCAAGGTGCGGATCATGCGCATGCCTCTCGGATGACGGCGGGCAGCGCCTCGATATTGTCGTCGACACCGCCGAGCGCCGCGACGTCGTAAAGGGTCAGCACCAGTGAGAACGGCCCATCGCCGGCGATCTCCAGCCAGTTCATCGGCGACAGCGCCTTGCTCACATAGATAAGGATCGAGCCATCCCGCAATCGGGCGAGACGCTGCGACTGCATGTCGAGCACACTGTCCGGCCGGGCGATGTTCACGCCATCGGCGGTTTCGGCGGTGAGAGTCCAGAACGTTGCCTGCGGCGTCGTCCCCTGGATGCGGTAGGTGCAGACCCGATCGAGCGGCCGGCCGTCGCTGTCGGTCATGGCGGTGAACTGCAGGCCCTCGCTCTGCCCAAGTTCCAGGGCGCCGCTGCGCGCCATATGGGCCCGCGTATAGGGATCGGGCGCGGCGGTGCCGGCCTGCGGCCAGGCCGCCCACGGCCCCACCCGATAGGCGCCGAACAACCGGCCGTCATTGAGGGCGAAATAGCTGAGGCCGAAACCGACGACGAGAGCCGCCACTGACATCAGCAACAGATGGACAAGGAATTTCACGCCTTAAAGACCTGGTGCGGCTTGCGAGACGACGAGGGTCGCTTCTTCCGGGGCCGCCGGCGAGCGGATGGACTGCAGTGCCGAATCGAACAGGCCGGCGACATCGAGCAGTTTCTGCGCCGCCTCCGGCTTGAGGCCGGGGGGCCGCTCGATAGCTGGCGTTGCCGGGGCCTGCGGTTCGGCGCTGGCCGTCACTACCTGCACCGGCGTGAAGTCGAACAGGGGCACTGGCTTGATCTCCACATTGGTGTGGGCATAAGCCATGAATTTGTGCCAGACGGTGGCCGGCAGGGTGCCGCCGGTGATGTTGGCGGTGGGCTTGTAGTCGTCATTGCCCAGCCAGACGGCGGCGACATAGTTGCCCGTGAAGCCGCAGAACCAGGCATCGCGGAAGGACGAGGTGGTGCCGGTCTTGCCAAGGACGGGCACGCCCGGAATGTTGGCGCGCGTTCCGGTGCCGTGGGTGACGACGCCCCGCATCAGTTCATCCATGTAGGCGACGGTCTGCTCGCTCAGAACACGCTCGCGTGGTGCATCGACATCGGCCTGGTAGACGGTCTGGCCGCTGAGCGTGTCGATGCGGGTAATGCCGTAGGCCGGTGTCTTGTAGCCGCCGCTCGCAACCACCGAATAGGCCGAGGTCATGTCGATGACGCTGACCGAGGCGACGCCCAGCGCCAGTGAACGCGTCACCGGGAAATCGTTGGTGATGCCCATGCGGTGTGCCATGTCGGCGATCGGCTGGCGGCCGGTCTTTACCGACAGGTTCACCGCCACGGTGTTGAGCGACTCGGCGAAGGCGGAAGCGAGCGACACGCGGCCGCTGAAGCTGCGTTCGAAGTTCTGCGGGCACCAGTTGCCGATGCAGAGCGGCACGTCGCTGACCACGGAGGTTGGCTTCAGGCCCAACTGCTCGAAGGCGGTGGAATAGACGAAAATCTTGAATGACGAGCCGGGCTGGCGACCCGCATCGGTAGCGCGATTGAACTGGCTCTTGGCGTAGTCGACCCCGCCAACCATGGCGCGGATGGCCCCGTTCGGCTCGGTCGCGACCAGCGCGCCCTGGGTGATATGGGCAGCGGCGCCGCTGTCGCGGATCACCGAATTCAGCGATTCCTCCGCATAGGATTGCAGCACCGGATCAATGGTGGTGCGCACCACGAAATTGTTGCTGTTGGTCTTGTTGGCGACGAGGGTTTTGACCTGGTCGAAAGCGTAGTCGAGGAAATAGTCCGGCGAATTGACCTCGGCGGTGCGATCGACCGGGGTCGCAGGATGGCGCCGCGCCGCGGTGACCTGGCCCTCGGTAAGAAAGCCGGCGTCGACCATGTTGGTCAGCACCTGGTTGGCGCGCCCGCGCGCGGCCGCGAGATCGACATGCGGCGCGTATTTTGTCGGAGCCTTGAACATGCCGGCCAGCATCGCGGCTTCGGCGAGATTGATGTCGGTAACCTTCTTGCCGAAGTAGAATTCGGCCGCCGCGGCGACGCCGAAATTGCCGCCGCCCATATAGGCGCGGTCGAAATACAGCTTGAGGATCTGGTCCTTGGTGTAGTGGCTCTCGAGCCATAGGGCGAGAAAGGCTTCCTTTATCTTGCGCTCTATGGTGCGCTCGTTGGAGAGGAACAGGTTCTTGGCCAGTTGCTGGGTCAGCGAGGAGCCCCCCTGCAGCGAGCCATCGCCCTGGGCGTTGCTGGCGAGCGCGCGGACCGTGCCCCAGACGTCGATGCCGAAATGGTCGTAGAAGCGCCGATCCTCGGTGGCCAGCGTCGCCTTGATCAAATAGTCGGGCAACTTGTCGAGCGCCACGGAGTCGTCGGAGCGGATGCCGCGGCGGCCGACTTCGTTGCCGTAGCGGTCGAGGAACACCACGGAGATGTCCTCGAAGCCGTTATATTGGCCCGAGGCGGTGGCGTTGAAGGCGGGCAGCGCCAGCGCCGTCATCAGGATGGCGCCGATCGTGCCGAAGGTCAGCAGGTCGGAGAAAATCTCCACGAACAGCCGGCGAAAGCCGGAGACATGGAAAAACGCCATGAAATCCTGATAGCGCGTGTAAGATCGTCCCAGCGATCGCCAGGATTCGTACAGGGTGGAATCGAGCCACGCATCGGCCGCCAGCATGCGGCTCTTCTTGCGGCGCTTTTCCTTATGGTAGAACGGATCTTGCATCCGGAAGCCCCTCGCACGCCGAGCCTTGGATTCTTCCCAATTCGGCCACAAATGCAAGGCGCTCGCCGGATTATGATTGCCAGCGCCGCCCTGCAAGAGCAAAGCGGGCGCAGCATAGAAGGAACACCTTGCCGATGCCTTTCTGGGAAGAGAAATCGCTGAAAGAAATGAGCCCGGCCGAATGGGAGGCTTTGTGCGACGGCTGCGGCCGCTGTTGCCTCGTCAAACTCGAGGACGAAGACACCGGCGACATCATCACGTCTGACGTGCATTGCCGGCTGCTGGACGGCGATACCTGCGCCTGCACGGATTATCCCAACCGCCAGCAGAAGGTGCCCGACTGCATCAAGCTGACGCCTGAAAACGTCGTCAGCATCAAGTGGATACCCAAGACCTGCGCCTATCGTCGCCTGGCCGAGGGCAAAGGCCTTGCCTGGTGGCACCCGTTGATCGCGGGCGACATGCAGGCCATCGAGGACGCCGGCGTCTCGGTGCGCGGCCGCACCGTCAGCGAAGACGAGGTGAAGCCCGACGAATGGGAAGACCACGCCGTCGACTGGCCGGAATACGAACCGCCCGAAGAGCTGTAGCTACCGGCATCACCTCCACCGATCCTCATCCGGGTCGGACGTTGACTCTCAGCTATAGTGTGTTAGATATGTATAACACTAACTAGGCGGCGCATGTGAACCAGTGGAATGACAGCCAGCCCATTTTCATCCAGATCCGCCAACGGCTGATCGAGATGATCCTGCGGGTTGAAGTCGGAGAGGGCGGGGCGTTGCCGTCGGTGCGGCAGATCGCGGCCGATGTCTCGGTCAATCCGTTGACGGTGACGCGCGCCTATCAGTCGCTGGTCGATATCGGCGTCATCGAGACGCGCAGGGGGCTCGGCATGTTCGTCAAGGACGGGGCCCGCGAAAAGCTGCTGGCGCATGAGCGCCAGGAGTTCCTCAACAAGGAATGGCCGCGCATCAAGGCCCAGATCAAGGCGCTGGAGCTGGATGTCGAGGACCTGATCAACCGGAAGGAACCCAAGCCATGAGCAATGCCATGACCGGAAGCACGGAAGGCGCCGGGGACGGGCAGGGGCGCGAGCCGATCGTTACCGCGCGCGGCCTGCGCAAGCATTTCGGCCGCACCGAGGTGCTGCACGGACTGGATTTCGATATCCCGCCGGGCCGCATCTATGGGCTGATCGGTCACAACGGTGCCGGCAAGACCACGACGCTCAATGCGCTGCTGGGCCTGACGACCGCGGAGGGGACGATCCGCGTGCTCGGCAAGGATCCGTTCGCGCATCGCGCCGAACTGATGCGCAATGTTGCTTTCATCTCCGATGTCGCCAGCCTGCCGCGTTTCTTGAGGGTGCGCGAATTGTTCGCATTGCTCACCAATATCCATCCGAACTTTTCGCAGGAAAAGGCGCGCGGCTTCCTCGACGGCACCGACGTGAAAATGGAAGCCAAGATCAAGCATCTCTCCAAGGGCATGATCGCGCAACTGCACCTGGCTGTCGTCATGGCCATCGATGCCAAGCTGCTGGTGCTGGACGAGCCGACGCTCGGGCTCGACATCACCTACCGCAAACGCTTCTATCGGCGGCTGCTCGAAGACTACATGACCGAGGAGCGGACGCTGCTGATCACCACCCACCAGGTGGACGAGATCGAGTTCATGCTTTCCGACATCATGTTCATTCGCGATGGCGCATTGGTGCTGCACATGCAGATGGAGACGGTGAGCGGCAAATATGCGCAGCTCATCGTCGGGCCCGCAAACCTTGCTGCCGCGCAGGCCTTGGGGCCGATCTACCAGGAGACCCGCTTCGGCCAGACCGCCATGGTGTTCGATGGCGCCGACCGTGAGCAGCTTGACGCGCTCGGCGAGGTGTCGACGCCCACGCTCAGCGATCTGTTCGTGGCGTTGATGCAGCGCGAACCCAAGACCGGAGCCGCCTGATGCGCACCTTCACGGCGCTGATCCGGCGCGAATTCCTCGAACATCGCGGCGCCTTCCTCTACGCACCGCTGGTGCTCACGGGCCTGCTGGTCCTGGGCACGCTGCTGCCGTTCCTCGCCGGGCACTTCCATGCCTTCTTCGACGGAAAGTATGGGGCTGGCCGTATCTACGAAATCGGCTACCTCATGGGTTTCGGCGGCTGGTGGTTCTACCTGATGGTGACGCTGTTCTTCTATTTCGCCAACGCCTTCAGCGCCGATAAGCGCAACAATTCCATGCTGTTCTGGAAATCCATGCCGGTCAGCGATGTCACCATGCTGAGCTCCAAGATGGCGGCGGGCCTGACGGTATTTCCAGCGCTGATCCTGTGCGCGGCGCTGTTCACCGGCATCTGGGCCTATGTGATGGCGCTGATGACCGCCAGCGTCATCCCCGTCCTTGGTGCGCCGAGCCTTGCCGCCGCGGTCGGCGCCTTCACGCAGGTGACGCTGACCGGATTGGTCTTCCTGATCGTGTCGCTGCTCTGGTACGCGCCGTTCTTCGCCTGGGTCGGCGGTCTGTCGACCATAGTCGGCCGCTGGAGCATGCCGCTGGCCGTGCTGATCCCCGGCGTTCTGGTGCTGCTGGAAAACGGCATCGCCCGCAGCGCCGGCGCCCCGGCCGGTGGCTATATCGCCGACTTCCTCCATAGGCGCGTGGACTTCAGTTTCGGCAAGGGAGCGATCGGCGACTATGTGCTGGGCGGCTTGCCGCTGAACGCCGTACAGGTTGTGGGCGACCTGCTGATGAGGGTGGACTGGGTGCAGATGATCGCCGGCTGGGCATTCGCCGTCGTGGTGATCTACGTGGCGAGCGAGTATCGGCGACGAACGCTGGATTGAGTAAGGCGGCGTGTGTCGCCCCTTTCATTCTCGTCTTGGCGCATCGGGGGATGGGAGCTTGTCCCGCCCGACGCACCGAACGCGCCCGCCTCGTGGGCACGGGAGGAGAACGCTTAGTCTGCCTTCCACTCTACGCCCGTCAATCTCTCGCTCAAGGTCCACAAACGATCAGCCAGCGCGCCATCCATGGCCCAGGGGCGGACGCCCAGATGCGCTGTGGAGTCGGCGGGCAGGGCCGGGGCAATGTCGCAGTTTTCGCAGTAGACACCGCCCATGCCGTCCAGTTGCGGGCTGGTAGCACACCAGACGCTGGTGGCGGCGCCCTGGGCGGTGGTCTTCATGTTGCGCTCGGGGTCGATGACCGGCCGCATGTCGGCGTCAACGAACCCCGAAGCAATCAACTCGTCCGCACTCAAATACTTGGCCAGCTCGGTGATGACGCCGCCCGGATGCACCGAGAAGGCGCGAACGCCGTGCGACCGCCCGCGGGCATCGAGACCCACCGCGAAGAGCGCGTTGGCGGTCTTGGACTGGCCGTAGGCGACGCCGCGATCATAGGCGCGCCGCTCGAAGTTCGGATCCTCGAAATCGACGCCGGCGAACTGGTGGCCGCGTGAGGACACCGAGACGACGCGCGCGCCGCCGGCGTTCCGCAGCGCCGGCCACAGCTGGGCGGCGAGCTGGAAATGGCCCAGATGGTTGGAAGAGAACTGCGCCTCGTTGCCCCGCGCATCCCGCATCAGCGGGCTATACATGATGCCGGCATTGTTGATGAGAATATCGAGGGCCCGATTGGCGGCGAGGAAGCGCGTCGCGAACGCGTCGATGGCGGCGGCGTCCATCAGGTCAAGCGCCTCGAGCTGTGCGCCGGGCGCGGCTTCGAGACCCTTGCGGGCCTTGTCGAGATCGCGGGCAGGGACGACGACCTTGGCGCCCGCCGCGAGCAGGGCCTTGGTGATTTCGAGGCCCATGCCGGCAGAGCCGCCGGTGACGACGGCGACCTTGCCGGAAAGATCGCGATCCTGGACGACCTCCTGGGCTGTGGTGGCGGCTCCGAAACCCGAGCCAATGGGTGTCTGCAATGTGGACATGATGTGTCTCCAGAATTTCTGCCGGAGAGTTAAGTCCACGCAGCCGGATTCCCAATGCTTGCAAGTCCGCATTTTATGCGCGATCGTACGGCATGTCTGCAGACCCGCTCTCCCAGATCCTTGAACTCCTCAATGCGCGCTGCCTGCTGTCGGGCGGCATGGTGGCGGGTGGCGCCTGGGCGCGGCATTTCCTGCAGCCCGACGCCATCAAGTTCATGGCGGTGGCAGAGGGAGAGTGCTGGTTGCTGATGGAAAGCCTGGCGGCGCCGCTGCACCTCGATACCGGCGACGTCATCGTCGTCAACGGCAAGCGCCCGCTGATCCTTGCCAGCGATCCCGCTGTGCAGCCCATGCCGGCGACCGAGGCGTACGATCATGTCATCGACGGCATCGGCTATCTCGGCGACAGGCGTGAGGTGTTCATCCTGGGCGGCCATGTGGCGCTCGATCCGGCGCGCCAGGATCTGCTGCTGGATGTGTTGCCGCCGCTGATCCATGTGCGCGGCAGTTCCGGCGAGGCGGCGGTGCTGCACTGGCTGCTGCAGCAATTGGTGCGCGAGCGCAGCATGGCCCGGCCGGGCGCCGAGGTGGCGACGGCGCAACTGGCGCAATTACTGTTCGTGCAGGCCCTGCGGGCTTATCTGACCACGCCGGAACCCATCGCCGCCGGCGGCTGGCTCAGGGCGCTCGGCGATGAACGCATCGCGCCGGCGCTGCAAATGATGCATGCCGATCCGGCGCGGCCATGGGCGCTGGAGGAATTGGCGAAGGCCGTGGCGATGTCGCGGACGACTTTCGCGTTGCGCTTCAAGACCGTGGTGGGCGTGGCCCCGCTTGCTTATCTCCTTGGCTGGCGCATGCATCTGGCCGAACGCGATCTTCGCGAAAGCGAAGTGCCGGTGGCGGCGTTGGCGCGCACGCTCGGCTATTCGTCGGAGAGCGCTTTCAGCAACGCCTTCAAGCGCCTCAAGGGTGTGGCCCCGAAGCGCTACCGCACCGATTTCCGCCACGCAGAGCCCACCGGCGAAACCGGCGCGGTTTATTAGCCTCACCGGGTTTTCACGGGGCCCCGGAGCCGTTAAGAGAGCGGTCCCCGTTTTTCCCCAACCTGCGGTCAGCCCATGCCACGCCCTTGCGGACTAGATTTCGGCACGTCCAATTCCACGCTGGGTGTCGTCGGTGCCGATGGCGTGCCGCAATTGCTGGCGCTGGAAGGCGACAAGACCACGATTCCGAGCGCCATCTTCTTTTCGTTCGAGGACGACGCGACCTATTTCGGGCGCGAGGCGCTGGCCGAGTATGTGACGGGCGCCGATGGCCGCATCATGCGGGCGCTGAAAAGTGTGCTTGGTACGGCACTCATAGGCGACGTCACGCGCATCAAGAAGCGGCAGGTGGCGTTCACCGACATATTGGGCCTGTTCATCGCCGAGCTGAAGCGGCGGGCCGAGGTGATTGCCGGCGACACCATAGAGAGCGTCGTCGTCGGGCGGCCCGTGCGTTTCGTCGATGACGACGACAAGGCCGACGCCGAAGCGCAGCGGCAACTGGAAGCGGCGGTACGCAAGCAGGGCTTTCACGCCGTGGAGTTTCAGTTCGAGCCGATCGCGGCGGCGCTGGATTACGAGCGCACCATTACGGGCGAAGAACTGGCGCTGGTCGTCGACCTTGGCGGTGGTACCTCGGATTTTTCGGTGATCCGTGTTTCGCCCGAACGGCACAAATCCATCGACCGCAGCAGCGATATCCTGGCGACGGCGGGCGTCCATATCGGCGGTACGGACTTCGACAGATTGCTGTCCATGGCCAAAGTCATGCCGCTGCTCGGCTACCAGACGGCGACGGCAGACAACAAGCGCGTACTGCCATCGGCACCCTATTATGATCTGGCGACCTGGCACCGCATCAACCGGCTCTACAACGCCAAGACGCTGGCGGAGTTGACGAGCACGCGCAACGAGGCGCGGAGGCCGGAATTGGTGGAGCGCATGCTCGATATCGTCACGCACCGGCTGGGCCATCGGCTGGCCGGAACGGTGGAGGAGGCCAAGATCGATCTCTCGGGCGAGGAGCGGGTCGATTTCACCTTCGCCACACAAGACTTCGAAATGAACACCGCGATCAGCCGCCAGGACCTCACCACCGCGCTGGCAGCGTCGGTGGAGCGGATATTGGCGACGGTCGATCGAACGCTGGCTGAAGCGCAGGTCACGGCGGCCGAGATCGATACGCTGATCCTGACGGGCGGCTCTACGCTGGTGCCGGTGATCGTCATGGCGTTGCAGCGCGTGTTTCCAGCGGCGCGGCACGTCCGCACCGACGTGCTGGGCAGTGTGGGTTTGGGGCTGGCGCTGGAGGCGAAGCGGCGATTTTGAGGCGCTGCGATGAACCCAAACTGAACGGCGGGTTCGCGCCGGGTTCAAGCGCCCAACTGTATGAAACGGGCAACACTCAATGATCCTGGAGACGACCCGTGACCTTCCTTCAGAAGCTTGCCGCGGCGGCGTGGACGATTGCGCTGACTGCCGCCCCGACTCTCGCCGCAGGCCCGACGCCGGTGGGAACGTGGCAGACGGTGACCGGCGAGTCGCGCTATTCAGTCTTCCTGTGCGGCGACGGCACGCAGCTTTGCGCCAAGCTGACCTGGCTGCGTGACGACGCCAGGACCGACAAGAATCTGCCTTACCTCAATACCTATGTGCTCAAGGGTGCCGAGGAAACGCAGGCCAATAAATGGCAGGGGACGGTGACCTATGACGGCAAGGCCATCAACGGGTCGGTGACGCTGACAGGTGCGGACCGCATGAAGCTGCAGGGCTGTGTGGGGATTTTCTGCAAGTCGCTGCAGTTCGAGCGGGTGTGACCTCGTCGCGATCGAACCAGCACCGGCAGCCCGTTCGCCTATCATGGCCGCACAGATGGAGCGGGGGGACCGCCCTCGGCGATCTCTCGATATCGGAAGTGATCACGGATGCGGGTGTTGAAGAAATGCCCCTTCGAGGCCGCCGACTTGAACGCCGCATAGATCGCCGGCGGCACCTCCGCATAGTCGTAACGCTTGCCGGTCGGCACGAACCAGATGGATAGGGTCCGGCACGCCACGTCATAGTGGGTGTTGCGGATAACGCTGGAAGGCATGGCCGCCTCCATGGTGCTTTCAGGAAAAACTTGAGAAAGCCCGCTTGGTTGCAGAGGGCATTCCGGCGCTCCTCACCGATGGCTTCTATAGAAGGCGAATGGCGAGCCGAGTTCCGAACGCACGGGTTAGACCGGCAACCTGAAGGTTGCCGGAAATTTCAGGTTGTCGGAGGCGGTTGGGGCTATGGGTATCGAAAACCACGGCGCTGTCCGTTTGGACGCGCGGCCCCGCTGTGATCCGCCGGCGTTCCAACGACTTCCTCGTCAGATCGCGACGCTGAATCAAATTTTCAGATACCAGCACTAAACCTCTGGTCAAAAACACCAATCTGGCAAAAACCGCAGGTTTCCGGCGGCTCAATCCCGAGCCAAACCCGAGGCGAAGACCACTGGCCTCCTTGTTGCGGACGGTGGTTTTGCTGGCTATGCGGGCATCTTAAACAGCCGCGAGCGCGGTGCGACGTCACCATGCGGAGCGCCTTCGTCATGAGCTTAGCCAAGCGAGGCAAGTCCCGGATAAGATTCCTGTTTTGGCATGCTCTCACGCAGATGGTCGAAACCAGCGTTTGGCGACGATCGACAATCCCCAGCCGTGATGCCGGAGTGGAACTATGAGATTTCTTTCTTGTGGCAAGACCTATATCGTTCCGCCCTCCACCGTGGCCGCCGGCCTTGTCTTACAGCCGGGGCGAACCCCACGGGTGGACGGCAATTCCGCCGAATGGCTGATCCTGAGGCTATAGGTCTCATCGTCCTGCGTAAGGGGATCAACAACGATATAAACAGGACGTGAACCCTCGTTCATGTCCCATTCAGCCCCTCCCCGCTAGGGTGGCATAATGAACATCATACTTCGGACATTTGTGGCTTTTTTGATGGCGGCCACCACGCTG
This sequence comes from Devosiaceae bacterium, assembly GCA_036499825.1. Taxonomy (GTDB): domain Bacteria; phylum Pseudomonadota; class Alphaproteobacteria; order Rhizobiales; family Devosiaceae; genus Paradevosia. The sequence continues at coordinate 241,156 of DASYCZ010000062.1, forward strand.
ACGACCTTTGCGGCGACGCCCGCAATGGCGGCCGATTGTCTCGGCAAGCGCGATATCCAGCAGGCTGTCTCCAGCGGCAAGATTCTGCCGCTGGCCCGCATCCTTTCGGCCGGAGGCATCAAGTCGTCCGATGTCATTTCGTTCCAGGTCTGTCCCAAGGATGGACAGCTCTACTATGAGCTGCAGGTCTATAGTGCGGGCGATGCCGAAACCGTGACGTTGAACGCATCGACCGGCTCGCGCTAGACGCAGCTCAATTGCGGGGAAAGCAAGCATGCGCATTCTGGTGGTCGAGGACGACGCCAATCTCAACCGGCAGATCAAGGAAGCCCTGACCGACGCCGGCTATGCCGTCGACATCGCCTCCGATGGTGAGGAGGGGCACTACCTGGGCAGCAGTGAGCCTTACGATGCCGTGGTGCTCGATATCGGCCTGCCCCAGATGGACGGTTTGAGCGTCCTCGAAAATTGGCGGCGCGAGGGCAAGACCATGCCCGTGCTGCTGCTGACGGCTCGCGATCGCTGGAGCGACAAGGTGCAGGGGATCGATGCCGGCGCCGACGATTATGTCGCCAAGCCCTTCCATATGGAAGAATTGCTGGCCCGCGTGCGGGCGTTGGTGCGGCGCGCGGCTGGCCATGCCTCCAACGAAATCACCGCCGGCCCGGTGCGCCTTGATATCCGCTCCGGAAAGGTTACGGTCGATGGTCAAGCAGTGAAGCTGACCAGCCACGAATTGCGGCTGTTATCTTACCTGATGCACCACAAGGGCAAGGTCATTTCCCGTACCGAGCTCACGGAACATCTTTACGACCAGGATTTCGATCGCGATTCCAACACCATCGAGGTTTTCGTCGGCCGGTTGCGCAAAAAGCTGCCCGAAGAGGTGATCCAGACCGTGCGCGGCCTCGGCTACCAGGTCGTCGGCGACTAGCCCGTGCCCCGGTCATCGATCGCCGCATCGCTGGTGCTGTTCTCAGCCGTCTGGCTGATCGTGGCGTTGGTCGGTACGGCGTTCCTGCTCAGCGGCCTGTATTCCCGTGCTCTCGACTCAAGTCTGTCCGAGACACTGGATTTCAACCTCGAAACCCTGGTCGGTCATGTGTTGCAGGTGGAAGACCCCACCAGCGACCAGATCGGTCTGGGCGATCCGCGCTTCGATCGTCCGGCGTCGGGCTGGTACTGGGCCATCCGTGATCCGGACGGCACCGTTCTCAACCTGTCGCCTTCGCTGGTCGGCATGTCGACGCCCAAATTCAATGCTGCCTACGACCTCAACAAGCGGCGCAGCGCAGCGACGACCGACGAATTCGGTACCAATATCCGTGCCAATGAGCGCGAGGTTTCCGTCAACGGGCGGCCGTTGCGGGTGCTGGTGGCCGGCAACCTCGATGAAATTTCGGCGCTGGTCGATGACTTTCGCAGCCAGGCGCTGATCGTGCTGGGCGCCGTGGGCGTCATGCTTGCCGTCATGAGCTTCATCGTGGCGCGCTTCGCGCTCCGGCCCATCAGCCGGTTGCGGGCCGCCGTCGAGCGCGTGCGGGAAGGCGAAAGCCAGACGGTGAGCGGCCGGTTCCCCCGCGAGATCGCCCCGCTTGCCGATGAAGTGAACCAGTTGCTCAATTCCAACGCCCAGATCATCGAACGGGCGCGCAACCAGGTGGGCAATTTGGCGCATGGCCTCAAAACACCGCTGGCGGTGCTGCGCAACGAAGCCACCGGCGCCCCCTCTGAGGCGCTCGGCAGCATCGTGCTGTCCGAGACCGAGAAGATGACGGCACTGGTTTCGACCTATCTGGACCGAGCCCGCCTCGCCGCCCGCACGGCCGTAATCGGCAAGAAGGCCGACCCCACCATGCTGATGGCGCGGCTGGTGCGCGTGATGCAAAAACTCCACCCCAATCGTGAGATCGAACTCTTACCGCCAGATCCGGCGTTGCTGTGGTTCCGTGGCGACGAAGGCGATCTCGAGGAGATGGCCGGCAACCTGCTCGACAATGCCAGCAAGTGGGCCCAACACCGGGTCAGGATCAGTCTCGCCAGCGATCGCAGCCAGTCGACATCGATGCTGGTGATCCGCGTGGAGGACGATGGCGTGGGATTGACGGACACGGAAGCCGCACAAGTGTTGCGCCGCGGTGTCCGTCTCGACGAAAAAACACCGGGAAGCGGACTTGGGCTCGATATCGTAAAGGAATTGGTTGACGTTTATGGCGGGTCACTGCAATTGGAACGATCAGATCTAGGTGGCCTGCTCGCGGAATTGCGGCTTCCCGCAGCACGGCCCGGCCGCAACTGATCGGATACCTCCCGCATTGCAACTGCAACCCAATCTCCGCATCGAGACAAACATGAAGAAGTTCACCCGCGCTCTTCCTCTCATCGGCCTGCTGGCCCTGGCCGGCTGCGCCGATACCGGCACGAGCGCCACGGTTTCCCAGCCGATTCTTACGCAGCCGACACCAGCCCCCACCATGGTGTCGCTGCCGCCCCCGCCGGCGCAGACGGCAGCCATCGCCGCGACGCAAAACACCGATGCGGCGGCCTATGTCGATCCCACCGTGCTGCCGCTGATGAGCGGTTCGGAACAGGCCAGCGCCTCCAGCGCCCAGTTCTACGCGCTGCAGTTCGGCCGCCCCGGCGCCCCGCGCACCTGGGCCGGCTCCAACTCCAAGGGCTCGATCACTGTCGGCCCCTATGTGCGCGTCAACAACCTGGATTGCCGCGATTTCACCAACACCGTGACCGCCGGTGGCAAGGATTATGTCCGCAAGGGCACGGCCTGCCGCGAGGGTGATGGCACCTGGTCCGTGGTCGCGGGCAACGCCTGAGATAAATTCATGATGGCCGGCGGCATTAGTCGCCGGCCTCATGCATGACGCTAGGCTTTCTTTACGAACCGCGCTTAGGGTGGGGATGCCGATGTCCCCGATTCTGTTGACCCTAAATGCTCAAAGCCAGCTCGACCGCTGACCGCCCAGCCTCCCCAACGTCCGCCAACGCGGCGTCTGGCAAGAAATCGTCAGTACAGCCGTTCCTCGGCGTGCTGGACTCGATGCTTGTCGCCGACGGTGGGGAGTTTGCCTTCGACGGCGCCCTGGCCAGTACCCATGCCGAACAGATCTGGACCTGGCTGGCTCGTGACGTAGCGCCCGACCTTGTCGGTGCTGACGCTCCTGGCGGGGCGCTGACCGATCCCAGGCAATTGGACGCGATCATGCCGCAGCTGACCGCGCGCATCCGCGAAACGCTGGCATTGTCGGCGGAAAGCTTTGAAGGCGGCCGCCGGCTCAAGGCACAGTTGGGCGGCGAGGAGGTGTTCGAGCGCCTGCCAGTGGCACTGAACGGCCTGCGCCAACGCGTGCTACTCGGCAAGGCCCAGGCTTTCGGGCGGGCCGTCAATGACATTTCCGACGATGCGGCGCTGGTGACGACGCTGCAATCCATGCCGTTGCAGGATGCCACCGCCGCGTCTCTTCTGATGATGGCGGCCGTTGGCCAGGTGGCCAATCCGAGCCGGCTGATGGCGGCGGCGATCCGTATCGCCGGTAATTCTTCCGACGCCGCCGTCACCCGCGCCGGCTTCGGTCCCCTGATCGATGCACTGCTGGCTCAGGCCCAGAGCCTTGGGCCGGCCTTGCGGCCTATGGGCGCGTTCGTCGACATCGACCTCATCTGCAAGGCTCTCGACCGGTTCCATCGCCTCATCCGGGCGGTCGGTCTGGTGGAATTGAGCCGCGGCAATCGCTGGGGCACCATTATGGCTGCGCTTACCAAAAGCGTGTCGGAGCGGCTCGAGCCGCGGCTTCGCGAAGTCATCCCCGATCTCAACCAGTCCATGCGCCGGCGTGAAGGCGGCGACAAACTGGACGGCGACAGGCTGCTTGGCGCCATCAACGGCACCTATCTGTTGGCGACGGTGCGCGATTGCCGTGATTCGCTCGCCCTTAATGCTGTCTTCGAGCAGACTTGGGCCCAGTTCGGCGAAGCGCTTGAAGTGCATATCAACCGCAATCTCGATCAGTTGCGCGCCAATCCTCTCGACAAGATCGCCTCGGCCCGGCTCGAGTCCGCCATCAAGATGGCCGAGCTGCGTTTCAATAACGATTATGCCGATGTGCTGCGCCGCGCCCGCGATGCCGCCGAACGGCGCACGCCGCCCGCCGAGAACGCCTGACGCTCAGCGCGTTTCCAGCAGCCGCACCCAGACCTGCTGCCCGGCGTCGCGCAAGACCAGCCGGTCCTGTGCGATTTTCCCGTCGATCAACGCCAGCGTCGCGGTGTCGCCCCGTTCTGCGGGGCCTACGACCACCCCTACGGCCAGACCTGGCGACGAGCGGTCGGAATTGGAGAAAAGCAGGGCGCCCGCCTCGAAATTCCGGCCGTCATCGGCAACGATATGCCTAAGCACGGGAGCCGATCCGAAACGGCCATGCAGATAGGCCGGATAGGGCTGAGGGCGTGCGGCGGCGTGAATGGTGGCTGCCGCTTCGGCCATCACGGCGACCGGCAGGCAACGCTCTTGTGCAACTGTCGCAGCCGCCTCCGGCGGGATGACACCCAGTTGCACGCCGGCGGCCACATCACCGAGGCCCAGGGCGCGGGGATGTTCGGTCAATGACCATTGCGGCGCTGGCGGCGCGCCGAACAGGCGCCGGCGTGGGGCCTCCACCGCCGGCAGCGCCACGAGGCTGCTGCCGCCATCGAGATAGCTGGTACCCGAGGGCGAGGCGGGCGCAACGCCGGTAGCGCCATCCGGCGTTTCGTAGAGGGCCTCGACCTCCACTTCACGAACCGCCTTCGCGGTACGGCCGAACAGCGCGGCGACCGCCGCGACACCGCTCTGTGCGCAACCGGTGAGGCTGCGATAGCCCGCCGCCGCTCCGGCCAGTACCAGATTTGGCAGGCTGCCGGCATGAACCAGCGTGCCGGCTTCCCAATGCGCCTCGCCTCCGGCCCCCAGCCAGAGCGCCAGGTCCGGTTGCCAGCCGCCGACGACGATGAAGCGCTCGGTGGCAAAGGGGGGCTCGGCGTGCTGGTGCTGCAGCAAGCCGGCGAGTTGCACCGAAAGCCCGCCATCAGGCGCGATATCTGCGGTCGAAGGCAGGAGTGCCGAGGTCAGCGGCATCCCGTAGGCCTTGCTGAATTCGATGAAGCGTGAATTCGGCCGGGAGCGCGTGTCGCTCATCTTGACCACGGTGCTCCCGGCGTCGCTGGCCAGCATGGCGAGGCGATAACCCGCGTTCACCGACGTATTGATGGCCAGGCGACCCATCAGTCCGACACCGAACCGGTCGGCCCGGTCGAACGCCGTGGCCAGCCCCGCGACACCGGGAAGGCGGTTGCCGGGAAACACCGGTAGCCGCTCCACGCAACCGGTAGCCAGCAACACTTTTTGCGCTGTGAACCGCAACATGCGCCCGACGGGACTGCCGTCACCGATCTCGACCTGATGGGCGCGGAGCGTCTCGCCCCGGAGCGACAGCGCTTCCGTCCGCGGCAGCAGCGTCACATTCGGCAATTGCATCAGTCCTGCCAGCAGCCGCTCCATGATGGCATCCGGCATTTCTTCGCCCTCAAGCGCGCCGAACAGCCGCACATTGCCGCCAAAGCTCTGGCGGCGCTCGATGACGACGACGCTGGTGCCGCGCTTTCCGGCTGCGAGTGCAGCGCTGAGACCGGCAATTCCACCACCCACGATGGCAAGCTCGACCAGGACGGGTGGCTCGTCGGCCTGTTCCGACCATCCGGCATCGAGGCGGACCGTGTCGATATCGAGCCCGAGGCTTCGCTGCGGTCCGCGCAGGCGCTTCAGGCGCCCGAGCCAGTTGCGGGCGTGCCCGGCCAGCATGAGGTCGGCGCCATCGATGGCGGGCAGGCGGCTCATCGGCAGCGCCTGATTCGTCCCCTTGGCGGTAACGGGAAGCACCACCGGCGCAAACCGCTCATCGAGCGCCAGTGGTTGCCCGCGATGGAGGCCTGCCGTGTCGATGCCCGAGGCCAGGGCGGCGCTGAGCACCGTGTCCCCCAAAAAGCCCTCGATGCGGCGCCCGTTAAGTCGGAACCGCAACGGCCGGTTGCGATCGATATCGCGCCCAAGGCCCGTCATGCGATTGGGTTGCGGCGTCTTCACAGCGGTTCACCCGGCACGAATTCGGCGATCACGGCGCGATTGGCAGTGGGGGCATGCGCCAGGCACCATGCCTGCTCCGCCGGGGTGGCGTCGCCCGCAATGAGGCGGGCCAATACTGGCGCGAGAAATGCGCCCACCGTCCCCAACCCCGCAAACACCATTGGCCCACCAGCGGCCAGCGGGCCGATCACCGGTGCGCCATCGCGGCTGAAGACGCCGCGAAAATGGCTCTCCCCGGCCCGGTGCGCTACCTGTCCGTGCGCCAGCGTTGCGCCGATATCGCCATGCCCGACCCCGATCACGCTGCGATCGGCACGTTGCATCAGCAGGCCGGCACGATCGATGAAATTCAAAACCGGCGCCCTGAGCGGGGGAAGCGGCTCCGTCAGCACGCTGTTCATCGCGATTTCCCCCAAAGGCTCGACGAGGCCATGGGCGAGAATTGCCGTATCGTCGGCCAGCACCACCATGGTGGCTTCCAAATCGCCCCCACTCCGCACAACGCCCGCTTGATCGAGCCAGGCCTCCATTCTGGGTTGCAGCAGCGAACGGTTGATCAGCGTCACATCGCGCAGGCGCAGCGCGGCCGCGTCTGGAACAAACCCCCCATCGCTCAGGCGCTCGGCAATCTGGCCAAACCCCGCCGACATATGCCCAAAGTGTCCGAGCACCTCCCGGCCTGCCTCCGTCTCGGCAACGAAGATCGCGTCGCACCGTCCCAGGGCGGTCCGCGCGCCCATCTTTTCGATGAGTCGGATGGTTTCCGGCGTCGCCGCCTGCAGCAGCTCCCAGGTCGCCGGCCGTGTGAACAGCGCCGCGGAAAGGTCGATGTCGCGTACCAGTCCGAATGCCGCATTGCCGTCGCTCGCAAGGGCGATGCGCCGTCCATGGACGCTCGCCAGCAATCCGGCGAGCAGCGCCGCCAGCGGCGTCGATCCACGGATCACGACGTCAAACTTCTGCGCCATCGCCGGCTAACGCGTGCTATATGCGGCAATGCGCGCACAACACGCTTGCGTGTTTGTGTGCCCTTCTTGCCGGATTCGCCCTATAGATGCGGTCCAATTCACTGACGCTTTCATCGATCAGGGCTCATGGTTTTCTGGTTACTGGCCATCGTTATTACCGGCATCTGCTGTGCCGCACTTTACTACGCGTCGTCGGCGCGCACGGTCAACGCGAGCGCCGCCGGGCTCGAAGACGCCGCGACCGCCCACTATCGGCTGCAACTGGCGGAAATCAATGCCGATATCGCTTCCGGGCGCATGCCCGAAGCGGAAGGCGCCGCGGCGCGGGGCGAACTTGCCCGTGAGGTGATGCGGCTGCAGCGCGAGGCGGGCAAGCATCTCGCCAGGGCCATGGGCCGTGAGCGCATAGTGATGCCGCTGTCGCTGTTGGCGATCGCCGTGCTCGCCGTCGGTATCTATACCTTTATGGGCCGTCCCGATCTGCCGGCCGAACCACTTGCGCAGCGCACCAGCCCGCAGGCTCAGAACATCGACGTCAACGCCGCGATCGGCAAGATCGAGGAGCAACTGGCCAAGACGCCGGACGATCTGCGTGGCTGGACCGTCATTGCGCCGGTCTACCTGCAGATGGGCCGTTACGACGATGCCGTGAAAGCCTTTCGGCGCATCACCGAACTGTCACCGCCCACCCCCAGCACACAGACCGATCTCGCCGAGGCCTTGCTGGCGCAGGCGCAGGGCAAGATGTCGCCAGAGGCGCTGAACCTGTTGCAGACCGCCGCCAAGGCCGATCCCAACGATATCCGCTCACGCTTCTATTTGGCCGGCTATGCCACCGAACAGGGAGATTATGCCGACGCCGTGCACCAGTGGAACGCGCTGCTGGCGCTCGGCACCGGTAACGAACCCTGGATGGATGAGGCCCGCCAGGGCCTGGCGGCGGCGCAGGCCGGCCTCGACGGCAAGGCGCCGTCCGCCAATGCCGCGGCACCCACAGCGCCCACCGCTCCCGCGGAGCCTGCTCCGGCCGAGCCTGCGGCGCCCTCGGCCGAGGTACACGTCAATCCCTCGCTGGGGCAATCGTCGATGATCACCGGCATGGTGGAAGGCCTCAACAAACGGCTTACCACCAGCGGCGGCAGCCTCGATGAGTGGGCGCAACTGGTGCGTTCCTATCTGGTGCTCGGCAACACCGCGGCGGCACAGACCGCCTATGACAGTGCCAAACAAGCTTATCCCGACGCCAATGCGCGCAGCGCACTCGACGAACTGGCGACAAAGGGCGGACTGAAGTAAATCATGGCTATGACTAGAAAGCAGAAGCGTCTCTCTCTGATTGCCGGCCTCGCCGTCGTGCTGGGCCTCGCCACCACGCTGGTGCTGTCGGCGCTGCGCGATCAGATCGTGTTTTTTTACTCCCCGACCGAAATCCACACCAAGGCCGTGGCGGCCGGCAAGCCGATCCGCATCGGCGGCCTCGTCAAGGAGGGCACGTGGAAGAAGGAAGGCCAGAACAACACCTTCATCCTCACCGACGGCAAGACCGATGCCTCCGTCACCTATGTGGGCATCCTGCCGGACCTGTTCCGCGAAGGGCAGGGCATCGTCGCCGAGGGTAGCTTGACGGATGCCGGCAGTTTCACGGCCTCCAACGTGCTGGCCAAGCATGACGAGAACTACATTCCCAAGGAAGTCGTCGACGAGCTCAAGGCTCGCGGCGAATGGCGGCCCGACGATCCTGCCGGCTCGGTCGCCGATGCGAGCAAAGGCTGAACCATGATCACCGAACTTGGCCATTTTGCCATGATCCTCGCCTTCGCCATCGCCTGCGGGGCCAGTGTCATGGGCTTCGCTTTCTGGCGCAGCGAAGGCGCAATCTCCGGATATCTGCGCATCTCCGCAGTGCTGCAGTTCCTGTTGATCGGCGCGGCCTTCGCGACGCTGATCTACGCCTTCGTCACCTCGGATTTTTCGCTGCTGCTGGCCTATTCGAATTCGCATTCGCTGATGCCGCTGCTCTACAAGGTCACCAGCGTTTGGGGGAACCATGAGGGGTCGGTGGTCCTGTGGATCCAGATCCTGGTGCTCTTCGGCGCTGCGGTCGCGGTCTTCGGCCGCAATCTGCCCAAGGACCTGCTGATCCTGGTTCTGGCCATGCAGAGCCTTCTGACGGCCGCCTTCACGGGCTTTGCGCTCTTCACCTCCAACGCCTTCCTCCGGCTCGATCCCGCGCCGTTCGAGGGCCGGGACCTCAACCCGATCCTGCAGGATTTCGGCCTCGCCGTGCATCCGCCGATGCTCTACACCGGCTATGTGGGTTTCTCGATCTGCTTCTCCTTCGCCATCGCAGCGCTCATCTCAGGCCGCATCGATGCGGCCTGGGCCCGTTGGGTGCGGCCGTGGACGCTGCTGAGCTGGTGCTTCCTTACCCTCGGCATCGCCATGGGCTCCTACTGGGCCTATTATGAGCTCGGCTGGGGTGGTTGGTGGTTCTGGGATCCGGTGGAAAATGCCAGCTTCATGCCGTGGCTTGCCGGCACGGCTCTGCTGCACTCGGCGCTGGTGATGGAAAAGCGCAATGCGCTCAAGATCTGGACGATTTTCCTGTCCATCATCACCTTCTCGCTGTCGCTGCTCGGCACGTTCCTGGTGCGCTCGGGCGTCCTCACCTCGGTGCACACTTTCGCCTCCGATCCGACCCGCGGCCTCGTCATCCTGTCCTTGCTGGCAGCTTTTATCGGCGGCGCTTTCATTCTCTTCGCCATGCGCGCCAACACCTTGCGGGTAGGGGGGCTGTTTGCTCCCATTTCCAAGGAAGGCTCGCTGATTCTCAATAACCTGTTCCTTGCCACCGGCATGGGCGCGGTGTTGGTCGGAACGCTCTATCCACTCGTCCTGGATGCCATGACCGGGCAGACGATCTCAGTCGGTGCGCCCTTCTTCGACCTGACCTTCGGCGCCCTCATGGTGCCGCTGCTGATCCTGTTGCCGCTCGGGCCGTTCCTGGCCTGGAAACGCGGCGATCTCATCGCGGTGACCCAACGCCTGGCGGGAGCAGCGGCCCTCGCGCTTCTCGCGGGCATCGCCATGTTCTTCATCACCGGCCGACAGATATCGCTGGCCCCGTTGGGCCTGCTGCTCGGCTTCTGGGTCGGCTTCGGTGCCATTGCCGAACTGGTCGACCGCAGCAAGCTCGGCCGCATTCCTCTCGGCGAAAGCATGCGTCGTCTCAGGGGCCTGCCGCGCACCGCCTTTTCCACCGCATTGGCGCATTTCGGTCTCGGCGTCACCGTCATTGGTATCGTCGCCGCCAGCGCCTGGCAGGGTGAACTCGTCACCACCATTGCGGCCGGCGAAACCATCACGCTCGATGGCTATCAAGTCCATCTCGACCGGCTGGACGAAGATGTGCCGGGCCCGAACTACTCCTCCGACCGCGGCGATTTCACCATCACCGAGCCGGGCGGCGGTACCCGTACCACTTCTGCCGAGACCCGCATCTACACTGCCAGCGGCCAGCCCACGACCGAGGCCTCCATCCAGACCTACGGCTTCTCGCAGCTCTATCTGCAACTGGCCGAAGGTGAACCTGGCGGACGCCATACTATTCGCCTGTGGCACAAGCCCTTCGTGACCCTGATCTGGTTGGGCGCCATCCTGATGGCCGGGGCCGGGTTCCTGTCGCTGACCGATCGCCGGCTGCGCGTCGGCGCACCCCACCGCGCCAAGGCCGCCCTGGAGCCGGTATCGGGACCGATGCCGGAGGCGGCTGAATGAAACGGCTGGCGGCGCTGACCTTTGTGTTGATGGTGCTGCTGCCGAACCTGGCCTTCGCCCTCAACCCCAGCGAGATCCTTGCCGATCCGGCGCTGGAGGCGAGGGCGCGGGCCATCGGTTCGGGTCTGCGCTGCCTCGTCTGCCAGAACGAATCGATCGAGGAGAGTGACGCCGATCTCGCCCATGACCTGCGCGTCATCGTGCGCGAGCGCCTGACTGCCGGCGATACCGACGAGCAGGCCGTCCAGTATATCGTCGACCGCTATGGCGAGTTCGTGCTGCTGCAGCCCGTGGTGGCGCCGCACACGATTCTCCTCTGGATCGCCGCGCCGGTCCTCCTGCTTGGCGGCGTCGTCGCGGTGGTCGTCGGCGTTCGCCGGCGCCGCAATGTGCCGCTTGGCGCCGCGCCCACCGACGAGGAGCAGGAAGCGCTGGACGCCCTGGCCGCACTGGAAAACGCCGAACGCTAGGCGGTCTCAATCCCGCCGCGAGGCTTACCAATCTTTAATGTTGGCGAAACATGCCGGAAATATTGGGTGCTTCATAACGTCTCCACTCTGTTGAGAGCCGTTTGAAGGAGAACAAACCAATGCGCTCGACTTTCCTGTCTCGCACCCGTCGTTGGATAGGGGCTTCTGCGCTGGCGATTATCGTGGGTCTGGGCGGTGCTTCCGCCTTTGTCGCCACCAGCCAGACCGCCAGCGCCCAGATCAGCGCGCCGTCTGTAACCGCCCCCAGCTTCGCCGACCTCGTGCAGGCCGTGAAGCCGGCCGTGGTTTCCATCCAGGTGGAAGGCACCGAAGCTGATGATTCGGATGGCGCCGTCCAGGGCGGCCGCAATTACCAGTTCCAGTTCCCCGACCTTCCCGATGGTCATCCGCTGAAGAAGTTCTTCCAGCAGTTCGGCGACGGCCAGGGTGGCAACCAGCCCCCCGCCCAGCACAAATATGAAGCTGCCGGTTCGGGCTTCGTCATCTCCGCCGATGGCTACATCGTCACCAACAACCACGTGGTGAAGAACGCCAACAAGGTCACCGTCGTCTTCGACAATGGCGACGAGATGCAGGCCAAGGTGATCGGCACCGACGATCGCACCGACGTTGCGGTGGTCAAGGTCGAAGGCAAGGATCTACCTTACGTCGAATTCGCCGACGACACCATCCGTGTCGGTGACTGGGTCGTCGCCGTCGGTAACCCGTTCGGTCTCGGCGGTTCGGTGACGGCCGGTATCGTGTCGGCCCGTGGCCGTGACATCGGCGGCTCCGCCTATGGCGACTTCCTGCAGATCGACGCCGCCGTCAACATGGGCAACTCCGGTGGTCCTGCCTTCGACGTGCATGGCAAGGTCGCCGGCATGAACACCGCCATCTTCTCGCCCAACGGTGGCAATGTCGGTATCGCCTTCGCCATCCCGGCCTCGACGGTTCAGACCATCGTCAAGTCGCTGATCAACAACGGTACCGTCACCCGTGGCTTCCTCGGCGTCGCCATCCAGGACGTGACCCACGATATCGCCAACAGCGTTGGTCTCAAGTCTGCCAAGGGCGCGCTCGTCACCGAGCCGACCGATGGCGGCCCGGCCCAGAAGGCCGGCATCAACTCCGGTGACATCATCACCGCGGTCGATGGCACCGAGATCGACAATGCCCTGGCGCTGTCGCGCACCATTGCGGGCAAGGCCCCGGATTCCAAGGTGGAACTGAAGGTCTGGCGGAATGGCAAGGAAGACACCGTCACCGTCACGCTCGATACCCTCAAGGACCAGGTAGCGGCCAACGACGATCAGAAGGCCCAGCCTGAAGAGCCGGCAGCCCCGGTTCCGTCGAGCGTCGGCATCACCCTGGTGCCGAACTCCAATGGCGATGGCCTGCTCATCCAGGACGTCAATGAAGACAGCGTTGCCGCCGACAAGGGCTTTGCGGTTGGCGACGTCATCCTCGAGGTCGACAACACCAAGGTCTCGAGCGCCGCGGACTTCGAAAAGGCCATCAAGGCCGTCAAGGACAAGGGCAGCAACACCGCCCTCATCAAGGCCAGCCGTAACGACACCGTTCGCTACATCGGCCTGCCCCTCGACGCCGTGAAATAACCCGACCTGATCGGCCCCGGAGCGAATTGCTTCGGGGCCGATCTTTAAGCTATCGATCGTGTCATCGAAGGTCAGGTTCCATGAAAATCCTCCTCATTGAAGACGACCGTGAAGCCGCCAGCTACCTCATCCAGGCGCTGGACGAAGCGGGACACGTGACGCACCACGCCACTGACGGCGAAACCGGCTACGCCATGGCCTCCGGCATGGATTACGACGTCCTCATCGTCGACCGCATGCTGCCCCGCCGCGACGGCCTTTCCATCGTCGAATCCCTGCGTGCGGAGGACGACAACACGCCGGTGCTGATTCTTTCCGCCCTCGGCGAAGTCGATGACCGCGTCACCGGCCTTCGCGCCGGCGGCGACGACTATCTCACCAAGCCCTATGCTTTCACCGAACTGCTTGCCCGCATCGAAGTGCTGGCCCGCCGCTCCAGCCCCTCCGAGGCGGCGACAAGTTTCCAGGTCGGCGACCTCACCCTTGACCGGCTCTCCCGCAAGGTCGAGCGCGAGGGCGAGACCATCCTGCTGCAGCCGCGTGAATTCCGCCTGCTCGAATATCTGATGAAGAACGCCGGCAAGGTTGTGACCCGCACCATGCTGCTCGAAAACGTCTGGGACTATCATTTCGACCCCCAGACCAATGTCATCGACGTCCATATGTCGCGCCTCCGGTCCAAGATCGACAAGGGTCACGCCACCCCGCTTTTGCAGACCATCCGGGGCGCCGGATACATGATCCGTGACTAGGTTCGCCCAGCTCTGGCGGACCACCACGGTCCGCCTGACCGCGATCTTCGTTCTGATCTTCGTGGTCTTTTCGGTGCTGCTGCTGGCGGTGATTTCCTACCAATCCAGCATCCAGATCCAGCGCCAGCAGACTGCCGACATCGATCGCGAAGTCCGCATGATCACCCGGCTCGACCAGCGCCAGGGCTTTCGTGCCACCATGTTCGCCGTGCAGCGCCTCGCACGCCAGCCTGGCCCCGGGGTTTACTACCTCACCGATCCGACCGGCCAGGTGATCGTGGGCAACGTCAACCAACTGCCTGCCGAAGTGTTGCTGCAGCCTGGTACCTATAGTTTCGATTATGATCGCCAGCGCCCTGTCCTCGCCGATGACGATTCCGCCGACGATGACGACGACAGCGTCACGCAGCCGCGCGGCAACGCCGTGGTACGCTCCGTCGTCCTGCCGAGCGGCCTGCGCCTCGTGGTCGGCCGCGACGTGGTGGAGCGGCGCGGCTTTACGGCCATCATCTTCCAGAGCTTCCTGCTCGGCGTCGGCGGCATCCTGCTGCTGTCGATCATTGCCGGCCTCATCACGGCGCGCCGCGTGCTCCGCCGGATCGACACGATCAACGTCACCTCCAGCAAGATCATCTCGGGCAATCTCTCCGAGCGCATCCCCGTCACCAAGCGCAATGACGAGTTCGATGGCCTCGCCACCAATCTCAATGCCATGCTCGACCGCATCGAGAACCTCATGCAGGGGCTCAAGGAGGTCACCGACAACGTCGCCCATGATCTCAAGACGCCGCTGACGCGCCTGCGCAACCAGGCCGAGTCGGCCCTGCGCGACAGCGCCGACGCCGAGACCAAGCAGAAGGCGCTGGAGACCACCATTTCCGAAAGCGACAAGCTCATCCGCACCTTCAATGCGCTGCTGATGATCGCCCGCGCCGAGGCCGGCGCTCCCTCCGGCGCCCTGGTCGATGTCGACGTCAGCGCCATCGCCTCCGATGTCGCCGAGCTTTACGGCCCGGTCGCCGAGGATGAGGGCATGACGCTGGAATCGGAGGTGACCGAGGGCATTCATCTGCGCGCCAATCGCGAGCTGATCGGGCAGGCGCTGGTCAACCTCGTCGATAACGCCATGAAGTATTACAAGCCCCATGAAGACGTGCCGGGCAGGATCACCCTGTCCGTCCGCCAGCTCGCCAATCGCGTGCTGATAACGGTCGCCGACAACGGCCCGGGCATCCCCGCGGCCGACCGGCTGCGCGTCGTCGAACGCTTTGTCCGCCTTGAGGAAAGCCGCACCGAGCCCGGCTCCGGTCTCGGCCTGTCACTGGTCGCCGCCGTCGCACGCCTCCACAAGGGCGAGTTCCGCATCGAGGATAACGAGCCCGGCGTGCGCGCCGTCATCGATCTGCCGGCCGCCTGAGCCGGCGATCACCTTGCCACCGAGCGGCGGCCTCGCTATCCCTCGGATATGCCCGTACCTCTCGATACCCTTCTCGCCGCCGCACCCTATCTTGCCGATCTGGCGCAGCGTCATGCCGCCTGGCTGGACGATGCCTTGCGCATCGGCCCCGATGCGGCCTTCGCGGCCCTGATCGAGGCGATGGGGCCAAGCCACATGGCGGGGCTCGATGATGTCGAAGTTTCCCGGCTCCTGCGCGTTGCCAAGGGCCGCGTCGCCCTGTTGGCCGCGGTAGCCGAAGTGGGCGGCCAGTGGAGCACGGCGCAATCGACCGCCGCGCTATCCGATCTTGCCGATGCTGCCCTCGATGCCTCGCTGTCGCTGCTGATGCGCAAGGCCGCCGAGAAGGGGGAATTGCTGGCTGGCGTCGCACCCACGGCCGCAGCTTCCGGGCTCGCGCTCTTCGCGCTCGGCAAGCATGGCGGCCGGGAACTCAACTATTCCTCAGATATCGACATCGTCGCCTTCTTTGATCCGCAGCGCCCGGTACTCGCCGATCCCGGCGAGGCGACCAAATTCTACTCGCGTATTGTCCGCGGTCTCGTGGCGTTGATGCAGGATCGCACCGAGCACGGCTACGTCTTCCGCACCGATTTGCGTCTGCGCCCCGATCCCGGCTCGACGCCCGTCGCGATCTCCTTCGATGCCGCCTTGGCCTACTATGAGAGCCGTGGCCAGAACTGGGAGCGCGCCGCCTGGATCAAGGCGCGGCCCTGCGCCGGTGACAAGAGCGTCGGCGAAGCCTTCCTCCGGGAGCTGGCGCCCTATGTCTGGCGCCGCCATCTCGATTTCGCCACCATCGCCGACATCCAGGCGATGAAGCGCCAAATCAATGTCGCCAAGAACGTTGGCGCCGCCCGTGTCGCCGGACACAACGTCAAGCTCGGCCGCGGCGGCATCCGCGAGATCGAGTTCTTCACCCAGACCCAGCAACTGATCGCCGGTGGCCGCGACAAGGCCTTGCGCGTCCGTCCGACCTCCGAGGCGCTCGCCGCGCTCGCCGCCGCCGGCTGGATCAGCGAACAGACCGCCACCGAACTCACCGGCACCTACTGGTTCCTGCGCGCCGTGGAAAACCGCCTGCAGATGCTGCGCGACGAGCAGACCCACATCATGCCGGAAGCGCAGGACGATATTGCCGTCATCGCCCGGCTGATGGGCGAGCCGGATCTCTCCGCCTTCGAGGCGCGCTATCGCGCCGCCCTCAACCTGGTGATGAGCTATTATGCCCAACTCTTCATCGAAGGCGAGACGTTGGGCAGCGGCGAAGGCAACCTCGTGTTCACCGGCAGCGACGACGATCCGGGAACCCTCGAAACCCTCTCGGGCATGGGCTTTGCGGATCCTTCGAAAGTTTCCGCCACGGTGCGCAAATGGCACTATGGCAGCTATGGCGCCACCCGCGCTGCCGCTGCCCGGGCCCATCTCACCGAATTGTTGCCGGCGCTGCTGAAGACCATCGCCGAGGCCGGCAACCCCGACGAGACCATGCATCGGTTCGACGATTTCCTGTCGCGCCTGCCGTCCGGCGTGCAGCTTTTCGCCCTGCTACGCAATCATGAACAGTTGCGAGTGCTGCTGGTGGCGCTGCTGGCTTCGGCGCCGCGCATGGCGGAAGCCGTCATCCATCGCGCCCATGTCATGGACGGGCTCATCGATCCGGCCTTCGCCAACGAGGTCTCGCGCCCCGGCGCGCTCGTCGCCAAGGTGGATGCCTTCCTTGGTGACAGCCGTTCCTACGAAGAGCTGATCGATCGCGCGCGCATCATTGGGCAGGAGCAGAAATTCCTCATCGCCGCCGGCCTGCTCTCCGGCAACCTCCGCGCCGAACGGGCCGCCGAGCAATTCACCGCACTCGCCGAAACGCTCCTGCAGCGCCTGTTCGCAGCCGTCCGCATCGAATTCGAAAAGCGCCACGGCATCGTGCCCGGCTCTCGCGCCGCGCTGCTAGGTTTCGGTAAGATGGCCAGCCGCGAAATGACGGTCACCTCCGATCTCGATTTCATCATGCTCTATGATGTCGCATCCGGTGCCGAGGAGAGCGATGGCGCGCGTCCCCTGGCGACAAATCACTACTTTACCCGGCTGACCCAGCGGCTCGTGGCGGCCGTCACCGCCCCGACTTCGGAAGGCGTCCTCTATGAAGCCGACATGCGGTTGCGCCCTTCCGGCAATGCCGGCCCTCTCGCCACGGGCCTGGCCGGTTTCAAGCGCTACCAGTTGGCGGAAGCCTGGACCTGGGAACATCTGGCGTTGAGCCGGGCCCGTGTCATCGTCGGCGATGAGGGCCTGGGCGAAGCCATCGAGCGCGACATCGCCGAAATCATCGCGGCTCCGCACGATACCGCCAAGGTCATCGGCGACGTGGTCAACATGCGGGCGCTGATGGCGCGGGAGCGCAAGCCACGCCACGCCTTTGACCTGAAGCTCGCCACCGGCGGCCTCGTCGATCTCGAATTCATCGCGCAGTCCGGCCAGCTCGTAGCCCACGATGTCATCGCCTTGCCGGGCGCCTCGACCGCCAAGGTGCTTGCCCGCATGGCCGAAACCGGCCTGCTGCCGCAGGGCGAGCGGCTGATCGAGATTCACGGCCTCTATTCCACCATCCTCGAAATCGTCAGCGCCGCGCTGGTCGATCCCTTCAAGGAAGAGGGCTGGACGCTCGCCTTTCAGGAATTGCTGGCCGGGCTGACGCATTACCCGAGCTTCGAACGGCTCGCTGACGATTTGGGCGGCATGCAGGCCGAAGTCAGCGCCGCCGCCGCCCAATGGTACGAGAAGGCGAGGGGGCTTTAGCCCCTACGCAGCCACGGCCTGCGGCGCCGACATCCGAGCCGGTGGCGGCAACGGCAATGAGATCGCCACTGTCGTTCCCAGCGCCGGGCTGGAATCGATCGCCAGCCGTCCGCCGCTTTGCTCTGCGATGGCGCGCGCGATGGCGATGCCAAGGCCTGCGCCGTTCTTTCGCGTGAAGGTCGCGTCGCCAAGCACGAAGGGTTGCGACAGACTGGCCAACCGCTCCTCCGACATGCCGATGCCGGTATCGGAAATCTCCAGGACCACGCCGTCTTCCGCCGAAAAGGCCGCGATGGTCACCTTGCCTCCGGCTGGCGTGAAACGAATGGCGTTGTCCAGGATATTGCCGATCATGCGCTGCAGGGCCAGCGGATCCGCCTTGAGAATGGCATTGGAGGCTGAACCGGTCGAGAAGCGCAGTCCGGCGCGATGCGCCTGCGCCTTGAAGCGGTCGGTCGCCGCCTTGACGAGGGCATCGAGATCGACACGGTCCTGCCGCAACACGCGCCGTCCGCCCTCGAATTCGGCCAGTTCCAGAATAGTGGCGAACGAGGCCAGCAGCCGCTCGCCCGACTGCTTGATGGTATCGACATAGCCCGCATAGCGGCTGTCCCCGAGCGGGCCATAGCTCTGGTGCTGCATCAACTCGGCGAACCCGATGATGTGGTTGAGCGGCGTACGGATGTCGTGGGAAAGATGGGCAAGGAAATTGGTCTTGGAACGGCTGGCGGCTTCGGCGCGCAGCTTTTCCTCATGATAGCGGCGGGCCAGTTGCCGCTGCTCCTCGCGGATGGAATCGAGCAGCACGCCGGTGCGCTTGTGCTCGGTGACATCGGTGACCAGCGTCACGAAGCCACCCGAGCCCAGCGGCCTTTCATCGATGAGCAGGCAGGAATTGTCCTCGCGGTGCAGCTCCAGCAGCCGGTTGTTCTCGTCCTCGTTGACGATGCGCAAATAGCCGCCCTGGACCAGGTGCCGGACAGCACCCTGGTAAGAGGAGCCGCGCAGCATCTGGCTTTCGCTGAGCCCCAGCCGATGCCGGTAGTGATCATTGCACATCGTCAGCCGGCCCTCAGGCGTCCAGCAGGCTACACCGAACGGTATCGTGGCGATCAGTTCCTCGAAGTGCCGGCGGTTGAGGCTGAGACCGTCGCGATTGCGGCGGCGGAAGGTGAGGGCGCTGACCAGCAGCGCCACCGCCACCGCACCTGCACCGCGCAGCATCAGGCCGTTGCGGAGCTGGTCGAGATGCATGTCGCCCGGCAGGGCGCCAAGTGTCCGGGCCTCATCGAGGGCGCGGACGAGATCGAAGAGAATAAAGAGGCTGGCGGCAAGCAGTGCCGTCAGGGTCACGACGATGGTGATAGGCGATATCTGTTCCGTAACGTTGCGAAGGCTGGTGTACCAAAGCTGAGGCTCGGTGACCCGGGGATGCGAGTGGCCCGATCTGGCCGACACGAATCCCTTGCCCTCGACGCCGGATTGCTCCGTCGACCGCATCAAATTCTCCAACATTATTGTAACGAACGCCCGAACCCGAACCCCAACGGCACGACTGTGAATCACGCGGCGGCGACTGTCCAGTGGGGGTTCCGGGGCCGCACGGGGCGGCCACGGAATTTGTGAGTCGGCTGAATCACTTAGGGGGCGAGAAAAATTCTTCTACGGTAAGGTTGTGTTAACCAGCCAGGGTCCGGTTCAGGATGTCGGCGCAGTTGCGCGACAGCTGACCTGTTTCCTGTAACGATTTCAGAGCTTTCTCGGCTTCGCTTCGGCGATTCGGTTCATACATCCGCCAGATGCGGAAAGCCGTCAGCAGGCGTGCGGCGACCTGTGGATTGCGCTTGTCCACATCGGCCGCGAACTCGGTGACGAAGCGGAACCCGGCGCCGTCCGCGCGTCCGAACTGCACCGGGTTGTTGTTGGCGAAACTCCCCACCAGGGACCGCAGCCGGTTGGGGTTGTTCTTGGGGAAGGCAGGGTCGGCCAAGAGCGCCTGGATCCGGTCGAGCGCGCCATCGTCGGGGTTGATGGCGTTGAGGACCAGCCATTTGTCGAACACCAGCGGATCGGCGGTGTAGAGGGTGCGGAACTCGCCGAGCAGCGCCATGCCCACCGGAGCGCCGGCCCCCACCAGTGCCGCCAGGGCCGCCATGCGGTCCGTCATGTTGGTGGCGTTGCGATAATGCGCCTCGGCCAGATAATAGGCCTCGTCCGTACCGCCGCCGACCAGGAGGCTGAGGCAGCCATTGCGCAGCGTGCGCTTCTGCATGGCTTCGCCCGACGTAGAAAACGCTCCGCCCTCATCGAGTGCATGATAGGCCGCCATCAGCCGGTCATGAAGGCGATTGCTGATCGCCTTGCGCATCGCCTCGCGCGCCGCATGGATGGCATCCGGGTCGACATTGTCGCCCAATGCCTGCGCGACGTTGTCTTCGCTCGGCAGCGTCAGCGTCAGCGCCTTGAAGGCCGCATCGCCACTATTGCCATCCAGCGTTTCGCCCAGCGCGTCCGCCAGCGCATGGACCGCAGCCTTGTCGCCGAGCGCGCCGCCGGCCCTTGCGGCCGCCGTCAGGATTTCGCTGGCGATGCTTTGCAGCGCCTGCCAGCGATTGAACGGATCGCTGTCATGCCGGGCGAGGAACAACTGGTCCTCCCGCGGTACGTTGGCCTCGATCTTGACCGGCGCCGAGAATTCACGGAACAGCGACGCCACGGGTCGGTTGGCGATGCCCTCGAACTTGAGTTCGGCGCTGTCGCCCGACAGCACGATCAAATCGCCCCGTACGTCGCCGCCGCTGACCTTGCTCCATGTCATGGCGCTGCCGTTCGGGCCTATCAGCCCGAACTTCACCGGGATCACCATGGCCTGCTTGTCCGGCTGGCCCGGCGTCGGTCGCGTCTTCTGGCTGAGTTTCAGCGTGTAGGTCTGCGAGGCTTCGTCCCAATTGTCGGCGACCGTCACCTCCGGCGTACCCGCCTGCAGGTACCAGTGGCTGAACTGGTCGAGATTGACCTGGTTGGAATCCGCGAAAGCGGCCACGAACTGCTCGATAGTCGCCGCCTGTCCGTCATGGCGCTTGAAATAGAGGTCCATGCCCTTGCGGAAGCCGGCCTCGCCCAAAAGCGTCGCCAGCATGCGCACGACTTCGGCGCCCTTCTCGTAGATCGTCGTGGTATAGAAGTTATTGATCTCGCGATACTGGTCCGGACGCGGCGCATGCGCGAGAGGGCCGCTGTCCTCCACGAACTGCGTGGCGCGCAGATGTCGCACATCCTCGATGCGTTTCACCGGCCGAGAACGCTCGTCGGAAGAAAACTCCTGGTCGCGGTAAACCGTCAGCCCTTCCTTCAGGCAAAGCTGGAACCAATCGCGGCAAGTGACTCTGTCGCCAGTCCAATTGTGGAAATATTCATGCGCGATAACGCGCTCCACATTGGCGTAGTCGGCGTCCGTTGCTGTCTCCGGCTTGGCGAAGACCAGCTTGTCGTTGAAGATGTTGAGGCCCTTGTTCTCCATCGCCCCGAAGTTGAAATCGCTGACCGCGACAATGTTGAAGATGTCGAGATCGTATTCCAGCCCGAAGCGGCGCTCGTCCCACGCCATCGATCGCTTCAGCGAGTCCATGGCCCACAGGCACTCGTCCTCCTTGCCATACGTGCAATAGATTCCGAGTTCGACCTTGCGGCCCGAGGCGGTGGTGAAGCTGTCGTGGATCGAGCCGAGATCGCCCGCCACCATGGCGAACAGATATGACGGCTTGGGGAAGGGATCTTCCCAGGTGACGAAATGCTGGTTGCCGTCGAACTCGCCCTGCGCCACGCGGTTGCCGTTGGCCAAAAGGATCGGCGCCAGCGTCTTGTCGGCGATCATCGTCACGCGGAAGATGGCCAGATTGTCCGGCCGGTCGAGATAATAGGTGATGCGGCGGAAGCCTTCCGGTTCGCACTGCGTGCACCATGTGCCGTTGGAGCGGTAGAACCCCATCAGCCGCGTGTTCTTCTCCGGCTCCAGCGTCACCACCGTCTCTAGCACGAAGCGCCGCAGCGGCGGCTCCAGCAGCACCAGGCGGTCGGGACCGGACTCGTAGTCGCGCAGGCCCAGCGGGGCGCCGTCTATGGCGATGGAATCCAGTTTCAACTCGTCGCCGTCGAGCACGAGCGGTGTCGCGGGGGCCGTATCCTCGCGCGGCACCACGGTCAGGAAGGCATGCACGACCGACTTGTCCGGCGCGATCTTCACCTCCAGTTCCACCCGCTCGATGCGGTAGGGGCTTGGGGCATAATCCTTGAGATAGATCATGTGCTCGGTTTCAGTGGACATCATTCACTCCGGACGGCGGTATTAAACTCTTGAAAATGTTGTGGCACTTCCGTCACAACACACTCGTGGCTTTGCTATAGTGTATCCATCTGGCGGGCAAATCGCGCCACCATTTCCGCCGATTCAGGCGGTATTGGGAAGGCGCGGATCGCTCCGCCGGTACGCACCTCGCCTCAGCGTCCTCGGCGCGTCAATAGGTGCGTCACAATCAATACCCATCAGGTGCACCATGCTGAGCTGGTTTGAACGCCGACTCGACCCGTTTCCTTCAGATACTCCCACGCTGCCCCCGCGGACGCTGCTGGCTTTCTGCCTGTTCTACATTCGCGGTGCCAAGCGCTGGCTCGCCATCATGGCGGTGCTCACGGCGCTGATCGCGCTCAGCGAAGTGACGCTGTTCGGGTTGATGGGCAATGTCGTCGACTGGCTCTCCAACGCCGATCGCACCACCTTCCTTGCCACCGAAGGCTGGAAGCTCTGGGCCATGGGTCTTTATGTGCTGGTCGCCTTGCCGCTCATCATCGCGTTCCAGTCCTTCGTCATCCACCAGACCATGCTCGGCAACGTGCCGCAGCGCATTCGCTGGTGGATGCATCGCTACGTCATCCGCCAGTCCATGACCTACTTCCAGGACGAGATGGCTGGCCGCATCGCCAACAATGTCATGCAGACGGCCCTGGCCGTGCGCGAGACAGTGATGAAGCTGCTCGACGTCCTCAACTATGTCGTCGTCTATTTTATCGGCGCCGTCATTCTTGCCTCCACCAATGACTGGCGGCTGGCGGTTCCCTTCGTCATCTGGCTGACGGCCTATTGCCTGCTGCTGCGCTGGTTCGTGCCAAGGCTCGCGGCCATTTCCGAACAGCAGGCCAACGCCCGCTCCAACATGACCGGCCGCATCGTCGACGGCTATACCAACATCGCTACCGTCAAGCTCTTCTCGCATTCGCAGCGCGAGGAACTATACGCCCGCGACGCGATGGAGGAGTTCCTCGTCACCGTCTACAGGCAGATGCGCCTGGCCTCGGTGCTGAACATCCTCATCTACTGCCTCAACGTCGCGCTCCTCGCCGCCGTGTGTGGCATCGGCATCGCGCTGTGGCTCAACGAGGGCATCACCCCCGGCGCCATCGCCGCCGCCGCGGCCCTGGTGCTGCGTTTTTTCGGCATGAGCCAGTGGATCATGTGGGAAATGTCGGCGCTGTTCGAAAACATCGGTACCGTCCGCAACGGCATGAACGCCGTCGCAGTGCCGCGCCTCGTCCCCGACAGGCCGGAGGCCAGACCCATCGTCGTCAGCAGCGGCGAGGTGCGCTTCGAGCACGTTTCCTTCCATTACGGCAAGAAGCGCGCCGTCATCGAGGATCTGAGCCTCGTCATCAAGCCCGGCGAGCGCGTGGGGCTCGTCGGCCGTTCTGGTGCCGGCAAGTCGACCCTCGTCAACCTGCTCCTGCGCTTTTACGATCTCGAAGGCGGCCGTATCCTCGTCGATGGCCAGGATATCGCGGAAGTCAGCCAGGATTCGCTGCGCGCCAATATCGGCGTCGTCAGCCAGGATACCTCGCTCCTCCACCGTTCCGTCCGCGATAACCTGATCTACGGTCGCCCCAGCGCCACCGAAGAACAGATGATCGCCGCCGCCCGCAGCGCCGAAGCGCATGATTTCATCCTCGGCCTCGGTGATTTCGGCGGGCGCCACGGCTACGACGCCTTTGTGGGCGAACGTGGCGTCAAGCTCTCCGGCGGCCAGCGGCAGCGCATCGCCATCGCCCGCGTGCTGCTCAAGGATGCACCGATCCTCATCCTGGACGAGGCGACCTCGGCGCTCGACAGCGAGGTCGAGGCGGCGATCCAGAGCCAGCTGCACACCTTGATGGCCGACAAGACCGTCATCGCCATCGCCCACCGGCTCTCCACTATCGCCGCCATGGACCGGCTGATCGTGCTCGACCAGGGGCGCATCGTGGAGGAGGGCACCCACGCCCAGTTGCTGACCGTAGGCGGGCACTATGCGCGCCTTTGGCAGCGCCAGTCGGGCGGCTTCCTCGAGGCCGACGACGATACCGAGGAAACCCCGGCGGAATAGCCGTCTGCCACTCACTTGTGACCCAAAAGCACTTGCCGCCCGATGGGCATGGTCTAAGGTCGGATTCTCTCTCCGACCGACCGCCAAGTTTAGGCCTAGCAATGAAAATCATCGACTCGCTCAACCGCGTCTTCGAGTCGTGGGTCGACCCCTTTGGCAAGAAGGGTGACCTGAAGCCGCCTGCGCCGGTGCTGCAGTTCTTCTGGTTCTACCTGAAGCAGGCCAAGGTCCCGTTCTTCCTGCTGCTGGTCATGGGTGGTGCGGTGGCGCTGGTCGAGGCGGCATTGTTCTACTATGTGGGCCGGCTCGTCGACATTCTGGACCAGGCGCCGCAGGGCCAGGGCTGGGCCGGCCTCTGGCAGGGCTTCGGCGCCGAACTGCTGTGGATGCTGTTCATGGTTGTGGTGGTCCGCTACGTCGTCAGCTGGTTCTCCGCCGTCATCGAAGAACAGACCATCAATATCGGCTTTTACAACCTGGTCCGCTGGCAGGCTTACGCCCACGTCATCCGCCAGAGCCTCAGTTTCTTCCAGAACGATTTTTCGGGTGCCATCGCCAGCAAAGTCTGGCAATCGGGCGGCGCCGTGGGCGACTTCATGGTCAGCCTGTTGCAGGTGGTGTGGTTCATCCTCATCTACACCGTCACCACCATCATCATCGTCGGCCAGCTCGACTGGCGGCTGGCTGCCGCCGTGATCGTGTGGATCGTCATCTTCTCGGTCCTTGCCCGACACTATGTGCCGCTCATGCGCCACTCATCGTCGGCTGCGGCCGAGGCGGCGTCGTCGCTCACGGGACGCATCGTCGATAGCTATTCCAACATCCAGACGTTGAAGCTCTTCGGTAACGCCGAGAGCGACGACCGCTTCGTGCGCTCGGGCTTCGACAATTATATCGCCAGGCTGACGACGCTGGCGCGCGTCCTGGTTAGCGTCCGCTCCGCCATGGCCATGTTGTCCGGCGTCATGATCGCCGGCATCGCGGCGCTCGCCGTGCATCTGTGGGCGCAGGGTACCGTCAGCGTCGGCGGCGTCGCCTTCACCATGGGCCTGGTGCTGCGGCTCTACAACCTGCTCAGCCGCATGATGAACCAGCTCAACGGGCTGATGCGCAATTATGGCACCACCCAGAACTCCGCCGAGCTGATCGCTCAGCCACTGGGCCTCAAGGACGCCCCCAATGCCTCGACGCTGCAGGTCACTGAGGCGGCCATCAGCTTCAAGGATGTCAGCTTCCACTATGGCCGCCCTACCGGCATCATCGAGCACCTCTCGCTCGACATCAAACCCGGCGAGCGTCTCGGCCTCATCGGCCGTTCCGGCGCCGGCAAGTCGACGCTCGTCAACCTGCTTTTGCGCTTCTATGACCTGCAGGGCGGCAAGATCACCATCGACGGCCAGGACATCTCGCAGGTCACCCAGGAATCGCTGCGCGCCAATATCGGCGTCGTCACCCAGGATACGGCGCTGCTGCATCGCTCCGTGCGCGCCAATCTCACCTATGGCCGACCGCAGGCGACCGACGACGAGATGATGGCCGCCGCCGCCCTCGCCGAGGCCGATGATTTCATTGAGGCCCTCATCGATCAGAACGGCCGCACTGCCTATGACGCCTATGTGGGCGAACGTGGCGTCAAGCTTTCCGGCGGCCAGCGCCAGCGTGTCGCCATCGCTCGCGTGCTGATCAAGAACGCCCCGATCCTGGTGCTCGACGAAGCCACCTCCGCCCTCGACAGCGAAGTCGAAGCCGCCATCCAGGAGCAGTTGACGACGCTCATGCAGGGCAAGACCGTCATCGCGATCGCCCACCGGCTCTCCACCATCGCCGCCATGGACCGCCTTGTCGTACTCGACCAGGGCAAGATCGTGGAGGAGGGCACGCATGCCCAGCTCCTCGCCCTGGGCGGGCACTATGCCCACCTCTGGCAGCGCCAATCCGGCGGCTTCCTCGACAGCCAGCCAGAAGCAGCCCAGTGACCGACACCATCGCCAAGGCGGCCACCACTTTTCCGTTCTCCATAGCGGGTTTCAACCGCTATCGCGGCCTGTTCCTGCTGGGGCTGGCCGGAGGCGTCGGTATCGTCGCCGGCCTCGTGGTCACAGCGATCAGCGGCATCACCTATCAGTTGCACATCCTGATGTTCGACCTGCCGGAAAATTCCCGGCTGAGCGCGCAGGCAGTGCTGGCCTCCCCATGGATGGCGCTGCTGCCGCTTGCCGGCGGCATCCTCATGGGCCTCAGCATCGTTTTGGCCCGGCGCTGGCGCACGCGCTCGCCGGTCGATCCGATCGAGGCCAATGCGGTGCATGGCGGCCGCATGTCTTTCCGTGAAAGCCTGATCGTGACGGTGCAGACCATCATCTCATCGAGCTTTGGCGCCTCGGTCGGCCTCGAAGCCGCATACACGCAGATGAGTTCGGCGCTGGCCTCGCATTTTGCCGGCCGCCTGGCGCTGCGCCGCAATGAAGTGCGCATGCTGGTAGGTTGCGGCGCCGCGGGTGGTATCGCGGCGGCCTTCAACGCGCCGCTGACCGGCGCCTTCTACGGGTTCGAGTTGATCATCGGCGTCTATTCGGCCGCCCTGTTGCCGCCCGTCATGGTCGCCTCGCTCGCCGCGACCCTTACCGCCTCCCATCTTGGCGCCATCCAGAGTTCGGTCGAGGCCGGCGATCTCTCCTTGATCAGCAGCGCCGACGTCCTGCCTTGTCTCGCGCTCGGCCTCATCGGCGGCGGCGTCGCCATCGGCATCATGCAGCTCGTGGCGCATTTCGAACGGGTGCTTTCCATCGCCAAGTGCCCGCCGCCCATACGCCCTGCGCTTGGCGGCATCGTCGTCGGCTTGCTGGCGCTGATCACGCCGGAAATCCTCTCCTCGGGCCACGGCGCGCTGCATGTGCAGTTCAACGCCTCCACCGCCCCGGCGATGCTGCTCCTGTTGTTCGCCCTCAAGGCCATCGCCTCAATCGTGTCGCTAGGCACCGGCTTTCGCGGTGGCCTGTTCTTCGCCTCGCTGTTCCTCGGTGCGCTGCTCGGCAAGCTCTTTTCCGCCGCCATGGTGTTCACCGGGCTTGCGCCGCACCTGGCCCCGGAACTCGCGGCTCTCGTCGGCATGGCCTCGCTCGCCGTGGGCGTCGTCGGCGGCCCGCTGACCATGACTTTCCTCGTCCTTGAAACCACCGGCGATCTCGCCATCAGCGTCGCCGTGCTCTTCGCCTCGGTCATGTCGTCTTTCCTGGTCCGCGAAACCTTCGGTTATTCTTTCTCCACCTGGCGTTTGCACCTGCGCGGCGAGAGCATCCGCAGCGCCCATGATATCGGCCGCATGCGCAGCCTCATCGTCGCCGCCATGATGCGCCCTGACGTCCGTACCGCGCCCATCACCATGACGCTCGCCAAGTTTTGCGACCGCTTCCCGCTCGGCTCGACCGAACGCGTCATCGCCACCGATGACGACGGCATCTACCAGGGCATCGTCCTCGTTGCCGAGGCTCACCAGGTCTTCCGCGCCGGCGGCGACGTGGCCGAAGGCAATATCGAGCCGCTGCTCAAATATACCGATCGCGTGTTGACCCCGCGCATGACCGCCAAGGACGCGGCGCTGCAGTTCGAGGCCTCCAACAGCGAAGAACTGGCGGTGGTCGACAATGCCGACCGCCGTAAGGTCGTGGGCCTGTTGACCGAAGCCTATCTCCTGCGCCGCTACGCCGAGGAACTCGACAAGGGTTGGAAAGACCTTACCGGCGAATCCGCCTAAGCCTCGGCCAGCGCCTTGCCGACAACGCGGAAGGCGTGCACCAGGTCATCAACCGTCGGCGCATGTTCGGGATCGACCAGATATTGCGTCGATAGCCCCGTCAGCAGCGCCAGCATCAGCGAACTCACCGAGCGCAGCGTCCGCATATCGACGTCCTGGGCGAGGCTGAGGAAGTCGAAGGCGAAATCCTGGCGCAACTGCTCATAAGCAGCGGCCATCATTGTCCTGAGTTGAGGGATGCGGTCGAGTTGCGAGAAGATCTCGAAACTCGCCACCAGCAACTGTCGGTCGGTGACGAATTGTTCGGTGAGCCGCGCCCAGGTTCCGCGAAAGCGCTCCAGCGATGGCATCTCCACGTTCCGCAGTTCAGGCGGCGAGAACTGATCGCCCCATTCACCCATCAACTGCATCATGGCTTCGGCCATCAGTGTGTCTTTCGAGCCGAAATGATAGCCGATCGAGGCCAGGTTGGTGCCCGAGGCGGCCACGATATCGCGCGCCGTGGTGTGCGCGTAACCGCGCTCCAGCAAACACTTTTTCGCGCCGGCGAGGAGGTCTTCCTTGTGTCCCATGTCCCGCTTCTAACCTGCCTCTGAAAGAAAATCTATACGGACGTATGAAATCGATCTGTACAAATGTATTATACATATGTATGAAAATGGCCGTCGCAACAGGAGATGACCATGATGAAACCGACCAGGACCATCCTGATTTCCGGCGCCGGCATAGCAGGGCCGGCGCTCGCCTTCTGGCTGCATCGCTTCGGCTTCGAGGCCACCATCGTCGAGCATGCCCCGGCCTTGCGCACTGGCGGTCATGCCGTCGATTTCCGCGGTGTTTCCATGGATGTGCTGCAGCGCATGGGCCTGCTGGACGAGGTGCGGGCCGTCGCCACTCACATGGGCGACATGCACTATGTCGACGAATCCGGCCGCTCGGTCGCCCGTCTGCCAGCCTCCTTCGCCAGCGGTGAACTCGAAATCCTGCGCGGTGACCTGTCACGGATTTTCCATGCGGCCACCGCCGACGACGTCGGCTATATTTTCGGTGACGGCATCGCCGCTCTGGCGGAAGACGCCGACGGCGTCGCCGTTAGCTTCCAGAGCGGCCGGACCGGCCACTACGATCTCGTCATCGGAGCCGATGGCCTCCACTCGGCGGTGCGCAAGCTCGCCTTCGGTCCTGAACAGCAATTCCTGCGCCACCTCGGCCTCTACCTGGCCGTGGCTACCATCCCCAACTTCCTCGATCTCGACTATGACGGCCGCATGTTCAACGCGCCGGGCACGATCGCCTCGATATACAGCGCCCGGCAGAATACCGAGGCCCGCGCCATCTTTTTCTTCCATGCGCCGGCACTTGACTACAATCATCGCGATATGGCCGAGCAGAAGGCCATCGTCGCATCGCGCTATGCCGGGCAGGGCTGGGTGGTGCCGCAACTGATCGAGGCCATGCGGCAGGCCGATGATTTCTATTTCTACCCGGTCAGCCAGACCTGCATGGACAGGTGGTCCCGTGGCCGTGTGGCGCTGCTCGGCGATGCCGCCTTCTGCGCCACGCCGCTCTCCGGCATGGGTACCGGCATGGCCGTCACCGGCGCCTATATGCTGGCCCGCGCCCTGCGGGATGCGGGCGGCGACTACGCCGCGGCCTTTGCGCACTATGAGGCAGGTATGCGGCCTTTCGTGGTTGCCAGCCAGAAGCTCGCCCAGATGGGGACGCGCGGCTACGTGCCCCAGACCAGGCTCGGCATCAAGGCATCGCGCTTCTTCACCCGCCTCTTCAACTTTCTGCCGCCCCGCGTCATCGTGAAACCCGCCACCGACGCCGCCAACTCGATCGTGCTCGCCGATTGATCGCCGGCGAGCAAGCAACCATCCACCATGCGGAATTCAGCACTGCAATCGATTGCAATCCTGCGTGACCCGGCAGCACATTATCGCTAATGCAAAGGCGCGGATTCGAGGCCGCGCTCAGGGGAGGGTTGAATGGCAGTAGCGGCAGGCGCGTCAATCGGTGGCGGATATTCCGAACGCAATCTGGCGGGCGTTTTCACACTGACATCCCCCACGCGCCCGGGCGCCTGGCCGATCACGCTGCCCGGCGACGTGCACACGGCGCTGCTGGCCGGCAACGAAATCCCCGATCCCTATTTTGCCGATAACGAGCAGGCCGTGATGTGGGTCAACCACACGCCCTGGACCGTTGAAGGGCGCTTCACCGTCGCCCGATCCGATATCGATGGCTACCTCACCCTGACCCTCGCCGAGATAGATTGTATCGCCACCGTCTTCCTCAACGGCGAGGAGATCGCCCACACGCAAAATGCCTTCGTCCGCTACGATCTCGATGTCACCGGCAAGGTTCATGAGGGCGACAACACCCTGCGCCTCGAATTCGCCGTGACCCGTGATGTTGCACGGGCGCGCGCTGAAGCGCATCCGTTCCCGATCCCCTTCACCAACAACTATCTGACCAATGGCCTTGTGGGCGTGCACATGAACTTCGTGCGCAAGGCCGCCTGTCACGCCGGCTGGGACTGGGGCATCTGCCTGATGCCCACCGGGGTGTATGGCCGCATGAGCCTGCGCCGCTCTAAACTGGCCCGGCAGGAAAGCGTCGAGGTCGTGCAGGCTCATGGCAAGAACGCCGTCGAACTATCGATAAAGACTCGCGTTTTCGCCTTTGCGGAAGGCTCGGTCGAGCTGCGACATACGATCGATGGCCAGACCATCGCCGACAAGGTCGCGGTGCGCGCGGGCGACAATGTCTTCACCCATAACGTGACCATCCAGAACCCAAGGCTCTGGTGGCCAAGCGGGCAGGGCAGCCAGCCGCTCTACGCGCTTACCACTATGCTCGATGGTGAAGTCACCGAGCGTAACCTCGGCCTCCGGCAGCTCGAATGGGTCGTCGAGAAGGACGAGATCGATCATTGTTTCAAGGTCCGCGTCAATGGCCGCGACGTCACCATGATGGGGGCCAACTGGATTCCCGCCGACGCCATTCCCTCGCGTATCACCCGCGAGGTTGTGCGCGACCTGCTGGAAAGCGCAAAGGCCGCCAACATGAACATGATCCGCATCTGGGGCGGCGGTCAGTACGAGCCGGATTTCTTCTACGAGATCTGCGACGAGCTCGGCATCCTCATCTGGCACGATTTCATGTTCTCCTGCATGAGCTATCCGTCCAACCGCGAATTTCTCGCCGATATACGCAACGAGATCACCCAGCAGATCCGCCGCCTCAGCCACCACGCCTCCATCGCATTGTGGTGCGGCGACAACGAGGTTATCGGCTCGCTCACCTGGTATCCCGAAACCAGGGCCAATCCCGAGCGCTATGTCGCCAATTACGACCGCCTCAACTCGATGCTCGGCAACATCGTCGAGGATGAGGATCCCGGCCGCCGCTTCTGGCCGTCATCGCCCTCGCTCGGCTATATGGATTTCTCCGACGGCTGGCATTCCGACACGCGCGGCGACCTGCATTTCTGGAGCGTCTGGCACGAGGCCAAGCCTTTCGAGCACTATCGCGACGTCAATCCGCGCTTCGCCTCCGAATTCGGCTTCCAAAGCTTCACCTCGATGAACGTCATCGAAACCTTCACGAGGCCGGAGGATCGCAATCCGTCCTCGCCGGTGATGGAAAGCCACCAGCGCAATACCGGCGGCAATGCCCGCATCCTCGAAACCATGGCGCGTTACTTCCGCTTCCCGTCCAGCTTCGAGAACATGGTGTTCCTCAGCCAGATCCAGCAGGGCCTCGCCATCAAGACCGCCATCGAATACTGGCGCTCCACCAAGCCGCGCTGCATGGGCACGCTCTACTGGCAGATCAACGACACCTATCCGGTGGCGAGCTGGGCCAGCCTGGATTACGGCGGACAATGGAAGCTGCTGCACTACATGGCGCGGCGTTTTTTCCTGCCCCTGAATGTCGTGGCCGTCCCGGATGCGCAAGCCGCCGCCATCGTCTTCAAGGCCATCAACGACACCGCCACCCGCGCCGAAATCAGCCTTGAAGTCCATGTGGTCAATGTCACCGGCTCCGACAGGCTCGTGCATTCCGGCAAGGCCGACGTGTCGCCCGACAAGGCCGAAATCGTTGCACGCATCCCGTCCGGCATGCTTGGCGAGGGTGATTTCCTGTTCTTCGCCTGGCGCGACAAGGACGGCGTCCTATTGGGCGAGAACGACTTCTTCCCCAAGGCCTACAAATATTATGATCTCCCGCAGGCCAAAGTTCAGGCCTCCTGGTCAAGCCAAGACGGCAAGCTGGTGCTCACGCTTTCCGCCGACAAGCCGGCGCTGTTCGTCAACGCTTCGGTCAGCGTGCCCGGCTACTTCTCCGATAACGCCATCACCCTTGTCCCTGGCCGCGATGCGCGGCTCGTCTTCACCCCGCGCCATGGTGCCAGGGTCACGCAGGAAGCGCTGGCCGCCGGCCTGAAGGTCGGACATCTGCGGGAGACCTATTGAGCGCCATTCTTCGTCATCGCCATTGACTTGGCCGCCGCGTTGCCACATCGCTCCCGGCGGCCGTTCGTGCCCATCGGAACCATCATGTCCGCCTCTGTCGCCACCAGCCGCGAAAGCCTGCCGATCGGCATCGGCCTGACGCTTGTCGCCTATATCGGCTTCACCATGATCGATTCCTCCGCCAAATGGCTGGGCGGAGCTGGCATTCCGACCATGGAATACATCTTCGTCCGCTACCTCGTGCATTTCCTGGTGATCGTCATCGCCGTCATGCCGCGCCGGGGCCTCGGGCTTGCCCGCACCGGCAATCTCAAGCTCGAGATCGTGCGCGCACTGTTCCTGCTCGCCTCGACTTTCTGCAATTTCTTTGCGGTGCAATATCTGCCGCTGACCGTCACCGGCGCCATCGCCTTCACCATGCCGCTGATCTTGTGCGCCCTGTCGGTGCCGCTGCTCGGCGAGACCGTCGGCTGGCGCCGCTGGAGCGCCATCTTCGTCGGCTTTCTCGGCGTGCTGGTCATCGTCCGGCCCGGCACCGAGGCCTTTCACCCCGCCGCACTC
Organism: Devosiaceae bacterium; assembly: GCA_036499825.1. Taxonomy (GTDB): domain Bacteria; phylum Pseudomonadota; class Alphaproteobacteria; order Rhizobiales; family Devosiaceae; genus Paradevosia. The sequence goes on from DASYCZ010000062.1 coordinate 274,336, forward strand.
GCTTCTCTGGGCGGCGCCACCGCCTCGGCCTTCTACTTCCTGACCACCAGGCGCCTTGCCGGGGTCGATTCCGCCTCCACCCAGCAGTTCTATGCGGCGCTGGTGTCGCTGGTCTGCGTGGCGCCCTTCGCATTCCAGACCTGGATCTGGCCGACCCGGCCGATCGACTGGTTCTTTTTCGGCCTTATCGGCCTTGCCGGTGTCTTCGGCCACCAGATCTTCAGCATGGCGCTGCGCTTCGCGCCGGCCTCCAGGCTGGCCCCTTTCGCCTATTTTCAGATCGTTTATGCGGCGCTTTCCAGCTGGCTGATCTTCAACCAGCCACCTACCTTCTGGATCTATGTCGGCGCGCCCATCGTCATCGCCTCCGGCCTTTACCTCTGGCTGCGCGAGCGTGAGCTGGCCAAGCCGCTCACGCCGGTCGTGGCGGAAGATTAGTCGCGCTTTCCGCCATTGACCGCGACGACCAGCCGGTTTCAATATCTGGTCTAACAAAAGGAGAGGGCCGATGCCCGAACTGCACTACCACATCGTCGAACACGATGGCGGCTGGGCCTACAAGCTCGGCGACGTCTTCTCCGAGACGTTCCGCACCCATGATGCCGCCCTGCGCGCCGCCAAGTCCGCTGCCCGTGAGCAGGAACTGCCCGGCCAGACCGAAGCGATCGAGTATCAGGATGCCAATGGCCGCTGGCACGTCGAGCTTGCCAAGGGCGACGACCATCCGCATGCCGAAGTCGACGACGACTGATTGCCGATCGCCGACCGGGCTGCTGCCTGATCAGGCAGCGGCTGCGGCCGGCGCCATGTCGGTCTTTTGCCGGTTGATCATGATGGCCAGGCCTGCCGCGATGAGGCCGGTAACGCCGGCGATGAGGAAGGCCAGGTCGTAATTGCCCTGCCATTGCCGCATCAGGCCGCCGAAGAATGCCGCCGAGGCGCCGCCGAGCTGATGGCCGGCGAAGATCCAGCCATAGACGACCGGTGCCGTCTTGTCGCCGAACCGTTCATTGGCGAGCCTCAGCGTCGGCGGCACGGTGGCGATCCAGTCGAGGCCATAAAGGATCGCGAACACCGTCAGCGCCGGCCCCGAAAACCCCGAATAGGGCAGGTAGAGCAGCGATAGTCCCCGAATGCTGTAATAGATCATCAGGAGCTTGCGCGGGTCGAACCGGTCGGTCAGCCAGCCGGAAAAGGTGGTGCCGAACAGATCGAAAATTCCGATGAAGGCCAGCAGCCCCGCCGCCTGCACCTCGGGAATGCCCATATCGCCGCAAAAGGCGATCAGATGCGTTGCAACCAGGCCGTTTGTGGTGAAGCCGCAAACGAAGAAGGTCAGGAACAGCAGCCAGAACGTCCGCGTCCGCGCCGCCATCGCCAGGATGCCGAAGGTAGCCCGCAGGAAATTGTCCGGTACGCCGCGGCGATCCTCGCTGCCTACCGGCGCCGTGCTGCCATAGGGCGATTGTCCGATGGCGCTCGGCCGCTCGGGTACGAAGAAATACACCAGCGGAATCATCACCGCCGTACCGATCGCAATGGCGATCACCACCGGCTTGAAGCCGCCGGATTGCGCCAGCGCCGCCATGCCGGGCAGGAAGATGAGGTTGCCGGTCGCCGTGCTTGCCGACATCAGGCCCATGACGAGCCCGCGATTGGTCTTGAACCAGCGGGTGACGATCGTGGCCCCCAGCACCGTCGCCACCGTCCCCGATGCCAGCCCCGACATCACGCCCCATGTGGCGATGAGGTGCCAGGGCTGGGTCATGAACAGGCTCAGGAGTGTCGACACCGACATCAGGGCGAACGCTGCCATCACCGTGCGCCGGAGACCGATGCGGTCCATCAGCGCCGCGGCGAACGGACCCATCAGGCCATAGAGAAAAATGCCGATCGCCGCCGCCAGCGACGTCAGGTCCCGGCCCCAGCCGAACGCATCCTCCAGCGGCAGGATGAGGACGCCCGGCGCCGAGCGCAGCCCTGCCGATGCCAGCAGCGCCAGGAAGATGACGCCGGTCACCACGAAGGCATAGCGCTGGCCAAAAGGACGGGTACGGACTATTGTCATGTTACAAACCGGTACGTATATATCTGCGGACCAAAAACTACGTACCGATCGGTAACATTGTCAAGAGATCCGGCGATGGAATCATCCAAACCTGTTGCGGCGCTGTCAACGGCGAGTCTCGGCGAGGATGGCCGCCCGCTCCGAGCTGCCGAACGCATCCTGCAGACGGCCCGCCGTCTGTTCTACCGCAACGGCATAAGGGCGGTCGGTGTCGACGAAATCGTCAAGCAAGCCGGCGTCACTAAGCCAAGTCTTTACCGCACCTTTCCCTCCAAGGATGATCTCGCCGCCAACTACCTCAGGCGCTACGAGGCGGAGTTCTGGGCGCGATTCGATGCCGCCGTCGTGGCCCATCCCGGCAATCCACGCGCGCAGGTTCTCGCCTTCTTCGAGCCCATTGAGACCCGCTCCGACCTTCCCGGTTATCGCGGTTGCGGCCTGACCAATGCCGTCGTGGAATATCCGGAACCCGACAATCCGGCCCGCCTCGTGGCCCAGGCCAACAAGCGCGAACTGCGTCTGCGGCTGCGCCAGCTGGCTGCCGAGATGCAGGCGCCGAATCCCGAAACGCTGGGTGACGGACTGTTGCTGCTGCTTGAGGGCGCCTATGCGACGGGGCAGATTTTCGGCCGCGATGGTCCGGCGAAAGCGCTTGTCGAAACTGCGGACAAACTTATCGAAATTAGCCTCAGGGCCTGAATATACCTCGAAAGGCTTGTCGCATTCGGGCCCGAATTCCCCGGAAATCCGGGCGAAATCAATGTCACAATGCGCCCAAAGTCGGGCGCAAAGTACTTCTATGATCCTCAAATCGAGGTATCTTGCTAAAGTTCAGAACGATCTCTATCTTTTGAACATCGACATTTGGCTGACATTCGGCCGTTTGCCGCCTCTAGCAGGCTAGGCGCACGTTCAAGTACCTCTCCAAATAGCGACTGGCCGGGCTATGGATAATGCACCTGAGGTGCCCCTTCGCCCAATGACACTGACCAATGCAAGGACTACCCATGATCACGGGCACCGTAAAATTCTACAATGACCAGAAGGGCTATGGTTTCATCCAGCCCGACGATGGCAGCAAGGACGTCTTCGTCCACGCCACCGCTCTCGAGCGCGCCGGCATGCGCGGCCTCAGCGAAGGCCAGAAGGTTTCCTTCGACACCGCTGAAGACCGCCGCACCGGCAAGGTCGCCGTCAACAATATCTCGGCTGCTTGATCCAAGCTGCTGCTGAGGTTTAGTGAGGCCGGGCGCCTAAGCGCCCGGCTTTGCTTTATACTCTTCGTCATTGCCTTGGGTGATAAGGCGCGAACTGCGCTGGCCGCTGAGCAGAATCCACAGCCAGCTGAGCGATACGAAGATTCGGTTCTTCACCCCGATCAGGAAGTAGATGTGGGCGACGCCCCACATCCACCAGGCGAACCAGCCGGTAAGCTTGATCCAGCCGAAATCGATCACCGCCGCCCGCTTGCCGATGGTCGCCAGATCGCCGGCATGCTTGTAGACGAACGGCTTGACCGTGTTGTCGCCCTTGAGACGAGCCTTGATCACCGAGGCGACGTGCTTGCCGCCCTGTTTGGCGGCGTCGCCGACGCCCGGCACCGGCTTGCCGCTCGGCTGGATGACCAGCGCCGTGTCGCCCACCGCGAAGATATTGGGGTGCCCGGGGACGCTGAGGTCGGCTTCCACCTTGACGCGGCCAGCCCTGTCGGCCTCGACGCCGATCCACTGCGCCGCCGGCGATGCCTGCACGCCGGCCGCCCACAGCACCGTGCCGGCTTCCAGCCTTGCGTCGCCATAGACGACGCCATGCGCATCGATGCTGGTGACATTCTGCCCGAGCGCCACTTCGACGCCCAGCTTGCGCAGGGCCCGCAGGGCATATTCCGACAGGCTCGGCGCGAAGTTCGGCAGCACGCGCGGCCCGCCTTCGATCAGCACCACCCGTACCTCATCGACGGTGATGCGGCGGAATTCCTCGGCGATGCTGGAACGGGCCAGCTCGACGATGGTGCCGGCCAGCTCCACGCCGGTCGGGCCGGCGCCGATGATGGCAAAGGTCAGCTGCGCGGCGCGTGCCGCCGGATCGGTTGCCCGCTCGGCCTTTTCGAAGGCAAGCAAGAGCTTCCGGCGGATGCTCGTCGCATCCTCCAGCGTCTTTAGCCCGGGCGCGAAAGCCTCCCAGTCATTGTGGCCGAAATAGGCGTGGCGCGCGCCGGTCGCCAGCACCAGCGTATCGTAGGGGATCGTCGTGTCGTCGGCGAGACGCACCAGTCTCTGCTCGGTATCGACGCCCGTAACGCTGGCGAGCAGCGTCGTTACGTCTTTGCGATTGCGGAAAAGATGCCGGATCGGCCAGGCGATTTCGGCCGTCGACAGGGTTGCGGTCGCCACCTGGTAGAGCAGGGGCTGGAACAGATGGTGATTGCGCCGGTCGATGATGGTGATGTCGACATTGGCTCCCGAAAGCCCGTTTGCCGCCATGACGCCGCCGAAGCCGCCGCCAACCACTACTACACGATGCTTGTTGGCCATGTTTGCCATCGCCAGATCCTTTCCAAAAGCAATCTGCTGCCTCGTAGATATGAAAAGGGCGCATAGCGGCAAGGGTCATGGGGGAACCTCAGCTATGCGCCCAGGGCACCGACTTCCGGCACTACCCGAGTCGGTGCAACTTGCGGAGCTTATTCGGCGGCTTCCGCCGCCTCGATCGGAGCCTCTTCGATTTCCTTGCGCGTGGCGCCGCCCAGCCATGATGCGATCGCCGCGCAGATGTAGAGCAACGCCGAGATCGAGAAGGCGATCTTGATGCCGACCATGAACGGGCCCGACAGCAATTCCGGGAAGAACCGGGTGCCCGTAACCGTCGCCTGCTGGTCGGCGGTCAGGGCATGCAGCGCATCGGCCGGGATCAACTCGCCCATCGGATTATAACCGAGGAAGGCGGCGAACAGGCTCGCTACCGGCGGCAGGTTGGCAACCTTGGTGGCGACGTCCTGGGCCAGGCCTTCCGCCAACAAGCCCGTCTGCATCGCGTTCGGCAGGCTGAGCGCGAGGCCGATGATCATCAGCGTGAAGAACACGCCGATCGACAGCACCTGTCCCGCATTCATCGTCGTGGCGCGCACGCCCGACGCCTGGCCGCGCTCGCTGGCCGGCACCGCGTTCATGATCATCGTCGCATTGGGCGAGCTGAAGAAGCCCGAACCCACGCCGTTGAGCAGCAGCAGCACGGCGAACACCGGATATTCGAAATCCGCCTGCAGCAGCATCAGCCCGAGGAATGTCGCCGCGCCCAGCACCATGCCGAAGGCGGCAAAACCACGCTGGCCGTACTTGTCCGACAGGATGCCGGCGATCGGGCCGACGACGAGGAAGCCGACTGTGATGGGCAGCATGAAGATGCCGGCCCATAGTGGCGTCGATTCAAAGCTGTAGCCATGCAGCGGCAGCCAGATGCCCTGCAGCCAGATGATCAGCATGAACTGCAGGCCGCCACGCCCGATGGCACTCAACAGGCTCGCCGCCACGCCCGCCGCGAACGGCCGGATGCGGAACAGCGTGAAATCGAACATGGGCAGGCTGACACGCTTTTCAAACAGGAAGAAGGCCACGAGGAAGACGAGGCCGACGATCAACTCGCCCAGGACGCGCGGCGAGCCCCAGGCCATCAGCGAAGTCTCGGTCGGCTGGATACCGTCATTGACCGCCACCAGCACCAGGATCAGGCCGACGGCGAACAAGAGGTTGCCCCACCAGTCGATCTTGCCATGCTTCTTGGGGACGTTGGTGTCCTTGAGGCTGTAGAAGCCCCAGAGCGTGCCGATGATGCCGAGGGGCACGTTGATCCAGAAGATCAGGCGCCAGTTGATGTCGGCGAACAGGCCGCCCAGGATCAGGCCGATGAACTGCCCGCCAATGGCCGCCATGGTGTTGATGCCCAGCGCCAGGCCGCGTTGCCGCGGTGGGAAGGCGTCGACGAGGATGGCCGTGGCGGTGGAGGTGATCATGGCGCCACCGACGCCCTGCAGGATGCGCAGCCAGACCAGATAGACCGCCGCCATGCCGTCGGTGGGCATCACGCTCAGCGCGATCGAGCCGATGGTGAAGATGACGAAGCCGATATTGTAGATGCGGGCCCGGCCATACATGTCCGCCAGCCGGCCAAACGTCACCACCAGCACCGAGGTCACCACCATGTAGCCCATGATGGTCCATAGCAGCGTGTTGGTATTGCCCGGATCGAGCGGCTCGAGATGAATGCCGCGGAAGATGGCGGGCAGGCTGATGAGCACGATGGAGGCGTTCACCACGGCGGTGAGCATGCCCAGCGTCGTGTTGCTCAGGACCATCCACTTGTGATTGTCGGGTTGGGTCGTCGTCGTCGTCATTTCTCAACACAAGGGTTGGGCCGGCGCCTCACGCGCATCGGTCGGTTAGCAAAAGTGGTATCGACATCCGGGACAGGGCAGGGGCCGAAACAGGGCCGGTGTCCCGCGGAGGTGGCGGATGCTATACGCCCGTCAGGACGCATTGTCAGTATATAATTAGTATGCTAACTAATGAATATGACGGATTTTGCATTGCTGCTGCGTGATTTCACCGCAGATCTGATCGTGACCGGCCGTATGTGGCGCAAGATGAGTCGCGAAATCAGCGCCCGCTACGGTGTGGCGGAGGCCGGCGCTGCCCCTCTCATCTGGATCGGCAGGCTGGGCGAGAACGTCCGGCAGAACGTGCTCGCCGAGCGTTGCGGCATCGAAGGCGCGTCGCTGGTTCGTGTCCTCGACGATTTGCAGAAAGCCGGTCTCGTCACCCGGACTCCCGATCCTGCCGACCGCCGCGCCAACCTCATCGAGCTGACGGACCAGGGCCGCGATATCGTCGGCCGCATCGAGGCCGATATCAACGCCCGGCGCGAACAGGCTCTCGCCAATGTCGACCGTGCCGACATCGAGGGCGCCATGCGGGTCTTCACGGCGCTCAAGGCCGCTGCCGGCCGCATCGATTCGCCATTGCTCGACAGCGCCGCCTGAACGGCGCGGCGTTTCATTCGGCGGCCGCGGCTGCTATGCACATACATCGCCAACCCATTTCCAGGATGCCATGAAGCAGTCCGGCTCGACCGTCGTCATCTACGCCGCGCTCGCCGGCAACCTGGCTATCGCCATTATCAAGTTCGCCGCGGCCTTCTTTACGGGGTCGTCGGCCATGCTGTCCGAGGCGATCCATTCGCTGGTCGATACCGGCAATCAGGGTTTGCTGCTCTTTGGCCTTCGCCGCGCCGCCAGGCCCGCCGATGGCGGACATCCGTTCGGCCATGGTCTGGAGCTGTATTTCTGGGCCTTCGTCGTCGCCATCCTCATCTTCGGGCTTGGCGCCGGCGTCTCCATCTACGAGGGCATCCACAAGCTGCAGGAACCGCAGCCGATCGACAACTTCGTCGTCAACTACATCGTCCTCGGCCTGTCCTTCATTTTCGAGAGCATCTCCTGGACCGTGGCCTTGCGTGAATTCAACGAGTCGCGCGGCCAGACCGATATCCTCACAGCCATCTCACAATCCAAGGATCCGAGCGTTTTCACCGTGCTCTTCGAGGATACCGCGGCGCTGCTTGGCCTGATCGTCGCCTTTGTGGGCCTGCTCGCCGTCGATCTTTTCGATCTCAAATGGGCGGATGCAGCGGCCTCGCTGGTCATCGGCGGCATCCTGGCCATCACCGCCATGGCGCTGGCGCGTGAAACGCGCAGCCTTCTCACCGGTGAATCCGCCTCGCGCCGGGTCGTCGCCGAAATCAGGCGCCTGGCCGGCGCCGTGCCGGGCGTAGCCGGCGTGGAGGAGCTCAAGACCGTGCATTTCGGCCCCGAGGATATTCTCGTCAACATGCGGTTGAGCTTTGCCGGTGACATGGAATTGAACCAGGCGCAGACGGCCATCGGCAGTCTCAAACACGCCATTTCCGAGCGTTTTCCCGAAATTCATCAGATCGTCATCGAGCCGGCGGTCGCAAGCTGATTTTGCGATTCGCCGCCGAATTGTGTATGGCGTGCGACATGACCTCGTTTGACCTCGCGACCGCCCGGCGTTTTTCCGTCGCCCCGATGATGGAATGGACCGACAGGCATTGTCGCATGCTGCATCGGCTGCTGACGCATCGTGCGCTGCTGTTCACCGAAATGGTGACCAGCGCCGCCTTGGTGCATGGCGATCCGATGCGCCACCTGCGCTTCAATACAGCCGAGCCGCCGCTGGCTGTGCAGCTCGGCGGTTCCGATCCGGCTGAGCTGGCCCGCGCCGTTGCCATTTGCGACCGTTTTGGCTTCGCCGAGATCAATCTCAATGTCGGCTGTCCCTCCGACCGCGTACAGTCCGGTCGCTTCGGCGCCTGCCTCATGGCCGAACCCGATCTCGTCGCCGAGTGCATCCGCGCCATGCGCGATGCCACCGATACGCCCGTGACGGTCAAGTGCCGCATCGGCATCGACGACCAGGATACCGAAGAAAGCCTCGACCGCTTCGCCGACGCCATGGTGGCGGCCGGCGTCGACGCGCTCTATGTGCATGCCCGCAAGGCCTGGCTGAAAGGTCTCAGCCCCAAGGAAAACCGCACCATCCCGCCGCTCGACTATCCGCGCGTCTATCGGCTCGCCGAGCGCCTGTCGCCGCTGCCGGTGATGATCAATGGCGGGATCGAGACGCTTGTCCAGGCGCAGGAACATCTCGCCCATACGTCCGGCGTCATGCTTGGCCGCGCCGCCTACCATAATCCCACGCTGCTGCAATCCGTCGATGCGGCAGTCTTCGGCGATCCGGCCAGCGCCATGAGCCTGACCGAGATCATCTGGACCATGGCTGCCTATGCGGAGAGCGAAATACAGCGCGGCGCCCGGTTGAACCAGATCGCCCGTCACATGCTCGGTCTCGCCAACGGCCTGCCGGGCGCGCGGCAGTTCCGCCAGATCCTCAGCGTCGATGCCTGCAAGCCCGGTGCAGGGCCGGAGACCTTCTTCAACGCCCTCGCGGCGCTGGATCTGGAAGCGGCAGAGCCCCTGCGCCTCTCGGCTTAGGGTCAGGACTCAATTAGCGCACCAGAATGTGAGTGCGGCGACGAGGAAGACGCCTGAGAGGTAGTTTCTGGCGAGCTTATCGTATCTGGTGGCGATGCGTCGCCAGTCCTTGAGCCTGCACCAGAGGCGTTCGACGAGGTTGCGGGTGCGATAGGCTTCGTGGTCATAAGGTATGAGAAGCTTGCGGCTGCGATTTGGTGGGATGACGACCTCGGCACCTTGTGCCTGGATGGCAGCGCGGATGGCGTTGCTGTCATAGCCTTTGTCGGCGATCAAGCGGGTGAAGCGGCCGTTCGCGGCTTCGATCAGCGCAGGCGCGATGGTCATGTCGGAGAGGTTGCCGGGCGAAAGCATCAGGACGCGCGGGCGCCCGGCGGTATCGGTCAGTCCGTGGAGCTTGCTGGTACGCCCGCCGCGCGAGGTGCCGATGGCTTGTTCGAAGGCCCCCCTTTTGCGCCTGCTGCCGAGCGATGGACCTTGATGCTGGTTGAGTCGATCGCGACCGAGCCCCACACACCGCTATGCCCGGTCAGCGCCTCGAAGACCGCACACCACACCCCTTGTCCGCTCCAGCGATGGAAGCGGTTGTAGATCGTCGTGTACGGCCCATACTCCGGCGGACAGTCTCGCCAACGTGCCCCGATCTTCAGCATGTGCACGATGCCCGAGATCACCCGGCGATCATCGACCCGATGCGCGCCCTTGCGTCCTCGCGGTAGCAACGGCTCGATCCGAGCCCACTCCGCATCGCTCAGCCACGTCAACTGCTGCTTCGCCATCCAACGCCTCCGCTCCTCGCAGATACCTTGAATCAGCCACCAACCTCGCGCGCAACCTTATTGAGTACAGACCCTAAGCCTTCGACCAGAAATCGGCCTGCAACTGCGCCGCTTCCTCACCCAGCAACGGCCCCACGATCTCGGTCGGCCGTTGTCCGGCTGCGAACACGATGTGGCAGGGCAGGTCGAGCGTGGGGTTTTCCTCATGCGCGCCCGTCTGGGCCTTGAGGTCCTTTTCTGTCTGCCCGAACACCACCCGGCCGATGCCGGCCCAATAGATGGCGCCGGCGCACATCGCGCAGGGTTCGGCCGAGGTGTAGAGCGTGCATTGGCTCAGGAAGTCGAGATCGTAGGTCCGGGCCGCCCACGAAGCCAGCAGCCGCTCGGCATGCGCTGTCCGGTCGCCGCCTTCCGACGTATAGCCGTTGTGCTGTTCGCGCAGCACAGTGCCGTCCTTGTCCGCCAGAAGGCTTCCGAACGGATGGTCGCCGCCCTCGCGCGAGCGCCGCGCCACCGCAAAGCATTGGCGCAGCAGCGCCTCGTCATAAGCTCGTGGCGTGGACATGAACCGGCCTCCTTGTGCCGGGCCAGTATGGGGCGCTAGTCGGTCAATTCAAGCGAATTGCTGCTCACGGCATAGCGCTGCAGCGTCTCGAGGAAGGTCATGCCCAACAGGCTCGTCTCCAGCGCTCCGTCCTCGGCGACATAGGCCCGCACATTGTGGCGCACGATGCCGCCAACCTCGATGGTGTCCAGCACCACGCTGGCGGCTTGTCCGGTGCCGTTCGCCGTCGAAACCGGGAGCGTGTAGGAGAGGTTCTCCGTATCGATCCCCGCCGCCTTGGCGTCCTCCGCTGTCAGCACCACGGCGCTGGCGCCCGTATCGAAGATCATCGTTATGCGCTTGCCGTCAATGGTGCCCTCCAGCTGGAAATGGCCGCCCATGCCGCGATGGAAGGTCGCTGTGCCCTTTTCGGTATCGATTACGGCGATCCCCGGCACCAGTTCGCCGAACACCCGTCCGCTCAGTCCCAGCAGCTCGTAGCGGAACGTATAACCCACGATAGCAACGGCGAAGATACCCACCCACAGCACGATGCCGGCGAACAGTTCGGAAAACTTCCGCCGCCGCGAGAACATCCCGCCGGCGATCACGATCAGGATGAGCAACAGCGGCACGATGCGGCCGGTCTGGTCTTGTGTCAGCCCGAACATGCTGCCGGCGTCGGCGCCGATCAACAGCGCCAGACCCACGGCGACCAGAAGGGCAATGCCTATGAACAACAATTGCGCCGAACCCCGATTGGCAAAACTACTCTCAGATAAAGGCAGGCAATGCGGCGAATTCAAGTAGCCTTGCGATCTTGGGCCGCCGACAGAGCGGTGGCAGCAAGCCGGTTCTTCATGGTAACCTGCTTCCAGAATGTTACTTCATCAGAGGTCGTCGTGTCCAAGCTCACACTCATCAGTTTTCCGACTTGCCCTTATGTGCAGCGCGCCATCATCGCGCTGAAGGAAAAGCAGGTCGATTTCGACGTCGTCTATATCGACCTCGCCAACAAGCCCGACTGGTTCCTCGCCATTTCGCCGCTCGGCAAGGTGCCGGTGCTCAAGGTCGAACGTCCGGGCCTGCCCGAGGCCATCGTTTTCGAGAGCGCAGTGATCCTCGAATATCTCGAGGAAACCGCGCCTGGCCGCAAGCTGCACCCGGCCGATCCGCTCGATCGCGCCCACCATCGCGGTTGGATGGAGTTCGGCTCGCAGGTCCTCGGCGACCTCTTCAAGTTCAATTCGGCCAAGAACGATGCGGATCTCGAAACGGCCCGCAAGGCACTCACGGCCAAGTTCACGCGCCTCGAGCAGACTATCGTCGGCCCGCTCTTCGCCGGCGAGGATTTCTGCTATGTCGACGCTGTCTTCGCGCCGGCCTTCCGCCAGCTCGATGCGCTGGAGACGGTCGTCAAGACCGGCCTGCTCGCTACCATGCCGAAGGTTTCCGCCTGGCGCCAGGCTCTCGCCGCCCGCCCCAGCGTCAAGGCAGCGGCGCCCGCCGACTTCGCCGAGCTTTATCTCGCCCGGCTGCGCAAGAACGAAGCCGTCATTCTCAAGGCCGCCGCCTAACGCGTTTTTGGAAACGAACTTGAAACGCTCTAGAGCAGCAGGAATGCCATCAGCACGGCGATCTCGATCAGCCCCATCAGGGCGCCGATCAGATCGCCGGTCTGCCCGTTGAGCAGTCGCCGGCAGAGGCGCGTCCAGCCCCAGGCGACGATGGCCCCCAGCACCAATGCCAGGAGCACCGCCAGCAACCCTGCCGCTGGGCCCGCGAGGATGAAAGCGATCACCGCGGCGAAGGCCATGCCGATGCCGAAGCTGTAGCCGCTGACGCGCCCGGCCGCCGCTGACGCGCCATCTATGCGTGCCGGCGGCAGCGCCACCGTCAGCCACAGCCCGCCCGAGCGCGCCAGCACGGTCGCCGCCAGCCACAGCGCCGCCCCCTTCAGGGGATGGATCTCGACCAGCGCCGCCAGGGCGCTGACACGCAACAGCAGCAACAGGCACAATGCCGCCACCCCATAGGTGCCGTGCCGGCTGTCCTTCAGAATTTCGAGCCGGCGCGCCGGTGTCGTGCCGCCGAACAGCCCGTCGGCCGCATCGGCCAGGCCGTCTTCGCTCATGCCGCCGCACACCAGGATCATGGCGCCCGTCGCCAGCGCCGACGCGAACAGCGGCGGCAGGCCGAGCCCGCCGAACAGGGCCAGCGCCAGTACCGGTCCGATGCCGATCACGAGGCTTGCAAACGGCAGCGCCCGCGCGATCCGCGAGAGCTGTGGCCGCTCGTGTGGCCGGTCGCCGGTGGGCAGGCGCGAAAAGAACCGCACCGCCATCACCAGGTCGTCGACCAGATGAAAATCATCCCGCGGCGGCGCGTTGTCGTTCGACTTCAACGGCTTTTTCTCGTCCTCGGCATTGGGAGGCGGCACGTCCAATAGCAGATCCTTCCAGCGACTCGCTGTCGGCGACCATGCCACCGCAGTCCAGCGACGGCAATTTTGCCCGATCACACTTTCCCGCAAAGGGGCTTGGGCCTTATCGCCGAGTGGTGCAAGAAGGTGGCGTCTTCGAGTCTTACCCCCGGACCCACCATGCCCGCTCCCGCCTATGCCGATATCATCGAGCTCCTGACCATTGCGCCGGATGGCGACGAAGCGGCCGTGGAGACCGTGCGGACACGCGATGCCACTCTCACCAAGCCACGCGGCTCTCTCGGCCGCATGGAAGCGCTGGTGGAATTCCTGGCGCGCTGGCAGGGCAAGGGGCGTCCGACTCTCGACAATCCGATGGTCGCCATCTTCGCAGCCAATCACGGCGTCACCGATCAGGGCGTCTCAGCCTTCCCGCGCGAGGTGACGGCGCAGATGGTCGCCAACTTCACCAATGGCGGCGCCGCCATCTCCCAGATATGCGCGCTGCACGAATTGAACCTGCGCGTTTTCGAATTGGCGCTGGAACTGCCGACCGGCGACATCACGCGCGAGCCGGCCATGGATGATCGCATGTGCGCCGCCACTATCGCCTATGGCATGGAAGCCATTGCGGGCAAACCGGACCTGCTGTGCATCGGCGAAATGGGCATCGGCAACACCACGGTTGCGGCAGCCATCTATGCGGCGCTCTATGGCGGCACCGGTGCCGATTGGGTCGGTCGCGGCACCGGCGTCGATGACGCCGGCCTTACCCGCAAGGCCGCCGCTGTCGATGCCGCCATTGCCTTCCACGGCGCCGCGCTCGATCATCCGCTGGCTATCCTTGCCCGGCTCGGTGGACGAGAGATTGCCGCTATGCTCGGGGCCATCATTGCCACCAGGCAACAGAAAGTGCCCGTCATCGTCGACGGTTTCGTCGCCACCGCCGCCGCGGCCATCGCTTATGCCGTCAACCCCGAAGCGATCGATCACTGCCTCTTCGCGCATGTGTCGGCCGAGAGCGCCCATGGCAGGGTGCTGGAAGCTTTGGGGCAGCAGCCGCTACTCGATCTCGGCATGCGCCTTGGCGAAGGCAGCGGCGCCGCGCTGGCGGCCGTGCTCGCCAAGACCGCCCTGCACCTTCACAACAATATGGCGACCTTCGAGGAAGCCGCGGTCAGCAACCGCGCCAATTAGCCGGCTTCGGAGTAGATCTCGAGGCGGCTCTTCTTTTCCACCACCGGCGCCAGCGCATCCATGACGCGGGCGCGGGGGAAGGTGGCGATCACCTCGGTGCCGAAGCGCAGTTTCGAGAACAGGTCGAACCGGCCCTGGTGAAGCTCCATGATCTTCTGCACGATGGGCAAGCCGAGGCCGGCGCCTTGTTCGGCTGTCTTTTGTGCCAGCGAGCCCTGACCGAACGAGGAGAGCACCGTCTCGATTTCCTCTTCGGGGATGCCGGGGCCATTGTCGCGCACCGAGACCATCTGGCCGCCATCGGCGCTGCGCGTCACCACCAGCACCACCTTGCCCGCTTGCGGCGTGAATTTCACTGCGTTGGACAAGAGGTTCAATACGACCTGGCGCACGGCGCGCTCATCTCCCCAGAGCTTGGGCAAATTTTCGGCGAAGCTGAACGTCAGCTCGATATTTTTGGCCTTGGCGCGGATTTCGATCATGCGGCGGCAGTCGTCGGCGATATCGACCAGCGAGACCGCCTCCTCGTTCAGCTCATACTTGCCCGCCTCGATGCGGCTGAGGTCCAAGAGCTCGTTGATGAGGTTCAGCAGGTGCTGGCCGCTGGCATGGATGTCTCCCGCATATTCCTTGTACTGCGGGATCACGTGCGGCCCCAGCAGCTCGGATTTCAGCACTTCCGAAAACCCGATGATGGCGTTGAGCGGCGTCCGCAGCTCGTGGCTCATCGTGGCGAGGAACTGCGACTTGGCGACATTGGCCTGCTCGGCATGGCGCCGGGCTTCTTCCGACATCTCCCGGGCTTCCTCGAGTTCGGTGATCAGCGCATCCTTTTCGGCCTGATGCGCGACGGTTTCGAGTTCCGAGGCGTGCAGCTGGCGCGCCAGGTATACGAAGAAAATTTCGCCGCCCGCCGCCACTGCCGCCAGCGCATAGTTCAGCGTCCCGCCGAGCCACAAGAGGTTGATGCTGACCGTCAGCGTCGCGGGCAGGGTGCTCATCAGCGTGGCGCTGGGCAGGGTGCGGGTCGAAACCGCATTGCTCGCCGCGCCCACCAGCACCATGGCGAACATCGCCACGGCCAGGTTCTGTCCGCCGCCGGTCAGGGTGAAAAGGCCCAGCAGGGCCCAGGCGATGCCGTAGACCGTCTCGGCGGCCACAAAGCTTGTCGTCCAGCGTTGCGCGTCGAACTTGTCCCGGCTCACCGAACGGAAGCGCCGGCAGATCAGCACCACGCCAAAATTGGCGGCGATCACCACGACCGCCCAGGCGGCCGCCACATAGGCCGGCACGAAAAGGCTCGAAAACAGCGCCAGGATGACCAGCAGCACCGGCATGGCCAGCGCTCCGGAAATGCGGGAGCCCGCATAGTCCGCCAGAAGCTCGAAATCGTAGGAGGAAAGCGTGCCCGAACTCGAGGTCAGGCGCTGTCTGGCGTCAGACACCGTCTTTTGAGCCGTGCGTCTCGGCTCACGGCCCATCCGCGACCGGACGTCGGTCTCGATTATCGCCGGTTCGGACGACATTTTACGCTTACTCGTTACTGACTGCTGCGAAGATGGAACGCTTTCGCTACGCTATCGGGAACGTAGCGCTGTCGTAGTTAATGGCTGGTGAAACCGTGCCCTTGCGGGGTCGATCAAATACTAGGCTTTCCAGCCTGCTGAGCCTTGTCGCGCTGATGGCGTTCTTCGGCGCCGTGGCCTGGCTCGCGGTGCAGCTCGAACCCGCGAGCCTCGATGTCTCAGGGGCCGCGCACGTTGCCGATGGCGATACCCTCACTATCGGCAAGAGCCGGGTACGTCTCCTTGGTATCGATGCCCCCGAATATGACCAGATCTGCCAGGATGCATCGGGGCACGATTGGGCCTGCGGGACTGCGGCTCGGGACTTGTTGCGGCAAATGATCGGCAAATCCGCGGTCACCTGCGATCCCGAAGGCCACGATCAGTATGGCCGCGTATTGGCGCGCTGCGCGGCAAACAAGCGCGATCTCGGTGGGGCCATGATCGATGCCGGCCTGGCCATTTCCTACGACGACTATAAGCTGCGTGAAACTGCCGCCAGATTAGCGCGAAAAGGACTTTGGGCGGGCCATTTCGATACGCCGCGCACCTGGCGTGACAGCAACGGCCATCCGGATGAAGGCTTTGACTTTTGGGCGTGGGCCGCCAGCCTGTTTGGCTGATTGACATTTGGAAGAATATTGCGTTGAATTCGCCTCTGCGCAGGGGATGCGCTAATTTACATTAGAATTATCCCAGTTTGCGCAATCTGATTTCTCGGGGGGCTCGATGGCGCTGGATAAGATCGATCGCAAGATTCTGACGCTTCTGCAAAAGGATGCGACGATGCCGGTGGCCGAGATCGGCCGCAAGGTCGGCCTGTCGACCACGCCATGCTGGCGCCGCATCCAGAAGATGGAAGAAGACGGCGTCATCAGGCGCCGCGTCGCGGTGCTCGATCCGGTCAAGGTCAATGCCGGTGTCACCGTCTTCGTGGCCGTCAAAACCAGCGAACACAACGAGGCCTGGCTGCGCAAGTTCGCTGCCGTCGTCGAGGATTTTCCGGAGGTCGTCGAATTCTACCGCATGAGCGGTGACGTCGATTACCTCCTGCGCGTCGTCGTCCCCGACATCGGCGCCTACGACACCTTTTACAAGAAGCTGATCGGCAAGATCGCGCTCAGCGACGTCAGTTCGTCGTTCGCCATGGAGCAGATCAAATACACCACCGCACTCCCCCTGGAATTCGCGCTGGTCAGCGACGAGTAGGGGAGGACCCGGCGCCCTTTACAGGTCGCCGGGGATTTGTGCCTTGTCGGGCAGCACGACCGGCGGCATCGGTGAGAAGTTGAGGCTTGGACTTCCCAGGCCAACCGCCACCATGCCTGCCGTCGAATTGTTCTGCCCGTTTGTATTCGTCTTGTTGGCGCCGCCAACGCTCTTGTCGCCGGCCATCGGCGTGCCGAGGGCCTGATCGCCGCCGCTCTGACCCTTGGTGTCGGCGGTCTGGCCCAGCACTTCCTGGCCTTCGTCCAACTGGTCCTGGCCACGTGACACTTCGTTGGCCACGTCTTCCGTATAGGGCAGGATATAGCTACGCGGCTCGGTGATCGGCAGTTGATGGTCATCGACCTCCTGCAGCCACAGATAGACATGCCCCGGCTCGTTGTTGGCGCGGTTCGGCTCGACGATGTGGGTGTGGAGGAGGCTGAAGCGCGCCGGCACTGCATCATGCGCCGGCCAGCCCAACAGGCCGGAGATAGCGAAATACGAAAACACACACGCGGCCGCCGTCACGATGATGGCGCCCGCCTTGATCCACCACTTCCACAGCGAAAACACGTTGAGGCTGATGAGCAGCAGGGCCAGAAGCGCGTAGACCGCGATGGTTGTAATAAGCGCCGGGGTCATTTCTCACCCCGCACGGCATGGACCAGCGAGATCTGCTTGGTGTTGATGTCGCTCACGTCGCCATTGTCGGCCAGCGTGAACCGCACGGCGGTTTTTTCGTCGCCCGTATGGGTGAGCGTAATCGTATCGTAGTAGATCACTTTGAGTGTCGGGTTCATCTTCTCGACCTTCACGGTAACCGGAACCGGCTGCTGCGATGGATTGAGGAAGTGATAGACGTTGACGACATATTCGCCAGGCACGATACCGCGAACGGTCACCGTTTCCTGATTGAGCGGAATGGAAATCTTGGTGCCATTCACGTCGATTTCGTCGCGATACTTGCCTCGGTCGTCGCGGTCGAGGTGCACGAAGCCCTTTTCCAGCGAGTTGTACCAGACGATGTTCCCCAGCGGATCCTCGACGTAGGTGTCGATATCGTCAGGGTTGTTGTCCGGCCAGGTGACCGTGATCAGCATTTCCGCCTTGATATTGACGTCGCCGGCCTTTGCCTCGGGGCGGATCAGCGCAAAGGCGATAAACACCATGATGGCGAAGCCAAGCAGAGCGTTGAACAAGATATCGGTGAACGGCACGAACGTGCCGTCATCGCCGGCGCCGGTAAAAAGACTAGGCTCGTTCATGCGCGATCTTTGATCAGGGCCGGCACGACATTGACTTCGGTCGTCTCGGTGATGACGTCGAACAATTCGCCGATGGCGCCGTCGAGCAGATAATATTCGAACTTCAGCACGAGCGCGCTGGCAATACCGCTGACGGTAACGTTCAGCGCCACGGCCATGCCGGTAGTCATGCCGGTCAGTGCCGTTCGCAGCGTTTCCGCATCGAACGAGTTGAGCTGCGAGATCGGGATCAGCATCAGGATGAAGCCGATGGCCGTGCCCAGCAGCGCCAGCCGCAGCAGTGCTTCGGAGACGAACAGCCCGAGCTTTTCGCGGTTACGCAACTTGTCGGCCAGAGCGCGCAGCAGCAGTGTCTGGTCGAAAGCCTTGTGATCCTGCAGCGTCGCCTTGCGGATCAGATTGGCGATATGGCTTGCCATTATGCCCGCTTCGAGCTCGATGCCGCTTTCGGTAAACACACGTCCATCGACGGCACGATAGTTGCCGACGCTACCCCTAGAGATGATTTCGCGATTGCGCCGGCTGATCACCAGTTCGCGCGACACTTCATAGGTTTGGAATAGGCAATGGAATGCCGTCAGCACGAATATCGCGGCGATCAGCAACGAAACGCGCGTGCGATCCGTATTCAGGATCGCAGTGATCAGGCCGAAATACCACAGCACCAGAAACGCCAGCACGACGACACAGTTGACCAGCAACCATTTCAGAACCGGGAGGAAGTCGCGGATTTCGGAGGGAGAGCCTAGGACGGTCTCGCGAAGCCTCGCGGAACCGGGGGTGATTTCAGTATCTTGCATGATGCTCCGCGCGCCTTCGAGAGTGGCGACTGTGACACGGTGTCGCTTTGGCTAATGTGATTAGTCATATTGGGGAGACTGATAGTGTTTTACTTGAAACACTTAGAGCCTGCCGACGTCGAATGCGGTGTTACCAGAATCACCCGCCGCATAACAGGCCGCGGGCAACATTAGACTGCTTTGGGGGAAATATGCAGCGGCCAGCGCCAGATCATCCATTCCGTGCCATGATCCATGCGGAAATGCACGCCCGGCCGGTCATGCCGATCACGGCGCCCGTTCGCGTACGCCGCGCTGCATTCATCAGCAGCCGCGATGGTCGTGATATTCCCAAGGTACAGCAGAGGATCATCGCCTGGCTGACCGAGCGCCACGCCGCTCCCGCCGATGTCAGCATCCGCCAGTATTCGGTGGAAGCCGGTGGTCACGGCGTCACCTTCGAATTGCATAGCGAATTCGTCACCATAACCTGGACCTCGGCGCCTGATGACTGGGAGGCCTGGCCCGACAACATCGGCCTCGAGCTTTTCGGCGATCTCGAGCTCATCTCGGCGACCCGCCTCGATCTTGCCAATGCCGATACCATCGCGCCTTCGGCGCTGGCCGGGTTCAATCCGCTCAGCCTGTGCTATTCCGACATTTTCCATGGCAGCGCGCAGGTGGCGACGGATTTCGTCGCCGATGAGAACGGCTTCACCCGTTTCGAGGTCGCCGCCGCCCGCGGCACCGATTTGCGGCGCGGCACCATGGTGCGCCGTCTGCTCGAAATCGAAACCTACCGCAATGTCGCCCTGATGGGCCTGCCGATCGCCCGGTCCCTGGGCCCGCGGCTCCATTCCGACGAGATGCAACTGGCTGAGGTCATGCGGCAGATCGGGGAGGATCGTGCGGGCAGGGACAACCAGATGAGGGACAACCAGGCGGCGCTGAACACCTTGCATGATCTGTCGATCGCCGTCGGGCAGACCGTGGATGAGACCAGCTTCCGCTTTGCCGCCAGCCGCGCTTATGGCGGCGTGCTGAAGTCGCGCATCGGCCGTCTCGATGAAGTGGCGATCGGCGAATTCACCACCATCGAGCGTTACCTGGACAATCGCGTCGGCCCGGCGCTGACAACCTGCACCGCGGTTGAACGACGCCTCGAAGCGCTGGCCAATAAGCTGCAGCGTTCCACCGAACTGCTGGATGCCCGCATCGGGCTCAGCATCGAAACCCAGAACCAGGCTGTGCTTGATAACATCTCCCGGACTTCTCTCAGCCAGTACAAGCTGCAAGAGACGGTGGAGGGTCTCTCCATCATTGCCATCTCATATTACACGCTGGCCATCCTCGGCTATTTGCTCGAAGGCCTCCACAGCGTGGTCAATGTCGACAAGAACCTCGCCGAAGCGATTGCAGCGCCTTTCGTGGTCCTGCTGGTCTGGCTGGCAATTCGCCGCATTCGTCGCGGCAAATGAGGCGGGTCCAACTTGTTCGTCCGGGGAAAATCCACTACTCGGTTTGTGACTGGCCTGCGTCATGGAACCGCCTCGACAGCCGCACGGTTTAGTGTGCAAATAGTGCTGTGACGGTGCGGCTTTAAGGCGCCCAATCTTCCAATGAGGAGTTATCGATTATGAAAGTTCTAGCACTCGGCGCGGTCTTCGTTGCGCTTTCTGCTGGCGCTGCCTTCGCCGCTGGCGATGCAACGGCCGGCGCTACCGTGTTCAAGAAGTGCGCTGTCTGCCATTCGATCGGCGACGGTGCCGTAAACAAGATTGGTCCGATCCTGACCGGTGTCGTGGGCCGTGTCGCCGGCACAGAAGCAGGCTTCAACTACTCGCCCGCCATGGTCGACGCCGGCAAGGGCGGTCTCACCTGGACCGAAGCCGATCTTTCGGAATTCCTCCACAAGCCGAGCGACAAGGTGAAGGGCACCAAGATGACCTTCCCGGGCCTGCCGAACCAGACCGACATCGACAACGTGGTCGCCTATCTGGCTTCCATGCCCGCCAAGTAAGCAGGCTTCGGTGCCACAAGGCGCCTTTCATCAAACGTTTGCGGCGAAGGTCTTCGACTTTCGTCGCATGCGACCTTAGATTACCTTTCCTGATGTAGAACATTGGTGTCTCATGCGACTCCCAGGAGAGTGTCGTGGACATCACTTTAAAGCAGCTAGAGATCTTCCAGGCCGTCGTGGTCGCAGGGTCCATCACCAAGGCCTCGCGCCGTATCGGACTGTCGCAGCCATCCATCTCGCAGCAGCTGGCCAAGCTCGAAGAAAAGCTGGGAACGCAGCTCATCGTGCGCAACCGCACGGGGCTGGTAAGCCTTACCCCTGCCGGCGAATATTGGTTCAAGGCTGGCGACGAGATGCTGCGGCGGCTGGACAACGTCGTCAACGAGCATCGGCAGCGCTTCATCGACAACAGCGTCACCATGCGCATCGGTGTCACCCCGACCCTGCGTGGCCGCTTCGTCGCCGCCGCTGCCCGCATTGCCAAGGAAGAGCCCGGCTTCGTCAAGTTCGAGTTGACCTATGCGCTCACCAGCAACGAGCTGGTCGAAAAGCTGCGCCTGCACCAGCTCAACTGTGTCATCATCAACTCCGATGTCATCGCCAATGACCGGTCGTCTTTCGCAGTCGCCGATCTGTTCGACGATCAGGTAGCCTGGGTCGTGCCGGCCTCGGTCAGCGCCGCGGAAATCCGCAGGGCCTTCGCCAAGGGTACCCGCCGCGAGGACATCGTTGAGCCACTACGCAATTTCGTCGAGATCGATTCCAGCATTTCGCTGCGCGCCCGCTCGGACGAATGGTATCGGCACACGCTGCCCGCCGCTACGCCCACCTTTCTCGCCATGACCTATGCGGCAGCGATCGACATCGTCGCCGAGAACCTGGCGACGGCGCATTGCCCGATCTCGCTGCTGCCGAACCTGCCGGACCAATTGCGCAGCAAGCTGCAGTTCTTCCCCGTCGATATCAGCCGCCAGGTCGTGGCGGCCATGCCCAAGCATCTGATGACGCTGCCGGCCTACGCCAATATCTTCCGCCGGCTCGTCGAGTTCTGCCGCACCGAATACAATAGCGAGATGTCGTTCGAGGGCCTGCGGCAGTTGCCCAAGGCCAGTTGAGGCTCAGACCGTTTCCGACGTCGTGTGGGCCGTGATGCCGGTCAGGGCGATATAGGCCTCGGTGAGATCGGTAGTGCCCGCCGCCGCGTTGAGTTCGGCCGGCGTGCCGATGCGCAGGATTTCGCCCTTCACCAGCAGCGCGATGCGGTCGGCATTCTCGACTTCCTCCACCAGATGCGTCGCCCACAGGATCGACGTGCCCTTCTGCTGGCGTACCACCTGCATATGCTGCACCAGCATGCGGCGGGTCGTGGCATCGAGCCCCACCGAGGGTTCGTCCATCAGCAGCAAGTCGGGAGCATTGAGCAATGCCCGCGCGATTTCCACGCGCCGCTGGTTGCCGCCTGAGAGCGTGCGGACGGGTTGCTTCAGCAGGTCGCCTATCTCCAGCAGGTCCGTGGCCTCCGTAATCCGCTCCTTCAGCAGCTTCCCTGAAAGGCCGAAGAGATTGCCGTGAAAGGTGAGATTGGCTTTGACGCTCATATCGAGATCGACCGAGCGCGACTGGAAGACCACCCCGAGCCTTTTCAGGATTTCGGAAGCATGGCGTTTGTAGCCCATCCCGAACAGCTCGACCTTGCCGTCGTCCTGTGCGAACAGGCCGCTCGAAATCTGGAACAGCGTCGACTTTCCGGCGCCGTTGGGACCCAATAGGCCAACCACTTCCGATGGGTAGATTTCAAGGCTGATGCCGCGCAACGCTTCGGTCTTGCCGTAGGATTTGCGGACCCCATCCAGTTTGAGCATCGGTTCGGTCATGCAATCACTCCAGCCGAATGGGCGGCTATGCGTTCGGCAAGCTCCAGCCTTTCGGCCGGACTGCGCTCGCCGCGCGGTTTGTCGAAATGCAGGTCCGCTACGATCCCCGCAGGCCTGCCGTCAAGCACCACAGCCCGGTCGGCCAGCCGCGCAGCATCCTCGGCGAGGTGCGTCACGAGGATCACGGTGGGCTTTTCGACATCGATCAGATCGAGGAAAAGGTTCTGCAGTTCCGACACCAGATGCCTGTCCAGCGAGACGAAGGGCTCGTCGAGCAGCAGCAGGCTGGAGTTCACCGAGAAGGCCCGGGCGATAGCAACGCGCCGCTGCATGCCGCCGGAAAGCTGGTGCGGGTAAGCATTCTCCGAGCCCCTAAGCCCCACGCGGCCCAAAAGGGCCATGGCCTCCGCATCCGCAATCTTGGGCGCCACTGCCCGGATGTTGTCGATGGCAGTCAGCCAGGGCAGGAGCCTTGCATCCTGCAACACGAAACCTGCCGGCGGCGTGTCTTCGGCAGCGACGCCGCCCACGGTGATCTTGCCGGAAAAGTTCGTGTCGATCCCCGCGATCATCCGTAAGAGGCTGGATTTGCCCACGCCGGATGGCCCGACCAGGGCCACTACCGTCTCTGGCACGATCTTCAGGTGAAAGTCCTGGAACAGCGGCCGTGCTTCCGGCGAGAAGCGCTTGTCGAAGATATCGAGGCTTATGTCTGGTCCGCGCGCCATCTCAAGACTTTCCGTTCCAGCGGCCGCATCACCAGATATTCGAGCGCCAGCACCACAATGATGAAGGCGGTGGAATACGCCAATATGCCGGTGATGTCGAAGAATTGGAACAGGATCGAAACGCGGAAGCCGACGCCGCCATCGCTGCCGAGCACCTCGAATACCAGCACGATCTTCCACACCAGCGACAGGCCGGTTCGTGCCGCGGCGAGCACGAACGGCATCAGTTGCGGCACGAAGATCAGCCGCAACCGCCGCGACAGCGGCATGCGGAAAGCTAGCGCCAGTTCGTCATAGTCGTGCGACAGGCTGCGAACACCCTCGCGCACCGTGGTGATGACCAGCGGAACCTTGTTGATGATCACCGCCAGGATCAGTGCCACCTCGGTGAGGCCAAGCCAGATATAGAGCACGATGGCGATGACGATCGCGGGCAGGTTAAGCCCGATCACCACCCAGGTGGAGAACAGCCGGTCGATCCAGCGTACGCGCCCGAAGGCGACGCCGAGCGCCGTGCCGATGCTCATGGCAATCACGAAAGCGATGGCCGCCCGTGTCAACGTCTTGCCGAGATCAGCAAGCAGCTTGCCGTGTAGCGTCAGGTCCCAAAGATCCGCCGCCACGTCTATCGGCGACGGAAACAGGCGGTTGGGATAGAGCATTGCCAGGGCCTGCCAGATGACCAGCAGGAGCGGCAATGAGAGGGCCTCGAGACCGAGGCCCTTCCTGTGCTTTTTCGGCGCAACCCGAGCCGGCGGTTCACCGCGCGGCAAATAGTCTATTTGCTGTATCCCTTCCAGAACGTGCCGTCGGCGAGGGTGGTTGAATCACCCCCCACCACGTCGGGCCCGCCAAACTTGGCCATCAGTGCGAAGGACTGCGCGGCGGCTGCGCTGTCCTTGTCCGGATTATAACCGTGTACGATACCCTCACGGTAGTCGTCCCGGAGCTGCTTGAACAGCGCATCGTTGTCCTTGACGTTCATGATGTCGCGAATGCCGTCCCAGGCGGAATCGTCGGAGAGCAGCGCTGCCTTGGTGTCGAACGAGGCATCGAAGAAGGCCTTCAGCGCCGCCGGCTTGTCGGTCGCCGTCTTGTCGGTGAAAGCCCAGCCGAGCAAGGGGGGCTGCTGCGTCACGCCAAGGCCCTTCAGCATATCCCAGACCGAGATCAGCTCGGTGTCGCCGGCGAGTTTCGCCCGCGCGTTCCAGTTCCACAGATTGAGGCTGGCGTCGGCCTGGCCGCCGGTGATCAGTTCATTGATCAGCGGCGCGGCGCCGAAACGCACGGTGGCGTCGTCGGTCAACTGCTTGCCGGTAAGGCTGGCGTAATAGGCTTCGAGCACGACCCAGCTCTTGTCGACCGGGCTGCCGGAAATCGCCAGCGTCTTGCCCTTGAGGTCTTCGATCTTGGTGATGTTGGATTTCGGGTTGACCATCAGGCCGCCCACGGTCAGCGAATGCGGCACGTAGGACACCATGTTGCCCTGGCTGCGCTGGATGGAAACCCATACGAAATCAGACAGGATGATGTCGACGGCGCCGCCCTGCAGGGCGATCTGGCCGGCCTTGGAGTCCGCCACCGGGCGGATTTCGAGGTCGAGGTTGTTCTTCTTGTCGAGGCCCAGATTTTTCATGGCCTGCAATTCCCAGAGCACGGTGCCGCCATCCTGGGCGCCGATCACGATCTTCTGGGCTTCCTGTGCCAGGCCTGTGGCCATGGTTGCCATTGTGAGTGCCAGGCTGACCAGCAGGGGCCTGATAACGCTGTGCATGATGTTCTCCCACGACCTTGTGTGGGGCATATCTTGGCGCGGATACCTCTCGAAGCCAATCAACATACATCCCTATAATCGCTATAGGAGACGGCGATATTCAACATTGGCGACCGCTCGTTGCATGAGTCCCACGCAGTCGTGAACATACCGGACGGGTCAATTTTTGTTTATCGGAACCGGCAGGGCGCCGGTTTGAGGGAGATTTCTATGCGTTTGATTCCACTACTCGTTTCTGCTTCCGCCTTGGCCGGGACGATGGGTGTTGCCGCGCCGGCGCTGGCCGAGGGCAATCTTGCCGCCAAAGCCACGGAATTGGAACTCAATATCAATACCGCAGACCTGAGCTTCTCGCAGAATGAGTTCGACGTCGAAACCGGCAAGTACTACATCCTCCACATCACCAGCGATGGCGAGGAAGAGATCTCGGTGGCTGCCCCCGAATTGTGGCGCAATTCCTGGATCAACGAGGTCGGGGTGGACGATCTGGGGGCCACGCCTTATGGCCTTTACAGTCTCAACCTCGAAGAGGAAGGCACCGTGGACGTCAGCTTCGTGCCGATCCGTCCAGGCGAATATGATATCTACGTTCCCGGCTACGAAAACCGTGGTCTCAAGGGCAAGTTTGTTGTGAAGTGATGGCCATGAAACGTTTACTGACACTGGCGGCTGCCGCCGTCGTGGCCTCCCTGCTTGGCGCCGCGCCGGCATGGGCGGTCAATACCGGAATGGTCTTCGTGTCCACCGAAAAGGGCAACGAAGTCGTCGTGTTCGACAAGGACTATAACCTCGTCAAACGCATCGCCACCTCGCACCGCCCGCGGGACATGCACTTCAACAAGGCCCACACCATGCTTTATGTGGCGTGCGGTGACGATGACACCATCGATGTGATCGATGTGGCCAAGCTTGAGGTCGTGGACCATATCCCGACCGGTCCGAGCCCCGAAGTGTTTGCCTTCTCGCCTGACGAGAAGACCATCTACGTTTCGGACGAGGAATACTCCCAGCTCGAGGCCATCGATCTTGAGACGCGTCTGCCCGTGCAGGATGTTGCCACGGGCGCCGAGCCGGAAGGCGTGATCGTCTCCGAGGATGGCAAGACCGTCTATGTCACCTCGGAAGTCGCCGACATGGTGCATGTGGTGGATGTGCCCACCGGTGCGGTGACCAAGAATATCCTGGTCGGCACGCGCCCGCGCCGTTTCATCCTGACGCCCGATGGCAAGGAACTCTGGGTCTCGTGCGAGCTCTCCAGCGAGATCTACGTCATCGATCGCGCCACCAACGAGATCGTCGGCGATCCCATGGTCTTCGTCCCCCCGGGCTTCCGGGCGGAAGACGTGACGCCAGTAGGCATGGCCATCACCAAGGACGGCAGCAAGATCCTGCTCAGCCTCGGCCGCGCCAACCACATCGCCGTGATCGACGCCAAGACCCACGAGGTGCTGAAGTACATTCTGGTGGGCAAGCGCGCCTGGTCTATCGATCTTTCCAGCGATGAAAAGACCGCCATCGTCGCCAACGGCCTGTCCGACGATATCACCATCGTCGACATGACCACCATGGAGCCCGTCAAATCGATCCCGGTGGGCCGTGTTCCTCACTCGGTGCTGATCGATGACTAGCCTCATCAAACTCACTGCCGTGGCGGGGATGACCATCCTCGCCACAGCCGGTGGCGCCTTGGCCCAGGGCGTCATTCCGGCTACGCCCCAGGCGGAGGCGCCCAAGGAAAGCAGCGCCGCCGCAGCCAACCCCAAGCCGACCCGCACCGTCACCGTCGGGTATCTGGGTCTCGAAAACGACCCGCGCTACGCACCGGAAGTCGTCTATACCCGCATCGAGATCGCGCCTTCGGGTGATCCGGTACAGGGGGCCGAGATGGGCGTCTCCGACATGCAGATGCTGGCCGATGCCGCCGGCTTCATCGCCAAGCTCGACGAGGAGAAGGCCGCCGATGCGCCGAGCCTCATCGCCAAGGTCAAGGACATGGTCGGCAAGGGCGATCGCTTCATCGTCCTCGATTTGCCGGCCAATCTCGTCGACCAGGTCGCCAGCGCTACCAAGGACCTGAAGGTCACCCTCGTCAACGCCACTGCGCCCGACGATTATCTGCGCAACCGCTGCTATCCCAACCTGCTCCACACCGCCGCCTCCGACCGCATGCTGGCGGATTCGCTGGTGCAGCTCCTGCGTACGCGCAACTGGACCAATGTGCTGATGCTCGTCGGGACGACCGACCGCGACAAGGAAATCGCCGCCAGCTTCAAGGCTTCGGCCGATCGCCTGCGCCTCAACATCGTCGATACCCGCACGCTGTCGCTTTCCACCGACGCCGAGCATCGCGAACAGAACAACACCCAGTTGCTGACCGGTGGCGTCGACTACGACGTCATCTACGTCGCCGATACCGATGGCGAGTTCGCCCGTTACCTGCCTTACGCCACCCAGCTTGCTCGTCCCGTTATCGGCGCGACCGGCCTCACCGCCGCCGAATGGCAGTGGTCCTGGGATCGCGACGGCGCCACTCAGGTCACCTCGCGCTTCGACAAGCTCACCAATGGCCGCGAGATGGACGGGCATGACTGGTCTGCCTGGATCGCGACCCGTGCCGTTGTCACCGCCTATGGCAAGGCTCGCTCGGACGATCCGGAAAAGGTCGACGCCTTCATGCGCGGTCCGCGTTTCGGCGTTGACGGCTCCAAGGGCGTGCAACTGAGCTTCCGTCCCTGGGATGGCCAGATGCGCATGCCGATCACCATGTCGACGTTCAATGCCGTCATCGAAGTGGCGCCCATGGATGGTTTCGAACACGAAAAGACCACCCTCGATACGCTGGGTACCGACGAGCCGGAGCACGTATGTCAGTAGTCGGTGCCGGCCATCTCTGGCTTGGCCTTTATGCCATCACCTGGCGCGAGATCGGTAAGTTCCTGCGCCAGACCGAGCGGCTGATTTCTGCCATCGTCCGGCCGGCCCTGTGGCTCCTGGTGTTCGCCACGGGGCTGCATGATCTTTTGGGCGTCTCGATCATCGAGCCTTACCAGACCTACACGCCTTACCAGGAATACATCGTCCCCGGCCTCATCGGCATCGTCATCCTGTTCCAGTGCATGCAGTCGGCGCTGTCCATGGTCTATGACCGCGAGGCTGGGGTCATGCGCGTCATGCTGGTCAGCCCGCTGCCGCGCAGTTTCCTGTTGTTCTCCAAGATCATCGGCGCCACCATCCTGGCTCTATTGCAGTCCTATGCCTTCCTGGTGCTGGCGCGCCTTTTCGGCGTCTCCATGCCGCCGCTGAGCTGGATCACCATCATTCCGGGTATCATCCTTGCCGGCCTGCTGCTGGGCTCTATCGGCCTGTTGGTGTCGGTCTACACCCCGCAGATCGAGAACTTCGCCGGCATGATGAATTTCGTGGTCTTCCCGATGTTCTTCTTGTCCTCGGCGCTTTATCCGCTGTGGAAGTTGCGTGAAGCCGGTGCCTGGCCGGTCTATTATCTGTCGCTGGTCAACCCCTTCACCCATGCGGTCGAACTCATTCGCTTCGCCGCCTATGGCAAGCTCAACCTCGTGTCGCTGGCCGTGGTGCTGGGCTATACCATCGTGGCCTTCCTGCTCGCCGCCCACGGCTACAACCCCCAGGCCGGTAATATCCGCAACGTCCGTCGCGCCTAGGCGCGGCGGTACGAGAAGGCCAGGCCTGAATGCGGTGGCGGCTCAGCCGCCCGTCACGCTCATATGGCGTTCGAGCGCCGGCGTGGTGTGGGTCCGGTCCAGCACGAAATCGTGCCCCTTGGGCTTCAATAGCATCGCCCGGTCGAGCGCCTCATCCAGCGCTTCCGGACCGCCGTCGCGCAACGGCCCTCGAAGGTCGACCATGTCTTCCTGCCCAAGGCACATATAGAGCTGCCCCGTCGCCGTCAGGCGGACGCGGTTGCAGCTTTCGCAGAAATTGTGGCTCATGGGAGTGATAAAGCCGAGCAGGCCGCCGGTCTCGCCCACGCGCACATAGCGCGCCGGCCCGCCGGTCGTATGATCGAGCTTGGTCAGCGTGAAGCGCTGGGCCAGCCGGTCACGCAGTTCTTTCAGCGGCAAATAGCTGTCGACGCGGTCGATACCCACTTCGCCCAGCGGCATGCCCTCGATCAGCGTCAGCCCGAATCCGCGGCCATGCGCCCAATGCAGCATCGGCTCGATTTCGTCGTCATTGACGCCGCGCATCGCCACCATGTTGATCTTGATCTTGAGACCCGCCGCGTCGGCGGCATCGATGCCGGCCAGCACGTCCTCGATCCGTCCACGTCGCGTAATTGCGGAAAACCGCTCGGCGTCCAGCGTATCCAGCGACACGTTCAACCGGCGTACACCCGCCGCCCTGATGCCTTCGGCATAGCGCGCCAACTGGCTGCCATTGGTTGTCAGCGTCAGCTCTTCCAGCCCGGCCTCGCCCACATAGCCACCGAGCTTTTGCACCAGCGCCATGATATCGCGCCGCACCAGCGGTTCGCCCCCGGTCAGCCGTACCTTGCGCACGCCTCGCCGCACGAAAGCGGAGACGACCGTATCGATCTCCTCAAAGCTCAGTACCTCCTTCTTGGGGAGGAACGTCATATGCTCGGACATGCAATAGGTGCAGCGGAAATCGCAGCGATCCGTCACCGAGACGCGCAGATAGCTGATCGTCCGCCCGTAGCGGTCGACAAGCGGCTTCGCCTCGGCGCCAACGAAATCGGGATTTTGTAACAACACCGTCATGTCCAACATCTAGCGCGTTGCGACACAAACAAAAAGGGCCAGCGTAAGCGCCGACCCCCTCAAACTAACGTGTAGAGCAATCTACTGGTGAACGATCACCAATGAGCCGACCGACGCACGGTCGTAAAGGTCGACGATGTCGTCATTGGTCAGCCGGATACAGCCGGAAGAAACGGCCTGGCCGATGGTCCACGGCTCCGAGGTTCCATGCAGGCGATAGAGCGTCGCGCCGATATAGAGCGCCCGGGCGCCGAGTGGATTTTCCGGTCCGCCCGGCATGTAGGCCGGCAGGTCGGGCACGCGTTTCCGCATCTCCGCGGGCGGCGTCCAACCCGGCCACTCAGCCTTGCGGGTGATCCTGTGCTGCCCCGACCAGCGGAAGCCATCGCGACCGACGCCCACGCCATAGCGGAGCGCCTTGCCGCCGGGCAGGACGAAATAGAGGCGCCGCTCACTGGTTTCCACCACGATCGTCCCTGGCCTCAGATTGCTCGCATAGTCGACGATCTGGCGCTTGATGGGGCTGCCACGCCGGCTCGGCACGACACTGGGGACTTCCCAGGTGTTGGTGTCGGGATTGTAGAGACGTTTGGCTGTCTCCGCCGATGCGGGCATCGTGAGCGCGAAGCCGACAAGGGCCGAGAGCAGCAAGGCTGCAACGATCCGTAATTTCCGCATTTATGACTGTGCCTCTGAGTAAATCGGCGCTCCGCTGGCGCCGCCCACAATTTTCAGTGCTTACACGCCAAGGAAATACCCGGCGCGGTGCCACGATTCGGTCACATGTGTGGCAGGCTACCGCAGGGAGTGTTGCCAGAAGGTAATGGCCGCTATTCACCAATCTGTGAATCGGGCGATTGACAGGCCGCGGGCCTCCTTCTAGCAGGCAGCAAACGAGGCCTCATAGCAGGGAAACCATGAGCGAAGATCTCAAGCGCGCCGCGGCAGCCATGGCGTTGGAAGAAGTTCGCCCGGGCATGCGTCTTGGTCTGGGCACGGGCTCGACCGCCCGGCACTTCGTCGATCTGCTCGGCCAGAAGGTAGCGCAGGGCTTT
Organism: Devosiaceae bacterium; assembly: GCA_036499825.1. Lineage (GTDB taxonomy): Bacteria > Pseudomonadota > Alphaproteobacteria > Rhizobiales > Devosiaceae > Paradevosia. Next base: position 305,441 of record DASYCZ010000062.1, read on the forward strand.
GAGTGCCTCTGCGTTCCAACCTCCGAGGCCACCGATGCACAGGCGCGTAGCCTCAATATTCCGCTGTCGGACCTCGATACGCTGGATCGTCTCGATATCACCATCGATGGCGCCGATGAGATCGATCCGCAATTGAACCTGATCAAGGGCGGCGGCGGTGCGCTGTTGCGCGAAAAGATCGTGGCCGCCGCATCCGATCGCATGGTCGTCATTGCCGACGAGTCCAAGCTGGTGGCGGCCCTCGGCAGCTATCCATTGCCCATCGAGGTCAACGTCTTCGGCCTGGGCGCCACCCGCAGCGCTCTTGCGACGGTCATTTCCAACCATGGCGCCCAGGGCGGCCTGACCCTGCGGCAGGGCAGGGACGGCAAAGCCTTCCTCACCGATGGCGGCCATTACATCTATGATGCTTTATTTGGCCGTATTTCATCGCCAAAAGCGCTGTCGGATGCCCTGCTCGACGTACCGGGAGTGGTCCAGCACGGACTGTTCCTGAACCTGTGCCGAACTGCTTACATTGCCGGGTCGGGCGGTGTGCGCCGGATCGACGCCTGAGCCGGATCGCGCTATTCTGGGGTGAACTCTTTCATGGAAAAAACCGCAATGACCAGTTTCCGTAAGCGCGCCGCGCTTGTCGTCGTGGCCGCCTTGTCGCTGGCCTCGTTCACCGTTTCCAGCCTGCCCGTCATGGCACAGGAGCTGGCGCCGGAGCAGCTCGCTCTGGCCCGCAAATATGTCGAGCTCACCGACACCTCCTCGATCTACGAGGTCACCCTGGTGCAGACCGGCATTTCCACCATGCGCCAGTTGATCACCCAGAACCCCGAAATCTCGGATCAGCTCAACAAGGCCATCACCGCGACCCTCGATGAGTACAAGGCCAAGAAGGGCGAACTGCTGGACCAGTTCGCTCGCATCTATGCCTCGCGCCTGACCATGGATGAACTGCAAAAGATCGTCGATTTCTACTCGTCGCCGACCGGGATGAAACTCGCCAAGGTCAATGCCGACGCCAATGACGACATTGCCGAAGTCATGCGCGTTTTCCAGAACAACCTGACGATCGAATTCCTCTCGAAGGTGCGCGCCAAGCTCAAGGCCGAGGGCATCGACGTCTGATCGCTGCCGGCCGCATGCCTGCCATCTGATTGTGAAGAAGGCCTCGCTTTGTGCGGGGCCTTTTCTTATGTAAGGCCTCTTTCTTATGTAAGGCCTCTTGGGATCTGTAAGGCCTCCTGGGATCGATGTCGGAGTTGAGCATGTCTGAGACCTATGACCTTGTCGTGATCGGCGCCGGCTCCGGTGGTGTCCGCGCTGCCCGCATAGCCGCCGGCCATGGCGCCAGGGTCGCCATCATCGAGGAATACCGGGTAGGCGGCACCTGCGTGATTCGCGGCTGCGTCCCCAAGAAGCTCTTCGTCTATGCCAGCCGCTTCGCCGGCCAGTTCGATATCGCCCAGAGCTTTGGCTGGCAGGTGGAGGCCAGCTTCGACTGGCCGACGCTCGTCGCCAACAAGGACAAGGAAATCGCCCGGCTTGAGGCCGCCTATGTGTCGGGCCTCGACGGCGCGGGCGTCGAACTCATCCGTGACCGCGCCACCATCGCCGACCCGCACACCGTGCGCCTCGTCAAGTCGGGCCGCGAACTCACCACGCGCTACATCCTCGTCGCCACGGGCGGCCACCCGCACGTGCCGGATATTCCGGGCGCCGAACTGGCCATTACTTCCAACGAAGCCTTCCACCTTGAAAAGCTGCCGAAGTCCATCCTGATCGAAGGCGGCGGCTATATCGGGCTCGAATTCGCCACCATCTTCGCCGGGCTCGGCGTCCACACGACCCTCGTCTGTCGCAGTCCGCAGGTGTTGCGCACCTTCGATCCCGACGTGCGCACCGGCGTCGAAGCCGGCCTCATCGATCACGGTATCAAGATCATTTACGAGACCACCATCCGCTCCATGCGCCGCGAGGGCGAAGACATCTCCGTCACCTTCAGTGACACTGAAACCGCGCCCTATGGCGCCGTGATGTTCGCCACCGGCCGCTTGCCCAATGTCGAGGGCTTCGGCCTACGGGAAGCCGGCGTCGCCCTCAACGATGACGGCACCATCGCCGTCGATGCCTATTCCAAGACCAACGTACCCTCGATCTACGCCGTGGGCGATGTCACCGGTCGCGCCGAGCTTACCCCCGTGGCGATCCGCGAAGGGCAGGCCTTTGCCGAAACCGTGTTCAACAACAACCCCATTGCGGTCGATCACTCGCTGATCCCCACCGCGGTGTTTGCCGAACCGGAAGTGGGCACCATCGGCCTCACCGAACCGGAGGCCGCCACCCACCATGGCGCCATCGATGTCTACGTCGCCCGCTTCCGGCCGATGATCAACACGCTGTCCACAAAGACCGAGCGCATGATGCTGAAGCTGATCACGGCGGGCGAGGGCGGCAAGGTGCTTGGCTGTCATATCGTTGGCCACGGCGCCGCCGAAATGATCCAGCTCGTGGCCATTCCCATGGCCATGGGCGCCACCAAGGCCGATTTCGACCGCGCCATTGCCCTCCACCCCAGCGCCGCCGAGGAGCTCGTTACCTTCAAGGCGCCCAGCTACCGCTATCGGGAAGGCGTGAAGGTCTAGCGCCAATTGCTGCTTGGCACCGTTGCCTTGGCGCGATAAACCCCGCGGGCCGGCCCCAGTTAGCCGGCTGGCTTGAGCAGTGAGTGTGAACATGAGCACCTGGACCCCCGACAGCTGGAGAGCAAAGCCGATCTCGCAGGTTCCTGCCTATCCCGACGAGGCCGGGCTCAAGGAGGCCGAGCGCCAGCTCGCCACGTTCCCGCCACTGGTGTTTGCCGGCGAAGCGCGCGAGCTCAAGGCCTCGCTGGCGGAAGTCGCCGCCGGCCGTGCCTTCCTGCTGCAGGGCGGCGATTGCGCCGAGAGCTTTGCCGAACACGGTGCCGACCATATCCGTGATTTCTTCCGCGTCTTCCTGCAGATGGCGGTGATCCTCACCCACGGCGCCAGCAAACCCGTCGTCAAGGTCGGCCGCATTGCCGGCCAGTTCGCCAAGCCGCGTTCCTCCGATACCGAAACCATCGACGGGGTCACGCTGCCGAGCTATCGCGGCGACATCATCCACGACATCGCCTTCACCGAAGAGGCCCGTCAGCCCGATCCGCAGCGCCTGCTGATGGCCTACCGCCAGTCGGCCGCGACGCTCAACCTGCTGCGCGCCTTCGCCTCCGGCGGCTACGCCGATCTGACCCGCGTCCATGAATGGACGGTGGGCTTCATGAAGGGTTCCAACTGGTCGACCCGCTACGATGAGTTCGCCAAGAAGATCGACGACGCCATCAGCTTCATGAACGCGCTTGGCCTCAAGCCTGAAAACACCCCCGCATTGCGCGAGACCAAGTTCTATACCAGCCATGAAGCGCTGCTGCTCGGCTATGAGGAAGCGCTGACCCGGCGCGACTCCATCACCAATGACTGGTACGCCACCTCCGGCCACATGCTGTGGATCGGCGATCGCACCCGCCAGCCCGATGGCGCCCACACCGAATATTTCGCCGGCATCAAGAACCCCATCGGCATCAAATGCGGTCCGACGCTGTCGAGCGATGACCTGCTGCGTTTGCTCGACCGGCTCAATCCCGCCAATGAGGCCGGCCGTATCACGCTGATCGGCCGCTTCGGGGCCGACAAGGTGCATGACAACCTGCCGCGCCTGATCGAAGCGGTCCGCAAGGCCGGCCAGACCGTTGTCTGGTGCTCCGATCCCATGCATGGCAATACCGTCAAGGCCTCCAGCGGCTACAAGACGCGGCAGTTCGACAAGGTTCTGGCCGAGGTCAAGGGCTTCTTCGATGTGCACCGCGAAATGGGCACCTATGCGGGCGGCGTGCATATCGAAATGACCGGTGACGATGTCACCGAATGCACAGGTGGCGTTTCCGCCGTGACCGAGGCCAGCCTCAAGGATCGCTACCACACCTATTGCGACCCGCGTCTCAATGCCAGCCAGGCGCTGGAGCTGGCCTTCCTCGTCGCCGAGGAAATCCGTTCCCAGCGTCCCGCCGAGCCCCAGCGCGCCGCGGGTTTCTAAGGGCAGGGAAGGGGCCAGTTCCGGCCCCGTCCACCGCTTTTAGCGGAACATTAACCCTAATGCGCCATGAATTGGTGCACTAGGGCGTCTCACAGGACGCCTCGCTTCGGAGGACGTTCATGTACCGCTTGGTCCCCAGTCTTTGCGCCATGCTGGCCCTGTCGGCCGCTATCGGCCCGGCATTGGCCGCCGACTATGGCGACGACTACTCGGACTCCCTGCGGCCCTCTTACCCGGATAACTGGGACCAGGGCGACGACAAGTCGCTCGGCTTCGAAGCCGGCCTCCGCTACTGGTATTCCGCCGGCGAGGACAAGTGGAACCTGGCCGGTTCCGATTATAACTCGACCGACAAGACCAGCTCCGGCGAACTGGCGCTGCGCATCGACGACTACACCACCAACAGCTACGTCAAGGGCCTTGCCGGTTATTCCATGGCTATCGACGGCGACGCCACCTCGCCCTTCGGCGGGTACGACGTTAACGGCGGCCATATCGGCTATGCGGGCGCCGATTTCGGCTGGTCGCCCTTCGGGGGCACCGGCAATGGTAGCGGCATCTATGGCCTCGTCGGCTACCACTACTGGAACGAGTCACCCGATATGGGCCGCGCCAACTTCACCACGGCCGAATCCAGCGCCGATGTGAACTGGCCGGCCGGTGCGGCAACGCCCGGCGTCCCGGGTGACAGCGAGCCCAACAACATCAATATTCACGCGCTTCGTCTTGGCTTCTCCGGTAAGGCGCAGATCAACGAATTCATCGACGTCAGCGGCGAAATCGCCGCCGTGCCCTATGCCTGGGTCAACGGCACGTTCGGCGCCTTCGGCACGCCTATTACCGGCGCGTCTGGCGTCAACTTTAGCCAGCAAGGGTCCGCCGCAACCGTTGATGGCACCGGCTACGGCGCCATGGGCGAGTTGATGGTGGGTTTCCACCCGACCGATAACATGGTCGTTCGCCTGGGCGGTCGCGCCTGGTATCTGCAAGGACGGACGAACAGTACTTTCTCCCGCGTGAACGTTACCCAGGCCGGTGGTTTCTCCAAGCAGAACTACATCTCGTCCAACAACCCGTTCTCGCTGTTCCGCTACGGTCTGTTGGCCGAAATGAGCTACAAGTTCTGACCAGCCGCATAGCTGCCGTCTGTCCTCATCCGCTTGCCCTTGCCGGGGTGAGCGGATAAGTCTTTTCCGGCTCCCCGAACCCGGCAGTATTCAGTGACCGATCGTCTTCGCATCGCCCTTGCACAGCTCAATCCGACCGTCGGCGCGCTCCGCGCCAACCTGGCCCTTGGCCGCAGCGCCCTCGATGAGGCCGTTGCCGCCAAGGCGGACATCCTGATGTTCTCCGAGTTGTTCCTCACCGGCTACTTTCCCGAGGACCTGTTCTTCAAACACCAGTTCGTCGATGACGCCATGGCAACGGCGCGTGAACTGGTCGCCGCCACCAAAGGCACGGGCGTTTCAATCGTGCTGCCGACCGTCTGGCGTGACGAGGAGGGACTGCGCAACGCCGTGCTGCTCGCCGAAGACGGCAAGGTCACAGCGCGCCGCTTCAAGCGCGAACTGCCCAATGACGACGTCTTTTACGAGCGGCGCTACTTCATCCCCGGCGATCTCGCCGAACCGGTGACCATCAAGGGCGTCTCGATCGGCATTCCCATCTGCGAGGACATCTGGCACGCCGATGTCTGCGCTCATCTCGTCGATAACGGCGCCCGCATTCTGCTCTGCCCCAACGGCTCGCCCTATTGGCGCAACAAGCAGGCGACGCGCAAGGATCTGGTGCTCGCCCGCGTCAACGAGGATAATGTCCCGCTGCTTTATCTCAACCAGGTTGGCGGGCAGGACGAACTGGTTTTCGATGGCGCGTCCTTCGGCATGGAGCCGGGTGGCCGTCTCGCTTTCCAGGGTAAGTCCTTTACCGAAGATCTGATCGTCACCGACTGGATCCACACCGACAACGGCTGGCGCTGCGAAGCGGGCGACGTCACCCCGCTGGCCTCGGTCGATGAAGCGCCATATCGCGCCTGCATCCTCGGCCTGCGTGACTATGTCTACAAGAACGGCTTCAGGAAGGTCGTGCTCGGCCTTTCCGGCGGCATTGATTCCGCCCTCGTCGCCGCCATGGCGGTGGATGCGTTGGGCGCCGAAAACGTCCACTGCCTGATGCTGCCTTATCGCTATACTTCGGAAGACAGCCTCCGCGACGCCAAGGCCTGCGCCGAACGCCTGGGCGTGCGCTACGACGTCGTTTCCATCGGCAATCCGGTCGATGGGGCCCTGGCCGAACTCGCGCCCGTCTTCGGCAACCAGCCGGCTGACGTCACCGAGGAGAACATCCAGTCCCGCATGCGCGGCCTGGTGCTGATGGCGGTCTCCAACAAATACGGCTCCATGCTGCTCACCACCGGCAACAAGTCCGAGATGTCCGTCGGTTACGCCACCATCTACGGCGATATGAACGGCGGCTTCAATCCATTGAAGGATCTGCTGAAAATGCAGGTCTATCATCTTGCCAACTGGCGCAACGCCCATGTGCCGGATGATTGCCTTGGCCCTGCAGGCGAAGTCATTCCGCAGGCCATCATAGACAAGGCGCCCAGCGCCGAGCTGCGGCCCAACCAGACCGACCAGGACAGCCTGCCGCCTTATCCGGTGCTCGACGCCATCCTCGAAGGCTTCGTGGAGGAAGAGTTGTCGGTAAAGGAGATCGTTGCCCGGGGCTTTGATCTGGCCACCGTCAAGCGCATCGAAAAGCTGCTCTACATCGCCGAATACAAACGACGACAGTCAGCCCCCGGCGTCAAACTCACCGCCAAGGCGCTGGGGCTAGGCCGAAAATATCCGATCACCAATGGTTATCGCGACGAAAGCGCCGGCAAGTGACCGTTGTTCGCTACGCACCATCGCCGACCGGCCGCATTCACCTCGGCAATGCCCGTCCGGCCCTGCTGAACTGGTTCTCTGCGCTGCGCCATGGAGGCCGCTATGTGCTGCGCATGGACGATACCGATCAGGCCCGTTCCACCCGCGCCTTCGCGGATGGCATCGAGGCGGATCTCGCCTGGCTCGGCGTCAAGCCGGATCTGCTCGTTCGCCAGTCCGAGCGCACGGCTCTCTACGATGCGGCCAAGGCCGAGCTCATCGCCGCCGGCCGGCTCTATCCCGCCTACGAAACCGGAGATGAGCTCGATCGCCGCCGCAAGCGCGCCCTCGCCATGGGCAAGCCACCCATCTACGACCGTGCCGCTCTGAAGCTCACCGACGAAGATCGTCAGAAGCTCGAAGCCGAAGGCCGCAAGCCCCATTGGCGCTTCAAGCTCGATGGCAAACCGGTGACTTTCACCGACCTCATCCGTGGCGAGCAGACCGTCAACACCGCCTCCATGTCCGATCCGGTCCTGGTGCGCGAAGACGGCAGCTATCTCTACACGTTGCCCTCCGTGGTCGACGATATCGATCTCGCCATCACCCATGTCATCCGCGGCGAGGACCACGTCTCCAATACCGGCACGCAGATCGAGATTTTCGAAGCCCTGGGTGGCGCCGTTCCGACCTTCGCGCACCATAACCTGTTGACCGATGCTGCCGGGCAGGGGCTTTCCAAACGTCTCGGCTCGCTGTCGATTGCCGAACTGCGCGCCGATGGCTATGAGCCGCTTGCCGTCGCCATCATTGCGGTGCTTACCGGCACCAGCCTGCCGGTCGAGCCCTATGCGGACATCCGCGCCATCGCCGACAGGCTCGACCTGTCGATGATCTCGCACGGGCCCGCCCGGTACGATCCCGCCGAACTCGACCAGCTCAACGCCCGTATCCTGCATACCATGGAGTATGTCGAGGTCGAGCCCCGGCTGCAGGCGCTGGGTCTTGCCAGCGCGCCGCTTTGGCTGACCCTGCGCGACAATCTGCACAAGTTCGGCGATATCGCCGAATGGGCGAGGCTCGTCACCGGCCCCATGACGCCTGAGATAGCGCCGGAAGACCGCGAGTTCCTCTCGACCGCCGCGGGTTTGCTGCCGCCCGAACCCTGGGACGAAGCCACCTGGGGCACATGGACCAATGCGGTCAAGGAAGCCACCGGCCGCAAGGGCAAGCCGCTGTTCATGCCGTTGCGCATGGCCCTCACGGGCCGCCACGATGGCCCTGAGCTTAAGGCTCTGCTCCCGCTAATTGGGCGTAAGGCGTGTCTGGACCGACTATCCTGACGGTCTTGTCGCCAAACTTCACCACCCGCTCCTGAGGGGTGGGCGTCGGCGCCGCGATGTTTTGCGGCGCGGTCGGGTCGCTGCTGTTCGGCCGTGGGCGCGGCAGCGGAATATCGATGCTCGCCACTACCTGCGGCGGGGGCATCGGGGTTGCTGTCGCGGTGGTGGCCGTCGTTACCGGCATGCGCGGGTCACGCAATGGCAGCGGGAAACTCTGTCCGCCGAATTCGACATCCGCTCGCGCTCCACTGCCTCCCGGATCACCCCCGGCGATGGTCACGAACCCCTTGGGGGCTTCCTGCTTGCACGAGCTGTTGAGATCGAACGCCTTGCGATACGCAAAGGCGTTGGGCAGCGACCTGTAGGTGCCCCCCGCCGCATTCACCATGTCCTCGGGCTCTTGTCCGGGATTGTTGTAATAGTAGAGATCGACCTGTGTGCCAGGGCAGGCCGCCTGGCACTTCTGGATGTCGTCGGCCAGATAGTCCGGTAACGTCGAATAGCTGATGGGCCAGAAATAGCCATCCGTCAGTCTTACGCACACGGTGCGGATAGTGCTGTACCCGCCATAGCCCGAGAACTGGTCGCCCACCACGTCGCCGTCCTGGTACTGGCCATCATTGGCGACCGCATTGGGGTCCTGCGTATAGCCACCGAACAGCTGGTTGAAAGTGCCCGAACGATCCTGCTGTGTGAAAGTGGCGCGCGACCCGCTCTGGCAGCCGAACCGCGCCATGTCCTGCAGCACCGACTCGCGCTGCTGCGCCACGGCATTGGCCGTCGACACCGATTTCGTCAAACCGTCCTGCTGCGCCCGGCCGCGGATGATCTGTCGCGCCAGGGCCTGGCAATCCCGCGACAGCGTCCGGCCGGCCTTGGCGTCGTCGTTGCAGCCGGTGCGCACATAGGCGCTTTCCTGGTTCTGGAGATCCGCCGCCAGTTGCCGCGACTGCTGCGAGGAGCCGCCATAGTTCCGGAAATCGCCGTTGCGCTCCAGGGTCTGCAACTGCCGGTTCAACTGGTCACATGCCGCCTGCGCATAGGCATCGGTCACGTCCAGCAGCACTCCTGCCAGCATGGCGGCGAACAGGAGCATCAACCGGAGAGCGTTTTTCGTTGAAACCATGGTGCCGCAATGCCTATCTGCTTATCGTCGTAGCGCGTGATTGCGCCGAAAGCGAGACTCAGGTCTTCGAACGGCGTTACGCTTACGATGGGATAATAGCGTGGTTATCCAATAACCAACCGGCTGTCATCAGCGCGGCGGAAAGTCTCCGATGAAACTTGCGACATTGAGCAATGGCCGGCCCGATGGACACCTGGTGGTGGTGTCGCGCGATCTTGCCTGGTGCGTTTCCGCCGGCCGTATCGCGCCGCATCTGCAGGCCGCGCTCGACAGCTGGGAAACCAGTGCCCCGGCGCTGCAAAAGCTTGCCGACGATCTCGATGACGGTCAGGTCGCGGCCATCCCGTTCGATCCCTCCAAGGCCTTGGCGCCGCTGCCGCGCGCCTATCAGTGGATCGACGGCGCCGCCTATCTCAGCCATCTCGAGCGCGTGCGCAGCCTCGCGGGCAGCAAGGATGCCGAGCTGCAGAGCGAGCGGCCGCTGCTCTACCAGGGCGGCTCCGATGCGCTCACACCCTCGCACGGCCCCATCGTGGTGCCCGACGATACGCTCGGCGTCGATTTCGAAGCCGAACTCGCCGTCATCGTCGGTCCGGTGCCCATGCGCCCGGACAAGGCCACCGCCGCGGCCGCCATCCGTCTCGTCACCACCTGCAACGACGTCTCGCTGCGGCGGCTCGTCGCCGACGACCTGCATAACGGCTTCGGCTTTTTCCACGCCAAGCCATCCACCTCCTTTGGTCCCGTCGTCGCCACGCCTGACGAATTCGGGGTAGCCTGGCACGACAACAAGCTGCACCTGCGGGTCGAGGTCGAGGTCAACGGCAAGCTCTTCGGCCGGCCCGATGCCGGCGTCGACATGCACTTTGATTTCGCCGACCTCATCGCTGCCGCCGCCAATACGCGGACACTCGGTGCCGGCACTATCATCGGCTCGGGCACCATCACCAACCGCCACGACGAGACCCCGCCCATCCGCAAGGACGGAATCGGTTTCGCCTGCATTGCCGAAGCGCGCGCCGTCGAAAAGCTCAAATACGGCAAGGCCCGCACGCCCTTCCTCAAGGCCGGCGATCGCCTGCGCATCGTCGCCATCGACGCCGAGGGCCGCCCGCTTCTGGGTGCCATCGACCAGCGCGTTCAGCTCCTTTAGCCTCGCGTACAGTCCCCCTGGGTGAGGCGATTGCGGCGCGGGGCAGCACGCGCGAAACCATCGATCCCCTCTTGACCTGCCTTCCCATTCCCGGCAATCTTCGCCGCCATGAAGACCGTCAATAATATTTGCATCATTGGCTGCATTATTATCCGCTAACCCAAAGGGCGCGGCACGGTTTTCTTCACTCTAAAACTCCCGACTACCGAAGAGCCCGCTGCCCGCGCGTAAACCGTCTCGTGGCAGGAATTCTATGACCTCGGCAGCTTCACCTTCATTGTACCTCTACGATACGCTCACCCGCACGAGGGAGGCCTTCACGCCCCTCGATGCCGCCAATGTGCGCATGTATGTGTGCGGGCCGACGGTCTACGATTACGCCCATATCGGCAATGCTCGGCCGGTCATCGTTTTCGATGTGCTCTTCCGGATGCTGCGCCATCTCTATGGCGACAGCCACGTCACCTATGTCCGCAACCTCACCGACGTGGATGACAAGATCAACGCGCGCGCCGCCCGTGACTATCCGGGCCTGCCGCTGAACGAGGCCATTCGCGCCGTCACCGAAAAGACCGCCACCCAGTTCCAGGCGGATGCCCGCGCGCTCGGCAATCTCGATCCCTCCATCGAGCCGCGCGCCACCGAGAACATCGATGAGATGCAGAACCTCATCAAGTCGCTGATCGCGCGCAGTCACGCCTATGAGGCCGGTGGCGAGGTGCTGTTCGCCGTCGAATCCATGCCGGACTACGGCCAGCTTTCAGGCCGCAATCTCGATGACCAGCTCGCCGGTGCCCGCGTGGCCATCGATGCCCATAAGCGCAATCCTGCCGATTTCGTGCTCTGGAAGCTGTCCTCGGACGAAGAGCCCGGCTGGGACAGTCCCTGGGGCCGAGGCCGCCCGGGCTGGCATATCGAATGCTCCGCCATGAGCGAGCGTTATCTGGGCCAGACTTTCGATATCCATGGCGGCGGGCTCGACCTCATCTTCCCGCACCACGAGAACGAGATCGCCCAATCCCGTTGCGCCCACGGCACTCACGCCATGGCCAATGTCTGGATGCATAACGGCTTCGTGCAGGTCGAGGGCCAGAAGATGTCGAAATCGCTCGGCAATTTCATCACCATCAACGATCTGCTGGCGACGGAAAAATTCGGCGGCCGCAAATGGCCCGGCGAAGTGCTTCGTCTCGCCATGCTGATGACGCACTATCGCGAGCCTATCGATTTCAGCGTGGCGCGCCTTGAAGAGGCGACCCAGTTGCTCGAAAAATGGGAACGTTTCGCCGCTGGTGCCACGCCCGCCGATGCCATCGACGCCGAGGCCCTGAGCCTCCTCGCGGATGACCTCGATACCTCGGGCGCCGTGCATCGCCTGCACCAGTTGTTCGTCGACATGAAGCAACCCGCCGCCGGCCTCGCCCTTGCCAACCTTCTTGGCATCAAAGTCCTGCGCGAACAGGTCGCCGACGCCGAAACCGAAGCCCTCGTCGCCGCCCGCCTCGCCGCCCTCAACACCAAGGACTTCCCCGCCGCCGACCAGATCCGCTCCACGCTCGCCGCCCAGGGCGTCGTGCTGATGGACTACAAGGACCCGGCCACAGGGGAGCGCAAGACGAAATGGGAACTGAAGCGGTGAGTGAGCCAACACGGAAATCAGCGGCCCCGCTTCCGATGGTGGCCGTGAACGCCGGCTCCCCCTCTCCCCTCGCCGGAGAGGGGGCCCGCAGGGCGGGTGAGGGAGAGGCAGCGCCATATACTGAACCCACGGTCACCACGCAGGCTAACCGGCTCTGGAAGGGTTCTCCCCGCCAGCATGGTTATGCCCGTGCGATGCGCCGCGAACCCGCCGAGGCTGAGGGGCAACTCTGGCGGCTGCCGCGTAACCGGCGCCTGACCGGTTTCAAGTTTCGCCGCCAGGTGCCGATCGGTCCCTATATCGCTGATTTTGCTTGCTACGATGCCCGCCTGATCATCGAACCTGACGGCAGCCAACACCTCGACAGTCCGCGCGATCTTCGCCGCGACCACTGGCTGCGTGAAGACGGCTGTCGTATATTGCGCTTCTGGAACAATGACTTGACCCAGAACTATGATGGCGTCCTCAATACGATTTTCTTCGCCCTGACGGATGGCCGCGATGCTCTCCGCTAGTTACCCCTCATCCGGCTCTACGCGCCACCTTCTCCCGCAAGGGGAGAAGGGAAGTAGCCGCATCATCGTGCCAGCTTCGATGCCGCTCGCAATGGATGCTTCGGCGTCCCGTGAGGGATATGGTTCAACCCATCCGATCCCTAGGAAAGGCAGCTAGCCATGACCAACATCATCGACCATGTCGGTATCGCCGTCTCTGATTTCGAACGCTCGAAAGCCTTCTATACCGAGGCGCTGGGTACTCTCGGCATCACCTGCCTCGCCGATTTCACCTTCGGCAACGACAGTCACGCCGGTTTCGGCGCCGACAGGCCGAGCTTCTGGATCGGTACGGGCAAGCCCGCGCGGGGCAACACGCACGTGGCCTTCGTGGCCGCCAGTCGCGCCCAGGTGCAGGCCTTCTATTCGGTCGCCCTGTCCATGGGCGGCCGGGACAACGGCGCGCCTGGCATCCGCGCCCACTACCACCCCGATTACTACGGCGCCTTCGTCTTCGATCCCGACGGAAACAATGTCGAGGCCGTCTGCCATGCGCCTGAATAAGGCCCGCATAACCTTCAGGACTTCCAGATGACGCTTCTTCGCGGCCTCTACCCAGAGATCGAACCCTACGACTCCGGCCATCTCGATGTCGGCGACGGTCACCGGATCTATTGGGAGCGCGTCGGCACGCCCGGCGCCAAGCCTGCCGTGTTCCTGCATGGCGGGCCTGGCGGCGGCTTCTCGCCCAGCCACCGTCGCGCCTTCGATCCGGCACGCTACGACGTCCTGCTGTTCGACCAGCGCGGCTGCGGCAAGTCCACACCGTTCGCCAGCCTTGAGGCCAACACCACCTGGCACCTGGTTGCCGACATGGAAAAGCTGCGCCAGATGGCTGGGTTCGAGCAATGGCTGGTGTTCGGTGGCTCGTGGGGCTCCACGCTGGCGCTCGCCTATGCGGAAACCCATCCTGAGCGCGTCAGCGAACTGGTGATGCGCGGCATCTTCACGCTGCGCCGTTCCGAGTTGCTATGGTTCTACCAGCACGGCGCCTCCGAAGTGTATCCCGACAAATGGGAGGCCTATCTTGCGCCGATCCCCGCGGACGAGCGTGGGGATATGATGGCGGCCTATCGCCGGCGCCTTACCGACCCTGATCGCGGCGTCCAGGTCGAAGCCGCCAAGGCCTGGGCCAAATGGGAAGGCGAAACGCTGACGCTGCTGCCTGACCCCTCGGTCTCCACCGCCTTTTATGACGAGAACTACGCGCTCGCCTTTGCCCGCATCGAAAACCACTATTTTGTCCATGGCGGCTGGTTCGATGAAGGTCAGTTGATCCGCGATGCCCATAAGCTTCGCGATATTCCCGGCGTCATCGTCCAGGGCCGCTATGACATGTGCACGCCCGCCCGCACCGCCTGGGATTTGCATCGCGCCTGGCCGGAGGCCGAATTCCATCTCATCGACGATGCCGGCCACGCCTTCTCGCAGCCTGGCATCCTCGACCAACTGATAAAGGCCAGCGACCGCTTCGCCGGGGGAGAAACCATATGAGCGAGATTTTCGCCGGCGGTTGCCAGTGCGGTGCGATCCGCTACCATGCCGAAGGCCCGGTACGTCACGCCTCCATCTGCAATTGCCGCATGTGCCAGAAAGCGCTTGGCAACTTCATGGCGCCTTTCGCCGCCTATGAAGGCCCGGTCACCTGGACCCGCGGCGAGCCTGCCTATTTCCAAAGTTCGGGCAATGTCCGCCGCGGCTTCTGCTCCAATTGCGGCACGCCCCTGGTCTATCAGTGGGGCGATAGCGCGCCCTCGCTGACCATCGGCTCGCTCGATCGGCCTGACGCCGTCCTGCCCACGGTCGAGCTCGCCCGTGACAACCGCCACCCAGTTTTCGCCTACTATGACGCCATGGTCCCCGAGGATCTCGGTGCCACCGACGAGGAGCGCGACCTTCTCGCAATCCTCAGGTCCTATCAGCACCCTGATCGTGACACCGATCACTGGGAGCCCGAACTGAGTTGAATCCCATGCCCAAGCAACGCCTCTATCTGTTCGATACCACGCTCCGGGATGGCGCTCAGACCGCCGGCGTCGAATTCTCACTTGAGGACAAGATCGCCGTTACCCGACTGCTCGAAGAACTGGGCGTCGACTATATCGAGGGTGGCTATCCGGGCGCCAACGTCGTGGATACCGAGTTTTACGCCAGCCCCCGCACCACGAAGGCGACCTTCACCGCCTTCGGCATGACCAAGCGGGCAGGGCGCTCCGCCGCCAACGATCCCGGGCTGCAGGCGATCCTCAATTCCAGTGCCACCGCTACCTGCTTCGTCGCCAAGTCCTCATCGTACCAGGTTGAAATCGCCCTTGGCATTTCGCTCGAGGAGAACCTCAAGGGGCTTTCGGAGACGGTGCAGGCTGCCGTCGCGGCGGGCAAGGAAGTACTGATCGATTGCGAGCACTTTTTCGACGGCTACAAGTCCGACCCTGCCTATGCGCTAAAATGCGTCGAGACCGCGCTGGCCGCCGGCGCGCGCTGGGTAGTCCTGTGCGACACCAATGGCGGGACAATGCCCTCCGAGGTCGCCGATATCGTCACTGCCGTCACCGCCGTGGTTCCCGGTGACAAGCTCGGCATTCATGTCCATGACGACACCGGCCAGGCCGTCGCCAATACCCTGGCGGCCGTCACTGCCGGCGTGCGCCAGATCCAGGGTACGCTCAACGGCATCGGCGAGCGCTGCGGCAATGCCAACCTCATGACCATCATCCCCACGCTGTTGCTGAAGTCCGAATTCGCCGACAGGTTCGAGACCGGCATCGGCGCCGAACACCTGGAACGCATCACCTCGATTTCGCGCGCCTTCGACGACCTGCTCAATCGTGCGCCCGATCGCCAGGCGCCCTATGTGGGGGCCTCGGCCTTCGCCACCAAGGCCGGCATCCACGCCTCCGCCATCGCCAAGGATCCAAGCACCTACGAGCACGTCCCGCCCGAAAGCGTCGGCAATGAACGCTCCATCATGGTCAGCCAGCAGGCCGGCAAGTCCAACCTCCTCACCGGTCTCAGGCGCCATGGCATCACCCTCGCCAAGGACGATCCACGGCTTGATACGCTTTTACGCCACGTGAAGGAACGCGAGGCCCGCGGCTATTCCTATGACGGCGCCGACGCGTCTTTCTCACTGCTCGCCCGCAAGACTCTCGGCATGCTGCCCGAATTCTTCGATGTCGAGAGTTACCGCACCAGCGTCGAGCGCCGGCACAATGCCCGCGGCGAACAGGTCACCGTCACCGAGGCCGTGGTCAAGATCCGTGTCGATGACCAGTTGCTGATGTCGGTGGCCGAAGGCAACGGCCCCGTCAACGCCCTCGATCTCGCCATGCGTAAGGATCTCGGCAAGTATTCGGAGCGTATCGGCGATCTGGAGCTCGTCGATTTCAAGGTGCGTATCCTCGACGGCGGCACGGGCGCGGTCACCCGTGTACTGGTCGAGAGTCGCGATGGCACGGGGGAGCGCTGGTATACGATTGGCGTATCGCCCAATATCATTGATGCCTCCTTTGAGGCGTTATATGAATCCATTACGTACAAGTTGTTGAAAACCGAAGATCCGGCCACAATGCCGGCACATTAGCACTATCGCCGCATCTGTGATTGTGGGCCGATGCAGCCCGCAATCCCTTGGAGGTTAAACTGGCCGAAACCGCACCGAAGCGTCCGCTTTCCGTCACAATCGGAGCGGCAATCGCCACTTTGGTCGTCATCGGGGCTATTCTCGCTGGTCCTGCTTTGGTCACCTGTGCCTCCAGCGTTTCCGGTTTCAACGCCTGCTTCACCGGCAAGCTCGCCGACCTCGGCATCCTGCCGCGGCCAGCTCAGGTCGCCATTGCCGAGACCCCCGCCGTTACCCAGGCGCCGGCTTCCGCCGCGCCGGCCCCTGTGACGTCCGCACCGGTTGCCACCGCACCCGCATCCGTCACGCCTGTGCCGGTAGCCGCGCCAGCGGCTTCGCAGCCCACGACAGACGTGCCCGCCACCGCCACCGCGCCCTCTTTTGGCCTGCTGCGCGCCCAGCCCGATGGCTCGACGGTCATCGCCGGCAGCGGCAAGCCGGGCACCGAGATCGAAATCTTCTCCAATGGCCAGACGCTGGGCAAGACTACGGTGGAACCCAGCGGCGATTGGGTATTCGTTCCGGCCGCACCGCTCCCGCCCGGCGGCACCGAGCTGACGCTTGGCGTTGCCGGCTCAACCGAACGTTCGCCCCAATCCTTCGTGGTCGCCATCGATCCGGCGCTCAAGGCCGAGCCACTGGTCGTCGCCAGCGAGCCCGGCAAGGCCAGCGAGGTCCTGCAGGGCCTCAATGCGCCCACCGCGCCCATCCAGGTCGCCACCGCCGATCCCCGGCCGCAGCCTGCGGCACCCCCGACTATGGCCGTGGAGCCGCCGCCCGCCGCGCCTGTGGCTACACCCGCCATTCCCGCCCCCCAGGCCAATTCCGCGGCGCCATCCTCCGCCATGCCGGACCCGTCGACCGCGACCGCACCTGCTCGTGTGCCGGCACCCCAGGTCGCCGCCGCCGAACCCCAGCCTGCCGTTCCGGCGGTCCCATCGCCTGAAGCAACCCTCGCGCCGCCCAGCATCGATGCCATCGAGATCGATTCCGGCCGCAATTTCTTCGCCGGTGCTGCGGCTGAAGGCGCCACCGTGCGGCTTTATGTCGATGACCTGTTCATCGCCGAAGCCGTCGTCGCAGGTGGTCGCTGGCTGGTCGAAACCGCGCGCAACGTTCTCGTCAAGCATGAGCAGCTCGTGCGCATCGATGTGCTCAAGCCCGGCAGCACCGATGTCGCATCCCGTGCCGAGGTGAACTTCGTCGTCGACGTGCCGGAAACTTCGCCTGCAGCCATTGCGGAAAACACCGCGCCCACAACCCAGGCACCCCTTTCGCCGCCCACACCCGGAGAGAGTACGCCTACGCCACAGGTTGCCGTGGCCGCGCCGCCGGCCGCCACGCCGCCGACCGCTCCGGCCGCGCAAGCGCCGGCTGCCACTCCGGCGGTTGGCGATGTTCCCACCATGGTGGCCGAGCCTGTCGGCGATCCCGATGACCAGCGCTACGCCTCCGGCAAGGCGATCATCCGCCATGGCGATAATCTCTGGACCATTGCCCGCCGGGTCTACGGCCTGGGCATCAAATATACCGCCATCTATGAGGCCAATGACGACCAGATCCGCGATCCGGATCGCATCTATCCCGGTCAGGTCTTCGCGCTCCCGCAGAGCGCTGACTGACGGCCCTGTTTTCAACGCCTGAGCATCGCTTTTCGCACGTATCCGCCGGTTCCGCCTTGCGGTAATCGCCGGCTTCTTCTATCGTTTATCAACGATGAAAGACTTGACCCATGCAGGACGATGATCTCGCCGCCATGATGCGGGCACTGGGCCACCCGGTGCGCCTCAACATTTTGCGCATCGTCGGTCGCGCGCCCCAGAACGATTGCTGCTGCACCGATGTCACCCAGTGCCTGCCGCTGGCGCAATCCACCGTGTCGCAGCACATCAAGGTGCTGCTCGATGCCGGGCTGATCGAGCGTCATGCAAAAGGCACGCGCAACTGCTACTCGATCCGGACTGACCGTATCGACGCCGTCAATGCCGCCTGTTCTGGGCTCCTGGCCGGTTTGATCGAGGTCGCCCCCGCCGCAGCCGTGGCGAGACAACCGGAAACCGTCTAATGCCTTCTCCCAGCACCAACAAGCCCCGGCGTAGCGTCGACGCCGAGGAAGCCTCATTGCTTTCGACGGTCGGCAATCTCTGGGGCTATATGTGGCCTACCGGGCGCCCCGATCTCAAGCTGAAGGTATTCCTGTCCATCCTGGCGCTGATGGCGTCCAAAGTCGCCACCACGCTGTCGCCCTTTGCCTACAAGGGCATCATCGATGGTCTGGGCAAGAGCGGCGCCGACCAGACCCTGGTAATGGGCATTGCGGTGCCGGTTGTTCTCGTGGTGGCCTATGCGGTCGGCAACATCGCCGACGCCGGTTTCCAGCAATTGCGTGACGTCTTCTTCGCCGCCGTCGGCCAGAATGCTGTCCGCAAATTGGCCTACCAGACTTTCGAACACCTGCATCGCATGTCGCTGCGCTTCCATCTGGCGCGGCGTACGGGCGGTCTGTCCCGTGTCATCGAGCGCGGCACCAAGGGCATTGAAACCATCGTCCGTTTCACCATGCTCAACATCGCCCCGACGCTGGTCGAGTTCGTGGTCATCGCCGCCATCTTCATCGTCATGTTCGGTTTCAGCTATCTGGGCGTACTCGTCGTTACCATCTGGCTGTACCTCTGGTTCACCATCAAGGCTTCGAACTGGCGGATTTCCATCCGCCGTGACATGAACAATTCCGATACCGATGCCAACTCCAAGGCCATCGACAGCCTGCTCAACTATGAGACGGTGAAGTATTTCGCCAACGAGAAGCTTGAGGCCCAGCGCTTCGATACCTCGATGGCCGGCTATGAACGGTCCGCCATCCGCATCTGGAATTCCCTGGGCGTGCTGAACTTCGGCCAGGCACTGATCTTTTATACAGGCGTGGCCATCATCGGCGTCATGACCGTCCTCGGCGTGCTCGCCGGACGCCTGACGCTGGGCGATTTCGTCCTCATCAACACGTTCCTGATGCAGATCTACCGCCCCCTCAACATGATCGGCTTCGTCTACCGCGAATTGCGGCAGAGCCTCACGGATATCGAGGAGATGTTCAAACTGCTCGATCAGGAGCCGGAGATCGTCGACGCCCCGGACGCGAGGCCATTGGCCATCACGGGCCCGGTCGTGCGCTTCGAAAATGTCGTCTTCCACTACGATGCCGATCGGCCCATCCTGAAGGGCATCGATTTCGAAGTTCCCGCTGGCAAGACCATCGCGGTGGTGGGCCCGTCCGGCGCCGGCAAATCCACCATTTCCAGGCTTCTCTACCGCTTCTACGATGTCATTGGCGGCCGGGTTCTCATCGACGGACAGGACATCCGCCACGTCACGCAGGATTCGCTGCGGGCGGCCATCGGCATGGTTCCGCAGGATACCGTGCTCTTCAACGACACCATCGCCTACAACATCCGCTATGGCCGCCCCAGCGCCACAGATGCCGAGGTTCATGAGGCGGCCCAGATGGCGCAGATCGGCGGCTTCATCGCCAGCCTGCCCAAGGGCTACGATACGCCCGTCGGCGAGCGCGGCCTCAAGCTTTCCGGCGGCGAGAAGCAGCGTGTCGCCATTGCCCGCACCATCCTCAAGGCGCCGCCGATCCTGGTGCTCGACGAGGCGACTTCGGCACTCGACACCAAGACCGAACGCGATATCCAGTCGGCGCTCGATACCGTCTCCGCCAATCGCACGACTCTCGTCATCGCGCACCGGCTATCGACGGTGATCAACGCCGACGAGATCATCGTCCTGCGCGATGGCCAGATCGCCGAACGCGGTCGCCATCCGGAGCTTCTGGCCCGCAACGGTCTTTATGCCCAGATGTGGAACCGCCAGCGCGAGGCCACCGAGGCCGAGGAACATCTGCGCCGCGCCCGCCAGGACGACACCGAGGGTTTCGTCACCCGCGGCCCCCGCGCCGGCGAAACCGCTGCCGCGGAGTAGGGCGGGGCCTTTCAGCTTGTGAGGGCAGGAGGCACCGCGCCAGGTCTTTGGGTTAAAGCTCTACTACGCGCGCGCCGCAGTGTGCTCGCTTAGCCAGACATCTGGATTGCCTGCCAGCGGTCGTGCATCTCACTTCGCATACACTCCCGTGAACGTCACATTCATGCCGCCGCAGGCCAGGTTATCCGCCACCACCAGATAAGGCGGCATCTTCCACATCTTCACGGCGCAGGTGCTGTCGTCCTTGAGGTTGGCGCCGGCTACCGGCTTGCCGTTCACGTCGAGACTGAAGGCCACCATATCGGGCTTGTCGATCATCACCGTCCCGGCGATGGAGCCGGTATTGACGCCGCCATTGGCGACGCGCTGCGGGTCCGCGGCGCCCCAACTGGCATAGCCGTCCAGCGCCAATTGCCCATCGGGATTCATGGCGATTTTGATTTCCTGCTCGTCGCCCTGCCGCCAGTCGCCGGTCCAGGTGCTTTCGGCGGGCTTGGGCGGGAATGCTTCCAGCTCGTTCTTGGCCAGCCAGCCGCTGGTGCTGACGAAATTCGGTGCGCCGCCGGTAAACGTCGCGCAGGCATAGTCACCGTTCTGGGAGGTCACGACGACCGGGTTGCCCGGCACCAGATAGGATCGCATCTCGCAGCTGGCGTCCGTTCCGGGGCAATCGCCGTCTTCCCCGCCATCACGCTGGAAATGCAGCCTGTCGACATCCGCCTTCACGACGAACGTCGCCGGCGCCAAACCCTCATAGCTAAGATCGCCAAGAGGGTTGCACTGCAGTTCCGCCGCCAGTGTCGGCGTCGCCAGGCATAACGACGCCAAGGCGGTGAGTAGATATCCAAGCTTCATGGCGGGCCTCCCATGGGCCACTATCGCCGACGATTTGGGCGGAAATCGCGAGCGCCCAAAGAAAAAGGCCCGCATCGCTGCGGGCCTTTCAAGTTTTGGAGGAGGTCGTTTATTCTGCCGCTTCCGGCCGCGAAACGATGGTCACGCCATCCTTCTCGGTTTCGACGAGGCCCGTGCCCTCGCGCACGATATACTTGCGCGCGCTGTCGGCATCGGGCGGGATCTCGACCATGGCGCCTTCCGGCGTCATAGCTGCCTGGCGGCGGCGGAACGGCGAGGTCATCCAGCCGAACAGGCGGCCGAAATTGTGCATCGTCGACTGCATCTGGTGCCAGATCACATACGGGGCCGTAATCATGGTCGGCACCATCACCAGCGTCAGCAGGGTCGACACGAACAGGCCCGAAACCAGCGCCGCGCTGAGGTGGACGAACCAGCCGCCGGCCAGGCCACCCACCGTGATCTCACGGCGGATGAAGTCGAACTCGACGTTCAGCGCCATCGGGATCACGCCCAGTGCCGTCACCGTGGCGGTGAGCAGCACCGGCCGGACGCGCTGGCTGATGGTCAGCAGCATCGCCTTGACCGGCTCCACGCCGTCGTCGCGGTTGTAGTGGTTATAGGTGTCGGTCAGCACGATGCCGTTCTTCACCACGATGCCGGCCAGCGCCACGATGCCCAGGCCCGTCATGATCATCGAGAACGGCGTCTGCGTGATCGCGAGGCCGAGCATCACGCCCGCCAGCGACATGCCGATGGTCGAGATCGTCACGAACACCTGCCAGAAGCTGTTGTACTCGAGCAGCAGGATCAGCGCGATCAGGGCGAGGGCCACGACGAACGCCTTGCCGATGAACGCACCGGTCTCCGCCTGCTGTTCGTCGGCGCCGCCATAGACGATGTGTGTGCCGGCAGGAATATTGCCTGCCTTCACCTGCTCCTGCTCCCACGTCTTGATCAGCTCGATCTTCTTGTTGGAGTCAAAGCCCGGCGCAACGTTGGCGGCCACCGTCATCGAGTAGTTGCCGTCATACCGGCCGATGGTCGCGACCTTCTGCACCGGGGTGCGCTTGATGAAATTGCTCACCGGCACCTGGCCGTTGGCCGTCGCGATCTTCAGCGAGTCGAGCGAGTCGAACGTCCGCTCGTCCTGCGGCAGGCGAACACGGATATCGAGCTCGTCCGTCGTGTCTTCCGGCCGGTAGGAACCGATCTTCACGCCCGAGGTGACGAGCTGCACATAGGGGCTGAGCTCGCGCACGCCGATGCCGTATTTGGCGGCGGCGACACGGTCGATCGTGACCTGCCAGTCGATGCCCGGCGAAGGCCGGCCGTCTTCCACGTCGAGCGTATTGCCGACGCCATGCTCCACATAGTCGCGCAGCTTGGCGACGACCGGTGCGAGATCTTCGTAGTTGGCGCTCTCGACGCGCAGGTTGATCGCCTTGCCCGCGGGCGGACCATTTTCCTGCGCCGCGATCTGGATATCGAGGCCCGGTATGTCCTTCACCTTATCGCGGATCGACTGGAAGATCTGCGCCGCCGGCACACGCTCGGCCCAGGGCTGCAGCTGCAGCTGGAAGGTGCCGATGGTGTCGGGCGGCGATGCAGCCGAGAAGCCGCCATTGCCGCCGCCGAAGCCCATCACCGAGTCCTGGACGCCCTGCACCGTGAGAATGCGGGTCTCGACTTCCGCCAGCATGTCACGCACCTGGATCGGCGAGTAATTGCCGCGCGCGATGACGTTGACCGTACCCTGCTCGGGTTCGGACGCGGGGAAGGCGACAAAGCCCGAGGGGTGGGCGAACATGAAGGCCGCCACGATCAGCAGCAGGCCGATCGGGATCGTCACCAGCGGATAGTGGAGCAGCACCGCCATCATGCGCACATAGACGCCGGTAAAGCCGCCCACCTTCTTGGTGTCGAACTTGTCGGGGTACATGACGATGTCGGCCTTGGCCTTTTCGACCGGATCGACATGCGAGCTGGCGATCAGCGCGCCGATGATGGGCATGAACACCAGCGCCGACAGCAGCGAGGCGCACATCACCACGATCACGATGATCGGCAGGTAGCTCATGAACTTGCCGATGATGCCCGGCCAGAACAGCAGCACGACGAACGCGCTGAGCGTCGTGAAGGTGGCCGAAACCACCGGCACGAACATCTTCTTGGCCGCCATGATGAAGGCTTCCCGCTTGGGCACGCCCTCCTGCAGCTTTCGTTCGGCGTATTCCACCACCACGATCGGATCGTCGACGAGCACGCCCACCGCGAGCACGAGGCCGAACATGATCATCATGTTGAGCGTCATGCCGAGGATGCCGGTGACGAGGAACGCGATCATGAACGAGATCGGGATCGACGCGCCGATCATCAGCGCCGGGCGGACGCCGAGCGTCGCAACGCACGTGATCAGCACCAGCGCCACCGCGGTCAGCACCGCGGCCTGCAGCGAGTTGAAGAGGCTCTTGGCCTGCTCCGCCTGGTCGAGCAGGAACGAATGCTGGATGCCCGACGGCCAGGTGGCCGACAGATCGGTCGTCGTCTTCTTGGCCTCGTCGACCACGCTGATGACGTTGGTGCCGAGCTTCTTGACCACGCTGAGCGTGATCGCCGGCTGGCCGTTGACGTGCGCATAGCTCGTCGCATCTTCGAAGGTGCGGGTGATCTGCGCCACGTCGCCGAATGTCACCACGGTGTCGCCCGAGGTCTTGAGCGGCAGCGAGTAGACGTCGGCAGGCGAGGTGATCAGCCCCGGCACCTGCACGTTGAACGAACCATTGCCGGTGTCGAGCGTGCCGCCCGGAACCACGAGGTTGTTCTTGGCCAGCGCGTCGAGCAGCTGCGAAGCCGTGAGGTCATAGGCCTCCAGCTTGTCCATGTTGATGGTGACCGCCAGCATTTCGTCGCGCGAACCGGTGAGGTCCGCCGACTGCACGTCCGGCAGCTTTTCGAGCGCGTCCTGCAGGTCCTTGGCCTTTTGCACCAGGGCCCGCTCGGGCACGTCGCCATAGAGCGCGATCGACAGCGAGGGCAGGCTGGCGGTCGACACCGCCGTCACGGTCGGTACCGTCGCGTCGCTCGGCAGGTCGGCGCTGACGCCGTCGAGCTTGGCGCGCACGTCCGACAGCGCCTTGTCCTTGTTCGCATTGACGTCGAACTCGAGCAGCACCGAGGCAAAGCCCTGCGTCGCGGTCGTCGTGTAGTGGCTGAGGCCATCGACGTCCTTGACCCGGTCTTCGATCGGCTTCGCCAGCAGGCGCTCGGCGTCGGCCGGCGACACGCCGGTCTCCGTCACTGAGACGTAGAAGTACGGAATGTCGATGGCCGGGAAGCTTTCCTTGGGCAACGACAGATAGCTCAGGACGCCGCCGACGAGCAGGACGACCATCACGGTCATCACCGCTCGCGGCATGCGCAGGATGCGCTCGAGGAAGTTCATCATGAGGGCTGCTCCGAACTGGCGC